>NZ_JBHYGL010000002.1:0-176964 GCF_051859025.1 Falsiroseomonas sp. | reverse complement strand
GCTCCTTCAGCAGCTTCACCGTCTGGCCGACGACATAGCCGCCGCAGCCCGTGCCCGCGGGTGGGCCACCGGCTTCGACGCACATGACGCCGTGGCGGCCTTCCACCACGAAATCCTCGGGGCGGAGTTCCTCCGAATGGAAGCCGACGCCGTCCAGCACATCGATCACCGTCGGGATCATGCGGCCCGTCAGGGTGAAGGTGCTGTCGTGCTTCGGATCGCAGCCGATCTGCAGCACGCGCTTGCCGAGCTTGGCGAAAGCAACGGAAAGGTTGGAGCTGGTCGTGCTTTTCCCGATGCCGCCCTTGCCGTAGACCGCGAAGACCTTCGCGCCCTCGATCTTCAGGGGGTCGTCCATATGAACCTGGACACTGCCGTCACCATCCCCGCGGCGGGAGATGCTGGCGCCCGGCGGTGGTCTCATGATCACGCTCATGCGGCCATCTCCACGGTGATTCCTTCAATCCGGTCCTCGAGTTCCTCGCCGGCGCGCTTCAGCGCCTCCAGGACCTCGGCATCCGGTTCCCAATAGCGGCGCTCCTGCGCCTCGATCAGGCGGTTTGCAATCTTCGCCGATGCGGTCGGGTTGAGCTTCGCCAACCGTTCCCGCATGGCGGGGTCGAGCATGTAGGTCTCGGCCATCTGCTGGTAGATCCAGGGGGCGACCTGGCCGGTGGTGGCGGACCAGCCCATGGTGTTGGTGACCTGCGCCTCGATCTGGCGCACGCCCTCATAGCCATGGGACAGCAGGGCCTCGAACCATTTGGGGTTCAGGGCACGCGTCCGGGTCTCCAGCGCCACCTGTTCGGCGACAGTACGGATCGTGCCCTCGCCACGGGTCTGGTCGCCGACATAGACGGCGGCTTCCTGGCCGTGGCGGGCGCGGCGCACGGCGCGGGACATGCCGCCGAGCGTGTCGAAATACTGGTCGATGCTGGTCAGCCCGACCTCGATGCTGTCGAGGTTCTGGTAGGTGACATCGACGCTGCCCAGCACATGGCCCAGCAGCTTGTCCTGCCGCGCGGCCTTGCCATCGATGCCATAGGCGAAGCCCTTGCGCTTCACATAGGCCTCGGCCAGTTCGTCCTCATCGGTCCAGAGTCCGGCATCGAGGATCTGGTTGACGTTGGCGCCATAGGCACCCTCGGCATTCCCGAAGACCCGCAGCGCCGCCTGCTCCATCGTGCCGCCATGCTGCGCGATGAAGGCCAAAGCGTGCTTGCGGATGTAGTTGCGGTCCGCGGGTTCATCGGCCTCGGCGGCCAGCAGCGCGGCCTCCGCCAGCAGGCGGGTCTGCAGCGGCAGCAGGTCGCGGAAGATGCCCGACAGCGTCACCATCACATCGATGCGCGGGCGGCCCAGAATCTCCAGCGGGATCAGCTTCGCGCCGGTCAGGCGGCCGTAGCTGTCATGACGCGGCTCGGCACCCATCAGCCACAGCGCCTGCGCGATGGGGCCGCCTTCGGTCTTCAGATTGTCGGTGCCCCAGAGGACGATCGCCACCGTCTCCGGCATTCCCTTGCCATCGGCCTGGTGGCGGGCCAGCAGGCGGTCCGCCTGGCGGGCGCCATCCTTCACCGCGAAGGCGGAGGGGATCTTGAAGGGATCGAAGCCATGCAGGTTGCGGCCCGTGGGCAGCACCGCGGTGTTGCGCAGCAGGTCGCCGCCCGGCGCGGGGCGGATGTAGCCGCCATCAAGGGCGTGCAGGATGGCCGGGATTTCGTGCTCCGCGGCCAGCAGCGCATCGAGGCGCGTGCGTTCCTCACCGACCGGCACGCCGGCGGCATCCAGCATCGCCGCGCGCTGTTCGCGGTTCGGGACCTCGCCGACCACATGCAGGCCGTGCGGGATCAGCGTGTATTCGAGTTCGAGCAGCGCATTGCCCAGCAGGCGGATCGCCTCCGGCGCCGCATCGGCGGACCAGGCGGGCTCGGCCGGGGCGAGATCGACGCCGGAAGCCTGGGCCTGGACGAGCTGCGCGAGGGAGGCGCGCACGCCGGCATCGCATTCCGGCTCCAGCACCCGCCAGCGATCAAGCGACGCCTTGAGGTCGAGCAGGCCGCGATAGAGGCCCGCATTCGTGACCGGCGGCGTCAGGTAGCTGATCAGCGCCGCACCCGCGCGGCGCTTGGCGAGCATGCCCTCGGAAGGGTTGTTCGAGGCATAGAGGTAGAGGTTCGGCAGGTCGCCGATCAGGCGATCCGGCCAGCATTCCGCGGATAGCCCGGCCTGCTTGCCCGGCATGAATTCCAGCGCGCCATGGGTGCCGAAATGCAGCACCGCATGGGCGCCGAAATCCTCACGGATCCAGCGGTAGAAGGCGCTGAAGGCGTGGGTGGGGGCGAAGCCGCGTTCGAACAGCAGGCGCATCGGGTCGCCTTCCCAGCCGAAGCCGGGCTGGACGCCGATGAAGACATTGCCGAAGCGCGCGCCGAGCACATGGATCGTCGCGCCATCGGATTGCGCGCGGCCGGGGGCCGGGCCCCATTGCCGCTCGATATCCTTCAGATAGGGCTCCCGCCGCACATGGTCATCGGCGGGGATGCGGGCGGCAACATTGGCAACGGCGCCGAACTGCGCCGCATTGCCGATGATGATCGCATTGCGCAGCGCATCCACATCGGCGGGCACATCGACCGTATAGCCGGCGGCCTTCATCGCGACCAGCGTGTTGAACAGCGACTGGAAGACGGAGAGGTAGGCGGCCGTGCCAGTATTGCCGGCATTGGGCGGAAAGTTGAAGACCACCGCGGCGACCTTGCGATCCCGCCGCGCGGCGCGGCGCAGCGCGACCAGCTTGGCCACGCGGTCCGCCAGCGTGGCCGCGCGTTCGCGATGCGCCACCATGTCGCGGCGCACATCCTCGGCACCCGCGATGGAGCGGCCGCCATAGGTCATCGGCCAGATCGCGCCATCGAGTTCCGGGATCGCGACCATCATGGTCGCTTCCACCGGCGTCAGCCCGCGCGGATCCTCGTTCCACTGCTCGATGGTCTGGAATTCGAGAGGATGGGCGGCGAGGTACGGCACATCGAGGCGGGAGAGCATCGCCTCCGCCGCATGCGCATCATTGTAGGCAGGGCCGCCGACCAGCGAGAATCCGGTGAGCGACAGCACGGCGTCCACGGCCGGTGCGCCGTCCCGCATGAAGAAGCGTTCCATCGCCGGGCGGTTGTCGAGGCCCGAGGCGAAGGCGGGTATGACGCGCAGGCCCTTGGTCTCCAGCGCCGCAATCACGCCATCATAATGCGCGGCGTTGCCGGCCAGGACGTAGGACCGCATCACCAGCAGCCCCACGGTGCCGAGGCGACCTTCGCTCGGCAGCTGGTCGACCCGTTCCGTCACCTGGCCGCGCAGGCGGGGGTGGTAGAGGCCGACTTCCGGATACTCGACCGGTGGCGAGACCTTGAGCGTGCCGACAAGGCCAGCGCGCGGGCCCGCGGCGTAGCGATTGACCAGCATGCGGACCAGGTTGGCGAGGTTCGCCTGGCTGCCGGCCAGCCAGTATTGCAGGGCCAGGAAGTAGATGCGGACATCCTGCGCCGTGCCGGGGATGAAGCGGAGGAGCTTCGGCAGCTCCCGCAGCATCTTCATCTGGCCCTTGCCGGAAGCCGGCGCGCCTTCCTTCTTCGCGCCGCGCAGCCGCTTCAGCATGCCCATGATGCCGGTCGCTTCGGCGCCCATGTCGAAGCGGCCGATGCGGGTCAGCTTCATGACCTCCCCGGCCGACATGCAGCAGACCATGGCGTCGCAGGCGTCGCGCCGCGCCTTCAGGGCGGGCAGGACCTGGCGGATGTGATCCTCCAGGAACAGCATGGTGGCGATGACGATGTCGCCGCGGGCGATGTCGGCCAGGCATTCGTTCAGCGCCGCGGCATCGCTGCCCCATTCATCGGCGGCGTGGACGGAGAGTTCGAGGCCAGGAATCTCCCGCCGCAGCGTGGCGCGGGCCTGCATCATGGCGCCGGCGAGGTGACTATCCATCGTCACGACCACGACGCGCATCGTGGTGGTCAGTCGGTTCACGCCCTCAGGCATGGTGCCCCCCGCGTGTGTGGAGAAATGTCACCTCGAGTAATGCGCCTTGGCATCGTAGAGCGTCTCGAGCGTGATGGTCCCGATCCCGCGTTCCTGCGCGAACCGTTCGGTGTTGCGACGCGCCTTGCCGCGGACGAAGAAGGGAATCTTCTTCAGCTCCTTCTCGGCATCGGCACCCCAGGCGACCACCAGCGTGCCGATAACGGCAGCAGAGGGGTCGCCCGCGGCAGCGTGGGGAGTCACTGCCGCGGGCGCGGGCAGGGGCTGCGCGGCGGGCGCGGCCTCCTTGCCCAGCTGTGACGGCGTGCCGTGTCCCAAATGGGACGGCGCGGCGCCGTCGTTGAACTCGAAATCTTCCCGGAACATGCCGAGGAGATGTTCCTCCAGCCCCATCATCAGGGGGTGGACCCAGGTGTCGAACAGGACGTTCGCACCCTCGATCCCCATCTGCGGCGAATGCCGGGCGGGGAAATCCTGCACATGGACCGGGGAGGAGATGACCGCGCAGGGAATGCCGAGGCGCTTGGCCACATGGCGTTCCATCTGCGTGCCCAGCACCAGTTCGGGCTGCAGCGCGGTGATCTGCGCTTCCACTTCCAGGTAGTCGTCGGTGATCAGCGGCTCGACGCCATGGGTGGCGGCGGCGGCGCGGATCTCGCGACCGAATTCGCGGGAATAGCTGCCGAGGCCCACGACCTGGAAGCCGAGTTCCTGGCTGGCGACTCGCGCGGCGGCGATGGCGTGGGTGGCATCACCGAAGATGAAGACGCGCTTGTTGGTGAGGTAGGTGCTGTCCACCGACCGTGAATACCAGGGCAGCCGCAGCGTGCCGTTGGCGGTGGCGGCCGGCACGCCGGCCATCTGCGCCACTTCCGCCACGAAATCCTTCGTCGCGCCGACGCCGATCGGCACGATGGTGGTGAAGTTCTGGCCGAAGCTGCGCTTGAGCCAGGACGCCGCCTGCCCCGCCACTTCGGGGTAGAGCACGACGTTGAAATCGGCATCGCCAAGGCGCGCGAGGTCCGCCGGGGTCGCGCCCATCGGCGCGATGACATTGACCTCGATGCCGAGCGTCTCCAGCAGGCGCTCCACTTCCGGCACGTCGTCGCGGTGGCGGAAGCCAAGCGCGGTCGGGCCGAGGATGTTGCAGCGGGGCACGTCGCTACGAACACGCTTCGTGCCGGGGGCCGGCACATGCGGGCCGGCGCAGGCGCGGACCAGCTGATAGAAGGTCTCGGAGGCGCCCCAATTCTCCTTCCGCTGATAGGCGGGGAGTTCGAGGGGGACGACGGGGATCGGCAGGCCGAGCGTCTTGGCCAGGCCACCCGGATCATCCTGGATCAGCTCCGCCGTGCAGCTGGAGCCGACCAGCAGCGCCTGCGGGCGGAAACGCTCATAGGCGTCCAGCACGGCCTGGCGGAACAGGTTGGCGGTATCGCCGCCGAGGTCCTGCGCCTGGAAGGTGGTGTAGGTGACGGGCGGGCGCTTCGAACGGCGCTCGATCATCGTGAAGAGCAGGTCGGCGTAGGTATCGCCCTGCGGCGCGTGCAGCACGTAGTGCACGCCCTCCATCGCGGTGGCGATGCGCATGGCCCCGATATGGGGCGGGCCTTCATAGGTCCAGACGGCGAGTTGCATGGCGCTACACCATCAACTTGGCGCGCCGCACGAGCGGGCGGGCGAAGAGTTCGGCGAGATCGGCGGCCTGGTCGAAGCCCTGGATGGGCGTGAAGACCAGCTCGATCGACCATTTGGTCGTCATGCCCTCGGCCTCCAGCGGATTGGCGAGGCCGAGGCCGCAGACCGCGATGTCCGGCTTCGCGGCGCGGCAGCGATCGAGCTGGCGCTCCACATCCTGGCCCTCGGACAGCATCGTGCCGGCCGGCAGCATGGCCAGTTCCTCGGCCAGATGGTGCTTCTGCAGGTAGGGCGTGCCGACTTCCGCCAGCTTCATGCCGAGTTCGCGGGATAGGAAGCGCGCCAGCGGGATTTCCAGCTGGCTGTCAGGGAAGAAGAAGATGCTCTTGCCGTCGAGTCGTTCGCGAATTCGGCCCAGCGCGGCGCGGGCGCGGGTGGCGGCGGGGGCGATGGCCTCGGCGATGCGATCGGCGGGCGTGCCCCAGACCTGCGCGGCCGCGGTCAGCCAGGCGGTGGTGCCCTCCACACCCAGCGGGAAGGGTGCCGCGATGCGGGTGGCACCGCGGGCTTCGAGCGCGCGGGCGGTGTCATTGAGGAAGGGCTGCGCGAGGATGTAGCGCGTGCCCGGGCCGATCGGCGGCAGTTCGGAAGCGCGGCGGCTGGGCAGGAAGCGCACGGGGCCGACGCCGAGGGCGGCGAAGAGGCGAAGGAACTGGTCCTCCACCACCTCGGCCAGGGCACCCACCACCAGCAGGGACCGCGCAGTGCCGGGCTCGGCCGGCATCTCGGGCACCAGGGCGGCGAGGCAGGCATCCTCGCCCTGGGTGAAGGTCGTCTCGATGCCGCTGCCGCTGTAGTTCAGCACGCGCACGCCGGGGCTGAAGCGGCGCGACAGGCGCTGCGCGGCGCGGGAGAGGTCGAGTTTGATGACCTCGCTCGGACAGGAGCCGACCAGGAAGAGCAGCTTGATGTCGGGGCGACGCTCGATGAGGCGCGTCACCACCCGGTCCAGTTCGTCATTGCAGTCGGCGAGGCCGGCCAGGTCACGCTCATCGATGATGGCGGTGGCGAAGCGGGGCTCGGCGAAGATCATGACACCGGCCGCGGATTGCAGCAGGTGGGCGCAGGTGCGGCTGCCGACGACCAGGAAGAAGGCGTCCTGGATCTTGCGATGCAGCCAGACGATGCCGGTGAGGCCGCAGAACACTTCCCGCTGACCACGCTCCCGCAGGACGGGGGCGTCCCCGCAGCCGGAGACAGGCACGGCGGGGAGGGCTGCGGCGGCGCTCATGCGGCTGACATTCCGGCCGGGCCACCGCGGGCCAGCGCCTCATCCCGCCGGGCCGCCCGCAGCTTCAGGACGAACTGCGCGGCGTTGACGAGGTAGGCGGCATAGGCGGCAAGCGCCAGGAGCATCTGGCCCTGCCCGTCACCGATCCCGAACAGGACGGTGCCGAGATAGGCGGTGTGCAGCCCCAGCACGAGCATCGAGAAGACGTCTTCCCAGTAGAAGGCGGGGGCGAAGAGCCAGCGACCGAAGACCACCTTCTCCCAGATCGAGCCCGTCACCATGATGACGTAGAGAATGACGGTCTTGACGACGACGGAGGCGGTGGCGACGGCCAGGCCCTCACCGGTCGCGAGGTAGCGGGCCACTAGGCCGAGGCTGACCAGGAAGACGGCGAATTGCAGGGGGGCGAGGATGCCCTGCACCAGGGTCCAGGGAGAGGCATCGCGGCGCTGCCGCTCGGCCTCTGTATAGAGTGGTTGACGCTGCCCCGCCTGGGGCCCCGCCTGGGCGGCGCCGTGGGCCCGTGCATGGCGGGCGGACCGACCGGTGGTTGCACCCCAGGGGGATGCATCCAGGGCGTCCAGCAGGCCAGACAAACCGTTCGTTGTAAGCATTGCTTGACAACCCTCCGTCAAAGGCGGTCCGTTGGCCGCTTGAGGCTGCCGCTGCCCCTGCACGACGGCCGACGAAGGGGGGAACTGCCGAGAAAGAGTGCGCAAACTGGCCCCGAAGGCCTGAAACCGCGCATTTTCTTTCTCTCCCACTCGTCTTGTTCAGGGAGGCTAGAAGCCCGGACCTCACAGTGTCAAGCGCGATTGACGTAAATCGCGATTGACAGGACGGGCCGGTGCGGTTGAAGTTGTCATCACGGGAGCAGGGCGATGTCGCCGAAGCCCACGACCACGGGAAACGTCATGAGTGAGGTCAGCACACAGGCCAGGGAGGGTGGAGCAAGTGGCTCCGCTGGCCTGTCGCGCGACCAGGCCGGCGACGGGGATCGACAAACCCCGCTGGCCAACCCGCGGGCACCACCGCGGCAGGGCAAGCCACCGGGCGGCGAGAGGCGGCGCGTCGCGCTGCTCGCCCGGACGCTGGAGACGGAGATCATTCCCCGTCTCGTGCTCTCGCGGCGTGAGGCGAATGCCCCCGCCTATATCGAGACTCCGGGTGGTGCGTTCCCGCAGCCCGAGGATATCTCGGTCGTCACCGGCCTGGCGATGACCGGCGACCTGTCCGGTTGCCTTTCCTATGTGAACGGCCTTCGGGCCCGCGGCATGCCGCTGGAGATGGTCTATCTCCAGCTCCTCGCCCCCGTGGCGCGGCGGCTTGGCGAATTGTGGGAACAGGATCGCTGCGACTTCACGGCCGTGACGGTTGGCCTGTGCTGCCTGCAGCAGGTGGTGCTGGAGAACAGCCCGGCCTTCCAGCCCCGCATCGGCCGCGCCGATGTCGATCGCCGCATCCTCCTGGCGCCTGTGCCTGGTGAACAGCACAGCTTCGGCCTGCTGATGGTGGGCGAATTCTTCCGGCGCCAGGGCTGGGACGTCAGTTCCGGCAGCGGCACCACCACCAAGGAACTGGCGGCGATGGTGCGGCGGCAATGGTTCGCCGCCATCGGCTTCTCGCTGGCTTGCGAGGACAGGCTGGAGGTTCTGGCGACGACGATCCGGGAGGTCCGCAGGGCCTCGCGGAATCCGCAGATCGGGGTGCTCGTCGGCGGACGGGTATTCATCGACCGACCGGAGTTGGCAGCGCTGGTTGGCGCCGATGCCACCGCTCCGGACGGGCAGCAGGCAGCTCTCAAGGCCGAGACGCTGCTGGCGCTGCTGATGCGGGAAGCCTGACCGGCCGCAAGGCAGGTCGGATTTTACACATTGAATCAGTATGTTGACGATCATGAGGGGTGGGTTGAGAAGGGGGGCCCCTGGGATGAAGGACGGGATGGCTCGTGAAATCGTTCAATGCCCCAAGGACGTCGCTGGGTCAGCTCGATGCGGATGCAACCGCGGGCTTGATCGCGGCTGCCGCGGACATCGCGCTCGTGCTTGACGAGAGCGGGGCCATTCGTGACTTGGCCTTCAGCAGCGAGGAGCTGGCCCGCGAGTTCGATTCGCATGATGGCTGGCTGGGTCGCTTCTGGGGCGACACGGTCGCGAAGGACAGCCGCCCCAAGGTCGATGCGATGCTGGAGCAGCCGCCGGCGAGCGAGGCGCCGCGCTGGCGCCATGTGAACCAGCTTTCCGCCCGCGGTGCCTCCATCCCCCTCCTCTGCTCCGTGGCGCCGATCGGCAACCAGGGGCGTCGCGTGGTCTTCGGGCGGGATCTTCGCCCCGTCTCCCAGCTGCAGCAGCGCCTGGTCGAGGTGCAGCAATCCATGGAGCGGGATTATTCCCGCCTTCGCCAGGCGGAGACGCGCTACCGCCTGCTGTTCCAGATGTCCGTGGACCCGGTGCTGATCCTGGAAGCCGAGTCGCAGCGGATCATGGAGGCCAATCCCTCCGCCCAGCGGCTGTTCGGCCGCACCGCGCGCCGGATGCCGGGGCGCGTCCTGTCCGATGTCTTCGCGCCGGAGGACCGCGCCGCCGTTCAGGCGCTGCTTGCCACCGTGCGCAGTGCCGGTCGCGCCGATGATGTCCGCGCCCGGCTGGCGGAGGGCGCGCAGGATGTCCTCGTCTCCGCCTCCACCTTCCGGCAGGAAGGCGGGCTGCTGTTCCTGGTGCGGTTCTCCGTCATCGGCGATGCCGGCCAGGCGCTGATGCTGCCGGAAGCCAAGACCAAGCTGCTGAAGGTGGTGGAGGTGGTGCCGGACGCCTTCGTCGTCACCGACAGCGCCGCCCGCATCCTGACCGCGAACGCCGCCTTCCTCGACATGGCGCAGGTGACGACGGAGGAGCAGGCGCGCGGCGAGCCGCTGGACCGTTGGCTCGGCCGGCAGGGGGTGGAGGTGGAAGTGCTGCTCTCCACGCTGCGCAGCCGCGGCTCGGTACGCCTCTATGCCTCGACGCTGCGCGGCGAATTGGGCGGGCAGTCGGAGGTCGAGATCTCCGCCGTGTCCGTGATGAATGGCGGCCAGCCCTGCTTCGGCTTCGCGATCCGCGACATCGGGCCGCGGCTGCGGCCGCCGGTGCGCGCGCAGGAAGGTGCCACGCGGTCCGTGGAGCAGCTCACGGAACTCATCGGCCGCGTGCCGCTGAAGGATCTGGTGCGGGAAGCGACCGACGCGATCGACCGGCTGTGCATCGAGGCCGCGCTGGAACTGACGGGCGACAACCGCGCCTCGGCGGCGGAAATGCTCGGGCTGTCGCGGCAGTCGCTCTACGTGAAGCTGCGGCGCTACGGGCTTGGCGACCTGACGGCGGATGAGGGGCAGGACTGACCCATGCCGAGCGGGACCGACATCGTGGGGCGTGCGGGCGGGCAGCGGTTGCAGCCCTCGGCGGTGCTGGAACTGCTGAAGCCGGTCACGTGGTTCCCGCCGATGTGGGCCTTCGCCTGCGGCGCGGTGGCGTCCGGCGCCGCCTTCCTTGATGTCTATCCGATGATCGCGCTCGGCATCCTGCTGGCGGGGCCGATGGTCTGCGGCATGAGCCAGGCGGTGAATGACTGGTTCGACCGGCATGTGGACGCCATCAACGAACCGCAGCGGCCGATTCCGTCGGGCCGGATGCCGGGGCGGAGCGGTCTGTATGTCGCGATCGGCTGGACCTTCGCGTCGCTGCTGGTGGGCGCGGCGCTCGGGCCCTGGGGCTTCGCGGCGACGGTGCTGGCGGTGGTCATGGCCTGGATCTATTCCGCGCCGCCGCTGCGCCTGAAGCAGAATGGCTGGTGGGGCAATCTGGCCTGCGGGATGAGCTACGAGACCCTGCCCTGGCTCACCGCGACCGCGGTGCTGGCGGGCAGCGCGCCGGACCCGAAGGTGGTGCTGGTGGCGGTGCTCTACGGGCTGGGCGCGCATGGCATCATGACGCTGAACGACTTCAAATCCATCGAGGGTGACACGCGCTTCGGCCTGCGGTCCCTGCCGGTGATCCTGGGCGCTGATCGCGCGGCCAAGGTGGCCTGCCTGTTCATGGCGGCGCCGCAGGCGGTGGTGGCGGCGCTGCTGCTGGCCTGGGGCGCGCCCCTGCAGGCGGCGATGGTCGCGGGCGTGCTGCTGGCGCAGGGGCTGCTGATGCGCAAGCTGCTGCGGGACCCGCGCGGCCTGGCGCCCTGGTACAACGGCACGGGCATCACGCTTTACGTGTCCGGCATGATGGTGAGCGCGGTCGCGCTGTCTGGCGGCATGCCGTGAACGCGCTCCCGCCGCTCGGCTGGCTCGGCATCCTGCGCCTCGGCCTGGTGCAGACTTCGCTCGGCGCCATCGTCGTGCTGACCACGGCGGCGCTGAACCGCGTGATGGTGGTGGAACACGCGCTGCCGGCGACGCTGCCGGGCGTGCTGGTGGCGCTGCACTACGCCGTGCAGATGCTGAGGCCGCGGCTTGGCCATGGGTCGGACCAGGGCGGGCGGCGCACGCCCTGGATCATCGGCGGCATGGCGGTGCTGGGGCTGGGTGGCGTGTTGGCGGCGGTGGCGACGGCCTGGATGGGCACGGCGCTGGTCCCCGGCATCGCGCTGGCCGTGCTGGCCTTCCTGCTGGTGGGTATCGGCGTCGGCGCGGCGGGAACTTCGCTGCTGGTGCTGCTGGCGGCGCGGGTGGCGCCCGCACGGCGGCCGGCGGCGGCGAGCCTGGTGTGGATCATGATGATCGCGGGCTTCGTCATCACCACCGCGATCTCCGGCCGGCTGCTGGACCCCTATTCTGGGCCGCGCCTGGTGGCGGTGGCGGCGGGGGTTTCCGTGATCGCCTTCCTGCTGGCGCTGCTGGCGGTGGCGGGGATCGAGGGGCCGAGCCCCGCGCGGCGGGATGCGGACCGTGCGACGCAGGCGCCCTTCATGGTGGCCCTCAAGCAGGTCTGGGCGGAGCCCGAGGCCCGGCAATTCACCATCTTCGTCTTCGTCTCCATGCTGGCCTACAGCGCGCAGGACCTGATCCTGGAGCCCTTCGCCGGCACCGTCTTCGGCATGACGCTGGGGGAGACCACCAGGCTTTCCTCCATGCAGCATGGCGGCGTCCTGGTGGGGATGATCGTCATCGCCATCGTCGGCAGCCTGTCCGGCGGCCGCATCGCGGTGCTGCGGGCCTGGGCGGTGGGCGGCTGCCTGGCGGCGGCGGCGCTGCTGGCGACGCTGGCGGGCGCAGGCATGGCGGGCATCGGCTTCCCGATCCGGGAAGCGTTCTTCGCGCTGGGCGTCGCCAATGGCGCCTTCGCCGCGGCGGCCATCGCCTCGATGATGCAACTCGTCTCCCGCGGGCGGGATGGGCGGGAAGGCGTGCGGATGGGGATGTTCGGCGCGGCGCAGGCGATCGCCTTCGGCGCGGGCGGTCTGGCCGGCACGGTGGTGCTGGATGTGGGCCGGCTGGTCACGGGCAGCGCCGGCGGCGGCTATGTCACCGTCTTCGTGGCCGATGGGCTGCTGTTCCTGGCTTCCGCCCTGCTCGCTGCCCGGATCGGGCGGCCGGCAACGGAAAAGTCACGCGATTACGCTTCGATCAACAGCCGCGATGCGCGGCTGGCCAATGGCGACTGAACGGAAGGATGGCCTCCATGAACAGCGCCGGTATCTTCGATGTGGTGGTGGTGGGCGGTGGCCCCGCGGGCGCCACCGCCGCGCATGACCTCGCGCGGCAGGGCCGGACCGTGGCGCTGCTGGACAAGGCGGGGCGCATCAAGCCCTGCGGTGGCGCCATCCCGCCCCGCGCGATCCGCGACTTCGACATCCCCAACCATCTCATCGTCGCCCGCATCAACGCCGCGCGCATGATCTCCCCCACCGACAAGGAGGTGGACATGCCGGTGGAGAACGGGTTCGTCGGCATGGTGGACCGCGATGTCTTCGACGAATTCCTGCGCGTCCGCGCCGCGGAAGCGGGTGCCGAGCGCCTGACCGGGAGCTTCGAGGCGGTGGAGCATGACGCCGATGGCGTCACGGTCGTCACCTACACGCCGAAGGGTGCGCCCGATGGCACGGCGCCGCTGCGCCTGCGCACGCGCTGCGTGATCGGCGCCGATGGCGCGCGCAGCCAGGTGGGCAAGCAGACGGTGAAGGGCGCGGAGAAGATTCCCTGCGTCTTCGCCTACCACGAGATCGTGGAAGCGCCGAAGGGTGACGAGATCGCCAAGTACGACGCCAGGCGCTGCGACGTCGTCTACAACGGCCGCTACTCGCCTGATTTCTACAGCTGGATCTTCCCGCATGGGGACAAGATCTCCATCGGCACGGGGTCCGCGCATAAGGGCTTCTCGCTGCGCGGTTCGGTCGGCGAATTGCGCGCGGCGACGGGGATGGACCAGTTGAAGACCATCCGCCGCGAAGGCGCGCCCATTCCGCTGAAGCCGCTGAAGAAGTGGGACAATGGGCGGGACGTGGTGCTGGCCGGCGATGCCGCCGGCGTGGTCGCGCCGGCATCCGGTGAGGGCATCTACTACGCCATGCTGTGCGGGCGGCTCGCCGCCGATGCCGCGGCGGAATTCGTCGCGACCGGGGATGCGCGGGCACTCGCCACCGCGCGCAAGCGCTTCATGAAGGCGCATGGCCGCGTCTTCTGGATCCTCGGGATCATGCAGTACTTCTGGTACTCCTCCGACAAGCGGCGGGAGAAGTTCGTGAAGATCTGCCAGGACAAGGACGTCCAGCGCCTGACCTGGGAATCCTACATGAACAAGGAACTCGTGCGCCGCGATCCGATGGCGCATGTGCGGATCTTCTTCAAAGACCTCGCGCATCTGTTCGGCTTCGCCCGGGCATGACGCATCTTTTCCTCCTCCCCGCGCGCGGAGACGCCTGAGCATGCTGCTGTCATCGCTTGACCAATCCACCGAGGGCCACCGCCACCGCGGTGCCATGCACGGGCATTCCCCCCATCACCGGCAGTCCACGCGCACCCTGCCGCTGAAGGTCGGCACGCGGGGATCGCCGCTGGCGCTGTGGCAGACGCGCCATTTCCTCGAACTCATCACCAAGGTCTGCCCGCTGCTGCGGGAGGTGAAGGCCTTCGAGGAATGCGTCATCGCCACCAGCGGCGACAAGATCCAGGACAAGCGCCTAGCCGATATCGGCGGGAAGGGTCTCTTCGCGAAGGAGATCCATGAGGCACTGCTCGATGGCCGCGTGGATTTCGCCGTGCACAGCATGAAGGACCTGGAGACGGAACTGCCGCCCGGCATCGTCCTGGCCTGCGCGCTGAAGCGGGAGGACAGCCGCGATGCCATCGTCATCGGCCCCGATTGCGCCGGCGTCGATCGCGACGACCCCTATGCCTGCCTGCCGCGCGGCGCGCTGATCGGCACCGCTTCCGTCCGCCGGCAGAGCCAGCTGCTGCATGCGCGGCCCGACCTGCAGGTGGAGATCATCCGCGGCAGCGTGCAGTCCCGGCTTTCCAAGGTGCGGGCGGAAGGCGGGCCGCAGGCCTCGCTGCTCGCCATCGCCGGTCTGAAGCGCCTGGAAATGGCGCATGAGGCCGCTGTGGTGCTGGATGCGGAGACGATGGTGCCGGCGGCCTGCCAGGGCATCGTCGGCGTCACCGTCCGGGCCGATGACGTGGAACTGCGCGAGCTTCTCTCCGCCATCGAGGATGGGGAGGCCGCCTATGTCAGCGCCGCCGAACGCGCGCTGCTGGGCTCGCTCGACGGGTCCTGCCGCACGCCGATCGGCGGGCATGCGCAGGTGATGCCGGATGGGCAATTGCTGCTGACCGGCCTGGTGGCGCGGGCGGATGGGTCTTTCCTGCTGAAGCGCAAGCTCTGGGGCGCCAAGGCGCATGCGGCGGCGATGGGCCGGGAGCTGGGCGAAAGCCTGCGGCGGGACAGCCCGGCCGACATCTTCGGCTGAAGGTTGGCGTCAACGGCGTAGCCGGAAGCTTCAGCGGCGGAGCCGCAAGGCAAGTTCAGCGGCGGAGCCGCAAGGCAAGATCGAACAGATGCGCGGCGAAGGCGCCCACCAGCGCCATCGCCACGAAGGGCCAGCCCGCCCCCACCAGGGCGGCCCGCAGCGCCAGCACCAGGGCGACGCCGGGCAGTGCCAGGCCGAGGACGGCAGCCGGGGGCAGGCCCCGCCCGGTGCGGAGGTGCCAGAGCACCAGCGCGGCCGATTCCAGCACCAGGACCAGCAGCACCAGGTCCGCCACGCGGCCGGAAGTGAAAAATTCAGCCATGCGCGCGCCCCTATGCCCCAGCACGCAATCGTAGCGCGGCCGGTGGCAACCTGAAGGCAGTTTCATGCGCTGGGAGGGTTGCGCCGTCCGGTCCTGGCGCCACCTTGCGCCGGGCGGGAAAGACGCCATAAGCGTTGAGCCTCGTTCCACCTGCGCCGATCACTGCGAGGCGGCGGCAGGGCCGTATCGACGAGACACGTTCAAGGAGGATCGCTGGAATGCGACATCTGACTCTGGCCATGGTGACGGCCCTTGCCATCGCACCCTTCGCCGCCCAGGCGCAGGATGCAACTGCCGGCCAGCGGGTTTTCAACCAGTGCCGCGCCTGCCACACCATCGACGCCGGCGGCCGCAACGGCGTAGGCCCCAACCTGCATGGCATCGTCGGCCGCGCGGCGGGCTCGATCGAGGGCTTCCGCTATTCCGCGAACATGCAGGAATGGCGCACGGGCCAGACCTGGTCCGAGGAGAATCTCCGCCGCTACCTCGCCAACCCGAAGGATCTCCTGCCGCGCGGCAGCATGTCCTTCCCGGGCATCCGGAACGAGCAGCAGCTGAATGACCTGATCGCCTACCTCAAGACCCAGAGCTGATTTGGCGGGCGGCCGGGCAACCGGCCGCCCCCTTCCCTACTGGATTGCCGCCGGCAGGCCTTCCCAGGCCTCCTCCACCGAAAGCGGCCGCGGCATCATTCCCTGTTCGGTGCAGTAGCGGATCGCCAGCGCCAGAGCGGGCCGCAGACTTTCCCGCGTGTGCATGCGCGCGCCGGACGCGGCGAGCATCCGCATCACTTCCACCAGCAATTCCGGGCGGGCATCCGCCACATCCCGCCGTGCCACCACCAGGTGGTTGACGGGGATGAAGCCGTGCCGGTCGCGGAACTGGGCGCCGGCGGCCTCGGGGTCTGGGCAGACGGTGCGCAGGCCATCGGGCAGGTCATTGCCGAAGATGCCGGCCGCGGCCTCACCCGATCGTGTCATGGCCAGCAGGTCCTGGCCCGGCGTCCCGCGCGTGACCCAGGGCGGATCCATGAATTCGGGGACATGCGCGTCCTCGAAGGTCGTCCAGCGCTGGGTGTCGGCGCGGATGCCGTGGAACTCCGCCAGGCTGCCGCGCAGCCACATCCCCGTGGTCTGGCTGTAGGCGCGGACGGCGATAGGGGCGCCGGCCAGGTCGGCTGGGCCGCGCACCGGGCCATCGATGGCCGTCAGCAGGGCCGATTCCTGGGCCCGTTCGGCCAGCACCACGGGCAGCAGCACCATGGGCTTGCCGTAGGCCTTGGCCATCAGGAAGGTGGCGATCGCCATCTCGCTGACCTCGAAGGCGGATTGCCGGACCATGGCGGGGAAGGCCTTGCTGGGCGGCGTGTGGCGGATGTTGTCCAGCGCCAGCAGGTCCGACCCCACGCGGCCTTCCAGCAGCGCGGCGGTTTCGGGATAGGCGCCGATGGCGGCGCGCAGCGTGGTGACGGCCAAGGCAATCCTCATCGCCGCCCGGCGGGGGCCCGGGCGGCGTTCTGGCGGTGAAGGCGGGCGAAGTTCAGTCGCGGTAGGACGGGTCCATCCGGTCCAGCTTCCGCAGCAGCGCCGGCCATTCCATCACGCCATAGGGGCGGCGCGTGCCGGGCTGGTAGTTGTTCCAGGTGGCGTCCACGACGGCCTGCGGCACCTCCACCAGCTTCTGCCCGGTCGCCTGCGCGGCCAGCTGCGCGCGGCACGAGAGTTCCAGCCGGTGCATGGCGTTGAAGGCCTCGCCGACCGACTTGCCGATGGTCAGCAGCCCGTGGTTGCGCAGGATCAGCGCGTTATTGTCGCCGAGGTCGCGGACCAGGCGTTCCTGCATCTCCATGTCCAGCACCACGCCTTCATAGTCGTGGTAGCCGATCTTCGCGAAGCGCATGGAGGTCTGGTTCATCGGCAGCAGGCCGCATTCCAGGGAGGAGACGGCCATGCCCGGCCAGGTATGGGTATGGATGACGCAGGCGATCTCGTGCTTCGCCTCATGGATCGCGCCATGGATGACAAAGCCCGCGCGGTTCACGCCGTAGGAGAGGCCGCCCGGGAATTCCGGCTTGGCCAGCACGTTGCCGTGCACGTCGATCTTCACGAGCGACGACGCGGTGATCTCCTCATAGAGCATGCCGTAGGCGTTGATGAGGAAGGCGCCATCCTCACCGGGCACGCGAACGGAGATGTGGTTCGCGGCCATGTCGGACATGCCGTAGAGGTCCGTCAGGCGGTAGCAGGCGGCGAGGTCGATGCGGGCCTGCCATTCCTCCGGCGAGACGCGGTCGCGCATGGAGGGGATCTGGAAGCGTTCGGCGGCGCTGTCGGGCATGGGTCGGTTCCTCGGGTCTTATTCGGGCGATGCGCCGGAGACGCGGACGATGGCGGACCACCGCCTGATCTCATGGGCGATGAAGGTGCCGAAGGCCTCCGGGCCATTGCCCACGGGGTCGGCGCCCTGTTCGATCATGGTGCGTTCGATGGCGGGCACGCGCAACGCCGCGTGGCTGTCATCCGCGATCTTGCGGATGATCTCGGGCGGCGTGCGGGCCGGCGCCACCATGCCGAACCAGGAGGAAGCATCGAATTCGGGGAAGCCGAGTTCGACCATGGTCGGCACATCCGGGTTCGACCGCGACCGCTGGGTGGAGGAGACGGCGAGCGGGCGCAGGCGGTTGCCGCGGATCTGCTCCATGACGGAGGGGATGGTCGCGAACATGAAGTCGATGCGGCCGGACAGCAGGTCGTTCAGCGCGACGGCGCCGCGATAGGGCACGTGTTCCGTCCGGATGCCCGCCATCTGGTCCAGCATGACGCCGGAGAGGTGGGAGGAGGTGCCGACGCCCGTCGATCCATAGGACAACTGCCCGGGCCGGCGCTTCGCCTCCGCGATGAGGCCGGCGACATCGCGGGCGGGATGGTTCGGCGCCACGACGAGGATGTTCGGCACCCCTGCCAGCAGCGTGATCGGCGCCAGGTCCCGGAGCGTGTCATAGGGCATGTTGCGGACCAGGGACTGGTTCACCGCCAGCGGCCCGACCGAGCCCACCATGATGGTGTAGCCATCGGGGGCGGAGCGGACGACATGCTCGGTCCCGATGTTGCCGCCGGCGCCCGGGCGGTTGTCGATGACGACGGACTGGCCCCACATCTCCGACAGGTGCGCGCCGACCAGGCGGGCGATGATGTCCGTGGTGCCACCGGGTGTGAAGGCGACGACGATGCGGACCGGCCGGTTCGGCCAGGCACCTTGGGCGCGGGCAAGGCCCGGTGGCGCCAGCAGGGGCAAAGCGAGGCAGGCGCGCCGTGCGATCTTCATGGTCCGTTCCATTCTCCCGTCAGGCGGTCATGCTGCCGCCTGTTTCAAAGCGGCGCATCCTGTCTCCGGACCGCCCATGCGACAAATGGAAAGAATGCGCAGGCCGTGCCGTTTTGTTCATCAATCCAGGCGGCATCAATCCAGGCGCAGGCCGATGGCGCGGATCACCGGCGTCCAGGTCGCGCGTTCCTGGGCCAGGTATTGCGCGAGATGTTCGGGGTTGCTCGCCGCCGGTTCCGCCCCCTGGCGTGCCAGGGCACCGCGCACGGTCTCCTCCCCCAGGGCTTCGCCAAGCGCGGCGGCGATGCGGTCCAGGATCGGGCGCGGCGTGCCGGCGGGGGCCAGCAGCGCCTGGAAGTTGCGGACGACAAGGGCGGGAAAACCTTCCTCCGCCGTGGTCGGGATGGCGGGGGCGAGGGGCGAGCGCGTCGGCGCCGTGGTGGCCAGCGCGCGCAGCCGGCCATTCTCCACCAGGTTCAGCACGGCGGAAATGTCGCCGAACAGCGCCTCGATCTTCCCGCCCATGAGGTCCGGCAGCGCCGCACCCGTGCCGCGATAAGGCACATGCTCCAGCCGCACGCCGGCGAGTTGGCCGAGCAGTTCGGCCGCGAGATGCGGCGTGGTGCCGATGCCGGCGGAGCCCATGTTGATCTCGCCCGGCCGCGTTTTCGCGAGTGCCACGAATTCCGCGAGGTTCCGCACCGGCAGGCCCGGTGTCACCACCAGCATTTGCGGGCTGTCCGCGATCAGCGCGACGGGTGCCAGCGCGTTCAGCAGATCAGGCGCGCTGGCGCCGCCCGCGGCCGGCGCGATGACCAGCGGGCCGGAGGAGCCGACCAGCAGCGTGTAGCCATCCGGCCTGGCGGCGGCCACGTAGCGCGCGCCGACCACGCCCCCGGCGCCCGCGCGGTTTTCCACCACCACCGGCTGGCCGAGGCGGCGGCGCAGCCCCTCCGCCGCCGGGCGGGCGACATTGTCCACGGGCCCGCCAGGGGCGAAGGGGACCACCAGCGACACCGCGCGCTGCGGCCAGGATTCCTGGGCGCGCGCGATCGCGGGCAGCAGGAGGGGGGTGGCGAGAAGCGCGCGGCGTTGCATGGTCTCAGCGTCCCTTGAAGACGGGCTTGCGCTTCTCGGCGAAGGCCTTCCAGGCTTCCTGCGTATCCTCCGTGGAGGCGAGCGCCACGGTCTGCGACTGCTCGAAGCGATAGCCTTCGTGCAGCGGCATGTATTCCGTGACCTGGAAGCTCTTCTTCGCGGCCTGCACGGCGAGCGGCACCTTGCCCGCGATCTCCCGCCCGATCTTCTGCGCTTCCGCCAGCAGGGCATCGCGCGGCAGGCAGAGGGAGGCCGCGCCCATGCGCAGCAGATCGGGGCCAGAGAAGCGGCGCGCGGTGTAGATCATCAGCCGGGCATCGGATTGGCCGAGGTGCCGCAGCACATGGCGCACGCCGCCGGCCAGGCCCACATCGACCTCCGTCATGGCGAGGTAGCTGTCCTCCGCCACCAGGATGATGTCGGCACACAGCGCGAGCACGCAGCCCGCGCCGATGCCGAGGCCGTTGACGGCGGCGATGACGGGCTTGCCGCATTCCATCACGCTGTCGAAGACGGCGCGCGTCAGGCGGTTGTGGCGGGGATAGGCACCGGGCTCGCCCGCGATGTTCGGGCGTTCCTTGAGGTCCGCGCCGGCGCAGAAGGCTTTCCCCTGTGCCGTCAGCACCACGGCGCGGACGTCCTCGCGGTCGTGCAACTCGTCGAAGGCGCGCACGATCTCCTGCCGCATGGCCAGGTTCATCGCATTCACCGGCGGGCGGTTCAGCGTGACGGTGGCGACGTAGTCCGCCACCTCCAGCGTCAGCGTCTCATAGCTGCTCATTCCGCGCGAATCCCCGCTGCCTCAATCACCTGTTTCCAACGCGCGCTTTCTGCGCGGATGGTCGCCGCCAGTTCCTCCGGCGTGGAGGGCGTGGCTTCCTCGCCCAGCGCTTCCATGCGGGCGCGATAGGCGGGGTCGTTCAGGATGCCGACCACGGCCTGGTTGAGGCGCGCGACGATGGGCGCCGGCGTGCCGCCGGTGGTGGCGATGTAGTTGAAGGGCGCGGCATCGAAGCCGGGCAGGCTCTCCGCCAGCGCGGGCAGGTCCGGGGCCAGCGCCGAACGCTGCGGCGTGGTGACGCCGAGCGCGCGAAGGTTCCCGGCACGCGACAGCGGCAGCAGGATGGAGAGCGTGTCCAGCGCCATGCTGACCGTGCCGCCCATGAGATCCGTCAGCGCCTGGCTGGTACCGCGATAGGGGACATGGGTGATGTCGATCTGCGCCAGGAACTTCAGCATCTCCCCCGCCAGGTGCGACGACGACCCGACGCCGGAGGATGAGAAGGTCAGCGTGCCGGGCCGCGCCTTGGCCAGCGCGATCAGCTCCTGCACGTTCCGTACCGGCAGGCCGGGATGCACCGCCAGCAGGTTCGGCGCGCGCTTGTAGCCGGCGACGGGCGCGAAATCGCGCTCCGGATCGTAGGGCACGCTGCGCATGAGGTGCGGGTTGATGATCTGGGGCCCGGGGGTGCCGTAGAGCAGCGTGTGGCCATCCGGCTGCGCCCGCGCCACGACCTGCGCGCCGATGGTGGCGCCGCCGCCGGGGCGGTTCTCCACCACCACGGGCTGGCCGAGCACCGCGGAAAGCGGCTCCGCGAGTTGCCGCGCGCTGGCATCGGCGGATCCGCCGGCGGCGAAGGGGCAGATCATCCGCAGCGGGCGGTTGGGGAAGGCCTGGCCGCCAGACTGGGCCAGGGCCAGCGATGGCGTGGCGAGGGCCGCGGCGATGGCGGCGCGACGGGTGATGCTCATTCGGCGGTGATCCCTCCCCGGCGGATCACCGGGCCCCAGCGATCCGATT
Organism: Falsiroseomonas sp.; assembly: GCF_051859025.1. GTDB lineage: Bacteria > Pseudomonadota > Alphaproteobacteria > Acetobacterales > Acetobacteraceae > Falsiroseomonas. The sequence continues at coordinate 155,520 of NZ_JBHYGL010000002.1, read as the reverse complement.
CCTCCCGCACCATGGCGGCCAATGCCTGCGGCGTGCCGCCCAGCTTCTCGATTCCCAGCGCCTCGAACCGCGCGCGCATGGCGGGCTGGTCGAGGATGGTGTTGACCGTGGCGTTCAGCACCGCGATCACCTCCGGCGGCGTGCGCCCGGGGGCCAGCAGGTAGTTGAAGCTGGCGTCGTGGTAGCCGGGCAGCGTGGCCGCCACCGTCGGCAGTTCCGGCGCCGCCGCGGCGGGTTCGGCGGTGGAGACGGCGAGCGCGCGCAGGCGCCCGTCCCGCACCAGCGGCAGCAGCGTCGCGATGTTGTCCATCATGAAGTCGACGCGGCCACCCATGACTTCCTGTACCGCGGGCGCCGTGCCGCGGAAGGGCACGTGCAGCATCTCGACATTCGCCATCTGGCCGAGCATGGCGGCGGCGAGGTGGCCGGAGGAAGCGACGCCGGCGCTGGCGAAGGTCAGGGCATTCGCTTCCCGCCGCGCCAGGGCGATCAGGCCCGGGATGTCGCGCGCGGCGAAGTCGGGCCGCACCACCAGCAGCTTCGGCGCCTTCAGCACCGCGATCACCGGCGCAAAATCGGCGACGGGATCATAGGGGAGCGAGCGCATGAGATGCGGGTTTAGGATCTGCACATTGGGCGTGGCGTAGAGCAGCGTGTGCCCATCCGCCGGCGCGCGGGCGACGGCGACCGCGCCGATGGTGGTGCCGCCACCCGGGCGGTTCTCCACCGTCATCGGCTGGCCGAGCAGCACGGCCAGTTGTTCGGCGATGACGCGCCCGATCGTGTCCGCCGCGCCGCCAGGCGCGAAGGGGACGACCATGCGCATCGGGCGGTTAGGCGCCCACGGTGTCTGCGCCAGCGCGGGTAGCGCCAGCGTCGAGAGAAGCAGGCTGCGGCGCACGATCATTCGAGGGTGATCCCCTGTGCGGTGATGACGCTGCGCCAGCGCGCGATCTCCTCCTGGATCATCGCGGCCAGTTCCTCCCGCGTGCCGCCCAGCGCCTCCGCGCCCAGTGCGGCGAAGCGGGCGCGGATGGCGGGGTCCTTCAGCACGCGGTCGAGGGCTGCGTTGAGGCTGGCGGTGATCTCGGGCGGTGTGCGGCCGGGGGCGAGGATGTAGTTGAAGCTGGCATCGTGGAAGCCGGGCAGCGTGTCCGCGATCGGCGGCAGTTCCGGCGCGGCCTCCGCCCTGTCCCGCGTGCTGACGGCCAGCGCGCGGAGGCGCCCTTCGCGCACCAGCGGCAGCAGCGCCGCGGCGGTGTCGAGCGTCAGGTCGATGCGCCCCGCCAGCAAATCCTGCACGCCGGGCGCGGTGCCGCGATAGGGCACGTGCAGCATCTCGATCCCCGCCATCTGGGAGAAGAGGGCCGCGGCAAGATGCGCGGCGGAGCCGATGCCGGCGCTGCAATAGGTGAGCTGGCCCGGCCGCGCCTTGGCGAGCGCGATCAGCTCCGCCGTGCTGCGGATGGGCGAATCACCGCGCACCACCAGCAGCTTCGGCGCCCTCATCAGCGCGATCACCGGCGTAAAGTCGTTGAAGGCGTCGTAGGGGACGCTGCGCATCATCAACGGGTTCAGGATCTGCACGCCGGGGGGCGCGTAGAGCATGGTGTGGCCATCGGGGGCCGATTGCGCCACCGCGATGGCGCCGACGGATTGGTTGCCGCCGGGCCGGTTCTCCACCACGACGGATTGGCCGAAGCCCGCGCCGAGCGGTGCGGCGACCAGGCGGGCCAGCGTATCCGCCGTGCCACCCGGTGCCTGGGGGACGACGATGCGCAGGCTGCGGTTGGGCGCCCAGGCGGTTTGCGCCCGCGCCACCGCGGGCAAGGTCAGCGCGGTGGCGAGGAGGATGCGACGGCGCATCGGCGCTACTCCAGCCGCGCGCCGGTGGTGCGGACCACATCGCCCCAGGTGGCGTTGGTCTCGCGGATGAAGGTGGTGAAGTCCGCCGGCGTGCTGCCGACGATGCGGCCACCCTGCTCGATCAGCACGCGGCGCACCTCCGGGTCCTGGAGGGAGGCGCGGGCGGCGTTGACCAGGATGTCCACGCGGTCCTGCGGGATGGCGGCGGGGCCGAAGATTCCGTACCAGGTCTCGCTGATCATGTTCGGCACGCCGGCCTCGATGGCCGTCGGCACGTCAGGCAGGATGGCGAGGCGTTCGGCGGCCGTCACGGCCAGCGCGCGCAGCGCACCGGCACGCACCTGGCCGATCAGCGCGGGAACATCCGCCGCCAGGATCTGGATGCGGCCCGCGAGGAGGTCCGTCACCGCCGGCGCGGCGCCGCCATAGGGGATGTGGGTGATGTCGATGCCCGCGCGCAGCTTCAGCAATTCGCCCGCCATGTGCAGGGACGATCCGATGCCGGCGGAGCCGAAAGTGAGCTCCCCCGGCCTGGCCTTCGCCATCGCGACCAGTTCCGCCAGGTTGCGCACGGAGAGGCCCGGCGCGACGGAGACGATCTGCGGCACCGCGAGCACCTGCGTGACCGGCGTGAGGTCGCGCAGCGGATCGTACGGCATGTTGCTGCGCATATGCGGGATGATGACGATGGCGCCCGACGACGCCATGACCAGCGTATGCCCATCCGGCCGCGACTTGGACGCGACATCGACGCCGATCAGGCCACCCGCGCCGGCGCGCGCTTCCACCACGATCGGCCGGCCGAGGCGTTCCGACATGGCGCGGGAGACGACGCGCGCGATGATGTCCGCGGGGCCGCCGGCGGCGAAGGGGACGATCATGCGGATAGGCTGGTCGGGGAAGGCTGCCTGGGCATGCGCCATGCCCGGCAAGGCCAGCAGCCCGAGGGAGCCGATTGCGGCGCGTCTTCCGATGGCCATGAGCGTGTCCTCCGTTGTGTTTTCGTTGAGTCAGTCGAAGAGGCTGGCGGGGTTGTCCACCAGGATCCGGCGCGCCAGGCTCTCATCGCCCAGCGCGCCCAGGAAGGCATCCATCATCGCCCCCGCATCGGGCGGCGGCGCCATGCGCACATAGGGCCAGTCGGAGCCCCAGAGCAGCCGGTCCGGATTGGCGGCCACCAGCGCATCCTGCACCGGGCGCGGGTCGCAGGACAGGCGGCAGGTCGTGATCTTTACCCAGGCCGTGCCGTCGCGCAGCAGCCGAAGCAACTGGACGAAGCCATGATCGGCGGCCCCCATGGGCATGCCGCAATGGTCGATCACCAGGGGCACGCCGAGCGGCCTGAGTTCTGGCAGCAATTCCGCGAGTTGCGCGGCGCTGGCCCAGAGATGCGCCTGCCAGCCGAGGGCGCGCAGCCGCGGCGCGAGCAGCTTGAGCGCATCCACGCCGATGGCGCCGGGATAGCGGCCGGTGCCGCCGGGGGCGCGCATCTCCACGAAGCGCAGCGCGCGGATGCCGGCCTCGTGCCACGCCGCCAGCGTGGCGTCCGTGACGGTCTCGTCGGCGATCATCACGCCGCGCAGCGCGAGGTCCCGCTGCAGCGCATCCAGCAGGCAGGCAGGGTCGCGGCCATAGGGGGCGGGCTGCACCAGCACGGCGCGGGCGGTGCCGAGCCTGGCGCGCATCGCGGCGTGCACGTCCAGCATCGCCTCCGGCAGCGCATAGGGCGCGGGGCCGGCGGGGAAGCGGGCATCGAAGACATGGGTATGCGTGTCCCAGGCGCCCGCCGGCACCGCGTGGCGCGGGGCGGAGAGCGTGGGTGCCGGGACCGTGCCGGTCACGGCAGCGGCGCCAGGGTGAAGAGGCCCGTCGCGGGCGCGACCAGCGGCTCAACCTCCCCATCCGGCAGCGGCACGCCATGCGCGTTCAGTGTCATCGACACCATGGTGTAGTAGCCGACCAGGGCGGTGAGCTCGACCACGCCCTTCACGCCGAACAGCGCGCGGGCCTCGTCATAGATCGCGTCGGGCACGCGGCCATCGGCCTGGAGCGTGCGGGCGAATTCATAGACCACGGCCTCATCGCGCTTGTCGAAGCCGGGCGCGCGGCCTTCGCGGATTGCGTCCAGCACACCAGCGGAGACGCCGACCTTGGCAGCGGTGGCGGCATGGACGAACCACTCCACCTGGCTGCTCCAGCGGCGACCCGTCACGCAGATCGCGAGTTCCGACAGGCGCTTGTCGAGGCTGGTGGAGAAGCGCAGCGATTCGCCCAGCGCGGACCAGCGCTCGGCCAGTTCGGCGTTGTGGATGGCAGCCCGCAGCGGGCCGATGACCTGGCCGCGCGGGCCGGAGACGACGCCGTCCCACACCTTGCGCTGCGCCTCGTCCAACTCGTCCCGCGATGAAGGCAGGGGAATGCGCGCCATGGTCAGGTCACCTTCGCGGCGGCGAGTGCCGCCTGTTCATCGTCACCGATGCCGAGTTCGCGCAGCACCTCCGCCGTATGCTGGCCCAGCAGCGGCGGCGGGCGGTCGAAGCTCAGCGGATTATCCTTGAGGCGGATGGGGCTGACGATCTGCGGCACCTCCCCATGCGGGTGCGGCACCATGCGCAGCATTTTTCTCTGTTTCACCTGCGGGTCTTCAAAGACATCGGGCACCGTATTGATCGGCCCGCAGGGGACGCCGGCAGCGTCCAGCATCGTCGTCAGTTCCAGCCGCGTGAAGTCGGCGAAGCGCTCCGTCAGCATCGGCGTCAGCGCCAGCTCGTTCCTGACACGATCGGCATTCTTCACGAAGCGCGAATCCTGCGACCAGTCGGGGCGGCCGATGGCGTCGCAGAGCTTCACGAACTGCCCGTCATTGCCGACGGCGAGCACGATGTAGCCATCGGCGCAGGGGAACACATCCTGCGGCTGGATGTTCGGGTGGCGGTTGCCGGCGCGGTGCGGGACCTTGCCGCCGACGAGGAAATTCATCGCCTGGTTCGCGAGGAACGCCGCCTGGACGTCCAGCATGGCGAGGTCGATCGTCTCCCCCTGCCCTGTCCGGTCCCGATGCGCGACGGCGGCGAGGATGGCGGTCGTGGCATACATGCCGGTCATGAGATCGACGATGGGGACGCCGACCTTCTGCGGCGGGCCGTCCTTCTCCCCGGTCACGGACATCAGCCCGCCCATGGCCTGGATCATGAAGTCATAGGCCGCCTGGTCGCGGCGCGGGCCGTCCTGACCGAAGCCGGTGACGGAACAGCAGATGAGGCTGGGCTTGATCTTGCGCAGGCTGTCGGCATCCAGCCCGTAGCGGGTCAGCGCACCGGCCTTGAAGTTCTCGACGACGATGTCGGCGGTCTCGGCGATCTTCCGGACCACGGCCTGGCCCTCGGGCCGCGTGATGTCGATGGTGACGGACCGCTTGCCGCGGTTGACGGCGAGGTAGTAGCCGGCCTCCTTCGTCGGGTTGCCGTCACGGTCCTTGAGGAAGGGCGGGCCCCAGGCGCGCGTGTCGTCGCCGGCGCCGGGGCGCTCGATCTTGATCACGTCGGCGCCGAGATCGGCCAGGATCTGCGTGGCCCAGGGTGCCGCCATGATGCGGCCGAGGTCGAGCACGCGCAGGTGCGACAGGGGTCCGGCCATGGCGATCAGCCCTCCGCCACGATGGTTGCCATCATCGAGGGGCGCTTCGCGAATTCCGCGTGCCAGGCAGCGAAACGCGGGCAGGCGGCGCGCCAGTCGATATCGGCGAAGCGGAAATCAAGATAGGCGCCGACGACGCCGAGCGTGACCTGCGCCAGGCCGATGGGGCGGGCGGCGATGTCCTCGATCTCGCCCTCGATCGTGCGCAGCGCGTGGGTGGTCTTCAGCGCGAAGGCATCCAGCAGCGCGGGCAAGGGGTGTTCCTTGTCACGTTCGTTGCGCCAGAGGATGAGCGTGTCCAGGAACAGCGTCGCCATGGCGTGGCGGCGGAGTTCGACCCAGCGCGCGGGCCCTTCCGCCGGGATCATCCGCGGGCCGCCATGCAGCGTGTCCAGGTATTCGCAGATGACGCCGCTGTCGTAGAGGACGCTGCCATCGCCGAGTTCCAGCGTGGGAATCTTGCCGATGGGGTTCAGCGGCAGCAGGTCGTGGTTCGGCTTGGTCATGGCGACGGGAGTGCGCACGGTGCGGATGCGATCCACCACCCCGGCTTCATGCGCGAAGACCATGACCTTCCGCACGAAGGGCGAGCGCGGCGACCAATGCAGCGTCATCGGCGGCGGTGTGGTCGTCACTGTTCGTTTCCTCCGGGCAGGCGCAATCCGGACCCCTCAAAAGGTCAGGACTATGACCTTATGGCCGAAAGCCCCGGTTTCGTCCAGCCTCAGCCCCTGGTCGCATCATGGTGCGGGCGGCCGGCGGCAAATGAAGAGATGCCGTCGGCGAGCATGGCGATCATGTCGGCGCGGGTTTCGTGCGTCACGGTCGCGTAGTGCGGCGCCACGACCAGGTTGGGCGCTTCCAGCATGGCAGGGTCGGGCACGGGTTCGGACCGGAAGACATCGGTGCCTGCCCCCCGAATCGTGCCGGCCTTCAGCGCCGCCACCAGCGCGGGTTCATCGACGACGGTGCCGCGGGAGATGTTCACCAGGAACCCCTTGGGGCCGAGGCGCTGCAGCATGGCGGCATCGATGATGCGGTCGGTCTCCGCGCCTCCCGGGCAGGTCAGCACCAGCACGTCGCATTGCTCCACCATCGTCGCGAGATCGGCGACATAGGGCCAGGCAATGCCCGGCTTGGGCCGGGGACCGGACCAGATGACCGTCATCCCGATGCCCTGCGCCCGCCGCGCCACGGCCTGGCCGATCTTCCCAAGGCCGAAGATGCCGCAGGTCTTGCCGATCAGGCGTGTGGAGGGGGAGAGCCTGCCCTTGGCCCAGGCGCCGGACCGCACGAAGGCATCGGCCTCCACCACCCGTCGCGCGATGCCGTAGAGCAGGGCGATGGCGAAGTCCGCCGTATCCTCGGTCAGCACATCGGGCGTGTTCAGCACGGCGATGCCACGGGCGCGGGCGGCGTCGAGGTCGATGCGATCCAGGCCCGTCCCCATGCTGGCGAGCAGCCTGGCGTCCGGGAAGCGGGCGAAGGTCTCGGCCGAAGCGCCGGCCATGGCGGTGCCCAGCAGCACGCGGAAACCCGGGACGGGACCCTCGGGCTGGGTGGAAAGGTCGATGACCCGGTGGCCCTGTGCCTCGATCGCCGCCTTCAGGTCCGCGGCCGCGGGCACGATGGCGAGGATTGTCTCCCCGGCGGGTTGCGGCATGGGCGTTTCCTCGGTCTATACTGCCTTAAAGGTCAGGGTAGTGGCCTTTTCAGGGGAAGGATAGGCCAGCCGCCATGGCGATCACCTACCAGGGCGTGAAGACCCTGACGGCGCAGCTCTATGACTGGTCGCTGCGCCGCATCCCGGAAGACACGAAGGAAGGGCTGCGCCGGGCGCGGCAGACGGAAACGCATCCGGGTGCGCAACGGGTGCTGGAGATCATGCTGGGCAGCGCGCTGCGTGCCGAGCAGACGGACCGCTTCGTCTGTTCCGATTCAGGCGTGCCCGTCTTCCAGGTCGGCATCGGCACCGCTGCGAAATGGGAAGGCGACATCAAGGCCGCCATCGTCGATGGCTTCGATGAGCTGGTGGAGACCATCAAGCCACCGCTGCTGAAGCATGTGACCAACCCGCTGACGAATGAGCGCGGCTACAAGGGCCGCGACATGCCCCTGGTGAGCTGGGACATGATCAGCGGCGCGGACTACATCGAGTTTGCCTGCCAGCCGAAGGCGCTGGGTTCCGGGCGTTGGGCGGCGGCGGAGACCTTCAGCTTTCCGAGCCTCGCCGATATCGAGGCCTATGTGATGAAGGTGGTGATGCAGGCGGGGTCGCAGCATTGCCCGCCGGTGATCATCGGCGTGGGCATCGGCGGCAGCTTCGACGTGGCCGCGAAGATCGCGAGCAAGGCGACCTACCGCCCCATCGGCAGCGCGAACCCGGAGCCGATCCTGGCGGCGATGGAAGAACGGCTGCTGCGCGCGGTCAACGCCACCGGCTTCGGGCCGATGGGCACGGGCGGGGACACCACGGCGCTGGCCGTGCATGTCGACTACGCCAGCGGCCATGGCTACACGCCCGTCGCAATCTGCTTCAATTGCTGGATCAACCGCCGCACCCGCGCCAGGCTGCATGCGGATGGCTCCGTGGAGCGCATGGAATGAACCTGACCGATTATCGCCGCGTGAGGATGCCCCTCTCACGCGAGGATGCGCGCAGCCTGCGGGCGGGCGACATGGTGCTGCTGGATGGGGAGATCGTGATCACGGCAGGGCTGCCGACGCATCACCGCATCATCGCCTGCATGGAGAAGGGTGAGGCCCCGCCGATCGAATTGCAGAACGGGTCGCTGCTGCATCTCGGCTCCTACAGCCAGGATGCCGCCGATGGGGGGCTGGAGATCCTCTACATGAACCCGACCACCAGCACGCGCTTCAACCCGCTGATGCCGAAGCTGATCCGCCACTACGGGCTGACCTCCGTCGGCGGCAAGGGCGGGCTGGATGCGGCGTGCCGCGAGGCGATGCAGGAAGTCGGCTGCGTCTACTTCTCCTTCCTCGGCGGCGGCGCGCCGCTGCATTCCGCGGCCATCAAGGCGGTCAGGCAGGTCGCCTGGAACGACCTGGTCGCGCATTACCGCCTGGTGCGCGTGGCGGTGGAGGGGCTGGGGCCTGTCACCGTCGGCATCGATGCGCATGGCAACAGCCTGTTCGAGAGCATCGCCGCGGATGCGACGGCGCGGATGCCGGCGATACTGGAGCAGCTCGCGCGCGAAAGGGCCGCGACATGAAGCGCCGCGCCCTACTGATGGCCTCGCTGTCCACGCCCGCATTGGCAACATGGGCGTTGGCGCAATCCTGGATGCCGTCACGGCCGCTACGGCTGGTGGTGCCCTTCGCGCCGGGCGGCAGCGTGGACCTCGCGGCGCGGCTGCTGGCGGAACCGCTGGGGCAGCGGCTCGGGCAATCCGTGGTGGTGGAGAACCGCACGGGCGCGGGTGGCGCCATCGGTGCGGACAGCGTGGCGAAGGCGGCGCCGGATGGGCTGACCTTGCTATGGGGGTCGTCGGGCGTGCTGTCCATCGCGGCGGCGCTGCGGGGGCGGCTGCCCTATGATCCCGCGCGGGATTTCGCGCCGGTCAGCCTGGTGATGCGGGCCTGGCATGGGCTGCTGGCGTCTCCGCGGCTGGGGGCGGTGGACCTGCCGCAGGTGCTGGCCATGGCGCGGGCGCGGCCGGGGGCGCTGAACATCGCTTCCGGCGGCACGGGATCGGCCACGCATCTGCTGGCGGAACGCCTCAAGCTGATCGCGGGCGTGGACATGGTCCATGTGCCCTATCGCGGCAGCGGCGCGGTCTATCCGGACCTCGCGGCGGGGCTGGTGCAGCTGGTGTTCGAGAGCCTGCCGGTGGCCCTGGCGCAATCCCGTGGGGATAGCGCGCGGCTCATCGCCGTCAGCGCGCCCGCGCGCACCGCGCTGGCGCCTGAGGTGCCGACGCTCGTGGAAAGCGGCGTGCCGGGCTTCGTCACCAGCGCCTGGTTCGGCGTGCTGGTGCCGGTCGCGACGCCGGATTCCATCCGCGCCGTGCTCGGTGACGCGATCCGCGAGGTTTCCGGCGTGCCCGACTTCCGGCGGCGCGCGCTGGAGTCGGGGCTGGAAGTGTTGGCCTCCTCCGCCGCCGAGTTTTCGGAGTTGCTGGCAACGGAGACGCGGGACTGGGCGGAAGTCGGTGCGCGGACGGGGCTCAAGCTGGATTAATTGAGGGAAATACCCTCAAGCCGCATGATGCCGTCGGGCAGGGCGCGAAAGCCGGACAGGCGCGTGGCATGGGCGAAGCGCCAGCCCTCATGCACCAGGTAGATGCGATGCCGGTCGGGCAGCGCGATGCCCAGCGCCGTCGCGTAGTGGCGCGCGCGTTCGGCGGGCTCCACGCTGGCGCGGGCGGCTTCCAGCGAGGCATCCACGCGCGGGTCGCAGAACTTGCTGTCGTTGTTGGCGCCGCGGCAGTGGTTGAAGGCGAAGATATTGCCGTCGGGATCGACGCGGCCGGACCAGCCGATCAGGAAGGCCTGGAAATCGCCCCGGTTCATCATCCCTGCCGCCGTCGCGAGTTCGCGCACTTCGATGCGGAGGTCGAAGCCGGCGTCACGAACCATGGCCTGCATCACCTCCGCCATCTGGCGGAATTCCGGGATGTTGGGGACCAGCATCGTGACCTGCGGGCTGGGCTGGCCGGCTTCCGCCAGCAGGCGGCGCGCGGCCGCGACATCGCGCGGCGCCATGGGGAAGGAAGGCGCGTAGAAGGGGCTGCCGGGTGGGATGGGCTGGTTGCCGGGCGTATTGGCGCCCTCGAACACCACCTGGTTCAGGGCCTCCCGATCCAGGGCCAGGTCGAAGGCCTGGCGGAGCCGCGCATCCTGGCCGAAGGGGTTCTGCGCGCGGGCCCCGTTGCCGACATTGGCGATGATGGAGGTGAAGCCGAAGCCGCGTGCCTCCGCATAGCGCAGGCGGGTGTCGCGGCGCAGCGGCGCCACATCATTGGCCGCCACGCGCTCCACCAGATCCAGCGTGCCGGATCGCAGGTTGAGCACCCGCACGGTGCTGTCGGGGATGGGGCGGAAGCTGACATTCTCCACCTTCACCTCGGCCGCGTTCCAATGGCCGGGGAAGCGCCGAAGATCGATGCGTTCCTGCGGGACCTGGGCCGCGAAGGCGAAGGGGCCAGAACAGATGGGCGCGCGGGCGAAATCATTGCCCGCGACCTGCACCGCCGTCGGCGACATCACCATGCCCGCGCGATCCGCGAGCTGCGCCAGCAGCGGCGCGGAGGGGGCGGAGAGGCGCAGAACCACGGTACGCGGATGCGTCACCTCGATGGCGGCGATCTCCGCGATCTCACTGCGGCGGCGCGATGAAGGCAGGGTCGCGGCACGGGTCAGGCTGAAGCGCACGGCCTCCGCATCCACGGGCGTACCATCATGGAAGGTGGCGCCCGCGCGCAGCGTCAGGGTCAGCGCGCGGCGATCCTCGCTCCAGGCCCAGCTTTCCGCCAGGCGGGGCACGAAGTTGAGGTTCTGATCGACATCGAGCAGCTTGTCGCAGAGCGCGGTCAGCACGCTGCGGCCGGCGATGGTGTTGGACAGAACGGGATCGAGCGTGTCGATGTCCGATGCCAGGCCGATGCGCAGCGTGCCGGATGGCTGCGCCAGCGCCGGTGTCGCGGCCAGCAGAGCGGCGGCGATGATGCGGCCTGCGGATTTCATGCGATGATGTCCCGTGATTTCTTGATGAGGAGGCTAGTGGATGCCGCGTGAGGTTGTGAAGTCGGCGGATTGCGCGCCGACACCGGACTTCTTCAGCCAGGCCGTGAAGGTGAACGGCATGGTCTTCGTCTCCGGACAGTTGTCACGCAATGCCGCGGGCACGATCATCGGCAAGGGCGACATGGCGGCGCAGACGCGGCAGGTGATCGCCAATCTGCAATCCGTGCTTCGCGCCGCCGGGGGAGACCTCCGCCACATCGTGAAGCTGACCGCCTTCATGACCGACATGTCCCGCGCGCCGGAAGCCTGGGCGGTACGGTCGGAATTCTTCGCCGGCCATCCCCCCGCCAGCACGGGCGTGCAGGTGCAGCGCCTGACGCATCCGGATTTCATGATCGAGATGGAAGCGATCGCCGTCATCGATGAGTAACAGCCGTCACTTCATCATCGCCGGCAGGACCAGCGCGATGGAGGGCATGAGGCACAGCAGAAGCACCGTCGCCAGCATCGCGCCCAGGAAGGGCAGCGCGCCGATGGCGATGGTGCGCAGCGCCACATCCTTGCCGATGCCTTGCAGGACGAAGAGGTTCATGCCGACCGGCGGCGTGATCAGCCCGACCTCCGCCATGATCACCAGGATCACGCCCATCCAGATGGCATCGAAGCCCAGCGCCTGGGTGACGGGGAACACCACCGGCAGCGTCAGCACGAGCATGGAGATGCTGTCGAGGAACATGCCGAGCACGACATAGACCAGGATGATGGCCAGGAAGACCGTCCAGCGATCCAGCCCCCCGCCGGTGGCGAGGCTCATCACCTGCTGCGACACCTTCAGGAAGTCGAAGCCGTAGGACAGGATATTGGCGCCGACGACGATGATGAAGATGAAGGAGGTGACGACCACCGTCTCCTCCAGGCAGGCCCAGAGCATGGGGCGGGTCAGGCGGCCACGGGCGAGCGCGAAGAGGAAGGCGGCGGCGGCGCCGATGGCACCGGTTTCCGATGCGGTGGCGAGCCCACCATAGAGCGACCCGATCACCATCAGGATCAGCAGCAGCACCAGGCCGCTATCCACCAGGCTGTCGCGGGACAGGGGCGGGCCCTCCCCGCGCCGGATCGCTGGCGCATCCTGCGGCCGCAGCCAGACCCAGGCGAGAATGACGCCCATGAACACCAGCATCATCAGGATTCCCGGCAGGATTCCTGCCAGGAACAACTCCACCACGGAAACGCCGACCGTCGTCGCGTAGATGATCATCGGCACGCTGGGCGGGATGAGGATGCCGAGCGTGCCGCCCGCGGCCACGCTGCCATAGGCCAGCGCCGGGCTGTAGCGGCGGCGCGTCATCTCCGGGCAGGCGACGGAACCGACCGTCGCCGCGGTGGCGACGGAGGAGCCGGAGACGGCGGCGAAGATGCCGCAGCCCGCGGTGGCCGCATGCGCCAGGCCACCGGGCAGCGGCGCCAGCACGCGGGCCATGACGACGAAGAGTTCATCGGACAAGCGGCTGCGCACCAGCAGCGCGCCCATCAGCACATAGAGCGGCACGGCAGTGAGGGAGAAGCTGTTGACGCCGGACCAGGCGCGTTCCGCTGTTGTCATCGGGAAGGGCATCGGCAGCAGGAAGTAGATGGCGAGCAGCCCGACGAGCGCGAGGGCGAAGGCGATGCGCAGCCCCGTCGCCAGAAAGGCCGCGATGCCGGCAAACAGCAGCAGCGCCAGCGTGCCCGTCCCCCAATCCTTGGCCACGATGAACAGCGCGATGCAGCCCAGCAGCCCGCCCGCCACCAGCAGCCCCGGTCGCAGCCCCGCCACGAAGCCGCCCGCCAGCACCACCACCAGCGCGGCGACGCTGCCGAGGTCGTAGCGCCCGATGCCGCTCATCGGCACATCGCGCCCGAAGGCCAGCAGCAGCACGGCCAGCGCCAGCACCAGCCCATAGGGCAGCGCGCGCCGCCAGCGCGGTAGGTGCGCGGACAGCGTCTCGACCTCCACCAGCAGCGCCAGCACCAGGCCGCCGAGGCCGATGGCGATGGGCAGCTTCGGCATCCAGGTCGGCGTCAGCAGCAGGGAGAAGACCCGCGCCCCGTTCACATAATCCGAGGCCACCATCAGCGCGGATTGCCAGGCGGCCAGAAGCGCGATCAGCAGCCCCACCCAGGCGCAGGCGATCTCCACATCACGTCGCGCCGCATCGCGCAGCAGGTTCGGCAGGAATTCCACGCGCACATTCGCACCCGCGAGATGCGTGGCGCCGGCGCCGAGGAAGATGGTGGCGATGAGGAAGTAGGTGCTGAGCTCCGTCGCCCAGACGGTCGGCGCATTGAAGACATAGCGCACCGCGACATCGTAGGTGGTGGACAGCGCCATGGCGACGACGCCGGCGACCGCCAGCCACAGCATGGCCTGGCAGAGGCCCCGCGCCACGCGCCCGCCCAGCGTTGCCGATTCCGCTTGGTTGCCACCGTGATCCTGCATCAGTCCCCGCGCTTGACAGCAATGAAGCGGGAGCGTGAAGATTTGTCCGGACAAAGACAAGGGGGCGATGATGGTCACGCGACGCGCGCTACTGGGCTCCACCATCGCGGCCGGGCTTGCGACACCCGCCCTCGCGCAGGCGCCGATCCGCTGGAATATCGGCTTCGTGAACGCGACCGGTTCTTCCTATGTGGAGACGCTCCGCCCCTCCGCCGCGCGCATCGCGCAGGCCACCGGCGGACGGCTGACGATCGAGCTCTATGACACGCTGGTGGCGGGGCCGGAGCAGCCGGCGGCGGTGCGGGATGGGCGGCTCGATGGCAGCTTCGCTGTCTCCCCCTGGTTGAGCGCGGAAGCGCCCTACATCAATTTCGGCCACCTCCCCGGCCTCATCACCGATGTTGCGCGCTACCAGCGCATGCTGGACCCGCTGCTGCGGGAGGAGATGGCGAAGGTCTGGCGGGACCGCTACCGGTCCGTCCAGCTCGCGACCGGCGTCTTCGAGGACCAGTGCATCATCTCCCGCGCGCCAATGCGGACAGTCGCCGATTTCGCCGGCAAGAAGGTGAGGGTGCACAACACCGAAGCCGGCGCGCTGATGCAGAAGCTGGGCGCGGCGCCGACGCCGGTGCCCTTCGGGGAGATCGTTCCCGCCCTGCAGCGCGGCATCGTGGACCTGGTGATGACCAGCGTCGGCACCGCCGGTGGCTTCGGCTTCCACAACGTGACCAAGGATTTCTCGACGTGGCGCATCGGCACCATCGTGCCGTGGTCGCTGGTGGTGAACGCGCAGGTGTGGGGGCGGCTGCCGGATGCGCTGAAGCCGATCGTGCAGGCGGAATTCCGCAAGATCGAGGACGAGCACTTCGCCAACCACGCGCCCTTCAGCGCGTCGGCGATCCAGCGGCTCGTGGGCTCCGGCATGAATCACTTCATCGCGCCGGAAGATGAACTCACCAAGCTCTTCGCGCCCGCGAATGTGGAGGCGGTGTTCGAGAACTGGTACCAGCGCTGCGAACGCGCGGGCAATGACGGGCGCGCGCTGGTCCGCCGCATCCAGGCGCTGTGACGATGAGCCTGCTGGAAGCCGGCCTGGCGATGCTGGAAAAGGCCGGCACCGAGGCGCTGGACGCCCCGGGGCCGGAGGAGGCGATGCACGCCCTCGCCCGCGGCTGCTTCGACCTGCTGGGGGACCGGGAGGCGCATCTTCGCCCCGGTGCGCTGAAGGAGGGGGAGCGGCAATTCTTCGTCGCCGGCACCTTCTTCGTGCTGCCGGACCGGCGCTACCACATGCTGGTGGGAAGCCTGGGTTTTCCGCCGGAACAGCGGCGGCTGATGGTGCCGATCGATGGCGGGCATCCCGGCTGGGTCTATGCCAACCGGTCCAAGCTGCTGCTGGAGAACACGGATGAACATGGGACCTTCCGGCAATACCTGAAGACCTCCCGCATGGGCTCCACCATCTTCGCGCCCATCATGTGGGAGGGCGCGTTCCACGGGCAGCTCATCATGGCCGCGCAGGCGCGGCACACGATGCGGCCGGTTGATCTTTCGATCATCGTCGCGGCGTCGCGGATCGCGGCGGGGTGCTGGATGGCCAAGGGGGGACCCGCCTGGCTGGCGGCGAATGCGGACCCCGCGGATGCCTATCGGGTTGACCGGGAAGGCGTGGATTCCAAGGGCTGATTCCGAGAGGCGGCGTTGACGCCGCCTTTCTTTTGGGCTGATCCTTACCCTAAGTACGAATCAGCCCGCGCATGGCCCGGGCAGGGGAAGGAAGATGTCCGAGCCACCGCGTTCCCGCCGCCAGACGCGCGCCGCCATCCTCGGCCGGCTGCTGGCCAGTGACGGCCTGTTCCGGCCGCGGCTCGCGGCGGAATGCCGGCTGACGGAGGCCAGCATCTCCCGCATCCTGGCGGAGCTGCGCCAGGAAAACCTGGTGGAGGAGGTGCGTCGCCCCGCGCCCTATCCCGGCGGGCCCAGCGCCATGGTTACGCTGCGCAAGGATCAGCGCGTCGCCGGGCTGGAATTCGCGAATGACCGGCTGGGCGTGGGCCTCGCCACCCTGGGGGGTGAGGTCGATGGCAGCGCGCGCCTCGCTTTGCCCGCCGGCAGCAGCCCGGCCGCCGTCGATGCCGCCATCGCCGATGCCATCGCGGAACTCCGGGGCTGGTGCGCCCGCGCGGGCACGCCGCCCCGGCAGATCGCCGTCTCCATCCCAGGCCATGGCGCCGCGACCAACCCGATCCTGCCGGTCGATCCCGCGCGGCTGGAGGCAGCACTCGCACAGGCGTTCCCGGGCGTGCCCATCGCCATCGCCAATACCGTCGCGGCGCTCGCCGCCGTCCACCTGCACGGCCGCGGCGCGGCGGCGGTCGAGGCCCGGCACCTGTTCGTCTATCTCGGCCATGGCGTCGGCGGCGCCTGGGTGGAGGCGGTGACGGCGGCCGACCCGATCCAGCCGATCGAGATCGGGCATGTGGTCCTTGACCCCACCGGCGATGCCTGCCGCTGCGGCCATCGCGGCTGCCTGGAGGCCAGTGCCTCCACCGTGGCGCTGGCGCTGCTTTGCGGGGTGGAGGAAGCGGCGCTGGTCGCCGCCGGGGCCGAATGGGCATCCCTGGTGCGGATGACGGCGCGGCGGGAAGCGGCGATCCGCCAGGCGCTGTTCCGCACGGGCCTGGTGATCGGCAATGCGCTGAACCTGATGCCGGCCGCGCAGGTGGTGCTGTGCGGCTGGCCCGCCGCGCTGCCGCTCGCGATGCGCGATGCGGTGGCGGAAGGCATGGGCCGCAGCCTGTTCGGCGGGGGGGCGCGCGCAATCCGCTTCATCGCCCCCGCCATCGGCCAGGAACCCGCCGCCGCCCTTGCCTATGCCGTGCATGCCCTGGTGCGCCAGGGCGGGCTTGCGCGGATCGACGACAACGCCCCGGCCCGCCTGGTCGGCTGACCTTCGAGGAGGAAGAACGATGAACAAGCCCGTCACCCTGGCGCTGGCGCTGCTGGCCGCCACAGCCCTCGCGGGGCCGCTCGCGGCGCAATCGACATTGCGGGTGAAGCCCTCCGGCGACGTCCGCATCACGGACCCGCATCTGGGCTCCGACAGCATGGCCCGGAACATGGGCTACATGGTCTATGACACGCTCTTCGCCGTGGACGACCAGCTGCGCATCCGCCCGCAGATGGCGGAAAGCCATGAGGTGCTGGAAGGCGGCCGGATCTGGCGCTTCCGCCTGCGGGATGGGCTGGTGTTCCAGGATGGGTCGCCCGTCACCTCCGCCGACGTCGTCGCCTCGCTCCGCCGCTGGGCGCAGAATGACGGGCTCGGCCAGCAGCTGATCGCCCGCGGCGCGGTGTTCGCGGTGGAGGGCCCGCAGGCCTTCACGCTGACGCTCAACACGCCCTGGGGGATGGTGCTGGAAGCGCTCGGCAAGCCCGGCGCGCCGGTGCCCTTCATCATGCCGGAACGCCTGGCGCAGACGCCTGCCAGCCGACCGGTGCCGGAGGTGCTGGGCAGCGGGCCCTATCGCTTCGTCGCCAATGAATGGCGCGCGGGGGACCGCCTGGTCTTCGCCCGCCACGCCGGCTACCGCCCGCGCACGGAGGCCCCCGCAGGGCTTTCCGGTGACCGTACCGCGCGCTTCGACCGCGTGGAATGGCTGATCATGCCGGACCAGCAGACCGCCATCGACGCGCTGCGCAAGGGCGAGATCGACATCGCGGAGGACATCCCCGCCGACCTGCTGCCGGTGCTGCGCCGCGACCGCAACATCACCGTCGCCAACCAGGACGATATCGGCGTCGCGCAGCAGATCCGCCTCAACACCACGCAGCCGCCCTTCAACAACCCGCGCATTCGCCAGGCGCTGCTGCATGCCGTGAACGGCCAGGACTTCCTCAGTGCCGTCACCACCGATCCCTCCCAGGGGAGGGTGTGCAACAGCTTCTATGTGTGTTCCTCGCCCTTCCACTCCACGACAGGCTGGCCCGCGGTGAACCTCGACCGCGCGCGGCAGCTGGTGCGGGAAAGCGGGTATGACGGAACGCCCGTGGTGTTCCTCAACGCCGCGGAGAACACAAACATCAACGCCTTCACCCTGGTGGCGGACCAGCTGTTCCGCAGCATCGGGCTGCGCACCGATGTGCAGGCGATGGATTGGGCGACGGTGGTGGCACGCCGGCAATCCCGCGAGCCCGTGGCGCGCGGCGGCTGGAGCGTCTTCATCTCCGGCCCCGGCGGGCTCGACATGATGGAGCCGGTCAGCCATCTCGGCCTGCGGTCCAATTGCGACCGCGCCTGGTTCGGCTGGCCCTGCGACGAGGAGATCGAGCGGCTCCGCGCCGCCTTCGCCGATACGCCGGATGAGGCCCGGAAGCGGGAGATCGCGGCACAGATCCAGGCCCGGGCGCTGGAGACGGTGCCCTACATCCCGATCGGCGTGCAGTACCAGCTGCGCGCGCATCGCGCGAACCTGACCGGCCTGCTGAACCCGCCGGCGCCGGTCTACTGGAACGTCAGCCGCCGCTGAGGCCATGAGGGGAAATGCCCGCGGGGAAATGCCCCCGCGCCAAGGTTGAAGGGGCCAAGGCTGAAGGGGGCGGGGCGTGGATCGCGCCGCCCCAACCGCGCAGGGCACGGATGGCGGCAGGGTGACGCGATCTTATCAGCTCCGCCGGTTGTCGCCAGGCAGGCCGCAACGCGTGTTTCCACCGACCCGGCCATGGGCCAGGGCCGAACCGCGTGTGTTCAGGGGATTCCCGCGGTGGTGGAGGTGAGCGGGAACTCCACCACCATTTTCAGCCCTGTAAGCCCATGATTTCAGCGGCATGCCGGCGGCAACCGGGACCGCGTGTGTAGCATTCTGTGTAGCGCCGTGTGTAGCATCCAA
Organism: Falsiroseomonas sp.; assembly: GCF_051859025.1. Classification (GTDB taxonomy): domain Bacteria; phylum Pseudomonadota; class Alphaproteobacteria; order Acetobacterales; family Acetobacteraceae; genus Falsiroseomonas. The sequence goes on along the minus strand of NZ_JBHYGL010000002.1, from coordinate 136,944 downwards.
TCTCCCTCGGCCTACAGAAGCGCGAGGAGCCAGAGCGGGAGGGTCACGCAGCCGATCAGGGTGGATTGGGCGATGACCTTCGCCACCCGCTCCCGGTCTGCACCGTATACGGAGGCCAGAACATGCGCCGCCGACGCCGTCGGCAGCGCGGCGAAGATCGTCAGCGTCAGGCGCGGGCCCGGCCCGATACCCAGGACCGCGGCGCCCGCCAGGGTGGCTCCCGGCAGCAGGAGCAGCTTGATGGCGTTCAGCGCCGCCTCGAACCGGTCCATGCAGGCCAGCGCGCGCCAGTTCACCGAGGCACCGATCGACAGCAGTGCCATCGGCACCGCGGCCTGGCCCAGCTTGGTCACGGCATCCATCGCGATGACGGGCAGGTGCATCTCCAGGATGGACAATGCAACGCCCGCGACGCTGGCCACCAGGAAGGGGTTGGTCAGCACCTGGCGCAGCGTCGTCCCCAGATCCGATCCAGTCCCACGCGACAGCGCCAGCACCGCCAGGATGTTGGCGACCGGCACGGCAAGGCCGATGGCGATCGCCATCAGGCCGCGATACTCGGGCGGAAGCGCCTGCGCCGCGACGATGGCGAGCGCGGTGTTGAAGCGCCAGGCCGTCTGCCACATGCCGGCGAAGTCGAGGAACCGCTCCGGCCCGAGGCTGCGCGCAAGCCAGGCCAGCCCGCAGGCCAACAGCATGCCCGCCCAGACACCCAGCCCCATGACCATGAGGTCCGACATCAGCGGCGGGCTGCGCAGCGCGCTAAAGAAGATGAGCGCAGGGAACAGCAGGCGGAAATTCAGCGCATCGATGGCCTGCCACCCGACCCCGGGCAGCGTCCGGCGCAGCAATCCGCCAGCGAGGAGCAGCATGAGGTCCGGCAGCAGCGCGAGGGCGACAGCGGGCATCGCCTCAGCCCTCCAGCGCCGCGACCAGCCACGCGGCGGCGGTGGCGATCGCGCTTTCGTCGAGCCCGGCAAAGCAGAGGCGAAGCCGATCGCTGAAGCGGCCATCCGCCTGATCCAGCGCGAAGGCCGGGCCTGGCGCGTAGAGCACGCCGCTCGCCACGGCTCGTTCGAACAGCCCGGCGCGGGCGGCACCCGGCGGCAGGGCCGGGAACAGGAACATCCCGCCGGCGGCGGGCTCGAAGGCGAACCCGGCGCTGCCGAGCACGGCGGCGAGGCGCTGGCTGCGCGCCTGGTAGAGGCCGATGACGCGGGCGAGGTGCGCGTCGAGCTTGCCGAGGTCCAGGTAATGCACCGCCACCCGCTGGGCCAGCGCATTGGGCTGCAGATCCCCGGCTTGGCGCAACTCCGTCATCGGCCCGGCCAGCCGATCCGGAACGGCCGCCCAGCCCAGGCGCAGCCCCGGGGCGAGGATCTTCGACAGGCTGCCAGCCCAGATCACCATCGCACCCGGGACCGCCGCGGACAGGGTCATGAGCGTCTCAGGCGGCGCGCCGGTGAAAGCCAGCGCGCGGTAGGGATCGTCCTCCACCACCGCCACACCGTGCCTCCCGCAGAGTTCGAGGAGGCGCCGGCGCAGCGGGAGGGTCCAGGTCTCTCCGCCCGGGTTGGAGAAGGTCGGCTGGGCGTAGAGCGCGGCGATGTCGCCGCGGCCGAGCACTCGCTCCAGCCCAGCAAGCTCCGGATCGCCGGCCACCGCGTAGCCCACGGCGCGCAGGCCCGCCGCGGCGCAGATCGACAGGATCGCCGGGTAGACCGGCTCCGGCACGGCAACCGCGCTGCCCGGCCTGGCGAGGCAGCGCAACGCCAGGTCCACGGCCTGCTGCGCGCCGGAGGTCACGATCAGCCGGTGGCCGTCCGGGCGTGGCGGGCTCAGCGCCTCCAGCGCGGCGATGAGTTGCGGATCGCCGGCGGTCGGGCCGTAGCTCCAGGCACTGGCATCGCCGGTGGCGCGACGGGCCGCCTCGGCCAGACCATCCCTGTCATAGGCATCCGGCGAGGGATGACCGCTGGCGAGGTTGAGCATCCCGGGGCGTGCCGCATAGGGGTAGAGCGCCCGGAGGGGGTTCTTCGGGATCGCCTGCACGAGGGGTGACAGGTCAGGGAATGAGGTCGGGGTAAGCACGGTCAATCCAGCTCCGTTGCGTCGCTGCATGCCGTATTGGAATGTCCGGGCATATCGAAATAACCTGGCGTCATAATGCCCAACGAAGGCGAGTTCTCCCCTACGACGCTCCGGCTGCTGCAGCGGCTCCGGCAGGCGGGCAACCTGACCGAGGCTGCGCGGGCTTGCGGCATCAGCCAGCCTGCCGCCAGCAAGGCGATCGCCCGGGCCGAGGCGCAGAGCGGCCTGTTGCTGGTTCGGCGCGACCGGCGCCCGCTGTGCCTGACGGCCGAGGGGCACATCCTGGCCGACTATGCCGAGCGGCAGGAGGACATGGCGCGGACGGTCCACCGCGTGCTGCAGGAGAGCCGCCGGCACGGCCAGGGGCTCGTGCGCATCGCCTCCTTCGGGGCCTCCGCTTCCACCCATATCCTGCCCGGTCTGGTGGCGGCGGCGCGGCAGCGCGGGCCGGCGTTGCGGGTGGAGATCTCCGAAAGCGCCGACGAGGCCGCGCTGCAGGCCCTGCGCGATGGCGCGGCGGACTTCGCCATCGCGGTCGAAAGCGAGATGCCGGACCTGGAGATGATCCCGCTCGCCCATGATCGCCTAGTCGCGCTGGTCCGCAGCGACGATGCCCTCGCCTCGCATCCCGGTGTCGATGCCGCGACACTGTCTCGGCGCGACTTCATCCTGACCAGGGGCGGCAGCGAGCCGCTGGTCCGCGCTTGGTTCGCGCGCAGCGGACATGCACCTGATGTGCGACACAGCATCCAGCAGATCACCTCGATCCTGGCCATGGTCCGCGCCGGCATGGGCGTGTCCGTGATCGCCGAGATGGCGGTGCCCGAGACCCATGCGGGCATCGTCCTCGTCAGGCTGGCACCTGAGCAGCCGCGGGTGATCTGCCTGGCGCGCCGGGAGGGATCCTTTGCGTCGCACGCCGCGGCGATCTTCTGGGACGTGGCCCTGGACCGATCGCGGAAGGCCGATCCCTGACAGGAACCGCCAAGCGAATCCCAGATCCCGGGGCGGCACAAGGCAGGCACGGAGAACATCGGCTTCGCAGCCGCCACGGATGGTCCGGCATCATTCCAGCGACAGCGCTGATGGCTTACCGACTTAGCCACGCTCACCAGCCCGCCGCCGGACGATACGGTCTTCCTGGGCGGCATGGACTACCGGCCCCTGTTCGACGCCCTGACCGCCGGCCAGGACGGGCGGCGCATCGTATTCTTCAACTCGCTCACCGAGCCGGCCATCTTCGGCTGCGACCTACGGCGGTTCCCGACGACGAGGCGAACCAACTGGCACTACGACTGCGCGATCGCGCTCGCCACCGGGGCGCTGAAGGTCGATCGGATGTCGGGCGGGTGACGATCGGCCCGGGGGTGCTGGTTGCCATTGATGCTGCCACCCGAGAACGGCAGCAGCAGACCGGACGTCGCACGGCGTTGCCACGGCAGGGCTCGACATTATATTTGTATATCAAATACCTCTCAGCAACACTGCAACACGATGCGCGACAATGGACGTTGATGATGCCGTTTGTGGTCGTCGCGCTTCAGCGCCGGCTACGGAGCGTGAGACCTCACCAATGGCCTCGGTATCCGTGCGCCTGCCGAGCTGCGGCATCGTGTTTCACAATGGACGGCGCCAAGGTGCGGACCTGAGCGTCACCACCACGCGCATCGGCGGGGCTGCGTCGGCAGACGATGGAGGACCGCACCAGGCTGGCGTTGGTATTGGCGACGGCCGACACAGGGGCTGAAGAGCGCGAGGTCACGCAGCCCGTGCTGATCCGCCCAGGATCGTCGGCGTCGAAAGGTGGCCAGGCGCATCAGCGACAACACCGCGCCCTGCGCGACCCCCCGGGCGGCCTCCAGCACCACCATGGTCCCGCTGTCCCGGACCGCGGCGAACGCCTCGGGCATGCGAGAGCCACAGGGTGCGCCGGTTCCGGTGAAGGGGGAGGCTGGCCTCGATCGGCCCGCCGGTGTCGGTGACAAGGCCCGCCGTGGCGGCCGCAGTGTCGGCCTGAGTCCGCTTGAACGCGATGCAGCGGTTCCCCTGGCACGGTCACGTGCAAGCCGGGCAAGGCGGCACTCCCCCTGACATGACCTCCCGTTCCCGCCCACCGAACCGCCAAGGCGTCGCACTCGGTCGGCCGAAGGCGCCGGGCGGGTCAGCCGGTTGGCGCTGCTAGCCACCCGGGCTGCAGGACAGCACGCAACAACATGTTCGTGTCTTGTTCGCCACAGCGACCAAAACGTTGACCCGCCGCCTTCGTCGCGTTGCTGAAATCCGTCTGCCTCCTACGGTCACCCGGTCAGCCATGCTCGTCCAGCCGCGCGGTCCGCCGTGCCAGTTTTCGGGCCGGTGATGGGGGCGGGCCATCCGAGACGCCGGACCCCATACCCCTTAAGTAATTGATAATATTTGATTTTTTGTCGACCGATGAGAACGGCCTGGAGGACTGCGACCGCCTCCTCAGTATAGGCCGACCATACCACCAGTCACCCAACAGAAAGGACGCCCGTCATGTCATCCCGCCAGAACGCCCGGAAGTGGATCGTCAACCTCCCCCGAGACTTCATGCCACCATCTGCGCCCAGATACATGCGGCTGGGCGACGCATTACGATTGGCGAACGCCTGCCTGTTCACCGAGTGGGAGGGAACCCGGTTCGGCTCCTTGGTGACCATCACCTGGAACAAGTGCGGCAGCACCCCTGACTTGCTGCCCCGAAGCACAGCCACCCTTCAAGAGAAGGTTCTGGATCGGGTAAGGCGCGTCTTTGGCGATCGAGATCTGCCTATTCGCTTCGTCTGGTGGCACGAGTGCGGGTCACGCATGGGCGAGCATCTCCATCTCCACATGCACCTGCCCCAGGGGCTCGATGCGGTCGCCCGGCAGGTGATCCTCGACGAGCTCGACCGCGTCCTCAAGCCGAACGCCTGCGGGGTCGACTTCAGATGGCACAAGAAGTCCCAGGTGGCCGGCTATCGCACCAGGTGGGAGATCAAGCGCCAAGTGATCTAGGCTCAGGACCCATTAATCGCTTGAAGCGACGCGGCGAGGTGTGATTCTGGGCGTGGTGGAGGTGCCGCCATGCCCACGCCGCCGTTCCTTTTGACGACTGCCCAGATGCGGCGGCTGTCGCCGCACTTTCCACTCTCCCACGGCATCGCGCGCGTGGATGACCGTCGCGTGCTCAGCGGCATCATCTACGTGATCCGCAACGGCCTTCAGTGGCGGGACGCGCCCGCAGCCTACGGTCCTCACAAGACGCTCTACAACCGCTTCGTACGCTGGAGCCGTATGGGCGTGTTCGACCGCATCTTCGCCGCGCTGTCCGCCGAGGGCGGCCCGCCCGAGCGCCTGATGATCGACAGCACGCACCTCAAGGCGCATCGCACGGCAGCCAGCCTTCTCAAAAGGGGGCTTTTCCCCGCTGTATCGGGCGAACCAAGGGTGGCCTGAACTCCAAGCTCCACGCCGCCTGCGACGGCCAGGGCCGCCCCGTCGTGCTGCTGCTCACAGAAGGCCAGGCCAGCGATCACCGCGGTGCTGCATTGATGCTGCAAAGGCTCCCACCAGCGCGCGAACTCATCGGCGACCGTGGCTACGACAGCGGCCGCTTCCGCGCAGACCTGTCGGCCCGCGGCATCGCCCCATGCATCCCCTCAACCCGCAGTCGAAAGCAGCCCATCCCGCACGACGCCGTCCTGTATCGCCAGCGCCACCGCATCGAGATCATGTTCGGCAGGCTCAAGGATTGGCGCCGCATCGCCATGCGCTACGACCGCTGCGCCCACACTTTCTTCAGCGCCATCACACTCGCCGCCACCGTCATCTTCTGGCTCGGTCAATGAGTCCTGAGCCTACGCCATCAAGAACCTCTGCCCGAGCGAGAGGGCGCGGCTGCCGGATGGCCAGATGGTCAATGTCCGGGAGTATATCGACCTGGCGGGGGCTGCGGCGAGAGTCCTCCGGAACCCCCTCGGCGACCCCGAGCCTATGCCGGCCGGCTTCAAGGGAAAGATGACCGGTGCATCCCAGAACGTCGGCCCGCAGGCCCGCGCCGCGGCGGGGTGGATCGAGCTGACATCCCTGCCAGATCTGCAGGCGGCCATCTGGCTGGGTTATTCACCGCTGAACGATGCGGTGCAGCCGCCCCAGCCAGCGAAGCGCAAGCCCCGACGGTAACTCTAGCGGCCTCACAGAACACGATCCAGGGGTCGGCGACACCATCGCCACCCCCTTTCCTCGCCCAGGCCTTGGGCGCCCACTCAGCGCTGACCAGGCCCTCGTCCCTGCGTCATCACACCCGCCCTCACCGAAGCCACCACCGCCAGCCTTGTGGGTTATGAAGGTGCGGGCGGTCATCGTCCCGAAACCCGTCAGGGTTATCGCCGGCATCATTGGCCCAATGACCGCGGACGAGCTGGACGGGCTGCGGCACCGGCACATGGCCTCGGCCGAACTCGTGGCCGCGCACCCCGGCTGGCGGTTCCGCTGGAAGCTGGACAGCGCCGTCAGGTTCCCCACACCCATTCACCACGCCCGCCCAAAAGGCGCCCAGATCTTCGTCACCCTGGCCGCGCTGGAGAGCCCCGCCGTGCGCCAGAGCCCGCAGGGCACGATCCATGGCAAGCGCGTCGCCTGTTCCCAGAACATCGACCAGGCCGCCCGCCAGCGGGCTGGCCACGCTGATGCGATGACCGCCGATGATCTCGACGCGAACCGCCACCTCAACGCCTGGCGTCAACGCATCCGGGGTGAGATCGCCACGATCTAGGTTGGCAACGCTGTCTCGCTGGCCGCAGCGTGACCCGACCATCTGGCTGCGTGCGGTCAACAGGGCCACCAGGCCACTCGCCGCCTATCTGGCCTGCAGATACCTACAGCGGATCACGCAGTGCTCGACAGGTGAGGCTTTTGCGACCGGCGCCGCTATACCTGCCTCGACAACTGTGCCTGTAGAAGGTCGGCTGCCAGGTCGAAGGCACGGCGCGCATGCCCGAAGCGGGTGACGTAGCCGGTCGGTGCCCATGGGACGCCGTTCGCATAGGTGACAACGGCGACAAGTCTGCTTCCGCTCGCGGCATCCACCGCCTCTATCTCCACGCTGGCGCCTCCGGGGTTGGGCGGCGGTATCCCCCCGGGCATACCCATGACCGCGAGCCCGATGCCCGCTGCCTGGACCGGCACATTGATCCACCAATTCGCACGGCGGGTGTTGGTGATGGCCGCCCGGATGCGCAGCACGCCTGGCGCCGGTGCCGCCTCATCGGCCGCCATCCGCGACCGCCCCAGCGCTGTCGCCAGACTACGCCGCAGCGCGTCCCGCAGTTCGGCGATCTCCGAATCGCCCCGTGCTGGTGCACCCTCGATGGGGCGCCAAACGATAGGGTCGAGCACGAAATGCGTGTATTCGCCGGGCCTGTAGGCGGGATCGACGAAAATGAGGTCCCGGGTGTTCGCCGCCGTGGGCGCCAGCGCCTCGTAATCCCCCAGGAAGCCAGTTCGCGTCACGCCCTGGCCGGCACAACCGCCCAGCGGCAACAGGGCGAGGAGGCCTCGTCGCGGCAGCATGAGTGCGGCCTGTCTCTGTTGTGTCATCGGCATGGCTTTCAGGGGCGGTTCAGCGTGAAGGCCAGCTGCCCATCCTCGTGGGCAGCGAGGCCGGCGCCGTTACGGCGGAGGCGGATGCAGCGGCGGCCCATCGGGAAGCCGAAGGCGATGCAGATGTCCCCGCCCTGGGCAGCCCAGCTGACCTCGCGCGACACCGGCCTCTCGATCCGCCCGGTGCCGTCAGGGCGGAGCGTCAACCTGATCTCGGCGCCGCCGGCACGCCGCGCGACCCAGGGCCTGCCGTCAGCCAGCACCGCGACCGCAGCCACGAGAGGCAGGTCATCCTCCGCCCTTGCCGGCGGCGCCAGCGAGAGCGACAGCAAGTTGGCGCACAGCGCCAGGGCGTTCGCCCGCGTGACCGACGGCTGGCCCATCGCATGCCCCGCCGCAGCCGGCGCCGCGGGCGCTGCGCCTCGCATCCGCCCATCCTCCATTGCCACGATCCGGTCAGCGAAGGCGTCGAGGCGTGGATCATGCGTCACGACGATGACCGTCGTGCCCCGGCGCCGCGCGAGGCGATGGATGGCCTCCATCACCTCGCCGCCGGTCTTGCCGTCCAAAGCACCGGTCGGCTCATCCGCCAGCAGCAAGGCAGGGCCGCCGACCATGGCGCGGGCCACCGCGACGCGCTGGCGCTGTCCGCCCGAAAGCTGGTCCTGCCGCCGATGCTCCAGCCCACCCAGGCCCACCTCGGCCAGGACGTCGAGGCACAGCGCTTCGGCATCAGAACGTCGCGACTGGCCGCGCGCCTCCAGCCCGATCATGACATTGCCCAGCGCCGTGAGGCTGCGATGCAGGTTGTGGTGCTGGAAGACGAAGCCTGTGCGCCGGCGGGACGCGACCCGCGCGGCCTCGTCCGCCTTGTGCAGGGGGTGGCCCAGCACATCGAGCGTGCCGCTCTGCACGGACCGCAGCGCGCCGACCAGGGTCAGCAGCGTCGTCTTCCCGCAGCCGGAGGGCCCGGTCAGGAACAGGATCTCACCGGTCTCGACAACCAGGTCGATGTCGGAGAGGGCAGCGCGGAGCGCGCCGCCATCGGGGTAGGTGTAGGACAGGCCGCGCGCGACGACGGACGGCATCAGAACACCTCCGCGGGGTCGGCCTTGCGGGCACGCCTGGTCGCCAGGGTGCCCGCCACCGCGCACATCGCCACGGTGGCGACGAAGACGATCGCTACGCGGTCGATCGGCATGCTGATCGGCATCGAGACGGCCCAGCGGATCGCTGCGTAGAGGATCAGGGCCAGGCCCAGCCCAGGCGGAAAGCCGAACATCGCGAGGATCGCGGATTGCTCGTAGACGATGGACAGGATCCGCCCGTTGCTGAAGCCCATCGCCTTGAAGGTGGCGTATTCCGCCATGTGTTCCTGCACATCTGCGGTCAGGATCTGCGCCACCACCATCGCGCCGACCAGCAGCCCAACCGCGGTGCCGAAGCCGAAGATGATGGCGATGGGGGAGTTGCGGATCATGAAGCCGCGGGTGTGCTGGACGAAGTCCTCCAGCGTCATCACTCGGCTGTCGGCGGGGTCCAGCACCGCTGACAGCCGCGCCTTCACCACAGCAGGGTCAGCGCCCGGCACCAGCCGCAGCAGCCCGATGCTCGGTGCGCCCGGATCACGGTTCACCGACAGTGCCTGGAAGGTATCGTCGGAGGTGATGAGCAGACCCTCATTCCCGAAGGACGCGCCGAGTCGGAAGTCCCCGATCACGGTCACGCGTCGGCCGCCCATCTCCGTCGTCCACTCCTGACCCTGGCGGAGGCCGTCCAGCACGCCGCGGTAGTCACCGCGCGCCCCCGAATCCAGCAGGATGGTCCCGGGCTGCGCCAGGCCGCGTTGCTGGCGCGTGATGTCGGGGTCACGGAAGGCGTCGAAATCGGGTCGGACGCCCATCAGCATCAGCGTCCCGCGTTCGCCATCCGGTTTCGTCCAGTCGCGGGTCGTGACGTAGAGCGCCTCGCCATCCGCCACGCCTTCGACACCCAGCGCCTGCATGAGGCGGCGTCGCGGGATCGTGCCCGAGGCGGCGACATCGCGCACGACGGGGCTGACCAGCACGAGGTCGGCCTTCAGCAGCCGATGCACCATCACCGTGGTGTCGAACACCATGTTCATGAAGCCGAGTTGCATGAACACCATCATCACCGCGGCCATCACACCGGCCAGCGCCATCACGAAGCGGCCTGGCTGATGCACCAGCTGCGCCCAGCCGAGCGCCGTGCGGCCGCGGATCACGGCACCGCCCCGAAAAAGGCTCGCACCTGCAGCCCCGTCAGCCCCGCGGCCAGCGCTGAACTGCGCGCATCCAGCGCCACCATCACTTCCACCACGCGGGCATCGAGTGTGGCGGCGGGGTCCTCCCGCACGATGGTCTGCCGCGCGACCCGCAACCCGATCGCTTCGACCGATCCGGCCAGGGGCTGGGGCAGGGCGCGGCTCGCGACCTGCACCGGCTGCCCCGGCCGGATGCCGGGCAGATCCGTCTCGAACACCTCAGCGCGCACGCGCATCCGGCGCAGGTCGCCCAGCAGCATGATGCCGTCACTCCCCGGCACCTCTCCGGGCCTGGTATTGATCCGCAGCACGGTGCCGTGGCTGGGCGCGCGGAGCGTCGCCATCTCTTGCTCGGCCTGCATCTGCGAGGCGCTGGCCCGCGCCATCTCGACCTCGCTCCTCAGCACGGCCTCCTCTAGCCGTCGTCCTTCCGCGTCGCGCACGCGCGCACGCGCTAGGGCGAGTTCGGCAGCAACTACCTTCTGCTCCGCCGAGTCGAGGGCCAGGCGCTTGTCGATCAACGCGGTGTCCCGATAGACGCCACCCTGACGGAGCCGGTTCATGCGCTCATGCTCCCACTTGGCACGATCGCGATTCGCCCGTTCCTGTTCCAGCGCGGATGCAAGGGAGGCCTCCTCCGCCTCCAGTTCCACCAGGCGCTGCGCGAGCCTCGCTTCCCGCTGCGTCAGCGTCACTTCCGCCTGTCGGACCTGGGCTACCAGCACCTGCACGTTGTCCATCAACGCAACCGCCTGACCCGCCTCGGCGACATCGCCCTCCCGCACCAGCAACTCGGCGATGCGCCCTGTCCTGCTGCCCTGCGGCGCCGCGAGCATGATCACGTCGCTCGCCGGCTCGATCCGGCCCAGCGCCACGCGGGAGGGCACGGCAGGGGCCGTTGGCGTGGGGGCCGGGTCGCCCACCGATGCCGAAGGCCCCTGAATCACGCCCAGGCCGAGCACGACACCGGTCGCGGCCAGCACGGCCATGCGGAGGCGGTTCAAGCGACCTCCATCGCCGGCAGGCGAAGTTCAGCTGCCAGCCCGCCGTCGCTGCGGTTGGTCAGCCGCAACTGGCCGCCATGCGCACGGGCGACGCTCGCCACGATGGCCAGGCCAAGGCCGAACCCATTGCCGTTCTTCTGCGGCCGCCGGAAGGCTTCCGTGATGTGCGGCAGGTCAGCTTCTGCGATGCCGGGGCCACGGTCCTCCACCACGATGCGGACGGCGCCCTCCTCCTCACGCAGGAGGAGGCGGCCACCGCGCGCATGCTTGCAGGCATTCTCGACGAGGTTGTTGAGCGCCCGTTCGAGCGCCACGGGCTGTGCCCGGACAACCAGATGCAGCGGGCCGTCATAGGCCACGTCGAAACCCGCATCAGCAAACTGATCGCAGACGGTGCTGGCCAGGGCCGCGATGTCCAGCGCCTCCAGCGGTTCCTGTCGCAGATCCGCTTCCAGCAGCGCCATGGACGAACTGACGATCCCCTCCATCAGCACCAGGTCGGCGCCGAGCGCCTGCCGCAGCCGCACGTCCTGCACCGTCTCCACCCGGAGCCGGAGGCGTGTCAGCGGGGTGCGCAGGTCGTGGCTCACGCCGGCCATGATCTTCGCCCGCTCGGCCACATCCTCCCGCAGCCGTTCGAGGAGACCGTTCATGGCCCGCCCGAGCCGACGCACCTCCAGAGCCCCGCCTTCCGGCACTCTTACCTGGAGGCCGGCCGCCTCGATCGCCGATGCGGCGCGCGCTAGCCGATCGAGTGGCCGCGTCATCCAGTAGGCGACCCAGAGCATCACGAGCAGCAGCGGCACGCCGATCAGGAGAACCCCCAGCGTCGGCGGCAGCAGGAAGCTCGGGATCACGTTGCGCATCCGCGGCTCGCCGATCGCGAAGCGGGTCACCTCCCCATCACTGAAGTCGATCGTCACCACGACGCCACGGCTGGACCATGCCTGCGGGGCTGCCATCACCGTGGCATGCGCAGCGATGGCGCGCTCCGCCAGGCGTTCGTTCAGCGCGCGGGTCAGGACCGTGTCGATCCAGCCATCGGCAGGCGGCGCGTTCGGGTCCTGCAAGTCGAACGCCTGCCCGGCGGCGCGTCGCAACAGGTCGGGCCGCGCATCCGGTGGCGTATGGCGCAGGAACTCGGCCGTGGTCGCCACATCCGCCGCGAAGGCGCGGACAGAACCCGGCACGGCACTGCCCGGCGACAGCAGCAGCCAGGCGAAGAGGGCCAGGATGTTCGACCCGATCGTCGCCAGGGCGACGATGCATCCGACCTGCCGCGCGGTGGTCGCCATCAGGAATCGCAGCATGTCGCTACGACCCGGCCGGCTGGGTGCGGACCGGCTGCGTGAAGACGTATCCACCGTGGCGGACGGTCTCGATCAACGTGGGGCTTTGCGGGTCGGGCTCGATCTTGCGGCGCAACCGACTGATGGCGACGTCGATCGACCGGTCCAGCGGCTCCGCATTCCGGCCGTGCAGCTTCATCGCGATCTGGTCGCGGGACAGGACCATCTGTGGGTGGCGCATGAAGATGACGAGGAGACCCAGTTCCGTCGCTGTCAGGGCAACTCGGGCGCCCTGCGCGTCATGAAGCGCCCGACGCCGGAGATCGAGCCGGAAGCCCTCCGCCTCCAGCACTTCCTGCGCGGCCTCCGCCCGCCGTTCGACCAGCGCATGCCGCCGCATGACGGCGCGGATGCGCGCCAGCAATTCCTCTGGCGCGAAGGGCTTCACCAGATAATCGTCAGCGCCCGTATCCAGGCCCTTCACACGGTCCAACTGGCTGCCGAGCGCGGACACGACGATGATGGGTATCGCCTGCGTCTCGGGCGTGCTGCGCAGTCGCCGACAGATGGTCAGGCCGTCGACATCCGGCAGCATGATGTCCAGCAGGATGAGGTCGGTGCTCTGCATGCGGAGGACGCGCTGCAACTGCCGGTCCGTGCTGGCGCGGGTGACGCTGATGCCATTCTGCGTCAGGAAGCTGGAGACGAGCAGGGCGATCTCTCGGTCATCCTCGACGACAACGACGTGACAAGCCTGGTCATGGCTGGAGGGAAAGGTGTCCATATCCTGCGGCCGTATCTGCATGCCGGCACTGTAGCGGCACGTCCAGGCGATGGCTCACGGGCATTCGTTTCAATAGTTTTCAGGCGTTCAGCGCCAGCTGATGCCGGGGCCAAACAGGGCGTGTTCAGCCGCATCGTCGCGGCGCTGGCCGGCTGGACCGGTGAGCCTGATCGGCTGACCCTCGACAGCACCCCCTGAAGGCACACCGCATGGCTGGCTGAACCGGAAGCGGCACGCCGCCTGCGACGACCACGACCGCACCGTCGTCATGATGCTCTCGGCGGGTCGGATGAACGGCCAGAAAGGCGCCCACATCCTCCCCCGCTGCTACCGCCCCGGCGCCAGGGCCTCGACGTCACCCACCACCCCGCGCTTTATCCCGGCCTGTGCACTGCCGATGACCGCGGTGATCGCCATGGCAGTCTGCGTGCGCCTTACTGCCCCTCGGCCAGAACGGGATCACCGCCGCGCTGTCTGCCGCCGGCACTGCAGGCGGTGTGCTGGACGACGATGATCTTCCTGGCGGCCGCTCCCGAGCCGCGAACACCACGAGTCCGGCACACATCCAAGCCTTCGCACACGAATATCGGTGCATCAGATGACCGACAGCGCTATAATTGAGGTGCGGACCAGGTCCCGTGCGACACCCAGAGCAGGACGCACGAGCAGGGAGTTCCCTAGCTGCACTATTTCCGCGTTGGTCGGCATGACGGCAGCGACGCGGATCTTATTGCCGACTGTGGGGTCTCCTCAACGGCAAAGCCCGGTCCGAAAGGTGCGAGGGCGAGGAGCGCAGGGTGTCCTATCTGCGTAAGTTGGCACCAAGGCGGCAGGCCGACACGCCATGCCGCTGCCAAAGCGAGGGGCAGCTCCAGACGAGGGCAGCAACATTCGCGAAGGCATAGGGACTGCCCTCGCTTTAAGCGGGGGTAGTCTTCCTATGCCTTCAGCTCAGGGCTTTTCTCCACCGAGGGGGCCATTGATAGGCGCGCGAGGCGTTGCGCAGCATCGTCCTGGCCGCCGCTCAACGCTGTTCCACATCGCCACCCTGGAACCTGGCCTTGGGTCCCTCCAGGACCTCGACCAGCTCCGCCCTGTTCGCCACCTCCACCAGCCCATCCTCACGGTCCAGGCGCATGCGCCGCAGGAACAGCCACAGCAGCGCCGCCCGCACCTCCAGGCGGGCCTCTCCCCCCACCATCTGGTAGTCGGCCTCGATCACCCGCCGCTGGCCTTCGCTCAGCCTCCCAGCGGGCCGCAGCCGCACCGACACCACGCGCTCCCAGACCTCATCCACCGGCGCCGCACCCGCGGGCCTCTCACCGTCAAAAGCCACCATGCGGGGGAACAGCATGTCCTCATGCCGCCCGGCATCGTGGTTCCAGGCGCGCAGGTGCCACCGCACGCCGTCGCTGCCGAACGCCATGGGCGAGATCCATCGCCAGGACGGCTCCGGCTGGTCCATCGTCTGATACAGCACCCGCAGCGCCAGGCCGGCCCGCTTGGCCTGCACCACCCGCCGTAGCACCCAGGGGTCCACCCTCCGCTCCGGCCGCGGCGTCACCACGACCGGCAGGGGGCGCGCCTCCTCTGCCCCCGCATCCAGCAGCCAGGCCTCGGCGCTCGGCTCCCCGAACAGCGGCCGAAAGCCCTCCTCCGCCAGGTAGGCCTTCTCCCGCGTGTCGTAGCGCAGGTTGCCCGGCGCCCGGGCCTGGTAGTCCCGCAGGTCATTCGTCGCCTGCGGGACCGAGATGCCGAAGCGCCGGATCAGCTCCGACCGGTTCACCCGCCCATCCCAGAACGCCGCCTGGTCAATCGCGCGCAGCCGCGCCTCCTGGCTCCAGCGGAGGTCGTGCGAGGCAGGCGTGGGCGGAGCGTCAGTCATGTCCGCATAAAAACTACGTTGACCCTTCGATACAATACGAATAAAAAATATGCGGACCCATCGTCATCCCTGGAGCCGTCCATGCCACGCGCATCGCCCGCCCTGACCCCTAGCGCCAACCCCGATTGCACGGAGACCCTCCACACCTCCATGTCCCGCCGATACGCCCCCAGCCTGCCTGACAGCCGCCTGGTCGCTCTCTGCCGCGCCGCCTGTGCCGCCAATCCGGGCCTCGCTGCCCCCTTCCTCGCGACCTACTGGACCGAGGAGCACATCGACCGGACGGCCTTCGCCGCCGCCTCCCTCGCCGCCGAGATCGGCGACATCGCAGCGCAAGCGGTCGAGCCCACCGCCGCCGTCATGGCCCAGCGCCTGACGGTCCTCCTGACGGAAGCGCGGTTGCTTGGCGGCGGTCGCAACAGTCTCGCGGAACACCTCACCGGTCGCGCGGGCCGACACCAGGACCGCCTGCACGCCATCACCACCCCAGACGAAACGTCGGGCTGATCGATCGCGCGGACACGCCGCGCCGCCCCAGCCACCCCAAGCCCAATGACCCACCCAACACGCCGGCCCTCCGGCGTGAACGAAGGACCGCGCCCATCATGATTGCGAAGCTTTATCGATTTGCAGCGCTGCTTCTCCTGGCCTTCGGGCTGCCCGCCTGCGCCACCATCACCACCGGAACCACCCAGACCATCTCGGTCCTCACCGAACCGCCCGGCGCCGCCTGCACCATGACCCGCGACGGCACGATCATGGGCGTGGTGAATCCCACCCCTGGCACCGTCTCCCTCAGCAAGTCGTCCCGCGACATCGCCATCCGCTGCACCCGGGCCGGCAACCTGCCCGGCGTGCAGACCATCACGCCCCAGTTCCAGGGCATGACCGCCGGCAACATCCTGCTCGGCGGCTTCATCGGCCTGGCGGTGGACGCGGCCTCCGGCGCCATGAGTCGCTATCCCGAAAACGTGATCGTCAGCCTCCCGCCCGAAACCTTCGCCAGCGAGGGCAGCCGCGAGGCCTTCTTCACCACCCGCATCGCCGACACCCGCCGCCTGTTCGATGAACGCCTGACCGCCGCCCGAAGCGCCTGCGGCACGGACACCCAGGCCTGCGAGACTCGCATCCAGGCGCTCAACCGGGAACGGGATGACGAATTGGCCCTGCTGGAACGCCAGCGCACCACTGCACGGGTCTCGCCCTGACCTGGCGCTGCCCGGAACCGCGCCGCTGGCCCCTGGTCAAACGGCGCGCGCCCCGGCACCATATTGGATGACATGCGGAACGATCATCAGCGCGCCGGCGCATCCGGCACCGCCAACCTGCCTGCCACGCCGCCCCTCACCCGGCCATCCGGCACGGCCCCATAGCGCACTCTCAGCGCTGACATGCGCCTGACCGCCCACCCCGATATTTCAGGACTTGCTGATGCTCACCGGCGAACTCCGCAGCCAGATCGACCGCATCTGGGACAGTTTCTGGACCGGCGGGATCTCCAACCCGCTGGAGGTCATGGAGCAGATCACCTACCTGCTCTTCATCCGCCGCCTCGATGAGCTCCACACGCTGGAGGAACGCAAGGCCGCGCGCCTGCGCCGCCCCATGGACCGCCGCATCTTCCCCGAAGGCCTGAGCGGCGAGGGCCGCAAGGCCCGCCCCTTCGATGACCTCCGCTGGTCCCGCTTCCGCAACCTGGCGTCGGCGGAGATGTTCGCCGTGGTCGGGGAGCATGTCTTCCCCTGCCTCCGCACGCTTGGCGGGGATGGATCGACCTATTCCCACCACATGCGCGACGCCCGCTTCACCATCCCCACCCCTGCCCTGCTCTCTCGCGTCGTGGACATGCTGGAAGCGGTGCCGATGGAGGATGCGGACACCAAGGGCGACATCTACGAATACATGCTCGGCAAGATCGCGACCGCCGGGCAGAATGGCCAGTTCCGCACGCCCCGCCACCTCATCCAGTTGATGGTGGAGATGGCGGCGCCGACGCCGCGGGACATCATCGTGGACCCCGCCAGCGGCACCTGCGGCTTCCTCGTCGCCGCGGCCGAATACCTGCGCCAGCACCACCCGGCCGTGCTGCATGACGATGCCGCCCGCGCCCATTTCCACGGCCAGGGCAAGCTCGGCGGCGCGTTCCACGCCTTCGATTTCGACAGCACCATGCTGCGCATCGGCAGCATGAACATGCTGCTGCATGGGGTGGAGAACCCCGATGTGCGCTACCGCGACAGCCTGGCGCAGGACCATGCGGAGGATGCGGACCGCTACACCCTGGTCCTCGCCAACCCGCCCTTCGCGGGGTCGCTGGACACGGAGACGGTGGCGAAGGACCTGACCGCCATCGTCAAGACCCGCAAGACGGAGCTGCTGTTCCTGGCGCTGTTCCTGCGCCTGCTGAAGCCCGGCGGCCGCGCGGCGGTGGTGGTGCCGGATGGCGTGCTGTTCGGATCCTCCAAGGCGCATAAGGAACTGCGCCGCATGCTGGTGGAGGACCACAAGCTGGACGGCATCGTCAGCCTGCCGAGCGGCGTCTTCCGCCCCTATGCCGGCGTGTCCTGCGCCATCCTGTTCTTCACCCGCACGGATAGCGGCGGCACGGATGGCGTGTGGTTCTACGACATGCTGGCCGATGGCTTCTCCCTCGACGACAAGCGCACGCCACTGCTGCCGGAGGGCAGGCTCGGCCCCGTGCCGAGGGAGGCGCTGGCGGAAGCCGAACTCGCCACCCGCAACAACCTGCCCGACGTGCTGGCCCGCTGGCGCCGGCGCGATGGCGAGGAACGCGACCGCCCCCGCACGGCGCGCAGCTTCGTGGTGCCGAAGGCGGAGATCGTGGCGGCGGGCTGGGACCTCTCCATCAACCGCTACAAGGAAGTGGTGCGGGAGGAGACGGCGCACCGATCGCCGCGGGAAATCCTGGCGGAGCTTCGCAAGCTGGAGGCGGAGATAAGCGACGGGATGGCGCGGCTGGAGGGGATGCTGTCGTGAAAGGGTGGCCGACGATGCGGCTGGACGAGTGTTGCGACATCATCTCCGGCGCAACGCCCAGCACATCGGTCCCAGGCTATTGGGATGGCGACATCCACTGGGCCACGCCTAGGGACCTCGCTGACCTCGAAGGACCGCATATCACGGGCACGCCTCGAAGGATCACCCAGGCGGGGCTGGACGCCTGCGCGGCAACAGTGCTGCCGGAGGGTTCGGTGCTGTTCAGTTCCCGAGCACCGATTGGCCATGTAGCGATCAACACCGTGCCCATGGCCACGAACCAGGGCTTCAAGAGCTTTATCCCGAAGCCCGACCGGATGAAGTCGGGCTACCTCTATCACTGGCTTCGCTGCAACCGCGCCTACCTCGAAAGCCTCGGCAACGGCGCGACGTTCAAGGAAGTCTCGAAGGCGGTCGTTGCCCGTATCGAAGTTCCAGTTCCTCCACTCGACGAACAGCGCCGCATCGCCGCCATCCTCGATGAGGCCGACGCGCTGCGGGCGAAGCGGCGGGCGGCGCTGGCGCAACTCGACGAGATGGCGCAGGCGATATTTGTGGAGATGTTCGGTCCGCCACCATACGGGACGCTGCTCCGGCTGCGCGATTGCGTCGAAGACTTTCGCTACGGAACGTCGAACAAATCTGGTGAAGGTGGCTATCCCACTCTTCGAATCCCGAACGTCATCGGCGGCGGTGTTGACATCTCAGACCTGAAGACGGTGGAGGTGACAGATGCAGAGTTTAGCCGTCTGAGACTGCGCGGCGGCGATGTGCTGTTTGTCCGCACGAATGGAAATCCTGAGTATGTCGGCCGTTGCGCCCGCGTGCCGGACAATCTGGGCGATTCTCTCGGACTAGATGCCTCTCGCTTTATCTACGCATCATATCTGATCCGCGCCCGGCTTACCTCTGCCATCGATCCGGATTTTCTCTGTGCATTCCTGAGCATGGGCGTCGGTCGAAAAGAGGTCCGTGAGCATGCAAAGACGTCTGCCGGCCAGTTCAACATCAACGTCGATGGCCTCGGTGCGCTTCGGATTCCCGCTGCCGACATTGCTCAGCAAAAGGAGTTTGCGGCTCGCCTTCGCAGTCTCGATGGCGCGCGTGATATGCACCTGAAACAAGCATCTGCTCTCGAATCTCTCTTCGTCTCCCTCCAGCACCGCGCCTTCCGAGGGGAACTCTGACCCCATGACCCAATTCGGCTTCCTCCAACCCGAGTGGCCGGACCTGCATGGCGCCATCACGCGCGCCGAATCCTTGGCGCGCGGCGATCCCCGCGCCTGCGCCTTCTACGCCCGCCGCTTCCTCGAACTCGCCATGGCCTGGCTCTACCGGGCAGACCGGCGCCTCGCCGCGCCCTATACGGACAAGCTGGCGGCACTGATCGATGAACCCGGCTTCCGCGCCATCGCCGGGGACGCCATCTACCACAAGGCGCGATGGCTGAAGGATGCCGGCAACAGCGCCGTGCACAGCGCCAAGCCCTTCACCGAAGCCGATGCCCGCGCCGTCATGCGGGAGGCCTTTCATCTGTCCTTCTGGCTGGCCCGCAGCTACGCCCGCGGCGCCCGCCCGGCCGACAGCCTCGCCTTCGATCCCGCGCTGCTGCCGCCGCCCACGGCGGACATCGTCCGCCGCAGCCTCGCCCAGATCCGCCAGATGGCGACGGAGATGGAGGCGAAGGACCAGGCGCTGAAGGAAGCCCTCGCCGCCAAGGCCTCGCTGGATGAGGAAGTGCGGGCGCTGCGCGCCGAAATCGCCGAAGCCCTCGCCGCCAACAGCCGGAAGCCCGACACGCATGACTATGGGGAGGCCGCGACCCGCGATCTCTTCATCGACAAGCTGCTGGCGGAAGCCGGGTGGGACGCGCAGGCCCCGGGGGTGGCAGAGGTGCCCCTGCGCGGCATGCCCACGCCATCCGGCACCGGCTATGCCGACTATGTGCTGTGGGGCGCGGATGGGAAGCCGCTGGCCGTGGTGGAAGCCAAGGCCACGCGCCACGACCCCGGCCGCGGCCAACACCAGGCGAAGCTCTACGCCGACGCGCTGGAAGCCATGCACGGCCAGCGCCCCGTCATCTTCCTGACCAATGGCTATGAGCATTGGATCTGGGACGACACCCAGCACCCGCCGCGCGAAGTCCAGGGCTTCTACCGCCGCGATGAGCTGGATCTGCTGATCCAGCGCCGCACCACCCGCCGCCGCCTGGCGGATGCCCCGGTGAATGAGGCGATCGTCGGCCGCCCCTACCAGACCCGCGCCATCCGCCGCATCGCCCAGGCCTTCGAGGATGAGCACCGCCGCAAGGCGCTGGTGGTCATGGCGACGGGGTCGGGCAAGACCCGCACCGTGATCGCGCTGTGCGACCTGCTGATGCGCTGCAACTGGGCCAAGCGCATCCTCTTTCTGGCCGATCGCGTGGCGCTGGTGAACCAGGCCGTCAGCGCCTTCAAGACCCACCTGCCGGATGCCGCGCCGGTCAACCTCATCACCGACCGCGCCAGCCAGGGCCGCGTCTACGTCTCCACCTATCCCACCATGATGTCGCTGATCGAGGAGATGGGCGAAGGCGGCCGCCGCTTCGGCCCCGGCCATTTCGACCTGATCGTGGTGGATGAGGCGCATCGTTCGATCTACCGCCGCTACCGCGCCATCTTCCGCTGGTTCGACAGCCTGTTGGTGGGCCTGACGGCGACGCCGAAGGACGAGATCGACCACAACACCTACAGCATGTTCGACCTCGACACCCATGTCCCGACGGATGCCTACCCGCTGCAGGACGCCGTGGCCGATGGCTACCTGGTGCCGATGCGCGCCATCTCCGTCCCCCTGAAGTTCCAGCGCCAGGGCATCCGCTACGACGATCTGACGGAGGAGGAGAAGGAACGCTGGGACGAGGCGGAGTGGGAGGAAGACCCGCCCGAGGGCGTGGAGGCCGAGGCCATCAACACCTGGCTGTTCAACCAGGACACGGTGGACAAGGTGCTGGAGCACCTGATGACGAAAGGCCTGACGGTCGAAGGCGGGGATCGCCTGGGCAAGACCATCATCTTCGCCCGCAACCACAACCACGCCGTCTTCATCCAGAAGCGCTTCGACGCGAACTACCCGCACCTCAAGGGGCATTTCGCCCAGGTCATCGACAACCAGGTGTCCCACGCGCAGTCACTCATCGATGACTTCTCCGCCCCCGCGAAGTCGCCGCACATCGCCATCAGCGTGGACATGCTGGACACCGGCATCGATGTGCCGGAGGTCGTGAACCTGGTCTTCTTCAAGCTCGTGCGGTCCCGCACGAAGTTCTGGCAGATGGTCGGCCGCGGCACACGGTTGAGGCCGGACCTGTTCGGGCCGGGGGAGGACAAGAAATTCTTCCAGGTCTTCGACTTCTGCCAGAACCTGGAGTTTTTCTCGAAGGACGCGAAGACGGTGGAGGCGAGCGCCGCGGAGAGCATCTCTGCCCGCCTCTTCCGCGCCCGGCTGGACGTGATCGCCGGCGTGGATGCGCGGGTGAAGGCCGGCACCGCGGCGGAGGCCGAGGGCGCGCTGCGCGCCGATGTGGCGAAGCTGCTGCATGCCGAGGTGGCAGCGATGAACATCGACAACTTCGTCATCCGCCCCCATCGCAAGCTGGTCGAGACCTACGCGAAGCCCGAGGCGTGGGAGGTGCTGGACGTGGGGGCCCGCGACGCCCTCGCCGCCACCATTGCCGGCCTGCCGACCCAGCAGGATGCCGAGAAGCTGGAGGCCAAGCAGTTCGACCTGCTGATGCTGAACCTCCAGCTCTGCATCCTCGCCGCCCGCCCCGGCTTCGCGGCCTGGAAGGACCGCGTGGTGGCGGTGGGGGAGGCGTTGGCGGAGAACAAGGCGATCCCCGCCATCGCCGCCGAGATGGAGCTGATCCTCGCCGTCCAGACCGAGGCCTGGTGGCAGGACATTACGGTGCACGAGCTGGAGCAGGCCCGCCGCCGCCTGCGCAGCCTGGTGCACCTGATCGAGAAGCGTCGCCGCGCCATCCTCTACACCAACTTCCAGGACGAGATCGGCGATGGGCAGGAGGTGGTGTTCGAGACCATGGCCACCGCCGATGGCTTCGCGAAGTTCAAGGACAAGGTGCGCCACTTCCTGAAGGCGCATGAGGACCACGTCACCATCCACAAGCTCCGCACCAACCGCCAGCTGACGCCGACGGACCTGGCGGAGCTGGAGCGGATGTTGCTGGAGAGCGGGGTCGGCTCGCCCGCGGAGGTCGAGAAGGCGAAAGCCGATAGTGCCGGCCTGGGCCTTTTCGTGCGCACGCTGGTCGGCCTGGACCGCAGCGCAGTTCAGGAAGCACTGGCTGGCTTCATGGCAGGCCGCACGCTGACCGCGAACCAGATCACCTTCCTCGACATGCTGATCGAGAACCTCACCGCGGCCGGCGTGATCGATCAGAGCCGGCTGTATGAGGCGCCCTATACGCGCTTCAGCCCCTATGGCGTCGAGGGCCTGTTCCAGGACGCCGAAGTGGAACAGCTGATCGGGGTGCTGGAGCAGGTGCGGCTCAGTGCGGTCGCATGATGCAGACGGAGGCGTCGTCGGACATGAGCAAGATCTCGGTCGCCATCGCGTATGACTTCGACGGCACGCTGGTGCCAGGCAACATGCAGGAGCACGCGGCGCGATGGTCGGGGACGACGTCTACATCGCGGGCATCTTTGTCCTGGATGAGCATCAGGGCGGCGGGGTCTGCCGGGCCGTGCTGACTGCGCTGCTGCGGATCGCCGACCGCGAACGCCTCCCGGTCTCCCTCGAAGTGAAGCCGTCCACTGGCGAGTGGCTCGAAGCCGTGCATGGCCGGCGCAGGTTTCACCGGACCGGTGCGTTCGGCCAAGTCGGGCCGAAGATGCGGCGCTGGCCGCAGCCGGTCATCTCCTCACCCGCGGTCAGCCCCGAGAGGAGCGGAAACACATGCACTACCTAGAGATCGTGGGCCTGCGGCGGGCGTTCCGCCTGCCTGGCTACGCGACCCTGTCTGACGTCGGGATGGACGGCGACTACGTCTCCCCCCTTCAGATCACCTCGCGGTCACCGACCGGGCCGGTGCTCGTCGCCTATCACTGGCTCGATGCCCCGGCGATCACCGAGGAGAACCGGGCCACGCTCCAGGCCCTCGGCTACCTACCGACTATCCCCTTCAATCAGGTGCTGGACAGGGCATTGGCCCTCTGCGGTCTCCGGCGGGCGGACGTCTACCTCACCCAAGCCTTCCACCTGCTGCCGCCAAAGCGCTCCGAGCGCGTCCCCGCCGACAAGGTCGCCGCCAGCTTCGGCGCCATCACCATGCACGAGGTGCAGGGCAGGCGCGTCGTGGCTTTGGGCCGCGACGCCGCCGCAGCCTGCCGGCGCCACGGCGTGAAGCACATACCGGCGGACCACCCCAGCGCCCGGGGACGCTCCTACGACGAGAGGGCCGCCGCCCTGGCCGCTGCGATCGCCTCCGCCATCGCCTGATCCGCCTCCATCCTCGCCCGCTCGAGCTGCGCCTGAAACCGCCACATGACCGTCCGTCCAAGCGCTGTCGGGTCGAGTAAGGCGCTCCCTGCCCCCTCCCCTGCCCCCGCTTCCGGCACACGTAGATGGCAGGCGGGGCTTCCAGGTTCACCTGCAGCACCAGACTGACCATCTCCTCGGGGGTCATGGTGTTGGCGCGTGATTTGAAGCGGCTGGTCATCGCGCGGCTCCTTCGTCAGCGTGGTTGTCTGCGTCGGCGTTTGGGTGATCGCCGGCGATGGCGTATGCGTGGGCATCAGGTGGCTGCGGGCGGCAGAATGCCCTTCTCGCGAAGCTCTTCGACCAAGTGGCGGATTTCCCGCACGGCGGGTCCACGAGCGGGAAGCGCCCCAGACCAGGAGATCTCGCTATAGGCGACCAGGTTGGACAGCTTGGTTTCGAGCCAGCGCAGTCCGCAGCTGGCCGACAGCCGCCCCAGTTCGGCCAGGATATGCTGATGGACCTGCGAGATCGTCTTGGTCGCATTCAGCACCACCCAGGCGGGGATTTCCCGCCGCACACCGAGCGCAATGGCACGGCACCGCAGCCAAGTCTGCTTCGCCCCTTCCATGTCAGCCTCGTCCGCCATGATCGGGATCAGCACCGCGTCCGAGAAGGTCAGGGCGATGTTGGCCGCCGGGTTGTCGAAGCCGGCGGTGTCCACCAGGACGATCTCGCGCTCGCGCGAAAGCCGCTCGATGAGGTGGGCAAGCCGGTCGTGGTTGGGCTCGGAGACCAGGTCGAAGGGTGCCCCTTCGTAGAACTTGGCCTTCCAGCGGCCGAGCGCGTCATTCGGGTCGGCGTCGATCACCGCGAAGTCGGCGCGTTCCTCCGCGAGGGTGGCCGCGATGATCCGTGACAGCGTGGTCTTGCCCACGCCTCCCTTGGTGCTGGCAATGCTGATCACGGTCATAGCGGTCCCTTGTCTGCGTCTGTCTGGGCTTTGACACCTTGGTTGGCGTCTGTATGCGTGAGTGTCGGCATCGGGTTGAGCGGCCGCATCAGATATCAGCACTCGCCTGCAGCATGCCCTGCTCCACAAACTAACCGATCGGGTGCCGGATCACCTGCATCGCCGGGCCTGGAGCCGGCACCGCGCCCCTCCAGGCGTTCTCCTCTAGGCGACCAGGCTGGACAGTTTGGTGTCGCGCCGACGCTAGACGTCTTTGGCCGAAAGCGCGCGCGGTTCGGCCAAGATGTGCAGGCGGGCCAGCAAGATCTTCTGGATCGAGTCGAGCACGAGCGAGGCTGTGGTTTCGCGTCGTGGCCCATTGGCTTGATGAGGTTCGCGCCCCATGGCGACGGTCGCAGATCCCTTCAAAAAGGCGCCGAGGAAGCGCAACATGGCTTCGTCGGTCTGCAGCATGTGTGCTCGCCGAACCGGCTACGGCTGGAAACGGCTGCCGCGGCGATCCGGGACAGTCGGACACTGGCTCAGCGCCATGGCGAGGCCTGGCCCCTTCCGATGGCGAGCAGGGCTGCATCGACACTTACCTGCAGGGGCCCACGGCCTCGAACCAAATACCGTTCGCCTCCTGGGGCACAAGGCGCGCCGCCAGACCAGGCTCATACTCCTCCGCCCAGAGCCGCTTCAGTGATCGCGCATCAGACCTGGTCGCCGTCGCGATCGCTGCCACCCACCCCAGCGGGATACGCCTGGCGTCGCGACCGTCCAGAAGCGTAGCAGGAACCCCAGCAGCATCAGCAACCGCTGACACGGCCAGCCCCGCGTCAGCGATACGGCGGACGATCTCGCGCCTGAATGCGCCTGCCTGCACCGGACGGTGGTGCGGCATGTAGACCGTCACCAGCTCGGTATTCCAGGCAGGCATTGGAACTGCCAGGTCGCTTGCTATCGGCATCATCGCAGTTCTCCGCCGCTCTTTACTCCGTCAATGTCGTTGACCATCACGGGGATGCCGAACTCCAGCAAAGCCCGAGTAATCAATTGGGATGGCGTCATCCCACGCTGCCGCGCGGCGGTCTGTATCGAGTCGAGTGTCGTCGCACTGCAGCGATAGGGGATGGCGCGTAGACGCTCGTCATCCCGCTCACCTCGATGGTCTGCTGATGCCCCAAGTATCTGGCGCCCTACGGGCCGAAGCACGGCAAAAACGCGCATGCCGTCCTCTGCGCGGCCACGGATGTCCATGCCGTCGTGCTGTGCTTCTTGGGGTGAGGCGGTGTCGTTCAGCATGGTCGGGGTGTTCCTTCATCGTTGACCCCGATGATCGGGGGATGAAGAGACTATAGCGAGCGCAGCATAACCGGCCCCAAGCCAGAGCGCTATCTCCGATTTGCGAACTTCTCTTTACTCAGCGCTGAACTATCGAAGTCCTATCATGCGTCTTGGCGTCTGAACCTGATGCCGCCATGTCCTGAACGAGAGCTGATGCACCCTTGGAGAGGGCGTAGGATTTCCCGAGAGTGCAGTGCGTCAGAAGCGCGGCCGCAGGTCCATCACCGCTTGCGGGAGCGTGATCTTCTCAATGGCATCCCGCGCCGCCTTCAGTTCAACTGATCCATACCGCTCATCGACGCTGCGGGCGCCGTGGCCGAGGATATGGTTCGAGATGCTGTCGGTCACACTCGCCGAACGGAGCAGCGTCTTCAGGCTATGGCGGAAGCTGTGGAAGCCAAGGCCAGGCCGCGTCTTCAGGTTCAGCCGCGGCAGGTAGCGCTCGCTCATCCACTTGCTGAGGCCGGCGCCATGATCGCCGGCGACGGGCTTCGGCACGTCCGGCAGGAGCAGTGGGTGGGCCGATCGCTCTCGCGCCAGCTCGCCAAGGCCAAGCGCGACCAGCCGTGAGTGGACAGGCACCAGCCGCTTCGAGCTGTCGGTCTTCAGGGACTTCCCCTGTTCCTCGTTGAAATCGAGGACGAGGATCCCCTCACGTTCATGCACATCGCAGGGGCGCAACTGGGCGATCTCGCCGATGCGGGCGCCGGTCATGAGCGCGATCACCGGCGCCCAGAAGCGCCAGTCATTCACCAGGAACGCCCCAGGGTCATAGGGTCGCTCCGCGCTCTTGGCCCCGGCGAAGACGGTGTCACGGAACAGCGTTTCGAGTTCGTCGCTGCGGAACGGCTTCTCCAGCTTCTTCCGCCGGACGGTCTTGATGACGGTCTTCTCCGCGAACGGATTGGCCGTCACA
Source organism: Falsiroseomonas sp. (assembly GCF_051859025.1). Lineage (GTDB taxonomy): Bacteria > Pseudomonadota > Alphaproteobacteria > Acetobacterales > Acetobacteraceae > Falsiroseomonas. The sequence goes on along the minus strand of NZ_JBHYGL010000002.1, from coordinate 110,316 downwards.
TGGCCGGCCATCCGCTCATGCTCGAAGAGATTCTTCAGGGAGCCGAGATACGACTTGATGCTGCCGGGGTGCAGGGGCTCCAGCTTGAGCTCCTTCGCCTTCAGCGCCTTCTCGAAGAGGTCAAGATCGGCGAGTTCGGGGTAACGCCGGTGGTGGGGCGGTAATGACACCAGGGCGGACCAGATCATGCCGGACTCGGCGGTTCCGATCTCGGCGATGAGTTTGTCGGCGCCGAACGCTTCGACGAGGACCCTCAAGTCCCCTTCAGCGTCGGTGACCTGCTTCTCCTTCATACCCGCCTGCCGCTGGTGAGCGAGGTAGTCGTCGATGGCGTTCTGCACTGTGCGGCCAGGCGCGGATGACTTTGGCGCGCCCACCTGCGGTGCATCGACGCCGACTGCGGGGAGAACCGTCGGCGCGACGTCGGGGTTGTCGCGGCCTTCGACCAGCATGGGCGGGAGGCGATCCACCTCGCCGTCGGTCCAGGCGATCTTGCTTTCCTGGAGCTGCCCAAAGGCTTCCATCACCGCCTTCGCCACGATGGCGACCTCGCGCGACTTCAGCGGCGTGGCCGCGCCGTCCTGGACGACGAGCCGCTCGGCCGCCTCCGTCATGCGGCTGAAGTCGTGGCGCCGATATTCCTCCTGGGCGGCCTCCAGGGCCAACTCGGCGTCGCGGCCGAAAAGACGGCGGTGCTCGTCCCTTGCATCGCTCACCGACAGCGCGCCGTCCCCGAGGCCAACGCTGAAGCCACCAGCGTCAAGACGCGCCCACTCGCGCGCGATCTCTTCCTCGAGCCACCTGACGGCCAGCGCCTTCAGCTCCTCGGCTGACCGGGCACGATTTCGGCTCAACAGTTGCCAAATCTGTGGGAGACGGAGAGCGATGCGGGACGCGACTGCGCGCGCCTTGATGCCGTCCGAAGTGCCGAGGGTGCGGACCAGCTCACGACGGCCGAGGCCTTGGACCAGGCTCTGGGGCACGCGCAGGCGGAAGTAGTATCGTCCATCACGGACCTGGATATAGCTCGGACACAGTGATGCCATGTGGTGAGCCCTGTGTAGCAGGGGTCACCGCCGGCATGCGCTAAGCCATTGGGGAATATACAGCGGTGGTGGAGGTGAGCGGGATCGAACCGCTGACCTCGTCATTGCGAACGACGCGCTCTACCAACTGAGCTACACCCCCGCACCGCAGGGCGCGGTTTATCGTCGGGCGATGGGCAGGTGTCAAGCGGGGGTCTTGCGCCTTGTTCCGTAACCTCTGCACCACTAGGTTCCGGCCGCAACACCAGGGGTGCGATGATGCTGCTCGATGCCGTGTTCTTCCTTCTCGGGGCGGCGCTCGACCTGTTCTGGTGGGCCGTCATCCTGGCGGCCATCGTGCAGACGCTGCTCGCCTTCAATGTCCTCGATGGCCGGAACCGGATCGTGTGGACGATCGCGGATTTCCTCTACCGGGTGACGGAACCGGCGCTGCGGCCGGTACGGGGCAAGCTGCCCAATCTCGGCGGGATCGACCTGTCGCCGCTGGTCGTCCTGCTGCTGATCACCGCGGCGCAGATCGCGCTGGGCGCCATCCAGGGCTACCTGCTGCGGGGCGGCCTCTACTTCTGACGTGACCCCGCCATGGCGCCTCCGCGTCGATGGCGTGGATCTGGCGGTGAAGGCGCAGCCGCGGGCGAAGCGGCCCGCGGTGGGCGGGCTTTCGCCGGACGGCGCCGCCATCCGCGTGGCGGTGGCGGAGGTGGCGGAAGATGGCCGCGCCAATCGCGCCATCGGCCAGGCCCTGGCCCGGGCGCTCGGCGTTGCGCCCTCCGCGGTGGGCTTGCTGCAAGGGGGCGGGTCGCGCCAGAAGGTGTTCCGCATCGCCGGCGACCCGGCGGAACTGGTCCCGAAACTGGAAAAGCTCATCGCATGACGGCCCGCATCATCGACGGCAAGGCGGTTGCCGCCGGACTCCGCCAGCGCATCGCGGCCCGGGTGGCCGGCCTCGGCTACCGTCCCGGGCTGCGGGTGGTGCGGGTGGGGGATGACCCGGCATCGGGCGTCTATGTGCGCAACAAGGACAAGGCGGCGAAGGAGGTGGGCTTCGACAGCGCCACCATCGCCCTGCCGGCGGAAACGACGGAGGCCGAGTTGCTGGCGGTGGTCGCGCAGCTCAACGCGGACCCGGCCGTGGACGGCATCCTGGTGCAGCTGCCCCTGCCGCCGCAGATCCGGGCGGAGGTGGTGATTTCCGCCGTCGCGCCGGAGAAGGACGCGGACGGGTTCCATCCCCTCAATGCCGGGCGGCTGGCGTCTGGCCAGGCGGGGCTGGTGCCCTGCACGCCGAAGGGCGTGATGCACCTGCTGGCGGCCTCGGGCGCCGTCCTGCCGGGGGCGCGGGCGGTGGTGCTGGGCCGGTCCAACATCGTCGGCCGGCCGATGGCCCAACTCCTTCTTGCCGCCGATTGCACCGTGACCATCGTCCATTCGCGCACCCGCGACCTGCCGGCGGAATGCCGGCGGGCGGAAATCCTGGTGGCCGCGGTCGGGCGGGCGGAGATGGTGCGCGGCGACTGGATCGCGGAAGGCGCCACCGTCATCGATGTCGGCATCAACCGCCTGGCGGATGGCCGGCTGGTCGGCGACGTCGCCTACGCGGAAGCCGCTTCGCGGGCGGAGGCGATCAGCCCCGTGCCCGGCGGCGTCGGCCCCATGACCATCGCCTGCCTGCTGGAGAACACGCTGGACGCGGCGATCGCCCGAAGGGGATGACAGCGTGGGACGCGGCGGCTGGCTGATCGGCGGCAGCTTCGTCGCGATATGGGCCTCAGCCTTCACCGTGGCCGGGGTGGTGGTGCGGGAATGGCCGCCGCTCTGGGCGCTCGGCATCCGCTTCGCGCTGACGGCGCCGATCCTGCTGGCGATCGCGGTGGCAATGCGCGGGCGGATCCCCTCGGCCGCCGATGCGGTGCGGATCGCGGCGCTCGGCCTGTTCGGCATGGGCGGCTACCTCGCCTGCGCCTGGCTGGCCATGGCACGCATCCCGACCGGGCTGGTGGCCCTGATCTGCGCCACCACGCCCCTGCTGGTGGCGGCGGGGGAGAGCCTGGTCCTGCGGCGCCCCCTGCCCCGCCTGGCCTGGCTGGGCCTGGCCCTCGGCTGGGCGGGCGTGGCGCTGCTGGGGCTGCTGCGGGCGCTGGATGGGCTGGATGGGGCGGAGGCCGCGGGCATCGCCCTGGCCATCGCCGCCGCGGCCGGCCAGGCCGTGGGGCTGCTGATCTTCGCCCCGGCCAAGGGGCGGGTGGACATGTGGGCGGCGAGCCTGGGCCAGACCACCGTCTCCGCCCTGCTGTGCCTCAGCCTCGCGGTCATGCTGGAAGGCGGGCCGCCGGGGATGCCGCGGGCCGGCACGCTGGCGGCGCTGCTCTGGTCCATGCTGGTCGTCGGCATCGGCGCCTATGCGCTCTATTTCATCATGCTGAAGCGGGTGCCGACCTCCACCGCCTCCGCCCTGCAATTGCTCGCGCCGCCCGTGGCCGCGGTGTTCGGCTGGGCCCTGCTGGGGGAACGGCTGTTCGTCAGCGACATCATCGGCGGCGTGCTGACGCTGTCCGGACTGGCCCTGCTGTTGCATGCGCGGTCGCGTGGCTGACGCGGAAGGACCGAATGGCATGACCGACCAGACCCCTGACATCGTCGCGACCTCCACCCGCATCGCCTACGAGAATCGCTGGATGCGGGTGCGGGAGGATGCGATCCGCCGGCGGGACGGCTCCCCCGGCCTCTATGGCGTGGTGGAGAAGGACGACTTCACCCTGGTGGTGCCGGTCCATGACGACGGCGCGGTGGAGCTGGTGCAGCAATACCGCTACCCCGTGGGCGAACGGCTCTGGGAATTTCCCATGGGCATGTGGGGGCCGCGGGGCACGGACCCGCTGATGGTGGCGGCGCATGAATTGCGGGAGGAAACCGGCCTGGTCGCCGCCCACCTGCTTCCCATCGGCAAGCTGTATGAGGCGCCGGGCACGATGAACCAGGGCGCCCACATCGTGCTGGCCACCGGCCTGACCCGGGGGGAGGCAGCGCTGGAGACGGAGGAGCAGGACCTCATCACCCGCCGCATCCCCCGCGCCGAATTCGACCGCATGCTGCGCGATGGCGAGGTCCGGGACGCGATCACCGTCGCCGCCTGGGGACTGCTGCTGGTGAAGGGGTTGGTCAAGCCTTGACCAAGCGACGAGCGGCGGGTTAGTCAAGCGCCTGGTCAACCCGGACGAGGGACCGCCATGCGGACCGTGAACGTCTATGAGGCGAAGACGCACCTCTCCCAGATCCTGGCGGAGGTGGAGGCAGGGCAGGACGTGATCGTCGCCCGCAACGGCGTGCCGGTGGCGCGCATCACCGCGGTGGCGCCGAAGGTGCTGCGGGAGGCCGGTGATCTCCGGAAGCTCCCGGGCTGGGAGAACTTCGTGTATGACCCTGCCATCTTCGCGCCCCTGACGGATGAGCAGATGAAGGAAGAGGGTTGGGATTGAGTCCGGCGCGGAAAGGCTTCGCGGAAGCCTCGGCCGCCTGGCCATCCCACCCACCAGGCGCTTGCCTGGCGGATGCCTGCGCCCTGATCGTTTTCCATGCCTTCGGTGCCGCGGGCATGTCCGACGCTGGTCGTGCTGCCATGCAGGGCGGGGAGGTCTTTGTCATCGCAGAGACGGTGTGGGAGATCACCCGCAAGGCCGCTGACGGCAAGCTGCCGCCCTTTGCGCCCTTCGAAGACCTTGGCTTCCCGGCCTTCCTGCGGGAACGCGGATACAAATCCCTGGCCGTGGACTGGGACATCGCCGCCCGCGCCGCGACCCTGCCGCCGCATCACCGGGACCCGATGGACCGGATGCTGATCGCGACATCGCTGGCCACCGGCCTGCCCATCATCACCAATGACGCGGCCTTCGCCGCCTATGGCGTCACGCTGGTCTGGTAGGCCAGGCCAGCACCGGCCCAGCTTCCAGCGTGCCGGCTTCCAGCGTGCCGCCCGTGGCGGCCTCCGCCAGCAGCGCCATGGCGCGTTCGGAGGGGGCGATGCCGTCGGGCAGCGTCACCACCAGCGCCACCGCGCCATCCCGCTTCTCCGCCGCCAGGCCGATGCGCGCGCCCTGAGCCAGCAGCGGCACCGCATCCTGCACCAGGGCCAGCAGGGCCAGGTCCAGCCGGGCACGGTCCAGCGCGACCTCCGGCAGGCCATCGGCCACCGCCACATCCACCCCGTGCCGCGCGCCGGCAGCCACGGCCAGCAGCGGCAGCACCTGGCGCAGCGCCTGGGCGAGGGACGCGCGGGCCGGCTCCTCCACCGGGCGCCGCGCGGCATCCAGGAAGCCGCGCATCGTCGCGTCCAGCCGCTTCGAGGCCTCGATGCAGCGGTCCAGCTGCCGGCGGGGGGCGCCATCCGCGACGCTGCGGCCCAGCAGTTCCAGGTTCGACGCCAGCACCATCATCGCGTTGTTGATGTCATGCTGCACGCCGGGTGCGATCCGGCGCAGGCGGTCATGGCGCTGCGTGGTCAGGTCCTCAGGCAAGGCCGGTCACTCCTTCATCCGCCGCCGGGCGGGTTCGGCGGCTCCGATTGGGCGAGTCCTTCCAGGATCTCGCGGAACAGGCGCGCGGGCAGCGTGCCGCCCGCGACATCAACCATCGGGGACCCGTCATCGTTGCCGAGCCAGATGCCGATGACGAGTCCTGTTCCCGAAACGGGTGCCAGACCGATGAACCAGGCATCGCGGAAATCCTGCGTCGTGCCGGTCTTGCCCGCCACGGCGCGGGCGCCGGGCGGTTGCGCCGCGCGCCCGGTACCCCGGGCCACCACCGCTTCCAGCATCCGCCGCATGGCCTGCGCGGCTTCGGGCGTCGTCACGCGGTGGGAAGCCGGGGGCGCCACCGGCACGACGCGGCCATCGGCGCGGGCGGAGGCCAAGCCGCGCGCATCCGGCAGCAGCCCGCCATTGGCGAAGGGGGCATAGGCCGCGGTCAGGTCCAGCAGCGTCACCTCCCCGGTGCCGAGCGCGATGGTGGCGTCGCGCTGGAAGGGGCCGGGCAGACCGAAGCGGCGCGCGGTCTCGATCGCCGCCCGCGCGCCGCCGCTGCGTTGCAGCACCCGCACGGCCGCGGTGTTGACCGAATGGGCCAGCGCCTCGTCCATCGTGATCTCGCCCCGCGGCCGCCAGGCGCCGTTGCCGGGGGACCAGCCGCCGAGCGTCAGCGGGCCATCCGCCACCGGGTCCTGGGGCGAGGCGCCCCCTTCCAGCGCCGTCAGGAACACGAAGGGCTTGAAGGCGGAGCCCGGCTGTCGCCGGGCCTGCGTCGCGCGGTTGAACTGGGATGCACGAAAATCCCGCCCGCCCGCCATGGCGCGGACGTTGCCGGTCGCGGCCTCCATCGCCACCACCGCCCCCTGCCCGACGCGCGCGCGCTGGCCGGGGCCGGCCAGCAGCGCCTCCAGCCGCGCCTCCACCACCGCCTGCATCCGCAGATCGAGCGTGGTGCGCAGCACCAGATCGGCATTGCCGGGGAAGCGGCTGCCGAGGTCATCCATCACCCAATCCGCGAACCAGCCGGAATCGCGGGACGGGCGCGGCGGGATGCGGATGGCCTCCGCCGCCTGGCTGGCCTGGCGGGCGGTGATGGCGCCGGTATCGGCCATGGCGTCCAGCACCTCCGCCGCCCGACCCGCCGCGGCTTCGGGCGCGGAGCGCGGATTGAGGCGGGATGGCGCCTTGGGCAGCCCGGCCAGGATGGCGGATTGCCAGAGGTTCAGCCGCGACGCCGGCACGCCGAAATAGAGCCGCGCCGCCGCATCCACCCCATAGGCGCCGGCGCCGAGATAGACGCGGTTCAGGTAGATCTCGAGCAACTCGTCCTTGCTGAACTTCCATTCCAGCCACAACGCCATGACGGCTTCCTGCGCCTTGCGGCGGAAGCTGCGCTCCGGCGTCAGGAACAGGTTTTTCGCCAATTGCTGCGTCAGCGTCGATCCGCCCTGGGCGACGCGGCCGGTGGTGAAATTCACATAGGCCGCGCGGGCGATGCCGATGGGGTCGATGCCGAAATGGTCTCGGAAGCGGCGGTCCTCGATGGCGATCACCGCGGCGGGCAAGTGCGGCGGCAGGTCCCGCAGGCGGACGATGTCCCCCACCACGTCGCCGGAGGTCGCGATGATGCGCCCATCAGTTGCTTCCAGCGTCACGCCCGCGCGGCGCGTCGTGGTCAGGGCGAGGTCCGTGCGCGGCAGGTCCCAGGTCAGGAAGACCAGCAGCCCCGCCAGGGCGACGCCGCCCCAGATGGTCAGCAGCACCAGCCAGCGCAGCCACCGCCAGGCACGGCGGGGGCGTTTCGGCGGGGCCGGCGGGGCGGGGCGCCGGGAGGGAGCCCGAGGATGAGCAGGCGGTTCCGGCTTGCGGGCGATTCGGGCCATCCGCGCCCGCTGTAGCATGGCCGCGCCCCGGCGCCCCAACGGCGCAGGCATTCCTTGCCTTTCAATGACGGAACGTCCATTTGCGATGGTGATGGCAGCCCGCAGAAGGCTGCCCGCCTCATCGAACAGGGACCTCCTCCATGACCGATCTTTCGCGGCGCGCGGCGCTACGCCTTGCCGCGGCCGGCAGCCTGGCCGGCCTCGCCACCCCCGGCCTGTCCCCCGCCTGGGCCCAGGAATGGACGCCGCCCGGGCCGGTGCGGCTGATCAACCCCTTCGCCCCCGGTGGCAGCCCCGACATCCTGGCCCGCGTGATGGCGCCCCACATGCAGGGCTTCCTCGGCCAGCCCATGATCGTGGAGAACCGCCCCGGCGCGGGCGCCGCGGTCGGCACCCGCAGCGTGGCGCGCGCCGCGGCGGATGGCACGACGGTGCTGCTGGCGCCGATCTCCTCCGTCATCGCGCCCTTCATGATGCGCGATCCGGGCTACGACCTCGGCGAGTTCAAGGCCCTGACCTGGCTGGCGACGACGCCCTTCATCCTGGTGGTGCGCAGCGGGCGCTGGGCGGATGTCCGCGAATTCGATCGCCACCTGAAGGCCAATCCCGGCCGCCTGTCCGGCGCCACCGGCGGGTCCGGCACGCCCCACCAATTGGCGGCCGAACTGTATCGCGGCGCCAGCGGCGGCGACTTCACGCTGGTGAGCTACCGCGGCACGGCGCCGGCGCTGACGGACCTCCGCGCCGGGGTGGTGGATTTCATGTTCGCGGACATGCCGGCCGCCCTCGGCCAGATCCGCCAGGGCGGCTTGCAGGCGCTGGCGGTCTGCACGCCCGCCCGCGTGCCCGCGCTGCCTGATGTGCCCACCATGGCGGAGACCGTGGCCCCGGGCTTCGAGGCGAATAGCTGGGTGATGTGGTGGGTGCCCTCCGCCACGCCGGACCCGGTGGCGCGCCGCCTGGCCGCCGCCGCCGCGCATGGCCTGGCGCAGCCCGATGTCCGCACCCGCGCGGCGGAGGTGGGCTTCCTGCTCCAGGGCACCGACATGGCCGGGGCGGAGGCGCACAAGCGCGCCGAGACCGAGAAGTGGGGCGCCCTGATCCGCGCCCGCGGCCTGCGCTTCGAGGAAGGCTGAACAGCCGGCGGCGTGGCGCGAGGGCAGGAGGCGGTGCCGCCCCAGGCCATCGCGCCGCTACGCGAGGATCGTGTGTTCCAGCAGGATCTTCACGCCCAGCAGCACCAGCGCCACGCCGCCCAGCGCCTCCGCCATCCGCCCGAAGCGGCCGCCGAGCCAGCGGCCGACCAGCATGCCGATGGTGGCCATCACCGCCGTCGCCAGGCCGATCGCCGCCGCCGCCACGGTGATGTCCACGTCGAGGAAGGCCAGCGTCACGCCGACCGCCATGGCATCCAGGCTGGTGCCGATGGCGGTGGCCAGCAGCAGCGCCGTGCCATGCCGGCGCGGCCGCTCCACCGGGATGCCAGCCGGCTGCGCCGCGCCCCAGAGCATCCGCCCGCCGACCAGGCCCAGGATGACGAAGGCCAGCCAATGGTCCACCGCCGCCACATGCGCGCTGGCCGCCATGCCGAGCGCCCAGCCGATCACCGGCGTCACCGCCTCCACCGCGCCGAAGACCAGGCCGGTGCGCAGCGCCTCCCCGAACCTCGGCCGATCCAGCGCCGCGCCCTTGCCGATGGCGGCGGCGAAGGCATCGACGGACATGCCCATGGCCAAGGCGAGGGTGGTCATCGGCGTCATGGTCGGGCACTCCCCCTCGCAGCGAGGGGCGGCACCTAGCGACGTATGCACAGCTATTCAAGTGTCGATGTCTAGCCTGAAAGGATCATCCCCGAGGCCTTCTGCGCCACCGCCAGCACCGTCGCGTTGATGTTGCAGACGGGAATGTCCGGGAAGACCGAGGCATCCACCACCCGCAGCCCGGCCACGCCGCGCACGCGCAATTGCGCGTCCAGCGGCGCGCCGCTGCCATCGCCGCCCATCCGCACGGTGCAACTGGGGTGATACACGGTGCCGCCGGTCTCGGCCGCGAAGGATGCCAGTTCCTCATCCGATTGCAGCGCCGCGCCAGGGCGCAATTCGCCGGCGACGATGCCGCGCAGCGGCTCCGCCGCCATCCAGCGCCGGGCCAGGCGGATGCCGCGCACGACCGCGGCGCGGTCCTCCGGCGCCGTCAGGAAGCGCGGCGCGATGACGGGCGCATGGGCGGGATCGGCGGAGGCCAGCGTGACGCTGCCGCGCGACAGCGGCCGGCACTGCCAGGCGCCCAGCGTCAGCCCCGGCTCCGGGTCCGGCACGCCGATCCGCCCCTCGGCCCAGGAGACGGGGCCGCCATTGAGCTGGATGTCCGGTGCCTCCAGGCCCGGCAGGGTCTTGGCGAAGACGCCGACCATGCCGGGGGACCAGGTCAGCACCCCATCGCCGCGCAACGCCCAGCGCGCCAGTTCCAGCGCCAGGCGCGGCCAGGCGATGCGGCGGTTGGCGGACCAGCGATGGTCCGTCAGCCGCCAGGTCATGCGGGCGATGTAGTGGTCCTGCAAATTCCGGCCGATGCCGGGGATGTCCTGCAGGACCTCGATCCCCTGGTCCCGCAGATGCGCCGCGGGGCCGAGGCCGGACAGCATCAGCAGGTGGGGCGACCCGATGGCGCCGGCGCTCAGGATCACCTCCCGCCGCGCCCGGATGATGGTCTCCACGGCGCCGCGCCGGATGGCGACGCCCGTGGCGCGGCCGTCCTGGATCACGATCCGCAGCGCCAGGGCCTTGTCGAACAGCGCCACGCCGCGCGCCAGGGCAGGCTTCAGGAAGGCGCTGGCCGCGGAATGCCGGCGCCGCCCCTGGCGGGTTTGCTGAAATGTGGAGAATCCCGCCCGCACCGGGCCGTTCATGTCGCGCGGCGTAGGCAGGCCGATCGTGGCGGCGGCGTCGCGCAGCTTCGCGACCAAAGGCGGCACCTCGGCCAAATGCTCCACGGAAAGCTGGCCGTCCCGCCCGCGATGCGGCCCCGCTTCCTCCGCCCGTTCATAGGCCGCGAAATGCGGCGCGAGGTCGGCCCAGGACCAGCCCGCGCAACCCTTCTGCGCCCAGAGGTCGTAATCCGAGGGATCGCCCCAGACATGGCCAAGCCCGTTGATGGCGGACGAGCCCCCCAGCACCCGCCCGCGCGGATAATCCAGCGCCCGACCGCCCGTCGCCGCATCGGGCGCGGTGCTGAAACCCCAGGTAAGGGTGGGATGCGTCAGGATGCGGGCATAGCCGGCGGGGATGTGCAGCCACGGGTGACGGTCCCGCCCCCCGGCCTCGATCACCGCGACCGTCGCGCCGCCGGCGGAGAGCCTGTCAGCGAGGAGGCAGCCGGCGCTGCCGGCGCCGACCACGACGAAATCAAACATCGCGGTGATGTGGGGAAGGCGCTGCCTTCCCCATGCCCCATCCGCCAGGGGCGTGACGCCCCTGGACCGTCACCAGCAGAACAATCCTCATGCCCCCACGCCCGGCACCGGCCCCACTTCCCGCGCCACGCTCAGCAGCAGGCGGCGCAGCCAGGCATGGCCGGGATCAGCCTCGAACCGCCGATGGAACAGCAGGCTCAGGCGGGTGTGATTCAACTCCACCGGGCAGGGGCGCAGCACCAGGCCGTAGGTCTCCGCCATGCGCTGCGCGAGCCGCCCCGACAGCGACATCACCATGTCCGTCCGCATCAGGATCTCCGGCACCGCGCCGAGATGCGCCACCACGGCACCCAGCCGGCGCGGATACCCGGCCTCCGTCAACGGCCCGTCCAGCGCGCCGTCGCGCGACCCGTTGGCGGAATGCAGCAGATGCGGGAAGGCGGTGAAACGCTCCAGCGTCATCGGCCCCTCCGCCAGCGGATGGCCGGGCCGCACCAGGGTGAGAAATCCCTCCGGCAGCAGGCGCACGCGGGTGTAGAGCGCCGGCGGTTCCGGCAGCACGGCGATCGCGATCTCCGCTGTCCCGGCATCCAGGATTTCCATCGCATTGGTGCGGTCGGCATGCCGCACCGCGACCAGCGCGCGCGGCGCGTCCTTGGCCATCAGTTCCAGCAACGGCGGCACCAGCACGCTTTCCGCATATTCGCTGAGCGCCAGGGTGAAGACGCGGTCCGTTGTTGCGGGGTCGAAGGGCGCGTGGTCGGCCAGAGTCGTGCGCAAGGTGTCCAGCACCTGCGCCACCGGGCCCTCCAGCGAGAGCGCCAGCGCGGTGGGCTCCACACCGCCGGGGCGGCGCAGAAACAATTCATCCTTCAGCGCGGTGCGCAGGCGCGACAGGGCGTTGGAAACGGCGGGCTGGGAAAGGTTCAGCTTCTCCGCCGCGCGCGTCACATGCCTCTCCCGCGCCACGGCGTCGAAGACGCGCAGCAGGTTCAGGTCGAGGTTCTGGAGGTCCGCCAAATCATCACCCCATCATTCGTGGTGGTGATGATGGGTGTTCCGTACCGCTGTTGGAAGGGAAAGCCGGTCGCGGGCGATACCGCTGGCCATCAGGGGCGCCCACCGCGCCCCGCCAGAGACGGAACCACGACGATGTTTACCGACACCCGCACCACCACCCCCTATGCCGCCGCGCTGCTGCGCGTGACGCTGGGCGTCGCCTTCCTGGCGCATGGCCTGCTGCTGAAGATCATGACCTTCGGCCTGGCCGGCACGATGGGTTACTTCGGCTCCATCGGCTATCCGCCGATCCTGGGCGCGGTCGTCGCCATCGCGGAAACCGCGGCGGGCATCGCGCTGATCGCCGGCGTCTGGACGCGGGTGGTGAGCATCGCCGCGCTGCCCATCATGATCGGCGCCACCATCCAGCACATGGGCAAGGGCTGGCTGTTCAATGCGCCGGGCGGCGGCTGGGAATTCCCGGCGATGTGGACGGTGCTGCTGCTGGTGCAGGCCGGGCTGGGCGCGGGGGCCTTCGCCCTCGATATCAACAAGCTGCTCGGCCGCGGCGCGGTCGAAGCCCGCGCCTGAACAGGCCGGCATGACGACCATCAAGGCTCCCGGGGATCACTCCCCGGGGGTCTTGATGTCATACAGGGCCCGGGCGTTGTCCGACAGGATACGGTTGCGCACCGCCTCATCCGGTGCCCAGTCCAGCATCTGGTCCAGCAGGTCGCCATCATTGGGCATCAGCCGGCCACGCATGTTCACATGGGGCCAGTCCGACCCCCAGACCAGCCTTTCCGGCGCATGCGCCACCAGCGCCTTGGCGAGTGGCGTGACGGAGGCATAGGGGAAGTCCTCCTTCGTGCAGCGCATGGGGCCGGACAGTCGCACCCAGACGCGGCCACTATCCAGCATCCGGAGCATGGTGCGGAAGGCCGGCTGGTCCACGCCGCCCGCCGCCGGAATTGCGCCGAAATGGTCCAGCACCACCGGCCCCGGCAGCGCCATCAAGCGATCCGCGAAGTCGCCGAGATCACCCTGCGCGGGATAGAACTGCACCACCCAGCCCAGTTCCGCCGCCATCGCCGCCGCGCGTTCCGACAGATGCGGCAGATGCGCGCCATGCGCCGGGCTGACGAAGCGAAGCCCCCGCACGCCGAGGCCATGCAGCCGCGCCATCTCCGCCTGCGTCGTTTCTGGCGGCAGCAGCGCCACGCCGCGGAAGCGATCGGGGAAGCGCCGCAGCGTGTCCTCGAGATGCTTCGTATCCATGCCGTAGCCACCACCGCTGACGATGATGGCGTGCGACAGGCCGAGCGCGTCCTGCAGCGCGATGTTCGTCTCCGGCAGCGCATCCTCCGAGATGTAGCGGCTGCCGGGATCGAAGGGATAATCGGCGGCGGGGCCGAACAGATGCACCTGGCAATCGACGGAGCCCGGCGGGCAGACCAGGCGCGGCTTGCGCGGGTTGGGATCGGGCGGTGGCGTGAGGGGCGGGGACATGAGGCGACCCTTATTCGGCGCGGATGTTGGCGGCGCGGATGACCTCGCGCCATAGCGGGATTTCCCGCGCGATGAGGGCGCGGAATTCGTCGGGCGTATTGCCCACGGGCTCCACGCCCTGCGCGGTCAGGCGCTCCACCACATCCGGCGCGCGCACCGTCGCCCTGGCGGCACGGGACAGAGTCTCGATCGCCTCGGCCGGCGTGCCGGTGGGTGCCAGGATACCCATCCAGAGGATGCCCTCGAAGCCCGGCAGCCCCATCTCCGCCACCGTCGGCACATCCGGCAGCAAAGGCGAGCGCTGCGCGCTGGCGATGGCCAGCACCCGGATGGTGCCGGCCGCGATATGCGCGGCGGAGGTCGCGAGGCTGTCGAGCTTCAGCGCCACGCGCCCCGCCACCAGATCCGTCAGCGCCGGCGCGGCGCCGCGATAGGGGACGTGCAGCACCTCGATCCCCAGGCGCCGGTTCATCAACTCCATCGTGACATGCGGATGGGACCCGATGCCGGCGGAGGAATAGCTGAGCGCGCCGGGGTTCGCCCGCGCATGCGCCACGAATTCAGCGAAATTGGTGAAGGGCGCGCTGCGCGGCGCGATCAGGATCTCCGGGATCTGCGCGACGAGGGAGATGGGGATGAAGTCGCGCTCCGGCTCGAAGCCGCTATTGGGGCTGAGGCTCGGGTTGATGGTGTGGTTGGGCGCGTTGAACAGCAGCGTGTAGCCATCCGCCGTCGCGCGCGCCACGCGCTGCGTGCCGACATTGCCGCCGGCACCAGGGACGCTGTCGATGATGATGCTGGCATTGCCGAGTTGTTCCGCCAGCTTCTGCGCGATGGTGCGCGCGGTCACGTCCACCGTCCCACCGGGCGGGAAGGGGACGACCAGGCGGATGGGCCGGTTGGGATAGGCGGATTGCGCGCGGGCGCCGAGCCCGAGCGCAAGCCCGGGCGCGGCAAGGCCGAGGGCGAGCAGCCCCCGGCGCCTGAGGTTCAGCATGGCATTCCTCCGTGGCGCGCCACCCTTGCCGGGCGGTCGCTTCAGGAGGGCAGCCTGCGCCCGGGGCGGGGGCGCTACAAGCCACCGGGGGCGGAGCCCCTGAAAGCCTTACGGGGCGGAGCCCCTACAAACCAGTGGAGCCGAAGCCGCCGGCGCCGCGCGCGGAGACAGACGAGAATTCTTCCACGACCTGGAAGCTGGGCCGCAGCACCGGCACGAAGACCATCTGCGCGAAACGCTCGCCGGGTTCCAGCACGATCGGCTCGCTGCCCGGGCCGTTGCGGTTCCAGCAGCTGACCATGATGGGGCCCATGTAGTCGGGGTCGATCAGGCCGACGAGGTTGCCCAGCACCAGGCCGCGCTTGTGCCCCATGCCGGATCGCGGCAGCACCAGCGCCGCCATCCCCGCATCCGCCATGTGCACCGCGATGCCGGAGGAGACGAGCACGGGCGCCGCGCCCGGCATGATGGTCAGCGGCGCATCGAGGCAGGCCATGAGGTCCACCGCCGCGGCCATCTCGCTCTGGTAGCGCGGCAGGCCCCATTGGGCGAGCCGTGCATCCAGCACCTTCAGTTCCACATCCATCCGTCAGGCTTCCCGCGCAAGCGGCCGCGCCGCGCGGCCCGTGGCGCCTTATGGCAGACGGCGCCCCGGGCCTCCATCGGCGCCGGGCCCCGCGGCAGCCATCGCCTGCTGGCCCCCAGCCTCCTCGCTCCCGGTCTCCGGATGCAGGGCGGTGCCGACCGGCACGGCAGGCGCGAGCGCGAAGCTGCCCTTCTCCTCCTGCGGCGGCGCGGGGCGCTGGCGCATCCGCCACAGGCCCCAGGCCAGCACCAGCGCCTGCGCGGCGGCCATGGCGAAGGCGAGCCCCTGCGCCCCCGCGGCCGACATGGCGGCGCCGGCGATGATCGGCCCCAGCGTCGCGCCCAGCCCCTGCAGCACCAGCAGCCCCCCGGCGGCGGAGACGTAGTCGCCGGGCGAGACGGTGTCGTTCACATGCGCGGCGACGATGCCGTAGGTCGGCATCACGCTGGCGCCGAAGATGGCGGCGCACACACAGATCAGGGGCAGGCCCGAACCCTCCGGCACCAGATTCACCAGCAGCGGCACCACCACGGCGGCCACGCCGGCCATGGAAACGGCGACGATGCGCCGGTCGATGCGGTCGGACAGCCTTCCCATCGGCCAGGACATCAGGAAGCCACCCAGCGTGGCACTCGCCATGACGAAGGCGATGCCGCTGCCCGCCATGCCGCCATTGGCCAGCAGCAGCGGCGCCAGCGCGAAGAAGCTGGCGGTGGTGAAGCCGCACAGGGCCGCCGCCACCACGCCGAAGGGCGATCCGCGATAGAGGCGGAGAAGGTCGATCCGCGCCTCCCCCACCGCCTGGCCCGGCGCGCTGGCGCCCGAAACGGCGATGGGCACCAGGGCGAGGGAGATCAGCACCGCGACGATGCAGAAGGCCGTGAAGCCGCCGGCATCGACCAGGGTCAGCAGCAGCTGCCCGCCAATGCCCGCGACCAGCCCCGCCATGCCATAGAGGCCGAGGACGCGGCCGCGATTGGCGGCGGTGGCTTCCGCGTTCAGCCAGCTCTCCACCGTCATGAACAGGCCCGCGAAGCAGAAGCCTGTCAGCGCACGCGTCGCGATCCACGCAATCGGATGCATCACGAGCAGGTGCAGCAGCGCGGCGGTGGAGGCGATGGCGGCGAGCGCCGCGAAGGTGCGCGTGTGACCGACACGGCGGATCAGCGAACCCGCGCGCAGCGATCCCACGACGACGCCGCCCCAGAAGGCGGCGCCGACGAAGCCGATGATGGCGGCGTCGAAGCCCTCGATATTGCCGCGGACGCCGAGCAGCGTGCCCTGCAGCGTGTTGCCCATCTGCATGCTGGCATAGCCCAGCAGCAGCGCGGCGAGGGTGGAGACGGTGGTGGCGAAGCCTGCCGTGGTGCCGGTGGTGGTAGTGGTGGAAGCCGACATGCGAAAGTCCCGGAAGCCAACAGAAGCCCCCGTAACGCCCGCAGGCGGATCGGTTCCCCCTCAGTTCACGCGGTCATAGGCAAGCCCCCGGGCCAGCCAGCACCCCACCGTCACGCCCGCCGCCCGTCCCGAAGCGTCGCGGCGGAAGGCCAGCGACCAGTCGCCGGGCGGCGTATGGTCCAGCGCGCGCGGGCAGGGCAGCACCCAGAGATCGGGGCCGACGGGCTCCAGCGCCTCCATCCGCCCCTGGCCCAGGAAGCCGCTGAAGGCGCCGTGGGGGACACCGCCGGCATCGAGGATGGTCAGCACCGCGTCCAGTTCCGCGCAGCGGTATTCGCCGGCGATATCGGGCGCCGCATTCCCCGCGGAGGGGCGCAGCAGCGCCACCTGGTTCTCCTGCGGCCGTTCCATGCGCAGGCCCGCTTCGCTCATGCAAAGCCGGGTGCGCCCGTTATCGGCGCTGCCATCCTCCCGCATCTCCAGCCGTTCCGCCGAATGGCCGAAGCGCAGGCGCAGCTGGCCGGGGCCGGCTTCATCGATGCGGACGGACAGCGCGGTCTCCGGGTCCTGGTAGGCGCCGAGCCACGCCGGCATGGGCCAGGCGGCGGCGGTGGGCCGCGCCTCCCCCAGCACCGCCGCCAGCGCGTCCAGCGCGGCGGCATGGGCATCGGAGAGGTGGTTGAACATCACCACGACGGAGATGCGGTCGGCCGCCACATGCAGGCGATGGCTGCGCCAGCCCCGCAGCGCCCCGCCATGGCCTGTGGTCGCCCGGCCGAATTCACGCCCGCGGCCCAGCCCGAAGCCGTAGGGCGCCGCCGGGCCATCGGCGAAGGCAACCGGCGCGGAAAGGCGGTTGTAGAGCGAACCGGCATCGTCGCGCGTCGCGTCGATGTGCCGTTCCCAGGCGATCATGTCGTCGAGGCTGGCACCCATTCCGGCATCGCCGGTCCAGAGGATGCGGTTCGCCGCCGCGCGGAAGCCGGTGGCGACGGAGCCCTCATAGCCCTCCGTCCCGTCCGGCATGGCGCGCGTATCGGCCGCCAGCATCGCACTGCCCATGCCGGCGGGATGGAAGACGTGGTCGCGCAGCAATTCCGCGAAGCCGCGCCCGGTCACATCCTGCAAGGCGTCGGATATCAGGCGAAAATTCTGGTTGACGTAGGAATAGCGGGTGCCCGGCGCGAAGTGCAGGGATTGCGTGGCCCCGATGACGCGCGCGGCTTCCGCGTCCCCGAAGGGGGCCTCCACCGGGGATCCGTGCAGCATCGCGACGGCCCAGTAGTCCCGCAGCCCCGACTGGTTGTGCGCGAGGTGCAGCACATCCGGCACCGCACCCGCAAGGCGCGGCAGCCGCGCGCGGATGGCGGGGTTGAGCCGCCCCGGATCGGGCAGCGCCGCCAGCATCGCCGCGCAGGTGAACTGCTTGGTGATGGAGCACAGGCGGAACAGGCTGCCGGGCGTGAAGGGGATTCGCCGTTCGGCATTGGCGAATCCCCAGGCATGGCGCAGCAGCACCTCGCCCTGGCGCAGCACGGCGATGGCGCCGCCCGGGCCGGGGTAGCGGCGCGGCAGCGCGGCGGCCAAGCCCTCCAGCCGCGCGGCGATGTCCTGCGCCATGACGCGGTCAGACCGTGCGGTAGGCGCGGTTGAAATACAGCAGGGGCGCGGCATCCGGCACCGTGTGCACGGCCAGCACCTGGCAGAACAGCACGCTGTGGGTGCCCACTTCCGTCACCTGCGCGATGCGGCAGTCGAAATTGGCGATGGCGCCCTGAAGCACCGGCGCGCCCGTCACCAGTTTCGTCCATTCGCCCAGCGCGAAGCGGTCCGCCAGCGTGCCGGTGCTGCTGCCGAAGGCGCTGGACAGCGCTTCCTGCCCTGCGGAGAGCGTATTGACGCAGACCACGCCATTCGCGCGCACCAGCGGCGTGGCGGACCCGGCCCTACGCACGCAGACCAGCAGCGTCGCCGGATCATCCGTCACGCTGGTGACGGCGGAGGCGGTGAACCCGCCCTCCCCGGCCGGGCCGCCGGTGGTGACGAGGTTCACCGCGGCCGCCAGCAGCGCCATGCCGCCACGGAACTCCTTCTGGTCGACGGGGGACAGGGTCTCGATGGCCGGCGCGTCAGACGGCATGAGGGGCGGGCCCTTGGCGGGGGAAGGCTGGAAGCATGGGGAGAGATCCTCGTTGCGCATCGCAGATGGGGGCCAGGATACGCCCTGGCGAGACCCGATGCATCGTTTGACTGGAAGGCGGCGTCAGCCCAGCGCGTCCGCCACGCGCGCGGCCAGGCGCCTGGCCACTTCCTCCTTCGGCAGGCGCGGCCAATCCTCGACACCCGCTTCGGTCACGAGGTGCACGGCATTCTCCGCGCCGCCCATGACATCGCCGGAGACGTCGTTGGCCACGATCCAGTCGCAGCCCTTGCGCAGCCGCTTGGCGGTGGCGTGCTGCACGACCTTCTCCGTCTCCGCCGCGAAGCCGACCACCAGGCGGGGGCGTTGTGTCGTGTGCTGCGCGACGGTCGCGAGGATGTCCGGGTTCAGGGCCAGGCGGATCTCCGGCGGCGGCGCGCCGGGTTCCTTCTTGATCTTCTGCGTCGGCGCGGCATCGGGCCTGAAATCCGCGACGGCGGCGGCGAAGATCGCGGCATCGGCCGGCAGCGCCGCCTCCACCGCCGCCAGCATGTCGCGCGCGCTTTCGATGCGCTTCACCGTCACGCCGGCGGGATCGGGCTGGGAGACGGGGCCACTGACCAGCGTGACGCGCGCGCCAAGTGCGGCCAGCGCCGCGGCGATGGCATGGCCCTGCTTGCCGCTGCTGCGATTGGCGATGTAGCGGACGGGGTCGATGGCTTCCTGCGTCGGCCCGCTGGTGACGATGACGTGGCGGCCCTTCAGCGGGCCGTCCGCCAGCATCGCCTCGATCGTCGCGAACAGCGTGGCGGGTTCCACCAGGCGGCCGGGGCCGCTCTCGGGCTCCGCCATCGCCCCCTCCTCCGGCCCCGCCACCGCCACGCCGCGCGTGCGCAGCGCCACCATGTTCGCCTGCGTCGCAGGGTGGGCCCACATGGCCGGGTTCATCGCCGGCGCCACCAGCACCGGCGCGCGGGTCGCCAGCAGCACGGTGGAGGCCAGGTCATCCGCCAGGCCATTCGCCATGCGCGCGATCATGTTGGCCGAGGCCGGCGCCACCAGCACCAGATCCGGCCAGCGCGCCAGGCGGATATGGCCGATCTCCGCCTCCGCCGCCCAGAGATCGTCATGCACCCGCGCGCCGGAGATGCCGGCCAGCGCTTCCTTCGTCACGAAGCGGGCGCCGCCGGCGGTGAGGATGGGGGAGACCTCATGCCCCGCCTTCCGCAGCAGCCGCGTCAGTTCCAGCGCCTTGTAGGCGGCGACGCTGCCGGAGACGACCAGGAGGATGCGGGACATCAGCGGGGCTCCGGTGCGGAACGGATCATGGTGGCCATCATGGTCGCCACCAGCGCCTCCGTCCCCGCCGCATCGCGCGCGAAGATATCGGCGCGGCAGAAGGTCAGCGTGCGGCCGGGCTTCACCACCTCACCCCGGGCCACCACGGCGATGCCGGCGGCGGGGCGGAGGAAGCTGGTCTTGAATTCCACGCTCAGCACCTCCGCCCCTTCCGGCATCAGGGACAGGGCCGCGAAGCCGCAGGCATTGTCGGCCAGCGCCGTCAGCACCCCCGCATGGAACAACCCGTGATGCTGGGTCAGATCGTCGCGGAAGGCGCATTCGATGGCGCAGTGCCCGGCGGACAGTTCCACCATCCGCGCATCGAGGTTGCGCATGAATCCCTGCCGCGCGAAGGCAGCACGGACTCGCGCTTCGGCTCCTACAGCCGCCATCCCGTATGGATCGCGACGATCCCGCCCGAGAGGTTGCGGTGCGCCACCCGTTCCAGCCCCGCCGCGCGCATCATTTCGCACAGCGTTTCCTGGTCCGGGAAGCGGCGGATGCTCTCCGCCAGGTATTCGTAGCTGTCCCGGTCATTGGCGACGCGCGCACCGATCTCCGGCAGGACCTTGAAGGACCAGGTGTCGTAGATGCTCGCCAGCGGCGCGATCTCCACGCGGGAAAATTCCAGGCAGTGGAAGCGCCCGCCGGGCCGCAGCACGCGCCGCGCTTCCCGCAGCACGGCGTCCTTGTCCGTGCAGTTGCGCAGGCCGAAGGCGATGGAGATCTTCTCCACGCTGCGGTCCGGCAGGGGGATGTGTTCGGCATCCACCACCGCGTAGTCGAGGCCTTCCACGATGCCGCGGTCCAGCGCCCGCTTCTGGGCGACCTCAAGCATGGCGGGGTTCACATCGGTCAGGATCACCCGCTTCGCGCCGCCGGCCAGCGCGCCGAAGGCGATGTCCCCGGTGCCGCCGGCCAGGTCCAGCAGCGTCTCCCGCTTCGAGGCGCCGATGGCGTTGACGAAGATGCGCTTCCAGACCCGGTGGATGCCGAGCGACATGAGGTCGTTCATCAGGTCGTAGCGCGGGGCCACGCTTTCGAACACCTGGCGCACCAGGCTGGCCTTTTGGTCGCGGGGAACCTCCCGGAACCCGAAATCGGTCGTGTCGGTCATCAGCCTACCTTGCAACTTGCGCCAGCCCCCGGCAAGCAAGCGCCCCGCTTTGCCGCCTGACGGCGGCAGCCTGGAGAAAAAATGCCGGAATTGCCGGAGGTGGAGACGGTGATGAGGGGGCTGGCGGCCGTGTTGCAAGGCCGCCGGATCATCCGCGCCGAGACCACCCGCCCCGATCTGCGCTGGCCCTTCCCGCCCCGGCTGGGGGAGAGGCTGACCGGCGCTCGGGTGGTGGGGTTCCGGCGCCGGGGCAAGTACATGCTGGCCCGGCTGGACACGGCGGAGAGCCTGCTGATCCACCTCGGCATGTCCGGCCGCATGGTGGCCCGGCCGATGGAGGGCCCGCCCGTGCCCTGGATGGGCCCGACCGGCCGGTTCTCGGACGCCCGCGGCCATAACGGGCCACCGGAAGCCCATGAGCACCTGTTCATGGAGACGGATGACGGCACGCGGGTCGGCTTCGTGGACCCCCGCCGCTTCGGCTGCGTGGACCTGATGCCGACGGGGCAGGAGGACCGCCACAAGCTGCTGGACGGCATGGGGCCGGAGCCACTGGAGGCCGATTTCACCGCCGCCGCGCTTTCCGCCGCGCTGGCCGGCAAGAAGACGCCCATCAAGGCCGCGCTGCTGGACCAGGGCGTGGTGGCGGGCCTCGGCAACATCTATGTGGCGGAGGCGCTGTTCCGCGCCGGCATCTCCCCCCGCCGCCTGGCCCAAACCGTCGCCGGTGCCCGGGCGGCGAAGCTCGTGCCGGCCATCAAGGCCGTGCTGGAGGAGGCGATCGGCGCCGGCGGTTCATCGCTCCGCGACTACGTCCGGGCGGATGGCGAACTGGGCCGGTTCCAGGACCGGTTTGCCGTCTATGACCGGGAGGGCCAGCCCTGCCCGCTATGTCCCGGGCCGGATAGTGGCTGCGCGGGCGTGGCGCGCATCGTCCAGTCCGGCCGCAGCACCTTCTATTGCGGGAAGACGCAGCGGTAGCCCAGGCCGGGCACCGACGTTGAGGCACCGGCGGTCCTGCGCTACGCCTTGGAGCATCCAAGGGAGCGTCGCCGCATGGCCTACGAAATGATCCTGGTCGAGACCCAAGGCCGCGTCGGCGTCATCACGCTGAACCGGCCCCAGGCGCTGAACGCGCTTTGCGACCAGTTGATGACGGAACTGGGCGACGCGCTGCGCGGCTTCGATGCCGATCCCACGGTCGGCGCCATCGTCATCACAGGCAGCCCGAAAGCCTTCGCCGCGGGCGCCGACATCAAGGAAATGAAGGACCGGACCTACCCGGCCGTCTATTTCGACGACTTCATCGGCAAGCGGTGGGAAACGGTCCTCACCATCCAGAAGCCCGTCATCGCGGCCGTGGCCGGCTTCGCCCTCGGCGGGGGGTGTGAACTGGCGATGATGTGCGACCTGATCCTGGCCGCGGACAACGCCAAGTTCGGCCAGCCGGAGATCAACCTCGGCATCATCCCCGGCGCCGGTGGCACGCAGCGCCTGGTGCGGTCCATCGGCAAGTCCAAGGCGATGGAGATGGTGCTGACCGGCCGCATGATGGATGCCGCGGAGGCCGAGCGCGCCAACCTGGTCTGCCGCATCGTCCCGGTGGCCGACCTGGTCGCGGAAGCCGTGAAGATGGGGGAGAAGATGGCCAGCCTCTCCGCCCCCTCCGTCGCCATGGCGAAGGAAGCGATCAACGTGGCCTATGAGACGACGCTGCGCGAAGGCGTGCGTTTCGAACGGCGCCTGTTCCTCAGCCTGTTTTCGACGGAAGACCAGAAGGAAGGCATGTCCGCCTTCGCCGAGAAGCGGAAGCCGTCCTTCACGAACCGATAACCTGAACCGGGGCGGTCAGGACCGAAGCGTGACCGCCCTGTTGCCCCCCTCTTGCCCCCGCGTGACGTCCGTCCATTGACTCGGACAACGCCCGGGGGATAGAAACCGCGCCTTCGCCGATGGGTCCGCCCGGAGGCTCCCGAAACATCCCGACTGGTCAGATACAGCAACCCATGGCGAACACGGCCTCCGCGCGCAAGCGCATCCGTCAGACCGAGAAGCGCACGGAGCGCAACCGCGCCCGCAAGTCGCGGGTCCGGACCTTCCTCCGCAAGGTCGAGCTGGCGATTGCCGGCGGCGACAAGACGGCGGCGGCGACGGCCTTCCAGGCGGCGCAGCCCGAAATGCAGCGCGCGGCCGGCAAGGGCGTGTTCCACGCCAACACCGTTGCCCGCAAGCTGTCGCGCCTTTCCGCGCGCATCAAGGCCATCGGCGCTTCCGCCCAGGCCTGAGACCCGCCATGCCCGGCCGTTGACAGCAACGGCCGGCCAAAGCGGCGTCCCTTTTCCAGACCCGTGTAATCCAACCCGGCGGCGCGCATCACAGGCGCCGGCTGTCGGGCGATTATGCATGACTTCAATTTTGTGTTTCAAACTGAATACTTTCACCCTCATGATCATGACTTGGTCGGGGTGCAGTAATCATTTGCGTGGGCCAAGCGTGGCGCTGTAGCTTCCGGGAAGCAGGGTGCATCCCCCCGGAACGCGCACCACTGCCCCCATGGCGGGTCCTCCGCAGCACGCAGTTCACATCGACATTGCCCGTCAGGGCCCATGAGGTTGGCAGGTGCGTCCTATGGAGAATGCGGTCGGTCCGTCGTCTCCGCCCTCCCCCCCGGCCCAGCTGGCGGAGGTATGGGCGCGCATCCGCGGCCGGCTGCGTGAGGAAGTGGGCGAGGTCGAGTACCGCACCTGGCTCCGCCAGATGACCCTCTCCGCCATCCAGGGCGAAGAAGTGATCGTTCTCCTCCCGACCCGTTTCTTGCGCGACTGGGTTCGCGGGCATTACGGCGACCGCCTGCGCGCCCTGTGGCAGGCGGAAATCCCCGCCATCCGCCGCATCGACTTCCGCGTGACGCCGGAACCCCGTGCCGCCGAACCCGCGCCGGAAGCCGCCCCGGCCGCCATGGAGGCACCGCGCCAGCCGCCGCGCCCCGCGCCACCCCGCGCCGCCGAACCCGCCGAGGCACCCACCGGGCTGGCGGAGCCGCTCGGCCGCGCCGCGCCCGCCGCGGAGGTTCGCCCCAACGATCCGCGCAGCGACTGGACCGCGCCGCTCGACCCGCGCTTCACCTTCGACACCTTCGTCGTCGGCAAGCCCAACGAATTCGCCTATGCCTGCGCCCGCCGCGTGGCGGAAAAGCCGGCCAGCCCGGGCTTCAACCCGCTGTTCCTCTATGGCGGCGTCGGCCTGGGCAAGACCCACCTGATGCATGCCGCCGCCTGGGCGATCCGGGAGATCGGCGCCGCCGAAGGCCGCCCGCCACTCTCCGTCGCCTACATGTCGGCCGAGAAGTTCATGTACCGCTTCATCGCGGCGCTGCGGTCCCAGTCCACGATGGAATTCAAGGAAAGCCTGCGCAGCGTCGACGTGCTGCTGATCGACGACCTGCAATTCCTGATCGGCAAGGACAACACGCAGGAAGAATTCTTCCACACCTTCAACGCCCTGGTGGACGCCGGCAAGCAGATCATCGTGAGCGCGGACAAGTCGCCCTCCGACCTCTCCGGCATCGAGGATCGCCTCCGCACCCGTCTCGGCTGCGGCATGGTCGCCGACCTGCACGCCACCACCTACGAACTCCGCATCTCCATCCTGCAGGCCAAGGCACAGAGCCAGGGCGTGCCGGTGCCACCCAAGGTGATGGAATTCCTCGCCCACAAGATCACGTCCAACGTGCGTGAACTGGAAGGCGCGCTGAACCGCCTGATCGCCCATGCGAACCTGTTCGGCCGGCCCGTGACGCTGGAAGGCGCGCAGGAAGTGCTGCACGACATCCTCCGCGCCCATGACCGCCGCGTGACGATCGAGGAAATCCAGAAGCGCGTCGCGGAACACTACAACATCCGCCTGACCGACATGTCCTCCCCACGCCGCGCCCGCAACGTGGCCCGGCCGCGGCAGGTGGCGATGTACCTGGCCAAGCAGCTCACAAGCCGGTCCCTGCCGGAAATCGGCCGCCGCTTCGGCGGGCGGGACCACACCACGGTGATGCACGCGGTCAGCCGCGTGGCGGAACTCATGCAGGCGGACAGCGCCTTCGCGGAAGACGTGGAACTGCTGCGGCGGATGCTGGAGACGTAAGGCGTCCTCAGGGGCGCTGCGCCTGAAACCCCGGCAGGCTGACCGCCTGCGGCGGCAGCGTGAGGCAGGGGCCTCCTGCACCACCATCAATTGGCGCGCAGCGCCGCCAGTAGATCCTCCAGAAGCTCCGGCAGCGCGAGGGGTGTAGCGTCGCCACCGCCGCGGCCGAAATGGCCGGCGGCCTCGGCGGGCGTCCTGCCCAACCGCGACGCCAGGCGCGCCAGGGCATCCTGGCACTGCTCCCGCGTCGGCAGGGCGGTCAGGCGCAGCCCCTCCGGCAGCAGGTCATTGGCACCCACCAGCGGCAGCCTCTCCGCCCCCACCTGGCGCTGCGCGACGATGCCATGCGCGGCCCGCTGCCCCTTCGCCACCACGAAGCTGCGATGCGTGAGGCCCGGCGCCACCCAGCTGATCCGCCGCGTATAGACGCCGCCGAACCGCGCCAAGGCCTCCGCCACCACCCGCGCCATCTCGTTGTGCATCACCACATAGGCGCGCTTCTCCGAAGGCCCCCACTTCCACCGCGTGGCACTGACCCGCACGGCAGTATGGTCCGCCCGCCAGGGGGAGACCGCATTGCCCCGCTCCTCGAACAGGCCGGGATCGTCATAGAGCACGGCGGGCGAAACGCCGCCGGGATAGGCCAGCATGTGCTCATAGGGCACCAGGCCCAGCGGTTCGCTGATGACCGCGCGATGCACCATGATGCCATCGGGATGCAGCAGCGGCGCCAGGCTGAACAGCGCCTCGCTCTCCCCCTCCTCCCGCAACGCCAGCAGAGT
Organism: Falsiroseomonas sp.; assembly: GCF_051859025.1. Lineage (GTDB taxonomy): Bacteria > Pseudomonadota > Alphaproteobacteria > Acetobacterales > Acetobacteraceae > Falsiroseomonas. The sequence continues at coordinate 84,449 of NZ_JBHYGL010000002.1, read as the reverse complement.
CGGATCGGCCGGCGCCATCGGCACGAAGCCCGCGGCGATCAGCGCGGCATTGATGCGCTTGTGCTCGGTGGACAGGATGTAGGGCTTCGTTCGCGTACACGGCAGCAGCAGCAGCACGCGGCGCGGCACATCCGGCAGCGCGGGGCTGTAGTCCCGCCCGACGAAGTCGAACCACGCCCTGATCCGCGGCTGCGTGAGGCTGTCCACATTATCCTGCGGACAATACAGCGCCAGCGAGGGATCCAGCGTGAAGGGCGCGCGGAACTTCTGCGCGGATTCCCGCACGCGCGTGACGCGGTCATCGGTGGTGACCATCGATCAGGTTTCCAGGAGCGAAGCGGGGAACAGATCCTCCGGCGCCAGGTCGCGCTTCAGCAGACCCTCGTCGCGCATGTAGCGGATCAGCGTCGCGAAGACGTGGCGGTTGGCGGCGAAGCCGGTGGACCAGAAATCCGCGCCCAGGACGCGCTCCGTCTCCTCCAGTTGTTGCACCAGGAAGGGCAGACCGAAGGCGAGCGTCGCGCTGTCATGCAGCCGCAGCCGGGACTGGCGCTGCGATTCCGCGAAGGCATCATGCAGCGCCCGCGGCAGCCAGGGATTCGCCTCGGCGATAGGCTTCTTCACCGCCACCAGATGCATCGGCGGGAAGATGCCGCTGCGCTGGAAATACTCGATCTCCGCCGCCATCGGATCGGCGAACAACCGCCCCACCTTGTCCGGCGCACTGAAGAAACTGTCCGGTGCGCGGGCGGTGTAGATCGCGTCGATCTCGCCGCTCTCCAGCATCTCGGACAGCGACTTGTCCGTCACATGCTCGATCGTCACGCACGGCGGATAATCCTGCGGATGATCCTCCCCGGCACGAGGCGCGTTCAGCCCCGCATTCACATAGATCGGCGCGGCGACGGGCAGGTCGTAGTACTCGGCGAAGATGCCGCGCAGCCAGACCGCCGCCGCCATGTCCCACACCATCGCGCCAACGCGCCTGCCCGCGAGGTCCGCCGGCTTCGTCAGCCCCTTCGCCTTGTTCACATAGACGCAGGAGAAGCGGAAATGCCGTGATGGGAACACGGGAATGCCGACGTAATCCTGCGAGGGCCGGTCGAAATGCCGCAGCCAGGTAGCGACGGGGAATTCACAGCAATCGAATTGGTGGCTGGTCATCTGCAGGTTGAACAGCGGCTGCAACGGCATCACCGTTGTCTCCGCCGCGACGCCCGCGATGGCAACGCGGCCCTCCGCCAGCGCCCGGGCGCGGTCGCAATCGGAAACGCCGATGGTGAGGCGAAGCGGCGTGGTCATGCGGGGCGATCCTCCACGGGAATCTTGCGCGCGAAGGGCAGGGCCGCGCGTCCCTCCCGTTCGGCATAGGTCACGACATGCGGCTCCAGCCGCGCGGCCAGGGCGCGCGATGGCGCCAGGCGCTCCATCAGTTCCGCCAGCGCGTCGCGCGCGCGGTCGCGCAGCGTGGCGGCGGCCGGCGCCAGGCACCGCCCGTCCGCCACCACCTGCCGGCCGGCGACGAAGACTTCGCGGACGGCGCCGGCGACGTTGCAGGTCACGGCCTGGTTCGCCGCGTCATGCAGCGGCACGAAGGCGCGGTGGCCGAGATCCAGCAGCGCGAGATCCGCCGGCAGCCCCGGCGCGATCCGCCCGCCCTCGATCCCCAGCACCGCCGCGCTGCCCTCCGTGCCCATCCACAGCACATCCGCGGCCGCCAGCCACTCATCACGCGGCACGTCCCTCAGCCGCGACAGATGCGATGCCAGCCGCATCGCCTCCGCCATGTCCAGGCTGTCCGCGGAATTGCACCCATCCGTGCCGAGCCCGACCGTGACGCCCCGCGCCCGCATGGCGGCAATGGAGGCGACACCAGCGCCAAGCCGCATGTTGCTGGCCGGCATATGGGCGACGGTCGCGCCGTGCCGTGCCAGCAGGTCCAGCTCATCACTGCCGAGCCACACCGCATGCGCCGCCGTGAAATGCGGCCCCAGCAGGCCGAGGCGGGCGATGTGATGCACGGGCCCCGTGCCCCACAGCCGCCGCGCGATCAGCGCCTGCAACCGCGATTCCGCGACATGCATGTGCAGCCGCAGGCCACGGGATGCCGCGAGGTCCCGGCACCCCGTCACGAACTCATCCGTGCAGTGGTGCGGGATGGTCGGCGCCAGGGCGAAGGCGATGCCCGGCGGCGGCGTCACGGCGCCGAATGCGTCGCGCAGCGCGGCCAGGGTCTGCGCTGCCGGGGCCAGGCGAAACGCCGCCGCCTGCCCTCGCAGATCGTCCGGCAGCGTCTCCAGGAAGCCTGGCAGCACCTCGAACAACGCGCGGTCCGCCACCATCGGCGCCACCAACGCCCGCATCCCCGCCTCGGCATAGGCGCCAGCGACCGTCGCCAGCCCCTCGGCACTCGGCCGCGGGAATTCGAAGAACAGGTCGTAGCAGGCCGTGCAGCCGGCCTCGAGCATCTCCACCGCGCCCAGCAGGGTGGAAATCCGGATGATGTCGATCGACCGCTGCCCGCCCATCCAGGCGCCATTGGTCAGGGAGGATTCCAGCATCCACCGATCCGCCACCCCCTTCATGAGTGTGGCGTGGCCATGGGTATGCGCGTTCACCAGGCCCGGCAGCACCAGGCGATCCCGCGCATCGAAGCGGGGCACGCCCGCGGGCCCTTCGCCCGGCAACAGCAGCGCCGCGATCCGACCGCCCTGCAGCAGCAGGTCGCGCGGCGCCGCCGTGGCACCGTCCCAGACCAAGCCGCCAGTGACCAGCAGCGTCGTCACGACAGCGCGGGAGCCAGGGTTTCCGCCGCCGCGAGCAGCATCACGTCCTGGTAGGGCGCTGCCACCAGCGACAGGCCGAAGGGCACGCCATCCAGCGTGCCCGCCGGGATGTTCACCTGCGGCAGGCGGCAGAGGCTCGCGATGCAGGTCAGCGCCAGCGTGTTGTCGCGGAAGGCGAATTGCGCGGAGACGGGCGCGTTGCGCAGCGGCGGCAGGTCATGCGCCGTCGGGATCACCAGGATGCCGTCATGGCCCAGCAGCGCACGGATGTGTTCCGACAGCTTCTCCCGCCGCACCCAGGCCGCGGCGATATCGGCCGCCGGCACGGTGGAGGCCAGCGCGATGCGGTCCCGCACCGCGGGGCTGAGGCGCCGCCCCGGCGCCGTCGCCCAGCTGCCATGCGTCGCCCAGAGTTCGCCGAGTTGCAGCGGCTTGAAGGTCTCCAGCCAATAGCCGTGGCCCCATTCGCCATAGGCGTGCACGGCCTGCATCGGGCCGAGCTTCGCCGCGGCATCGCGCATCACATCGCCCAGCACCGGCCCGGGAATGGCGAAGGCGTCTTCCGCGAACAGCAGCCGCGGCGTGGTGGCGGGCGCGTCGCCGAAGAACAGCGAACCGACCTTCCGCAGCAGCGCCGCATCGCGCGCGAACCAGCCCACTGTGTCGATGCTCGGCGCCATCGGCATCAGCCCGGCGGTGGAGACGCGGCCATGCGAGGTGCGAATGCCGAAGACGCCGCAGAAGCTGGACGGCACCCGGACCGAACCGCCGGTATCCGTGCCGAAGGCGAAGTCACAGAACCCGCCGGCGACCGCGACGACGGAGCCGGAGGAGGAACCGCCCGGCACGCGGTCCGGCGCCACCGGGTTGATCGGCGCGCCATAATGCGGGTTCTCCCCGAACAGCCCGCAGGCGATCTCATCGGTATGGGTCTTGCCGATCATGGTCGCACCGGCGGCGAGTGCCGGCAGCAGCGCGCTGGCCGTGGTGGCGGAAGGCGGTGTCTGTTCCACCCGGTCCGGGTTGCCCCAGCCGCTGATGGTGCCGGCCACGTCGAACAGGTCCTTCACCGCGAAGGTGAGGCCCGCAAGCGGCCCTTCCGCCGCGCCTTCCACCCGCACATCGCCATGCCCGACGAAGGCGGAGGCCCTGATCTCGGCGGGCGTCATTCCGCCGCCGCCTTCGCATCCGGGCGATCGAGCCCGTAGCTGTCCATGAAGCCCTGCACCATGGCCTTGGGTCCTGTCCAATCGTGGAAGCGGTAGGAATTGCCGCGGATGGCGAATTGCGGACCAGAGTAGAACATTTCGTATTGCAGGTGTCGCGATCCGAACTCCGATCCGATCGCATCCCAGGCGAGTTTCATCAGCTTCACCCGCTCCTCGCTGCCCGCCACCGGGGAACGCTGGCTGGCCTGGATCATGTGCTCGATCTCGCCGCCGTCGAAATCCGCGGCCGAGGAGGGCAGCATCACCAGCCCGCCGCCCGACAGCCCGCGGATCGCGTCGATGAATTCGGGGTAGGTCGTCTGTGCGATCACCTGCGCGGAAGCCAGCAGCCTGCGGTCGGGCACGAAGGTGCCAAAGAAATCCTCGCCCTGCGATTCCATGGCGATGACCAGCGCCTCGATGCTGCTCGCCTTGGCGGCCAGCAGGCCCAGCGTCTCCCGCGTCTGGGGGAAGCCCAGGATGCCGTTGGTTTCCGCGATGCGGTGCGCGAGGCCAAGCAGGAAGCGCAGCTTGACCGAAAGCCGCACGATGCACTGGTGGTTCTGCATCACATGCGCCCGTGTCTCATGCCACTGCGCCTGCATCATGCGGAGGTCGCGGTGCACGAAGACGCGGTCCCAGGGGATCTTCACATCGTCGAAGAAGACGAGGGCATCATTCTCATCGAAGCGGGACGACAGCGGATAGTCGAAGACGGAACTCGCCGCGGCTTCGTAGCTGCGCCGCGATGCCAGCTTCAGGCCCTTCGTCGCCAGCGGCGTGACGGCGGTGAAGGCGTAGGGCTCATCCCCCGGCATCAGGGCGACGATGCCGGAGACCATGATCTCATTCGCCATCACGCCGGCCGTCGCCAGCATCTTGGCGCCGCGGATGGTGATGCCGCCGGTGTCCTCATCCACGATGCGGGCGACAAGGTCCCCGCCCGGCTGGTCGCGCGCCTGCTTCGACTTGTCCGCCTGCGGGTTGATGATGACGTAGGCGAGCCAGTGGTCGGCGCGGCGTGCCTGGTCGAAATAGCCCGCCAGCGCCGCCCTGCCCCGCGCGTCATAGGCGTGCAGCCCCGCCATGAAGCCCACAAAAGTGGAGGCGACGTGGTCCGGGCTTCGCCCCATCATCCCGCAGCTCCGCGCCGCGATCCGTTCCATCGCGCGACGACGACGCACCAGATCGCCATGGTTGCGCGGCAGCATCCAGGCCAGGCCCGTGCGCGTGCCATCGCCGAGGTCGAAGGTCATGCCCTCCGGGTCCTCGGCCTGCAGGTCATAGAGCGAGGCCGCGGAGGCGACGGCGACGGCGAAGGCGGGGTCCGTCGTGACATCCGCGACGCGCCGCCCGTCGATGAAGATGCTGCGCGCATCGCGCAGGCTGCGCAGGTGGGTCGCACCGTCCTTCACCATGGCCGTGTCCCTTCGGATGCAAGCCGCAGATCGGTCAATTCGCGTTCGTCATAGGCGACCAGCGCCGCGTGGTCGGCCTCCGCCTGGTCCAGGAACAGGTCGCGCGTGATGCCGCGCGCGATGCGATCCACGCTGGGCCGCAGCGTGGAGATGCCGCCCGATGACGCCGTGCTGACCATGGCGGCGAAGGAGGAGGAGCGGAGCCGACTGAGCCATGGCGCCTGGCCCGCCACACGCTCCGTGAAGGCGAAATCGCCGGTGAGGTAGGGGAAGGCGCCGAGCGCGGCATCCTCATCCCCCACCGGCGGCGCGTAGCGGTCCCGCCAGCGCGCGATGAACGGCGCGGCGGCGGTGAGTTCCGGCCGTAAAGCGGGCTCCACCACCAGCCCGGTGCCGACGATGAGGAAATCCGCGGCGATGGTGCCATGGGGCGTGTTGATGGCGATCGCGTCGCCCTCCATGCGCAGCGTCCGCACCGGCGCGCCGAGGTGCAGATGGAACGCCGCATGCGCGGCACAGCGGGAGAATGTCTCCTGCGGTGGCGGCTGGTTCATGCCGAAGATGGTCCGCATGAAGCGCCATTTCTGCGCATCCGGCAGGTCGGCGAAATGGTGGAGAAAACCGAAAAACTCCATCCAGCGATAGGGATTGACCGCCGGCAGCGCCGCCCTGCGCGCCAGCAGATCCACGCGCGCCGCCCCGTGTTCCAGCGCCATCGCTGCATTGTCGAAGGCCGAGGCCCCCGCACCCAGCACCGCCACCCGCCGCCCCGCCAGCGCCGCGAAATCGATGGGCTGCGCGGTATGGGCATGGCGATCCGCCGGCAGGGATCGCGTGACGATATCCGGCACCCGCCATTCGCCCGCGCCATCCACCCCCGTCGCCAGCACCACATGCCGCGCCAGCCAGCGCGCTCGCGTGCCGTCCTCGCGCTCCGCCATCACCGACAGAAGATCATCGGCTTCGGGCGCCACCGCGCTGACCCGCCACCCCGGCGTCACCGGCAGTTCCAGCACGCCCTGCAGCCAGTCGAGATAGGCCTGCCAGGTCGCGCGCGGGATTTTCGTGAGCGCCGCCCAGGCGGGCTCGCCGTAGCGCGCCTCGAACCAGGCGCGGACGGAGAGCGATGGGATCCCGAGTTCAGGCCCCGTCACATGCTTCGGCGTGCGCAGCGTGTGCATCCGGGCGAAGCGCAGCCAGATGCCGGCGGGGGCGCCGGCGTCGAGCACCTCGGTCTTCGTCACGCGAGCGCGCCGCAGCGCGAAGGACAGCGCCAGGCCGCATTGCCCGCCGCCCACCACCACCGCATCGCGCACATCGTCGCCACGCGGCCGCACCCAGTCCCGCGCGGGATAGGCCAGCGTCGAAAGCTCCCACGCCACGCGCTCCGCCAGCAGCGAGAGCCGCGCCCCGGCATCCGCCAGCGGCATCAGGTGATGGGAGGGCAGCGCATCCATGGCCTGCGGGTCAGCTCCTGGCGACGGGCGCGCGGCAAGACACCCCCTTCGGGACACCGCCGCGCCATGTCGCCCAGGCCCGATCATCCGGCTCACCAGGGCAGACCCAGACTATCACGACTGCGACGCGCTCCGGAAGCATCAGCCGGCCTGGCCGAACCACTTCTGGTCCAGCCCCGGCAGGAAGCCATCCGCCTGCATGGCCGCCAGGTGCCGGTTGATCTCCGCCATCAGCGCCACATCCGGATGCCGCGTATTGATGCCGACATCGCGCGCATCCCAGACCGGGGAGACGCCGAGCCGCACGCGGGTGTTGCGCGCGATGTTCCAGCGCAGCACGGGCTGGGTGTTCACCACCGCCTCCACCCGCCCCACCACCAGATCCTGCAGCGCCAGCGGGAATTCGTTGTAGACGCGGATCTCCCTGACGCGGCTGGCGTGGTGCTGGCGGACGAACTGCTCGCCCGACGTGCCGACCTGCACGCCGACGATGCGCCCCGCCAGATCCTCCGGCCGGTCGATTGCCAGCCCCGGGCGATACCCGGCCGCGATGCCGGTCTTGTAGTAGGGGGTGGAGAAGGCGATGCGCTCCGCCCGTTCCGGCGTCCACGCCATCGCCGTGATCAGGCAATCCACGCGGCCGGAGGTGAGGCCCGCGATCAGCCCGGCGAAGGCGATCACCTGCCACTGGATGCGCAAGCCCATGCGCCGGCCGAGTTCCTCGCCGAGGTCCACGTCATAGCCCGTGAGGCGCCCATTCTCCATGAATTCGAAGGGCGGGAAGGCGCCGCCATTGCCGACCACAAGCACCCCCGCGGCGCGCGCCTTGGCGAGCGTGTCACCCTCCTGCGCCAGCACCGGCGTCGCGAGGGTTGTTGCCAGCAGCGTGCGGCGGGTCAGGCGGAAGCGGTCCATGGTTTGTGTTCCTGTCATGCGTCGATGGCATCGGCGCGCAGGACGCGGCCGAGGAATTCACGCGTCCGCGCTTCCCGCGGGCGGCCCAGCACATCGGCGGGCGGGCCCTGTTCCACGACCAGCCCGCCATCCATGAAGATGACGCGGTCCGCCGCTTCGCGGGCGAAGCCCATCTCATGCGTCACGACGAGCATGGTCATCCCGTCCTCCGCCAGGCCGCGCATCACGGCCAGGACCTCGCCGACCAGTTCGGGATCGAGGGCGGAGGTCACCTCGTCGAACAGCATGACCTCCGGCTGCATGGCCAGCGCGCGCGCGATGGCGACGCGCTGCTGCTGCCCGCCCGACAGATCGGCGGGATAGGCATCCGCCTTGTGCGCCAGGCCGACGCGCGCCAGCAGCGCCCGGGCCTCCGCCTCCACCGCCGGCCGTGGCCGCTTCAGCACCTGCACGGGCGCCTCCATGATGTTGGCCAGCGCCGTCATGTGCGGGAACAGGTTGAATTGCTGGAAGACGATGCCGATGCGCCGGCGCGCGAAGGTCATGTCCCGTTCGGGGATACGGGCGCCACCGCGGCCCCAGCCGATATACTGGCCGGCGACCACCACCTCCCCGCTCTCGAAGGGCTCCAGCCCGTTCAGGCATTGCAGCAGCGTCGATTTCCCGCTGCCGGAGGGGCCGATGACGCAGACCGTCTCCCCCTTCGCCACGGTCAGGTCCACGCCGCGCAGCACTGGCGTGGCGCCATAGGATTTGTGCAGGTTGCGGACGGCAATCGCGGTCATGGCAGCGCCGCCAGCGCGGGCGGCAGCAGCGCGCCGTCACGCATCAGGAAGGCGCCATCCCGCAGCACATGCTTCAGGTCGCGCGGCCGCGCCGCCAGCAGCAGCCGCGCCGCGATCTCATCGGGCCGGGCGCCAGCGAAGGCGGCGGCGCGGAGGTCGAAGGCGATCACATCCGCCCGCGCGCCAGGCACCAGCGCATGGCCGCCGGTCGCCATCGCCAGGGTCTGCGCCGGCGTCGGCCATTCCGCGTCGGGCCGGCCCGCGCGGGGCAGCAGCATGGCGAATTTCGCGGCTTCCAGCATGTCCTGCGTGTCGTTGCTGCCGGGGCCGTCCGATCCCACGCGCATCTTCACGCCGCGCGCTAGCCCGCGCGCCACGGGCGCGATCCCGCTGCCGAGGCGCAGATTGGCCAGCGGGTTGTGCACCATCGTCGTGCCACGCGCCGCCATCCGGTCCAGTTCGGCGTCCCCCAGATGGACGCAATGCGCGTATTCCACCTGGGCACCCGCCAGGCCGAGGCGTTCCAGCCAGGCCACGGGATCATCGCCGCCCGCCCGCGCGCGACAATCCACCGCATCCTTCGCCGTCTCGCAGAGATGGAGGTGCACGAAGGCACCGTATCGCTCCGCCAGCCCCGCCACACCCCGCAGCAATTCGTCGCTGCAGCGCTGCGGCGCCGAAGGCCCGAGCCCCACCATCGCGCCCGGCGGCGGATCGCGCAGCAGCGCCGCCGCCACCGCCAGTGCTTCCGCCGTGCTCGGCGGCGTGAAGCTGGCGGAGGGCGAGGGCAGGTCGCGCAGCATCATCGCCACCCGCGCGCGGATGCCGCCTTCCGCCCAGGCAGCGGCCGCCGCGGCCACGCTTTCCACGCTCGGCGGGATCTGGCGGAAATGGTCCGTCACCTGCACCGCGCCACCGCGGATCGCCTCAGCGCAGCTGATCAGGATGGCCTGGCGGATGCGCGAAGCGGGCAGCGCATCCTGGCCATCGGCGTATTCCACCGCGAGCCAGTCATCCAGCCGCGCCATCGGCGCCCGCCCGCGTGCGAGGGCTTCGGGCGAATGGGTATGGGCGTTGACGAAGGCCGGCAGCATCAGCAGGTGCGATGCCTCCACCACCGACGCGCCATCAACCGGCCCCTCGGCCACGACGCCGTCGCGCAGCAGCAGGTCCGCGCCGGCCACCGGCGCCCAGTCATCGCCGCCGCGCAGCAGCGTGGCGCCCCGGAACAGCACCGCGCTCATGCCACCCTCCAGCGGGATTCCAGCCGCGCCACCAGCCAGACCAGCGGCAGGGTCATCATCAGGTACATCAGCGCCACGCCCGCGAAGGGGCTGAAGGTATTGGCCTGCCAGGTCATGATGTCCGTCCCCGCCCGCAGCAGATCCGGGATGGCGATGACGCTGACCAGCGCCGTGTTCTTCAGCAGCGTGATCGCCTCATTCCCGATCGGCGGCAGCACGCGCCGCAGCGCCTGCGGCAGCACGATCCGCCGCATCGCCAGCGGCCATCCCATGCCGAGCGAGCGCGCCGCGCGCATCTGCCCGCGATCGATGGATTGGATGCCGGCCCGCACGATCTCCGTCACATAGGCACCGTTGGTCAGCGACAGCGCCAGGATCGCGACGGTCTTCGCCTCCATCAGCAGGCCGAGCGAGGGCAGCCCGTAGTAGAAGAACAGCATCGTCACCAGCAGCGGCACGCCGCGCAACAGCGTCACGCAGAACAGCGCGAGCGCGTTCAACGGCGCGATGCCGGAAACCCGCGCGAGCCCGCCCATCAGCCCCAGCACCAGCCCGCCGCAGATCGAGACGATGGCCAGTTCCGCCGTCGTCGCCGCGCCGCGCGCCAGCGCGGGCAGACTCTGCACGAACAGGGCCCATTCGAAATCCATGCCTCACACCACCGTCGCGGCGTGGCGCGCGATGTCGCCGGGCCGGCAGAGCCACACCTCCTCCCGCGCCTGCGCGATATGCGCGAAGGCGCGGCGGAGGTGCTTCAGCCGGAAGGCATGGCCCACCAGGAAGGGATGCAGCGACAGGTTGAAGGTCAGCGGCCATCTTTTCGAGAGTCGCCGCTGCTCCTCGAACTGGTCGATCAGGGCATCGGCCCAGGCGGCGGGGGGCCATTTGGCGGCATGCAGGATGGGGATGTCATTCGTCGGCCGCGAATACGGCACGGTGATGAGCGAACGCCCACCCCGCGTCGCCAGCCGCGTCGGCTGGTCGTCATGCGTCCAGTCCATCACATAGTCGAAGCCCTGCTCCGCCAGCAGGTCCGGCGTCACATGCGTCTCCGCCACCCAGGGGCCCATCCAGCCGCGGGGCGCCGCGCCTTCCTCCGCCGCGATGCGCGCGCGACATTCGGCGATCATCGCGCGCTCCGTCGCCTCATCCATGTCGCATTGCCGCTCGGCATTGGTGCGGCCATGGCCCACCACCTCATCGCCCCGCGCGCGGAAGGCCTTGGCGACGGGTGGGCATGAATCGTAGATGGCGGTGTTCATCAGCGCCGCGGCGGGCAGCGCGTATTCGTCCAGCGAATCAAGCAGGTTCCAGACGCCGACGCGGTTGCCCCAATCACGAAAACCGTAGTTCTGCACATCGGGTTCCGGCAGCGGGTTCACCAGCGGGATGCCCATGCCCTCCGCGAAGGGAAAGGCTTCGAGGTTCACCGCGATGAACACCGCCAGGCGCCGGCCCCCCGGCCAGTCCCAGGCCGGCCGTTGCGCGATGGCGGAATAGGCGTAGCGCCCGTGGTCGCGCATCACGGCGTGATCGCGAAGGCAACGCCGAATTCGGCATCGAGGCGCACGGTGTGGTGGTCCACCTCATTGGTGTCCGCCAGTTCCAGGTTGAGGAAATCCTGGGTCTCAGCCTCGAAGAACGGCCCCGCATGCCAGGTGCCGCGATGCAGGGCCAGCGCCTTGTCGCCGGGGATGCGGAACACGCGGATCGCGGCCGGGTCGGGCTTCGCATCGGGCAGGTCGGGATCGCCCGCCGGCGCGAGGCCGATGAACCACTCCCCGCCCATCGTCGCGGCCAGGCATTGCGTCACGCGCGTGTGGCGCGTGATGCCCCGCACCAGCATCGGGCGCTTCACCAGCCGCATGATGTAGAGCCGCGGCGTGCCGCGACCCAGTTCCAGCCGCGCATCGGCGGGGCCGAAGGGCGTGCCGTCCTCCCCCGGCTCCACCAGCGTGCCGAAGGACGCCAGGGCTTCCGCGGTCGCCGCTTCCGGCACCAGGGCGATGATGCGGGTGTCGCTCATGCGGCTACGGTCTCCGGGAGATTGAACGGGGCGAGCTCGGCGTGGTCGCCGCCCAGGAACCAGGCCCAGTCGCTTTCCTGCTGGTCCAGGAACAGCCGGCGCTTGACGCCTTCCACCAGCCGCGGCGCCACGTATTTCATGGCGCTGATCGAAGCCGCGACCGGCCCCAGGCTGAGCGAGGCGTTGTTGGTGATGGTGAAGACGCGGCCGAGCCACGGCGCCGCCCCCGGCAGCCTTTCCGTGAAGCCGCCGAAGCGGTCGAGGTAGGGCTGCCGCCCGAGCCTGGCATCCGCCTGTTCCGCCGGCGGCGTGAAGCGGTCCCGCCACAGCGCGGCATGCGGCAGCAGCGCGGCGTATTCGGATCTCAGCGTCATGTCGGCCGTGAAGCCGGTGGCGACGACCAGCCGGTCGAAGACCAGGCGCTTGCCATTGCCTTCCACGATGATCTCGCCGCCCGTCCAGCGCAGCTGGTCCCAGGGCATGCCGGTGCGCAGCCGGAAGCCGGGCTGGGCCATCGCGGCATCGAAGGTGGGCTGCGGCGGCGGCTGGCCGATCTGGCGCAGCCGGGTCGCATAGGCCCATTTCGCGGCATCGGGCAGGTCCACGTAGTGGGCCAGGTGCCCGGCGCTTTCCATCCAGCGCCGCGGATTGTCGCGCGGCAATTCGGGCCGCCGCACGCAGACCTCCGCGCGCGTCGCGCCAGCCTGCAGCGCCGCGATGGCGACATCGAAGGCCGTCGCCCCCGCACCCAGCACGCCCACCCGTTCACCGGCGAAGGCGCCGAGGTCCAGGATGTCATTCGCATGCACCACGCGGCCGGGCGGCAGGGCGCGGGCGATGGCATCGGGGATGGCGTAGCCGCCGGCCCCGCCGGTGCCGGTCGCCATCACCACGCTGCGGGCGTGGCGCAGCAGCGGGCCATCCGGCGTTTCGAACAGCAGGCCGATCAGCGTGCCATCGGCCGTCGGCTGCATCTCCCGCAGCCGCCAGCCATTGCGCACCGGCAGGTCCAGCACGCGGCGGAACCAGGTGAGGTAGGCGGCCCAGGCGGTGCGGGGGATGCGGTACATCGCTTCCCACGCGGCCTCCCCGTGCTGGGCTTCCCACCAGGCGCGGAAGGTCAGGGATGGCAGGCCGCATTCCGGGCCGGCCAGATCCTTCGGCGTGCGCAGCATCTGCATCCGCGCGAAGTTCATCCAGGGGCCTTCCAGCCCCGCCCGCGCCGCGTCGAAGACGGCGATGCGCGTCACGCATTCGCGCTTGAGCAGGCCGGCCAGCGCCAGGCCGTACTGGCCGCCGCCGATGATGGCGCAGTCCAGCGCCTCCGCCCCATCGGGCGCGACCAGGGGCGCCACCCAGGGGGCGGTCGGGAAGGCGGTCTGGGCAAGCTCGCGCGCCACCAGGCGCTCCAGCGCGGGCAGGCCTTGCGGGAAGGTCATGGCAACTCCGCCAGGGTTCCGGTTCGGGGATGATCGGGGTGCGGGACACCCACCGCGCGTCCCGGGGCGGGACGCGACGGCCACGGGATCACGCCGTTGGTCGCCACCGGCCGCGTGCCCGGGCCAGCCCATGGGCGCGCGCCGGCCTGCCGGGGCGCCTGGGGCGGCCGGCGGCGGGGCGGGCGGGAAGGGGCGGCCAGGATGGCATGGCACCCGCCTCGCAAGGGCCGTGCCAGCCTCGCGGATGGCCTTTCGCCGCCACCGCCGCCCCGCGATGGCCGCGCTTTCGGCAGGCCTGCCCGATCCGCAGGCATCGGATGCCCCCGTTGCACCCTGGTGGGCGCCGTGGGCATCCTCCGCCCGCATGGACGCCGCGACTGACCTTTCCCCGCTGCTGTCAGCCGTCGCCGGGGGCGACCGCCAGGCCCTGCGGGCCGTCTATGAACGCCAGGCGACGCGACTGTTCGGCGTGGCCAATGCCATCCTGCGGGACCGGCACGCCGCGGCGGATGCGCTGCAGGACGCCTTCCTGAAGATCGCCCGCCGCGCCGACCAGTTCGACCCCAGCCGCGGCAGCGCGGAGGCCTGGCTGGCCGCCATCGTCCGCTACGCCGCCCTCGACCTCGCCCGCGCCAGGGGGCGGGAGATCCCGACCGATGACCCGACGCTGGGCGATACCCCCGTCGAATCCGATGCCCTCGACCGCATCGCGGCAGAGGCCGAGGGCGCCCGCCTGCGCGAATGCCTGTCGGGGCTGGAGGAACGGAACCGCCGCGGCATCGTCCTGGCCTTCGTGCATGGCCTGTCCCACGCCCAGATCGCGGCGCGGCTCGACCTGCCGCTCGGTACCGTGAAGGCCTGGATCAGGCGAGGACTCCTCAGGCTGCGGGAGTGCCTGGCATGATGACTCCCGAGGAACGGGACGCGCTGGCCGCCGAATACGTGCTCGGCACGCTGGAGGCGCGGGAAGCCGCGGCCGTCGCCGCCGCGCTGCCCCTCGATGCCGCGCTGGCGGAGGCCGTGGCGGCGTGGGAGGCGAAGCTCGGCCCCCTCGCCACCCTGGCGCCGCCGGAGGCCCCGCCCCCCGATCTGTGGCGCCGGATCGAGGCCGCGCTGGACCCGGCGCGCGCCCCCGCAGCGCCCTGGTGGCGCAGGCTGCTCGACCCCTGGCGCGTGGGTGCCATCGGCGCCACGGCCGTCGCTGCCGGCCTCGCGGCCTTCATGGTCCTGCGTCCGGCGCCGGAGCCGCGCCTGATGACCGTGCTGCTGACCGATCGCGAACAGCCGGCCTGGCTGGTGGAGGCCGATCGCGCCGGCATCCGCCTGGCCTCCCTCAACACGCGCCCGGCGCCGCCGGACCGGGTGCTGGAATTGTGGGCGCTGCCGCAGGGCGCGACGGCGCCGACCTCGCTCGGCCTGATCCCGGCCGATGGGCGCATCACCGTCAGCCCGGCCAGGATCCGCCCGAGCCCGGGGATGCTGATCGAGATCACGCTGGAACCGCCGGGGGGCTCCCCCATCGGCCGCCCGACCGGGCCGATCCAATTCATCGGCCGCCTGGCGCCGGCCACGGGTTCGTGATCGCGATTATTCCGTAGCGGCTGCGTCCAGCGGCATCCGCCCTCCGTAACGCCGGCAGCGAGGCCCAGACGGCCCCGTCACGACAACGGAGAAACGCGATGTCCCCCAACCTGCGCTACACGATTCTCGCCGCCAGCTTCATCGCCGCCGCCGGTGCCGGCCCCGCCAGCGCCACCACGCTGATCGGCCTGACCGCGGAGAACAGCCTGGTCCGCATCGACGGCGAAAGCCGCCGCGCCGCCGCCCCCATCCGCATCACGGGCGCCGAGGGCCGCGTCATCGGCATCGACCAGCGGCCGCAGGATGGCCGCCTCTATGGCGTGACCGAACGCAGCCAGATCGTCTCCATCGATCCCGCGACCGGCCGCGCGACCCAGGTCTCACGCCTCAACATGCCCTTCGATGGCGGCGGGCGCGCGGTGGTGGATTTCAACCCGGTCGCCAACCGGCTGCGGCTGATGGGCATGAACGGCACGAATTTCCGCGTGAACGTCGATAGCGGCGAAGTCGTGCGCGACGGCGCGCTGAAGTACCAGGAAGGCCCGAATGCCGGCACCACGCCGCGCATCACGGCCGGCGCCTACACCAACTCCGTCGCCCCGCCCGCCAATGCGCCGGCGGCCGGCCAGCCCGGCGCGCCCAGCACCGCGCTCTACACGCTCGACACCCTGCTCGGCAGCTTCAACCTGCAGGCGCCGCCGAATGACGGCGTGCAGCAATCCCGCGGCATGGTCGGCATGGCGCTGCCCGCCAGCACGGCTTTCGACATCCTGACGGATGCGCAGGGCGGCAATACCGGCTTCGTCCTGGCCGGCGGCACGCTGCACACGATCGACCTGGCGAATGGGCGCCTGACCGCGACGGGCGCCGTCACGGGCCTCGGGCAGGCCGAGGTGATCGACATCGCCGCGATGCGATGACGCGACATCGCCGCGATGCGGTGACGCGGTGAACCAGCCCGCCATGGCCAGCCACCCCCTCCATCCCGGTCGGCCATGAGGCGGCGGTGGCACATGCCCGCGATGCGGGATCACGCCGCCGCCGCCTTGCGGGGACAGGGCGCTGCCGCGAAACGGCAGGCCTCAAGGCGGGCCGGGGCAGCAATCCCGGCCTCGCCCCGTTCGGCGATCACGTCAGAACAGCGACATCTGCACCGGCCTGGCGGCACGGGCGAAGGCGGTCTCCGGCACCAGCAGGCCGCGCAGGCCCGGCATCTCCAGCCCCCGCGCCCGGTGGCCCGGCAGCAGCACGAAGGGCAGCACCTTCGCCAGGCTCACGCGCAGCCGCGCCAAATCCTCCGCCCGCATCAGCGTGTGCCGCCGCGCGGCGATGATGCGGTCCACGGTCTTGGCGCCGAGCCCCGGCACGCGCAGCAGCGCCTCCCGCGGCGCGGTGTTCACATCGACGGGGAAATGCTCCCGGTGCTTCAGTGCCCAGGCGGTCTTGGGGTCGAGCTCAAGGTCCAGCATGCCCCCCTGCCCGCCCGCCATGATCTCCTCCCGCGAAAAGCCGTAGAACCGCAGGAGCCAGTCGGCCTGATACAGGCGATGTTCCCGCACCAGCGGCGGCGCGATGGGCGGCAGCAGGCGGGATGCGTCGGGGATGGGCGAATAGGCGGAGTAGTAGACCCGCCGCATCCGGTACCCCGCATAGAGGTCCGTCGCGGTGCCGAGGATCACGCCATCATCCGCCCCGTCGGCGCCCACGATCATCTGCGTGGACTGCCCCGCGGGCGCGAAGCGCTGGGGCTGCGCGCGGCGGGCGGTCTTCACGGCATCCTGCGATTCCTCGATCCGTCCCCGCAGCCCCGCCATCGCGACCCTGATGCGCCGAAAATCCTTCTCCGGCGCCAGCGCCGCCAGGCTCTCCGCCTTCGGGAGCTCGACGTTGATGGAGAGCCGGTCCGCGTGGCGCCCAGCCTCCGCCAGCAGTTCCGGCGCGGCATCGGGGATGGTCTTCAGGTGGATGTAGCCGCGAAATCCATGTTCCTCCCGCAGGGTCCGCGCCACCAGCACCAGCTGCTCCATGGTGTAGTCCGGGGACCGGATGATGCCGGAGGACAGGAACAGCCCCTCGATCGTGTTGCGGCGGTAGAAGGCGAGCGTGAGGTCCACCACCTCCCGCACCGAAAAGCGGGCACGGCGGACGTTGGACGACGCGCGGTTCACGCAATAGGCGCAGTCGAAGACGCAGGCATTGGTCAGCAGGATCTTGAGCAGCGAGATGCAGCGCCCATCCGGCGCATAGGCATGGCAGATGCCCGACCCCTCCGTGCTGCCGATGCCGCCCTTCAGGCTGTTGCGCTTCGTGGTGCCGGAGGAAGCGCAGGACGCGTCATATTTGGCGGCATCGGCCAGGATCTCGAGCTTCTCGCGCAGCTCCATGGGGAACAGAATCCGACAGGTTTCTGTTCATGTTATGTTCAAGTGGGCACTGCGCAAGGTGGGGCCTGTGCTACCGGATGCGCCAGCGCCGCCACATCGCGACCCAGGCACCGAGGCCACCGACGAAGACCGTCGTGGCGACCGCCCAGACCAGCAGGATCACGATCACCGCCTTGAGCGGCGACGGTGCCGTCATCATCGTGCCGGCCAGGCCGGCGACCTCCGGCAGATGTTCAGCCGATGCGCTGCGCATGCGTCTCCTCCCTTCCCGAACGGCCATCCCGATTGGGGCATCAACGCGGCAAGGCGGAAGTTCCCGCAGGCAGATCGCTTTCTTGTGATGAGCGCGGGCGGTCCATGGCGCCTTCTTCCCTGGGCGGACGAATGTGGCTGCGCAATGGTGCGCCCATGAAGCGTTTGGACACGGATTGCATACCGCCGGTGAACACCCCGCCCCCAGCGGCGCCGTCGCTGGAGACCATCCTGGCGGAGCTGCGCCGCCTGGCGATCGGGGCGCTGGATGGCGGCCATCCGGTGGTGGCCGCGAGGATCGCCGCCGTGGCGGACCAGGTCGAGGCAGCCGCCTGGCCGCCCCGCCCCCCTCGCCCGCGCTACGGCGCCGGTCGCGCCGCCCCGCCGGCGGAGGAGACGCCATCGGCCATCACCGGCGGGCCGCCGCCCCCGGGGTGATCCCGAAGGCCGCGCGGAAGGCCGCGCCGAAGGCCGGCGCGCTGGCATAGCCCACCGCCGCCGCCGCCCGCGCCGGCGTCTCCCCGCTGGCAAGCCGCGATGCCGCCTCCGCCAGCCGCAGCGTCTGCCGCCAGCGCGCGAAGCCCATCCCCGTCTCCGCCACGAACAACCGTTCCAGCGTCCGCGGGCTCGCCCCCGCCTGGGCGGCCCAATCCTCCAGCCGGCGCGCGCTGGCGGGGTCCTGCCGCAGCGCCGCGGCCAGGCGCTTCAGCCGGGGGTCGCGCGGTTCCGGCACGCGGAAGGGCAGCGCCGGCGCGCGGGCGATCTCATCCAGGATCAGCGCCGCCAGGTGGCCGCCACGCCCCGCCAGATCCCATTCCAGCGGCTCCGCGCAGGCGGCCAGGATGAGTTCGCGCAACAGGGGGGAGACGGCGAGCACCGTCGCCTCCCCCGGCCCCGCGGCCGCGGCATCGGCGCGCAGGAACAGCGCCCGCATTGCGACGCCGCCTTCCGTCTCCACCCGATGCGGCTCCCGCGCCGGCATCCACAGCGCATGGCCGGGCGGCACCACGAAGCCCGCCGCGTCGGTCGCGATGCGCATCGTGCCCCGCGTGGCCCAGAGGAGTTGCGCGCGGTCATGCGCGTGGCGCGGCACGCCCTCCCCTTCCGCATAGTCGCGGGCGAAGGCCGAAAGGGGCCGGTCCACCTCATCCTGCGGCAGGTCGCGGCGCGGGGCGGGCGCAAGGTCGGTTTGGCGGTTTGGCGACATGGGCTGTCGGGACGTCTCCGATGCGCCAGCCTAGCATGGTCGCAGTCAGGACAGTTGGAAACGGCACCCATGGACGCGGCCCGGCGCACGATCTGGTTCATCAACGCGGCGCATATCTTCACCCATTACGGGCTGCTGATCCTGGCCACCGCCGTGCTCGGCATCGTGCTGCAGGAACCGGAGGTCTTCGGCACCGGCTACGGCCCGATCGTGGCGCTCGGCACGGGCATGTTCGTGGTCTACGGCATGGGGTCGCTGCCCATGGGCAATCTGGCGGACCGCTTCGGCCGGCCGGCGCTGATGGCCGCCTTCTTCCTCGGCACCGGGGCCGCGATGGTGGCCGCGGGCTTCGCGACGGGGCCCGTCACGCTGGGCCTGGCGCTCGCCGTCATGGGGGCCTTCAGCGCCATCTACCATCCCATCGGCACCGCCATGCTGGTCGATGCGGCAGGGGAGAAGGTGGGCCGCGCCATGGGCATCAACGGCGTCTTCGGCAATGCCGGCGTGGCGCTGGCCCCCGCCGTCACGGCCTTCGTCGCGGCCGCCATCGGCTGGCGCTGGGCCTTCTTCATCCCGGGCGTGCTCTGCGTCGCCGTCGGGCTTCTCTATTTGCGGGAGGGCCAGGTGGACAGCGCCAAGGCCAAGGCCGGCGCCAAACCGTTCCCCGAAATCCCGCCCGCCATCGTCCGCCGCGCCGTGGTGGTGCTGATGAGCCTGGCCGCCGTCTCCGGCTTCATCTTCAACGCCTTCACCATCCTGCTGCCAAAGCTGATGGAGGAGCGCCTGGCCAATTCGCCGGACCTGCTGCCGGTGGTCGGCGTGCTCGCCTTCCTCACCATCATCTGCGGCGGCATCACGCAGTTGACCGTGGGCCGGCTGATCGACCGCAACACGCTGAAGCGCGTCTTTTTGCCGCTCGCCTGCGTGCCGCTGCCCGGCCTCGCGCTGCTGTCCTTCCTGGAGGGATGGGCGGTGCTGCCCGTCGCGGGCCTGCTGGCGGCGGCCATCTTCGGCCAGGTCACGGTGAATGAGACGATGACCGCCCGCTATGTCGGCCCGAAGCTGCGCACGAAGCTTTATTCCATCCGCTTCTTCGTGGGCTTCCTCGGCGCCGCCGCGGCCAGCCCGGTGATCGCCTGGCTGCATGGCACGGCCGGGGGCCTCGGCAGCGTGCTGCTGGTGCTCTCCGCCTTCGGGGGCATCACCTTCCTCTGCGCCCTCGCCTTCCCCGACCGGCGGGAGGAGTTGTCGCCCGAGCTCTGGGCCAGCGCGCCGGAGGCCCCGCGAGCCCTGCCCCAGGCCGCGGAATAGGGAGCTGGCCGGGCGGCGCGCGTCAGGCCCTGGCGTCGCGGCCGAAATCCCGCGCGACCGGCCCCAGCCGGTCGCGCATCCCATCCGTGATGCCCCATGCGAAGGCCCGTAGCGCCTGCCAGCTTCGCCCGGCCGCCGCATGCAGCACCGACTGGGCCGCGATCGTCACCACGGCGCGGCATTTCCAGGCCAGCGGCACCGTGGCCAGGCGCAGCATCGCCACCTGGTTGCGCGCATGGGTGTACAGCCGCCGCGGCGGCTGCAGCGCGAGCCGCAGCCCCAGCAGCGGCACGCGCAGCACCCCGCTGCCCAGCCGGTGCGGCATGGGCATGGTGGCCAGCATCCAGCAGGAGAAATGCCCCGCCCAGGCGCGCAGGCACCATTCGATGTCCACCGCATCAATGAAGAAATCCTCGCGGAACCCGCCCAGCGCCTCGAAGGCCGCGAGGTCGATGAGCGAGCCGGAGGAGATGACGAATTCGAGCGGCACAGCCCCCGCCACCGGTGCCGCCGCGCCCCGGCGGCAGCGCCGCGGCGCCTTGCACCCGCAGCCCTGCGCCGCCACGGGCATCGGCCCCACCACCGCCGGGCATTCGCCAACCGCGATCAGCCGCGCCCGAACGCCGAGCAGCGCCGCCGCCATCGCCGGCGGGGGGGAACTGTCCTGGTCCAGCAGCAGCAGCGCCTCGAACCCCTCCGCCCGCGCCACCGCCGCCATGCGGTTGTAGGCGATGCCAAGCCCCTGGTTGCTGCCATCGCCCAGCAGCACCGGCGCCCGCCGCCCAGGCCGGTCCAGCACTGCCCGCGCCGCCGCATCCAGCGGCGCGTTGAGGAACAGGTACACCTGCGCGACGGAGGCCTCGAGCGCCGCCAGCGCCTCCTCCAGCAGCATCGGCGCGGGGTGGAACAGCACGATGCCGGCGGCGATCATGCCACCCCCTCCCGCGGCCAGCGGAAGCCGGATGGCGCGGCGGCGGCCGTGCAGGCCGCCAGCAGCGGCAGGTTCGGGTTATGGAAGGGGTCGGCGGCCAGGCTCTCCGCCCAGCGATGGCGCATCACGGCGCGCGCCGCGTCCATCGCGGCGACACCCTCCGGCACCGACTCGGGCAGCGCGTCCAGCACGCCGCGATGCATGAGCATGGCGAAGGGCGTGTGCAGCACGCGAAGCCCCCGCCAGCGCAGCCGCAGGCATAGATCCACGTCATGCAGCGCGTGCGGCAGCGTATACTCATCCAGCCCGCCCGCGGCTTCGAACACCGCGCGGCGCAGCATCATCACGGCACCGGACACCGCGGAGACCTGCCGCGCCAACGCCAGCATCCCGCCCGGGCCGACCTCCCCGGCCATGGCATCGGGCGCCACTGGCCGCACCACGGCTTGCGGGTCCAGCGCATAGCCCGCATGCAGCAGGCGCCCGTCGCGGCCCATCAGCTTGGCCCCCACGGCCCCCACGGGCTGCCGCAGCACATGGCCGGCCAATTCCCCGATCCAGTAGGGGGAAAGGACATCCACGGCCCGGTCCAGCAGCAGCAGCAGCGATCCCCGCGCCTCCGCCGCCGCCAGGTTCAACGCGCCCGCGCGGCTGGTGCCCGGCGGCACGTCGAGGAAGCGGATCCGCCCATCAAGCGATTGCCTGTCGCCCACGGGCGGGCTGGCCGAAGCGTCGCCCTGCGCCCGCATCGGCGCGGCGACGATCATCTCCAGCTCCGCCCATTGGGTCCTCCGCAGCACGCCATCGGCGCATTCCGGCAGCCGCCCGCCATGGGGCATCGCCACCAGCACGCTGACCAGCGGCCGCGGCGGCCGCACCGGATGCACCACGCGGTGCCAGCTTGGCGCCAGCGGCGCCGGCTGCAGCACCGCCCCCACCTCGCCCGCCGAGGCAAGGCTTTCCATGACAGCGGCACGGGACGCGCGGACGCAGCGCGCGGCCTCCCGCTTCGAATAGCTGCCCTGGGCCGGCTGCCGCCAGTGATACAGGATGCGCGGGATGTGATGGATGCGTGCCGGCGTCGTCGCCGCCGCCGCGCGCAGCGCCAGGTCATGGTCCTGGCTGCCGTTGAAGCCCGGCCGCAGCCCGCCGATCCGGCGCAACAGCCGCCTGGAATAAACGCCGAGGTGGCTGACCAGGTTCTGCGCCAGCAGCAGATCGGGGTCGAAATCCGGCTTGAAATAGGGCGCGAAGCGGCGCCCCTTCGCATCGATCTTGTCCTCGTCGGAATAGGCGATGTCGAGGTCGGGGTGCTGGCGCACCAGCGCCGCCACGTCATGCAGCGCGCGGGCCGGCAGCAGGTCGTCATGGTCCATCAGCAGTACGAAGTCGCCGCGGGCCATGCCGATGGCATCGTTGGTGGCGCGCGCGATGTGGCCGTTGCGCGTGCGCCGCCGCCAGCGGATGCGCGGATCCACCGCCGCCATCTCAGCCAACAGCGCCTCCGCCTGGCCGGATGGCGAGGCATCGTCCACCGCGCAGAGTTCCCAATGCGGGTAGGTCTGCGCCTTCAGGGATTCGATGGCCTGGCGTAGCAGCGCCGGCGGGGTCTCATGGATCGGCATGGCGACGGACAGCAGCGGCGGGTTCCTGTGGTCCATCGCCTCCCGCCGCATGGCCTGCGCCTCGGCCTCCGTCAGCGTGTCATGGTCCTCGATCCAGCGCTGGTAGCCCAGCGCATCGGTCGTCGGCAGCGCACGCAGACAGGGGCGCAGCAGCGGCAGCGCGGGCAGGGCCAGCCGGCGAAGGCCGGCACGCAGGGCGGGGTGGCGGCGCAACTCCCCCAGCACCGCGGCGGCGATGCGCGCAACGGGAAGCGGGGCGACGAAGGGCTTGGTCGGGGGCATCACGGGTTCCGCCTTGTGGTCTCGGCGCAACATAATGTGGGAAAATTTCCCACGTCAATCTTGTGGGCTGATTTCCCACGTCACGTCGTGTTACGCTGCCCTACACCCGGAAGCGTCCGTCCCTTGTCCGACCCGCCCGCCACGCCCCAAGGCCCGCCCCTTGCCCCCCCTCTTGCTCCGGCCCTCATGCGGCCGCTCGCCCGGCTGCTGCGCCCGCTGCTGCGCCTGATGATCCGCGCCGGCCTCACCTGGCCCGTCTTCGCGGAGCTGGTTCGCGCCCTCTATGTCCAGGTGGCGGCGGAGGAGGTCGCGACCGCGGCCGCCCGCACCGACAGCCGCCTCAGCCTGATGACGGGCGTGCACCGGAAGGAGATCCGGCGCCTGCGCGAACAGCCCCCGGATGCGCCCGCGGTGCCGGCGGTCGTCACTCTGGGCAGCCAGCTTGTCGCCCGCTGGCTCGGCCTGCCCGCCTTCACGGATGCCGGGGGGCGGCC
This sequence comes from Falsiroseomonas sp., assembly GCF_051859025.1. GTDB lineage: Bacteria > Pseudomonadota > Alphaproteobacteria > Acetobacterales > Acetobacteraceae > Falsiroseomonas. The sequence goes on along the minus strand of NZ_JBHYGL010000002.1, from coordinate 61,104 downwards.
CCTGCCGCTGCCCCGCACGGCGCCGCCCGGCGAACCCTCCTTCGAGGCGCTGGTGAGCGGCGTGACGCGGGATGTCCGCCCCCGCGCCGTGCTGGATGACTGGCTGGCCCAGGGCCTGGTGCGCATGGACGGGGAGGATCGCGCCATCCTCCAGGCCTCGGCCTTCGTGCCGCGGCCGGGGACGGAGGCGCAGCTGCACTACTTCGCCCGCAACCTGCACGACCATCTGGCCGCCGCCACCGCGAATGTCGCGGGCGCCTCGCCCGCCTTCCTGGAACGCGCCGTGCATTATGACGGGCTGCCGGAGGCGGTCGCGGATCGCATGGAGGCGCTGAGCCGCGCCGCGGTGGAACGCCTGCTGGTGGAGGTGAACCGGGAGGTCCTGCACCTGCTGGACAGCCAGCCCGCCCCGCCCCCGGGCACGCCGACCCGCCGCGTCAACCTCGGCGTCTACCTCTATGCGGAAGCCGAAGCCGCCCCGGCCGCGCCGGATGCCCGGGCGGAGAGGCGGGCATGAGGGGATACGCCGCCCTGCTGCTGCTGCTGGCGGCGGCCTGCGCGCCCGCGGCGCCGCCTTCCCACCCCGCCTGCCGGATCGGACCCGATGACGGTCCCGTGCTCGGCAGCGGGGATCGCGGCATCGGCGGCACCGGCGCCCTCGCCGCGTCAGGCGCCCCGGGCGCACCAGGCACCCCAGGCGCCATGGCGGGCGGGGACCGCGGCATCGGCGGCACGGGCGTGATCGGCGTGGTCACGGGCTTCGCCAGCATCTGCGTCAATGGCGTGGCGGTGGAGCATGGCACCGGCCAGGCGGCGGTGCCGCCCGATGGCGGCTTCGGGGCCGGCGCCCCGCTGCGCGCCGGCCAGGTCGTCGTCATCCGCGCCGCGGGCGATGGCAGCGTGCTGCGCGCCGACACCGTCGCGGTGCGGCATGCGGTTGTAGGGCCCGTCACCGGGACCCGGCCCGGCGGCCTGGTCGTCGCGGGCCAGCCCATCGTCTTCGCCCCGGCGCTCCGCGGCGGCCAGGGCTGGGCGCCCGGCAGCTGGATCGCCGTCAGCGGCCTCCCTCGGCCGGATGGCGTGATCGAGGCCACGCGCATCGACCCCGCCCCCCCCGGCCAGGTCCTGCTGCGCGGCGTGGTGGAACGGGATGCCGCAGGGCTCCGGCTCGGCCCCGTGCGCCTGGCGATGGGCGGCATCGGTGGCCTGGCCCTGGGCCCGCCCATCGTCGCCACCGGGACCTGGCGGAATGGCATGCTGGTGCTGGATGCGGCGGCGCCGGACCTGACGCTGGCCGACCCATTGCGGCGATTCGGGCCGGACACGCGGCGCCTGCTGGTGGAGGCCTTCGTGGGGGGCGGCGCGGGCGGGTTGCAGCTGGGTCCGGGCGGGCCGGTCGTGCCGGTTGCCGCATCCCCGGCGCAGGCCGGATTGGCCCGCCGGGCGGAAGCCCGCCTGGTGGTGGAAGCGATGCGCCAGCCCGACGGCGGCTTCCTCGCGATTGCCGCGATGGCGCCGCCGCCGATGTCGGACGCGAATGGTTCCGCGGGCGGGGCTGGCGGCTTGGGCGCGGCAGGCCCCATGGGCGGCCAGCCAGGCGCCGGCCCGCCAGGGCCGGGACAGGCGGGGCCGGGACAGGCGGGCGGCGATCCGCCGGGCGGAGGCCCCGGTGGTGGCACGGGCGGAGGCCTCGGTGGAGGTCCCGGGGGTGGCCCCGGTGGAGGTCCCGGGGGTGGCGGTGGCCCCGGTGGTGGCCCGGGCGGCAGCGGTCCCGGCGGCCGCTGACCGGCCCGCCCGGCCTTTCCGCTGGCCTTCCGCCCCTGGCCGTGGCATAGCCCCGGCCGGGCCGGTCCCCCGACGGGGCCCCGGCCTCCGCTGCGATGGCAGCGGATGCTTCGAGGATGGGCCGTTCCCGGATGGGAGGATGACGGCGCCTCCGGCCACATGGGCGGCCTTCCCACTGCGCAGACAACGCGGTGGGCCCTCCGCCTCCCCATGCCGCCCGAGTCGCCGACCATCCCTGTCCGATCGGACAGGAACGACATCGCGCGCATCCGTCTCCCTCGCATTCAGCCGCCCGCGGGAAACCCGCGCGGGCGGTGTCATGACGTGGCCCCGCATCCGGCGGGTCCGAGAAGGACGACGCATGTTCGACAAATACTTCCGCAAGGACATCTCCTGGGGCGGCCAGCTGCTGACGCTGGAGACCGGGAAGATCGCCCGCCAGGCGGATGGCGCCGTGCTGGCGCGGCTCGGCGACACCATCGTGCTCTGCACCGTGGTCGGCGCCCGCAGCGTGAAGCCCGGCCAGGACTTCTTCCCCCTGACCGTGAACTACCAGGAGAAGGCCTTCGCCGCGGGCAAGATCCCCGGCGGCTTCTTCAAGCGCGAGGGTCGCCCCTCCGAGAACGAGACCCTGGTCTCCCGCCTCATCGACCGCCCGCTGCGCCCGCTGTTCCCGGACGGATTCCGGAACGAGGTCCAGGTGGTCGCGACCGTGCTGTCGCATGACCTCGAGAACAATCCGGACATCGTGGCGCTCGTCGGCTGCTCCGCCGCGCTGACGCTGTCGGGCATCCCCTTCTTCGGCCCGGTCGGCGGCGCGCGCGTTGCCTATATCGATGGCCAGTACGTCCTGAACCCCACCGCCGCCCAGCTGGCGCAGAGCGACCTCGACCTCGTCGTCGCCGGCACCGCCGAAGGCGTACTGATGGTGGAATCGGAAGCCAAGGAGCTGTCCGAGGACGTGATGCTCGGCGCCGTGGAATTCGGCCACAAGTCGTTCCAGGCCGTCATCCAGGGCATCATCGAGCTGGCCGAAGTGGCCGCCAAGGATGCCTGGGCCCTGCCGGAGGAGAGCGAGGCCACCAGGACGCTCAAGGCCCGCATCGCCGAACTCGGCCGCGCGCCGATGGCCGAAGCCTACAAGATCGTCGAGAAGCTGACCCGCCAGAACGCCGTCGGCGCCGCCAAGAAGGCCGTGGTCGCGGCGCTGGAGGCCGAGGGCCTGGATGCCGGCGCCGCCAAGGGCCTGCTGAAGGAACTGGAAGCCGACGTCGTCCGCAACGCCATCCTGGACACCGGCCTGCGCATCGACGGCCGCGACACCAAGACGGTCCGCCCGATCGTGGCCGAGGTCGGCATCCTGCCGCGCTCGCACGGCTCCGCCCTGTTCACCCGCGGCGAGACGCAGGCGCTCTGCGTCGCCACGCTGGGCACCGGGCAGGATGAGCAGATCATCGACGCCCTCGCGGGCGAATACCGCGAGAACTTCATGCTGCACTACAACTTCCCTCCCTACTCCGTGAACGAGACCGGCCGCATGGGTTCGCCCGGGCGCCGCGAGATCGGGCATGGCAAGCTGGCCTGGCGGGCGATCCACCCGCTGCTGCCGGAGAAGGACAAGTTCCCCTACACCATGCGCGTGGTGTCCGAGATCACGGAGTCCAACGGCTCCTCCTCCATGGCCACCGTCTGCGGCACCAGCCTCGCGCTGATGGACGCCGGCACGCCGCTGAAGCGCCCCTGCGCCGGCATCGCCATGGGCCTGATCAAGGAAGACCGCGCCTTCGCCGTGCTGTCCGACATCCTGGGTGACGAAGACCACCTGGGCGACATGGACTTCAAGGTGGCGGGGTCCGAGGCCGGCATCACCGCGCTGCAGATGGACATCAAGATCACGTCCATCACCTTCGACATCATGAAGATCGCCCTTGGCCAGGCCAAGGACGGCCGCCTGCACATCCTGGGCGAGATGGCGAAGGGCCTTTCCGGCGCCCGCGGCGACGTGGCGGCCACCGCGCCCCGCATCACCGTGATCAACATCAACAAGGACAAGATCCGCGACGTCATCGGCAGCGGCGGCAAGGTGATCCGCGAGATCACCGAGCAGACGGGCTGCAAGATCGACATCGAGGATGACGGCACCATCAAGGTCGCCGCCGTGTCCATCGAGGCCGCGCAGAAGGCCATCGACTGGATCCAGGGCATCGTGGCGGAGCCCGAGGTCGGCAAGATCTACAATGGCAAGGTCGTGAAGACGGCCGAATTCGGCGCCTTCGTGAACTTCCTCGGCGCCAAGGACGGCCTCGTCCACATCTCCGAACTGGCGAATGAGCGGGTCCAGAAGACCAGCGACGTCGTCAAGGATGGCGATGCGGTCAAGGTCAAGGTCATCGGCTTCGACGACCGCGGCAAGGTGAAGCTCTCCATGCGCGTGGTCGACCAGGCCACCGGCGCCGACATCACCGAACAGGTCGGCGCCCGCCGCCCGCGTGAGGATGGCGAAGGCGGTGGCGGCGGCGGTGACCGCGGCGGCGACCGTGGTGGCGATCGCGGCCCGCGCCGTGACCGCGACAGCGGCCGTGAGCGCGGCTTCCGTCCCCGCCGCGAAGGCGGCGAGTAAGCTCAAACCGCCGCGAAGGCGGCGAGTGAGCAACCGGGGGCGGAGCATCTCCGCCCGCCCCGGCCAGAGTTGAGGGCGGGACTCGGGTAATCCCGGGTACCCCCCTCCCACTCCGGCGCCGGACGCGCCATATTCATGCATGACGGGACGTCCTCCGGGACGTCCCGTCATTCGCATGCACCACCCTTCGTCTGAGACAGTCACCGGAGCCCAAGGCCTTGAAGGCGATCAACCCGATCCGCATGGGCGGCGTCGAAGTCCTGCCGCTTGTCGAAGGCGGCAAGGGCGTGGCGGTGTCCAACGGTGCCACCTGCGGCGGCTGGGCCTCCGGCGGCGGCGTCGGCACCTTTTCCGCCGTGAACGCCGACAGCTACGACGCCGATGGCAACGTCATCCGGCAGACCTACACCGGCCGCACGCGGCGCGAGCGGCATGAGGAGCTGGTGGCCTACGGCATCGCCGGCGGCATCGCCCAGGCGCGCGAGGCGCATGAACGCGCCGGCGGCCAGGGCCGCATCCACATGAACATCCTGTGGGAGATGGGCGGCGCCGAACGCGTGGCGCGCGGCATCCTCGAAGGCGCCAAGGGCCTGGTCCATGGCGTCACCTGCGGCGCCGGCATGCCCTATCGCCTGGCGGACCTCGCCCGCGAATACAACGTCCACTACTACCCCATCATCTCCTCCGCCCGCGCCTTCGCCGCGCTGTGGAAGCGGTCCTACAACAAGCAGCGCGAATTGCTGGGCGGCGTGGTCTATGAAGACCCCTGGCTGGCCGGCGGCCATAACGGCCTGTCCAACAGCGAAGACCCGAAGCGGCCGGAGGATCCCTATCCCCGCGTCCTGAAGCTGCGCCAGCAGATGCGCGAATTCGGCCTGGGCGATGTCCCCATCATCATGGCCGGCGGCGTCTGGTGGCTGGAGGAATGGGAGCACTGGATCGACAGCGAGGAGCTTGGCCCCGTCGCCTTCCAGTTCGGCACCCGCCCGCTGCTGACGCAGGAAAGCCCGATCAGCGAGGAATGGAAGACCCGTCTCCTCCAGATCAAGGAGGGCGACGTGCTGCTGCAGCCCTTCAGCCCGACGGGCTTCTACTCCTCCGCCGTGCGCACGGACTTCCTGAACGAGCTGGAAGCGCGCAGCGAACGGCAGATGCCCTTCACGACCGAGGCGAATGAGGCCCATACGGCGCCGCTCGGCATCGGCCCGCGCAAGCGACTGGTCTACCTGAAGCCGGACGATTTGCCCCGCGCGGAAGGCTACATCGCGTCCGGCTTCACCGAGGCGCTGCGCACACCCGACGACACCCTGGTGTTCGAGACGCCGGCGGCGGCGCGGGAGATCCTGAACGACCAGACGGATTGCATGGGCTGCCTGTCCCATTGCCGCTTCTCGAACTGGACGCAGAACGAGCCCGATTTCAGCACCGGCAAGAAGGCCGATCCCCGCAGCTTCTGCATCCAGAAGACCCTGCAGGACATCGCCCATGGCGGCAGGCTGGAACGGAACCTGATGTTCTCCGGCCACAACGCCTACCGCTTCGGCACCGACCCCTTCTACTCCAACGGCTTCGTGCCGACGGCGAAGCAGCTGGTCGAGCGGATCATGACCGGTCGCTGAGCCAAGCGGGCCGCTGAGGCAAAAGGCGGGGCGCCAAGGGCGCCCGCCACTGGGACAAAAGGCGGGGCGCCAGCGGCGCCCCGCGGGGGCTCACTCCCCAAGTGCCGGCATCGGGCTGCCGGTCTCCCGCCGCATGCCCATGCGGGCGATGCTGCCCCAGGCGCGATCGTATTGCGGCGGCGTCCGCGCGGCATCGACGCGGCCGAGTGCCACCGCGGCGCGCATCGGCCAGTAGGGATCGCGCAGCGTGGCGCGCGCCAGCAGCACCAGATCCGCGCGGCCCTCGGCGATGATGGCCTGCGCCGGCTCCGGCTCCGTGATCAGGCCGACAGCGGCCACCACCATCCCGGCGCCCTGCTTCACCGCCTCCGCCCCCGGCACCTGGTAGCCCGGGCCGAGCACGATCTTCTGCCGGGGATCGATGCCGCCGGAGGACACATCCATGCCATCGATGCCCGCCGCCTTCAGGCGCTTTGACAGCTCGATCGTCTGATCCGTCGTCCACCCACCCTCGATCCAGTCGGTGTGGGAGACGCGGACAAACAGAGGCAAATCCTCGCCCACGGCTTCCCGCACGGCGCGGGCGATGGCGATCGGCAGGCGCGTCCGGCCCTCGAAATCCCCGCCCCAGCGGTCGTTGCGCGTGTTGCTGATGGGCGAGAGGAACTGGTGCAGCAAATAGCCATGGGCGGCGTGCAGTTCGACCAGCCGGTAGCCCGCGGCCACGGCCCGCTTCGCGCAGGCGGCGAACAGCGCCGGCAGCGCCTCGATCTCCTCCGCCGTCATCATGGTCGGCGTGGCGAACTGGCCCATGGGGATGGCGGAGGGGGCCTTGATCTCCCACCCCGGATCGGCCGGCGCATCGTCCCAGGCGGGGGCGCGGCTGGCCTTGCGGCCGGCATGGCCGATCTGGATCGCCGGCACCGCGCCGGCATGGGCGATGGCGGCGGCCAACCGCGCATGGGCGGGAATCTGCGCATCCTCCCACAGGCCGAGGTCGCCGGGCGTGATCCGCCCATCCGCCGTCACGGCGGTGGCTTCCGCCATCACCATCCCCGCGCCGCCGATGGCGCGTTGCAACAGGTGGGCCAGGTGCCAATCCGTCGGCCGTCCATCCGGCCCGGCGCAGTACTGGCACATGGGGGAGATGCCGATGCGGTTCGGCAGGGTGACGGTGCGAATCGTGAGGGGCGCGAAGAGGTCGGTCATGGCGGTCATGCTCCGGGGCCCGGGATGCGGGCGGCTTGCCCCTGGCATACAGCCGCGACGCCGGTGGTCAATCGCGCACCCAGGGCGGCAGCCGCCCGAGCCGGCTTTCCACCAGCAGCAGCAGTGGCCGGCGGCCGGGCGGCGCGGGCAGCAGGCGCCCATCCGGCCCGGCCGGATAGCGCGTCATCGTCACGGCATCGAGGACATTGCCCCCCACCGCCTGGACCTGCCCGGGCGGCGTCGCCACCACGATGTCGCAATGCATGGCCCGCGCGCGCCCGGCCTCCGCCAGGCGTTCCGTCCAGTGGCGCAGCGGCGCGGGGCCGCGGTCGAAGCACAGCAGGTCCCCGGGCGCGGGGGCGCGGTCCTCCGGCGCATGGGGGATGAAGGGGGCCTCGGCGGGGAAGCGCCGGGCGGTCTCCATCAGCCCGTCCAGGTAGAAGGCGTGGGTGGCGCTGGGCGGGAATTCCGCCGCATCCACCCCCGCGGCCCGGAAGACCCAGGCGATGAAGGCCGCGGACCAGTAGGGGGTGGACCACAGCGCCGCGCCCTCGGGCTGCCGGGCCAGGGTGGCGGCGTAGCGGCGGCGGTTGAGCGGGATGGCGCCGTGATCCTCCGGCACCGCCTGCCAATAGGCCATGACGCGCGGAAAATTGGCGGGATCGGCTTCCCGCGCCGGGGCTTCCGCGCCATCGGTCCAGGCGTCGCGCGCGACCTCTCCCCAATCCCGCCATTCCGCGGTGGCGATGCGCACCACGCGATCGGCGGCGGAGGGCGGGTAGGACAGGGGCGGCGCCGGTGCCGGGGGCGGCGTGGCGCAGCCGGCCAGGACCAGCAGCGCCGCCAACCAGCGCAACCGCTTCCCGCCGCTGCCGCGGCCCGCCTTCATGCCGCTGCCGCGGCCCCCCTTCATGCCGCTGCCGCGGCCCCCTTTCATGCCGCTGCCGCGGCGAGGCCCAGGATCACCGCATCGGGCGCCATCAGGCCGAGCATCGCGGCCGCCTGGGTCGTGGGTTCGGGATCGCCGCCGAAGGGGGATGGCATGACCTCCAGCACCCCGCCCTGCAGGCGCACCAGGGGCCGGAGCAGCGCGATGGCCTGGTGGTGCAGTTCCTCCGCCTGGCCGATCGTCGCCTCAGCCAGCACGCCCGGGCTGGCGGCGGCGGCCAGCACCACCGCGCCGGCGGCCCGGGCCATCAGCGCCACCCCTTCGCCGTAGCGGAGTTCCGATTGCCGGATGGCATCGCCCACCCGCAGCCCCTCCGCCGACACCAGGCGCGGGCCGGCCACCAGCTCCACCGTGGCGGGCCACACCGCAGCCACCGCGGCCTGGATGGCGGGGGCCAGGCGCTGCGGGTCCAGCTGCGGCAGGGCGCGGGCCAGGGCCAGCAGCGCCTGGGCATGGGCGGCCGGGCTGGCGATGCGGCCATCGCGTTCGCGGAAGGCGCCATCCTCCCCCTGCAGGGCCAGCAGCCGCCCGGCCAGGTCGCCGAGTGCCGCGGCATGGCCGGGCCGGGCTTCGGCACGGAGCCGGGCCTCCACCCCCAGCGCGGCCTGGGCCAGATCCTCCAGCCCCGGATCGCCGGCCTGCAGCCTGGCCAGCCGGGCGTCGAACCAGGCGGCCAGCGCAGCCTGGCGTTCCGGCGTCACGGGGGTGCGGTAGGCATCGGCGGCGGCGAACAACAGGTGGGTGCCGATGGCATTGAGCGTGGCGCCCTGGGGGGACAGGGGATGCCGGTCGAGGCCTTCCGTCCCCACGCCGGGCATCATCGCCTGCGCGGCCTCCGGCCCCGTCAGGCCGATGGAGAGCAGCCGGTCCTCCCGCACCACCAGCGACACGCCGGGGGGAAGGTCCATCGGGCCCTGGCGGAGCAGCAGCCAGTGCAGCTGGCCGGGCTTCAGGGCCGTGGCGCTGGCGTGCATCACCCGGGCGGGGTCGGCGGGGCGCAGGTGCAGGACGGGACCATCCGGCCACCAGCCATCCGTCGCCACCGCCACATGGCCGATCGGCCCGGTGGGGGAGATGGCGGCGGTGCCTGCCGCGGCGGGGGGAGCGAAGTCGCGCCAGGCGCCGGTGGCGTGGGCCGAGACCTCCGCGAAGCCGCTGTCGGACAGGCCATCGGCGCCCGTCGTCACGCGCACCCGCCGCAGCGCGACCGTCGCGGTGAAGGTGACGGTGACGCGCATGACCGGGGAGTTGGCGCTGATGGCGTAGTCGTAGCGCAGCCGCCCGGCCTCCACCGGGCGCGGCCGCAGCCAGCCCGCCCGGCCCATGACGCGGCTTTCGTGCCAGAGCACGATCTCGTCCCCGTCCTGGCGCAGGCCGCAATCGGTGATCGCGTTCTCCACATCCTCGCAGTGGCGACGGCGGCCGAGCTGGAACTCCACCAGATTGCCGCTGTGGGTCACGGCGACGAGGCCGGCCAGGGGCCCCCTCGGGCGCTGGTGCAGCAGCCCGGCGGAGAGGTCGCCGGTGAAGACGTGGAAGGGCGTCAGCACCACCAGGTCCCGCGCGTCATCCCGCTGCACCACCAGCCCGTGATTGCCGAGGCGGCGGGCGGGCGCGGGCGCATCCTCCATCGCCATGGCGAAGTCGATCGCGGCTTCCGCCAGCCCGGGCGCGGCATCATGGATGTCGGGCATGGCCAGCAGCTCCGCCGCCCGCGCATTGGCGGCGGCGACGCAGTAGCTGCCCCCGGCGGCGCCTTCCGCCAGCGCCGCCACCGGGCGGCCGCCCAGCGTGACGACGCGGTCGATCGGGCCCCGGAACCAGGCGGCCAGGCGATCGCGGTCGGTTGCGTGCAGCAGGTTGCGCATGAAGGGCCGGGCAGCCTTCGCCATCGTGGGGGGATGCGCAGGATACAGCGCGCGAAGGCCCCCCGTGAAGGCTGGGAAGCCGGGGCGGATCCGCCCTATCCTGCCGGCATGGGCACGAATGATGGCGGCCGCCTTTTCTTCCGATCCGAGGTCTTCACCCCCCGCGCGCGAATCCGCCGGGCCGATACCGGCCTGACGGTGCGGGAGGCAGCGCGGGACATCCCCGTGCACGCGGAATGCGACGTGCTGGTGGTGGGCGGCGGCCCCGCCGGCACCGCCGCCGCGGTCGCGGCCGCCAGGCTCGGCGCGCGCACCATCCTGCTGGAACGCCACAACCATCTGGGCGGCCTGTCCACCGGCGGGCTGGTGGTGTGGATCGACCGGATGACGGGCTGGGATGGCAGCCTGCTGATCCGCGGCTTCGCGGAGGAGCTTCTGGCCCGCCTGCCCGCCGATGCGGTGGCCGGCCCGCCCCGGGATGCCTGGGGATCCCGCGATGCCGCCACCGCCGCCTGGTGGGCGCTGCGCACCGCCGCCTTCCACGGCACCGTCACCCATTCCCCCACCGTCTGCCCGGAGCATCTGAAGGCCGCGAGCCTGGAGCTATGCGCGGAAGCGGGGGTGGAGATGCTGTTCCACGCCTGGGGGGCGGAGCCCATCCTGCGCGACGGCGCCGTCAGCGGCGCGATCTTCGAGAGCAAGCAGGGCCGCCGCGCCGTGCTGGCGAAGGTCACGGTGGATGGCACGGGTGATGGCGACCTCTATGCCCGCGCCGGCGCCGCCTTCGCCGAGGATGTCGATGAGCGCGACATCCACCACTGCATGAACACGGCCTGGACCTGGGGCGGCGTGGACATGCCGCGCTATTTGGCCTGGCGGGCGGAAAAGCCCGATGAATTCAGCGAGTTCATGCGCCGCGGCAAGGAAGCGGTGGGCTTCTTCGACAAGGCCTTCGCCAGCTGGCGGGACGATGTGGCGCTGTTCATGGGGCCGCGCCTGGCCGGCTATTCCGCCGTGATGGTCGATGACCTGGCGGCGGTGGAGGTGATCTCCCACCGCCTGATGTTCCGCCACCTCGACCGCTATCGCGCGGAATGCCCGGGCTTCGCGGGCGCCTTCCCGATGCTGTCGGCGCCGCAATTGGGCGTGCGGCACGCGCGGCGGCTGGCGGGGGTCACGCCGGTAACGCGGGCATGGTGGGATGGGCGGATCTCGGCGGAGGAGATCGGCGTCTCCCCCAGCCTGGCGCCTTCCTTCGCGCCGGTCTCGGTGCCCTATGGGGCGATCGTGCCGGTGGCGCTGGATGGGCTGCTGGCGCCGGGGCGGCACCTCGCCTGCGATGCCACCAGCCATTCCTTCCTGCGGGAGATTCCCCAGTGCTGGCTGACCGGCCAAGCCGCGGGGGTGGCGGCCGCGCTGGCGGCGGGGCGGGGGGTGGCGCCGCGGGCGTTGCCGGTGGGCGACATCCAGGCGGCGCTGGCCAGGCAGGGCGCCTTCCTCCGCATCCCCGCGGAAGGATCAGCCCCGGCATCCTTCGCGCTGCACAATGGCTGACCAAGGCTTCACGCGCAGGTCACGCCGCTGTGAGGCCGGAAGGCGCAGAGGATGGGACGTCAAGGCATTGCCTCGACGTTTTCTCCCGGCGGTTCCGCGCATGGTGTGCGGACCAACACTTCCCCGGCGCTGCGAGGCGCCGGGGGTTTTTTTGGCCCCGGGGTTTTGGCGCCCGTATTTCCGGGCGGCCTGTGGCAGCAATGTCACTAAAATCTAAAGCGCATTTAGCCGTTTTAGTGCTTTTAGCACCGTTTTCGGGGCCATCCCTGCCGTGACAGCCCCAGGGGCCGGCGCGGGTGGCGCTTGGGTGTGGCGGCGTGGCCACATGTCCAGTCGCGGCTCCGCCAAACGTCCAGTCGCGGCTCCGCGGCGGGTCCGGCGGGCGCGACAAGCCCGCCTGATGATCGGAACTTATCAGGAACTTCGGCCGACCGCCAGCGGTTTCGCGGTCAGTCCAGCAGCGCGGCGCCCAGCGCCGCCTTCTCCGCCTCGTCCAGGCTCCGCCAATCCCGCCCCTGCAGCCCGGCCGCCATGGCCCAGAGCAGGTTGCGGGATGGCTTCGCGCCCATGAAGCGCAGCCGGCGGAAGGCCCCCGCCGCGCCCAGCGCGCGCAGGTCGCCCACCGTCTCGATCCCGGCCTCCGTCAGCATCGCGGCGCTGCGGGGGCCGAGGTTGCGCAACCGATGCACCCCGGCGCGGTCCACCAGGGGCGCGTCGCTGGCCATGGCCCTCAGCCCTTGGCGCGATCGGCCTCGTAGCGCGCCTTGGTCTCCGCGTTCGGGGGATAGAGGCCGGGCAGCGCCAGGCCCTTCTCGACCTCCTGCATGATCCAGCCTTCCAGGCGCTCCTGCTCCACCGCCGCTTCCGTCACGGCATCCAGCAGCGCGGCCGGGATCACCACGGCGCCGTCCTGGTCCGCCACGATGATGTCGCCCGGCACCACGGTGACGCCGCCGCAGCCGATCACTTCCTGCCAGCCCACGAAGTTCAGCGCGGCGACGGAAGCCGGGGCGACGTAGCCCTGGCAGAAGACCGGCAGGCCGGTGCCGATCACGCCGGCGCCGTCCCGCACCATGCCATCCGTCACCAGCCCCGCCACGCCCTTCTTCGCCATGCGGGCGCAGAGGATGTCGCCGAAGATGCCGGCGGCGGTGTTGCCCATGGCGTCGGCGACGGCGACGCAGCCTTCGGGCATGTCCTCGATCGCCGCGCGGGTGGAACGGGGGGAGGACCAGCTCTCCACCGTCGCCAGATCCTCCCGCGTCGGCGTGAAGCGCAGCGTGAAGGCCGGGCCGACGATCCGCTTCGTCGGGCCCTGCACGATCGGGCGGCTGCCGGCGATGTAGCAGAAGCGCACGCCCTTCTTCAGCAGCACGGTGGTCAGGGTGGCGGTGGTGACGCCCATCAGGGCGTCGCGCGTGGCGGGGTTCATGAAGGGCTGGGCTCCGGCTGCCATGGCAGAATGCGTGGCCGCTTGAAGCCCAGCCGGGCGCCGTCGTCCAGGGTCAGACCCGCGCGAGCGACACCCCCCAGCCATGCAGCGTGCCTTCCGCCGGCGGTACCGGACTCCCCGCCAGGGCAGCGCCGCCCGCCACGCCTTCGGGCAGGGGCACGGGATCGGCGGCGAGGTTGAACAGGCAGCGGACGCGGTCCGGGCCTTCCTCCCGCTCGAATCCCAGCAGCGGGGCGGGCAGGTCGATCGGCCGCAGGCTGCCCGCCACCAGCGCCGGGCTGGCGCGGCGCGCGGCCAGAAGCCCGCGCGTGAAGGCCAGGATGCTGCCGGGCGCCTGCTGGGCGGAGACGGAAAGCGCGCGATGGGCGTCGGGCACCGGCAGCCAGGGCGTGCCGGTGGTGAAGCCGGCATGGGGCAGGGCGGCGTCCCAGGGCATCGGCGTGCGGGACCCGTCGCGGCCGGCGAAATCCGGCCAGAAGGCGATGCCGAAGGGGTCGCGCAGCGCCTCGAACGGCAGATCGGCCTCGGGCAGGCCCAGCTCCTCCCCCTGGTAGAGGCAGGCGCTGCCGCGCAAGGTCAGCAGCAGGGCCAGCAGCAGGCGGATGACGCCGGCATCGGGGACGCCGCCGGGGGACCAGCGCGTGGCGGTGCGGACCACATCGTGGTTGCTGAAATTCCAGCAGGGCCAGCCATCCGGGTTCGCGGCGGCCTCCACCAAAGCGCGGGCCACGGCGTGGTCGAAGCCGGCGCGGAGCGGCGCCAGGGTATAGGCCATGTGCAGCAGCCCCGGCGCGGTGGCGCGGGCGACGCGCTGGTGGGCGCCGGGCTGGGAGGACAGCTCCCCCAGCAGCGCGGCGCCGGCGGCATCGGCTTCCGCCCTCAGGCGGCGCAGGATGGCGTCGGTCCCCTGCCCCATCATGTCGTGAAGGTGCAGCTGCATGCCGAAGAGCTTGGCGGGGGGTTCGGGGCGTGGGGGGGCCGGGGGGTTGTCCCGCAGCGCCGGGTCATGGGCCAGGAAATCCAGCGCATCCAGGCGGAAGCCATCCACGCCGCGGGCCAGCCAGAAGCGCATGACGGCGGCGACCGCATCGAGCGTCGCCGGGTCCCCCAGGTTCAGGGCCGGCTGGTCGGGCAGGAAATGGTGCAGGTAGTATTGGCGGCGCCGCGGCTCCCACCGCCAGGCCGGGCCGCCGAAGACGGAAAGCCAGTTGCTGGGCGGCGACCCATCCGGCTTCGCATCCGCCCAGACATAGCGGGCGGAGAGCTTCCCATCCCGCCGCGCCCGGCTTTCGCGGAACCAGGCATGGGCGGTGCTGGTATGGCCGGTCACCAGGTCCAGCATGACCTTCAGGCCGCGCGCCTGGGCGCCCGCGATGACGGCGTCCATATCCGCCAGCGTGCCATAGCGCGGGTCCACCGCGCAGTGGTCGGCGACGTCATAGCCGAAATCCGCCTGGGGGGAGGCATAGACGGGGGCGAGCCAGATCGCGTCCACGCCCAGCGCCGCGACATGGTCGAGGCCCTGGAGGATGCCGCGCAGATCGCCCACCCCGTCGCCATCCGAATCCCAGAAGGACCGGGGGTAGATCTGGTAGATCACCGCGCCGCGCCACCACTCCGCCATGCCTGGCCCTCCTGCGATCCGGGACTGCAAGGCGCGGCGGGGGCGCGGGTTCCCGCAACCCCTGCACCACGCCTGGCGTTCCACCCTTCCGGACACAGGAGCAATGCCATGGACGACAAGGACAGGATCGACGAGGCCCGCGGGTCCGAGGACGCGCTGCGGCCGACCCTGCCGGGGGGCGAAAGGGTGCGGCCCGGGGAGACAGGCGAGGAGGCAGAGGACAACAGGGCCTCCGGCCATATCGACGACCCGATCCATCCGGGGGAGACACAGCCGGGGGAGATGATGGAACAGGCGCAGCTGCGAGGGGGGCCGGTGGATGTCTCGCCGGACCGGGTGCGGCGCGGGTGACTTTCGGGGAAGGCGCTGCCTTCCCCGGACCCCTACCGCCCCCTCTGGAAGGTTTGGGAGGCAGAGCCTCCTGGACCATCGTCAATTGATCCCGGTCAAGGGGGAGCAGCGCTCCCCCTTCGGACCAGCCACCGCCATACCCCGAACAGGTTCAGCGCCAGCAGCACGAGGTTGGTCAGCCCCAGCTGGCTTTCCTGTTCCAGCTGTGCCGAGGCCAGCCAGCAGGCCGATCCGCCGGAAAACAGCGCGAAGCCCCACCCCGTGGCGCGCCGCCCCAGATCGGCGGCCGTCATGCCCGCCCCCGCGATGGTCAGCGCCGTCGCGCCCCATTTGAAGATGTCAGGCCAGGTGGCCCCGCCGATCCCCATGCCGCCCGCCCTGCCCGTGCAGGGCGCAAACGCCAGCAGGCGGGGCGCGTTGCCCCATGACGCGCGGTCAGGCCGGCTTGTAGCCTTCCTCCGCCACCGCGGCGGCGACCTGGGCGGGGGTCAGCACCGTCTCCGCCGTGATGGTGCCGGTGTCGAGCGCCACGGCGACGCGCGCGGCGGGGTCGAGCGCCTGGATCGCGCCGGTCACCGCCTTCACGCAATGGCCGCAGGTCATGCCGGCAACGCGGAGTTCAACGGTCATGCGGGCTTGCCTTCCAACTCGTCGATGATGGGGCAGTCCGGGCGGTCATCGCCCTGGCAGTGGTTCGCGAGGTGTCGGAGGCTGTCCGCCACGGCCTGGAGGGATGTGGCCTTCGCCTCCAGCGCCGCAACATGGTCCAGCGCCAGGCGCTTCACATCCCCGCTGGCGCGGGACCGGTCCTGCCACAGCGCCAGCAGCTTGCGGATATCCTCCAGCGGAAACGCCAGGTCCCTTGCATGGCGGATGAAGCGCAGCACGGCGACATCCTTCGGGCCATAGCTGCGGTAGCCATTGGCCCGCCGCGTGGCGCTGATCAGGCCGATGGATTCGTAGTGGCGGATCATCTTGGCGGAGACGCCGGACCGGGAAGCCGCTTCCCCGATATTCATGCCGCGGGGCCGGACGGACGGGGGCGCGGCGCTTCTGGCCTCCCCCCTTGAGGCTTCCACCCTTGAGGTCTCCACCGGGCCAGCAGCAGCGCGTTCGCCACCACCGAGACGGAGGACAGTGCCATGGCCGCCCCCGCCACTGGGGGAGACAGCCATCCCGCCGCCGCCAGAGGAATGCCGAGCAGGTTGTACCCGAAGGCCCATGACAGGTTTTCCTTGAGCTTGCGATAGGTTCTGCGGGTGATGTCGAGCGTGGCCGGGACCAGCCCCGGATCGCCCCGCATCAGGGTCACGCCCGCCGCCGCCATGGCGACATCGGTCCCGGTGCCCATGGCGATGCCGAGATCGGCCGCGGCCAGCGCCGGGGCGTCGTTCACGCCATCGCCCACCATGGCGACGCGCTGGCCTTCCCGGCGCCAGGCCGCGACATGGCCGGCCTTGTCCTGGGGCAGCACTTCCGCCTCCACCCGGTCGATGCCGAGCCGGGAAGCGGCTTGCGCCGCCGCGGCGCGGTTGTCGCCCGACAGCATCGCGACGCCCACGCCCATGCCCTTGAGGGCGGCGATGGCGGCGGTGGCGCCAGGCTTGGGCGCATCCTCGAAGGACAGCAGGGCGAGGACGCGCGCGGCGGCGGGGTCCATGAGCCAGGCGATGCTGCGGCCCTGCGCGGCCTCGACCTGCGCGGTGGTGGCGAGCACGCCGGGATCGGCGCCGGATTCCGCCAGCAGGCGGGGGCTGCCGAGGGCCAGGCGGCGGCCTTCGACCAGGCCCTCCACGCCGCGTCCGGGCAGGGCGCGGAACGCCGTGGCCGGTTCGGGCGTGGCGCCGAAGGCCGAGAGGACGGCGCGGGCCAGCGGGTGTTCGCTGCCGGCCTGGAGGGAGGCGGCCTGGGCCAGGGCCCCGGCGGGGTCGATGCCCTCGGCCGGGTGCAGGCTGGCCAGGCGGGGCTTGCCCTCCGTCAGCGTGCCGGTCTTGTCGAAGGCAACCAGCGAAATGCCCTGGGCACGCTCGATCGCCTCCGCGTCGCGGATCAGGATGCCGGCGCGGGCGGCGGCGCCGGTGCCGGCCATGATGGCGGCGGGCGTCGCCAGGCCGAGCGCGCAGGGGCAGGCGATGACCAGCACGGCGACGGCGTTGAGCAGCGCGGCCTCGAACCCCGCGCCGGCCAGCAGCCAGCCGATGAGCGTGGCGGCGGCGATGGCGATGACGACGGGGACGAAGATGGCGCTGACGCGGTCCACCAGCTTCTGCACCGGCGCGCGGCTGGCCTGGGCGGCGGCCACCATGGCGGCGACGCGGGCCAGGGTGGTGTCGGCGCCGATCGCCGTGGCGCGCAGCACCAGGCGGCCATCCAGCACCACCGTGCCGGTCGCGGCGCGGTCGCCAGGGCGCTTTTCCACCGGGCGGCTTTCGCCGGTCAGGGCGCTTTCGTCGATCCCGGCCTCGCCTTCCTCGATGACGGCATCGACGGGGATGCGTTCGCCGGGGCGGACCACGACGCGGTCGCCCAGTGCGAGCGCGGCGGCGGGGATTTCATGTTCCGTGCCCTGCGCATCGAGCCGCCGGGCGGTGCGGGGGCGGAGGTCGAGCAGCGCGCGGATGGCGGCCCCCGTGCCGCGCTTGGCGCGGGCTTCCAGGTATTTCCCCAGCATCACGAAGAAGATGACGACGACGGCGGCTTCGAAATACAGCGCATGGGCATGGCCGCCGCCGTGGCGGATGAGCAGCCAGACGCTCATCGAGAAGGCCGAGAGCGTGCCGATGGAGACCAGCAGATCCATGTTGCCGGTGCGGTTGCGCAAGGCCGCCCAGCCCGCGCGGAAGAAGCGCGCGCCGAACCAGAACTGCATGGGGATGGCCAGTGCCAGCTGCAGCCAGCCATTCGGCAGCCAGTCCTGGCCGAAGGGCATGCCGGCCATGCCGATGAGGAAGGGCGCGGCCAGCAGCCCGGCCAGCACCAGGTCCCGCCGCTGGCGCGCCAGCTTCGCGGCCGCTTCCGCCTCCGCCGCGGCCGAGCCATCGGGCGCGCTGGCCAGCGCATAGCCGGCGCGGGAGAGGGCGGCGGCCAGCGCCGATTCCTCGACGCCAGCCAGCATCCGCACCGTCGCCTGGTCCGAGGCCAGGTTCACGGTGGCGGAGAGCACGCCAGGGACCTTGGCGAGCGCGCGTTCGACGCGGCCGGCGCAGCTCGCGCAGGTCATGCCCTCGATCCCCAGCGTCCGTTCCTGCTCCGGCACCTGGTAGCCGGCGGCGCGGATGGCCTCGGCCAGGGTGGCGGGGGGCGCGGTGCCGGTGACGGTGGCGGTTTCGGAGGCCAGGTTGACGCTGGCGGTGGCCACGCCCGGGACCTTCGCCAGCGCACGCTCCACCCGGCCGGCGCAGCTCGCGCAGGTCATGCCCTCCACGGGGAGGGAGACGGTGCCGAGGGGGATTTGCGGCGGCACGAGGGGGGCCTCGGGCATCGGGGGCTTGGGTTCCATGGGAGGCAGATGGGGTCTCCCACCATGGGAGGGTCAACCACCAGGCCTCGATAATCCTGGAGATTGACCGGGCTGGAAGGCGGGCGCCTTGATCCATCTCATTTTTGCGGACGGAATCGGGGCGGTGCTGTTGACGGGGGTGTGACGCGGGCCGACATGCGGCGCGCCATGCGCAACATTGCCCCCGCGATCCTGTTCTCCCTGGTCCTGGCCGCGCCCGCGGGCGCCCAGGCTCCCGCCCCGCCGCAGTCCGAGCCGGTTCGGATCATCAACCGCACGGGGCAGGAGGCGACGGCGCTGCATGCCGTGCGCAGCGGCCGGCCGGATTGGGGCAGCAACCTGCTGAATCGCGGGCCGCTGCCCAGCAACGCGGCCTTCGCGCTGCGGGTGAACCAGGATGCGGGGTGCCGCTTCGACATCCGCATGGTGCTGGCCGATGGGCGGGAGGGGCTGCTGCGGGACCGCGACATCTGCGGGGAGACGCGGATCGAGATCGCGACCGCGGCCGCGCCGCTGCCGCCGGTGGCTCAGGCCAGGCCGAACCAGAATGCGCGGCGCGTGTCGTCCGGCACCGGCTTCGTGGTGGCGCCGGACCGGGTGCTGACCAACCACCACGTCATCGATGGCTGCGCCCGCATCCTGGCGCGGACCTCGGACGGGCGCTGGCTGGCGGCGACGGTGCAGGGGCAGGCGGATGCGCGGCTGGACCTGGCGCTGCTGGCGGTGCCGGGGAATCCCGGGCCGACGCTGGCCTTCCGGGGCACGCCGGCGGTGCGGCGGGGGGAGGGGGTGGTGGCCTATGGGTTCCCGCTCTCCGGCCTGCTGTCATCCGACCCGAAGCTGACGCGGGGCGAGATCAATGCCTTCGGCGGCATCGGCAACGACCAGACGCGCTTCCAGATCAGCGCCGAAGTGCAGCCCGGCAATTCCGGCGGGCCGCTGCTGGACATGCAGGGGAATGTGGTGGGGGTGGTGGTCGCGAAGCTCGACAGCCGCCGGGTGCAGAACGTGGACAATGTGAATTTCGCGGTGAAGGGGGAGGCGGCGCAGTCCTTCCTGCGGCGGAACAGCCAGGAATTCAGGACGGCGGAGAGCCGGGGGGCGGACAAGAGCGCGGCGGATGTGGGCGATATCGCGCATCGGGCGACGGTGATGCTGCGGTGTGAGCCGTAGGGAGCGCCGCAGGGGGGGAGACCCCCCTGGACCATCGTCCACTGGAGACGGTCCAGGGGCGTCTCGCCCCTGGCGGATAGGGTCCGGGAAAGGCAGCGCCTTTCCCGGAATCACGCATCCCCTTCCGCCGGAATCTCGACCCAGGCCCTGAACGCTTCCGACGCCTGCACATCGCCACCCGCGATCAGCGCCCGCCACAGCCCCGCCGCATGCACCACGTTCGGCAGCCCGGCCGGCTGCACCGTCAGGCACATCGCCTCCGCCATCCAGCCTTCCTCCACCCCCGCCGCGTAGCCCGCGCGGAGGTAGCGCGTGACGCCCGCGGAATCGCGCCGCGCGGTGCAGGCGGCCAGCAGCGCGAGCGCGCGGCGTGACGGCGGCAGCGCGGGGGTGAGGGCTTCGAGGGCGGTGACCTCCGCGGCCGTCGCGTCCCAGCCCGGCAATTGGCCGGCCCAGGCCTCCGCCGCGAAATCGAAGCGGGACCGGGCGGCGGCGAAGCCGGCCAGGCGGAGGGCGGCTTCCACACCCTCGATGCCCCCGCCCGCTTCCCGGTAGCGGCGGACGTGGTGGCGGGCGGTGGCGCTGCCGACCACGGCCGTGATGACCAGCCAAAGAAACTCCTTCTCCGCCGCCGGGAGGGCGACGGGCTGGAGGGCGAGGCGGCCATAGGCAGCCTCATAGGCTTCGGCGAAACCGGGGGAGAGCAGGCGGAACAGGCCGTGATGGGGGAGCAGGTAGCCGCGCTTCGCCCGCGCTGCCTCCAGCCCCGCGCGGAAGGCGTCGCTCATCCGAAGGCCTCGGCGCGGATGGAGGGATCGAGGTAGCGGGACGGGTCGTCGAGCTGCTTGCCAGTGAAGTGGCTGCGCAGGCGCAGCACGGTGCGCAGGCCTTCATCGCTGATGGACAGGTCGCGGATGATGCCGTGGACGGGATCGAGCAGCGCCGTGACCGCGCGCGCCGCGACGGGGGGCGGCATCTTCGCATTCTCCACGAGGATGGCGGCGGCCCCGGCGTGATCGGCATCGAGCAGCGCGAGGGTTTCGCGGAAGGCGCGGGCGAAGGCGACGAAGGCCGCGCGCTTCTCCGCCAGCACGCCGCGCCGCGATGCCGCGACGATGCCCTGGTAGGGGCCGACGGCATCCTGCGCGCGGGCCAGCCGGCGAAAGCCCTTGGCCTCCGCCGCCAAGTCGAGCGGCGTGTTCAGAAGCGTCGCGGCCTGGGCGCCTTCGACCAGCGCGGCCAGGCGTTGCGCGCCGCCGCCGACGGCGACCCATTCCACCGCATCGGCCACGCCGGCACGGCCGAGAATGTCGCGCAGCACGAAGGCGAAGCCGGTGGTCATGGCATCCACCGCGACGTGCCTGCCGCGCAATGCCGCGATATCAGCGACATCGGGCGCGGCCATGACGTTCAGCATGCCGTCATCGACACCGAGCCAGGCGACGAAATCGGCGGGGCCGGGGAGTTCGACCTCCCCCTGCCCCTCGTCATAGGCGACGATGTTGTCCACCGCCGTCAGCGCCAGGTCGAAGCGGCCAGCGTAAAGGTCGCTCGCCATCGCCTTGGAATTGGGCGTGAGGGAGAGCGCGATTTCCAGCCCATGGCGCGCGAAGACGCCATGCTTCTGCCCGGCCCAGAGGGCGAGGTTGGAGGCGCCGGCGAAGGCGACGACGTTCAGGGTCTGCATGCATGCCTCATGAAAAAGGGCAGGGATGCGGGTGCATCCCTGCCCGTGGCTTTTACCAAGAGTTGCGGCCGCCTTTGGCGGCCGAGGCCGCGAATGCGGCCCGCCGGAAGTCCGGCGAGCCAAGCGGCCGGAGGCCGCGCCTGGCGCCTGAGGGCATCAATAAAGCTTCAATCGGCGAACTGGCCGGCCGCCTGCAGGACCGGGCGCCAGCGCGCGATTTCCGCCACCAGATGCGCGCGGTGCACATCGGGGTTCTGGCGCTCCACCGGCTCCGGCGGGCTGCCGAGCTCATTCATCCGCGTCACCACGCGGGGATCGGCGAGGGCGACGCGCAGCGCCTGGTTCAGGCGCATGACGATGGGCGTGGGCGTGCCCTTCGGCGCATAGACGCCGTGCCAGATGCCGATCTCGAAGCCCGGCAGCCCAGCCTGGCCGGCGGTGGGGATGCCCGGCAGCTGCGCCATGGGTTCCGCCGTCGTCACCGCCAGGCCGCGCACGCGCCCGCTGGTGACGAAGGAGGAGGCGGAGGTGGTCTGGTCGCAATAGATGTCGAGGCGATCCGCCATCAGTTCCGGATAGATCGGGCCGGAGCCGGTGTAGGAGACGGCGGTGACGCGCACGCCGAGGCTCGCCTGGAACAGCGTGCCGCAGAGCTGGCTGGCGGAACCCAGGCCGGCATTGGCGAGGTTCACGGCTTCGCCCCGTTCGCGCACCAGGCGGATCATCTCCGCGAAGTTGGTCACGGGCAGGCCGGGGCGGGCGAGCCAGATCATCGGCGTCGCCGTCACCAGGCCGATCGTCTCGAACGCCGTCACGGGGTCATAGGGCAGCCGGCGATAGAGCGTGGGCGCGGTGGCGATGCCGATGTTGTGCAGCAGGATGTTGTAGCCATCGGGCGCCGCGGCGGCGACGCGCGCGGTGCCGGTGGTGCCGCCGGCGCCGCCGACATTCTGCACCAGCACGTTCTGGCCGAGGTCACGCCCCATCGATTCCGCGATCATGCGGCCCACCACATCGGTCGGGCCGCCGGGGGCGAAGGGGATCACCATGGTGATCGGGCGTTCGGGCCAGGTCTGCGCCTGGGCCGTGCCGACGAAGGGCAGGGCCAGCGCGGCGGCCGCCAGCAGGCGGCGCGTCGTCCTCATCATCATGGTTCGTTGTCCTCCGTTATGGTGCAGCAATAGTGTCAGAGCCTGCGCAAAAATCGAGCCCGGGCATCGAGTCCCCGGGCCCTGGACGGCGCCTGTCCCGCGGAAGCGGCGCCGTCGGGCATCGATACAGGGCCTCTCAGCGCCCGCCGCCGATATCCACCAGCGTTCCGGTCATGTAGGAGGCCGCGGGGGAGAGCAGGAAGGTGATGAGGCCAGCGACCTCCTCCGGCTCCCCGGGCCGACCCAGCGCGATGGCGGCGGTCATGGTCTTCAGGCGCTCGGCGCCGGCCTTGGCTTCGTGGGTCGCGGTGCGGATGACACCAGGGCGCACGGTGCAGACGCGGATGCCGAGTTTCCCGACTTCATTGGCGAGGCCGGCGGTGAAGCCATCCACCGCGCCTTTCGCGGCGGCGTACATCACGCGGCCGGGCTGGCCGCCGAGGACGCTGGCGCGGGAGCCGACATTGACGATGACGCCACCCTCCCCGCCCCGATCCGTCGCCATGCGGCGCACGGCTTCGCGGGCGCAGAAGACGGTGGTGCGGAGGTTGCTGTCCATCATCCGGTCGTAATCGGCCGTGGTGAGGTCGGCGATCCTGGCATCCGCGCTGCCGCCGGCGTTGTTCACCAGGCCGCGCAAGGGGCCGATGCGGTCGGCAGCTTCGAAGAGGGTGGTGATGCCAGTTTCGGACTGCACATCGGCCTGCACGGCATGCGCCTTGCCGCCGGCGGCTTCGATATCGGCCACCACGGCGTTCGCGCTGTCGGCGTCACGGGCGTAGTTGACCACGACGGTCCAGCCATCCGCCGCAGCCGCCTTGCAGGTGGCAGCGCCGATCCCTCGGCCGCCGCCCGTCACCACCAATACGCCGCGCGTCATCGCGACCAGCCGCCAACTTGCGACAATTCGGCGCGGGCCTCGGCGGCGGTCATCGGCTCCACGCCGAATTCGCGCAGCAGGCGCACGGCGCGTTCCACCAGCACGGTGTTGCTGGTCGCGAGTTCGCCCTTGTTGAGATAGATGTTGTCCTCCAGCCCGACGCGCACATGGCCGCCCAGCAGCCAGGCCTGCATCAGCATGGGGAATTCCATCCGCCCGATGGCGAAGGCGGCCCAGGGGGAGCCTGCCGGCAGGATGGATTTGGCGTAGTTCAGCGTTTGCGGGTCCCAGTCGAAGCCCCAGCGGATGCCCATGCAGACCTGGAACAGGCAGGGGCCCTTCAGCACGCCCTGTTCCATCAAATTCTTCGCCAGGCCGATATCGCCGGAATCGAAGACTTCAAGTTCGGGGATGGTGCCGACGCTGTAGATCAGCTCCGCCATCTTGGTGACGGACCAGGGCGCGTTGATGACGACGGCATTGCCCGACCACATCGTGTTCAGGTCGAGCGTCGCGATTTCCGGGCGCAGGGCGACGATGTGCTCCACGCGCTTTTCCGGCGGCAGCAGCGTGCTGTTCGGGCCGGCGATGCGGGGATTGTCGCGGGACGGATCGAAGCGGCCGCCGGGGCCGGTCGTCAGGTTGATGACGACATCCGTGCCACTGCTGCGGATGCGGTCCACGACTTCCTTGTAGAGGTCGAGGGACATGGAAGGCTTGCCGGTCTCGGGATCGCGCACATGGATATGGGCGACGGCAGCGCCGGCCTTGGCGGCATCGATCGCGGCATTGGCGATCTGCTCCGGCGTGATGGGCAGATAGGGCGTCTGCTCGGGGGTGGTGATGTTGCCCGTCACCGCGCAGGTGAGGATGACCTTGCGACGCATTTTCTTCAGTCCTTGGCAGCGTTCAGGGGTGCATCCGCCTTCGGGATGCGGAATTCGTAGGTCAGCCGCGCGGGCCGGCCTTCCTTCTTGGCGGCTTCCCAATCCGTGACGAGGGAGGCCTTCACGCCGAAGACCGCATCGTCATGCAGGTAGGGATCACCGTCCTTGAAGATGTGCGTGATCAGGTCCCGGTAGCCCGGCTTCTTGATCCAGAAATGGACATGGGCGGGGCGCATCGGGCCGCGGCCCATCGCCGCCAGCACGCGGCCCACCGGGCCATCATGCGGCACGGGATAGGCGGCGGGAACCACGGTCGGGAAGGCCACCACGCCATCGGGGCCGGTGACGAAGCGGCCGCGCATGTTGTGCTCGTCGCCCATCTGGCTGTCGTAGAAACCCTCCGGCGATGTGTGCCAGGTATCGACCTGCGCGCCTTCCAGCGGATTTCCGTCAGCATCGAGGATGCGTATCTCGACTTCCAGGGGCTCGCCGTCGACGCCGGGGGACATGTTTTCCCCATTTTTCATCACCGGGGGGTTCTCCCGGTGGAACGGGCCGAGGACCGTCGTCTCGCTGACCGATGCATGGGTGCGGTGGGCGATGGCATCGACGAGCATGGAGACGCCGAGGATGTCCGACAGCAGGATCACCTCCTGCCGCTTGTCGTCGCACCAGCGGCCGAGTTCGGTGATGAAGCCGACGCCCTGCTCCCATTCCTCCGGCGTGAGTTCGACTTCCTTCACGAACTCATGCACGTGGCGGATCAGCGCGGTCATGACCTTCTGGATGCGCGGGGCGGCGTCGGGGCGGATGCGCCCGAGCACCGCCTCGGTCAGGTTCTCGCTGGTGTAGGTGATGTGGCCGTCGGCCATGATCGTGTCTCCTCCCTGAGTGGCGGGATGGGTTATCGCATCGTGAGCACGACGCGCCCGCGGGTGCCGCGGGCGACGGAGGCGTAGCCGGAAGCGCCATCCGCCAGCGCGTGGCGTTCCGCGATGGCGGGGGCGGGGTAGGTGCCGGATTCGAAGCCGGGGCGCAGCGCGTCCATCATCGGCGCGCATTCGGACGCGCGGCGCTTCAGGCTGTCCACGCCGATCAGGCGGCATTCGCGGCGGTAGAAGGGGATCATCTCCACCTTCATGCTTTCGCCGGGCGAGCCGGAGATGAGGATGGCGCGGCCGCCGAAGCCGAGTGCGGCGAGCGCCGCCTCCACCAGGTCCGGCCGGCCCACGCAATCGAAGACGACATCGATGGTCTTGCCGCCGGTGGCCCTGGCGATGGAGGCCGCGAAATCGGGATCGTTCAGGTCGATGAAATTGTCGGTGGCGTGGCGCGCGGGCGCATCGGCGGGCGCCTGGCCGCGGCAGGCGGCGATGACCTTGGCACCCTTGCCGCGGGCGATGCCGCAGGCGGCACCACCGACGCCGCCGCTGGCGCCGATGACCAGCAGCGTCTCCCCTTCCCTGATCTGCGCGTAGTCGAGGCCGATCCAGGCGCTGATGTAGTTCACGCCCACCGCGCCGGCCTGTTCGAAACTCAGCTTGGCGGGCTTGCGTGACAGGGCGGCGACCGGGACGGTCAGATAAGCGGCGTGGGAGCCATCCCGCGTGAAGCCGATATCGCCGCCGGTGCCCCAGACCTCCGCCCCCAGCCATTCGGCCGGGCCGGCCACCACCACGCCCGCGAAATCGCGGCCGGGCGTGCGGGGCGGCACGGTCTGCTTCATCCGCCCGAGCACATTCTTCACATCGGACGGGTTGATGGAGGCGGCATGGACCTGAACCAGCGCCTCGCCCTCCGCGGGGGCGGCCACGGGCATCTGTTCCACCGCCAGCACCTCCGGCCCGCCATGGCGCTGGAAGCGCAGGGCCGGGGCGTGGGTGGCCAGGGCGAGCGGCGCGTCATTCATCGGTGGACGGTTCCTCAAGCGGGCGTTGGCGGCTTCGTAAGCATCGCCTCGAAAGGGGTCAAGCGTTTTCTGCAATCGATTGCATTGCCTCATTCCCGCCAAGTCCGGCTAGGATGGTGCGGCATGCCCGATAGCCGCCTTCCCGGGGACCCCGCCCCGCCCGTATCACCGTCCGGCCCGTCGCCGGGCACGCCGGCCGGCCGGGCCACCATTGCCGATGTCGCCCGGGCGGCGGGGGTCCATGCCTCCACCGTCTCACGCGCCCTCAACCCCGCCACGCGGGGGATGGTGACGGAAGCGGTGGCGCTGCGGGTGGCGCAGGCGGCGGAGAGGCTGGGCTGGCGGCCCTCGGCGCTCGCGGCCGGGCTGCGCACGCGGAAATCCCGCACCATCGGCATCCTGGTCCCGGACCTCGTGAACCCGATCTTCCCGCCGATCGTGCGCGCGGCGGAAACGCTGCTGGCGGCGCAGGGATACGCCACGCTGGTGGCCAACACCGACAATGACCCGGCGCGGGAGGAGATGCTGATCTCCCGCATGGCGGAACATCTGGTGGATGGGCTGATGCTGGCCTCCGTGGCGGAGGGCACGCGCGCGATCGAGTTGTGCGCGCGCTGGTCCATCCCGGCGGTGCTGATCAACCGGCGCCTGCCGGGGGCCACGACATCCGCCGTGACGAATGACGACCGGCACGGGATCGGGCTGGCGGTCGCGCATCTGGTCGCACTCGGCCACCGGCGCATCGCGCATCTCGCGGGGCCGCCCGGCGTATCGACGGCCATCGACCGGCGGGAGGGGTTTGTCGACGCCCTGCGCGCGGCGGGGCTGGCGCCGGCGGCGATGGTGGATGCGGCGGGCTACACCCGCGCGGCGGGGCAGGCGGCGATGGAGCGGCTGCTGGCGGGGCCGGGCTTCACGGCCGTGGTGGTCGCCAACGATATGTTATGCCTGGGCGTCTATGACGTGCTGCAGGGGCGCGGCCTGCGGGCGGGCGCCGACCTCTCCGTCACGGGGTTCAACGACATGCCCTTCGTGGACCTGATCGACCCGCCGCTGACCACCATCCGCATCCAGCACGCGGCCATGGGGCGGGAGGCCGCGGAGACGCTGCTGGCGGAGATCGCGGAACCCGCCACGCCGCGCCGCGACACCCGCCTGGTGCCCGAACTCATCATCCGCGCCTCCACCCGCGCGGCGAAGCAGGAATCCTGATGCCCATCATCGTCGCGCAGGTCTCGGACGCGCATCTCGGCCCGCGCACCACCGTCTTCCAGGCCAACATGGCGCGGATCGAGGCCGTGCTGCATGCGGACCCGCCGGCGGCGCTGGTGGCCAGTGGCGACCTGTCGCTGGATGGGGCGGACCGGGATGCCGACCTGTCCTTCGCCGCCACCGCCTTCCGCCGCGCCGCCGGGCGGGCGCCGCTGCTGGCCATACCGGGCAACCACGATGTCGGCAGCACGGCGGAAACCATGCCCAGCCAGACGGTGGACGAAGCCCGGCTGGCGCGCTGGGACCAGATGCTGGGCCCCGATCGCTTCGTGCAGGATCTGGATGGCCCGGGCGGCGAATCCTGGCGGCTGGTCGGGCTGAACTCGGAAATCATGGGCACGGGCCTGGCGAGGGAGGCCGAGCAGGCCGGTTTCGTGACGGCGGCGCTGGAAGCCCTCGGCCGGCGGCGCATCGCGCTATTCCTGCACAAGCCGCCCTACCTGCACGGCATGGATGATGGCTTCGACTACTGGTCGGTGCCGCCCGCGGCGCGGGCCACGCTGGTGCCGCTGCTGTCCCACCCCGCGCTGCGGCTCGTCGCCTCCGGCCACCTGCACCTGCATCGGCTGGTGCGGCGCGGCGACGTGACCCATGCCTGGGCGCCGCCGGCATCCTTCGTCTGCGAGCCGGAGATCCAGCCCGGCATCCCCGGGGAAAGGCTGGCCGGCTTCCTGCGGCACCGCCTGCATGCGGACCATGTGGAGGTCGAGCTCGTCTCCCCCACCGGCATCCGGGCGCCGTTCCTGGATGAGGTGCGGGCGGAGACCTATCCGCGGCAGGGCTGATGATGATCCGCAATAAAGAGAC
Organism: Falsiroseomonas sp.; assembly: GCF_051859025.1. GTDB lineage: Bacteria > Pseudomonadota > Alphaproteobacteria > Acetobacterales > Acetobacteraceae > Falsiroseomonas. Next base: position 32,807 of record NZ_JBHYGL010000002.1, on the reverse strand, counting down.
TTTACTGCTTTTTGGGGTTGTCGCGAAATGACACTTCGCAACCCATGATCGGTTTCCGGCCCGAATCGGCCCGGCTATGACATCAGGGCGGTCAGACAGGGGCGGCAATGTCGCAGGCCAATAAGCCAAAATCGGAATTCCTGGGGTTGCGCGACCCCTATGCGGAAGCAACCCCCGGCGAGGGAGACGCCCGCCGACCCGCCGAACCGCTGATGACACGGGAGAAGGCCGCCGAACTCGGCCGCGCCGGCGCCGCCCTTGCCGTGCTGCTGCTGGTCATCGCCGTGGTGGTCGCCGCCATCAGCTGAACCCGGCCGCGCTGCGTGGCGATGTCACGATGCGTGACACTTCATCACCCACGGGTGATGGGCCAGCTTGTAGGACAGCCTCCGTGACCTGACGGGTGCTGCGATGACCAAGGCGTTGTTCCTGAAACTGCATCGCTGGGTGGCGCTGGCATCCGCGCTGCCGCTGCTGGCGGTGATCCTCTCCGGCCTGGTGCTGTCCTTCGAGCCGGCGCTGAAGGCGACGACGCCGGATGGCATGGTGACGCTGGAACGGCTGGAACGGATCGTGGAGGCCGCGGGGCCGGCCGGGCGTGGCGGCGCGCTGGCGATCCAGGGCTATGCGGGGACGGCGAGCCTGGGCGGGCGCGGCGCATCGACCACCTATGACCTGGCGAGCGGCCTGCCGGTGCAGCCGGCCTATCTGCCCGGCCAGTTCCGCACCATGCGGGGGCTGCATGAGACGCTGCTGCTGGACCTGGGCTGGCTGGTGGAGGCCAGCACCATCGCGCTGGTGCTGCTGGCGCTGGTCGGCCTTCTGCTGGGTTTGCCCAAGCTGCGCAACACCGTCGGCGGCTGGCACCGGCTGACGGGCTGGGCGCTGCTGCCGCTGCTTTTGGGCAGCCCGCTGACCGGCCTGGCCCTGGCCTTCGGCATCACCTTCGCCACGCCCGTGCCGCCCCCGCCGGGCGCCGCGCCGCCGCTGACGGAGACGATCCGCCAGGTGGCGGCGCTGCATGACCTGGACGGGCTCGACTTCATCCGCCCGATCGGGGGCGGGCGGCTGGTGCGGGTGCTGGATTCCTCCGGCACCGCCATCGCCTATCGCGCGGGGCCGGACGGGCTGGTGCGCCAGCCCGACAACTGGCCACGGCTGCTGCATGAGGGCGGCTGGGGCGGCGTGCTGGGCAGCGTGGTGAACCTGGTGATCTCGATCGCGCTGGTCGGGCTGTTCGCCACTGGGATCTTCATCTGGGCGCGCCGCAGCCTGGCGAAGAGTAGGGCGAAGGCGGCGCGCCGGCGGCCTACTGTTTCGGCGGCAGGGTGATGCCGGTCAGGGCCTCCCACACCCGGATGACGAAACCATCATCGGCGCGGCCATGGCCCATGGCGCTGGCGGCCGTGAACAGCTGCTGCGCCTGGGACGCGAGCGGCACGGGGTGGTTCAGGCCGCGCGCCATCTCCGCCACCAGGCCGAGATCCTTGACGAAGATGTCGACCGCGCTGCGGGGCGCATCGTCGCCGGTCAGCACGCGGGCCATCCGGTTCTCGAACATCCAGGAATTGCCGGCGGCGGTGGTCACCACGTCATAGAGCTGCTTCGGGTCCGCGCCGGCGCGGATGCCCAGCGCCATCGCCTCCGCCGCCACGGCGATGTGCACGCCGGCGAGGAGCTGGTGCACGACCTTCACGGTGGCGCCGATGCCGGGCGCGTCGCCGAGTTCCCAGACCTTGGTCGCCACCGCATCCAGCACCGGCCGCGCCTTGGCGAAGGCGGCCTGGCTGCCGGAGGCCATGACCGTCATCTCCCCCGACGCGGCCTTGGCGGCACCGCCGGAGACGGGGGCATCGAGGTAGAGGAAGCCCGCTGCCTCCGCCTTCTCGGCCAGCTTCTTCGCATCCGCCGGGGCCATGGTGGCGGAGGCGATGATGACGGCGCCGGGCGCCAGGCGCGGCGCGCAGCCTGCGGGGCCGAACAGCGCGGCTTCCGTCTGGGCGGCGTTGACGACCAGCAGCAGGACGGCGTCGGTGCCTTCCGCGATCTCCGCCGCGCTGGCCGCCGTGCTGCCGCCTGCGGCCGCGAAATCGGCGCGCGCGGTGTCGCGCATGTCGCAGCCCGTCGTCGCCAGCCCCGCCCGGTGGCAGGACAGCGCGGCACCCATGCCCATGGCCCCGAGGCCGATCACCGCCACCTTCATCGCCCGCGCTCCCTGCGTGTCGTGCGCACCCTTACCGCCCGCGCGCGTCAAGACAAGACAAGGCGGGCGATCTGCACGAGGGCGGAGATGACGACCAGCACCAGGACGATGCGGCCGAGCTTGTCGGGCGATGGCATGGCCGCGGAGATGGGGATCAGGCGGCGTCCGTGGAAGGCCCCGCGATTTCCCGCAGCAGCGCCTTCAGCGCGGGGGCCGTGGCGGCGTGGCGGGCGAGCAGCGCGGCCTCATGCGCCCGCGCCTCCTCCACCAGTTCGGCGGCCAGCGCGGCGCCGGCTTGCGTCGCGCGGATGCGCATGCTGCGGCCCTCGCGGTGGCGGATGACAAGGCCTTCCGCCGCCATGCGGTCCAGCAGCTTGGACATGGTGGGCTGCTGCATCAGGCAGGTTTCCGCGAGTTCCCCGACCGTGACGCCCTCTGCCGCTCCATCCAGCGTTGCCAGCACGCGCCAGACCGGCACGGCGACGCCGCGGGCCTTCAGCCGGGCGTGGAAGCCGGATGAGGCCGCGTGGCTCGCCCGCGCCAGCAGGGCCAGCAGGTAGTCGTCAACGAACCTTGGGACGAAGCGGCGGGATTCGCTCATGGACCTCAACATATGACTTTTCATATCTCGCGGACCAGCGTTATCCTTGTCCCGACCTAAGGGAGTGCCCGGGATTGCGCGACGACCGGATCGAGCCGCAATGGATCGAGGCCTTCGAGGCCGTGCTGCGCCTCTGCAAGGCGCAGCCGGGGGAGGTTGTCTGCCTGCTGGCGGAAAGCCAGTCCCGGCCGCTGAACATCGACCTGGCGGAGCTGGCGGCGCATCGCCTGGGCTGCCGGCCCTTCCGGCTGGTGGTGCCGACGCCGCGGCAATCCGCGCCCGTGCCGGTGCGATCCACGGGCGCATCGCGGGCGCTGCAGGGGCATCCGGGCGCGCTGGCGGCGCTGAAGGCGTCCCCCCTGATCCTGGACTTGACGCTGGAGGGGCTGCTGCACGCGCCGGAGCTGAAGGAAATCCTCGGCGCGGGCGCGCGCATCCTGATGGTGTCCAACGAGCATCCGGAGGCGCTGGAACGCCTGGTACCGCTGCCAGGGGACGAGGCGCCGGTGAAGGCCGCGGTGAAGCGGGCGCGAGCGGCGAAGCGCATGACGGTGACGAGCGCGGCGGGCACCGACCTGACCGTGGACATGGCCGGCGCCATCACCGCGGGGGTCTGGGGCTGGACGGATCGGCCCGGCACCATCGCGCATTGGCCGGGCGGCGTGGTGGTGAGCTTCCCGCGCGCGGGCACCGTCAACGGCACGCTGGTGCTGGCGCCGGGCGACGCGAACCTCACCTTCAAGCGGTATATCGAAAGCCCCGTGCGCCTGACGCTGGTGGATGACCATGTGACGGCGATCGAGGGCTCGGGCGTGGATGCCATCGCCATGCGGGAGCACTTGGCGGCCTGGGGCGATCGCGCGGCCTATGCGGTCAGCCATGTCGGCTGGGGGATGAACAAGCGCGCGCGGCGGGAGGCGCTGCTGGCCTATGGCGCGCGCGACACCAACGGAACGGAACTGCGGGCGGCGGCGGGGAATTTCCTGTTCTCGACAGGCGCCAATGAATTCGCGGGCCGCTTCACGGAGGGGCATTTCGACATCCCCGTCTTCGGCTGCACCATCGCACTGGATGGCGAACCTGTCGTCGTCGAGGGGAGGCTTCTTCCATGACCACCATCCTGCTGCCCACCATTCTGCTGCACGGCATCGGTGGCCCGTCCTGGGGCGAATTTTCCCGAGACGCCATCGACTGGCCCTTTCCAGGGTTTTGCGGCACGGCGGCCCTGCCTTCCATGACCTTCCCGGCGCTGACGCAGGCGCTGCTGGCGATGATGGATGCGAAGGGCATCGCCAAGGCGACGCTGGTCGGCCATTCCATGGGCGGCATGGTCGCGCAGGATTTTGTCGCGACGCATCCGGACCGCGTGGCGAAGCTGGTGCTGTACGGCACCACGCCGGCCTTCGGCGGGCGCGATCCGAGCTTCGCCGACGCCTTCCTGCGCGCGCGCCTCGGCCCGCTGGAAGGCAGCACGATGCGGGATGCGGCGGCGGCGATGCTGGAGCGCATGTTCGGGCCGGACGCCGCGCCCGATGCCTTCGCGCGCGCGCTGGAAGCGATGCAGGCGGTGCCGGACGATGTCTATCGCGACACGCTGCGCTGCCTGACCACCTTCGACCGCCGTGCGGACATGGCGAAGATCAGCGTGCCGACGGTGCTGATCGCGGGTGACCGCGACCAGGCCGCGCCGCTCAAGACCATGCAGCGCATGGCGGAGACCATTCCCGGCGCGCGGATCATCGTCATCCCGGAAGCGGGGCATTTGATCCATCTGGAGAAGCCGGCGGCATTCCGCGCCGCGCTGCGCGACGCATTGGAGCACTGACCGATGGACGCCCTGCCCGCCACCACGCTGGAAGACGCGCCGATCTTCCACCCCGACGCCTTCCGCCTGACCCCCTTCGAGGCCGAGTTGACCAGCAAGGCCCGTCGCTTCGGCGCCACCGTGCTGGCACCGCGCGCATCGCGCTGGGACCGGGAAGCGACCTTCCCCACCGACAACTACCGCGACATGCATCGCGAAGGGCTGCTCGGCATCTGCATCCCGAAGGGCGAAGGCGGGCTGGGTGCCGATTTCCGCGCTTACTGCATGACCGCGGCGGAACTCGGCCGGTACTGCGGCGCCACGGCGCTGACCTGGAACATGCATGTCTGCTCCACGCTCTGGACCGGCGCGCTGACCGAGGACCTCGACATCCCCGAGGACGCTCGCGCGGAACATCGCCGGCGGCGGCAGATGCATTACGACCGCATCCTGCAGGATGGCGCGATCTATTCGCAGCCCTTCTCCGAAGGCGGCGCGGCGGCGGCGGGCGCCGCGGCCTTCGGCACCACGGCGAAGCGCGTCGAGGGCGGCTACCTCATCAACGGCAAGAAGATCTTCGCGAGTCTCGCGGGGCACGCGAACTACTACGGCATCCTCTGCACGGAAGTGCATGACGGAGAAAAGCTGTCGCGACGGGATACGCTGTATCTCGGCGTGCCGGCCACCGCGCCGGGCGTGACGGTCGAGGGCGAGTGGGACCCGCTCGGCATGCGGGGCACCGTGTCGCGCAACCTGCTGTTCAAGGACGTCTTCGTGCCGGACGATGCGGCGCTGATGCCGCCGGGGCTGTATTTCCAGGCCGCCACGCGCTGGCCGCACATGTTCATGACGCTGTCGCCGACCTACATGGGCATCTGCCAGGCGGCCTACGACTTCACCGTGAAATACCTGCGTGGCGAGGTTCCGGGCACGCCGCCGGTCAAGCGCCGCATGTATCCGACGAAGCAGATCGCCGTCGCCCAGATGCGCATCATGCTGGAACAGACCAAGGCGCTGTGGTTCCAGGCCATCACCGATGCGCGGCCCGATCCCAGCAAGGACCAGATGATGCGCGCGCTGACCGCGCAATACACGGTGATGGAGAATGCCAACGCGCTCTGCGCGCTCGCCATCCGCACCTGCGGCGGCCAGTCCATGCTGAAGACGCTGCCGCTGGAACGGATGTACCGGGACAGCCGCTGCGGCGCGCTGATGCTGCCCTGGACGGCGGAATTGTGCCTGGATCGGTTGGGCCGCGACACGCTGTATGAGAAGGGCGAGGTCGATTGACCGCGATATTGGCGGGCTGGGCGGCCGCGCATCCGGCTGACCGCGTCGCGCTGCGGTTTGGCGACACCGCGCTGACCCATGGCGCGCTGGACCACGCCGCCGCTGCGATGGCCGGCGCCCTGGCGGCGCGGGGGATCGGGCGGGGGGACCGCATCGGCTTCCTCGGCCACAACCACCCCGCGCAGATCGTGGCGCTGCTGGCCTGCGCGCGGCTGGGGGCGATGCAGGTGCCGCTGAACTGGCGCCTGGCCGCGCCGGAATGGCGCTTCATCCTGGAGGATGCGGGCGCATCGCTTCTGCTGACGACGCCCGATTTTCTTCAGGCTGCCGCGGACGCCGCTCCCGGCGGCTGCGCCGTCGTCGATGCGACGACGATGGAAGGCGCGCCGATTGATGCGACGGGCGCGGATGATGACGCGCTGCTGCTGGTCTATACCAGCGGCACCACGGGCCGCCCGAAGGGCGCGGTGCTGGACCAGCGGGCGCTGCGCTTCAACGCGCTGAACGCCGCCGCCACCTTCGAACTTTCGCCGGCCGACCGCGTGCTGACGGTGCTGCCGCTGTTCCATGTCGGCGGGCTCAACATCCAGACCACGCCGGCGCTGATGGCGGGCGCGGAAGTGATCCTGCATCCCCGCTTCGACGCGGATGCCTTCTTCGACACGGTGGCGCGCGACCACCCGACGCTGACCTTGCTGGTGCCCGCCGTGATGCAGGCGCTGGTGTCGCATCCCCGCTGGGCCACCGCCGACCTGTCGTCGCTGCGCGCCATCGGTGCCGGGTCGTCCGACGTGCCCCTCCCCTTGATCGAGGCTTTTCACCAGCGCGGCATTCCCGTGCAGCAGGTCTATGGCGCGACGGAGACCTGCCCCATCGCGCTGGTGCAATCCCGCGCGGAGGCGCTGGCCGCGCCGGGCTCCATCGGCCGCCCGGCGCCGCATGCGGAATGCAGGCTCGTCGATGCCAGCGGCGCCCCGTGCCAGCCCGGCGCTGACGGAGAAATCCAGGTGCGCGGGCCCGCCGTACTGCGCGGCTACTGGAAGCGCGACGATGCGCTGACAGCGGATGGCTGGTTCCCGACCGGCGATGTCGGCCGCATCGACGCGGAGGGCCGCTGGTGGTTCACGGACCGCCTGAAGCACGTGATCATCTCGGGCGGGGAGAACATCTACCCGGCCGAGGTCGAGCGCCTGCTGCGCAGCGCACCCGGCGTGGCGGAAGGCGCCGTCGTCGGCCGCGACGATCCACGCTGGGGGGAGGTGCCCATCGCCGTCGTCGTGCCCGGCCCCGGCTTCGACCCCGCGCGCGTGCTAGCGCATTTCGAGGGCCAGATCGCGCGCTTCAAGCAGCCCCGCGCGGTGGTGGCGCTGCCCGCCTTGCCGCGCACCGCGCTCGGCAAGGTGGAGGTCGCGCGGCTTAAGGCGATGGTGGCCGCACACCCCAATCCGTGAATTCCCGCGCCGCGACGGCGCGGTCCTCCAGCACCACGACATCGCGGTGGCGCCAGTCCCGCTTGAGGCGGGCGAAGGCGTTGCGCACGGCGCGCGGCGGGCCTTCCAGCACCTGGCCGATGCAGTGGCCGCGCAGGGAAAGGCGGCCGGTGACGCCGCGCGCCAGCAGGCCGGCGCGCAGCCTGTCCACCAGCGCGGCGATGGCGGCGGCATCGGCCGCCACGCCGGGTTGCCCCACACTCATCGCCACGATGCGGTGGAGGGGCCGATGCTGGGTCATGCCGCGCGCAGCGTGGCCAGCACGTCCCGCACCTGGCGGCGGAGTGCTTCCGCCTGCTGCGACAATTCGCCGGCGGTGGCGTTCACCTGGGTTGCGGCACCGCCGGTTTCGCCCGCGGCCTGGCGCACTTCCTCGATCCGGGTGGCGACATCCCGCGTGCCGCTGGCGGCGGCCTGGACGCTGCGGGCGATGTCCCGCGTCGCGGCGCCCTGTTCCTCCACCGCCGCGGCGATGGCAACGGCGATGTCGCTGATCTTCACGATGGTGTCGCGGATGGCGCCGATTTCCGTCGCGGCGCCGCGCGTCGCGTCCTGCATCGCGCGGATCTGCTGGGCGATGCCTTCCGTGGCGCGCGTGGTCTGGCCGGCCAGGGACTTCACCTCGGATGCCACCACCGCGAAGCCCTTGCCGGCATCGCCGGCGCGCGCGGCCTCGATTGTCGCGTTGAGGGCGAGGAGGTTGGTCTGGCCGGCGATGCTGCCGATCAGCTTCAGCACTTCCTCGATCCGCTGGGATGCGTCGTTGAGGTTGGCGACGGTGCTGTTGGTGCGTTCCGCCTGGTCCACCGCCGCGCGGGCGACGGCGGAGCTTTCATTGACCTGGCGCGCGATCTCGGCGACCGAGCTGGCCAGTTCCTCCGTCGCCGCGGCGACGGTGGCGACATTCTCGCTGGTCGTGCCGGTCACGTCGCTGACGGTATTGGCGCGCACCGCGCCCTGTTCGGCGATGCCGACGAGGGAGGTGGCGGCGGCGTTGAGTTCGGTGGAGGCGGAGGCGATGCCTTCCACCACGCCGCCGACGCGCGTTTCCAGCTGCTGGGCCACGCGGTCCAGGTCCTGCTTGCGGGTGATCTCCAGCAGGCGCTTCTGTTCCTCCTGCGTCGCGCGCAGCGTCGCGGCTTCGCGCAGGCCCTCGGCGAAGGTGGACAGGGCGCGCGCCATGGTGCCGACCTCATCGCCGCGATTCGTGGCGGGGATCTGCGTATCGAACTTCCCGCCGGCGACGCTGGCCATCGCGCCATCAAGGCGCTTCAGCGGCCGCACGACGACGCCCAGCGTCATCGCCACCGCGATCAGGATGGACAGCAGGAGCCCGCCGGCGATGACGGCTGCGGCAACGACGATCGATGCGTCCACCTCATCGGAGACGGCGGCACTGCGGCGGTCGGCGCGTTCCAGCATCGCCTCGGTCAGGGTGCGAATGGCATTCCGCAAGTCATTCACCTGGCTGGCGAATTCGCGGCGCAGCTGCGCTTCCGCCACGCGCTGCTGGCCTTCCGCCATCAGCCGGAGCGCGCTGAGCGCTGAGGAGCGCAGCGCCTGGAAACGCTGGTCGATGGCGTCCACCTGCGTCACCAGCGGCGTGCCCGCAACCGATTCGCGGACCGTGCGGAGGCGCGTGGCCATCAGGGCGCCCATCTGCTCGATGTCACGCTGCGCCTCGGCAATCATGGCCGGTTCGCCGAGAGCCACGCTGCGCCACATCAGCTGCGCCATGTCGAGCAGCACGGGGTTGAGGCGGGCCGAGACCGTGGCGGCCCTGGCTTCACCCTGCACCAGCGCGGAGTAGCGATGGTCCACCTCATTCGCCAGGCGCACCGCGTACATGGCGCTGCCGGCGGCCACCAGGACCATCAGCGCCACCGGCAGCATCGTCTTCCACAGCACGGACAGGTTGTTGAACCAACGCCGCATCGGATGCTCCCGCCAGGATGGGACGATCTTCGTCCCCCGTCGCGGCAACGGCGCCGCGACGGTGCTCTGGCATGGCTACCCTTCAGTAAGGGCTAACGCGGTTCATTCCGTTATTGAGACGCGCCAGGTGAAGCGCCGCGTTTCCCCGGCGTTCAGCATTTCCATCCCCGGCTTGGACCAGACATCGACATCGTAGCCATCGATATCGGCATGGCCGGCCCAGGGTTCGATGCAGAGGAAATCGGCGCCGGGCTTCATCCAGAGGCCGAGCTGCCCGAAGCCCTGCCAGGCGATCTCCAGCCCCGGGGCGGACCCAGGGGCGGAATAACGCAGGCGGCGGCTGGCGGGGTTCAGCAGGATCATGGCGCTCGGGCGGAACAGATCCTCCCGCAGCCCCAGCGTGCGGCCATGAATCGGCAGGGCGTGGGGTGTCTGGTCGATCAGCCCGGCCTCGTTCAGGCGGAAGAAGGGGCCGGCTTCCTCCTGCTCGAAGTCGATGCGGTGGGCCAGCTTGCCGGCGCCGCCGGGCAGCGGCCAGCAGAAGGCGGGATGCGCGCCGACGGAGAAGGGCAGCGTCCCCTCCCCCGCATTCGTCACGGCATAGGTCACGGCCAGCGTCGCACCATGCAGGGCGTAGGCGACCTCGAAACGGAAGGCGAAGGGGTAGATGGCGCGCGTCGCTTCCGAATCCGTCAGCAGGAAGCGGCAGCCGGTGGCGTCCTGCTCCACCAGGGTGAAGCGGCTGTCGCGCGCGAAGCCGTGCTGGCCCATGGGGTAGCTGGCATCGCCGATGCGCAGCCTGTCGCCCTTCACCCGTCCGACGATCGGGAACAGCACGGGGGAATGGCGCGGCCAGGCTTCTTCCGCCTGCCAGAGCAATTCGCGGCCCTGCGCGTCCTGCAGGCTGGAGAGTTCGGCGCCATCGGCCTTCACCGTGGCGCGGAGCTTCGATGTGCCAAGGCTGACCTGGTCGGGGTTGCCTGTCATGGCAGTCGCTTCGCCTCCCGCCGCTGGTCATGCGCGCGGGCGTGCAGCAGGGCCTGCGCGTGCAGATCCTCCGGCACCCCCGCCGCGCGCGCGGCATCGGTGAGGAAGCCGAGGATGTGCTCCGCCTCCGTCCGTCCGCCCGCCTCCAGGTCCCGCAGCATGGAGGCTGTGTAGGCGCTGGCGGCGTCGGAGAACATGGCGCGGTAGCTTTCCATGAAACCGGGCGACATGGGGAAGCCGTTGGCCGCGGCGATGGCGGCGTTGCGTTCGAGGAGGGAGAGCAGGAAGCCGCGGCCGCCGGCGCGGATGATCTCCCCCACGCTGGCGCGCATCAGCACGGTGCCGGCGGCGACGGTGCCGAGGTGGACCAGCTTCTCCCACATCCGGCGGCGGATATCGGGCACGGCCTGCGCCACCAGGCCGGGCGCGTCGCCCAGCGCGGCGGCGAAGGCGGCGGCGCGGCCATCCATGCGGCCATCCTGTTCGCCAAAGGTCAGCCAATGCCAGTCGTTCAAATGCTGCACCGTGCCGTCCGGGCGCAGCGTCGCGGCGCATTTGGCCAGGCCGCCCCAGACGCGATCGGCGCCGAAGGCGGCGTTCAGGCGGTCGATATGCGACAGGCCGTTGAGCACCGGCAGGACGCAGGCGCCGCCCTCCACTGCGGGGCGGATCGCCTCGATCGCCGCATCCAGATCATAGGCCTTGCAGGACAGCAGCACGACATCGAAGCCGGGCGTGGCCCGGGCCAGCGTGGCGACGGGGGTGTCGAAATCGCCGAAGGTGCTGCGGATGCGAAGCCCATCCCGCGCCAGGGCGGCGGCGCGGGCGGGGCGCACCAGGAAGGCGACATCGAGCCCCCGCTGCATCGCCCTGCCACCGAAATAGCCACCAAGCGCCCCCGCGCCCAGCACCAGCATCCGCATCGCCATCATCCGTTTTCCCGTGCGGCATGAACATCACCGATGCGGGCCGCCCCTCCAAGACTCGCTTGAGGCCAGGGAATATGTTCTATATTTGTTCACGACGAGGTGAAGGAGCAGGGGATGACGGTCGCGGCGATCCTGGCAGGGCCCGCGGATTTCGCGGGATGGCGGCAGGCGGCGCGTGGCCTGGTGGCGGCGGGGCTGGCGCCGGCGCAGGTGGAATGGCGCGTGGCGGGCGATGCGCCCACCTTGTTCGGCGACACCCCCGCCCCCCCGCCGCCGGACCAGCCCGGCCGCTTCACCGTGCCCCGCGCCCTCCTGGGCCTGGCGGAAATCGCCATCCGGCACAGCGACCCGGAACGCTTCGCCCTGCTCTACGGCCTGCTCTGGCGGCTGCAGAACGGGGAGGCTGCGCTGATGCAGGTGGCAACCGACCCCGCGGTGGCGCGGCTGGAGGCGATGGCCAAGGCGGTGCGGCGCGATGCCCACAAGATGCACGCCTTCCTCCGCTTCCGGCAGGTGGAGACGGAGGCCGGCACCCGCCATGTCGCCTGGTTCGAGCCCGACCATCACATCGAGGAGGCGGAGGCCGATTTCTTCGTCCGCCGCTTCGCCAGCCTGCGCTGGACCATCGTGACACGGCGCCGCACCGTGGGCTGGGACGGGGAGGCCCTGTCCCTCGGCCCCGGCGGCAACCGCGCCGACGTGCCGCCGGATGATGCGGTGGAGCCCCTGTGGCGCGCCTATTACGGCGCCATCTTCAACCCGGCGCGGGTGAAGCCCAACGCCATGCGGGCGGAAATGCCCCGCAAATACTGGCGCAACATGCCGGAGACCTTCGAGATTCCCCGCCTGCTGGCGGAAGCCCCGCAACGGGTGCGGGAGATGGTGGCCCGCGGCGGCGGCGCGCCCAACCCGCAGCCGCAGCGCGCCATCCATGTGCCCGCGCAGCCCATCGCCGCCCCGCGCGTTGAGGGGGCCATGGACCTGCTCGACACCGCCCGCGACCCGTCCCTGGCGCTGGCCGACCTCCGCCAGGAACTGCTCGGCCGGGGTGACTGGCCCGAATGGGCGACCCGCGCCACGCAACCCGTCTTCGGCGAAGGGCCGGTCGGCGCGCCGCTGCTTTTCGTCGGCGAACAGCCGGGCGATGAGGAGGACATCCAGGGCCGGCCCTTCGTCGGCCCGGCGGGGCGGCTGTTCAACCGGGCGATGGAAGCCGCGGGCCTGCCGCGCGATGCCGCCTACGTCACCAATGCGGTGAAGCACTTCAAGTTCACGCCGACCGGCAAGCGGCGCCTGCACCAATCGCCGGATGCCGGCGACATCACCTACTACCGGCCGTTCCTGCTGCGGGAGGTGGGGCTCGTCTCGCCCAGGCTGGTCGTGGCGCTGGGGGCTTCGGCGTTGCAGGCGCTGACGGGGAAGAAACTGCCGGTGATGAAGTCGCGCGGCACGATCGTCACGGGGCTCGACGGGCACCCGATCTTCGCGACGGTGCATCCGAGCTTCCTGCTGCGGATACCGGACGAGGATGGGCAGGCGCGGGAGTTCGAAACATTCGTGGAGGATCTGAAGGGGGCGGGGCAACAGGTCGCGTAGGACGCCCGGGGGAAACGCTGTTTCCCCCGATACCCCCATTGCCAGGGTCGAGACGACCCTGGACCGTCTTCAGTTCAGGCGCTGGCGTAATTCTTCCAGCAGGCCGCGGACGCGCAGGGCCTGGGGGCCCTCGGGGACCAGCTTGAGAAAACTCTCCAGCGCGGCGATGGCGGCGCCGATCTGGTCGAGACGCTGATGCATCAGGCCGGCTTCCCGCCACAAGGGCGCGGCATCGGGGGCGATGCGCAGCATGTCCTCGGTGCAGGCCACGGCGCCGGCCAGATCGCCATCCCGCAGGCGACGCACCTTGATGTTGTTCTGCAACCGCAGCAGCACGGCGCGCTTTTCCATCCGCGCGAGCGACGCCGGGCCCAACTCCGCCTGGTCCCCCGCGAAACGCTTCAAGGTGGCGCGAAGGTCACGCGCCTCCATCGCACGGCCGCCGGCGAAGACATCCACCACCACCTGGCCGCGACCGGCCAGCGCGATCAGGAAATGGCCGGGGAAGTCGATGCCATGCGCCTCCCACCCCGCGGCCTCCGCCGCATGCAGCCAGAGGATGCCGAGCGCGACCGGCAGGCCCCGGCGGCGCTCCATCACCCGCAGCAGATTGGCGTTGGCCAGATCCTCGTAATTCTCCTCATCCCCGGCATAGCCGAACTGGCCGTGGATGACCTGGGCGAGGACGGCACGGCGGCGGGCGACGTCGCCGGCATCGGCTTCCTTGTCCCCGGCGGCGGCATTCACCGCGGCGCGGGCCAGCGCCGTCAGGTGTTCAGCCCCTGCACGCCAATCGGCATCCAGCGCATCGACGCGCGCCAGCTGCAGCGCGGCCAGGCCGATATCGATCTCGGAATCCGGCAGCGTGCCGAGCGCGGCCAGCGCCGACCGCGCATCCTGCAACGGGTTGCTCATGATTCAGGCCTGGGGCGCCGGGACCATCCGGCCGACGCGGCGGCCGCCGAAGATGTGGACGTGGAAATGGGGCACCTCCTGCCCGCCATCCTCGCCCATGTTGGACAGGATGCGATAGCCCGAAGCCTCCAGCCCCAATTCGCGCGCCACCTGGCCGACGGCCCGCCAGAAGCCCGCGATCTCGGCGTCCGACGCATTGGCGGTGAAATCGGCGTGGGAGACATAGGCCCCCTTCGGGATCACCAGCACATGCACGGGCGTCTGCGGGTTGATGTCGTGGAAGGCCAGCGCGAAGGCATCGTCATGCACCCGCTTGCAGGGGATCTCCCCCCGCAGGATGCGCGCGAAGATGTTTTGCGGGTCATAGGGCGGCAGGCCGGTGATGCGCGTCATCGTCGAAGCTCCGCGGGCGTGGTCTGGGCGCGTGGTCTGGGCGCCTGTTCTGGTGTTGCCGGCCTGCCTGCGCAAGCGGCGCCGGGCATCAGGGCAGTTTGGTCGTGTTCGCGGCGCGGACCAGGCCCTTGGGCCGCGACGCCTTCTCCGCGATGCCGGAAATGCCCTGGCGGCGGGCGAGTTCGGCCCAGACCTCCGCCGGCGCGATGCCGGCATCCACCCAGAGAACCAGCAGGTGATAGAGCAGGTCGGCGCTTTCCAGCACCGTCGCGGCGCGGTTGCCCATCGTCGCCTCGATCACGCATTCCACCGCCTCCTCCCCCAGCTTCTGGGCGACCTTGGCGGTGCCGCGGGCCAGCAGGCGGGCGGAGTGCGAATGCTCGATGTCGCCGGCGGCGCGGCGGGCCTCGATCGTGCGCCACAGCGTGTCGAGGATCGCGGCTTCCGCGCCCTCCACCGTGAAGGGGCCGAGCGCGCCGGCGCCGGCGGCGGCCGCGGCCTTGGGCATGGCAAGCTGCCGGGCGACGGGGATGGTGGGCGGCAGCGGCAGGGCGGCCGCGACCTTCAGCGCCTTCTTCTTCGCCTTGGGCAGCTTGGGCTTCGAAAGCTTCGCTTTGGGGGGCTTGGCCTTGGGCGCCTTGGCCTTCACCGGCTTTGCCTTCGGGTCCTTCACCAGCTTCGCCTTGGCGGGCTTCGCCTTCGGGTCCTTCACCGGCTTCGCCTTGGGGGTCGCGGCCTTGCCCATCACGCAGCCTCCGCCATCGGGCGCACGGGCAATCCCGCCGCTTCCAGCGCCGCCTTGGCCTCCGCGATCCGCATCTGGCCGTAATGGAAGACGCTGGCGGCCAGCAGGCCGGTGGCCCCCGCCTTCGCGCCATCCACGAAATGGCTGGTATCGCCGACGCCGCCGCTGGCCACGATCGGCAGCCTGACCGCCGCCCGCGCGGCGCGCAGCAGGCCGAGGTCGAAGCCCTGGCGGGTGCCGTCACGGTCCATCGAGGTCAGCAGGATCTCCCCGGCGCCACGGCGCTCGGCCTCCCGCACCCATTCGATGGCGTCGATGCCGGTGCCGCGGCGGCCGCCATGGGTGAAGACCTCCCACTGGCCCTCGCCGGAGGACCGGGCATCGATGGCGACGACGATGGCCTGGCTGCCGAAGGCCTCCGCGCCGCGGGTCACCAGGGCGGGGTCCGACACGAAGGCGGAATTGATGGAGACCTTGTCGGCACCGGCCAGCAGCAGGCGGCGCATATCTTCCACCGCGCGGACGCCGCCGCCGACGGTCAGCGGGATGAAGACCTGCGCCGCGGTGCGGGAGACGACGTCGAGCATCGTGTCCCGGCCCTCATGGCTCGCGGTGATGTCGAGGAAGGTGATCTCGTCCGCGCCTTCGCGGTCATAGATGCGGGCCTGCTCGACGGGATCGCCGGCATCGCGCAGCTCAAGAAAATTCACGCCCTTGACGACGCGGCCGTCCTTGACGTCGAGGCAGGGGATCACGCGCAGGGCCAGCACCAGGGGCGCTCCGCTGGGGGACAAGGGAGTCCGGGTTGTCAGGGGCCGCGCCGGGTGGCGGGGGCCTGCGGGTGATTGCGACCGTTGGCGCCGTTGGTCAAGCGATGATCTGGCGGACCCAGCCCAGCAGGAGCCCGGCGAGGACCAGCACCAGCGCGGCGCCGGCATCCCGCCGGCGGAAGGGCGCGCCCTTCACCAGTCGCGCCAGCACCCGCACCGCGAGCCAGGCCGCCAGGATGAAGCAGGCCGTCTCCGCCAGGTGCAGCGGGGCGGCCATGGGCGGTTCAGGCGGCGGCGAGTGCCAGGGCGGCGGCGGGTTCCACGCGCCCGTCATACAGCGCGCGGCCCAGGATGGCGCCTGCGACGACGCCCTCCGCCTTCAGCGCCACGATGTCATCCGTGGAGGCGACGCCGCCGGAGGCGATGACGGGCATGGTCACGGCGCGGGCCAGAGCGGCGGTGGCGGTGACGTTCACGCCGCTCAACATGCCGTCGCGGGCGATGTCGGTGTAGATGATGGCGCAGGCGCCGGAGCCTTCGAAGGCTTTCGCGAGGTCCACCGCGGTCGTGCTGCTCGTCTCCGCCCAGCCTTCGGTGGCGACGAAGCCGTCCCGCGCATCGATGCCGAGTGCCACGCGCCCCGGGAAGGCGCGGCAGGCGGCGCGGGCGAAGTCGGGGTCCTTCACGGCGGCCGATCCCAGGATGATGCGCGTGACGCCGGCGGCGAGCCAGGCTTCCGCCGTCGCCATGTCCCGGATGCCGCCGCCCAGCTGCACGGCAAGCCCCGGGACGGCGGCGATGATGCGCTGCACCGCCGCCACATTGGCGGGCTTGCCGGCGAAGGCGCCGTCGAGGTCCACCACATGCACCCAGGCGAAGCCCTGGCCGGCGAAGGACGCGGCCTGGGCGCCCGGATCATCGGCATAGACGGTCGCCTGCGCCATGTCCCCGCGCTTGAGGCGCACGACCTGGCCGCCCTTGAGGTCGATGGCGGGATAGAGAACGAAACCCATGGGTGTCACCCGCCCCCGATCAGGCTTTCCGTGCTGCGCCCGCGGCCGGGCTCCAGCAGCTTGTGGTAGAAATGGCCGGCGACGGTGCGGCTTTCGACCCGCGCATAGGCGGGATGGGTGCCCCAGCGCGTGTAGCCGAGGCCCTCGAACAGCGCGATGGCGCTTGCCTGCGTCTCCCGCACGTCGAGGTTCAGGACGCGGATGCCGGTGCCGGCGGCGTATTCCTCGACGCGCTCCACCAATTGCCGGGCCAGGCCATGGCCGCGGGCATAGGGGGCGATGTAGGCGTGGGTCAGCTGGGCGGCGAAGGCCTGGGCTTCGTTGTTGCGCGGCGGGCGGACCAGCTGGGCGCTGCCGACGACGATGTTGTCCAGCCGCGCCACGAACAGCGTGCGGTCCGGCACCAGCAGCACGCCCTTGAAGTGGCGGGCCAGCGCGGCGCGGTCCTGGGACTGCACCCAGCCGAAGCCGCCGCCTTCGATGATCGCGGCGTTCGTCGCCTCGCAGAGTTCGTCGAGGTCATGGGGCGAGAGTTCGGTGACGATCGCCACCGCCAGCTTGTGCTGGCCGGCGCGCTGGATGGTCGGGGTCATGGAGTCCATCGCAGGAAGTTGGCGAGGATGCGCAGCCCGACCAGGCTGCTCTTCTCCACATGGAATTGCGTGCCGGCGATGTTGTCCCGCCCGACGATGGCGGGAACCTTGCCGCCATAGGTGGCGCTGGCCAGCAATTCGGGGGCCTTGCCGCCGGACAGCGCGTAGGAATGCACGAAATAGGCATGGGCGCCCGGCGCGATGCCTTCCAGCAGCGGATGCGCCGCCTGGTCCAGCACCAGCGCGTTCCAGCCCATCTGCGGCAGGGGCAGTTCCGTGCCGGCGGCGTCGCGCGGGTCCATCGGCGCGATCTCGCCGCCGATCCAGCCGAGGCCCTGCGTCACGCCATGTTCCAGCCCGCGCTCCGCCATCAGCTGCATGCCGACGCAGATGCCGAGGAAGGGCTTTCTGCGGATCATGACGCTGTCGTTCAGCGCCTCCACCATGCCCGGCAGGGCGTCCAGGCCCCGGCGGCAGGCGGCGAAGGCACCCTGGCCGGGCAGCACGACGCGATCGGCCGCGCGCACATCATCGGCGCTGGTGGTGACGGCGACGTCGGCCGCCACGCCGGTTTCGCGGATGACGCGTTCCAGGGCGCGGGTGACGGAGGCGAGGTTGCCCGAGCCCGGATCGACGACCGCGATCTTCATGGGGCGATCCTCATGGCAACGTCCGCACCAGATCGGGCCGCTGCTGGCCGAGGCGGAACCAGGCGGTATCCAGGCTGTCCGCCACCACCACGCCCTGTTCCGGCAGGCCGAGGCGCGCCAGGCGCGCGCGCAGGCGGTCCCGTGCCTCGAACCCCGCCAGCAGGTGCAGGGCGACGGTGGCGGCACTCAGGATGGGTTCGGGCAGCAGGAAGGCCGCGGCGACGATGAGCAGCAGCAGGCCGAGCGCTTCCCACCACAGCCGGTTCCAGGCGAACCAGAAGGGGCCGAGGATGGTGGCGGCCAGGGAGAAGCCTTCCGGCACCAGGACTGGCGGGCGCACCTTCGGCTCCGGCCAGCCCTCCGGCCCGGCGGACCAGGATGCGGGCGGGGGGGGCGCCGCGTGGACGGTGTAGAGCTTCACGATCAGCCCTCCAGCGAGCCCTTGGTGGAGGGGATTTCGCCAGTCATGCGCGGATCGGCTTCCACCGCCATGCGGAGCGCGCGGGCGACGGCCTTGAAGCAGGCTTCCGCCACATGGTGGGCGTTGCTGCCGGCCTTCAGGGTGACGTGCAGGGTGATCCCGCTGTTGAAGGCGAAGGCGCGAAAGAATTCCTCGACCAACTCGGTGTCGAAGGTGCCGATCTTGGGGCGCTGGAAGGGGACGGACCAGGCGAGGAAGGGGCGGCCGGAGATGTCGATCGCGGCCTCGGCCAGCGCTTCGTCCATCGGCAGCAGGCACTGCCCGAAGCGGCGGATGCCGCGCTTGTCGCCCAGCGCCTGGCGCAGCGCCTGGCCGAGCACGATGCCGACATCCTCCACCGTGTGGTGGTCATCGATATGCAGGTCGCCCTTGGCCGCGACGGTGAGGTCCATCAGCGAATGGCGGGCGAGCGCGGTCAGCATATGGTCGAAGAAGCCGACCCCGGTCGCGACCTCCACCTGGCCGGTGCCGTCCAGGGCAAGGGTCAGGCGGATATCGGTTTCGGAGGTGGCGCGGGCGATGCTGGCGGTGCGCGTCATGGGCGCTGCACTAGCGGATAGGGCGGGCGGGGTCCACGGGCGGGTGATGGCGAGGGTGCAACAATCGGGGTGACGGCCTACCGTTGTTGCATATTTGTTCTGCATCATCGTTGCTGCCGCCCCGCATTGCACTGACACCGAGCCGATGCCACATGCGCGGGCCATGAACACCACCTCCCCTCCGCATGATCCTCTCGGCTGGCACGGCACCACCATCCTCTGCGTCCGCAAGGATGGGCGCGTGGCGATGGCGGGGGATGGCCAGGTTTCGCTGGGCCAGACCGTCGTGAAGGGCAATGCCCGCAAGGTGCGGCGCATCGCCCAGGGCCGCGTGCTCGCCGGCTTCGCCGGTGCGACGGCCGATGCCTTCACCCTGCTGGAACGGCTGGAGGCGAAGCTGGAACGCTTCCCGGACCAGCTGGAACGCGCCTGCGTCGAACTCGCCAAGGATTGGCGGACGGATCGCTACCTGCGGCGGCTGGAAGCGCTGCTCGCGGTCGCGGATGGCAAGCGGTCCCTGCTGCTGACCGGCCAGGGCGACGTGCTGGAACCCGAGGATGCCGTGATCGGCATCGGCTCCGGCGGGAACTACGCGCTGGCGGCGGCGCGCGCCCTGCTGCCGGTCGAGGGGCTCTCCGCCGAGGAGATCGCGAAGCGCTCCATGGCGATCGCCGCCAGCATCTGCGTCTACACCAACGGCAACATCGTGCTGGAGACCATCGAGTCGTGACGGAAACCGTGAACCTTTCCCCGCGGGAAATCGTCAGCGAGCTCGACCGCCACATCGTCGGCCAGAACGACGCCAAGCGCGCCGTGGCCATCGCGCTGCGCAACCGCTGGCGCCGCCAGCAACTCGCGCCCGGGCTGCGCGAGGAAGTGGTGCCGAAGAACATCCTGATGATCGGGCCGACGGGCTGCGGCAAGACGGAGATCGCGCGCCGCCTCGCGAAGCTTGCCAACGCGCCCTTCCTGAAGGTGGAGGCGACGAAGTTCACCGAGGTCGGCTATGTCGGCCGCGACGTGGACAGCATCATCCGGGATCTCATCGAGGTCAGCATCACGCAGACGCGGGAAAACTCGCGCAAATCGGTGCAGGCGAAGGCGGAGCTGGCAGCTGAAGAAAGGCTGATCTCCGCCCTGGTCGGCGAAGGGGCCTCCGGCGAAACCCGCATGAAATTCCGCCGGATGCTGCGGGAGGGCCAGTTGGAGGCGCGGGAGGTGGAGGTCCAGGTGGCCGATACCACCGGCGGCATGCCGATCGGCATGATGGACATGCCCGGCGCCCAGGGCCTGCAGATGCAGAACATGCAGGAAATGCTGGGCAAGATGTTCGGCGGCCGCCAGAAGCCCCGCAAGATGACGGTGGCGGAGGCGCGGCAGGTCCTGCTGAAGGACGAGGCCGACAAGCTGCTGGACCAGGAGGCGCTGACGCGGGAAGCCGTGGCCAATGCCGAGAACAACGGCATCGTCTTCATCGACGAGATCGACAAGGTCTGCGCCCGCACCAGCGAGGGCGGCACGCGCGGCGGCGACGTCTCCCGCGAAGGCGTGCAGCGGGACCTGCTGCCCCTCATCGAGGGCACGACCGTCACGACGAAGCACGGACCGGTGAAGACGGACCACATCCTCTTCATCACCTCCGGCGCCTTCCACCAGGCGAAGCCGAGTGACCTGCTGCCGGAATTGCAGGGCCGCCTGCCGATCCGCGTGGAACTCTCCGCGCTGACGCGCGAGGATTTTCGGCGGATTCTGACGGAGCCCGAGCATTCACTGGTGAAGCAGTACATCGCGCTGCTGGGGACGGAGGGCGTGACGCTCGACATCACCGCCGACGCGACGGACGCGATCGCGGAACTGGCGGCCGAGATCAACGCCTCGGTGGAAAACATCGGGGCGCGGCGGCTGGCGACGGTGATGGAACGGCTGCTGGACGAGATCAGCTTCACTGCCTCCGACCGGGGCGGGGAGACGATCACGGTGGATGGCACGCTCGTGAGAACGCGCGTGGCGCCGCTGGCGGGCAGCGCGGATCTGTCGCGGTTCATCCTGTAGGAGAAATCGCGGTACGATCCCGTGGCTCAACAGGATCGTACCGCGGTACTTTTGGTATCGACTTCTCATCTCGAGAGCTGTTATAACTTCCGTTGACACGGCATCTCCAGCGATGCCATGACGGAGGCATGAGCCATGGCGACCCTCAAGCTGCGCGCGGTTGGCAATTCGGTGGGCGTGGTGCTGCCGAAGGAGTTGCTCGCGCGCCTGAACCTGGTGGAGGGCGACAGCCTGCAGGTGGTGGAAAGCCAGGACGGTTTGCTGCTGACCGTGGTGCCCCAGGAAACCGAGGCGCAACTCGACCTCGGGCGCGAGATGATGCGCAAGTACCGGGAGACTTTCGCAGCGCTGGCGAAGTAGCGAGGGCACCGTGACGCCCCCCCGCTGGCTCGACAAGCGAGCGCTTCTCTACCTCCATCGTGAAAGCCTGCGCCAGTTCGGCGGCGCGGATGGGTTGCGGGATGAGGGGCTGCTGGACAGCGCCCTTGCCCGCCCCCTCAACCGTCATGCCTATGAAGCCGAGACGGATATCTGCCGCCTGGCGGCGGCCTATGCCCATGGCATCGTGCGCAACCATCCCTTCGTGGATGGCAAAAAGCGCGCGGCCTTCGTGGCGGCGGGCGTCTTCCTGATGGCGAACGGGCTGGACCTGGTGGCGCCGCCGGCGATGGCCACGGTCGCCATGCTGGACCTCGCCGCCGGCGACCTGTCCGAAGACGAATTCGCGACCTGGCTGCGGGACCATACGGCTCCTCGTGCGTCATGACGCGCGAACCCCCATATGGTGCCGCATGTCCCTCACCATCGCGCCTCCCCCGCCGAGCATCCTGACCGACGACGCGCGGGCGGAACTCTCCCGCGCCGTCGTGCAGTTGGAGACCGTGTCGCTTGCCGCGCGCATCGCCGGCATGGTCGGCACCCCCGTGGAGGCGCTGCGGTCGCGCCTGCCATCCGGCGTGCAATCCATGCTGGATGGCGCGGTGCGGAAGGCACTGGCTTCCGCCATGCAGGCGGCGCTGAAGGCCTCGCCCAGCGCCAACCCCACCCCCTTCCCTACGGCCTGGTTCCATCGCGGCCTGGCGGCGGCGACGGGGGCGGCGGGCGGTGCGCTCGGCCTGCCGGGGACGCTGGTGGAACTGCCCATCTCCACCACGCTGCTGCTGCGCCAGATCGCGGCCATCGCGGCGGAGCACGGTGAGGATCTGGCGGACCCGCTGGTGGCCGCGGAATGCCTGAAAGTCTTCGCCCTCGGCGGCCGGGATGCGCGGGATGATGCGGCGGAATCCGGCTACTTCGCCGTCCGCGTCGCGCTGGCGGAGGCGGTGAAGGGCGCGGTCGGCAAGGGCATGGCGGGGATGCTGCTGCCGGGCTTCCTCGGCCCCATCGCGGCGCGTTTCGGCGGGCCGGTGGCGCTGAAGATCTCCGCCCAGGCGGCGCCGCTGATCGGCGCGGCAGGCGGGGCGGCCATCAACCTCGCCTTCCTCGAGCATTTCCGCGGCGTGGCGCAGGGGCATTTCACCGTGCGCCGGCTGGAAAGGCTGCATGGCCCCGATGCGGTGAAGACCGCCTATGAGGCGATTGCCGCCACGCGCGACGCCCGCTTCATGGCGTGAATGGGGCAGCGGCAGCCCGAACGGCGGCCGCGCGCGCCATCGTGACCGCCGGAAAACGAGGCCCGCCGCAACGTTACGCGGCCTTGCGCGTTGCTTCTCACTAGCCCGTCATCAGGACGAACCATCGCGGGATCGCCGCATTGCCCACCGGAACCAGCATCCGGGGGTTATTCGCCTTGCAACTCGATCTCATCCTGCGTGGCCAGTCCAACGCCGCCTATCTCGCCGAACTCGATGGCTTCGCCGGGGCGGGGCGGCTGGTGACTGAGGTGGAGCGGCTGCTCGGCTTCGATGGCGTGAATGACCGCGTCACCCTGGTCTATGACCGGGATGGCCAGGGCGGCGACACCACCTATCCCGCCACCGCCTTCCTCGATGAATGGATGGACCCCGCGGCGGGCGGCGGCTGGCAGGCCGGGGAGCTGGAGCAGCTGTTCCTGCGGCGGATGGAGCAATACGTCGCCGACGGTCCGGGCGACGCGACCGCCCTGGTCTGGCTGCATAGCGAATATGACAGCCGCGATGCCGGTCTTTCCGCCACCTCCCTCGCCCAGGCGATGCGGGTCGATGCGGGGCTGGTGCGCCAGGTGCTGGGGCGGGACATCCCCTATTTGTATGTCGCCGCGCATCCCTTCGGCGACGGCACGGATACCGGCCACCAGGCCATCCGCCAGGCGATGGAGACGCTGGCCGCGGATCCCGGCTTCAATGCGCGCATCGCCGCGCGGGCGCCGGACCTCAATGTCGATCTCGACAACTACGATGGGGATGAGAAGACGCGGGAATTCGGGGGCGCGCATATCTCGGCCTCCGACGCGCTGATCGTCGCGGGGCGCATCGCGCGCGTGGCGGCGGAGGAATTCGCGGCCTATGCCAAGCCGGGCTCGCCGGTCGCGTTGGCGGGCGGGAACATCGCCTCCGACGGTCCCCAGGTGGTGGCGGCGACGCGGCTGGAGCCGACGCGCCTGCAGGTGGATGTGCGGCATGACGGGGCCGCGGGCTTCGCGGCCCTGGATGCGGATGCGGCGGCGGGTGCCGGCTGGTCCGCGCTGCTGCCGAATGGCACGCGGGTGCAGGCGACGGGCGCGGCGATCCTGGATGCGGACAGCCTGGCGGTCAGCTTCGGCCAGGCGCTGCCGGTTGGCGCGGTGCTCGACTATGCCTGGGGCATCGGCAAGCTCTGGGGCGCGGATGGCACCGGGCAGGGCCATGCGGTGACGGATGGGGCGGGCCTGCCGGTCTGGACGGCGGCAGCGGGGGTTGTGGTGGGCAATGGCGCGCCAGCGCCGGTGGCCGTGCCGGTCCCGGCGCCGGTCCCGGTGCCAGCCCCCGTTCCCGTGCCCGCGCCCGCGCCGCAGCCCCTGACACCCGCCACGATCGACACCACCGCCCTGTTCCGCGAACAGGCGACGGTGACGCTGGTCGCCCCCGATCTCGCCGTGGTGACCACCGCCGATGGCCGCAGCACGACCGTGGGCGGCAGCGAGATCCGCTTCGCCGATGGGCGGGAAGTCATCGGTGCCGGCGGCAATGCCGCGCTGGTGGACCGGCTGCATGACATCGTGCTGGGGCGCGATACCTCCCCGCTCGGCACTAGCTGGGCGGCGGATGCGCTGGATTCGGGGCGCATCCAGGCGCGGGACCTGGCGGAGGGATTCCTGGCGCAGGGCGGCATCGGCGCCATCGCGGATGATCGCGCCTTCGCCACCGCCGCCTGGACCAATGCCGCCGGCGCGCCCCCCACCGAAGCCGGCGTCGCGCTGCTGCTGGAACGGCTGGAGGCCGGCAACCGCGCCGACTTCCTCGTCATGGTCGCGACGGAGGCCTATGTCCTGGCCGCCCGGCCCTCCCCCGCCAGCGGTGCCTTCGTCGCGGATTGGGGCCTGAGCTTCGCGGATGGCCTGACGCGCCTCGCCTATGGGCGGGAAGCGACGGTGGCGGAGTTGCGCGCCCTCGACGCCCGGCTCGATTCGGGATGGTCCCCGGCGGAGCTGGCCCGCGACCTGGCGGGCACGGCGGAATTCCAGTCCCGCATCGCCGGGCTGGATGATGCCGATGCGGCGGTCCTGCTGCACCAGGCCGCGCTGGGGCGCGCGCCGGATGCGGCGGAACTGGCCGAATGGGCCGGCCGCTTCGCCGCGGGCGCGACGACGGCCGACCTGGCCGAGGCGCTGGCGGATTTCTGGGAGTTCCAGGCCGGCGTGCAGTCCCGCGCGGCGGACGGCCTCTCCCCTATAGGCTGACAAGGGGGCGGCTGAAGCGGGATTGCCCGGCGCGCGCGCGCCGGGCGATGGCTTGCCATTGTTTCACGTGAAATGGACGGCGGCGGGGATTAATTTGCGAACGACTCGCAATCTCAGAAAGCCTCCGCACCATGTCCCTCATGCTCGATGCCGGCCTGATCCTGCTGCGGGAGGGTCTGGAAGCCGTCCTCGTCCTCGCCGCCCTCGCTGCCTTCATCGGCCGCGCCGCGCCCGAACGCGCGGGCGCACTCGGCTGGGGCGCGGCGGGCGGGCTGGGTGCCAGCCTGGTGGTCGCCGTGCTCTACGCCATCCTGCTGGGCGGGGAACATGATGACCGGGTGGAAGCCGCGACCTGCCTGCTGGCCGCGGCACTGATGCTGTGGACCGGCGGCTGGCTGGCGCGCCACGCCGATCCCCGCGCCTGGTCCGAAGCCCTGAAGCAGCGCACGGGCCGCGCCCTGGAAAGCAACCGCGTGGCGCTGGCCGTCGCGGCCATCGGCTTCCTCGCCGTCTTCCGCGAAGGGGCGGAAACCGTGCTGTTCCTCGCCGCCCTGGGGGCGGAGGAACAGCCGCTGCCCGTGCTGGCCGGCGCCGCCGTGGCGGCGGTGCTGCTGTTCGGCTTCTGGCTGGCGATCCGCCGCGGCACGCGCCGCCTGCCGCTGCGGCCGCTCTTCCTCGGCACCAGCCTGTTCCTGCTGGTCGTGGCGGCGCGCTTCACCGCGGCGGCGGTGCAGGAGATGCAGGAACAGGCCTTCATCGGCTTCACGCCCATCGACCTGCCGGCGGCCCTGGCCGCGATCGACGTGCCGGAAAGCGCGGAGGCGCTGGCGGCCTTCCTGGCCGTGCTGTGCCTGGCGCCGATCGCCTTCCTGCCGCGGCGACGGGCGGCGGCCCGGCCGGCGGCGGCGGAGTAGCGCCGCCCACCTGCACCAAGTGTCAGTCCGCAGGGGGGCGCCGCCCCCCCTGCAACAAATGTCAGTCCGCAGGGGGGCGCCGCCCCCCTGCAACCCCCGGCCAGGGTCCAACGGGACCCTGGACCGCGAGATTATGGGTCCGGCGGGTGGGGGGTGACGCCCGCCACGACCACCCGCATCCTCCCGCCCATGCATCCGTCCTTCCGCAACGGCGCCCGCGAGGCCCTCGGCGCCCCGGCGCTGGCCATGGGCGCCACCTTCCTCGCCTTCGGCGCAGCAGTGGCGGAAGCGGGACTGTCGCTGCCCTGGGCGCTGCTCTGCACCGGCGCGGTCTACGGCATGGCGGGACAATTGGTGCTGCTGCAGGTGGCGGCAGGGGGCGGGGTGGCCCAAGGGGGGGCCCCAGCGGCTGCCCCAGGGGCTGGGCTGCCGGCGGTGGTCGCGGCGACGGCCGCCAATGCGCGCTTCCTGCCCATGGCGGTCGCCATCGCGCCGATGCTGGGGCGGGGCTGGCGGCGCTACCTCGCCCTTCCCTTCATCGCCATCACGCCCTGGGCGGCGGGGATGCGCGCGCTGCCAGGGCTGGCGGAACCCGCGCGGCTGCCATGGTTCCTCGGCTTCGCCATCGCATCCTGGTGCGCGGCCATGGGCGCCACCGCCGCCGGGCACCTCGCCGCGCCGAACCTGCCGGCCGAACTCCGCGCCGCGCTGCTCTTCACCAACCCGCTGTATTTCTGCCTGCTGCTGGCGGCCGATGCGGGAAGGCCAGGCGTCGCGCCGGCACTGGTCGCCGGCGTGCTCGCTTCACCCCTCGCCTTCGCGGTGGGCGGCGCCTGGGGGCTGCCGCTGGCGGGGCTGCTGGGCGGCACGCTCGCCTTCCTCTGGAACCGCCGGCGATGAACCAGGCGGATTGGGCGCTGGCACTGACGGTGGGGATCGGCCTGGCGCTGCGGGGCTGTGGCCTGCTGCTGGGCGGCGCGCTGCGGCCGGACCACCCCGCCATCGCCTGGGCCTCCGCGGTGTCCGTGGCCACCCTCGCCGCCTTCGTCACCCTGGCGATCGCCGCCCCCGCCGGGCTGCTGGCCACCGTGCCCTGGCCGGCGCGGCTGGCCGGGCTTGCCGCGGGCGGCCTGGCCTACGGCCTGCTGCGCCGCCGCCTGCTGCCGGCCATGGGGGCGGGGCTCGCCGCGCTGCTGCTGGCCCGGCTCTGGACGGGCTGATACACTCGACTCCGCAAGGACCGAGGGAGCGGCAGCCTGCAGGATCCGGTGCCTGGATGATCGGCTTCGACCTGGGCTCGGAAGCCGGGCGGGAACGGGCGCGGCTGGCGATTAAGAATTTCGGCATCGCCTTCTTCGACTCCGACGTGGCGACCGGCACTGTCGTGCTGAGCCCCAACGCCTTCGCCATGTTCGGCCTGCCAGTGCCGCCTCGCATGCCGGTGGAAAGCACGGGGTTCTGGGAATGCTATCACCCCGAGGATCTCGAGGCCGCCCGCGCCACCTTCGCCGCCGATTTGCGCGGCGACCGCAACCGCGACATCTATTGCGAGCGCGTCCGCATCATCCGCCAGACCGACCGCGCCATCCGCCATATCGAATTCCTCGGCCGCATGTTCGGCCCGCCCGGCGCGCGCACCCACATAGTCGGCATGCTGCGCGACGTGACCGATGAGGCGGAGGCCGAGGCGCGCCGCGCCCTGCTGGTGCGGGAAGTGAACCACCGCGCCAACAACACGCTGTCCGTCGTGCAGGCGCTGCTGCGGCTGACCCAGGCGGCGGACGTGCCGGAATACAAGCGGCGGCTGGAGGGACGGATCCTGTCGCTGGCCCGCACCCAGACGCTGGTGGACCAGGCAGCGCAGCATCCCGCCGCCTTTGCCCTGCTCATCGCCTCCGAACTCGCCGCCTATCGCGACCACCTGACGCTGGAAGCCGATGACGTGCCTGACCTGGTGGCGAATGCGGTGCAGCCGGTGGCGATGATCCTCTATGAGATGGCCACCAATGCCGCGAAGCACGGGGCACTGGCCGCCGCCAGCGGCGAGGTGCGGATCGAGGCGCGGCGTGACGGCGCGGCGGTGGTGCTGCGCTGGGCCGAGCAGGGCGGCGCGCCGATCATCGCCCCGCCGGCGCGCAAGGGCACGGGCATGGCGGTGATCCAGTCCCAGATCCGCCGCCTCGGCGGCACGCAGCTTCTGGAATGGACGCCAGCCGGGTTGCTGGTGGAGCTGCGCTTTCCCCTGGAGAACTGGGCCGGGCGGAAGCCGGGCGGGGATCAGCCGAAGCCGTAGAGCGTGGCCGCGTTGTCCACCAGGATGCGATGCCGCACCGCTGCATCGGGCGCCCATTCGGCCAGGCGGTCCAGCAGCGCCGCGTCATCCGGGATGGTGGTGGCATTGGGATGCGGCCAGTTGGTGCCCCAGACCAGCCTTTCCGGCACCGCCGCCACCAGCGCCCGCGCCAAATCGCCCACCGCCTCCGGCCTCGCCTGGTCCAGCGCATAGGGGGAGGAGAGCTTCATCCAGCCCCGCCCCGCCTGCATCAGGTCCATGACCACGCCCCAAGCGGGATCGGCTTCCCATTCCACGAGCGGCAGCTGCGCGAAATGGTCGAAGACCACCGGGCAGGGCAGCGCGCGCAGCACGGGGCCAAGACCCGCGATGATCGCCGGCGTCGCATAGAGCTGCAGGTGCCAGCCGAGTTCCGCGAGTGTCCGCCCGAGCGGCGCGACATCATCGACGCTCAGGGGAATGCCCTGCACCAGATTGGCCCGCGCGCCGACCACGCCGTCCGCCGCCATGGCGCGGAGTTCAGCCATCGGCGTGCCAGGCGCCACCACCGCCACCATCCGCGCCCGCATCGGCCCCGCCTGCCGCAGCGCCGCCAGATGCAGTGAATTGTCGAGCCCGTAGGTGGAGGGCTGCACCAGCACATGCCGGTCCACGCCGAGCCGCGCCAGCACCCGCGCATGATCCGCCAGGCTGGCATCCGCATGGGGCCGCCCGCCCGGCACCACGGGCGCCGCCGCGTCATAGACGTGATGGTGGCAATCCACCGCGCCCGGCGGCACGGGAATGCGGGGCGGGGCGGTGCCCGCGGTGAAGGGGATCTCGTGCGCCGTGCTCATGCCCCCTAGGCTAGGACGAGAAGAACCGGAGGGCGAGACGTCCATGCTGCGCGTGTTCCTGACCCATACGCCCGAGATGCGGGCCGGCTACTACCCGCCCCGGGCCGAGGCTGCGCTGCGGGCGGTGGCGGAGGTGGTCCTGCATGACGGCGACCGCCCTTTGGCCGGGGAGGAGCTGGCCCGCGCGGCGGCGGGCTGCCACTGCATCGTCGCCGATCGTTCGACCCCCGGCCTGCCCGCCACCTTCGCCGCGGCGCCTGATCTGCTGGCCTTCCTGCGCGTGGCGGTCGACATCTCCACCATCGACGTGCCAGCGGCCAGCGCGGCCGGCGTGCTGGTGACGCAGGCGACGCCGGGCTTCACCGCCAGCGTGGCGGAACTCGCCATCGGGATGATGGTGGATCTGGCGCGCGGAGTCTCCACCAGCAGCACCGCCTATCACAACGGCACGCTGCCGGAGGTGCGGATGGGCGTGCAGCTGGAAGGCAAGACACTCGGCCTGATCGGCTGGGGGCGCATCGCCCGGCGCATCGCCCCCATCGCGACGGCGATGGGCATGCGCGTGGTGGTGCATGACCCTTACGCGGCGGTGGAAGGCGCCGAGGCCCTGGGACGCGACGCGCTGCTGGCGGCAAGCGACGTGGTGATGCCGCTCGCCGTCTCCACGCCGGAGACGCGGCACCTGATGAATGCGGACGCCTTCGCCCGCATGAAGCGCGGCGCCTTCCTGGTGAATCTCAGCCGGGGCGAGCTGGTGGATGAGGACGCGCTGGAGGCGGCGCTGGAAAGCGGCCAGCTGCGCGGCGCGGCGATGGATGTCGGCAGCGCGCCGGACCAGCGGCCCGCACCGCGCCTGGCCGCGCGCGCGAATGTGGTGGCGACGCCGCATGTCGGCGGGCTGACGCCGGAAGCCGCGGAGCACCAGGCGATGGATACCGTCCGCCAGGTGGGGATGCTGGCGCGGGGCGAGATGCCGGATGGCGCGGTGAACGCCGATGCCGCGACACGCTTCGCGGCCTGGGTGTAGGCGCGCTGACTACGCCGTGCGGCGCGCGGGCTCGGCCTCCCGCGCCCGCACGATCTCGCGCGCCAGTTGGTCCACCGTCAGCTCCTGCTCCACGGCGCCGATCTGCATGGCGGCCTTGGGCATGCCGTAGACGACGCAGCTCGCCTCCGTCTGGCCGAGCGTGCGCGCCCCGGCGCGGCGCATGGCCAGAAGGCCGTTCGCGCCATCCTTGCCCATGCCGGTCAGGATGATGCCCATCGCATTCGCGCCCGCCGCCGTCGCGACGGATTGGAACAGCACATCGACCGAGGGACGGTGGCCGGATACCGCCGGGCCATCATGCAGGCGGCAGGCGTAATGCGCGCCGGTGCGCGTCACTTCCAGGTGGCGCGCGCCGGGGGCGATGTAGACCTGGCCCGGCAGGATGCGCCGGCCATCCGTCGCCTCCACCACCGTCATGGCGCATTGCTGGTCGAGCCGCCTGGCGAAGCTGGTCGTGAAGCCCGCCGGCATGTGCTGGGTGATGACGATGGCCGGCGCCGTCGCCGGCATCTGCAACAGCAATTGCTGCAGAGTCTCCACCCCCCCGGTGGAGGCACCGACCGCGACGATGCGTCCGGCAGTGGAAAGGCGGGCATCCACCTGCAGCGGCACGCTCGCCACCGCGCGCATGGCGCGGGCACGAGGCCTGGCCGCGGCGGCGGCGCGGACCTTCGCGACCAGTTCCTCCCCCAGCGCCGTCATGCCGCTGCGGATATCGATCAGCGGTTTGGCGACATCGTCGATGGCGCCGAGTTCCAGCGCCCGCAGCGCCGCATCCGTGCCCTTCTGCGTCAGGGTGGAGACGACGACCACCGGCATCGGCCGCAGCGCCATCAGCTTCTCGAGGAAACTCAGCCCGTCCATCTTCGGCATCTCGATGTCGAGCGTGAGCACATCCGGCGACAGCGCCTTGATCTTCTCCCGCGCCACCAGCGGATCGCCGGCCGTGCCGACGACCTCGATCCCCGGATCGGCGGAGAGGAGTTCCGTCAGCAATTGCCGGATCAGGGCACTGTCATCCACCACGAGCACCCGGATCGGCATGCCGCTCACCCTTCCTGTCATTCAAAAATCTCGATGCTGCCGGCGACCGGACGATTGGCGAGGTGCCGGCGCAGCCTGCCTTCCTGGGCGCGGACGATCTCCTGCGCCTCGGGCAGTAACCGCATGAAGGCGCGGCCGAGCACGGGCTGGTAGACGATGCTGCGGGCGCGCGCGCCGCCGAGGTTTCGCGCCACCGCCTGCATCCGCTCCGCCTTCAGATAGGCATCGATGAATTCGATGTTGCGGCTGCCGACGGAATCCGTGCTGGCGCCGAGCCGCGCGCCGCCGAACAGCTTCACCTCCATCCGCGCGCGCTGCCCACCGCGCGCCAGCAGGTCGTTCACCAGGCGCTCCATCGCGAAATTGCCGTAGCGCAGGCTGGCCGCCGCCTTGCCCCAGCCGCCATCGACGCTGGTCGGCAGCATGAAGTGATTGAGGCCGCCGACCCGCGCGACGGGGTCGCGGATGCAGGCGGAGATGCAGGAGCCGAGCACGGTGACGATCACCGCCTCCTCCTCCGCCGAGACATGGTATTCGCCCGGCCCCACCTTCACCGCCCGCCGGCCGGCCAGCGGATCGCCTGACAGCAGCAGCCGGGATTGCAGCGCGGCGCCGGCGGTGGCAGCAGCCGGCACCGCCAGGGACGGGCTCATTTGACCCTGCGGTATATGGTCCGGCCGAGATGCGTGAAGCGTTCGCTCACGCGGTAGAGACTTTCGGAATGGCCCACGAACAGCATGCCGCCGGGCTTCAGCATGTCCGCGAAGCGGTCGAACAGCACGCGCTGCGTCGGCTTGTCGAAGTAGATGACGACATTGCGGCAGAAGATCGCATCGAAGGGCCCGCGCATCGGCCAGGGGCCGAGCAGGTTGAGCGACCGGAAGGCGATGAGGTCCTTCAACTCATCACCCATCGCGACGGTGGAGGCATCGACACGCCGCACATGGGCGCGCCGCAGCTCCGCCGGGATGGCGGCCACGCGTTCCATGCCGTAGAGCCCGGCGGCGCCATGCGCGACCATGTCGGTGTCGATATCCGTCGCGAGCACCTTCGCGTCCCAGGCACCGAGGTCCGACATCGCGCGATGCAGCGTCATGGCGATGGTGTAGGGTTCCTCGCCCGAGGAACAGCCGGCGGACCAGATGCGCAGCCGCCGCTGGTCCCGCGACAGGGCGGGCAGCACGCGGTCGCCCAGCGCCTCGAAGTGATGGGGTTCGCGGAAGAAGCCGGTGAGGTTCGTGGTGATCGCATTGATCATCCGCACCCGTTCTTCCGCGCCGTCCGGGCCTTCCAGCATGGCCCGATAGTCGCTGAAGCTCAGCAGCCGGAGCGCCCGCAGCCGCCGCCGCAGCCGCCCATGCACCAGGTCCCTCTTGTTCTGGCCGAGGACGATGCCCGACGCCTCCCTCACCATGGCGGCGATGGCGACGAAATCCTCGTCATGCAGGAGCACTTCCTGCATGAGCGCCGTGACGGAAGGTCCGGGCAGGGTTGCCGCGGCGGACATGGATCAGAACTCCTTCCACTCGTCATCCGACGTCGCGGCCTTGGCCGGGCCGGGCTTCGCGGGACGTGAAGCGGGCCGCGCGGCGGCGCGCGGGGCCGGCCGGCCCTTGGGGGCGGGCGGCGCCTGGTCGGCGTTCAGCACGAAGGCGGAGACCATGCCGGACAGCGCTTCCGTCTGTTCCTCCATGGACTTCGCCGCGGCCGCCGCTTCCTCGACCAGCGCGGAATTCTGCTGCGTGATCTTGTCCATCTGCGCGACGGCGACGTTGACCTGCTCGATCCCCGCCGATTGTTCCTGCGACGCGGCCGAGATCTCCGCCATGA
>NZ_JBHYGL010000001.1:997937-1081676 GCF_051859025.1 Falsiroseomonas sp. | reverse complement strand
CAAGCTGGTCCTCGCGATGTCGGAGGACATCCGGGTGCTGCTGGTGAAGCTGGCCGACCGTCTGCACAACATGCGGACGCTGCATTTCGTCCCGCAGGAAGCCCGCCGCCGGAAGACGGCGCGGGAGACGATGGACATCTTCGCCCCGCTCGCGGAGCGCATCGGCATGGATGCGCTGAAGACGGAGCTGGAGACGCTGTCCTTCCGGGAACTCGATCCCGACGCCTTCCAGACCATCGCCGCCCGCCGCGCCTTCCTCTACGGCCAGGGCGCGGACCTGATCGACGAGATCCGGGAAGACCTGACCCATGTCTTCAAGGAAGCGGGCGTGGAGGTGGAGGAACTGACGGGGCGCGAGAAATCGCCCTACTCCATCTGGCTGAAGATGCACGGCAAGAAGGTGGAGTTCGAACAGCTTTCGGACATCATGGCCTTCCGCGTGATCGTGGCCGACAAGGGCGCTTGCTACGCGGCATTGGGCGCCGTCCATTCCGCCTATCGCGTCGTGCCCGGGCGGTTCAAGGACTACATCTCCACCCCCAAGCCCAATGGCTACCAGTCCATCCACACCGGCGTGACGGTGCCGGACAAGCGCAATGCCAAGATCGAGGTGCAGATCCGGACGCGGGAGATGCATGAGGTCGCGGAATACGGCGTTGCCGCGCACTGGATCTACAAGCAGGGCGGCCAGGTCGCGCGCGACAGCGGCAAGTTCCCCTGGGTGAAGGCGCTGCTGGACATCCTGGAACAGGCGGCGGAGCCGCAGGAATTCCTCGACGCCACGCGGCTCGAACTCCACCGGGACCAGGTCTTCTGCTTCTCGCCCAAGGGCGACCTCATCGCCCTGCCGCGCGGTTCCACCTGCGTCGATTTCGCCTACCAGGTGCACAGCCAGGTCGGCGACCAATGCGTGGGCGCCAAGATCAACGGCCAGATCAAGCCGCTGCGCACGCCGCTGGAGAATGGCGACCAGGTCGAGATCATCACCGCCCGCGGCGGCACGCCGAACCCGCAATGGGAACGCTTCGTCGTTACCGGCAAGGCGCGGGCGCGCATCCGGCGCTTCATGCACGCCGAACAGCGCCAGGCGCAGCAGCAGGAAGGCCGCGCGGCCATCGCCAAGGCCTTCCGCCAGGAAGGCGTGGAGTTCAGCGAGAAGCACCTGGAACCCGCGCTCAAGGCGCTGAAGCAGACGAGCTTCGAGGAGCTCTGCATCGTCGTCGCCTCCGGCGGCGCCAGCGCCAAGGATGTGGTGCTGGCCGTCTATCCGGAACTGCGCGGCCCGCCGCGGCCGCAGGATGTGCTGCCCATCGCGCGGTCCCGCCCCCGCGCCGTGCCGCTGCCGCCGCCGGGCAAGGGCAGCCGCCGCGATGTCGCCATGGGCGTCACCGGCCTGGTCGCCGGCATGCAGGTGAATTTCGCGGGCTGCTGCCACCCGCTGCCGGGGGACCGCATCCTCGGCATCGTCACCACCGGCAAGGGCGTGACGGTCCACAAGAATGATTGCCCAAACCTCTCGGGCTTCGCGGACAGCCCCGAACGCTTCCTCGACATCGACTGGGATTATGCCGGCGGCGCGGGCAGCGGCCATGTCGGGCGGATTGATGTGGTGACGGCGAATGACCGCGGCGCGCTCTCCGCCGTTACGGACGCCATCGCGCGGCAGGATGGCGCGATCGAGAATATGCGCATCGTCCACCGCGGATCGGATTTCCAGGAGATTGCGATCGATGTGGAGGTGAAGGACCTCCGCCACCTCGGCAACATCATCGCCGCACTCCGGGGCCTGACGGCGGTGGCGCAGGCCGAACGCGCCAAGGGATAGGACATGATCATCGGCCTCGGCAGCGACATCCTGGATATCCGCCGGATCGAGAAGACGATCGCCCGCTATGGCGACCGCTTCCTGAACCGCATCTTCACCCCGGCGGAGCGTGCGAAGGCCGAAAGGCGGACGGAGAAGATCCGCGCCGCCACCTACGCCAAGCGCTACGCGGCGAAGGAGGCAGCGTCGAAGGCGCTCGGCACCGGCTTCCGGCAGGGGGTCTTCTGGCGGGATCTCGGCGTGGTGAACCTGTCCTCCGGCCAGCCGACCCTGCGGATGACGGGCGGCGCCGCGGCGCGCCTCGCGCAGATCACGCCGCCGGGCCTCGTCTCCCATGTCGCGCTGACGATGACGGATGAGTTTCCCTACGCGCAGGCGATGGTCATCATCACCGCCGTGCCGCTACCGCGCATGGGCATGCCGGCGGCTCCCGGGATCGCGGTTCCTTGACAGGGCAGGGGTGGGCAGGCTCTATCCGGACCCGCAGCGACCGCCCCGAAACCGGGGGAGTCCCATAGGATGCCGGCGAAAACTCCCTCCATGGTCAAGAAGCAGACGGGCGGCTGGCTCGAATCCATCAAGACCGTGGTCTATGCCGGGCTGATCGCCATCGGCATACGCACCGTCGCGTTCGAACCCTTCAACATCCCCTCCGGCAGCATGATCCCGACGCTGCTGGTGGGCGACTACCTCTTCGTGTCGAAATACAGCTACGGCTATTCGCGTCACTCCATGCCGTTCAGCCCGAACCTGTTCCAGGGCCGCATCTTCGGCAGCCTGCCGGCCCGCGGCGACGTGGCGGTGTTCAAGCTGCCGCGCGACAATTCGACCGACTACATCAAGCGCATCGTCGGCCTGCCCGGGGACCGCGTGCAGGTCCGCAACGGCGTCCTGCACCTGAACGGCCAGCCCGTGCGCCGCGAACTCGTCGGTCCCTTCACGGTGGAGGGCGATGGCCCCCTCATCGTCGTGCGCGAATACCGGGAATTCCTGCCGCCCCAGGCCGGCGTCGAGCCCCATGTCCACAACATTCTCGAGATGTCGGACGACCAGATCTACGACAACACCATCGAGTTCCGGGTGCCCGAAGGCCACATCTTCGCCATGGGCGACAACCGGGACAACAGCCTGGACAGCCGCGAACAGCGCAACGGTGTCGGCTTCGTGCCGGTCGAGAACCTGGTCGGCCGTGCGGAGTTCATCTTCTTCTCCGTCGATGGCTCCGCCCGCTTCTGGGAGATCTGGGCCTGGCCGACCGCCATCCGCTGGAGCCGTCTGTTCAGCGCCGTCCGTTGATCGTCCGGCGGACGACAACGTGTTGATTCCCGTCAGCGATGACCCCGTGGAGGCGCTGGCGGCGCGCCTGCCGCACCGCTTCACCCGGCCGGAACTTCTCCTCCACGCCCTGACGCATCGCTCGGCCGCCGATCCGAAGCGATCGATGCTCGATTCGAACGAACGGCTGGAATTCGTGGGCGACCGCGTGCTCGCGCTCGTCATGGCGGAATGGCTGGCGGAACGCTTCCCGAAGGAACGGGAAGGGGACCTCGGCAAGCGGCTCGCGGTGCTGGTGGCGCAGGATGCGCTGGCGCGCGTCGCCGTCACGCTCGGCATCGCCGCGGCGCTGCGGGTCACGCCGAATGAAGAGAAGTCCGGCGTCCGCAACCGCCCCTCCGTCCTGTCGGATGCGCTGGAGGCGGTGCTGGGCGCCATCTACCTCGATGGCGGGCTGGAACCGGCGCGGGCGCTGATCCGCCGCGAATGGGATGCTGCGCTGGAAGCCCCGGCGAAGCCGCCTTCCTCCCCCAAGTCGCGGCTGCAGGAATGGACGCTGGGGCGCGGCCTCGGCCTGCCGGAATACCTGGCCGTCTCCTCCTCCGGCCCGTCGCACCACCCGGTCTTCACCGTGCGCGCGATCGCGGCGGGGAAGGAGGCCGAGGGCCAGGGCGAGAACAAGCGCGCGGCCGAACAGGCCGCGGCCGAGCGGCTTCTGCAACTCCTGGGGGCCAAATGAGCAATACGACCGAACTACCCCCGACCCGCTGCGGCCTTGTCGCCATCGTCGGCGCGCCGAATGCAGGCAAATCCACCCTGGTGAACGCCCTGGCGGGCACCAAGGTCACCATCGTCTCCCCCAAGCCGCAGACCACGCGCTTCCGCATCCGCGCCGTTGTCATGGAGGGGCGGGCCCAGATCATCCTGGTGGACACGCCCGGCATCTTCGCGCCCCGCCGGCGGCTGGACCGCGCCATGGTCGCCGCCGCCTGGGGCGGCGCGCAAGATGCCGACCTGTCCGTCCTCATCGTCGATGCCCGCGCCGGGCTGACAGACGATGTGCGCGCCATCGCGGAGAAGCTGAAGGGCAGCAAGCGCAAGCTGATGCTGCTGCTGAACAAGGCGGACCTCGTGGAGCCGCCCCGGCTGCTGCCGCTGTCCAAGGATTTGAACGACATCGTGCCCTTCGCCGAGACCTTCATGGTCAGCGCGCTGAAGGGCAGGGGCCTCGATCGCGTGAAGGCCGTGCTGGCGAACAACCTGCCGGAAGGCCCCTACCTGTTCCCGGAGGACGACCTCTCCGACCTGCCGCAGCGGATGCTGGCCGCCGAGATCGTGCGCGAACAGGTGCTGCGCCAGACGCATGAGGAAGTGCCCCACCACGCCACGGTGGAAACCGAGGCCTGGCAGGAACGCAAGGACGGCAGCGCCCGCATCGACGTGACCATCTACGTCACCCGCGCCACCCAGAAGGGCATCCTGATCGGCGATGGCGGCGCCAAGGTGAAGGCCATCGGCCAATCCGCGCGGAAGGAGCTGGAGGCGCTGCTGGAACGCCGCATCCACCTCTTCATCAACGTCAAGGAACGCGCGGGCTGGGACGAGGAAGGCGGCCGCATCCGGGCGCTGGGGCTGGACGACCAGGGATAGGGCGCCTCAGCGCCTCCCGCCCGGGTTCCGCCACGCCGCTGCGATCCGCCCGATCCGGTCCTCCACCGGCGCCGGCATCCCGGCGCCCGGCGCATCCCCGTTCCAGTGCCGCACCGGGCCGCTGTCCAGGTGCACGAAGCCCCGGCGCGGATAGACGCCGACGCCGCCGCGCCCCATCCCCAGCGCCAGCCCGCCCACAAGCCGGATGCGCGCGGACGCCACCTCCAGGTCGATCGCCCCGGCGCGGAGGTGCTGGCTGTCCCCCGCCCCATGCACCGCGGCATTGATCGCCGGCGTCCGGTAGCCCGACCGCACCACCAGCGGCCCCGAAAGCCCCGCAGCCTCCGCCACATCGGCCAGGATGCCGAGTGCCGCCGCGTCGAAGGGCCGGGGCCGGATGGCCGCGCTGTCCGCCAGCACGCCCGAAAGCTCCGCCATCGCCACCGGATCGGGCGCCGTGCCGTCATGCCAGGGGCCCTCGAACCGGGCGCCGGTGTGATAGTGGCGCAGGCTCAGCCGGCGTGGTGAGCCAGCGCGCAGGCGGGGCGACGCCAGGGTGAACACCCCGGCCAGCATCAGGCGTCTCTTCATGCCGGGATAAGCGCCGGCGCAGCGGATCGCACCGGCCGCTCACGCCCATGGCACCGACGGGGCGCTCACGATGTGCGGCGTGCTCTCCGCGAAGCGGACGAATCTTGCGGCGAGGCCCGCGATGTGGAACCCCGTCCTTCATGGAATGGGATGCCCCCGCCGTGATCCTCGACGTCCGCCCCCATGGGGAGGGCGGCGCCATCGTCTCCGTCATGACGGAGCAGCACGGCCGCCACGCCGGCCTCGCCAAGGGAGGCACCTCCCGCGCCCAATCCGCGCTGTGGCAGCCCGGCAACCTGGTGGAGGCACGCTGGGTTGGCCGCCTCGCGGACCAACTCGGTTCGATGAGCGCGGAGATGGTCCACCCCGCCGCCGCGCTGGCCATGGAGGACCCGCTGGCCCTCGCCGCGCTGCGCGCCGCCTGCGCCACGGCGGAAGGCGCGCTGCCGGAACGGGAGGCCCATCCCCACATCTTCCACGGCCTGGTCGCCTTCGTCGCGACCCTCGCGCGCGACACGGCCCTCGCGCTGCCCGACCTGGTGCGGTGGGAGGCCGATCTGCTGGCCGAACTCGGCTACGGCCTCGACCTGGCGCGCTGCGCCATCACCGGCAGCACGGAGGACCTGGCCTTCGTCTCCCCCCGCAGCGGCCGCGCCGTCTCCGAACCCGCCGCCGGCGAATGGCGGGACCGGCTGCTGCCCCTGCCACGCTTCCTGCTGGGGCAGGGGCCCTCCACCGCCGCGGATTGGGCCGCCGGGCTGCGCCTGACCGGCCATTTCCTGGCCCGCGATGTCTTCGGCGTGCACAACAAGGGCCTGCCCGCGGCGCGCGAGTTGCTCCTCGACCGCGTCGCCACGACGGCCTGACCCATGCGTG
Organism: Falsiroseomonas sp.; assembly: GCF_051859025.1. Classification (GTDB taxonomy): domain Bacteria; phylum Pseudomonadota; class Alphaproteobacteria; order Acetobacterales; family Acetobacteraceae; genus Falsiroseomonas. Next base: position 1,075,459 of record NZ_JBHYGL010000001.1, on the reverse strand, counting down.
GGCGTCCGCCCGGGGAAGCCCTCCGCGCAAGCCATCCCGCCTTGTGGAACATCCTTCCCCGGGCGACCCTCCACCGATGCGAAGCATCCCCCGCGCGGCCATTCCCATCCTGATCGCGGCGGCGCTCGCCCTCGCTTTGGCCAACGGCATGCGCCAGAGCCTCGGGCTGTTCCTGCAACCCGTGACAAAAGACCTCGGCATCTCGGTGGCGGATTTCACGCTGGCCATCGCCATCCAGAACCTGGCCTGGGGCATCGCCCAGCCCTTCGCCGGCGCCGTCGCCTCCCGCTTCGGCTTCCGGCCCACGATGCTGGCCGGCGGCGTCACCTACGCCGCGGGGCTGGCGCTGTTCGCGCAGGCGGAGGGCACCTTCGCCATCATGGTCGGCGCCGGCGTGCTGATCGGCATCGCCCTCGCCGCCACCGCTTCCGGCATGGCGATGGCCGTCGCGTCCCGCCCCGTGCCCAATGCGGCGCGCAGCGCGGTGCTGGGCCTGGTCTCGGCGCTGGGCTCCACCGGGCCCCTCATGGCCGCCCCCATCGCGCAGGGGCTGATGGACGCCTTCGACTGGCGCGCGGGCGTCATCGGCCTGGTGCTGCTCTCACTCTGCCTGCTGCCCGCCGCCTGGATCGCCGGGCGCGTGGATTCCATGCCCGTGCCCCCGGCGCGAGGCGGCAACACCTCCGCCCTCATCGCCGCCCGCGCCGCCTTCCGCAACGGACCCTTCCTGGTGATGGCCGGCGCCTATTTCGTCTGCGGGCTCCAACTGGTGTTCCTCACCACGCATTTGCCCTCCTACCTCGTGATCTGCGGGCTCGATCCGATGCTCGGCGCCACCGCGCTCGGCGTCATCGCCGCCTTCAACGTGGTCGGGAGCCTCTTCTTCGGATGGGCGGGCGGGCGATGGTCCAAGCCGCTGCTGCTCGGCATCATCTACGTCACGCGATCGCTGGTGCTCGGCTGGTACTTCGCCATCCCGCCATCACCCACCTCCACCCTCGTCTTCGCCGCCATCATGGGATTCCTCTGGCTCGGCGTCGCACCCCTCATCTCCGGCGCGGTGGTCGAGATGTTCGGCCTGCAATGGCAAGCCATGATCCAAGGCTTCGCCTTCGCCAGCCACCAACTCGGCAGCTTCACCGGCGCCCTCGGCGGCGGCCTGATCTTCGACGCCATGGGATCCTACGAACTGGCCTGGCAACTGGGCGTCGCCATGGGCCTCACCGCCGGCACCCTGCAAATCCTGGCGGCGATCCCCCGCGGACCGAAGACGCGCCCCGCGCCGGCGTGACGGGGGGCGCGCGAGTGGCCCTGGAGAGGGGCTGCGCGCCCCTCTCCAGACCTCTCCCGCGCCAGGGGCGTCGCGCCCCTGGACCGCGAGGTTTTGAAAGGTGATGGGAGGGGCACCGAACGCGCGTCGGGCATGAGCGCCCGCCACGCCCCTCCCATCACCTTTCAAGTCACATGGGTTCCAAGGGCCCGCTGGCCCTTGGCAGGGAAGGGGTCTGGGGAAGGGGCGGAGCCCTTTCCCCAGGGGCCACCAGCACGCCCGCCCCCGTCACACCCCCGCGAAGGGTTCGTCCACGCTCCGCGCGGGTTCCGTCAGCCAGGATGCGCCGGTGGGGGTGATGGCGATGTGGTCTTCCAGGCGGATGCCGAATTCGCCGTAGATGGCCATGGTGGGCTCGATGGAACCCGTGTTGCCGGGGGCGAGGGGTTGGGTGTTGCCGCCGACGAAGTAGGGGGCTTCGTGGACGTCCATGCCGATGCCGTGGCCGGTGCGGTGGGGCAGGCCGGGGACTTTGTAGCCGGGGCCGAAGCCGGCGGCGGTGATGACGCCGCGGCAGGCATCGTCGATGGCGGCGCAGGGGGCGCCGGGCTTCGCGGCGGCGAAGCCGGCGGCCTGGGCGCGCTTGGTCAGGTCCCAGATCTCCCGCTGGCGGGGGTTGGGGGTGCCGAAGACGTAGCTGCGGGTGATGTCGGAGACGTAGCCATGGAGCGGCGCGCCGACGTCCACGAGGACCACGTCGCCGTCCTTCAGCGTCTGCGGATAGGGCACGCCGTGCGGGTAGGCGGAGGGTTCGCCGAACAGCACGATGGAGAAGGACGGCCCCGCATCGAAGCCGGCCTTGGCGTGCGCGGCGGCGAGGAAAGCGGCGACTTCCGTGGTGGTCACGCCTTCCTTCAGGCCGCGCGCGGCGGCGGCCTGGATGCGCAGCGTCATCCCCATGGCCTGGCGCAGCAGCGCGACCTCGTGCTCCGACTTCTGTTCGCGCAGGTGCGACGTGACGGATTTGCTGGCGATGAAGTGGTGGTTCGGCAGGGCCGCGCGCATGCCTTCGGCGACGAAGACGCGCGCCATGTCATCGAGTGCGACCGTGCCGCCGGTGATGTCGGCGCCGCGCAGGATGTCGCTGAACAGGGCGTAGGGGTCCTGGTCTTCCTCCCAGCCCAGCACCTCCCCGGGCAGCAGGAGCATGGTCTTCAGGCGCTCCACCTCGAATTCCGGGCAGAGATAGGTGAGGGGGCCGCGCACCGGCAGCACGGCGCCGACGGGGCGTTCGGACTGGCCGTGGCGAAGGCCCGTCAGCCAGGCCAGGTTGGTCGTGCCGTCCAGCCACAGCACGGAGATGCCGAGTTCCGCCATCCGCGCCTGCGCCATCGCGACGCGCCTGGCGTGATCCTCCGCGCCGATCGGGGGCACGGCGTCCCGTTCGTTTTTGATGGAAGCGAGTTCCGTCGCGAAATCCGATCCGCCGACGCCGATGGTCATGCCTGGTTCTCCAGTTCCTCGCGCAGCATTTCCAGCCGCAGCCATTCCTCTTCCGCCGCGTCGCGTTCCGCCTGCTTCTTCGCGAGAAGATTCGTGCGGGCGGCGAAGCCGGCGGGGTCGCGCGTGTACAGCGCCGGGTCCGCCAGCGCCTTCTGCAACGCCGCCATTTCCCGTTCCAGCAGCGCGATGCGGTCGGGCAGTGTTTCCAGCGCGTGCTTGTCCTTGAAGGACATTTTTGCCCGCGCCACGACGCGCGGCGCTTCGCCGCCGCCTTCGCGGGCGCTCGCCGCGGCCACGGCGGCGGCGCGCGCCTGCACGCCGCGGCCGCGCTGCGCGACCATGTCGGAGTATCCGCCGGCATAATCCTGCCAGCGGCCTTCGCCCTCATAGGCGATGACGTTGGTGGCGACGCGGTCGAGGAAGTCTCGGTCGTGGCTGACGACGATGACGGTGCCGCTGTAATCCGCCAGCAGTTCCTGCAGCAGGTCCAGCGTCTCGAGGTCGAGGTCGTTGGTGGGCTCGTCGAGGACGAGAAGGTTCGATGGCGTCGCCAGCGCGCGGGCCAGCAGCAGGCGTCCCCGCTCGCCACCGGACAGCGCGCCCACCGGTGTCCTCGCCTGTTCGGGCAAGAACAGAAAATCCTTCATGTAGCCGATGACGTGCTTCGCCTCGCCGCCGATGCGGATCACGTCGCCCGATCCGCCCGTGAGCGCGGATTGCAGGGTTGTCGTCGGGTCCAGGCTTTCGCGCTTCTGGTCCATCGTCACCATCTGCAGCGCGGTGCCGAGCTTGATGGTCCCGCTATCCGGCTGCAACACGCCGGTCAGCATGTTCAGCAGCGTGGTCTTGCCCGCGCCGTTGGGGCCGACGATGCCGACACGGTCGCCGCGCATGATGCGGGTGGAGAAATCCACCACCACCGGCTTCTGGTCCCCGAACTGCTTGTTCACGCCTTCCGCCGAGGCGACCAGCGTGCCGGAGCCTTCGCCCTCCGCAGCCGCCATCTTCACCTGGCCGGGCGCGGTCACGCGTTCCTTGCGCCGCTTGCGCAGTTCATGCAGCCCCGCCAGGCGCTTGACGTTGCGCTTGCGCCGCGCGGTCACGCCGTAGCGGAGCCAATGCTCCTCCCGCACGATTTTGCGCGAAAGCTTGTGCGCCTGCTGCTCCTCGTCTTCGAGGACCTGGTCCCGCCAGGCCTCGAACTGGGAAAATCCCTGTTCCAGGCGGCGCGTCGTGCCGCGGTCCAGCCAGACCATGGCGCGCGACAGGCGCTCCAGGAATCGCCGGTCGTGGCTGATCAACACCAGCGCACTGCGCAACTGCCCGAGTTCCCCTTCCAGCCATTCGATGGCCGGCAGGTCGAGGTGGTTAGTGGGCTCGTCCAGCAGCAGGATGTCGGGCTCCGGCGCCAATGCGCGGGCCAGCGCGGCGCGGCGGGCCTCTCCGCCGGAAAGCCGGCCCGGCTCCTCCTCCCCGGTCAGGCCCAACCCTTCCATCAGCATTCGCGCGCGGTGCGGGTCATCCCCCGGGCCGAGGCCGGACATGACATAGGCGCCGGTGGTGGCATGGCCGGCGAGGTCCGGTTCCTGCGGCAGGTAGCGGATGGTGGCACCTGGCTGGATGAAGCGCGTGCCGGCATCGCAATCGATGATGCCTGCCGCGATCTTCAGCAGCGTGGATTTGCCGGACCCGTTCCGCCCGACCAGCGCCACGCGGTCCCCCGGCGCGACGGCGATCTCCGAGCCGTCCAGCAACTGGGTGGAACCGAGGCGGAGCTTGACGTCGCGGAGATGCAGCAGCGGGGGAAGGGCCATGGGGGTGGGATGGGGGCGCCTGCCCGCGCCGTCAAGCGCATCGCCCCCCCCTGTGGCCCCCCCTGTGGACCCGGCGGCGGCCCCGGCGGGGTGACTCGGCGCGGCATCCATGGCGATATGCCGCCCGGCGAAACGGCCTGGCGCCGGGATTGCGCCAGGATGGATCAAGCCGCCCGATGCCGACTGACCATGAAAAGCCAGGCCCGGGCAGCCCCTACGGCGCCCACGCCAACCGTGACCTCCTCTCCCGCATTCCCCTCGACGCCAGCCTGGTGATGGATGTGGGCGCCGGCGCCGGCGGGCTCGGCGCTGCCTATCGCCGCCGCAACCCCGCGGCGCGCCTGGTGGCGATCGAGCCGGATGCGGCGCTGGCCGCCGAGGCGGCGCGCCATTACGACGAGGTCCATCGCCTCGACATCGAGGCCGCGCCGCCGCCCATCCAGCCCGGCACGCTGGACGCGCTGGTGATGGGTGATGTGCTGGAACATCTGCGCGACCCCTGGGCCGTGCTGAAGCGCGATGCCGCCCTGCTGGCGCCCGATGGCGTGCTGCTGGCCTGCATCCCCAATGTCGAGCACTGGTCCTTCACCGCCCGCCTGCTGTCGGGCCAGTGGCGCTACGACGAAACCGGCCTGTTCGACCGCACCCACCTTCGCTGGTTCGCGCGGGATGGCATGAAGCAGGCGCTGGAAGGCGCGGGGCTGATCCCGCTGGAAGCCGCGCCGCGCATCTTCCAGCCGGACATGGCGGAAGCCTTCGCGAAGCAGATGGAACCCGCGCTGCGGGCACTCGGCGTCGATCCCGCGGATTGGCTGCGCCGCAGCGCGCCGCTGCAATATGTGTGGCGCGCGGTGCGGGTGGCGCCGAAGCCGATGGTGGTGGTGGCGCGCACGCTGAGGCCTGTCGGCGGCGTCAATGATGTGCGCGTGCTGGAACCCTTGGCCGCCATCGCGACGCGCCCGGGCATCGTCACCCGCGCGGGCATGGATGCGACGCTGCCGAAGCTCGATCCCGCCATCCCACGCATCCTGATCCTGCAGCGCCGCCTGCTCGATAACCCGGAGGCGCCGGCCTATCTCCGCGCGCTGCGCGCCACCGGCGCCGTGCTGGTGCAGGAATTCGATGACGACCCCGCGCATTGGCCCTCCATCGCCGCATCCGGCAGCCTGGCCTTCCGTGGCGTCCATGCCGTGCAGACCTCGACGGAGCCGCTCGCCGCGCTGCTGCGCGAATTGAACCCCGAGGTCGCGATCTTCCCCAATGCGCTGACCGCCTTGCCGGAGCCCGCCAATTTCGCCGACCCCGCGCGCCTGACGCTGTTCTTCGGCGCCATCAACCGCGAAGCCGATGTCGCCCCCTTCATCCCCGCGCTGAACCAGGCGCTGCGGGAGGCCGCGGGCCGGCTTGCCATCGCCGTGCTGCATGACCGCCGGACCTTCGAGGCGCTGGACACGCCGCATAAATCCTTCGCGCCGCTGGCCAGTTACGCCGACTATCGCGCCGCCATGGGGCGCTGCGAACTCGCCTTCCTGCCGCTGGCCGATACGCGCTTCAACCGCATGAAGTCGGACCTCAAGGCGGTGGAGGCAGGCGGCCATCGCCTCTGCTGCCTCGCCAGCCCCACGGTCTATGAGGGCAGCATCCGGCACGGCGAGACGGGGCTGATCGTGCGGTCGCCTGACGAGTTGCTGCAATCGCTCCGCGCGCTGCTGGCCGACCCCGCCCGGGCGCGCGGCATGGCGGATGCGGCGCATGAATGGGTGAAGGGGGAACGCCTGCACGCCCACCAGGTGGCGTCCCGCATCGCCTGGTATCGCGGCCTGTGGGACCGCCGCGCCGAACTGGATGCCGCGCTGCTGCAACGGGTGCCGGCGGTGGGGTAGGGGGACGGCTACCGCCCCCACTGCCACTCCCCCGGGGGCTACCGCCCCCACTGCCACTCCATCGACACGCCGACACGCTCCCCGGCCTCCCGGTCCCCCGTCTCGGCCTCCAGCCGGATGCGCGGCGTCAGATCCACGCGCACGCCGACGCGGGATGATCCGCTATCCGTGCCCTGCCTCACGCCGACATAGACGCCGTCCGCGATGTAGCGCCCGGCTTCCAGCGTCGGCCCGTTGCGTTCCTCCGCATTGGTCGTGCGCGACGCATTCTCCCCCCCGCCGCCGACCGCAAGCCGGTCCAGCGCGAAGGTGCGCCGCAGACGGTCCAGCACGCCGGAAGCCCCGCCACCGGCCACCCCCGTGGCGCCGACGATGGCCTGGGCCAGCTGAGCGCCCTCGAAGGGGCTGAGGTCGCTGACCGGCCGGTCGAAGAGCAGCCTGGCCAGCACCTCGTCCTGCGGCAGTTCCGGCGTGGAGTTGAAGCCGATCACCGGCGCGTTCGGCGGCCCCGTCACCGTCGCCCGCACGGTGGTGCCCCCGGCCTGGCTGCTGGCCTCGAAATCCAGCTCCGGCAGCAGCCCGCCCTGGAAATCCAGCCGGCCGCGGCTCAGCGTCAGGCGCCGTGCCAGCACGCTGATCTCACCCCGGCGCAGGGTGATGTCGCCGGTGATGTCCGGCGCATCCACCCGCCCGCCGATCTGCAGCGTCCCGCCGAGTTCCGCATCCAGCCCGCGCCCGCGGATGAAGATGTTGCGCGGCGCCTCGATCCGCAGCGCGAGGGTGATGGGCGCGCCCGGTTCCTCCGGCGCCTGGCGCGTGCGCCGCGGCGGCGGCGGGCGGCCCGGCACCTGCCCCACCTCCGTCACGCTGCCCAGGCTGCGCACCGATCCCGGCAGCTGGTCGGGGATGCGGATGTCCATCCGCGCCACGCGGGCCAGGCCCGCCACCTCCAGCCCCGTGCCGACCGCGCCCCGCACCGTGACATCGGCGTCGAGCGTCGCGCGCACCAGATCGCTGGCGACGGGCTGCGCCGCCTGCGCCCGCAGCACCAGGTCCACCGGCATGCCATCGGCCAGCGGGTCGATGCTGCCCGCCAGCGTGATCCTGCCCTGGCCCGCCGTCCGCCCGGCCAGATCCACCCGCATCCGCGTGCCATCGGCGCGGATCGTGCCGCCGAGGTCGGTGAAGGCGACGCCCATCACCGCATTCCGCCAGGACCCCGCCGCCAGCCGAACCTCGCCCCCAAGCACGGGGGCGGCCAGCGTGCCGGAAGCCCGCAGCGCCACCGTGGCGCGCCCGGCTACGCGGTCCGCCCCCGCCGCCAGCAGCGGCCCCGCGAGCCCGCCGATATCGACGGCCCCGTCCAGCGCGCCCTCGATCCCGCCATTGGCCGCCAGGCGGCCCGTCGCCGTCAGCCTGGTCTGCGGACCCAGGCTGGCCGAGGCCCGCAGCGTCGCCAGCCCCGCCGCATCCCGCCGCAGCTCCGCCGTGACCTCCCCTGCCGGCAGGCCGCGCGTGGCGGCGGCCCGCAGCGCCGTGCCGCGCAGCGTGGCCGTCACTTCCGGCGCCGTCACGCGGCCGGTGATGCGCGCCTCCGCCGTCACGCGGCCGGCGGGCTCCACTCCGGGCGCGAGGGGCGCCAGCGCGGCCAGGTCCGGCACCGCCAGCCCCACCCGCACATCCGCCCGTTCCGGCCCCCAATTCCCTTCCGCGCGCAGCGTGGCGCCGCGATTGGCCACCAGGGACAGCGCGCCGATCTCCACCCCGCCATCCGCCCGCAGCCCGATCCGGGCCGGCGCGGCCAGGCGGATCGTCTCCCCGCCTGTCGTCGCACGCAGCACCGACAGCTCGATCCGCCTTGCACCTTCCGCCTGCGCGGTCAGCCGGCCGCGCAGCTCCGCCTCGATCTCCATCGCGCGGCCGGAGAGGCGGAATTCCGCCTCCGCCGCGGTGCCGGTGACGGTCGCGGCCAGGTCCCGCGCCTCCACCCCGCCCGCGAGCAGGCGCGGCGCCGTCAGCCTTGCTTCCAGGTGCTGCGCGCCGTCCCGCGCCGTGCCCACCGCTTCCAGCCTGATCGCCCCCGCCAGGGGCTGCCCGGCGATGGCCGAGAGGGGCGCCAGGTCCGGCGCGGCCAGCGTGGCCTGGCCCTCAAAGACCGGCCCCGCCAGGCGCAGCAGGCCCGATGCCTCCAGCGTCGCCGGCCCCAGCCGGGCGGTGGCGGCGCGCAGCCGCAGCGTGCCTTCCCCCTCTGGCCCGCCTTGCAGGTCCAGCGCCAGTGGCAGGCCCTGGAAGCGACCTTCCAGCGTCGCCGCCACGGCGGGCAGGGTGGCGGGCGTCGCCACCCGCGCATCCAGCTTCAGGGCTTCCAGCACCTGCCCCGCGGCTTCCAGCCTTTCGGAGGCCGCGGTGACGGTCAGGGTCGGGTTCACCGCCTCGCCGCTCGCCGTGCCGGAAAGGCGCAGCGCGCCCGCCACCCCCGGCACCGCGCCTTCCGCCGCCGCCACATCGGCGGCGAAGCGCAGGTCGAGCATCGCGCCGACCAGCCCCGAGGCCTCCGCCTGCAAGGCCGCGCCCGTCACCGTCAGCAGCGCGATCCGGTCCGGCAGCGTTGCCCGCAGCGTGGCGCGCGGCGCCGGGCCGAGCAGCGCGGCGGCGGGTGCGATGGTGGAGGAAAAGCCCTGCGGCGCCAGGGTCACGTCGATGGTCGGCGCGGCCATCGGGCCTTCCGCCTTCACGGTGGCCTCGATCGCGGACCAGCCGAGGGGCGCGCCGGCCAGCAGCGGCGCGAAGACATCGCTGCCCGCCAGCGCGATCCGCGCCTCCGCATCGATGCTGCGGCCATCCGGCAGGATGCGGCCCGATGCCTCCACCACCCCGCCCCGGCCCGCGATGCGCAGCGCCGCCAGATCCACCGCCCCATCCGGCATCCGCCCGCCGCGCAAGGCGATGTCGAGTGGCCCGGCCAGCGCGGCCAGCGGCGCCTCCAGCAGCCCCGATGCATCGACCCGGCCCGTGAGGTCGGCGCCGAGCCGGGTGACGTCCGGCGCGCTGATCGTGCCGTCCAGCACCGCGGAGAGCCCCGGCCCGGCATCGGCCCGCAGCGACAGCGCCGCGCCTTCCGCCGGCCCGTCCAGCGCCAGGTCCAGCGATGGCGCGCGGCCCGCCAGCCCCGCGATGCGCGCCACCGGCCCGCCCGCCGCGCCGCGCAGCGTGACGCGGGCGGAAAGCCTGCCGGTTCCCGGCCGCAGCGCGGCTTCCAGGCCGATGCTGTCCTCCGCGCCGATGGCGTTCACATCCAGCGCCGCTGTCAGCCCGGCATCGTCCAGCCGCGCATTTCCCGCCAGCCGCAGCGCCGCGGCTTCCCCCGCGATGGCGGGGCCGATCTCGATCCGCGCGACCTCCAGCCGGTCCAGCCGGATGCCGAGGGGGAGTTGCGGCAATTCGGGGATCAGCGGGCCGGGCGGTTCCGCGGGCACCGGGTCGGGCCCCGCTTCCGGCAGGCGGTGCAGCGCGACGCGATCCGCGGCCAGCAGCGTGACATGCGCCTGCCGCCCCAGCAGCGCCAGCGGGTCCCAGGCGAGCCGCGCGCCCTCCACCTCCAGCCACACGCCCTGCCGGTCCGCCATGGTGATGCGGCCCAGCGCCAGGCGGCCGGGCAGGGGGCCTTCCAGCCCTTGCAGCGTGAGGCCCGGCACCTGCGCGGATACCAGCGCGGCGATCCGCGCCCGCCCGCCCTCGCTGTTGGCGTAGAGCAGCGCGCCGCCCAGGGCCGCCACCGGCAGCAGCACCAGCGCCAGCAGCGCGCCGCCCAGCCAGCGCAGCCAGCGCAGGCGGCGGCGCGGCGGGGTGGCGGCGGGCTGAATCTCAGAAGGCCTGGCCAAGACCGACATAGATGCCGTAGCCGGCATCCCCTTCCTGCCTGTCCAGCGGCACCGCCACATCCAGCCGCACCGGCCCGATCGCGGTCGCGTAGCGCACGCCAAGCCCGGCGCCGAGGCGCACGTCGCTGAACGACGGCGTCTCCCGCTCCCCGACGCTGCCGGCATCGATGAAGGCCACCATGCCGAGATTGCCGCGCAGGCGCTGGCGCAACTCGACCGAGCCCTCCACCAGCGATGCCCCGCCATCCGGCCGGTTGCGCGCGTCGCGCGGGCCGATGGATTGGTAGCTGTAGCCGCGGACGGACCCGCCGCCGCCGGCATAGAAGCGCTTGTCCAGCGGCACGGCCCGGTCCGCCCCCACCAGGCTGCCCAGCGTGCCCCGCAACGCCAGGACGGACCCGCCATCGCTGGTGAAGTCGTGATAGGTGCGGACCGTGCCCAGCGCCCGGATGAAGCCGCCGCCTTCCAGCACATCGGCGAAGGGCGTCACCGTCGCGCTGGCGCGGAAGCCCTGGCGCGGGTCCAGGAGATTATCCGTGCCGTCATACCGTGCGCCGAGGACCCAGCCCGCCAGCTGGAATTCCTGCCAGTTGCCGTCGCGCCCGATCCGCCCCGTCTCCAGGCTCGGCCCGGTCTGCAACACCCAGCGTTCGCCGAACGGGCGTTCAAGCAATAAGGAAGCGACGATGGCGTCCCGGTCATAGGCTTCCAGACGCTCCCGCACCGCCGCCACTTCCGCCACCAGCGTGGTGCTGCCATCCATCAGCCCGGGGCGACGCAGATTGGCGGCGATGCGGCTGTTCACATCCTCCGCGCCCCCCCCGGCGCCGAGGCGGGAGACCGTCGCCTCCAGCCGCAGCCGCTCGGCATTCCCGAAGGCGTTGCGGCGTTCGTAGTAGACGCTGCCGGAGGGGCCGTAATTCGTCTCGTAGCTCAGGTTGAACCCCGCCGCGTTGCGCGGCCGGTCGTTCAGCGTGAAGGTCACGGGCAGGGCGCCCGTCTCGTCCAGCCGCTGCGCCGCGCGGACGCGCACGCTGTCGAAGGCGCCGAGCGCCATCAATTCGCGCCTGGTGCGCTCCTGCGTGGCGGGGGCGTAGGGCTGGCCTGCCAGGCGCGCGGCGATGCGGCCCGTCAGCGCGCGGGACACGGCGCTGTCGCCGGCGATGATCGGCGGCGCGAAGCGGGCGGCGGGGCCGGGGGAGAGGGTCCAGGCGACATCCATCGCCTGTGCCTCATGGTCCACCACCACGTCGCGTTCCACCACCGCGGCCAAAGGGTGGCCGGCGCGGCGCAGCCGGTCGATCAGGTCGGTCTCGGCGTCCAGCACCGGGGCGGATCGCGCGGGGTCCCCGGCAGCCAGGCCGGAGGGTTCGCCCAGCGCCGCCACGGCCGGGGCCTCCGCCGGGGTGGCGGGGCGCAGAGCGATGCGGCGGAGCGTGTAGCGGGGGCCGGGGGCTGGCTGGACCTCGACCGGCACGGGCTGGCCATCGGGCCGTGCGCCCAGCCGTTCGGCCAGTCCCGGCGTGGTGGCGGGCTGGCCGTCGACCAGCACCGTGGCCCCTGCGGCCCAATAGCCCTCGGAGCGGAAGACGTCGTCCAGCAGGCGCGGCTCCGCCAGCGCGCGGGCCACCAGGCCGAAGCCATCCACCGGCGCTTCCTCCGCCAGGCGACGCAGGCGGGAGGCATCGGCCAGGGCACCGTCCAGCCCCTCCACGCCGCTCGGCGCGATGGTGGTGGCATAGGGGATGCCGGCCTGGTCCTGCGCCGCCGCCGGCCCGGCGAGAAGCAGCATCGACAGCAGGATGGCGACCGGGGTGTGGTGTCTCACGATGTCCTAGCGCCACGGAGGGCTTGTGGTTCGGGCCGGGCAGGCCGGGATGTCGCTTGTGCCCAAGATGGATGCATCGGGGGATGGAGCCTGCGAAGCGAAGCCGCTACCACTATGCCATGGACACCGCATTCGCCGACACGCTCACGGCCTGGCGCCGTCATCTCCACGCCCATCCCGGCCTGACGCTGCAGGAGGGCGACACCGCCGCCTTCGTCGTGGCCAGGCTGCGGGAGATGGGGGTGGAGGAGATCACCGCCGGTTTCGCCGGCCATGGCGTGGTGGCGACCTTGCGGCGCGGCGGGGGCACGACCGGCGGCGGCAACCGCAGCGTCGGCCTGCGGGGCGACATGGACGCCCTGCCGATCCAGGAAGTGAATGAGCTGCTGCCCCATCGCAGCACCATCCCCGGCGTGATGCATGCCTGCGGGCATGATGGCCACACCACGGCACTGCTTGGCGCGGCCAAACTGCTGCTGGCGGACCCGTCCTGGGCCGGCACCGTCCATCTGGTGTTCCAGCCCGCGGAGGAAGGCGGCGGCGGCGCCATCGGCATGGTGGAGGAAGGGCTGTTCAAGCGCTTCCCGATGGATCGCATCTTCGGCTGGCACAATTGGCCCGGCCTGCCCGCCGGCACCATCGCGGTGCATGACAAGGCGGTGATGGCCGCCGGCGCGCGCTTCGACATCACCTTCGACGGCCACGCTGCCCATGCCGCGCTGCCGCATCTGTCCCGCGACCCGATGGTGGCGGCGGGACATTGCATCGTGGCGCTGCAATCCGTGGTCGGCCGCAATGTCGATCCCCTGGCCGGCGGCGTGGTCAGCGTGACGATCGTCGAGGGCGGCGAGGCGCAGAACCAGATCCCCGCCCGCGTCACGCTGCGCGGCACCGCCCGCTGGCTGGCCGACAGCGCCGGCGCGACCATCAAGGAAGCCCTGCACCGCGTGGCCCATGGCATCGCCGCCACCTGCGCGGTGGAGGCCGCGGTCAACTGGAAGCAGGGGGTGGAGGTCACGGCCAACGACCCGGCGGAACGGGACCTGGCCGCCGGTGCCGCCGCCGCCGTGGCGCCGCTGCGCCGGGACGTGCCGCCTGCCATGACGGGTGAGGATTTCTCCTGGTTCCTCAAGGAAGTGCCCGGCGCCTTCGTCTGGATCGGCAACGGCCCGGCGGAGAATGGCCGCGAACTCCACAACCCCCGCTACGATTTCAACGACGATGTCCTGCCGGTGGCCAGCGGCTTCCTGGCCGAGGTCGCGAAGCGGGCCCTCTCCGCCGACTGATAGCGCTGGCTTTTCGTCAGTGTTCTTGGTATGTTCTTGAGATCGCAGCCGGAATAGGGCCTGCTCTCCCTGCCCCGCTTTTGCGGGGGAGGGTCGGGGTGGGGGTTCCCGCCGCCCCCCCCGAAAACGGGGCTAAATGTGCTAAATCGGCTAAATCCGTAGTATTTTTTAGTCCCCCAGCACCCGCGCCAGCCAGGCGCCGCCCTCGCCCGCCGCCCGCCGCGCCGCCGCGACATGGTTGAGCGACCGCAGGAAGCCATGCGCCGTGCCCGGGAACACGGTCTGCTCCACCGCCACCCCGGCCGCGCGCAGCCTGTCGCCCATGGCGTAGTTCTCGGAGGCCAGCACATCGAGTTCCGAGATGTGCAGCAGGCAGGGGGCCAAGCCGCGGAGGTCGGCGCGCAGCGGGCTCGCCAGCGGGTTCAGCCGGTCGGCGGCGCGGGGCAGGTAGCAGTCGAAGTAGAACCGCATCTTCTCCCGCGTCAGGAAATAGCCATCGGCGAACTCGTTGTAGGATGGCGTGTCAAAGTCCGCGTCGAAGACCCCGTAGTTCAGCAGCAGGCCGCGCAGCTTGAGGCCCGGATCGGTCTCCCGCAGCAGCAGCGCGACGCCCATCGCCAAATTGGCGCCGGCGCTGTCCCCGCCGACGACGATGCGGCTGGGGTCGAGCCCCCATTCGGCCCCATGCTGCGCCACCCAGCGCACCACCGCCGCGCATTCCTCCAGCGCCTGGGGGAAGGCGGCTTCGGGGGAGAGCGCATAGTCCGGCCCGATCACGGCGCAGCCGCCGCCGGCAGCGTATTCGCGCATCAGCCGGTCATGCGTGTCGATGCTGTTCCACACGAAGCCGCCGCCATGGATGTAGACCAGCGCGGGCAGGCCGGCGGCCGCGACCGGCTTGTGCAACCGGCATTGCAGCCGCCGCCCGCGCACGGGCAGCCAGCGGTCGCCCGATTCGGCCATGGCGGGGCCACCGGCGGCGAGGGGGATGTTCAGCGCCTCCGTGATCGCCCGCGCCCCGTCCAGCGGGAGCGTGAGGGCGATGGGCGGCAGCTTCGCGCCCTCCGCCTCCATCAGTGACTGGAAGGCGAGCATTTCGGGGTCCCAGCGCGGGTCCGGTGCGGGCATGATGGCGTCCTGGCTTCCTCTGCCAGCCCATCGGAGGCGTTAACCCGCCATGCCGCAAGCCCCCGTCAGGCCCCCGACATCGTTGGTTGTTCCGGGCCACGCCCCGGCCCCATGCTGCGCCGCATCATGAGCCTCTCCACCACCCTGATCCGCCGCCCCGCCGGGCGATTCCATGAGGAAGCGCTGTATCGCCCGCGCGGCGTGGTGCTGGTGGCGGATCCGGCGCTGCCGGTCTCCGCCCTGCTCGCCGCCAACCTCGCCGCCGGCGGCTTCAAGGGCAGCCTGTTCGTGGTGGGCATGGAGGCTGCGGGGCTGCACCCCGTGCCCTCCATCGCCGATCTGCCGGAGGCCCCGGACCTCGCCGTGCTGTCCCTGGCGCCGGAGGCGCTGGAAGGCGCGATGCTGGCGCTGGCGGCGCGGGGCTGCTTCGCCGCCATCGTGCCCGGCCAGGCGCCGGACCTCATGGCGTTGTCGAAGCGCACGGGGGTGCGGGCGCTGGGCCAGGGCAGCTTCGGCGTCTGCGTGCCGGCGATCGGGCTGAATGCCTCGCTCTCCCACCTCACGCCCCGTATCGGCAAGCTGGCGCTGGTCTGCCAATCCTCCGCGCTGGCGCGGGCGGTGCTGGACTGGGCGGCGGCGGAAAGCGTCGGCTTCAGCCATGTCATCGGCATCGGCGGCAATGCCGATCTCGGCTTCGCCCATGCGCTGGACTGGCTGTCGAGGGACCCCGGCACGGCGGCCATCCTGCTCGATCTGCGGCGCATCAAGAACCGCCGCGTCTTCATCTCCGCCGCCCGCGCCGCGGCGCGCACCCGGCCGGTGGTGGCGATCCGCGCGGGCGGGCGGCTGGATGATCCATCCGGCGTCACGGATGCGGTGATGGAGGCCGCCTTGCGCCGCGCCGGCGTGCTGCGGGTCGCGGGGCTCGATGATCTGCTCTCGGCGGCGGAGACGCTGGCGCGCGTCAAGCTGAACCCCGCCGGCGGGCCCGGGGACCGGATCGCGGTGGTGGGGAACGCCACGGGACTCGGGCTGATGGCGGCCGATGCGGTGCTGGCCGGGGGCGCGCGGCTGGCCGAATTGCCGGAGGCCGCGCTGGCGGCGCTGCGCATCGGCATCGGTGGCGGCTGGACCGGGCGGAACCCCATCACGCTCGGCCCCCGCGCCGGCACCACGCTGGGGGAGGCAGCCTCCATGCTGGCGGGGTTGCCGGAGGTCGATGCCGTCATCGCCGTCCATGCCCCGGTGGCGGGGGAGGACCCCGTGACGGTCGGCGCCGCGCTATCCGCCGCCGCCCGCGCCACGCGACGCGCGCCGGTGCTGGTGTGCTGGGCGGGGCAGGAAACCGCGGGCGCGCAGCGCGCGGCGCTGGCGGCCGCGGGGCTGGCGGTGTTCCCCACCCCCGAAGCGGCGGTGCGCGGCGCGCTGCACCTGCTGCATGACCGGCAGAACAGGGCGGCGGCGGCGGAACTGCCGGGCCGCCAGGTGCTGGCGCTGCGCCCCGACCGCGCCGCCGTCACCGCGCTGTTCGCCGGGGTGCGGGCGGAGGGAAGGCTTTCGCTGACGGAGGATGAGGCGCTGGCGGTGCTGGCGGCCTATGGCCTGCCGGTGGTGCAGGGGCGTGTGGCGCGGACGGTGGACCAGGCCGTCGCGGCCGCGGCGGGGCTGGGCTTCCCCGTCGTCCTCAAGCTGCGCAGCGCGGAGGTCGCGCGCAAGACGGAGATCGGCGGCGTCACGCTTGGCCTGCGCAGCACCATCGCGGTGCGGGAAGCGGCGATGGCGATGATGGCGCGGGTGAAGGCGGAACGGCCGGATGCGCGGCTATCCGGCTTCCTGGTGCAGCGCCAGGCGGCGCGGGCGCAGGAATTGCGGCTGCGGCTGGGCGATGATCCGATGTTCGGGCCGCATATCGGCTTCGGCATGGGCGGCACCGCGGCCGACCTGCTGGAGGATGAGGGCTTCGACCTGCCGCCGCTGAACCACAGCCTGGCCCGCGCCCTGATCGGCCGCACCCGGGCCGCCCGGCTGCTGGCGGGCTACCGGGACCACAAGCCGGTGGCGATGGAGGCGGTGGTGGAGGCGCTGGTGCGCGTGTCCCAGATCGCCGTGGATTTTCCCGAGATCGCCAGCCTCGGCATCAATCCCCTGTTCGCCGATGCGGGCGGCGTGATGGCGGTGGATGCCGCGCTGGACCTGCGCCCGGCCGGGGAGAGCGCGCTGCTGGCCGTGCCGCCGTATCCCGAGGAGTGGATGGTGCCCTGGCGCACGCGCGGCGGCGAGGAATTGCTGGTCCGCCCCATCCGGCCGGAGGATGCGGAAGCCCATGCCGCCTTCTTCCGGCGGCTGACGCCGGAGGATATCCGCTACCGCTTCTTCAGCCAGCTGCGGGAACTGCCCCGCGTGCAGATCGCCCGCATGACGCAGATCGACTACGACCGGGAAATGGCCTTCGTCGCCATCCGCAGCCTGCCCGATGGGCGGGAGGAGATGCTGGGCGTCTCCCGCCTCATCCGCGAATCGGATGGGGAGACGGGCGAATTCGCCGTGGTCGTCGATGCCAGCATGAAAGGGCAGGGACTCGGCCAGGCGCTGATGCAGCGCCTGTTCGACTGGGCGCCTGAAGCGGGCATCCGCACCGTGGTCGGCAGCGTGCTGGCGGATAACGCGCCGATGCTGGCCTTCGTGAAGTCGCTGGGATTCAGCGTGAAGCGAAGCCCGGAGGATGAGGATGTGGTGGAGGCGCGCCGCCCGGTGTGATCATGCGCCGCATGACCGCCTGCCGCACCATCGCGGTATTGTTCAAGTTCTGGTGATATCGCGGCGCGACGACAGGGCCTCATTATTCACCAGAGGCCATCATGACAGTCGTTATTGGCGCAGGCGGGTTGGCGGCAGCCGCGGCGCCGTCCGGCATCACGCTCCGCGGGTCACGCTACAACGACACGCTGACGGGCACGACCGGCGACGACGTCCTCTATGGCAATGCGGGCAATGACAGCCTGATCGCCGGCCTGGGGGCGGATACGCTGGATGGCGGTACGGGCAACGACACCTTCGTCATCTCCGGCACCTCCGCCAGGATCATCGAGGGCCTGGGCGGTGGCATCGATACCGTGCTGTCCACCGGCACCTACGACCTCGGCACCGCCGACAATGTCGAGAACCTGGTGCTGACGGGCCGCGCGGCCTCGGATGGCACGGGCAATGCGCTGGCCAATCGCATCACCGGCAACATCGCGGCCAATGACATCGATGGCGGCGCGGGCGCGGATACGATGGCGGGCGGCCTCGGATCCGATACCTACCATGTGGACGATGCCGGCGACCGGGTCATCGAGGTCGATGGCAGCGGCACGGATGTCGTCCATTCCAGCGTCGATTTCATGCTCGGCCGCTACATCGAGAAGCTGTTCCTGGAAGGCGCCGCCATTCGCGGCGCCGGCAACGAACTGGCGAACGAGATCACCGGCACGATCGGCGACAACCGGCTGGATGGCGGCGGCGCCGCCGATACGCTGATCGGCGGCGATGGCAACGACACCTACATCGTCGACCATGCGCGCGACCTGATCGTGGAAGCAGTTGGGGAGGGCGCGGCCGATGTGGTCCGGGCCAGCATCTCCTTCACCCTGGCCGCGCATGTCGAGAACCTGGTGCTGACGGCCTCCACGGCCCTCCGCGGCATCGGCAACGACCTCGACAACATGATCGCCGGCAGCACGGCGGCGAACTGGCTGGATGGCGGGCTCGGCGCCGATACGCTGGCGGGCGGCCAGGGCAATGACACCTACGTCCTCGACAGCATCGACGATGTGGTGGTGGAGACGGCGCGCGGTGGCATCGACACGGTGCGGATCGGCGTCGACTACGCGCTGTCCGACAACATCGAGAATCTGGTGCTGACCGGCAGCGCCGACATCGCCGGCACCGGCACCGCGCTGTCCAACGCGATCGAGGGCAATGCCGGGGCGAACACGCTGGATGGCGGCGGCGGTGCCGATTTGATGAAGGGCGGCGCGGGGGCCGATCTCTACTTCGTGGACCATGCGAAGGACCAGGTGATCGAGGCGCTGGGCGGCGGGCGGGACGGCGTGATCGCCACCCTGTCCTTCAGCCTGGCCGCCAATGTCGAGGACCTGACCCTGACGGGCGCAAGCGCGCTGGTCGGCATCGGCAATGATGCGGGCAACGTCATGATCGGCAGCGAAGCCGCGAACCGGCTGGAAGGCCGCAGCGGCAACGACACGCTGGCGGGTGGCGAGGGCCGCGACATGCTGGTGGGCGGCAGCGGTTCGGACGTGTTCCGCTTCCTCGCGCTGGCCGACAGCACCTCCGCCACCGCCGACGTGGCTGGCGCCTACTACGATTCGGATCTGGAACTGGTGGCGAAGGAGGCCGATTTGATCGCCGATTTCAGCCGCGTATCCGGCGACCGGATCGACATCTCCGCGCTGGCGGCCGTGGCCGGCGTCGCGGCGATCGACTTCATCGGCAATCTCGGCTTCAGCGCCGCCGGCCAGGTCCGCTACGAATACTCGCTGCGGGACAAGGCCGGGCTGCTCTGGGTTAACACGGATGGCGACTTCGCCACCGCCGAGTTCGTGGTCGCCATCAAGGGCGTGCCGAGCATCAGCGCGAGCGACATGATCCTGTAGCCCACGACGCCGCGTTCAGCCGCCCGTGGCCTTGATGAGGTCACGGACGCGCTGGGCGGCGGCAGCGCCCTTCAGCGCGTCGCGCCAGGCGACTTCCGCCACGCGCTGATGCGCCGCCACGGCTTCATCCGCCGCGGTGATGGACCCCACGCCGAGCCCGCCATTGGGCGCGGTATCGGCCGGGAAGGGGCTGGCGACGACATGCGCGCGTTCCCGCCCGCGCATGACCATGAAGCCGCCGGAGGGCTCCGCGCCCGTGGCTATGCCAAGCTGCACGCCGATGGGTACGCTTTCCATCATGGCGGCGATGGCTTCCGCTTCCTGCCGCGCCGCGGCCAGGCAGCGCTGGCGGGTGCGTTCCGGCACGCCGACGCCGGCGGCGACGCCTTCCGCCAGGAAGCGCTTCAGCGCGGGTTCGCTCAGGATGGCGATGATGGTCGGGCGGCGGGAGGCATGGAGGCGCTTGCGCGCGGCCAGCAGGCCCAGCGCCTGGTCGGCGCTGGCGCGCGCCTGCATCCGTTCCGGCGCGGCATCGGCCGCTTCCGTCCAGGCTTCGCCCACGGCGCCGTCGAAGGCATCGCTGGTGACCTGGTAGCAATAGGCGCCGCCGACGACGAGGATCTGGTCCGCCTGTTCCTCCACCTGCCGGAGGCGTTCCTGGAAGGCGAGGGGACGCGCGAAGTATTCGACGCCGATGCCGAGCAGGGAGAGCGGCGAGATCTTCAGCAATTCGGCCAGGCGCCGGATCGTGTCCAGCTTGATGACCTCGCCCTTCTCATACCGGTAGAGCGCGGCGCGTGAGACGCCGAGGCGGGCGGCGATCTCCTCCGCCCGCAGTCCGGACTCGAGCCTGTAGGCCCGAAGCTGCTGCCCGATATCCGCGAAGCGCATGCAATCCCCCGTAGGTCGCACCATCAAGACACAACCGCGCCCGGGAGACAGAATCTCAGGGGCGTTGTTCCTGCGCTAAAATGCGGGACGATCACGCATGATGCAACGTGAAAAACGCGGAAAAATTGTATCGGTATGTGGGAGAATGCCGCTTTAGGTTGTATAGCACCGCCGCCTGGACACGGTCCGCGAGGCTGCCGGAGATGCCCTGGCCTTGCGCCACTGGCAAGGGCATCCGGACCAATGCCGCCACTGGTCCGGATGCGTCGCGCCCTGTCAGGCGTCCGGGGCGACCTTGTGCGCGGCCATCGTCTCCAGCGCCTTCACCAGGCCGGAATGGTCCCAGGCCCCGCCGCCCATCGCGGCGCAGGACGCCATGAGCTGGGCGGTGGAGGCGGTGTTGGGCAGCGCCACGCCCAGTTCCTTGCCGGCGGACAGCGCGAGCGCCAGGTCCTTCTGGTGCAGCTCGATCCGGAAGCCCGGGGCGAAGGTGCGCTTGATCATCCGCTCCCCGTGCAGTTCCAGGATGCGGGAGGTGGCGAGGCCGCCCATCAGCGCCTGGCGCACCTTGGCGGGATCGGCGCCCGCCTTGGAGGCGAAGACCAGCGCCTCGCCAACCGCTTCGATCGTGAGCGCCACGATGATCTGGTTGGCGACCTTGCAGGTCTGGCCGGCGCCGTTCTCCTCGCCCACCAGGGTGATGTTCTTGCCCATTTTCTCAAAGACCGGAAGGGCACGGTCGAAGCTGGCCTGGGCGCCGCCGACCATGATGGTCAGCGCGGCGTTCTTCGCGCCGACCTCCCCGCCGGAGACCGGGGCATCGAGGTATTCGCCGCCGAGCGCCTTGATCTTCTCCGCGAAGATTTTCGTCTGTGTGGGGCTGATGGAGGACATGTCGATGACGAGGGTGCCGGGCTTGAGACCGGCGGCAACGCCATCCGCGCCAAACAGGACGGCTTCCACATCGGGGGTGTCGGGCACCATCGTGATGACGATCTCGGCGCCCGCGGCCACGGCGGCGGCGGTCGGCACCACGGCGAAGGTGGCGCGGTCCTCGGCGGTCAGCGACTTGCGCTCCACCACCGTGACGTCATGGCCCGCGGCCTTGAGGTGGCCGGCCATGGGGCGGCCCATGATGCCGAGGCCGAGGAATCCGATTTTCATGCGTTCTCTCCGTGAAGCTGGTCGGCGGTGGTGAAGCGGATGCCCTGGGCTTCCAGCCGGTTGCGGCTGGCATCCAGGGCATCGTCGGGGCCAAGGCGGGAACAGGCATCCTCGACCACCCAGGTCTCGAAGCCCGCGGCGGCGGCGTCCTCCGCCGTCCAGTCCACGCAAAAGGGGCGGGTGATGCCGGCGATGAACAGGCGCCGGACACCGACCGCGCGCAGCCATTCGGCGAGGCCGGTGCCGGTCTGCCGGTCGTTCTCCCGGAAGCCCGAATAGCTGTCGATCGCCTGGCGAAAACCCTTGCGCAGGATCATCACGACCTTGGCCTGGTCGAGGTCGGCATGGATGGCGGCGCCCGGGGTGGCGCGCACGCCGTGGTCCGGCCACAGCACCTGAGTCCCGTAGGGCAGGTCCACCGTCTCCAGCGGCCGTCTGCCGGGATGCTGGCTGGCGAAGGACAGGTGCCGTGGATGGTGCCAGTCCTGCGTCACCACGGCGCGGGCGATGGGGCCGGCGAGGATGCGGTTGATCACGGGGATCACCGCCTCCGCCCCCGGCACCGGCAGTTCATCGGGACAGAGTGCCATGAAGGTGGGCTGCGGGTCGACGACCAGCAGCAGATCCTCCTCCGGGTGCAGCGTGAAGGACACCATCAGCCCTTGTAGGGGGCGAACCAGCCGAGGCCGGCATTCGTCTCCGCGGCCGGCTTGTATTCGCAGCCGATCCAGCCGCGGAAGCCGAGTTCGTCGATCTTCTTGAACACGAAGGGCCAGTTGACCTCGCCGGTGCCGGGCTCGTTCCGGCCGGGATTGTCGGCGACCTGCATATGGGCGGTGATCGGCAGGTACTTCTCGACGCGCTTCACCAGGTCACCTTCCGTGATCTGGCAGTGATACAGGTCGAATTGCAGGCCGACCTTGTCGGCGCCCACGGCCTCGATCACCGCGGCGCCCTGGGCCAGGGTGTTGAGGAAGAAGCCGGGGATGTCGCGGTGGTTGATCGGCTCGATCACCGGCTTCACGCCGGCGGGGTTCGCCTGTTCGGCGGCCCAGGCCAGGTTGGCGGCCAAGGTGCCGGTCATGCTGTCATGCGCCACGCCGGCCGGGGCAAGGCCGGACATCACGTGGATGCGGGGGCAGGAGAGGGCGGCTGCGTAGTCCAGCGCGCGGCGAAAACCTTCGCGGAACTCGGCCTGGCGGCCGGGCAGGGCGGCCTGGCCGCGCTCCCCCTTCGTCCAGTCGCCGGGGGGCGCGTTGAACAGCACCTGCTGCAGGCCGTTGTCCTTGAGGCGGGCGGCGATGTCGGCGGCGGCGAAATCATAGGGGAAGAGGAACTCGACCGCCTTGAACCCCGCCTTGGCCGCGGCCTCGAACCGGTCGAGGAAGGGCACTTCGTTGAACATCATCGAGAGGTTGGCGGCGAAGCGCGGCATGATCGGTCTCCTGTCCCTGGGCAGGTGATGCCCCGGGGGACAGGGACGGGCAAGCCCGGCGTGGGCCGGCGGGGTTGGTCCGGGCAGGGTTGCGGCGGGCGGGGTTGCTGCTGCGCTCGGGCCGGGGTTCGGCTATGGCTGTCCCACCCCGCCCCGGAGTGACCATGGACCAGGATACGATCCGACCCGCCCGTCTGCTCGGGCTGTTCGCGCTGGGCCTCCTGGGGGCGGGCTGCTTCCTGGTGCTGCGGCCCTTCGTCTCCGCCCTGCTCTGGGCGATGATCCTGGCCTTCACCACCTGGCCCGCCTTCCGGCTGCTGCGCGAACGCACCGGCCTGTCGCCCGGCAAGGCCGCGCTGGTGATGGTGACGCTGGAATTCGTCCTGATCGGCCTGCCGCTGGTCTTCGCGACCCCGACCAGCCGGGAGGAGATCGAGGGCCTGCGGAGCAGCGTGGAGCGGCTGCTGCTGGAGGGGCTGCCGAACTTCGTCGCCTGGCTCGGCACCCTTCCCTATGTGGGGGAGACGGCGCGCAGCTACCTGGAGGGCTGGGATTCCACCTTCGCCGGGCTGTTCGACGCGGTGAAGCCCTTCGCGGGGACCATCGCCTCCAACGCGCTGTCCCTGCTGCTGGCGGTGCTGTCGGGGCTGGCGGAGCTGCTGCTGGCGATCTTCCTGGCCTTCTTCTTCTACCGGGACGGGCCCGCCATCGCGGCCCAGGCGGAACGGGTGATGGAAAAGCTGGCCGGCCCGCGGACGCGGCGGCTGATCCAGCTGACGGGGGATGTGACGCGGGGCGTGGTCTATGGGCTGCTGGGCACCGCCATCGTCCAGGGGGCCATGACGACCTTCGGCCTGTGGATCGCGGGCGTGCCGCAGCCGGTGCTGCTGGGGGTGGTGGCGGGGGTGATCTCCATCCTGCCGATCGGGGCGCCGGTCATCTGGATCCCCGCCACCATCTGGCTGTTCACCCAGGGGCAGACGGGGTGGGGGTTCTTCATGCTGGTCTACGGGGCGGGGGGCATTTCCTCCGTGGATAACTTCATCCGGCCCTGGATGATCAGCCGGGGCGCGGACCTGCCGCTGCTGCTGACGCTGCTGGGGGCGATCGGGGGAGTCCTGGCCTTCGGGATCCTCGGGCTGTTCCTGGGGCCTGTCCTGCTGGCAGTGGGCTATACGCTGCTGAAGGATTGGGCAAAGGATGGGGCGCCGGCCACCCAGCCCGGCCGGCAGATCTGAACATCGGGCTTCCCCCTGCCATCGCGGCGGGATAATGACCGGGGCTTCACAGACGCGGACAGACGATCCGCGATGCGAACGGGGAGTTCCGGGTGATGCGAAGGATGTTGTTGGCCGCCGCCGCCGTGCTGGGCGCCGGCCTGGGCCTCGGTGTGATGGCCGGGGATGCGCAGGCGCAGAACCGCACCGTGCGATGGTCGGCGGCGGGGGATGCGAACACGCTCGACCCGCACAGCCAGAACATCGGCACGGTCGCGATGATCCTGCAGCAGATGTACGATACGCTGATCACGCGCAACGCGGATTTGACGCTGCGCCCCGGCCTGGCCACGGCCTGGACGGCGGTGGAGCCGACACGCTGGCGCCTGACGCTGCGCCAGGGCGTGCGCTTCCATGAAGGCGAGGCCTTCACGGCCGACGACGTGGTGTTCAGCATCCAGCGGGCGCTGATGCCGACCTCCAATTTCGGCATCTTCGTCGATACGGTGGAGCGCGCGGAGAAGGTGGACGACTTCACCGTCGACATCGTCCTGAAGCTCCCGGACCCGATCCTGCCGAACAAGCTGGCTTCCGTATACATCGCGTCCCGGTCGTGGCTGGAAAAGCACAACGCCACCCGCCCGCAGAACACGCGGGCGCGGGAGGAGATGCACACCGTCCGCAACGCCAACGGCACCGGCGCCTTCCGCCTGGTGTCGCGCGAAGGCGATGTGCGCACCGTGATGCGCCGGAACGACGACTGGTTCGGCTGGCGGGAGCCGGACAACACCAACGCCAACATCCAGGAACTGGTGTTCCGCCCCATTGCCTCGGACGCCACGCGCATCGCGGGGCTGCTGTCCGGTGAGGTCGATTTCGTGCTCGACCCGCCGCTGCAGGACCTGGCGCGGCTGCGCAACGCGCCGAACATCCGCGTGGTGGAGGGGCCGGAGATCCGGACCATCTTCCTGGCGATGGACACCTATCGGGATGAACTGCTGTACAGCGATGTGCGCGGCCGCAACCCGATGAAGGACCTCCGGGTGCGCCAGGCGCTGTATCACGCCATCGACATCCAGGCGATCCATCGCACCACGATGCGCGGCTTCAGCGTGCCGACCGGCACCTTCTTCCCGCCGCAGGTCAATGGCTACACGGCGGCCGAGGATGTCCGCCTGCCCTTTGACGCCGCCCGCGCCCGCGCGCTGCTGGCGGAGGCCGGCTACCCCAACGGCTTCGGCATCACGCTGGACTGCCCGAACAACCGCTACATCAATGACGAGCAGATCTGCCAGGCCATCGCGGCGATGTGGGCGCGGATCGGCGTGCGGACCAGCGTCCGCGCCCAGCCGCTTGCGCCCTTCTTCGCGCAGATCCAGCGCGACGATGTCAGCGTGTATCTGCTCGGCTGGGGCGTGCCGGCGCTGGATGCGCTGTATTCCTTCCAGTCCCTGGTCGCGACGCGGAATGGCGCGCAGGGCGATGGCATCTGGAACTACGGGCGCTATTCCAACCCGCGCATGGATGCCCTCATCCAGCGCATGAAGACCGAGACCGGGGAAAGCCGCACCGCCGCGATCCATGAGGCGCTGCGCATCTACCGGGAGGACGTGCCCCATATCCCGCTGCATCACCAGATGATCCCCTGGGCGATGCGCGGCAACGTCCATGTGCCGCACGCCGCGAACAACCAGCCCTTCTTCCGCTTCGCGCGCGTCGATTGACCAAGCCCGGGGCGTGCGCTTTGACGCGCGCGCCCCGTGACCCCTGAAGGAATACACCGCCCTTGTTCGCCTTCATCGTCAGCCGCGTGCTGCAGGCGCTACCCGTCATGCTGACGGTGGCGCTGCTGTCCTTCGCGATGTTCGCCTATGTCGGCGACCCCGTCGCCATCATGCTCGGCCAGGACTACACGGAAGCGCAGCGCACGCAGCTGATCTCCGACCTGGGGCTGGACCAGCCCTTCTTCGTGCAGTTCTTCAAATTCGTCGTGAATGCGGCGCAGGGCGAATTCGGCCTGTCCTACCGGCTGTCACGGCCGGTCGCGGATCTGATCGCGGAACGCGCGCCGGCGACGCTGGAACTGGCGCTCTGCGCCGCCGCGCTGGCACTCGCCATCGGCGTGCCGATGGGGGTCTATACGGGCCTCTATCGCAATTCCTGGCTGTCCCGCTTCTTCCTGACGTTCAGCCTGATCGGCGTTTCCCTGCCGACCTTCCTGATCGGCATCCTGCTGATCCTGACCTTCAGCGTCTGGCTGGGATGGCTGCCGAGCTTCGGCCGCGGCGACACGATCCGCTGGGGCTGGTGGAGCACGGGTCTTGGCACCTGGTCGGGGCTTAAGGCACTGATCCTGCCTTCCATCACGCTCGGCCTGTTCCAGCTGACGCTGATCATGCGCCTGGTGCGGGCGGAGATGCTGGAAGTGCTGCGGACCGACTACATCAAATTCGCCCGCGCGCGGGGGCTGTCCAACCGCGCAGTGCATTTCGGGCACGCCTTGAAGAACACGCTGGTGCCGGTCATCACCATCACGGGCCTCCAGCTCGGCGCCATCATCGCCTTCGCCATCGTGACGGAGACGGTGTTCCAGTGGCCCGGCATGGGGCTGCTGTTCATCCAATCCGTGGGTGCGGCCGACATCCCCGTGATGTCCGCCTACCTGCTGCTGATCGCGCTGATGTTCGTCAGCATCAACCTGATCGTGGACCTGCTGTACTACGCCGTGGACCCCCGTCTGCGCATCGGCGGCGGCAAGGGGGGGCACTGAACCATGGCCCAGTCCGGAACGACGCCAGGCGCCCTCGCGCGCTTCTTCGACAGCGACATCTGGTATTCCTTCACCCGGTCGCCGATCACGGTGGCTTCCGCCATCGTGGCCTTCATCTGCATCGGCGGCGCGGTGCTGGCGCCCTGGATCGCGCCGCACAACCCCTTCGACCTGGCGTCCCTGCAGCTGATGGACGCCTTCAAGCCGCCAGCCTGGACGGATGAGGGCGACCCCACCTACCTGCTGGGCACGGACGACCAGGGGCGGGACGTGCTCTCCGCCATCATGTATGGCGCGCGGGTGTCGCTGCTGGTCGGCTTCTGCGCGGTGCTGCTCTCCGTCTCCCTTGGCATCACGGTCGGCCTCGCGGCCGGCTATATGGGCGGTACGGTGGATGCGGTGCTGATGCGCATCGCCGACATCAAGCTGACCTTCCCGACCATCCTGGTCGCGCTGCTGATCGATGGCGTGGTGCGCGCGGCATTGCCGCGTGAGGTGCATGACCAGATCGCGCTCTATGTCGTGATCTTCGCCATCGGCATCTCCAACTGGCCGTCCTTCGCCCGCACCGTGCGCGGATCGACGCTGGTGGAGCGCAACAAGGAATACGTGCAGGCCGCGCGCGTCATCGGGCTTTCCAAGTCCCGCATCATGATCACGCATGTACTGCCGAACGTGCTCGGCCCCGTGCTGGTCATCGCGACGCTCAACCTCGGCTTCGCGGTGCTGGCGGAGGCGACGCTGTCCTTCCTCGGCGTCGGCGTGCCGCCGACCCAACCCTCCCTCGGCACGCTCATCAGGATCGGCAACGACTTCCTGTTCAGCGGCGAGTGGTGGATCACCATCTTTCCCGGGATCGCGCTGATCGTGCTCGTGCTGTCCGTCAACCTGCTGGGCGACTGGTTGCGCGACGCCCTGAACCCGAAGCTCCGGTGATGTCAGACGTGAAGCCCATTCTCGAAGTCCGCAACCTGCGGGTCGAGTTCCCCACCCGTCGCGGCACGCTGGTCGCGCTGAACGACGTGTCCTTCTCCATCGCGCCTGGCGAAGTGCTGGGCGTGGTCGGTGAATCCGGCGCCGGCAAATCCATGACGGGCGCGGCGATCATCGGCCTGCTGGAACCGCCCGGCCGCATCGCCGGCGGGCAGATCCTGCTGGAGGGTCGTCGCATCGACAACCTTGCCTACCAGGAACTGCGGCAGATCAGGGGGCGGCAGATCGGTGCGATCTTCCAGGACCCGCTGACCACGCTCAACCCGCTCTACACCGTCGGCGCGCAGCTGATCGAGACGATGGTCACGCATCTGCCGCTGAACCCGGCGCAGGCGCGGGCCAAGGCGATCGAGTGGCTGGAACTCGTCGGCATTCCCGCCGCGGCGCAGCGCATCGACAGCTACCCGCATGAATTCTCCGGCGGCATGCGGCAGCGCGTGGTGATCGCACTCGCCTTGTGCGCGGAGCCGAAGCTGATCGTGGCGGATGAACCGACCACGGCGCTCGACGTCTCCATCCAGGCGCAGGTGATCGCCCTGCTGAAGCGCCTGGCGCGGGAGAAGGGGACGGCGATGATGCTGGTCACGCACGACATGGGCGTGATCGCGGAAACGGCGGACCGGGTGGCGGTGATGTATGCCGGGCGCATCGTGGAAATCGGCGCGGTGCGCAATGTGGTGAAGCACGCGGCGCATCCCTATTCCGCCGGCCTCATGGGATCGATCCCGCCGGTCAGCCGCAGGCTCGACCGGATGCAGCAGATCGATGGCGCCATGCCGCGGCTGTCCTCCATCCCGAAGGGCTGCCCCTACAACCCGCGCTGCCCGAAGGTGTTCGATCGCTGCATGGTGGAACGGCCCGAATTGATGCCGGCCGAGGATAATCTGGCTGCGTGCTGGCTATACGCTGATCACGCGCGCCCTGGGCGAGAAACGGATGGCGCGCGCGGAGCGCGCGACGCGGAGGGCGCCGCCCATGGCTGACGCGACCCCGATGCTTGAGGTGATCGACGTCGCCCGCTTCTTCGACGTCTCCCGCCCACCCCTCCAGCGCCTGCTGGCCGGGGAGGGCAAGCGGATGCTGCGCGCGGTGGATGGTGTCTCCTTCGCCATCCAGAAGGGCACGACGCTCTCGCTGGTCGGCGAAAGCGGCTGCGGCAAGTCCACCATGGCCCGCCTGGTCGTCGGCCTCTACAACCCGACGCGCGGCAGCGTGATCTTCGACGGCAAGGATTTGGCGGAGGCGCGCGCGGATAGCGACCAGCGCCGCCGCATGCAGATGATCTTCCAGGACCCCTATGCGAGCCTGAACCCTCGCTGGCGGGTGAAGGACATCATCGCGGAGCCGATCCGCGCCTTCGGGCTTTCGAAGGACAAGGCGGAGATCGAGGCGCGGGTCGGGCAATTGCTGACGCAGGTCGGCCTTTCCCCTCTCGATGGCGCGAAGTTCCCGCATGAATTCTCGGGCGGCCAGCGGCAGCGCATCTCCATCGCCCGCGCGCTGTCGTCCAACCCGGAATTCCTGGTCTGCGACGAACCGACCTCGGCGCTCGATGTCTCGGTCCAGGCGCAGATCCTGAACCTGATGAAGGACCTCCAGCAGCGGCTGGGGCTCACCTACCTCTTCATCAGCCACAACCTCGCCGTTGTGCGGCAGGTCAGCGACCGCGTCGGCGTCATGTATCTCGGCCGACTGGTGGAACTGGCGCCGGCGGAGACGCTGTTCGAGACGCCGCGCCACCCCTACACGCGCGCGCTGATGGAGGCGATTCCGGACCTGGAGATGACAGGCCGGCAGCGCATCCCGGTCGGCGGCGAGGTGCCGAGCCCGATCAACCCACCCTCCGGCTGCCCCTTCCACCCGCGCTGCCCGCTGGCGAATGACCGCTGCAAGGCGGAAATCCCGGCGATGATCCCGGCGCGCGGCACGGAACAGACGATGGTCGCCTGCCATGCCGTGGAGGAAGGGCGCGACCGCATGGGCGCGCCGCTGGTGGAGGCGGTGGGGTAGGGCGAAACCCCTACCGCGCCGGCACCACCGCCACCGCGTTGTAGGGACTGCCGTCGATCAGCCTGGTGCTCCAGGCCAGGTAGACCACCGTGTTCCGCTCCTCATCGATGAAGCGGTGCACGCGGGTTTCCTTGAAAAACAGGCTGGTGTTGCTTTCGAACACCACCTCGCCGCGGTCGCCGCGGCGGGCGCCGGGCTGGATCTCTACCGCGCCGGTCGCGGCGCAGTTCAGCGCGAAGCGGGCGGGGTCCTCCGCCACGCCGAGCATCCCGGACAGGCCCCCGGTGCGGGCCTGGCTGATCCAGCAGGAGACGTTGCGCACCTCCGGATCATCGAAGCGTTCCACCACCACGCGGTGGCTGCGCGTCAGGCCGAGATTGGTGATGGCCGTGTTCACATGGCCGATCTCCCGCGTCTCCTGCGCCAGCACGGGCAGTGGCAGCATCAGAAGCGTGGCCAGGATGGCAGCGCGCATGGTGGTTCTCTCCTTCATTCGCCGAGCGCGACGCCTTCCCGCCTGGGATCGGCGGCGCCGAGCAGGCCGTTGGGCGTGATGCGGATGGCGGTCAGCCCGGATTCGATGACGCGCACATCGGGGCGGTGGCCGCGGGCTTCCAGGGCCGGCGCCAGCGCCGCCGCAGGGGTGCCGGCCTCCAGCTCCGTCAGCGCCGTGCCGACCACGCCGATGCGCGGAAGCGCCAGCGCCTCCGCCGGCGGAAGGTTCCACTCCAGCATGGCGATGAGGGACTGCGCGACATGGCCGATGATGCGCGCGCCGCCCGCCGACCCCACGGCCAATACGGCACGGCCACCTGAATCCAGCACGATGGTGGGGGACATGGAGGATCGGGGGCGCTTGCCGGGCTCCACCCGGTTCGCCACGGGGCGGCCATCCGCTTCGGGGATGAAGCTGAAATCGGTGAGTTCGTTGTTGAGCAGGAAGCCGCGGAGGAAGATGCGGGCGCCCATCACGGCCTCGATCGTCGTGGTCATCGAAACCGCATCGCCCCAGCCATCGACGACGGTGATGTGGCTTGTGCCTGCCTCATAATCCTGGTCCTGGGGCGCGAGCATCGCGTCGCGCCAGGGCGGGTTGCCGGCGCGCGGCGGGGCCATGGCGCGGTCACGGTCGATCATCTGGGCGCGGCCCGTGATGTAGGCAGGGTCCAGCAACCCGCGGACCGGCACGCGCACGAAATCCTCATCGGCGAGGTAGAGGTTGCGGTCGGCGAAAGCGAGGCGCGACGCCTCCCCGATCAGATGCGCGGCATCGAGGCTGCCGGGCGCCAGGGCGCGCAGGTCGAAATGTTCCAGCAGGCCGAGGATCTGGCCCACGGCAACGGCACCGGAACTCGGCGGGCCCATGCCGCAGAGGCGGAACACGCGATAGGGCGCGCAGACGGGGTCGCGGCGGCGGGCCTGGTAGGTGGCCAGATCCGCTTCCGTCATGCCGCCGGGGTTGGCGTGGCCCTGGACGGCCACGGCGATGTCCTGCGCGATGGGGCCGCGATGCAGCGCATCCGCGCCCTCCGCCGCCACGGCACGGAGCGTCGCGGCCAAGGCGGGGTTGCGGAGGATGGTGCCGGGGGCGTGGGCGTTGCCCTCGGCATCGAAGAAATAGGCGCGCGCGCCGGGGTCCCTACGCAGGCTCTCCGCATTGGCGGCGGCGGCGGCGGCCATGCGGCGCGGCACCGCGAAGCCCTGTTCGGCCAGGCGGATCGTGGGGGCCATCAGCTGCGCCCAGGGAAGCTTACCGTGTTCGCGATGGGCGGCTTCCAGCATCCGCAGCAGGCCGGGCACGCCCACGCTGCGGCCGCCCTCCATGGCCTGGGCGAAGGGCATCGGCGTGCCGTCGGGGCGCAGGAAGAGCCCGGGCGTGGCGGCGGCGGGCGCGGTCTCTCGCCCATCCCAGGCGGAGACGGCCTGGCTTTCGCTGTCGTAGTGCAGCATCAGCCCGCCGCCCCCGATGCCCGCGGCCTGGGGTTCCGTCAGCGTCAGCATGACAGCGGCGGCGATGGCGGCATCGGTCGCGCTGCCGCCGGCGCGGAGGATCTCCAGCGCGGCTTCCGTCGCCGGCGGGCTGGCGGTGGCGGCCATGTGGCGGCGGGCCGGTGTCTGCGCCTCGGCGGGCATCGCCAGGGCCAGGACAAAGAGCATGACGAATCGCATGTGGTTCACCGCGTGTGGTGGCGATAGCCTAGGCCATGCCGCGCGATCCCGTCATGCGTCCCCCTATCCTACGCCGCGCCTCCGAGGCGCGGGGCCGCCACGCCGAAAGCCAGGCCAGCGGCGCTCTGGCCGCGGATGGCTTCGTGGAGATCGCCCGCCGCGTGCGGACCGCGGCAGGGGAGATCGACCTGATCGTGGAACGCGATGGGCTGCTGATCTTCGTGGAGGTGAAGGCACGCGCGACGCTCGGTGATGCCGCGCTGGCGCTCGGCCCGCGGCAACAGGCGCGGCTGCTGGCGGCGGGCGGGGCCTGGATGGCGGCCAACCCCGGCCATGGCACGGCCGGCGTGCGCTTCGACCTGCTGCTGGTGGATGCCGCGGGGCGGGTGCGGCGCATCGCCGACGTCATCCGCCAGTGGTGAGGTGACAGGAAGCTGCGCGTTGTGGGAACGATTCGCCTGCGATATACGCAGAAATCATGTGCCGCTTCCTCGCCTATATGGGCGAACCCATTTTCCTGGCCGACCTCGTCTGCGCCCCGGCGCATTCGCTGGTCGAACAGGCCAGGCATGCCGATGAGGGCAAGACGCCCACGAATGGCGATGGCTTCGGCCTCGGCTGGTATGGGGAAAGGCCGGAACCGGGCCTCTACCGGGAAATCCGGCCCGCCTGGTCGGATGAGAATCTGCGCTCGCTCTGCGAGCAGGTGCGATCCGGCCTCTTCTTCGCGCATGTGCGCGCTTCCACCGGCACGGCGACGACGCGCGCCAATTGCCATCCCTTCGGGCATGGCCAGCACATGTTCATGCATAACGGCCAGGTCGGCGACTATCACCGGATCAAGCGGCGGATCGAGGAACTGATCCCCGACGAGCTGTATGGCAGCCGCCTCGGCACCGGGGATACGGAGGCGATCTTCCTGGCTGCCCTCGCCGATGGGCTGGAAAGCGATCCCGTGGGTGCCATCGGGCGGACGCTGGCGCGGGTGCTGGGGCTGATGGCCCGGGCGGGCACCAGGCAGCCGCTGCGCTTCGCCGCCGCCTACAGCGATGGGGAGCAGCTGATCTGCTTCCGCTGGTCCTCCGACGCCAAGCCGCCTTCGCTGTACTGGCGGCAGCAGCAGGGGAACGTCATCGTCGTGTCGGAACCCGTGGATGCGCGGCCGGAGGAATGGCGGCCGATCGCGCCGAACCACGTGCTCATCGCCTCCCGCCACGCGGCGGCGGAGATGCGCGCCTTCGTGGTGCAGGAACCCGGGCTGCAGCCGGCCTGATCGGGCGGCGCCCTCAGCCGGGCCCGGCCAGTGCCATGTTGTCCAGCAGCCGCACATCGCCGAGCCGCGCCGCCGCCAGCAGCCGGCCGGGGCCGGATTGCCAGGGGCGCAGCGTCTCCGGCTCCACCAGCGCCAGATAGTCCGGCGCGAAGCCGGCGGCGCGCAGCTGGTCCTGCGCGTCGGTCAGCACGGGGGCGTGTGGCGCGCCATTGGCGATGCGGTCCAGCGCATCGCGCATCAACTGAGGCAGCAGCGCCGCCAGCGCGCGCTCCGACGGGCTGAGGCGGATGTTGCGCGACGACATGGCCAGGCCATCGCCTTCCCGCACTGTCGCGTGCGGGATGATGCGGATGGGCAGGTCGAGGTCCGCGACGACGCGCTTCACCACCTGCAATTGCTGCCAATCCTTCTCCCCGAACACCGCGCAATCCGCGCCGGTCTGGGTGAAGAGCTTGGTGCAGACGGTGGCGACGCCGCGGAAATGGCCGGGGCGGGCGGTGCCCTCGAACCCCTCGGCGGGGCCCGACACCTCGATCACCGTGGCGGCGCCGGGCGGGTACATGGTGGGGACATCGGGCATCCAGACCAGATCCGTGCCGATGGCTTCCAGCTTGCGCAGGTCGCCGGCCTCGTCGCGGGGGTAGCGCGCCAGGTCCTCGGTGGGCAGGAATTGCAGCGGGTTGACGAAGATGGAGACGACCACCGCTTCGGCGTGCCGCCGCGCCTCCGTCACCAGCGCCAGGTGGCCGTCATGCAGCGCGCCCATGGTGGGGACCAAGGCGAGGCGCTGGCCCGCCATGCGGCAGGCGGCGGTGGCGGCGCGCAGCGCGGCGAGGTTGCGGATGACCCGCATGGCGATGTTTCTCCCGGGCTTGTTGCGGGAGAGGTGGCGGAACGGGGGGGTGGCGGCAAGGGTGGCGGGCGCGTGTCACCCATTCCGCCCGGGCATCCGGTGCCGGAAGGCCAGGGCCTCCGCCACATGCGCCCGCGCGGTTCGCGCCAGGCCGGCGAGGTCCGCGATGGTGCGCGCGACGCGGAGTGCGCGGACGGTGCCGCGGGTAGAAAGCCGCAGCCTTGTGCTGGCGGTTTCCAGCAGCGCGAGGGCTTCCGAATCGGCCGTGGATTGCAGCGCGTCCCATTCGGCCTCCGCGTTGCAGCGGGCACCACCGCGGGCACGCTGCCGGTCCCGCGCGGCGGCGACGCGGGCGGCGACGATGTCCGATGTCTCGCCGATGGGCGCGCGGGCGAGTTCGGCGGGGGGCAAGGGCTGGATCTCGATCGTCAAATCCATGCGGTCCAGCAGCGGGCCGGACAGCCGCATCTGGTAGTCCTGCCCGCAGCCCGGGACCTTCGCGCATTCGCGGGCCGGATCGCCGAGGTAGCCGCAGCGGCAGGGGTTCATCGCCGCGATGCATTGGAAGCGCGCGGGGTAGGTGACATGGGCGTTGGCGCGACTGATCGTCGTGCGGCCGGTCTCCATGGGCTGCCGCAGCGCCTCCAGCGCGGGCCTCGGGAATTCAGGCCATTCATCCAGGAACAGCACGCCGAGATGCGCCAGGCTGATCTCCCCGGGCCGCGCGCGATGCCCGCCGCCGACGAGGGCCGCGACGGAGGCGCTGTGATGCGGTTCCCGGAAGGGCGGGCGGCGCAGCAGCAACCCATCCTCCAGCATCCCCGCCACGGAATGCACGAGGGAGACGTCCAGCGCCTCCGCCGGCGTCAAATCCGGCAGCAGGCCGGGCAGCCGCGCGGCGAGCATGGATTTGCCCGCGCCAGGCGGGCCGACCATCAGCAGGTTGTGGCCTCCGGCGGCCGCGACTTCCAAGGCGCGCTTGGCGCTTTCCTGGCCCCGCACCGCCGACAGGCAGGCGGTGTGGTGGATGCGGTCATCGAGCCGGGGCGGGGAGGGGGCGGAGAGGGTCTGCGTGCCGCGGAAATGGTTGATCAGCGCGGGCAGGTCGGGCGGCGCCAGCACCTGGATGCGCCCGGCCCAGGCGGCTTCAGGCCCCTGGCGTTCGGGACAGACCAGGCCGAGTTCGCGGGCACTCGCCGCCATCGCCGCGGGCAGCACGCCGGCCACCGGTGCAATGGTGCCGTCCAGCGCCAATTCGCCGAGTGCCGCGAAATCGGCCAGTTCGTCGCGCGGCAATATGTCCATCGCCGCCAGCACGCCGAGTGCGATGGGCAGGTCGAAATGGCTGCCCTCCTTCGCCAGATCGGCGGGGGCCATGTTCACCAGCACGCGCTTCGGCGGCAGGGACAGGCCGATGGCAGTCAGGGCGGCGCGGACCCTTTCGCGGGATTCGCCCACGGCCTTGTCGGGAAGGCCCACCACCAGGAAGGCGGGCAGGCCCGGCGCGATCTGGACCTGGACCTCCACGGGCAGGGCTTCGACGCCGCTGAAGGCGAAGGTCTGGATCCGGGCGATGGTGCTCATTCGCCCAAGGGTTGATTAATTTCGCGCAGGGATCAACCGTTCCATCCGTTGATGAAACGGACCAGCAGCGTGCCGAGCAGATCGACGTTGTAGCCGCCCTCCTGGATGATCGCCGTCGGCAGGCCGGCCTTCGCGATCATCGCGCCGGCGCGGGCGAAGCCATCCTCCGTCACGCTCAGCGCGTTCAGCGGTTCATGCTCGCTGGCGTCGAAGCCGAGCGAGACAACCAGCGCCTCCGCCCCGAATTGCCGGATGGCGGCCAGGCCGTGTTCGATGGCGGGCAGCCAGGCGGTGTCGCCGGAGCCGATGGCGAGTGGCAGGTTGAGGTTGCAGCCGAGGCCCGCCCCGCCGCCACGTTCCCCGCCATAGCCGACATACCAGGGGTAGTAGCCCGTCGGGTCGCCATGGACCGAGACGGTCAGCACATCCGGCCTCTCCCAGAAGATGCCCTGCGTGCCGTTGCCGTGGTGGCTGTCGATGTCGAGCACGGCGACGCGGTCGGCACCGGCGCGACGCAGTGCCTCCACCGCGATGGCGGCGTTGTTGAGGTAGCAATGCCCGCCGGCGCGGGCGGCATAGGTGTGGTGCCCGGGCGGGCGGCACAGCGCATAGGCGGTGCGGCCGGCGGCGGCTTCCTCTGCCGCGGCCAGCGCGCAGGCGGCGGCGCCGAGGCTCGCTGCCCAGGTGCCGGGGCCGATCGGGCAGGCGGTGTCGGCGGTGTACCACCCGATGCGGCCGATCAACCCCGTGGGGCAGGGCGCGCCCTGGGCCAGCATCTCCGGGCTGGGATGCACATTCGCCACGATCTCCGGCCCCGCGCCCGGCAGCGCGGCCCATTCGGCGGGGGCGTCGCGCAGGAAATCGAGGAAGGCGGCGGGGTGCACGGCCTCCAGCGCCGCCCGCCCCGCATCGGGGGGCGTGACGGGCGGCAGGCCGAGGCGGTGGAGGCCGTCGAGGAGGGAGGCGGCGCGGGCCGGGACCTCGAAGTTCTGGCGCACCTGGCCGCGCATCAGGAAGAAGCGCGGGCTGTGCAATTCCTGGGCAGGATGGGCGAAGGTTTTCATGACGGTGACGGTAAGGGCGCCTGCGCGGCCTTGTCCATGCGATGCCGGGCGGCGTAGCGTTCATGGATCGGGTTGGGAGACTTCACCAGATGAGCATTTCGCGCCGCGGCCTCATCGCCGCATCCGCCGCCGCTGCGGGCATGGGTCCGACGCTCATGCGGGTGGAGGATGCGCTGGCCCAGGGCATCACGCCGCGCCGTGGCGGGACGCTGACCACCATCCTGCAGCCGGAACCGCCGGTGCTGCAGATCGGCGTGAACAACCAGGGGCCGACGCTGATCGCGGCGGGGAAGATCTTCCAGGGGCTGGTGAAGTTCAGCCCGACGCTGGAGCCGCTGCCCGAACTGGCGGAAAGCTGGACCATCAGCCCCGACGCGCTGACCTACACCTTCAAGCTGCGCCAGAACGTCAAGTTCCATGACGGCAGGCCGATGACGGCGGATGACGTCATCTTCTCCATCATGAAGTTCCACATGGAGGTGGCGCCCCGCGCCCGCGCCATCTTCCAGCGCATCGACAAGGCGGAAGCGCCGGATGCGCATACGGTGGTGCTGACCTTGAAGGCGCCCTTCGAGCCCTTCCTGCTGATGTTCGACGTGACGGCCTGCGCCATCGTGCCGAAGCATCTGTTCGACGGGCAGGATTACCGCACGGCGCCGGCGGTGCAGCGGCCGGTGGGCACAGGGCCGTTCCGCTTCGCGGAGTGGCAGCGCGGCAACTTCATCCGGCTGGAGCGCTTCGCGGATTACTGGAAGCCCGGGCAGCCCTACCTGGACGCGATCATCTACCGCATCGTGCCGGACAGCCAGTCCCGCCGCCTGGCGCTGGAAACCGGCCAGGTGCTGATGACGGCCGCCGGCGACATCGAGCCTTTCGACACCCCCGCGCTGCGGGCGCGGCCCAACCTCGAAGTTCTCACCACGGGGTGGGAGTATTTCTCCCCGCTCAGCTGGATCGAGACCAACCACCGCGTCCCGGCGCTGGGCGACATGCGCGTGCGCCAGGCGATCAGCCGGGCCATCGACCGCAACTTCATCGCGCAGCGCCTGTGGTTCAACATCGGCAAGCCCGCCACGAATCCCGTGGCCAGCACGACGAAGTTCCACGACCCCAGCGCGCGCATCGCGGGCTATGACCCCCGCGCCGCGATGCAGCTTCTGGATGCGGCCGGGCTGCGGCCCAACGCGCAGGGCGTGCGCGCTACGATCAAGCATCTCGTGCTGCCCTATGGCGAGGTCTGGACGCGGCTCGCGGAATATCTCCGCCAGTCGCTCCGCCAGGTCGGCATCCAGCTGGAGCTGGAAAGCACCGATGCCGGCAGCTGGGCGCGGCGGATCGGAGCCTGGGAATACGAGACCTCGATCAACTTCGTCTATCAGTTCGGCGACCCGACGCTGGGGGTGGAGCGGACCTACGTCTCCTCCAACATCCAGCGCGTCACCTTCACCAATACCGGTGGCTATTCCAACCCGCGGGTGGACCAGCTTTTCGCCGCCGCGCGGGATGGGCAGACGGCGGAACAGCGCCGGAGCGCCTTCAGCGAGGTGCAGAAGATCCTGGTGGAGGAAGTGCCGCAGATCTGGCTGATGGAAATGGCCTTCCCCACCATCCATGACAAGCGCGTGCAGAACGCCGTGCGCCTCGGCACCGGCGTGCATGCGAGCTATGACGACGTGTTCCTGACCTCGTAAGAGGAATGGACCCGTCGAAGCTGCCGGGGTTTCTCGCGAAACGGCTGGTGAAGGCGGCGATCGTCGTTTTGGCGATCGTCGTCTGCAACTTCTTCCTGATCCATGCGGCGCCAGGCGATCCGGCCTCCGTCATCGCGGGGCAATCCGGCGCGGCGGATGAGCGATTCCTGCAGCAGCTGCGCACGCAGTTCGGGCTGGACCAGCCGCTTTATGTCCAGCTCTGGATCTATGTGAAGGGCGTGCTGACGCTGGACCTCGGCTTCTCCCACCGCCAGCAGATGCCGGTGGCGACGCTGATCCTGGACCGGCTGCCGGCGACCTTGCTGCTGACGGGGGCTGCCTTCGCTTTCGCCATCACGCTGGGCATCACGCTCGGCACGCTGGCGGCGCAGCGCGTGGGGTCCTGGGCGGATAGCGTCATCACCGTGCTGGCGCTGACCTTCTACGCCACGCCGCTGTTCTGGGTCGGCCTCATGCTGGTGCTGTTCTTCAGCGTCTGGCTGGAATGGCTGCCGAGCTTCGGGATGATGAGCGTCGGCGCGAACCTGACCGGCATCGCGGCCGTGCTGGATGTGGGCAAGCATCTGCTGCTGCCGGCACTCACCCTCGGCCTGTTCTACATGGCGGTCTATGCGCGACTGACCCGCGCCACGATGCTGGAAGTGGCGGACCAGGATTTCGTGAAGACGGCGCGCGCCAAGGGCGTGCCGGAAGGGCAGGTGGTGCGGCGGCATGTGCTGCGGAACGCGCTGCTGCCGGTTATCACCTTCGCGGGCATCCAGGCGGGGCAGCTCGTCGGCGGATCGATCCTGGTGGAGACGGTCTTCGCCTGGCCGGGCATCGGGCGCCTGGCGTTCGAGGCGCTGCTGGCCCGCGACTATCCCGTGCTGATGGGCGTCTTCTTCGCGACCTCCGTCATGGTCGTGCTGTTCAACCTGCTGACGGATTTGCTCTACGCCGTGGTCGATCCCCGCGTGGAGGTGGCGTGATGAGCTTCTTCCGCAGCTTCGCGCGCAACAAGGGCGCGGTGGTCGGGCTGGTGGTGCTGGCGCTGGTCTTCGCGGTGGCGGGGCTGGCCGATGTGATCTTTCCGGGCACGCCCTGGGACATGGTGGCCGCGCCCTTCATGCCGCCGGGCGAAATGGACATGCTGCTTGGTTCCGACAGCCTCGGCCGTGACGTGGCGGCGGGCATTGCGCATGGGGCGCGCATCTCTCTGCTGGTGGGCGCTGTCAGTACGGTGGTGGCGCTGGCGCTCGGCGTCTCGCTTGGCGCGGTCGCGGGCTATCTCGGCGGCTTCGTCGATGACCTGGTGATGCGCTTCACGGAGTTCTTCCAGACCATCCCGAGCTTCGTCCTCGCCATCCTGCTCGTCGCGATCTTCACACCCACCATCTCCTCCGTCGTCTTCGCCATCGCCGTGGTGTCCTGGCCGCCCGTCGCGCGCGTGGTGCGGGCGGAGTTCCTGTCGCTGCGATCGCGCGAATTCGTGCAGGCGGCGGAGGTACTGGGTAAATCGCGGCTGTCGATCGTGGTCGGCGACATCCTGCCGAATGCGCTGTCGCCCATCATCGTGCTGTCGTCGCTGATGGTGGCGAATGCGATCCTGCTGGAAAGCGCGCTGTCCTTCCTGGGCCTGGGCGATCCGAACCTGATGACCTGGGGCTTCCTCATCGGCTCCGGCCGCAGCGTCATCCGCCTGGCCTGGTGGATGAGCGTCTTCCCCGGCATCGCCATATTCCTGACGGTGCTGGCGCTGAACCTGGTGGGGGAGGGGCTGTCGGACGCGCTCAACCCACGCCTGGCGGGGCGCCGGACATGAGCCTGCTGCGGGTCGAGGGGCTGACCGTCGCGCTGCCCCCGGGCGGCGACCGTCCCCATGCCGTGGAACAGATCGACCTGACGGTGGATCGGGGTGAGATCGTCTGCGTCGTCGGTGAATC
The DNA here is from genome assembly GCF_051859025.1 of Falsiroseomonas sp. GTDB lineage: Bacteria > Pseudomonadota > Alphaproteobacteria > Acetobacterales > Acetobacteraceae > Falsiroseomonas. Next base: position 1,035,154 of record NZ_JBHYGL010000001.1, on the reverse strand, counting down.
AGGCTCGGGCAAATCGATTACCGCCAATGCCGTGATGGGCCTGCTGCCCAAGGCCCTGCCGCGCAAGGCCGGGCGCATCTGGCTGGGCGATACGGAGCTGACGGCGCAATCGCCGGACCAGTTGCGCGCCCTGCGTGGCAGCCGCATGGCGATGATCTTCCAGGAACCGATGACGGCGCTCAACCCGCTGATGCGCGTCGGTGACCAGATCGCGGAAGCCCTGGCCGTGCATGGGGAGAAGCGGCGCGCCCGGGACCGCGTGCCGGAATTGCTGGCGGCGGTGAACCTGCCGGACCCCGCCGCCATCGCCCGCGCGCATCCCTTCCGCCTGTCCGGCGGCCAGCGGCAGCGCGTGATGATCGCGATGGCGCTGGCGCTGGAACCGGCGCTGCTGATCGCGGATGAACCGACGACGGCACTCGACGTCACCACGCAGATGCAGATCCTGCGCCTGGTGCGAGAGATCCAGTCGCGCAAGGGCATGGGCGTGATGTTCATCACCCATGATTTCGGCGTGGTGGCGGAAATCGCGGATCGCGTCGCCGTCATGCAGCGCGGCCGCATCGTCGAACAGGGCGCCGCGAGCGAAGTGCTGAACAATCCGCAGCACGACTACACCAAGGCCCTGATTGCCGCCGTGCCGCATGGCGCGCCTTCGGAGACCCGGGCCCCCATCACCACGGAGACGGTGCTGGAGGCGAAGGGCCTCGCGAAAACCTACAGCCGCGGCGGCTGGTTCGGCGCGCGCGCCGTGGTGAAGGCCGTTCACGATGCGGACTTCACGCTCCGCAAGGGGGAGACGCTGGGCCTGGTCGGTGAGTCAGGTTCCGGCAAATCCACCCTCGCGCGCTGCGTGGTGGATTTGGTGCGACCGGAAGCCGGGCACATGCTGTTTCATGGCCAGGATCTGCGCCCCCTGTCGCGCGCGGCCCGAAAACCCTTCCGCAAGCGCATCCAGATGGTCTTCCAGGACCCCTATGCATCGCTCAACCCGCGCCGTCGGGTTGGCGACATCATCGCGGAAGGCCCCATCACCCATGGGGAGCCCCGCGCCCAGGCGCTGGACCGCGCGCGGGCCCTGTTGCGCCTGGTGCAGCTTGATGCCGGGGCGATGGACCGCTTCCCGCATGAATTCAGCGGCGGCCAGCGCCAGCGCATCGGCATCGCCCGGGCGCTGGCCATGGAGCCGGAACTGCTGATCGCGGATGAACCCGTCTCGGCGCTCGATGTCTCGGTCCAGGCGCAGGTGCTGGCGCTGCTGGCGGAAATCCGCGCGCGGCTTGGCCTGACCATGCTGTTCATCACCCATGACCTGCGCGTGGCGGCGCAGGTCTGCGACCGCATCGCGGTGATGCAGCGCGGTGCGATCGTGGAGATCGGGCCGACGGCGGAGGTCTTCGGCAATCCGCAGCACAGCTATACGCGCGCGCTGCTGGACAGCATCCCCGGACGGGGCTGGACTCCCCCTACCTTCTGACACGGGACTGCCCATGACCGACCTTGCGCTCGACCCCGGTGCCCGCCGGGCCATCCTGGAGGCCTGCGATTCCCTCCGCGCGGAGGCCGAGCAGGTGCTGATGCGCCTCGTGCGCTGCCCCTCCACCCTGGGCAATGAGCAATCGGCGCTGGCGGAGATGGGGCGGCAGTATGAAAGCCTCGGCCTGGCGCCCTTCGCCGTGCCGACGGACCCGGCGGCGCTGGCGGACCATCCCGGGCTGTCGCCGCCGCTGATTTCCTATGCCGGGCGCGACAACATCGTGGCGGTGCATCGCCCCCGCCAGGCCACGGGCCGCAGCCTGGTGCTGCAGGGCCATGTGGATGTGGTGCCGGAAGGGGCGGAGGATGAATGGACCACGCCGCCCTATGAGCCCGTGATCCGCGGCGGCCGCATGTATGGCCGAGGCGCGGGGGACATGAAGGCCGGCATCGTCAGCTACCTGACGGCCTTCCGCGCCATGAAGCTCGCCGGCCTGCAACCCGCCGCCGATGTCCAGATGCAGTCCGTGATCGAGGAGGAATGCACCGGCAATGGCGCCCTGGCCTGCATGGTCGCGATGCCCAAGGCCGATGCGGTCATCATCCCCGAACCCGGCCCGGGCCTGCCCGCGCTCTACTCCGCGGAAGTCGGCGTGGTCTGGGCCTGGGTGACCGTCACGGGTCGCCCGGCGCATGTGCGCGACAAGCAGGCAGGGGTTAACGCGGTCGAGGCCGCGATGGCCGTGTGGCGCCGCTTCGAGGAATACGAGCGGGAGATGAATGACGGGTCGCTCATCCATCCCAGCTTCCGCGGCGTGAACCATCCCGTGAACGTCAACCTCGGCACCTTCGAGGGCGGCGAATGGAATTCCTCCGTGCCGACGCGCGCGAAGCTCGGGCTGCGGGTCGGCGTGATGATGGGCAACACGGCCGCCAAGGTCCGCGCCGACATCGAGCGCATCGTGGATCAGGCGCGCGGCGATGGCGCGATGAAGGGCGCCAAGGTGAAGCTGGAATTCAAGGGCTTCATGGCGGATCCCTGCGTCTTCGACATGCAGGCGCCGATCGTTCGCATGGCCGCAACAAGTTACGCCGATCTGACGGGGCATGAGCTTCGGCACTACCCCGCCACGGGCCTCACGGATGGACGATTCTTCCAGCTCTACCAGGGCACGCCCGTCGCGTGCTTCGGGCCGGATGCGCAGGACATCCACGGCATCGATGAAAGCGTCGGCATGGACAGCATGCACGACATCACGCGAACCATCGCGGTGACCATGGCGGGCTGGTGCGGAGTGGAGAAGCTGTGAGCAATTTTCGTCCGTCCGGAGCGCGGCTCTGGGACAGCCTCATGGAATTCGCCGCCATCGGCGGCACGGCCAAGGGCGGCTGCAACCGGCAGACGCTGACGGACCTCGATGCCGAAGGCCGCGCGCTGTTGCAGCGCCAGGCGGAAGCGGCGGGTGCGACGCTGACGGTCGATCGCGTCGGCAACATGGTGCTGACCCGCCCCGGGCGTGATCCTGCCCGCAAGGCGGTCGCCATCGGCAGCCACCTCGATACCCAGCCCACGGGCGGCAAATTCGATGGCGTGCTGGGCGTGCTCGCCGGCCTCGAAGTGCTGCGCGCGCTGCATGAGGCGGGGATCGAGACCGAGGCCCCCATCACCCTCGTCAACTGGACCAATGAGGAAGGTGCCCGCTTCTCCCCCCCCATGATGGGCAGCGGCGCGGCCATGGGCATTTTCCCCGAGGCCGAGGTGCTGGCGAAGCAGGACAGCACCGGCGCGGTCTTCGGTGCCGAACTCGCCCGCATCGGCTGGGCCGGCAGCGCCGATCCCGCGGCGCTCCAGGGCCTCGGCGCCTATTTCGAACTGCATATCGAACAGGGGCCGGTGCTGGAGAAGCTCGGCCTCGACCTCGGCATCGTCACCCACGCCCTGGCGCAGCATTGGTTCGAGGTGACGGTCACGGGCGAGGAAGCCCATGGCGGCAGCACCATGACGGGGCGGCGCGACGCCATGATGGCGGCAGCCGAGATGATGGTGGCGATCGAACGCCTGGCGTTGGCCTGCGGGGCCCGCGCCACGGTGGGCCGGGTGACGGTGCATCCGGACAGCCGCAACGTCGTCCCGGGCCGCGTCTGGTTCAGCCTGGACACCCGCCATGACCACGAAGACGATCTGGCGAAACTCGCCGCCGGGTTGCGCGCGGAAGCCGCCGCCATCGGCGCCCGGCGCCCGGGCATCGCGATCGAGGTCGCGGATTTCTGGATCTCGCCCGCCACGCCCTTCGATGCGGGCCTGGTGGGCAAGCTGCGCGATTCCGCGGTTGCCCGGGGGATTCCGCACCAGGAGATGCCGACCGCCATCGGCCATGACGCAGTCTATTGCGCGCGCCGCGTGCCGAGTGTGATGATCTTCGTGCCCTGCCACGGTGGCGTCAGCCACAACGAGGCGGAGAGCATCACCCCAGAATGGGCCGAAGCCGGGCTGCTTGTCCTCGCCGATGCGGTGCTCGCCACCGCCGGTGTCGCGAAGGAATAGGGGCATGACGCGCATCGCCATCGGCGGCTTCCTCCACGAAAGCCATTCCTTCGCGCCCGTGCCCACGACCTGGGCGGATTTCCTCTCGCCCGGCGGCTGGCCCGCCGTGCAGCGGCCCGCGACGCTGCTCGACACGCTCCGCCCATCCGCCGTGCCCGCCGCCGGCGCCATCAAGGCGGCGGAGGCCGCCGGTGTGACGCTCGCGCCACTGTCCTGGGGTTTTGCGAATCCCGCGGGGCCTGTCACGGCGGAGGCCTTCGAACGCCTGGCCGCGCTGATCTTCCACGATCTCCAGGCGGCGCTGGATGAAGGCCCGCTCGATGGCCTCTACCTCGACCTGCACGGCGCCATGGTGGCGGAGCATTTCCCGGATGCGGAGGGCGAGTTGCTGCGCCGGGCGCGGGCGATCCTCGGCCCGGATGTGCCGATCACCGCCAGCCTTGACCCCCATTGCAACCTGACGGCGGCGATGGTGCAGCATGCCGACGCGCTGGCGCCCTTCCGCACCTATCCGCATGTGGACATGAAGGAAGCCGGCGCGCGCGCCATGGCGCTGCTGCTGGACCGCATCAAGCTGGGGCGGCCCTTCGCCAAGGCGTTTCGCCAGCTGGACTACCTGATCCCGATCACCGGGCAATGCACGCTGGTGCCGCCCATGGCGGATGCCATGGCGGCCCGCGCGGCGCTGGCGTCCCGCATGGGCGTCGCGGAACTCGGCCTCTGCTTCGGCTTCCCCTATGCGGATTTCCCGGATTGCGGCGTCGGCATCGCCGCCTTCGCGGTGGATCAGGCGCGCGCCGATGCGGCGGCCGATGGGCTACTGGCAGACCTCAAGGCGCGGGAGCCCGCCTTCGCGCCGGATATCCACGCCGCGAAGGAAGGCGTCGCCAGGGCCATCCGCCTGTCGGACAAGGCGCGCCGCCCGGTCGTGCTGGCCGACACCCAGGACAATCCCGGCGGCGGCGGGCATGGGGATACCACGGGGCTGCTCGCCGAACTCATCGCCCAGCGGGCGGAAGGCGCGGTGCTGGCCCTTATCAACGATGCCGAAAGCGCGGCGGCCTGCCATGCGGCGGGGGAGGGTGCGTCGCTGCCGCTCAGCCTTGGCGGCAAATCCGATGGCGCGCCGCTGGCGGTGCAGGCGCGGGTGCTGCGGCTGACCGATGGCGGCTTCATGTGCACGGGGCCGATGGCTGGCGGCAATTGGGCGGATCTCGGCCCCACCGCGCTCATCAGCCCCGCGCCAGGCATTCGCGTGATCGTGACCAGCCGGAAGATGCAGGCCTATGACCAGGCGCTGTTCCGTCATGTAGGGATCGAACCCTCGGCCCAGCGCATCCTCGCCCTGAAGTCGAGCGTGCATTTCCGCGCGGATTTCCAGCCGATTGCGGAAGCCGTGCTGGTGGTCGCGGCGCCCGGCCCCGTGGTGGCGGACCCCGCGACCCTGCCCTTCACCAACCTCCGGCCCGGGCTGCGACTGCGCCCCGGCGACAACCGACGGACCGCATGATCGCTTCCCACCCTGGCACCGCCGCTTTACCGCCACCAACTGCGCGCTTGATCCTCCTGGCCTCTCACAGCCCGCAAAGGACCCCGCCCGTGTTCCGCCCCGCCCGCCCGGCCACCACGCAGGTTGCCCCCCCTGGCACGCCGACGCTGCGCATCGAACGCATCGTCCAGCTGCCGGAGGGTTTCGCCGACCTGGCCGCGGATGCCCATGGCAGCGGGGAGCGGATGCTGGAGGTGCTGCGGGAGGATTGGGAAGCCGGCACCATCCGCTTCGACGGGTGGGGAGAGGCGCTGTTCGCCGCCCATGGCCCGAACGGCCTGGTCGGCATCGGCGGGCTGACGCGCGATCCCTTCGCGGGGGAGGACGTGGTCGGGCGCGTGCGGCGCATCTACATCCGCCGCTCCGCCCGCCGCGCCGGCGCTGGGCGCGCGCTGCTGGGCGCCATCGTCGGCCAGGCCTCGGCCGTGGGCTATCCGCGGCTTCGCGTGCGGTCCCCCGCTTCCGCCTTCGCCTTCTACGAGGCCTGCGGCTTCCTCCGCGCGGTGCGGGAGAAGGGGGCGACCCACATCATGCCGCTGGCAGCCTGACCAGCTTTAGGGTCAGGCGCCCCGCGCGGCGAGGAAGGCATTGACCTCCGCCGCGCTCGGGATCGGCGCCACGGCGCCGTAGCCGGTGGTGGACAGGGCCGCGGCCGCATTGGCGTAGCGCGCGGCCTGCCAGACATCGTCGCCCACCACCGCGCGGGCCAGGAAGGCGCCCGCGAAGGTATCGCCGGCGCCGGTCGCATCCACGGTATCCACCGCGAAGCCGGCCACCGTCGCGCGGGCTTCCCGCGTCGCGACCATCACGCCCTCCGGCCCCAGCTTCAGCAGCACCAGGGGGCAGAGCGCCAGGTAGAAATCGGCGATGGCCTCGGGTTCCTGCAACCCCGTCAGCAGCCGCGCATCGTCCAGGCTGGGGAAGCAGATATCCGCCAGGCCCACCGCGGTGTGGATGCAGGCGGAGGCACGCCGCAGCGGCCACAGGCGCTGGCGCAGATTGGTATCGAAGCTGACCGTCACGCCCACGCTGCGCGCGACCTCGATCGCGCGGAAGGCGGCATCGCAGGCGGTGTCGGAAATGCCCAGGCTGATGCCCGACAGATGCAGCACCCGCGCCGCGCGGATCGCATCATCCGGCACGTCGCTGGCCTTCATCCGGCTGGCGGCGCTGCCCTTGCGGTAGAAGGTGAAGTGGTGGCCGGCATCGTCATGCGTGACGAAATACACGGCGGTCGGCGCATCCGGGTCCGTCCTGACCGTGGCGGCATCCACGCCCTCCATCGCCCAGAGAGCGCGGAAGCTGTCGCCGGCCGCGTCCTCCCCCAGATGGGTGATCATGCCGACATCGGCGCCGCTGCGCGCGGCGGCGACGGCGGCGTTGGAAATGTCCCCGCCATGACCCTCGAGGTAGAGGCGCCTTCCATCGGACCCCGGGGGAAGCTGGTTGAATTCCAGCATGGGTTCACCCAGGCACAGGATGTCCGGCATCGCGGCTTCGTCCCCCGATCAGGCCTTACGCACGGTGTCCGCTTTGGGCGACTTCGCCCGCGGGATCAAGCGGGTGTGACCGCATTCAGACCTGAATGAGGCCCAGCACGTCGCGCGCCGCGGCTTCGATCCCCGCGCGGTCGCCGCGGGCGAGCAGCCCTTCATCCACCAGGCGCCCACCGATGCCCACGAAGGCGGCGCCGGCGGCCAGGTAGTCCGGCGCGTTGCGCGAATCGACGCCGCCGGTCGGACAGAAGACCGTGTCGGGGAACACCGCGCGCAGCGCCTTCACATGGGCGGGGCCGCCGGCCGAGCTGGCGGGGAAGATCTTCACCACATCCGCGCCGCCCGCGATGGCCGCGCGCACCTCGGTCGGCGTCATCGCACCCAGCATGGCGATCGCGCCGGCGCCATGCGCGGCTTCCGCCACCACATGATTATGCGCGGCTTGCGCCACGACGGGATCGACCCAGGGGCAGACCAGGAAGCGCGCCCCGGCGGCGAGGCAGGCTTCCGCCGCGGCGCGGTCCGGCACCGTGCCGGCACCCACCAGCAGCGCGGGATCGCTGGCGAGGTCGCGGATCAGCGCCGGCGCATCCGGCACCGTCATCGTGATCTCGAACACCGTCAGCCCCGAAGCGCGCAGCCATTCGACCGCGCGGGCGGCAAGGGCGGCACTGCTGGTGCGCACCACGGGGATGACTCGGGCCTGGCGGAGGCGGGGGATCAGGGATTGGCTCATGGGGCGATCCTGCGCGATTCGAGGGCTTCCGTCATCCGGGCCTGCCGCGCCTCCGCCGCCGGGGGCGCCAGCAGCGCCACCGCGACGCAGATTGCGTCGCCGAACGCGAATTGCACCAGGCGGTCCGTCCCGGGCGCCCGCAGCGCCACCCGATCCTCCGCCACGCAGGGCACGAGATGCGTGGCGGCGGCGGCGAGGGGGGAGGCGGGGCGCGTCAGGGCGATGATGGTGGCGCCGGATTGCGCCGCCTGGCGCGCCGCCTCCAACACCGCCCGCGACCGGCCCGTGAGGGAGAGGCAGAGCACGACGGATTCGCCATCCAGCGTCGCGGCCGCGAGTGCCTGCGCATCCGCATCATGCCGCGCGACCACGCCGCGGCAGGTCGCCATCAGGCGGTGGGCGAGGTCCATGGCCAGGCCGGCCGAACCGCCCAGGCCCCAGACCTCCACCCGCCCGGCTCGCACCAGGGCGAGCGCCGCCCTTTCGATGGCCGCGCCGTCCATGTGCTGGCGCGCCGCCACCAGGGCCGCGATGGCGCTGTCGAACACCGCGAAGGCGGCCTCCGGGATGGGCATCCCGGGCTCGATCATCCGGGGCGGCCGGGGCGGCGCCGCGCCTTCCGCCACCGCGTCGGCGCGGTTCAGCGCCAGGCGGAGATCGGCGAAACCCTCATACCCCAGGCTGCGGCAGAAGCGGACGACGGTGGGTTCGGAGACGCCGGCGGCACGCGCCAGGCTGGCGACGGTCGCCGCCATGGTGCCGGCGGGGTCTGCCGCGACCATCTCCGCCACCTTGCGCTCGGCCGGGCTCAGCCGGTCGAGCACCAGGGCAATGCGTTCGCGCACCAGGCACCCCTCCGCCGTCGCGGCGTCACTACACCGCGGCGGGACCTCAGGCGAGGCGGGACATCGCCTCCGCCGTGGCCTGGAGGCGGAGCGCCTCCGCCTGGGCGCGGGCGGTGTCCTCGGCGGCGGTGGCGAGGTTGGCCTGCAAGGTCTGCGCGCTTTCCCCCAGGCCGTTCACGGCGGTGTTGAGGCTGGCCATCTGGGCACGGAATTCCGCGACGGCGACGCGCTGTTCCTCCAGCGCCTCGTCCAGCCGCCGGAGCGCGAGGCGGAGGCGGCGTTCCCCGGCATCGGGGAAGGCCAGGATCCGGGCATCCTGCGCCGGGGTGGATTCGGCCTGGGTGGACTGGATCAGGCTGGCCGTCTCGTCGCGCATCGGATGCCTCCGGGCTGGAAGTGTTGCCGGAACCTTAACCCGTCTTGGAAAAGAGACAAGCCAATTTTAAAGGAACATTTCACCTTTTCCCTTTACCCACCAACGATTGCACCCACCCACCGGTGGGCGGCGGGTCAGGCCACCAGCGCCCCCAGGCCCAGGCTGGCCGCCGCGCCGGCGGAAAGCGCCCACCGCAGGCGCATGTAGGAAGGCGGCACCAGGCCGCGTGCGGCGGCGCGGGCTTCCGCCGCCGCCGTCGCCAGGATGGCGACCGCCAGCAAGGCGAGCCCCGGCCGCAGCGGCAGCAGCAGCGCGACCCAGGCGATGAGGGAGGGCAGCACGCCCAGCGCCAGGCGCGGCAGTTCCGCGCCCGATTCCGATTCCGGGGCCCGCAGCGCCAGGCCCCAATGCACGGCGCCCAGGAAGGCCAGGATGGCCGCGCCATAGGCGGCCAGGGCCGGTGGCGCCCAGCCGAATTGCAGGATGCTGGCCGAGGCAAGGCCGAGGAAGGGGATCAGCCCGGCGGCGCCGAGCAGGAGGGCGGAGGAGGGCAAGGGGCGGTTCATGGCCGCAATGTGCGCCGATCCCGCCCGCCGGGAAGACCCGGGGTGGACCGAACGTGCACCGAATGCCGTTTCAACGGGGGGGCTGCGCCGCTACATGGTGGGCTTATCACAATCAGGGATGACCACCGCGATGGCCTCGGGCCTCGAATTGCTGCTGATCCTCGTCCTCGTCCTGCTGAACGGCGCCTTCGCGATGAGCGAGCTGGCCATCGTCTCCGCCCGCCGCACCAGGCTGGCCGCGATGCAGCGCAAGGGCAGCGCGGGGGCCGCCGCGGCCATCGCGCTGGCGGAGGACCCGCAGCGATTCCTGCCCACCGTGCAGGTGGGCATCACCCTGGTCGGCATCCTGGCCGGCGCCTTCGGTGGTGCCCGGCTATCCGCGACCATCGCCGCCTGGCTGGAGCCGATGCCCATCATCGGCCCCTTCGGCGCGGAGATCGGCTTCACCCTCGTCGTGATGCTCATCACCTATCTGAGCCTCATCATGGGCGAGCTGGTGCCGAAGCAGCTGGCGCTGCGCAACCCGGAGGCGATCGCCATCGTCGTCTCCCGCCCCCTGGCGACGCTGGCGCGCTTCACGGCGCCGGTGATCTGGCTGCTCTCCAGTTCCTCCGCGCTCGTCCTTCGCCTGTTCGGCCGGCACGACCCCTCCGACAATTCGGTGACGGAGGAGGAGGTGAAGGCCGTGGTGGCGGAGGGCGCGACCTCCGGCGCCATCGAGACGGAGGAGCGGCACATGATCGAGCGTGTGCTGCGCCTGGCGGACAAGCCGATCCGCGCGCTGATGACGCCGCGGACGGAGATCGAGTGGATCGACCGCACCGCTTCGGCGGAGGATGTCGCCATGCGGCTGCGGGCTTCGGGCGTCACGCGCTTCGTCGTCGCCGACCGGCGGGTTGACAATGTGGTGGGCGTGGTCGCGGCCAAGGACCTGCTGGACCAGCTGCTGGAAGGATCGCCGCTATCCGTCGCGCGGGCGCTCCGCCAGGCGCGGGTGCTGCCGGATACGCTGTCGGCCCTCGATGCGTTGGAAAGGCTGCGGGACGATCCGATCGGCATGGCGCTGGTGATGGATGAATATGGCAGCTTCGAGGGGGTGGTCACGGCCTCCGACCTGCTGGAGGCGATCGTGGGCGAACTGGGCCCCGTGGCGTCCGACGAATCCGTGCCGGTGGTGCGCCATGACGGCAGCCTGCTGCTGGAAGGCATGATGCCGTCGGATGAGTTGAAGGCGCGGCTCGACCTGCCGGACCTGCCGAAGGAGGGCACCTACCACACGGTCGCCGGCCTGATGCTGGCGCTGCTGCAGCGCGTGCCGAAGGAAGGCGACCGGATCGCCTGGGCGGGCTGGCGGTTCGAGATCATCGATATGGACGGCCGCCGCGTGGACAAGGTCCTGGCCGTCAAGGACGAGACGCTGGTCAGCCAGAGGCCCTGAGGGCAATAACCCTGAGGGCCCCTGGCCGGGGGCTGGCGGCTACTGGCCGCCGCCGTTGGCCCGCGCCTTGGCGATGGGCGCGATGAACTGGGGCTCCGTGTCCCAGGGGAACAGGATCCAGGTGTCCTGGCTGACCTCGGTGATGAAGGTATCGACCGTGGGCTTGCCGGCCGGCTTCGCATAGACGGTCGCGAAATGGGCCTTGGGCAGCATGGCGCGCACGACCTTCGCGGTGGTGCCGGTATCGACCAGGTCGTCGATCAGCAGCCAGCCCTCGCCCTGGCTTTCGAGCGCCGCCTGCGGCGGCTTCACCACTTGGGGATGCCCGCGCTGTTCCTCGTCATAGGTCACGACGCTGACCGTCTCGATCAGCCGGCAATCCAGTTCCCGCGCCACGATCGCGGCCGGGATCAGCCCGCCGCGGGTGATGGCGACCATGCCGGTCCAGGGGCCGCGTTCCACCAGCCGCCAGGCCAGCGCCTTGCCGTCCCTGTGCAGCTGGTCCCAGGTCACGGTGTAGTAGCGGGGCACCATCGAATTTTCCTCTGCGTCAGGCACGGTCAGAACATCTTTCCGCCATCGGGCACCTTCAGGTCAGGCTTCAGCAGCACCACGGCGCCATTCTCATCCGGCACGCCGAGCACCAGGACCTCGCTTTCGAAGTCGCCGATGCGGCGGGGCGGGAAGTTCACCACCGCCATCACCTGGCGGCCGATCAGGCGATCCGCGGAGTAGTGGACGGTGATCTGGGCCGCGGATCGCTTAGTGCCGATCTGCGGCCCGAAATCGATCCAGAGCTGGATGGAAGGCTTGCGCGCGGTCGGGTGGGGCTGCGCATCGACGATCGTGCCGGCCCGGATCTCGACCTTTTCGAAATCGGCAAAGGTGATCGGTTCCATGTCGCGTCCTACCGCGGGGCGGACAACAGGGGAAGGGGTCCTCTTGCGCCATCCGCCCGCCCGGCGCATTGACCGGAAAGCCCGACCGGGCGCCTGCGACACATGACGCGAGCCGCACCCGCATGCTTCCCACCACGCCGTCCTTTCGCCTCGACGGGCTTCGCGCCCTGGTAACGGGTGCCAGCAAGGGGATCGGGCGCGCGGGCGCCGTCGCGCTGGCCGCCGCGGGGGCGGAGGTGGTGGCCGCAGCCCGCAGCCTGGATGAGCTGGAGGCACTGACCACCGAACTCGGCGAGGCCGGCCTGGCAGCGCGCGCCGCGCAGTTGGATGTGACGGACCGCGCCGCGGTGCGCGCGCTGGTGGAGGCATCGGGCCCCTTCGACATCCTGCTGAACAACGCCGGCACCAATATCCGCCAGCCTTTCCTCAGCGTGGAGGATGGCGCGCTCGATGCGCTGCTGGACCTCAACCTGCGCGCGATGTTCACCGTGGCGCAGGCGGTGGCGCAGGGGATGGCGGAGGCCGGGCGGGGCGGCGCCATCATCAACCTGAGCAGCGTCAACGGCCATGTCGCGGGGCTCAACCGCAGCGTCTACACCGCGACCAAGCACGGGATCGAGGGGCTGACCAAGGCCATGGCCGTGGAACTCGGCCCGAAGGGGATCCGGGTGAACACCATCGCCCCGGGCTTCGTCGATACGCCGCTGACATCTGCCTTCCTGGCGGATGAGAAGGTGCGCCAGGCGCAGATCCGCCGCACGCCGCTGGGGCGCATCATGACGGTCGAGGACATCATGGGCGCCATCGTCTTCCTGGCCTCCCCGGCCAGCGCCATGCTCTCCGGCACCTGCCTGCTGATCGATGGCGGCTTCTGCGCCCAGTAGCTTCTGGGCGCAGTGAGCGGCGCCGCCTGTTCCTTTCTTCCATGACGTCCAAGGGTTCTGCATCATGAAGCGCGATTTCCACGCCCCCGGCCGCAGCGCCGTCTATGCCGCCAACGGCATGGCCGCCACCTCCATGCCGCAGGCGACGCTCGCGGCGCTGGATATCCTGCGCGCCGGCGGCAATGCCATGGACGCCGCCATCGCGGCCTGCGCCGTGCTCGGCGTCGTGGAGCCGCAATCCACCGGCATCGGCGGCGACTGCTTCTGCCTCTACGCCCCGGCCGGCACCGGCCAGGTCATCGCCATGAACGGCTCCGGCCGCGCGCCGCGGGGCGCGACGCCGGAGGCACTGCGCGCCTCGGGCCTCACGGCCATGATGCCGACCTCCGCCCATTCCGTGACGGTGCCGGGCGCCATCTCCGCCTGGGCGGCGCTGAACGAGGCGCATGGCAAGCTGTCCATGGACCAGATCCTGGCCCCCGCCATCGGCTATGCCGAGAACGGCTTCTTCCTGTCCGGCCGCGTGGCGAGCGACTGGGAAGGCTCCGTCGGCAAGCTGTCCAAGCAGGCGGCCGCCGCGAAGCATTTCCTGAAGGACGGCGCCGCCTATGCGCTGGGCGACAAGTTCCTGAACCCGAAGCTGGGCGCCACCATGCGCGCCATCGGCAAGCACGGGGCCAAGGCCTTCTATGAGGGCGCGATCGCCGCCGACATGGTGAAGACGCTGCGCGAGGCCGGCGGCACGCATACCGAGGAGGATTTCGCCCGCGGCGCGTCGGTGGCCGGCTTCGTGGACCCGATCAAGCGCCCCTACCGGGACATGGAAGTCTTCCAGTGCCCGCCCAATGGCTCGGGCATGATCACGCTGATGATCCTCGGCATGATCGAGAAGCTGGGCTTCCCGGCGGAAGGCTTCCTCAGCGTGGAGCGCCTGCACCGGCACATCGAGGCCGCGCGCCTGGCCTATCGCGACCGCGACGCCTTCCTGGCCGACCCGTCCCTGGTGGACGTGCCGGTGGAGAAGCTGATCGGCGACGAGTACCTGAACCGCCTGGCCGCGCTCATCCGCGATGACCGCGCCATGCCGGAACTGCCGATGGCTGGCGAATCCGACCTCGCGAAGCACAAGGACACGGTCTACCTCTCCGTCGTCGATCGCGACGGCAATGCGGTATCCTTCATCAACTCGCTGTTCGAGGGATTCGGCAGCGGCATCTTCGCGCCCGAGGCCGGCGTCATGCTGCAGAACCGCGGCTACGGTTTCCGGCTGGAGGAAGGCCACCCGAACTGCATCGCGCCCGACAAGCGCCCGATGCACACCATCATCCCCGGCATGGTCATGAAGGACGGCCAGGCGGTGATGCCCTACGGCGTCATGGGCGGGCACTACCAGCCGATGGGCCAGACCAGCTTCCTCGCCAACCACTTCGAATACGGCCTCGACGTGCAGGAGGCGCTGGACGCGCCGCGCCTGTTCCCGCGCCTCGGCAAGGTGCAGGTGGAGCAGGGCATTCCGGCCGCCGTCATCGATCGCCTGAACCGCCTCGGCCATGAATGCGAGCTGATCGACAAGCCGCATGGCGGCGGCCAGGCGATCCTCATCGACCGCGCGAAGGGCTGCCTTGTCGGGGGTTCCGACCCCCGCAAGGATGGCTGCGCGATGGGCTACTGAGCAGCGGCGCGCGAAGGACCACGACCATGACCGAACCCTGCGACCTCTCCGCCGTGGAGGCACGGCGCCTCATCGGCAGCCGCAAGCTCTCCCCGGTGGAATTGCTGGAAAGCTGCCTGGCGCGCATCGACAGCGTGAACCATGCGGTGAACGCCGTGGTGGCGATGGATACCGAGAATGCCCGCGAAAGCGCCAAGGCCGCCGAAGCGGCGGTGATGGCGGGCGGAAAACTCGGCCCGCTGCACGGCCTGCCCATCGGCATCAAGGACCTGGAGGAGACGAAGGGCCTCCGCACCACCTGGGGCAGCCCGATCTTCGCCGACCATATCCCGACGCGGGACGAGGCGATGGTGACGAACCTCCGCGCCGCCGGCGCCATCGTCATCGGCAAGACCAACACGCCGGAATTCGGCGCCGGCGCGAACACCCGCAACCTGGTCTATGGCGCGACGGGCAATCCCTTCGATCCCACGCGCTCCGCCGCCGGCTCCTCCGGCGGTTCGGCCGTGGCGCTGGCCTGCGGCATGGCGCCGATCTGCTCCGGCAGCGACACCGGCGGTTCGCTCCGCAACCCCGCCGCCTTCAACGGCATCGTGGGCTTCCGGCCCTCGCCCGGCCTGGTGCCGGCGGAACGGCGCGGGCATGGCTGGTCGCCGCTGCCGGTGCTGGGCCCGATGGCGCGGAATGCGCGGGATGCGGCGCTGCTGCTCTCCGCCATGGCGGATGATGATGGGCTGGACCCCCTGGCCTATACGCTGCCGGATCGCCGGGTTAGGGGCGGGGACCGCAACCTGTTCCCGCCCATGCAGGTGGACCTCGGCACCCTGCGCGTCGCCGCCACGCCCGATTTCGGCTTCGCACCCACCGAGCGCCATATTCGGGAAATCTTCGCCAGCCGCGTCGCCGCGCTGGCGCCGCTGTTCGGCCGGGTGGAGCACGCGACGCCCGATTGCGCCGGCACCGATGAGAGCTTCGAGATCCTGCGCGCCACCAGCTTCGTCGCCAGCCATGCGGAGAAGTGCCGCACGCGGCCGCAGGATGTCGGCCCCAATGTGCGCGCGAATGTCGAGGAAGGGCTGCGCTACAGCCTGGCGGACTACGCCCGCGCCGCCACGGAGCAGACCCGCATCTACCGGATCTGGCAGGGCTTCTTCGCCGACCACGACATCATCATCACCCCCGCCATCACCATCAGCCCGCGCCCCTGGTCGGAACTGTACCCCGCCGAGATCGACGGCCAGGCGACGCGGACCTACTTCCACTGGCTGGCCATGGCCTATGCGGTGACGCTGGTGGGCCATCCCGCCATCAGCCTGCCGCTGGGCGTGGACAAGGCCGGCATGCCCTTCGGCCTGCAGATCGTCGGGCCGCGCGGCGGGGATGCGCTGGTGCTGGCCGTGGCGGCGGCGATCGAGGAAGCGGTGGCGGGCGATGCCAGCCTGGCGCGACCGGTGCCGGATATCGCGAAGCTGAAGGCGGCGGCACCCATTTCCGCCATGCCCAACTTCAAATCCTGGGCCTGAGGCGGGTCCTGGGCCTGACCGGGCGCGGCGGCCAGCGCCGCGCCCAGGCTTCGCTACCAGCGGCGATAGCCCCGGTCGTATCCGCGGTCGTACCCCCGGTCATATCCCCGTTCGTAGCCGCGGGACGACCGGCGGTCGTGGTGCCGGTGCCGCGGCTGGTCATTGGCGGAGGCGATGGCGATGCCCGCCAGCGCCACGCCGGCACCCAGCGCCAGGCTGGCCGGCACATTCACCGTGCCGTCCGGGTTCTGGCAGGCGCCGAGCAGCACCGTGGCGGAAAGGGCGAGGACGGGAAGGATGCGCATGGGGGGAACCTCCTGTGCAGGAAGAATCCCCCCTCGGCAGGGCGGGCGCAGGGCCTGATCAAGGCGGCCCCGGGCGGATGATGGCGGCGGTGGGGCGGCTAGGCTTTTCCGCCGGAGAAGGCGTTGAAGGTCTGCAGCGTGTAGGTGTCCTTCACCCCCGCCACGCTCTGCACCCGTTCCACCACGAACAGGCCGATATCCTGATCGGCCTCCAGGTAGAACTTGCCCAGCAGGTCGTACTGGCCGCTGATCGAATGCATCTCGGACAATTCGGGGATGCTGTCCGCCATCTCCCGCGCCACGCGGTAGGCCTGGCCCATCTCGCACTTGATCATGACGAAGATGGCTCGCATCGCGGGGGGCTCCATTAACCGGTGATGCCGCCAGATTGGCGCGGCGGGGCCTGGCAGGGAAGGGCGGCCTGACGGGGCGGGGTTCCCGGCACGGTCATTGCATGGCTAAATTTGGGCGTCACGTCTTGCAAACCATCGCAAAGCGGGTCAACTGCCAGGGGATTGAAGGTTCCGCCCAATGGGTGGGACTTTTTATCCGGACTGGCGAATAGCAGGGTCGTCATTCTCGCCCGTCCCCTGTCGGGGCGGGCCGGAACAATGCTGTCAGGACTGGGGTCGCATGCGCACAACCTCCCAGCTAGCCGTTCTGGCCCTCATCGGGGGGCTTGGCGCGGCTTGGCATATGTATGGTGAGCAGTACGGCCTGCCGCGCCCCCTGGCCCTTGTCGGGCTTGAGGCTGCGCCCGCGCCGGCCGCGCGCGGTGGTGGCGCTGGCGGCCCGATCGGCGTCGCCGTCTCCCCCGTCCGTGTCGGGACCGTGATCGACCGGGCGGAGGCCGTGGGCACCGTCCGCGCCCGCGACTCGGTTTCCATCACCGCCAAGGTCACCGGCATGGTGACCGCCATCCGCTTCCAGGAAGGCCAGCGTGTGCGGGAAGGCGACCAACTGGTCGATCTCGATGCCGGCGCCGTGCGGGCGGAGCTGGACCAGGCCCGGGCGCTGTCCGATGACGCCCGCAGCCAGGTGGTCCGCGCCCGCCAGTTGCAGCCCGGCCAGTCCATCGCCGCCCAGCGGCTGGAAACCCTCGAAGCCGTGGCCCGCCAGGCCGAGGGCCGCGTCCGCCAGGCGCAGGCCCGGCTGGAGGAACTGCGCGTCGCCGCCCCCTTCTCCGGTCGTGTCGGCCTTCGCCAGGTCAGCGTCGGCGCGCTGGTGCAGCCCGGAACGCTGGTGACAACGCTGGACGACATCTCCCGCGTCCGGGTCGAATTCTCAGTGCCGGAAGTGTTCCTGGCGCGCGTCCAGGCGGGCGCCACCGTCGTGGCCCGCAGCAGCGCCTTCGGCGACCGTCGCTTCACCGGCACCGTCGCCGTGGTGGATACCCGCATCGACACCAGCACCCGCACCATCCGCGTCATCAGCGAATTCGACAATGCGGATGAAGCCCTGAAGCCCGGCCTGTTCATGACCGTCGAAGTCGTCCTCAGCCGCCGCGACGACGCGCTGCTGGTGGCGGAGGAAGCGCTGGACCCGCTGGGCGACCGCAACTTCGTCTATGTGATCCGCGACAACCGCGCCCGCCGCGTCGAAATCCGCGTCGGCCAGCGCCTGCAGGGCGAGGTCGAGGTCCTGTCGGGCGTGCAGCATGGCGACAACGTCGTGGTCCGCGGCATCCAGCGCCTGCGCAACGACGCGCCCGTGCGCGTGACCGAGACCCTGACCCGCCCGACCTCCTGACCGGCTGCAAGACGGGATAACCGGCCATGGTGCTTTCCGACGTTTCCATCAAGCGACCCGTCTTCGCGATGGTGATCAGCCTGATGCTGATGGTGCTGGGCCTGGCGGCGCTGATGCGCCTGCCGGTGCGGGAATATCCCGCCATCGATCCGCCCGTCGTCTCCGTCACCACCACCTATCGCGGCGCCTCCGCCGCGGTGGTGGACACGCAGATCACGGAAATCCTCGAAGCCGCGGTGGCGGGGATCGAGGGCATCAAGTTCATCACCAGCCAGTCGCGCGACGAACGCAGCCAGATCACCATCGAGTTCCGCCTGTCCCGCAATGTCGATGCCGCGTCGAACGACGTGCGCGACCGCGTGGCGCGCTCGCTCGCCCGCCTGCCGGAACAGGCCGACACGCCCGTGGTGCAGAAGGTGGATGGCGATGCGAGGCCGATCCTCTGGGTCGCGCTGGTGTCGGATGCGCTTTCGCCGATGGAATTGACGGAGGTGGCGCGCCGCCGCTTCGTCGATCGCCTGGCCATCGTGGAAGGCGTGGCGCAGGTGTTGGTGCTGGGTGAGCGCAAGCCCGCCATGCGGCTCTGGCTCGACCGCCAGGCCCTCGCTGCCCGCGGCCTGACCGTGCAGGACGTGGAGGATTCCATCCGCCGCGAGAATATCGAGCTGCCGGGCGGGCGGATCGAGAGCACGGCGCGGGAGCTGACGGTCCGCACCGACACGCGCATGAGCCGGCCGGAGCAGTTCCGCCAGGTGGTCCTGTCCCGCAACGCGAACGGCCAGGTGACGCTGGGCGATGTCGCGCAGGTGGAGGTGGCGCCGGAGGACACCCGCGGCGAATACCGCATCAACGGCAAGCCGGGCGTCGGCCTCGGCATCCTGCGGCAATCCACCGCCAACACCCTTTCCGTCGCGCAGGGCGTGAAGGATGAGGTGGAGCGCATCCGCGCCTCCATGCCCGATGGCGTGGAGGTCGTGATCGGCTATGACGAGAGCACCTTCATCAGCCGGTCGATCTATGAGGTCGAGCACGCGCTGGTCGTGGCACTGGCACTCGTCGTCATCGTCATCTTCTTCTTCCTGCGGTCCTGGCGCGCCACCATCATCCCGGCCGTCGCCATCCCGGTTTCGCTCATCGCCTCCTTCACCGCGCTCGCGGCCCTCGGCTTCTCGCTCAACGTGCTGACGCTGCTCGGCCTCGTGCTCGCCATCGGCCTGGTCGTCGATGACGCCATCGTGGTGCTGGAGAATGTCCACCGCCGGATCGAGGAGGGGGAGGACCCGCTGCTCGCCTCCCTCCGCGGGTCGCGGGAGATCGCCTTCGCGGTCATCGCGACGACGCTGGTGCTGGTGGCGGTCTTCGTGCCGCTGTCCTTCATGGGCGGCAATACGGGCCGGCTGTTCACCGAATTCGGCTTCGCGCTCGCGGCCTCCGTCGTCTTCTCCGGCCTCATCGCGCTGACGCTGACGCCGATGATGTGCTCCAAGCTGCTGAAGGCGCATGAGGGTGACAGCCGCCTGATCCGGTGGACGGAACCCTTCTTCCTCGGCATGAACTGGGTGCTGCGTGTCACGCTCAAGCGGGCGCTGGCCGCGCCGCTCATCACGCTGGCGGGCGTCGCGGTGCTGTCGGGGCTCGCAGGCGTGCTGTTCAACATCCTCCCCAAGGAATTCGCGCCCGTCGAGGATCGCGGCACCATCATCATCCCGACCACGGGCCCGGAAGGCGCATCCTTCGCCTATACGCGGGAACAGGTGATGCGGGTCGAACGCATCCTCCAGCCCTTCGTGGAACGCGGCGAGGTGGACAGCCAGTTCGCGACCGTCGGCGGCTTCCAGCGCCCCGCCCAGTCCAACGTCGCCAACATCTTCATGCGCCTGGCGCCGTGGGAACAGCGGGACCGCAAGCAGCAGCAGATCGCGGCGGAGATGATGCCGCAGCTGCTCGCCATCCCCGGCGTGCGCGCCTTCGCGCTCAACCCGCCCTCCCTCGGCCAGCGCGGCTTCCAGCCGCCGGTGCAGTTCGTGATCGGCGGGTCTGACTACGCCACGCTCGTGCAATGGCGCGACCGCTTCCTGGAACGCGCCCGGCAGAACCCGCGGCTGCTGAACCTGGACAGCAACTACCGCGAGACCAAGCCCGAGATCCGCGTCGAGATCGACCGCCGCAAGGCCGCCGAGATGGGTCTTTCCATCCAGGCCGTCGGCCGGACGATCGAGACGATGCTGGGGTCGCGGGAGGTCGGGACCTATGTCCAGGGCGGCGACGAGTACAAGATCCTCATCCAGGCGCGGGAGAGCGACCGCGCCACGCCCTACGACCTGCAGAACATCTTCGTCCGCACCAGCTCCGGCGGGCAGCTGGGGCTGATCGCGGGCAGCGGTTCCTCCCAGGGTGCGCTCGTGCCCCTGTCCAACCTGGTGACGCTGAGCGAGCGCGCCCGGCCGCAGAGCCTGGCGCGTGAGGACCGGGTGCGCGCCATCACCATCAGCGCCTCCCTCGCCCCCGGCTACACGCTGGGCGAGGCCCTGGCCTTCATGGAGCAGACGGCGCGGGACGTGCTGCCGCCGGAAACGCGCATCAGCTATCGCGGCCAGAGCCTGGAGTTCAAGGAAAGCTCCGGCGCGCTCTACGTGACCTTCGCCCTGGCGCTGCTGGTGGTGTTCCTGGTGCTGGCGGCGCAGTTCGAAAGCTTCATCCACCCGCTGATCATCCTGCTCTCCACGCCACTTGCGCTCACGGGCGGGTTGCTGGCGCTGCATTTCACCGGCGGCACGCTGAACATCTTCAGCCAGATCGGCATGATCCTGCTGATCGGGCTGATGGCGAAGAACGGCATCCTGGTGGTGGAATTCGCCAACCAGCTGCGGGACCGCGGGCTTTCTGTGCATGACGCGGTGCTGGAAGCCTCCGTCGTGCGGCTGCGGCCCATCCTGATGACCTCCATCGCGACCGTCTTCGGCGCGGTGCCGCTGGCCATGGCGACGGGGGCGGGGGCGGAAAGCCGCCAGGCGCTCGGCGTCGTGATCGTGGGTGGTGTCACCTTCTCCACCTTCATCACGCTCTATGCCGTGCCGGCGCTGTACCTGCTGCTGGCGCCCTTCACCAAGCCGATCGGCGCGGTGGCGGCCAGGCTGGCGGAGCTGGAGCGCACGCCCGCCAAGCCGCATGGCGGCCACCCCGCGCCGGCGGAATAGCCACCCAAGCGTCGTATAGCTGCGAGGCGGCCGCCGGATAGCCCGGCGGCCGCTTCTGTTTTAAACCCCTTGGGTCAGATCAAGGGGAGGCCAGCAGTGGCAGGGATCGAGGCTCGGACCGGCGGGCAGTTGCTCGCGGATGCGCTGGTCGCCAATGGCGCGACTCATGTCTTCGCGGTGCCGGGCGAAAGCTATCTCGACCTGCTCGATGGCCTCTATGCCCAGCGGAATCGCGTCGAACTTGTCACCTGCCGGTTCGAGGCGGGTGCCGTCCACATGGCGGAAGCCCATGGCAAGCTGACCGGCCGCCCCGGCGTCGCCGTCGTCACCCGCGGCCCCGGCGCCTGCCACGCCGCCATCGGCGTGCATGTCGCCTTCCAGGACAGCACGCCGCTGGTCCTGCTGGTCGGCCAGATTCCGATGAACGAGACGGATCGCGAGACCTTCCAGGAAGTGGATTACCGCCGCTTCTTCGGCCCCATCGCGAAGTGGGTCACGCAGATCGACGAAGCCGCGCGCATCCCGGAGCTGATGGCCCATGCCTTCGATGTCGCCACCAGCGGCCGCCCGGGCCCGGTGGTGGTGGCGCTGAGCGAGGAGATGCAGAAGCACCTGGTGGAGGCCGTGGATATCGGCCCCGCCCCGGTGCTGCCGCCCCACCCCGCGCCCGATGCGCTGCCCCGCCTGATGGCGATGCTGGCCAAGGCCGAAAAGCCACTGGCGATCCTCGGTGGCAGCCGCTGGACCGACCAGGGCCGCGCGGACATCGCGAGGTTCCTGACCGCCAACGACATCCCCGTGGCCGTCGGCTTCCGCCGCCAGGGCCTGTTCGATGGCACCTCCGCCCATTTCGCGGGCGATCTCGGCGTCGGCGCAGATGCCGGGCTGGTGGCCAAGGCGAAGGAATCCGACCTGATCCTCGCCATCGGGACCAGGATCGGGGAGCCTGTGAGCCAGGGCTACACGATCTTCGACATGGCGGGGTCCAAGCCCATCATCCATGTCTATCCCGACCAGGCGGAGATCGGCCGCGTCTATCGCCCGGCGCTCGGCATCGTGTCGGATCTCAACGCCTTCGCCGCCGCGGCCGCCGCGCTGCCGCCCGTGGCCTCCCCGCGCTGGGCCGGCTGGCGCGCCAGCGTCCGCGCGGCGCGGGAGGCGCAGGCCAAGGCGCCGTCCTACGAGGGCCCGCTGAACCTTGCCGTCGCGCTGCAGGCGCTGGAGAAGGTGCTGCCCGCCGACACCATCTTCACCAGCGATGCCGGCAACTTCGCCACTTGGCCGACGCGCTTCATGCATGTGTCGGAGAAGCAGGATTTCCTTGGCCCGACCAATGGCGCCATGGGCTACGGCATCCCCGCCGCCATCGGCGCGGCGATCACGCATCCCGATCGCACCGTGCTGTGCTTCGTCGGCGATGGCGGCGCGCTGATGACGGGGCAGGAGATCGCGACCGCCTTCCACCACGGCGCCACGCCCATCGTGATGGTCTTCAACAACGGCATGTACGGCACCATCCGCATGTACCAGGAGAGGACCTATCCCGGCCGCGTTTCCGGCACCGCGCTGACCAACCCGGATTTCCGCCTGTTCATTGAAAGCTTCGGTGGCCACGGCGAAGTGGTCGAAACCACGGAGGAGATGGTGCCTGCCTTCCAGCGCGCGAAGGCCAGCGGCAAGCCCGCCATCATCGAGGTCCGGATGAACCCGGACCAGGTGACGAACCGCGCCACCATCGCGCAGCTTCGGGCGCAGGCGACCAAGTAGGGCAAATGCGGGGAGCGCCGTGGCGCTCCCCGTCCGGTTTCACTCCGGCTGCAGGCCCGTGGCGCGCACCAGGGTCTGCCAGGTGGTGCGCTGCGCGCGCATCAGCGCGCCGAACTCGGCCGGCGTCGTGGGGTAGGGCGCGTTGCCGAGGGCGGTCAGGCGCTCCACCAGTTGCGGGTTCTTCAGCCCCTCATTGATCACGCTGTTCATGCGCGCCACGATCGGCTCCGGGATGCCGCGCGGGCCCATGACGGCGGAGAAGCTCGGCAGGTCGTAATCCGGCACGCCCTGTTCCTGCACGGTCGGGAATTCCGGCGCCAGCGGCCAGCGCGTGGGGTTGGTGACGGCCAGCGCCCGGACCTGGCCCGCCCGCACGGTAGGGATGATGCCGGAGAAGCTGTCGAACACCACCTGGATGTTGCCGGCGATCAAATCGGCCAGCGCGGGCGCCGCGCCGCGATAGGGGACGTGCGTCAACTCGACGCCCGTGCGCTGCATGAACAGCACGCCCAGCATGTGGTTGGCGCCACCCGCGCCGGCGCTGCCGTAGTTCAGCTTGCCCGGATTGGCGCGGGCATGGGCGATCAGTTCCTGGATGTTGCGCACCGGCAGGCTGTTGGTGACGCAGACCATGGCCGTGCCGGTGGCGAAGGTGGCGATGGCGGTGAAGTCGTCCACGCCCTCATAGCCCGGGGTCTTGAACAGCAGCGGCGCGCCGAGGTGGCTGGACGGGCTCGCCATCATGACCGTGTAGCCATCGGGGGCGGATTGCGCGACATGCGCCGTGCCGATGGTGCCGCCGGCGCCCGCCCGGTTGTCCACCACCACGGGCACGCCCAGTCCCTCCTGCAGCACCTGCGCCTGGAGCCGGCCCGCGATGTCGCTGGCGCCGCCAGGGGGATAGGGCACCACCAGGCGGATCTGGCGCGCGGGCCAGGGCGCCTGGGCGAAGGCGGGCGCGGCCAGAAGCGAGGCACCGAGGGCAGGCAAGGCGCGGCGGCGGATCATGGGCGGGGTTCCCGGATTCGTTGTGAACCCCGCGATTAAGCCCTGGACAGGTCCTGCCGCAAAGCGCCTTGAGGGACGGAAGGCGCGGCGGGCGGCGGCGCGACCAGCCCCGGGCGCGGCGCGGCCGGCGGTGGCCTCGGCAGTCGTTCCGCGCGCGGCGGTGTGCCCCCCGCCTCCCGCGTCGCGCGGCGCGGGCCGAGCATGAGTTCGCGGCGCTGGCCGGGCGTCATCGCATCCCAGCGCGCCTGCATCTCCGGCCGGTCCGGGCGGGCATCGCGTTCCTGGTCGCGGCCGAAGCGGCGCACGGCGCGGCCGCGCTGCTGGGTATCCAGCGCGGACCAGTCCCGCTCCACCCAGGACAGGTCCGGCATCGAAGCCTGGGCGGCGGCAGGGGGCGGCATCAGCAGCAGCGGCAGCAGGATGACGAATTTCAGCATGGCGGGGTTCCTCCCTGCGAGAATGGCAGGGGTGGTGGCCCGGATGCCAGTCTTTCAATCCGTGGTGGTGGCGGCGCGCGGCAGGCCCGGCCCGAAGACCAGCGCGTTGCGTTCCGGCAGGCCAAGCCCGTCCCAGATGGGCGCGGCCTCGGCCTCCGTCCGCGCCAGCGGTGCCTCGCCCCGTCGCATCCGGGACAGCACGCGGCTGCGCTGGGAGGGCGTCAGCTGTTCCCAGAAGCGCGTCAGCCAGGCTTCTCGCCGCACGCGCGTCGCCAGGCTCGGCGGTGGCGCGGGGGCGGTGGCGACCGGGGCGGGTGGCGCCGGCCGGGGGGCGGGGAGGGGTGCGCAGCCGGCCATGGCCAGCAGCAACCCCAAGGCGATTCCCCCCAAGGCGATTCCGTTGTGTCCCGGCATGGCGGCACCGTTGCAACCGTGGTGCCGCCCGGTCAATTCAACGGCGCGTCACGCCCGCGTCACCGGCCGACGGCGTAGCCCTGCATGCCGCGGGGGTTGGCGCCGGCGAACAACTGGCCGTCATCCTCCTGCCGCGCACCGGTCAGGCGCCCTTCGGACCATTCACCGCCGGTCTCCACCAGGTGGCCGCGGGCGGCCAGCGCGGGGGCGACATCCGGCGCGTAGCGGCCCTCGACCACGACCTTCCCGGGCTTCGCCACGCGCGGCCAGAAGCTGCTGGGCCAGTGTTCGGTGTGGAAGGCCGGCGCGTCGATCGCCTGCTGGATGGTCATCGCATGGTCCACCATGCGGCTGAACATGATGGGCTGCCACTGGTCCTGCTGCTCCCCGCCCGGGGTGCCGAAGCTGAGCCAGGGCTTGCCATCCTTCAGCGCCATGGCGGGGGACAGCGTGGTGCGCGGCCGCTTGCCGGGCTTGAGGCCATTCGGCAGGTTCTCATCCAGCCAGAACATCTGCCCGCGCGTGCCGAGGCAGAAGCCCAGCCCCGGCACCGCCGGCGACGACTGGAACCAGCCGCCGGATGGCGTGGCGGAGATCATGTTGCCCTGCGCGTCGATGACATCGATGTGGCAGGTGTCCCCGCCGGAGGCACCGAGGCGCGATACCGTCGGCTCCCCGGCGCCAGGCGCGCGGGTCAGCATCTCGGCCCGCGCGGCGGCGTTGTGGTCCACCCAGGGGGTCGCCATGCCGGGCAGCGTCCCGGGGCGGAGGTCGAGCGACGCGCTCTCCCCGATCAGCTTGCGGCGTTCCTCATTGTAGGCGTCGGACAGCAGGTGATGGATGGGGACATCGACGAAGTTGGGGTCGCCATAGAAGGCCTCGCGATCCGCGAAGGCGAGTTTCATGGCTTCGACGACGGTGTGCGCGAAGCGTTCGCCCAGCGGGTCCATCGCCGCCATGTCGAAGCCTTCCAGCAGCGCCATGGTCTGCAGCATCGCCGGGCCCTGGGACCAGACGCCGCATTTCAGCAGCGTGGTGCCGCGGTAGTCGCGCTTCAGCGGCGCCTCGATGCCGGCGCGCCAATGCGCCATGTCATCGGCCGTCAGCACGCCGCGGTGGCGCTGGCCGGAGGTGTCGAGCATCTCGTTCTTGGCGAAGAAATCGCCGATGGCCTCCGCGATGAAGCCGCCATACCAGGCGTTGCGCGCGGCCTCGATCTGGGCGACGCGGTCATGGCCGGCGCTCTCGGCCTCCCGCAGCAGGCGTTCCCAGGTATCGGCGAGCGTCGGGTTGGCATAGAGGCCGCCCGCGACGGGGCCGCCATTGCGCAGCCAGATCTCCGCCGAGGTGGGCCATTCCGATTCGAACAGCGGCTTCACCGTGTTCATCGTGGCCACCACGCGCGGCACGTAGTGCACGCCGCGGCGCGCATAGCCGATGGCGTAGGACATCACGTCGCGCAGCGACCAGGTGCCCCAGTCCCGCAGCATCAGCGCCCAGGCATCGAAGGCGCCGGGCACCATGGCGGGCAGGAAGCCCGTGCCCGGCACCAGATCCAGGCCGAGATCGTCCTTGATGTGGGAAACCGTCAGCTTCGCCGGCGCCACGCCCTGACCGCACACCACGCGCTGAGCGCCCGCCTTGGCGTCGTGCAGGATGATGGGGCAGTCGCCGCCCGGGCCGTTCAGGTGGGGCTCCACCACATTCAGCGTGAAGCCCGCGGCCGCCGCGGCATCGAAGGCATTGCCGCCGCGTTCCAGCACCGACATGCCGACCTGCGAGGCGATCCAGTGGGTGGAGGCGACGACACCGAAGGTGCCGGCGATCTCGGGGCGCGTCGTGAACATTCGGTGTCAGACCCATGCAACTGTCTTGAGTGGTGCGATAGGCGCAGGCAGAAGCTATGCGGTCAATATTGCGGTGCATGATCGGGCGATGCTGGTTGCTGTCGTAGGGCCTTCCGGCGCGGGCAAGGATACGCTGATGGCAGCGGCGCGACTGCGCCTCGGCCCCGATCCCCGCTTCGTCTTCGCCCGCCGCGCGATCACCCGGCCCGCCGAGGCGGGCGGGGAGGATCATGAGGCGCTGACGGAGGCCCAGTTCGCCACCCGCCGCGATGCCGGCGGCTTCGCCCTGTGGTGGGAGGCGCATGGCCTGGCCTACGCCATCCCGCGCGCCATCGAGGATGAGATGGCGGCCGGCCGCGTCGTGGTGGCGAACCTCTCCCGCGCCGTACTGCCCGATGCCGACCGGCGCTACCGCCTGCGCGTGCTGCGCATCACCGCGCCGCTGCCCGTGCTGACCGCGCGGCTGCTCGCGCGGGGGCGAGAGGATGCCGCTGACATCCAGGCCCGCCTGGCGCGGGAGGTGAAGCTGCCCCCCGGCCTCGACATCGTGACGGTGATGAATGACGGCCCCATCGAGGCCGGCGTCGATGACGTGATCGCCGCCCTCAGCCGAGCAGCGGCAGACGCTCGGCCAGCAGGAAGGGCGCGCCCGGCCCCGCCTGGGTGAACAGGCACAACTCCGTCACCCGCCGCGGCTGGGACGGCACGGTGCCGAGATGCGCTTCCAGCGCCGGCCAGACCACGGCGCGTTCCTCGGCGGTCAGGCGGCGCGTCAGCGTGACGTGGAACCACCACTGGTCCAGCACATAGTGGTAGCCGTACTGGTGCAGCAATTCGCGCTGCCGTTCCGTCATCCGCGCGGGGTTGCGGCGGGCGATCTCGGCTTCCGTCGGCGGCGCGCGATGAGCATCCAGCGCCGTGACGCAGGCATCGCAGAGATCCTGCAATGGCTGGCACTTTTCGGATTCCAGCAGCGCCAGGAAGCCGTGATGATCCGCGAGCTTCAGCGGCGGCAGGGCGAAGGGGCGCGTCCGCGCCGCCAGCGCCATCGCATCCGCCCGCATCGCGGCCCAGGAGGTCGCGAGCCGGAAGGGCGGCTTCAGCGTGGCGTGCAGCCCGTAGCCCCGCGCATCGGCGGTGATCTCCGCGATGTCGAGGCCGGGCAAAGCGGGCTGCGCGACCGTCGCGCCCGTCTCCGTATCCCGGCCGAGCCATTGCGACCCCAGCGCATGCAGCGGGTCTTCCAGCCGCGGCGCCCAATAGAGCGCGGCGCGCATCACGCCACGCGCTCCCCCGCCCGCCAGACCTTGCGGACGATGGCGTGGCCCTCATGCGGGCGCACCTGCACGAGGTCCGCGCGCAGCCCGGCTTCGATGCGTCCGCGATCGGTGAAGCCGGCCATGCGCGCGGCGCGGTCGGTGATCATCGCGACGGCATCGGGCAGGGTGGTGTCGCCATGCCCCACCGCGAGCCAGGCGGCCTCGATCATCGCGGGGGGGACATAGTCGCTGGCCAGCACATCGACGGCGCCGGCGCGCACCAGGTCGGCGGCGGCGACATTGCCGGAATGGCTGCCGCCGCGGACGATGTTGGGGGCACCGGCGATGACCTGCACGCCCATGCGCTTCGCGGCCTCAGCGGCCTCCATCGCCACGGGGAATTCGCTGATCATGATGCCGTCGGCGGCATTGGCCGCGATCTCCTCCGGCGTCGCATCGTCATGGCTCGCCAGCGGCAGGGCACGGTGACGGACGCGGTCGATCAGCCAGCGCCGCTGGGGTTCGCGCAGCCGCCCGCGCTGTTCCAACAATTCGGCGATGCGCCTGTCCACCTGGTCGGGGGAGAGGCTGTGCTGGCGCACGCGCATCTTCTTGTAGCGATCCACGTCCCGGTACTGCCCGACGCCGGGGGAGTGGTCCATCAGGCTGATCATGCGCACCAGCGGATGATCCGCCACGGGATCGACCAGCTCCACCATGTCGGCCGCCGGCAATTCGCAGCGGAGATGTAGGAAATGGTCGCTGCGCAGCAGGCCGGTGCCCGACAGCGCATCCAGGTCCTGCACACCCTCCTTGAAGGTCTGCGTCCGCCCCGCATCGAAGCCGAGGTCGCCGAGGCAGAGCGCATCCAGCACGGTCGTGACACCCGCCGCCGCCGTCTGGCTGTCATGCGCGATCATGGCGGAGCGCGACGGCCAGCGCGCGGTGGCGCGGGGCTGCACCTGGCGTTCCAGGTTGTCCGTGTGCACATCGACGATGCCGGGGATCACATGGTCCCCGCCCAAATCCTGCGCTGATGCGGCATGGCTTCGGCCCGGTTGCACATCGGCTATCCGGTCGCCTCGAATGACGATGGTGCCAGCCAGCACCTCCGTCGGCAGGACGAGAAGGGCGTTGGTCAGGATGGTCTCGGGAATCATGCGGCGTCCTGGATCGGGGCAACGTCGAAGAGGCGGTCGGCGATGCGGTCACGCACCTCCGTATCATGGAAGATGCCGATGAGGGCGGCGCCCCGGGCCTTGGCTTCCCCGATCAGGCCGATCACGACCTGGCGGTTGGCGGCATCGAGGCTGGCGGTCGGCTCATCCAGCAGCAGCACGGGGTAGTCGGCGGCAAAGCCCCGGGCAAGGTTGATGCGCTGCTGTTCGCCGCCGGAGAAGGTGGCCGGCGGCAACCCGTGCAGCCGTTCCGGCAGGTTCAGCCGCAGCAGCAATTCCCGTGCCCGCGCCGTCGCGGCATCCCGCGCCACGCCGCGCGCCATCAGCGGTTCCGCCACGATATCGACGGCGCCGATGCGCGGGATGACGCGCAGGAACTGGGAGACATAGCCGAGCGTGTCCCGCCTTATGGCCCGCACCAGGCGCGGATCGGCGGTGGCCAGGTCCACCGTCTCGCCATCATGCCGGATCAGGATGCGCCCGCTGCCCGCGCCATAATTGCCGTAGAGGCAGCGCATCAGCGTGGACTTGCCCGCGCCCGATGGCCCGGACAGCGCCACGCATTCGCCGGGCGCGACCGTCAGCGACACGTCATGCAGCACCGGGATGCGCACGCCGCCCTGGAGGTGCAGCTGGAAGTGTTTCGACAGGCTTTCCGCCTTGAGCGCCCAACTGCCCATCCGATTCAGACCTCCGGTACTCGCCTGCTCCGCAGGCTGCGCCCTGCGGTCATCGGAAGGGGTCATGCCGCCAGCACCGAGGAGACGAGGAGTTGCGTATAGGCGTGCTGCGGATCGTCCAGCACCCGGTCCGTCAGCCCTTCCTCCACCACCTGGCCCTGGCGCATCACCAGGACCCGATGCGCGAGCAGCCGCGCGGCGGCGATGTCATGCGTCACGATCAGCACCGCGAGGCCAAGGTCCGCGACCAGCGCGCGGATCAGGTCCAGCAGCCGGGCCTGGACGGAGACATCGAGCCCGCCGGTCGGTTCATCCATGAAGACCAGCCGGGGCTTCGTCACCAGCACGCGCGCGATCTGGAGGCGCTGCTGCATGCCGCCGGAGAATTTGCCGGGGATGTCGTCCATCCGCGCGGGATCGATCTCGACCCGCTTCAGCCATTCGGTCGCTTCCGCGCGGATGTTGCCGTAGTGCCGCGCGCCCACGGCCATCAGGCGTTCGCCGATATTGCCGCCAGCGGTCACGCCGAGCCGCAGCCCGTCGCGCGGATTCTGATGAACAAAACCCCATTCCGTGCGCATCAGCCGCCGCCGCGCCGCTTCCGGCATGGCCAGCACATCCTGCCCGCGATAGCTCACCGCACCGTCATCGGGGCGCATCAGGCCCGACAGCACGCGCAGCAGCGTCGTCTTGCCGCTGCCGGATTCGCCGACGATGGCGACGACCTCGCCGGGATGGATGTCGATCGCGACATCATCCAGCGCGGCGACGCGGCCGAAGCGCAGGTTCAGGCCGCTGGCCTGCATCAGGGGCGCGCTCATTCCGCGGCCTCCTTCATCGCCTGGCGTTCCTGGCAATGGTCGGTGTCGGAACAGACGAAGATGCGCCCGCCCTTGTCATCCACCAGCACCTCATCGAGGTAGGTGTCGCCGGACCCGCAGAGCTCGCAGCGATGCGGCGCGCGGATCGGGCGGAAGGGGTGGTCGTCGAAATCCAGGCTGCGCACGGGCGTGTAGGGCGGCACGGCGTAGATCCGCTTCTCCCGCCCCGCGCCGAACAATTGCAGCGCCGGCATCATGTCCATCTTCGGGTTGTCGAAGGCCGGGATGGGGCTCGGCGACATCAGGTAGCGGGCATTCACCATCACGGGGTAGCTGTAGCTGGTCGCGATATGGCCGTGCTTCGCGATGTCCTCATACAGCTTCACATGCATCAGCCCGTAATCCGCCATGGCGTGCAGGCGGCGCGTCTCCGCGATGCGGGGTTCCAGCCTGGCGAGCGGCTCCGGGATCGGCACCTGGTAGACCAGGATCTGGCCCTCGGTCAGCTTGCGTTCGGGGATGCGGTGGCGGGTCTGGATGATCGTCGCCTCCGCCGTGCGTTCCGTCGTCGCGATCCCCGCCGTGCGGCGGAAGAAGGCGCGGATGGAGACGGCGTTGGTAGTGTCGTCGCTGCCCTGGTCGATCACCTTCAGCACGTCCCGCGGGCCGAGCACCGCGGCCGTCACCTGGATGCCGCCCGTGCCCCAGCCATAGGGCAGCGGCATCTCCCGCGACCCGAAGGGCACCTGGTGGCCGGGGATGGCGACCGCCTTCAGGATGGCGCGGCGGATCATCCGCTTCGTGCTCTCATCCAGATAGGCGAAGTTGTAGCCGGGGTCGTGGCTCATTCGCCCCGCTCCTTCATCACCGCCGCGCGCATCGTGCGCACGTTTTCCAATTCCGACTGGAAATCGACGTAGTGCGGCAGCTTCAGGTGCTCCACGAAGCCGGTCGCCTCCACATTGTCGCAGTGGGACAGCACGAATTCCTGCTGCTGCGCCGGCGCGTCGCCGCCTTCGCCCAGTTCGGGTGAGCGCAGCGCGCGATCGACCAGCGCCATGGACATCGCCTTGCGTTCGCCATGGCCGAAGACCAGGCCGTAGCCGCGGGTGAATTGCGGCGGCTCCGTCCGGCTGCCTTTGAACTGGTTCACCATCTGGCATTCGGTGACGGTGATGTCGCCAAGGTCGATGGCGAAGCCCAGCTCCTCCGGCACGAATTCCACCGCGATCTCGCCCATGCGGATCTCGCCCACGAAGGGGTGGTTGCCGCCATAGCCGCGCTGGGTGGAGTAGCCCAGCGACAGGAGAAATCCCTCATCGCCCCGCGCCAGTGCCTGCAACCGCAAGGGCCGGTCGGCGGGGAAGGACAGGGGCTGGCGCGTCAGATCCCCGGGCTCGGCATCCTCCGCCGCTTCCCGCTGCATCAGCCCATCCTGCGCGAGCAGTTCGGTGACGCGCGGCGTCGGGTCCGGATCAGCCTGGCCCTGCGGGACGGGCGAAGGCGTCACGCCTTCCGCGGCCAGACGAAAATCAAGCAGCCGGTGCGTGTAGTCGAAGGTCGGCCCCAGCACCTGGCCGCCCGGCAGATCCTTGTAGGTGGCGCTGATGCGGCGGCTCAGCGCCATCGCGTTGGTGTCCAGCGGCAGGCTGGCGCCGAAGCGGGGCAGGGTGGTGCGATAGGCACGCAGCAGGAAGGCGGCCTCGATGAGATCGCCGCGGGACTGCTTCACCGCCAGCGCGGCCAGGCCGCGGTCGTGGCAGGAGCCTTCCGCCATCACCCGGTCCACCGCCAGGCCCAACTGCTGGTCCACCTGGGCCGTGGTGATCTCGGGCTGCGCGGGGTCGCCGCGGCGCACTTCCGCCAGCCAGGCATGGGCGGCACCGATGGCGCGTTCGCCACCCTTCGTCGCGACATACATCGCTCAGCCCCCCTCGATCATCACGCCACGCGGCAGCGCCGCCACCCGGTCCCCGGCGCAGAGGATGACATCCACGCCGCGCGGGAAGCGGGCGCGGTTCGCCGCCCATTCCGCCAGGAAGCCGTCGGGCGCGCCGGCCACGGCAAGCCGGTGCGTCGTCTGGATGCCGGGGCCGGAAAGCCGCCAGCCCGATCCCTCCGCCAGGCTCTCGACTTCCAGGATCAGGGTCGCGCCGCGCTCCGGCTCCTCCTCCGTGCCCGGGTCCAGGTCCAGCAGCCCGGCAACGGGGTCCAGCACGAAGGCGGCGTCCGGGGCCGCGGCGGCGCGGGCGCCGGTGTGGAAGCGGATCCAGGCCTGCGCATCCGCCCCCGCCGCCAGGCGGATCGGCGTATCGGCATCGGCCAGTGCCAGCAGCACGGCCGCCGCTGCGGGGCCGATGCCCGGCGGCAGTTCGGGCGGCACCGGCAGGCGCTGGATACGGCCGGGGCGGCTCATCGCTTCCAGCACCGCGCGGAAGGCGGCCTGTGAATCGAGGACGGGGTCGGCGAAGCCCGCCAGGGCGGTACCGCCGCTCATCGCATCTGGGTCATGGTGAAGAACTCCACCTTGGTGGCGGCGGCGCGGCGCGCCGTTTCCGCGCGGCGTCCGGCCTGGGCGGCTTCCAGCGGCGCGATCACCAGCGCCTCCAGCCGCGCGTGCCAGGCCTCGGTCTGCATCAGCGCATCCAGCACGGCGGCGATCTCCGCCTGCGCCTGGTCGCGCCCCGCCGCATGGGCGTGGCCGATCGTGCCATCCTCCAGCCGCACGCTGCAGCGCGTGACCGTCATCTCGCCGAGGTTGAAGGGCGCGCCATCGCCACCGGCGCGGCCGCGCACCATCACCAGGCCCGTCTCCGGCCCCCGCAGGCGGCGATGCGCGGGCAGTGGGGGTGCATCGGCGAGGTGGCGAACGATATCCTCCGCCCCGGCGCGGGCCAGGACGGACATCCAGCGCCGGCGGGCGCCGGCAGCGGTATCGGTATGTGCAAATTCGCTCATGTTTCTTGCCAAAGTCATCTAGACGACTAGTTATCCGGGTCGTTAGGGTCAAGTGAAACTGGCATGACCAGGCCACCGGGAGGTTGAACGTTCAATGACAGATGCTGGCGATCGCGGGATTCCGCCCATGTCCCTGCTGGCGCGCGGAGAGGGCGTCGCCCTCTGGCGCCAGATCACCCAGCAGATGGAGCGCGAGATCAGCGGCGGGCAATACGGCCCGGGTGCCAGGCTGCCCACGGAAGCGGATCTGGCGGAACGCTTCGCCGTGAACCGCCACACCGTGCGCCGCGCGATGGAGGAACTGGAAGGCCGTGGCCTGGTCCGCATCGAACAGGGCCGCGGCAGCTTCGTGGCGGAGGATGTGGTGGATTACCGCCTCGGCCCGCGCACCCGCTTTTCCGAGATCATCCGCCGCCAGAATCGCGAACCCGGCGGCCGCGTGCTGCGGATCGAGGAAGTGCCGGCGGAAGCGACGATCGCCGATCTGCTCGGCATCCGGCGCGGGCGGCCGGTGGTGGTGGTGGAACGGCTGTCGCTGGTCGATGGGCGGCCGCTCCTGATCGGTACGCACCATTTCCCCGCCGCCCGCTTCGGCCGCATCCCCGATCTGCTGAAGGAGGATCCCTCCATCACCGCGGCGCTGGTGGCCTGCGGCGTGCCGGATTACCGCCGCAAGGTCACGCGCATCACCGCCCGCCTGCCGACCGCCGAGGAATCCGACCTGCTCCAGCAATCCCGCAACCGCCCCGTGCTGGTGAGCGAGGCCATCAACGTCGATCCGGCGGGCGAGGTGGTGGATGTCACAATCGCCCGCTACGCCGCCGGGCGGATGCAGATGGTGGTGGAAAGCTGAATGGACTGGATGATCGTGGGCGGGACGGTCCTGCGCGACGGCGTGCTCGCCGCGGGCGAGGTGGCGCTGTCGGGGGGCTTCATCGCGGCCGAAGCGGCCGGCAGCGTGCGGCGCTTCGATGCCACGGGGCTGCTGGTGATGCCGGGGCTCGTGGACATCCATGGCGATGCGCATGAACGCCAGATGCAGCCGCGGCCGGGCATCGGCTTTCCAGCCGCGCTCGGCATGCGGGACAGCGCCGCGCAATTGCTGGCCGCCGGCATCACGACCGCCTGCCTCGGCGTCACCTTATCCTGGGAACCCGGCCTGCGCGGGATCGATGCCTGGCGCGCCACGCTGGCAGCGGTGGAGGCCGCGCGCGCCGGCGCGGGATGCGACCTGCGAATCCATTGCCGGTTCGAGGCCGACAACCTCGACGCGCTGGATGAATTGCTGGCGGACATGGCGGCGGGTCGCGTGCACCTGCTGGCCTTCAACGACCACACGCCCGGGATCGTGAGGCGCATCGCGGACCCCGCCAAGGCCGCCGCCTATGCCGCCCGCGCCGGCGTGAAGGCGGCGGATTTCATCGCCCTCGCCCAGCGCGCCGCCGCCATGCGGCCCGATGTGCCGGCGGCCCGCCAGCGCCTGGCCGATGCCGCGCGGGCCCATGCCATTCCCATGCTGAGCCATGACGACGCGACCCCCGCCATGCGCGCCGAATTCCGCGCCCTCGGCGCCGCCGTCTGCGAATTCCCGATGAGCGAGGCGGTGGCGGAGGCCGCGCGCGCGGAAGGGGAGGCGGTGGTGATGGGCGCGCCCAATGTCGTGCGCGGTGGCAGCCACATGGGCTGGGCTTCCGCCGCGCCGCTGGCGGAGCGCGGCCTCGTGACCGTTCTCGCCAGCGACTACTACTGGCCGGCGATGCTGGAGGCCGCCTTCGTGATGGAAGGGCGCGGCGTGCTGGATTTGGCGCGGGCCTGGGCGCTGGTTTCCGCCAACCCGGCCGCGGCGGCGGGGCTGGCTGATCGCGGCCGCATCGCGCCCGGCCTGCGGGGCGATGTCGTGGTGGTGGATGCCGCAAGCCGCGCGCCGGTGGCGACCTTCGCGGCGGGTCAGCTGGCCTGGCTGGCGCCGGGCGCGGTGGCGCGGATCGGCTGATCCAGCCCCAGCCATCGGGCGATCCCGCCCATCTCCGTGACCACCGCATCCGGCCGCGCCGCGGCGAGCGTGTCCGCCGTGCCGTAGCCCCAGGTGACGGCGGCCACGCGGATGCCGGCGCGGCGAGCGGCCTCGATATCGCGCAACTCGTCGCCGATGGCGGCTGCGTCCCTCGGCGCCACGCCGGCGCGGCGCAGCACGGCGCGGAACCGTGCCGCCTTGCCGAGCAGCGAGGCATCGCAGGCCCAATGGGTGATGGTCTCCGCCGCCGGCCCCAGCGCGCGCCGCGCATTCGCCTCGGCGTTGGAAGTGACGAGAGCCAGGGTGATCCCGCCCGCCGCCAGACGGTGCAGCATGGCGGCGGTGCCCGGGAACAGCGGCGGGGCCGGCGCGGCCGCGGCCAGGCGCCGCATGTGCAGCGCGATCATCGGCACCTGCCAGGGCGCGACCCGCAGCGCGCGGAGGATGGCCGGGACCGGCAGGCCGCGCAGGCCCTCCGCTTCCACCGCGGTGACGCGGTGAAAGCCGAATCGCCGTGCCGCGTCATCCAGCGCGCCCAGGAACCAGGGCCGGCTGTCGGCCAGGGTGCCGTCGAAATCCAGGATCAGCAGGCGCGGGGGCATGGCGGCAGGATCGGGCAATCAGCATCCGCCGCAAGGGCAGGGCGCCGGCCGCGGCGGATCGCGTCCGGCGCGTGTCATCTCTGTCATATTCAATCACCTTGGTTACAGCGCGGAGAGGCCGGTCCTAGGCTTTCGGGCGTGGCGCAATCACGCGCCCAGCCCCGCGTCCAGGAACGTCCCATGCTTCGTCGTGCACTTTTCGCGCTGCCGCTTCTGGCCGCGACCGCCCTGGCGCCTGCCCAGGCACAGAACTGCGACACGCGGTTCAACTTCCACAACCGCTCCAGCCGGACGGTGACGGAGATCTATTTCGACGCCTCCAGCAATCCCAACTGGACCCGCGACGAACTCGGCGCCGATGTGCTGCCCGCCGGCCGCAGCCGTGCCTTCCGCGCCGCCTATAGCGGCCTCTATGACTTCAAGGCGGTGCTGGATACGGGACGTAGCGTGGAGCTTCGCCGCGTGGACATCTGCCGGATCACTGATGTGACGCTGACGGATCGCGGGCTGTCCGCGCAATAGCGGGCGGGGCCGGGCGGTACCCACCGCCTGGTTCGATCAAGGGCTGGTCGAACAGCCACACGTCCCTGTCGCGGCGACCCAGGCCCCATCGAGGGCTATGGCCGGCCGCTCATGCGCCGCGCGGCACCGCGAAACAGAACGAAACAAAAAGCCGGCGGGATGGCGGTGCAGGGGGGGCAGGGCCTCTTCTGCTGCTGTGAGGCAGGCTATTAACTGTGGACTCACACGTTTGTGAGTCTGACCATGTCCGCTTCCTATGGCTCCACCGGTGATGACACCCTGCCCGGGACGCCCGGCGATGATGCCGTCTTTGGTGGACCGGAGGCCAACCCGGGAGCTGACATCGGCGCCGATTCGCTGAGTGGCGATGCGGGCGCGGATACGATCTACGGACTCGCAGGCGCGGACACGCTGCGGGGCGGCACCGGCAACGACGCGCTGGATGGCGGCGGCG
>NZ_JBHYGL010000001.1:913636-997837 GCF_051859025.1 Falsiroseomonas sp. | reverse complement strand
GCGGCGGCAGCATCCGGCTGGCGGGCAGCCTGGCGTCGGCCCTTGCGCGCGTGGATTTCGTGGAGTTCGCGGACGGCACGGTCTGGGACGTGGCCCAGCTGCTGGCCCTGTCCACCACCAGCAATGGCGGCAACGACGCGTTCAACGGCAGTGACCTGGCGGACACGCTGGATGGCGGCGCGGGGGCGGATACCCTTCTTGGCGGGAGTGGCGCGGACACGCTGCGGGGCGGCACCGGCAACGACGCGCTGGATGGCGGCGGCGAGGCTGACCGCTTCATCTACGAAGCCGGCGATGGCGACGACACGATCTCCACGGCCGGCTTCGACTTCGATGTGAACGACCGGCTGTTGCTGGGCGCGGGGATCACCACCGCCGATGTGACGGTGACGCAGGAGAATGGCACGGACTTCCTGCTGGCCATCGCGGGCGGCGGCAGCATCCGGCTGGCGGGCAGCCTGGCGTCGGCCCTTGCGCGCGTGGACTTCGTGGAGTTCGCGGACGGCACGGTCTGGACGCAAGCCAACCTGCTGGCGCGGTCGATGCTCGCGAATAGCGGCAATGATTCTTTCTACGGCGACGAGAATGACAATACGCTGGACGGCGGCGCTGGCGGTGACACGCTGCTCGCCGGCGTCGGCGCCGATACGCTCGATGGCGGCACGGGGAATGATTCCTTGTTGGGAGGAGCGGGCAACGACGTCTTCCTCTACGATCTGGGCGACGGCAACGATACGATCAACGACTTCTCCTTCGACAGCCCTTCCCATGATCGCCTCGTGCTGGGCGCCGGCATCCTGACGAGCCAGGTGACGGTCGCGCAGGGCGGTGCCGGCGACGACTTCATCCTCACCATGCCGGATGGAAGCACTGTCACTCTGCTCATCAGCCTGACCAACAGCTTCGGGCGGATCGAGGAGGTGGAGTTCGCCGACGGCACGACCTGGGACCAGGCGGCCCTTCTGGCCCGGTCGATCGTCGACAATGCCGGCCATGATGCTTTTTCGGGCGATGAGTTCGACAATCCCCTGGCCGGGGGCGCAGGCAACGATACCATCTCCGCCAATTCGGGCGCTGACAGCATCACCGGCGGCACGGGCAACGATCTGCTCCTCGGGGCCTATGGCGCGGATCGCTACTACTATGCGCTGGGCGACGGTAGCGACACGATCTCGGACAGCGCGATCGGTGACAGCAGCACGGATCGGCTGGTCCTCGGCGCCGGCATCCTGACCAGCCATGTTGCGGTCAGCCAGGCCGATGGCGGCAGCGATTTCGTGCTGACGCTGGCCGGCGGTGCGACCATCAGGCTGGATGGCGGCCTCGGCCAGGCGGAGAACCGGATCGAGGAGGTGGAGTTCGCCGATGGCACGATCTGGGACCACGCCGAATTGCTGGCCCGTTCCCTGATCGCGGTCGCGACGACGGGCGACGACAACATCCTTGGCGATGCATCCGACAACGGCCTTGATGGGCTGGGTGGCAACGACACGATCGCCGCGGATGCGGGGGCCGATACCATCGCTGCCAGCGGCGGCAACGACTCCGTCGATGGCGGCACAGGCACGGACTGTTTCGTGCTGACGGGTAGCCGCGGCGACTACGCCGTGACGCAACTGCCCGGTGGCGCGATCCGGCTGGTGGACCTGCGCGGTGGCAGCCCTGATGGGACGGACATCGTCATCGCCGTCGAGGAATTCGCCTTCTCGGATCAGACGCTGAGTGCCGCGCAGGTCCTGGTCGGCGTGCCCACCGTGAGCGGTGACCGGATCCTTGGCGGCAGCCTGGACGACGGCATCGAGGGGCTGGATGGCAATGATACCATCTACGGCCAGGCGGGCGCCGATACGCTGGCCGGCGGCAGCGGCAACGATATCCTCGTCGGCGGCGCGGGCGTGGACCGCATGGTCGGCGGCAGCGGCAATGATGTGTTCTACGTCGATGATGCGGCGGATGCGGTCGAGGAGGCAGCGGGAGAGGGCACCGACTGGATTCTCTCCTCCGTCACCCTCACGCTCGGCACCGCGGTGGAGAACCTGACGCTGACCGGTGGCGGGTCCATCGACGGCACCGGCAACACGGAGGCGAACCGCATCACCGGGAATGCCGGCGCGAACCGCCTGTCCGGGTCTGGCGGCAACGATACGCTGACGGGCGGGCTGGGTGCGGACACGCTGGAAGGCGGCAGCGGCAACGATGTCTTCTACGTCGATGATGGCGGCGATCTGGTGACGGAGGCAGCCGGTGAGGGCACCGACTGGATTTTCTCCTCCGTCACCGTCACGCTGGGCGCCGCGGTCGAGAACCTGATCCTGACCGGGACGGCCGATATCGACGGCACCGGCAATACGGGGGCGAACCGCATCACGGGGAATGCCGGCGCGAACCGGCTGTCGGGGTCTGGCGGCAACGATACGATCACCGGCGGCGCTGGTGCCGATACGCTGGAAGGCGGCACCGGCAACGACGCGTTCTACGTCGACGAGGCCGGGGACGAGGTGGTGGAACTGGCGGGGGAGGGGACGGATGTGGTCCTGGCCTCCATCGACTACGCGCTGGGTGCCGCGGTGGAGAATCTCAGCCTGACCGGAACGGTCGATATCGACGGCACCGGCAATACGGAGGCGAACCGCATCACCGGGAATGCCGGCGCGAACCGGCTGTCCGGGTCTGGCGGCAACGATACGATCACCGGCGGCGCCGGCGCTGATACGCTGGAAGGCGGCACCGGCAATGATGTGTTCTACGTCGACGAGGCCGGGGACGAGGTGGTGGAACTGGCGGGGGAGGGGACGGATGTGGTCCTGGCCTCCATCGACTACGCGCTGGGTGCCGCGGTGGAGAATCTCAGCCTGACCGGAACGGCCGACATCGACGGCACCGGCAACACGGAGGCGAACCGCATCACCGGGAATGCCGGCGCGAACCGCCTGTCCGGGTCTGGCGGCAACGATACGCTGACGGGTGGGCTGGGTGCGGACACGCTGGAAGGCGGTGCCGGCAACGATGTGTTCTACGTTGACGATGGCGGCGATCTGGTGACGGAGGCAGCCGGTGAGGGCACCGACTGGATGTTCTCCTCCGTCACCGTCACGCTGGGCGCCGGGGTCGAGAACCTGATCCTGACCGGAACGGCCGACATCGACGGCACCGGCAACACCGAGGCGAACCGTATCACCGGGAATGCCGGCGCGAACCGGCTGTCGGGGTCTGGCGGCAATGATACGATCACCGGCGGCGCCGGCGCCGATACCCAGGAAGGAGGCACCGGTAACGACGCGTTCTACGTCGACGAGGCCGGGGACGAGGTGGTGGAACTGGCGGGGGAGGGGACGGATGTTGTCCTGGCCTCCATCGACTACGCGCTGGGCGCCGCGGTGGAGAATCTCAGCCTGACCGGAACGGCCGACCTCGACGGCACCGGCAATACCACGGGCAATTCGATCACCGGCAATGCCGGGGCGAACCGGATGGAGGGCCTGTCGGGCAACGACACCCTGGCGGGCGCTGGCGGCGCCGATACGCTCGATGGCGGCGGCGGGGTGGACCGCCTCTCGGGCGGCATCGGCGCCGATGTCTTCCGCTTCCAGTCGCTGGCCGAAAGCCCCGCCTCTTCCCCCGACACCGTCGCCGATTTCGTTCGCGGGGAGGATCTGCTGGATGTCAGTGCCATCGATCCCAGGGCCGATGCGGGCGACCAGGATTTTGCCTGGATCGGGGGAGCGGCTTTCGACGGCCTCGGCGTGGCGCAGGCACGGACCTGGCAGCTGGGGCTGGAGACCTACGTCGGTTTCGATATCGGCGACGGCGGCTCGGCGGAACTGGTGATCCGCCTGTCGGGGCTGCTCGCCATGACGGCGGACGACCTCATCCTGTAGCGGCCCCGGGCGCCGCTCTCCCCTCCGGGGGGGCGGCGCCATTCCGCCCAATTGGAAACTCATGCCCGTTCGGGAGGCCCTAGCCCCTCGGGGCCCTGGCCTGCTCGCGATGTGTTTGGGCGAAGGAAATTTTGGGGAGCTTGGCTCCGGCGGTTGGATTCGAACCAACGACCAACGGATTAACAGTCCGCTGCGCTACCGCTGCGCCACGCCGGATCAGCCAAGGCGGCGGGCTATAGCGAGCGCCCGACGCTGGGTAAAGACCCCCCGGATCAGAAAGCGAAACTCCCTTCCAGGAAGGTCGCCCCCCGCCCCGGAAGGCAGGAAAACCAAGGCCGCGGCCGGAATCGAACCGGCATATACGGATTTGCAGTCCGCTGCATCACCACTCTGCCACGCGGCCGCAGGTGATGCGCCCCCATATCCGGCAGGCGACGCCGATGGTCAAGCGCAGTCGGCATTCTGTTAAT
This sequence comes from Falsiroseomonas sp., assembly GCF_051859025.1. GTDB lineage: Bacteria > Pseudomonadota > Alphaproteobacteria > Acetobacterales > Acetobacteraceae > Falsiroseomonas. Next base: position 993,489 of record NZ_JBHYGL010000001.1, on the reverse strand, counting down.
GCCATCATGCGACGTAACCACGTGTTGCGGCGCAGCGGCGCCGCTTGGCCGCCGCTGCGGCCCCCCGTATAACCGCGCGATGCAAGAGGCCGCGACGATGGAAGTGTTGACCGCGCTGGATACCACGGAAGCAAGGCGCCGGATGGTCGATGGGCAGCTCCGCCCCAACAAGGTGACCGATCCCCGCGTGATCGCCGCCATGCTGGACCTGCCCCGCGAACGCTTCCTGCCCCCCGCCCTCGCGCCCCGCGCCTATGGCGACGGCGTCATCGCGCTGCCCGCTGGCCGGGCCATGCTGACGCCGATGGTGACGGCGCGGATGATCCAGCTGCTCGGCCTGCGGGACGGGGACCGGATGCTCGTCGTCGGTGCCGGCACCGGCTACCTCTCGGCCGTCGCCGCCCATTGCGGCGCCCGCGTCACGGCGCTGGACGATGATGCGGGCCTGCAGTGCATCGCGGTGAAGGCCCTGGCCGGGCTGTTCGCGCCGGGCGCCATCACGCTGGTCATGGGCAGCCTGCGCGACGGCCACGCCGCCGCCGCCCCCTATGACGCCATCCTGATCGAGGGCGAGGTCCCCGCCATTCCCGCGACGCTCAGCGGCCAGCTGGCGGAGGGCGGTCGCCTGGCCGCGATCCTGGCGGCCAAGGGCCCCGCCGCCGGGCCGCGTGCCGTCATCGGCCGCAACGCCGGCGGCAGCTTCGGCGTGACGGATGCCTTCGACTGCGCCACGGTGCCGCTGCCGGCCTTCCAGCCGGCCCCTGGTTTCGTGTTCTGACCTAACGATATCCGGCGTCGGCGGCCGCCTTGCGCGGGCCACGCCGCTTTGTCTTTGATCCCCGGACGGACCCGCTATGCTCGGCGGGACGCAGGAGCCGCCAGACCATGACGCTGTCCCGCCACGCGCTTGCACTGACTGCCCTGATGCTGTCGCCGCCGGCGCTCTACGCCACCGCGCGGCCGGCGGAGGCGCAGACGCTGCAGGAAGCCCTGGCCCTGGCCTATGCCAACAACCCCACCCTCCAGGCCGCCCGCGCCCAGCTTCGCGCGGTGGATGAGAACGTGCCGGCGGCGCTGGCGGGCTGGCGGCCCACGGTGCAGATCACCAGCAGCGTCGGCCAGGCCACCACCTCCACCAATGCCGGGGATCGCGTGACCTCCCCCTGGCGGTCGCGCGACATCGTCTCCAACCAGGCCTCCGTCACCCAGCCGATCTTCCGCGGCGGCCGCACCACCGCCTCCACCCGCCGCGCGGAAAACCAGGTCCTCGCCCAGCGCGCCCGGCTGATCGCCACCGAACAGCAGGTGATGCAGGACACGGTGAACGCCTATGTCGCCGTGATCCGGGACCAGGAGGAGGTCCGCCTCAACATCAACAACGAACAGGTGCTGACGCGGCAGCTGCAGGCCACCAACGAACGCTTCCGCGTCGGTGAGATCACGCGCACCGACGTCGCGCAGGCGGAAAGCCGGCTCGCCGGGTCCCGCGCTTCCCGCGCCGATTCAGAGGGGCGGCTCCAGCAATCCCGCGCCACCTTCGCCCGCCTGGTCGGCCAGCCGCCGCAGCGCCTGGTCGCGCCGCAGCCGCTGCGCGTGCCGGTGGCCGATGCGCGGGAAGCCGGCACCATCGCCAGCCAGAACAACCCCAACGTCGTCGCCGCCCTTTTCGACGAAGCCGCGGCGCGGGATCTGGTGGATGTGAACTTCGCCTCCCTGCTGCCGCAGGTCAGCGTCACCGGCACCACCTTCCGGAACGACAATTCCACCACCTCCACCGATACGCGCCTCAACGGCACGCAGGTCACGGCCAATTTGACCGTCCCGCTCTACCAGGGCGGTGCCGAACACGCCGCCGTCCGCCAGGCGCGGCAGAGCGCGCAGCAGGCCCGCCAGGTGGTGGAGGACCAGCGCCGCGCCGCCACCCAGCAGGCCACCCAGGCGTGGGAGACGCTGAACGCCGCCCGCGCCCAGGTGGACAGCGTCCGCGCCCAGATCCGCGCCGCCGAAATCGCGCTAGATGGCGTGCAGCGGGAAGCCGTGGTCGGCAGCCGCACGACGCTCGACGTGCTGAACGCCGAACAGGAACTGCTGAACGCCCGCGTCAGCCTGGTGCGCGCGCTGGCCAACGTCATCACCGCCTCTCACAGCCTGGCCTCCTCGCTCGGCCGCCTGACGGCGCGGGACTTGAACCTGCCCGTGCAGATCTACGACATGGAGGGCTACTACCGCGAAGTGCGGAACCGCTGGGTCGGTTGGGGCGATTACGCCCAGCAGCCGGGACGCTGAGCGCATGAGCGGGATGTCGGGCGGGCAACCAGGGGGGCCGCAGGGCGCGGATCCGGCGATGGATGACATCCTCGCCTCCATCCGCCGCATCCTGAACGAGGATGAGACCCCCGCCACGCAGAGCCCTGCCGCGCAATCCACCGGCGGCCCGCCCCAGGCGGAACCGCTGGAGCTGACCGAGGCGATGCTGGTCGCCAGCCCGCCCCCGCCGGAAGCGCCCGCGGCGCCGACCCATGTCTCCCTGCCGCCGGACCCGGAGCCCGAGGGCCCGCCCCAGGCCCCGATCCAGCCTCTGGCGGCCCCGATGCCGGCGCCGGCCGAAATGTCGATGGAGGGTCTCGTCGCCCCCGCCGTCGCCGCCGCGACAACCGCGGCGCTTGGCCAATTGCTGCGCAGCGTCGCCGCCGAACGCCAGGCGCCGGTCTATCGCAGCGGCCCGAGCATCGAGGATGTGGTGCGGGAGGAGTTGCGCCCGCTGCTGAAGGCATGGCTCGACCAGCACCTGCCGCCCTTGGTGGAGCGCCTGGTGCGGACCGAGATCGAGCGCGTGGTGGGCCGGGCGCTCGGCTGAATTGCCGCCCGGCCGGGGCGCTACTCCGGCCGGATGTTGTTCTCCCGGATCACGGTCGCCCAGGTTGCCGTCTGGCGATCGATGAAGGCGCCGAATTCGGCCGGGGTATTGCCCACGATCTCGACGCCCATCGGGCCGGACAGGCGTTCGCGGACCTCCGGGACCTGCAGCGCCTTCACGATGGCGTCGCGCATCCGCGTCACGATCGCCTCCGGCACCCGCGCCGGCGCCAGCATTCCCCACCAGGCCAGCGCGTCGATCCCCGGCACGCCCGCTTCCGCCACCGTCGGCAGGTCCGGGAACAGGGCCGATCGCCGCGCGCCGGTCTGCGCCAGGGGCCGCAGCGTGACGCCGACCTGCCCGCCGAGCCCGGCATGGCTTGCCACGGGCATGTCCAGCTCCCCGGCCGCGGCCGCGGCGCTCATCGGCCCGCCGCCGCGATAGGGCACATGGATCATCGTGACCCCCGCCAGTTGCTGTAGGCGGGACATGGTCAAATGCGACAGGCTGCCGACGCCGATGGAGCCGTAGGTGATCGTGTCCGGCTTCGCCCGCGCGGCGTCGATCACCTGGCCGAGCGTGGTCCAGGGGCGGGCGCGATGCGTGGTGATGAGCATCGGCGCCGATCCCACCAGGCTGACGGGCTGGAGATCCCGCTTCGGGTCGAAGCCGAGATTCGGGATGAAGGACGGGTTCACCGAATGGCTGTCGAAGACCATCACGAAGGTCAGCCCATCCGGCTGCGCCCGCGCGGCGACGGCGGTGCCGAGCGCGCCTGAGGCACCTGGCCGGTTCTCGATGACGATGGACTGGCCGAGATCGGCGGCAAGCCGCGGCTGCAGCAGCCGCGTGATGGTGTCCATGCTGCCGCCGGGCGGGAAGGGGACGATGATGCGGACGGGGCCGGACGGCCAGGCGGGCTGGGCCAGCGCGGGCGCGCTGAGGCTGGCAAGGCCGGCAAGCATCAGGCCGCGGCGTGTCGCGCGCATCGTCATTCCTCCGGTTCGTTGGGCGCAGGATGCGGCCCGCCGCCACCTCCGGCAAGCCACGCGCCCTTGACGTTCGCGCGCTGGCGGGGAAGGGATGCCGCCATGCTCGACAAATCCTTCGACCCCGCCGCCGTGGAAGCCCGCCTCTACAAGGGATGGGAGGATAGCGGCGCCTTCGCCGCCAACCCCGCTTCGCCCGCGAAGCCCTTCACCATCATGATCCCGCCGCCCAATGTCACGGGCAGCCTGCATATCGGCCATGCGCTGACCATGTCGGTGCAGGACATGCTGACGCGCTTCCGGCGGATGCAGGGGCGCGATGCGCTGTGGCAGCCCGGCACGGACCACGCCGGCATCGCGACGCAGATGGTGGTGGAACGCCTGCTCGGCAGCCAGGGGCTGGACCGGCGCACGATGGGGCGTGAGGCCTTCCTGCAGCATGTCTGGGAATGGAAGGGCCAGTCCGGCGGCACCATCACCCGCCAGCTTCGCCGCCTGGGCGCCAGCCTCGACTGGCCGCGCGAACGCTTCACCATGGATGAGGGCCTGTCGAAGGCGGTGCGGGAGGTCTTCGTCACCCTCTACCGCCAGGGCCTGCTGTATCGCGACCGCCGCCTGGTGAATTGGGACCCCGTCTTCCAGACCGCGATCTCCGACCTCGAGGTCGAGAGCCGGGAGGTGAAGGGCAGCCTCTGGTACCTGAAATACCCGGTGGAGGGGCAGCCCGACCGCTTCCTGACGGTGGCGACCACGCGGCCGGAGACGATGCTGGGCGACACCGCCATCGCCGTGCATCCCACCGATGAACGCTTCGCCGATCTGGTGGGCAAGAACGTCATCCTGCCGCTGACCGGGCGCCGCGTGCCGGTGGTGGCGGATGAATACTCCGACCCCGAGAAGGGCACCGGCGCGGTGAAGGTCACCCCCGCGCATGACTTCAACGATTTCGAGGTCGGCAAGCGCCACGGCCTGGCGATGATCTCCGTGCTCGACGCCGATGCGAAGGTGACGCTGGCGGAGATCGGCGCCAGCCTCACCACCGATGGCGGCGACCCCGATTTCGTGCGCGGCCTGGACGGCATGGACCGCTTCGCCGCCCGCAAGGCGATCGTGGCGAAGCTGGAGGAACTCGGCCTGCTCGACAAGATCGAGCCGCACGTCAACCAGGTTCCCCATGGCGACCGGTCCGGCGTGCCGATCGAGCCGCGCCTGACCATGCAATGGTATGTGGACGCGAAGACGCTGGCCCAGCCCGCCATCAAGGCGGTGGAGACCGGCCAGACCACCTTCGTGCCGCGCCAGTGGGAGAACACCTTCTTCGCCTGGATGCGCGACATCCAGCCCTGGTGCGTGTCGCGGCAGCTCTGGTGGGGCCACCAGATCCCCGCCTGGTATGCGCCGGATGGCGAGGTCTTCGTCGCCAAGACCGAGGAGGAAGCCGCCGCGTTGGCCCGCGAGAAGTTCGGCCGCGATGTCACGCTGGTGCGGGACGAGGATGTGCTGGACACTTGGTTCAGCAGCGCCCTCTGGCCGTTCTCCACGCTCGGCTGGCCCGACAAGACGCCCGAGCTGTCGAAGTACTATCCCGGCGACGTGCTGGTGACGGGCTTCGACATCATCTTCTTCTGGGTCGCCCGCATGATGATGATGGGCATCCACTTCATGGGTGAGGTGCCGTTCAGGCACGTCTACATCCATGGCCTGGTCCGGGACGAGAAGGGCCAGAAGATGTCCAAGTCCAAGGGGAACGTCATGGACCCCCTGGAACTGATCGACGCCTATGGCGCCGACGCGCTGCGCTTCACCATCGCATCGCTGACCGGCCCCGGCCGCGACGTGAAGCTCGGCCGCAAGCGCGTCGAGGATTTCCGGTCGTTCGGCACCAAGATCTGGAACGCGGCCCGCTTCCTGGAGATGAACGGGATCGCCGCCGACAAGGCGTTCGACCCCGCGACGGCCACCCTGCCGCTGTCGCGCTGGATCCTCGATGGCGCGAACCGCGCGGTGGCGGAGGCGACGGCGGCGCTCGAAGCCTATCGCTTCGATGAATACGCCAATGCCTGCTACCGCTTCGCCTGGGGCGGCTTCTGCGACTGGTTCCTGGAATTCGCCAAGCCCGTGCTGAACGGCACGGATGAGGCGGCGAAGGCCGAGGTGAAGGGCGCGGCGCAGCATGTCTTCGGCACCATCCTGAAGATGCTGCACCCCGCCATGCCCTACATCACGGAGGAACTCTGGCACCTGTTCGGCTACGGCCCCGAATGCACGCTGATCCGGGAGACCTGGCCCGGCGCCACGGATGTCCGCGATGCCGAGGCGGCGCGGGAGGAGCTGGACTGGGTCGTCTCCTTCATCGGTGAGGTCCGCGCCGTGCGGGCGGAGATGAACGTGCCCCCCTCCGTCACCGTCCCCCTGCTGCTGTCCGGCGCCTCCGGCACCACGCTCGGCCGCGCGGATCGCTGGATCGACGTCATCCGCCGCATGGCCCGCGCGACGGAGGTGAAGGCCCTCGACGGCGCCCCCCCCAAGGGTGTGGCCCAGATCGTGGTGGGTGAGGCGACGGTGATGCTGCCGCTGGCCGATGTCATCGACCTGGCCGCCGAACGCGCCCGCCTGGCCAAGGCCCGCGCCGCCGCGGAAGCGGACGCGCGGAAGGTCGAGGCCAAGCTCGCCAACGCCGATTTCGTCGCCCGCGCGAAGGAGGAGGTGGTGGAGGAGAACCGCGAACGCCTGGTCGCCGCGCGGGCGGAGATGGCGCGCCTCGATGCCGCCATGGCGCGGATCGCGGGGTAGGGGGGATGGATAGCGGCACCCTCAAGCTCTTCGCCGCGATCTTCCTGTTCAGCCTGCCCGTGCTGCTCGGCACGCCGCAGCTGACGGGCCGGCGGATCGGCAGCCATGTCGTGACGAAGGCGGAAGCCCAGGCCCTGACCGCCATCGCCGGCCTGGTGCTGGGGGTGGGGTACCTGATGGCGATGGGCTGAGGCGCTACGCCTCGAACAGGTCCTCGACCTGGATGGTGATGCCCGGCGGGTCGAGGGTAAGCGGGCCGGCCGGCAGGATCATCGTCATGATGCGCCCATCCGCTTCCTTGCGATGGTGCACGACGATCCGTTTCATGGCGTCGATGAGCAGATAGTGCCGGATGCTGTCCAGACGCATGTAGTCGAGGAATTTCGCCACAGCATCGACCCGGCTGGTGGAGGGTGAACTGACCTCCACCACGACGACGGGATTGGGCGCGACAAGCGCAGTCGGCGCTGGCGGCGTCCCGCAATTGACCAGCGCATCAGGCTGGTAGGCTGAATTCGGTCCCGCGGCGACTGCCAGGCTGTCCAGATAGGCCCGGCAATCCACGCCGGCGGCGCGGATGGCGTTCCGAAGGGCCAGCCAGGCCGCCGCCTTCGCCTCCCCATGGATGGCGCGTTCCGGCGCCATGGCGACCAGTCGGCCTTCCTCCAACTCGCAGCGCACCCGCGGCGCCGCATCAGCCCAGGCGCAAAAGGCCTCGACGGTCATCGGCTCGGTCGGCAACTCGGTCTGCTCGGACATGTGGCGCCAGATATGGGAACCCCATGCACCCTACGCCACCGCCCCCCCTTACGGGCAAGCGCGCATTATGGCACGGAACGGCCAGGAATCGGGCGGCCCCGGCCGGGGGTGGAAACGCGCCGACAGCAACAGGGAAGACCGCCCGCATGACGCAATGGGACAAGTCGAAGCTGCCCAGCCGCCACACCACCATGGGGCCGGAACGTGCGCCGCACCGCAGCTACTACTACGCGATGGGCCTGACGAAGGAGGAGATCGCCCAGCCCTTCGTCGGCGTCGCCACCTGCTGGAACGAAGCCGCGCCCTGCAACATCGCGCTGTCCCGCCAGGCGCAGTCGGTGAAGATCGGCGTGAAGGAAGCCGGCGCCACGCCGCGTGAATTCACCACCATCACCGTCACCGACGGCATCGCCATGGGCCACCAGTCCATGAAGTCCTCGCTGGCGTCCCGCGACATCATCGCGGACAGCGTGGAACTCACCATGCGCGGCCATTGCTATGACGGGCTGGTGGGCCTCGGCGGCTGCGACAAGACGCTGCCGGGCCTGATGATGTCGATGATCCGCCTGAACGTGCCCTCCGTCTTCATGTATGGCGGCTCCATCATGCCGGGCCGCCACCGCGGCCGCGACGTCACGGTGCTCGATGTGTTCGAAGCCGTGGGCCAGCACGCCGCAGGCAACATGTCCGACGAGGAGTTGCAGGAACTGGAAGAGCACGCCTGCCCCGGCGCCGGCGCCTGCGGCGGCCAGTTCACCGCCAACACCATGGCCTGCATCTCGGAAGTCATCGGCCTGGCCCTGCCGGGTTCCGCCGGCGCCCCCGCGCCCGACCAGCGCCGCGACCATTGGGCGGTCGAATCCGGCCGGGCGGTGGTGGAGCTCATCCGCCGCCAGCTTCGCCCGCGCGACATCGTCACCAAGGATGCGCTGTTCAACGCCGCCGCCATCGTCGGCGCCACCGGCGGCTCGACCAACGCCGCCCTCCATCTGCCCGCCCTGGCGCATGAGGCCGGGATCAAGTTCGACATCCATGATGTGGCGGAGATCATGCGCGCCACGCCGCATATCGCGGACCTGAAGCCGGGCGGGAAATACGTCGCGCTCGATGTCTTCAACGTCGGCGGCGTGCCGGTCATCATCAAGGCGCTGCTGGAAGGCGGCTACCTCCGCGGCGATGCCATCACCGTCACCGGCAAGTCCCTGGCGGAAAACCACCGGGAGGTGATCGTCCCGCGCGACCAGGATGTGGTCCGCCCGACCTCCGACCCTGTCTCCCCCATCGGTGGCGTCGTCTCCCTGAAGGGCACGCTGGCCCCCGAAGGCGCCATCGTGAAGATCGCCGGCATGAAGACGCTTCGCTTCGAAGGCACGGCGCTGTGCTTCGATTGCGAGGAGGACGCCTTCAAGGCCGTGGACATGCGCGCCTACAAGCCCGGCGACGTCATCATCATCCGCTACGAGGGCCCGAAGGGCGGCCCGGGGATGCGGGAGATGCTGTCCACCACCTCCGCCATCTATGGCCAGGGCATGGGCGACAAGGTGGCCCTCATCACCGATGGCCGCTTTAGCGGCGCCACGCGCGGCTTCTGCATCGGCCATGTCGGACCGGAGGCGGCCGTCGGCGGTCCGATCGCCCTGCTGAAGAACGGCGATCCCATCGTCATCGATGCCGAGGCCGGCACGATCGACGTGATGATCCCGGAAGCCGAGCTGGCCGCCCGCCGCGCCGCCTGGACCCCGCGGAAGACGGACTACACCAGCGGCGCGCTGTGGAAATACGCCCAGCTCGTCGGCCCCGCCTCCCACGGCGCCGTGACCCATCCCGGCGCGGCCGGGGAGAGCCACGTCTACGCCGACCAGTAATCCGGTAGCGTAACGCATGGCGGCCCGCCACGGTGCCGCCATGCGCCCGCCCTCGCGCCTCCGCGGGGCGGCCACCTTGGGGGCGTAGGGCAGGGGAGGGGCGGTCGAGGCAGCGCCACCAGGGCGGCATGCCGCAAGGAGCCCCCGCGACGAAGAGCCTTCGCCCCCCGCTGCTGCCGGCGCGCCCATGGCTACCGGCAGCATCGAGGCTGGTAAGGGGCCTGCCATGAACCCGCCTTCATCGCCGTGACATCGCCCTGATCCCGCCCTGCGGCGGGCATGCGGCGGGCGTTTCATCATCAGGCGCGGCGGAATCGACTTCCAACCTTCATCCCCGCCGCCGGAGACCGGTCATGCAACGCCTTCGCGCGCTGCTCCTCATCCTGCCCCTGGCCTTCGCCCCCGGCTGCGTCGTGGCCGGGGACCTGACCCCGGTGCATGGGGGCGGGTATTACGGCGGCGGGTATGGCTATGCGCGGCCCTACTACGCGCCGCCCCCGCTGCCGCCGGTCTATTACCGGCCGCAGCCGGTCTATCGCCCCTACTACGCGCCGCCGCCCCGCCATTGGGGCCCGCCGCCCCGGCACCATGAGCGGCGCTGGGACCGGCACGGGGACCGTCACTGGGATCGGCGCTGGTAGGCGGCCTCGCATCCCCCTCCGCCAGGGCGGGGGAGGGTGCCTAACCCTCGATGTCGATCACCAGCGGCGTGTGGTCGGAGGGCGTTTCCTCCGCCCGCGGCGCCACATCCACCCGCGCCGCCACCAGCCGTTCCGCCAGTTCGGCGGAGAGCAGCGCGTGGTCGATGCGCAGCCCCGCATTGCGTTCGAAGGCGCTGCCATAGTCCCAGTAGGTATAGACGCGCTCCCCGGGATGCAGCGCCCGCAGCGCGTCGGTGAGGCCCAGATTCTCCAGCGCCCGCCAGGCCGCCCGCGTCGGCGGCCGCACCAGCGCATCGGTCGGCGGCAGGGCGCCCGGCGCCAAATCCAGCGCCGTCGGGCAGACATTGAAGTCGCCCAGCACGGCGAAGGGCGTGAAGCGGTCCAGCCTGTCCTTCGCCAGCAGCCGCAGGCGCTCCATCCAGGCCAGCTTGTAGGCATAGCCGTCATCGCCGCCGGAATTGCCGTTCGGCAGGTAGATGCCCGCGGCGTGCACGCCGGCGGCGGCGACCTCGATGTAGCGGGCATGGGTGTCGCCCTCGTCGCCCGGCAGCGACTCCGCCACCACCTCGAAATCCAGCCCCGGCTTCGCCAGCACGGCCACGCCGTTGCGCCCGCCATGCTGCCCCACCGCCTTCATGCGGTAGCCGGAGGCGCTCAGTTCCAGCTCCGGGAACTCCTCCGTCTTGCACTTCAATTCCTGCAGGAACAGCAAATCGGGCTGCTCCCGCGCCAGGAAGCGCAGGATGTGGGGCGCCCGCTTGCGGACGGAGTTCACGTTGAAGCTGGCGAGGCGGATCATGCGCCCGATCCTACGCCAGCGCGCCCGGCCAGCCTACCCGACGTGCCTATCCGACGCTGAAGCTGGTTCCGCAGCCGCAGGCGGAGACGGCCTGGGGGTTCTTCACGGCGAAATGGGCGCCGATCAGCGCCTCCGTCCAATCAAGCTCGGCGCCGGCCAGCAGGTCGAGGCTGACGGGATCGACGAAGACGCGGCCAGGCCCGTGCTCGACCACCAGATCATCCGGTGCCGGCGCATCCTCCAGCCCGAATTTGTACTGGAAGCCGGAACAGCCCCCGGCATCCACGGCCAGGCGCAGGCCGGCATTGGGCTTGCCCTCCCGCGCCGCGATCTCGGCAACCTGCTGCGCGGCGCGGGGCGTCACGCGGAAGGCGGTGCTGATGTTCGTGTCCATGGCGGTTCCGGTACTCCTTGGGATGCAAGATAGGACGGTCCTGCCCCGGTTTCCACGCCCAACCCTCTGTTGCCCCTTCGCGCCGGGCGGTGCTACGGCCTTCCGGATGGACCCGACGCGGCTTCCGGACGGCCTGGCCCCTTGGGCGGTCAGGGCCAGCGATTCACGGGGCCGGCTGCATGCCGAGCCCACCGGCGGCGCACGTTCGCCCTTCCAGCGCGACCGCGACCGCATCATCCATGCCACCGCCTTCCGGCGCTTGCAGTACAAGACCCAGGTCTTCGTCTATCACGAAGGCGACCATTTCCGGACGCGCCTGACCCACAGCCTGGAAGTCGCGCAGATCGCGCGCTCCGTCGCCCGGGAACTGGCGCTGGAGGAAGATCTGGCGGAGGCGCTGGCCCTCGCCCATGACCTCGGCCATCCCCCCTTCGGCCATGCCGGGGAGGATGCGCTGGATGCCGCGATGAAGCCCTATGGCGGCTTCGACCACAATGCGCAGTCCCTCAAGGCCGTCACCGCGCTGGAAACCCGCTACGCCGGCTTCGACGGGCTGAACCTGACGTGGGAGACGCTGGAGGGCCTCGCCAAGCATAACGGCCCGCTGCGCCGCCCATCCCCCTACATCGTCGAATATGATCGCCTGCACCCGTTGGACCTGACGACGCATGCGAGCGCGGAGGCGCAGGTCGCGGCGCTGGCCGATGACATCGCCTACAACAACCATGACCTCGATGACGGCGTGAAGGCCGGGCTGTTCACGCTGGAGGAAGCGGCGACGCTGCCGCTGGTGAAGACCGCCTACGACGCCGCCCGGCAGCAGCACCCGACCCTGCCGAAGGACCGCGCGACCAGCGAGGTCGTGCGCCGCGTCATCAACGCCATGGTGAACGACGTGGTGGCGGAAACCCGCCGGCGAATCGCCGCGCTGAAGCCCGCCAGCGCCGCCGATATCCGCGCGCATGACCGCCCCGTGGTCGCCTTCTCCGACGCCATGATGGAGGCGAACAACGAACTCCGCGCCTTCCTGTTCCAGCGCATGTACCGCCACTGGCGGGTCAACCGCACCACGCAGAAATGCAAGCGGGCGCTGCAGGTCCTGTTCAGCCTGCTGCATGGCGAACCCCGCCTTCTGCCGCCCTGGTGGCAGGACAAGGCCGGCGACCCCGGCAGCCAGGCCGCCGCGCGCGCGGTGTGCGACTACCTCGCCGGCATGACGGATCGCTATGCGCTCGAGGAGCACAAGCGCCTCACCGATCCGACGATTCCCGGCTGACCATCTCCAGAGCCCGACTGAAAGCGTTCCGATGAACCCGACCGACGACCTCTTCGCCGCCATGCGCGCCCATGTGGTGGAGGCGCTGGCGACGCTGCTGCCGGAACTCCCGCCGGAGAATTTCGCCCGCGTCCTGGTGGAGCCGCCCCGCGATGCCGCGCATGGCGACATGGCGACCAACGCCGCGATGGTGGTGGCGAAGGCCGCGAAGCTGCCCCCGCCGAAGCTGGCGGCGAGCCTCTGCGAGAAGCTGGCCGCCCTGCCCATGGTGGTCTCCGCCACCCCGGCCGGGCCGGGCTTCGTCAACATCAAGCTGGCCGATGATTTCGTCCGCGGCGTGGTGCCGGCCGTGCTGGCGGTGGGCCCTGCCTATGGCGACGGGCCGAAGCGGGCAGGGGGGCCGGTCAACGTCGAATACGTCTCCGCCAACCCGACCGGGCCGATGCATGTCGGCCATTGCCGCGGCGCCGTCGTCGGCGATGCGCTGGCGCTGCTGCTGCGCAAGGCGGGCTACGACGTCACGCGGGAATACTACGTCAACGACGCCGGCGCGCAGGTGCTGGCCTTGGCCTATGCCGCCTATTGGCGATACCTCCAGGCGCTCGGCACCACGATGTCGGAGGAGGACTACGCCGCCGCCACGCCATCCGGCCTGCAATACCGCGGCGATTACCTGGTCCCCGTCGGCGTCGCGCTGCGCCAGATCTTCAAGGACACGCTCTCCGGCCCCAAGGCCACGCCGGCCGACCCGTCGCTGTGGCTCGACACCGTGCGGGATTTCACGGTGGAAGCCATGATGTCCGCGATCCGGGAGGATCTGGCCGCGCTCGGCGTCGAGCACGACATTTTCATCAGTGAACGCCAGGTGGTTTCCGAAGGCTGGCTGGAGAAGGCCGAGGCCACGCTGACCGCCAAGGAGTTGATCTACACCGGCGTCCTCGAACCGCCCAAGGGCAAGACCCCCGATGACTGGGAGCCGCGCCCCCAGGTGCTGTTCCGCGCCACGCAATTCGGCGACGACGTCGATCGCCCGCTGCGGAAATCCGATGGCTCCGGCACCTATTTCGCGAATGACGTCGCCAACCATTTGGCCAAGATCGACCGCGGCTTCCCGCAACTGGTGCAAGTCTGGGGCGCCGACCATGGCGGCTACGTCAAGCGCATGCAGGCCGCCGTCGCCGCGCTTTCGGACCGCAAGGTCTCGCTGGACGTGGTGCTGACGCAGATCGTGCATGTGATGAAGAACGGGGAGCCCGTGCGCATGTCGAAGCGCGCCGGCACCTACATCACGCTGCGCGACCTGATCGACGAAGTGGGCAAGGACGCCGTCCGCTTCACGATGCTGACGCGCAAGGCCGATGCGCAGATGGAATTCGACCTGGACAAGGTGGTGGAGCAGAGCCGGGACAACCCCGTCTTCTACGTCCAATACGCCCATGCCCGCTGCCGGTCCGTGCTGCGGCAGGCCGGCGACCCGGCGGCCGGGGACCTCGCCGCCGCGCCGCTCGACAGTCTGGTGGACCCCGCCGAACTCGCCCTGATCCGCCGCATGGCGGGCTGGCCGCGCACCGTGGAAGCCGCCGCGGTTGCACGGGAGCCTCACCGAATCGCGTTCTTTCTCCAAGACTTGGCCAGCGACTTTCATGTATTGTGGAACAGGGGGCGCGACGATTCCACGTTGCGCTTCATCCGGGCGGAGGAGCCTGAGGCGACCAAAGCGCGGCTCGCGCTGGTGGCGGCCACGGCAACGATTCTCCGCTCCGGCCTCGCGGTGATGGGGGTCGAACCCGTCGAGGAGATGCGATGAGCGACGCGATGGTGCCTTCCTATCGCCTGCACCGGCCGGCATCCGCCGTGCCATGGCGCATGATCGCCATGGCCGGGGGCGTGTTGGCCTTCATCGCCGCCGGCGCGGCGGGGTGGTGGGCCATCCAGCGAATCAGTGAGCGCAGCGTCCCGGTGGTGGAAGCCGACACTAGGCCCTTCAAGGTCCGCCCCAGCGACCCCGGCGGCCTTCGCGTTCCCAACCAATCCGAACTCGTCCTGGAACGGCCCGGCGCGCGGCCGCCGGGTAGCGCGACCGCCCGCGCGCCGGGCCTGGCGCCGGAAGCCGAGGCACCGAACATCGGCGGCCTGCGCGCCGCCGTGTCGCCGCCGCCCGTGATCGCCCCCGCGCCGACCTGGCCGCCCCAGCCCGCGCCGCGGCCGGGCCAGGTGGTGCCGGGCCAGAATGCGCCGGGCGCCAGCGCGGCCGCGCCCCCCGCGGCGGCTCCCGCCCCGGCCAATGGTGCGCCGGCCCAGGCCCCCGCCCGCCCGGCAACGCCGCCGGCCGCGACGCCTCCTGCCGCTCCGGCCGCCGCCACCGTCGCGCCCCCGGCCCGCCCCGCCGGATCGGGCCGTGTCCAGGTGCAGATCGCCGCCCTGACCAGTGAGGACAGCGCCCGCGCCGAATGGGATCGCGTCGCCCGCCGGGCGCCCGAGCTGTTCCAGGGCCGCAGCCCCGCCGTCACGCGTCTCGACCGCGACGGCCAGTCGCCACTTTTCCGCCTGCGCACCGGCGGATTCGCGGACCAGGATGCGGCGCGCGAATTCTGCGAACAGGTCCGCGCTCGCGGAGCCACCTGCATCCCGGTCCGCTGAGGTTTCCATGACCCTTCTCGCCGCCGTGGTCGGCATCGCCGGCACGGCGCTTTCGGCGGAGGAAGCGGCGCTGTTCCGCCGCCACCGCCCGGCCGGCGCCATCCTGTTCCGCCGCAACGTGGACAATCCCGCACAGCTTCGCGCCCTGGCGGATTCGCTGCGAGAGGAACTGGGCGCGGAGGCGCCGATCCTCATCGACCAGGAAGGCGGCCGCGTCGCCCGTCTCCGCCCGCCGCATTGGCCGGAATTCCCCCCCGCCGCCACCTTCGAGGGCCGGCCCGAAACGACCGCGGAGGCCAATGCCGCCCTCATCGGCCTGGCCTGCGCGGAGGCCGGGCTCGACGTGGTCTGCGCGCCGCTGCTGGATTTGCGGCTGCCCGGGATGCACCAGGTGATCGGGGACCGCGCCTTCTCGGCCGATCCGGCGGAGGTCGCGCGCCTCAGCGCCGCCTGGATCAGCGGGCTGCGCCAGGCCGGCTGCATCCCCGTCATCAAGCATATCCCCGGCCATGGCCGCGCCCGCGTGGACAGCCACGAATCCTTGCCGGTGGTGGAGGCCGACCGCGCCACCCTGGCCCCGGATATCAAGGCTTTTCGCCTGGTCTGCGCCGATGGGGCAGGGGACGGCCTCTGGGCCATGACGGCGCATATCCTCTACAGCGCGCTGGACGCAGGGCTGCCCGCCACGCTGTCACCGTCCCTGATCCGGGACGTCATCCGGGGCGAGATCGGCTTCGATGGCGTGCTAGTCTCGGACGATCTGGCCATGGGCGCCATGGCGGGGCTGTCCGGCGACCTGGCCGGGGACACGGTGCGGGCGGGCTGCGACCTGGTGCTGCATTGCACGGGGGTGCTGGCGGAAACCGCCGCGGTGCTGTCCGCCTGCCCGGTGCTGTCCGACCACGCTTCCCGCCGCCTGGCCGCCGCCCGCGCGGCCACCGCCGCCGCCGCCCGCCCGCTCAACCCCGCCGCGCTGGTCGCCGCGCGGGATTCGCTGCTGGCCGTCACCTCGTGACCGGCGAATGGGTGGGTGAGATCGCGGCGATCGCGCTGGCCGCGATCCTCGCCATCACCCTGCACGAAGCGGCGCATGGCGTTGCCGCCAAGGCGCTGGGGGATGACACGGCGGCGCGGATGGGGCGCGTCAGCCTCAACCCGATCCGCCACATCGACATGGTCGGCACCATCCTGCTGCCGGCCTTCCTGCTGGTGTCGCAACTGCTGACCATCGGGCGGGTGGAGGCGATGTTCGGCTGGGCGAAGCCCGTGCCGGTGAATGTCTGGCGGCTGCGCAACCCGCGCTGGGGCATGGTGCTGGTGGCGGCCGCCGGCCCGGCCATCAATTTCGCGCTTGCCTGGGGCTTCGGCCTGGCCGCCCATGGGGTGACGGCGCTGTCCGATTCGCTGCCGGAAGACGGCACGGAATGGCTGCTCCGCTTCATCGCATTGAGCATGCTCTACAACGTGATTCTCGCCTGCTTCAACCTGCTGCCGCTGCCGCCCCTCGATGGCGGGCGCATCCTGGTCGGCATCCTGCCGGCCCCGCTGGCGCGCGCGGTGGCAAGCACGGAGCGATTCGGCCTGCTGATCGTCATCGGCCTGATCTTCATCCTGCCGCACCTCATCACGGGGTTCGACCCGCTGGGGGCGCTGATCCGCAACGTGGCCCTGCCGGTGCTGCGATTCATGTTCATGCTGGCCGGCCACGGGGGGTGATGATGGCGGATCCGGTGCTGCATCTCCGGCTGGATGGGTATGAAGGGCCGCTCGACCTGCTGCTGGACCTCGCGCGGTCGCAGAAGCTCGACATCGCCAACATCTCCATCGTGGCGCTGGTGGACCAGTACCTGGCCGTCATCGACCAGGCGCGCGGCATGCGGCTGGAATTGCAGGCGGAATGGCTCGTCATGGCCGCCTGGCTCGCCTGGCTGAAATCCCGCCTGCTGCTGCCGAAGGAGGAAGCGGCGGAGCAGGAGGACCCCGAGGCCCTGGCCGCCCGGCTGACCGACCGGCTGGCGGAGCTTGAGGCGATGCGCGCCGGCGCCGCCTGGCTCCAGGCCCGCCCCCAGCTCGGCCGCGACGTCTTCGCCCGCGGCGCGCCGGAAAGCCTGACGGTCGAGGATCGCTCCGGCATCCGCGCCGACCTCGCCAGCCTCTGCCAGGCCTATGCGGCCGCCCGTCGTCGCGCGCTGGCCATGCGCCCCTATCAGCCGAAGCCGAGAAAGCTGTTCACGGTGCAGGAGGCGATCCAGCGCCTGACCCAGGTGCTGGGCGAATTGCCCTCCTGGGCCGTGCTGCAGCGATTCATGCCGGAGGATGAGGCGCTCGACCCCGTGGAGCGCCGCGCGGCCCTTGCCAGCACGCTGATCGCGGGCTTGGAGATGGCGCGCGGCGGCGCGCTGGAACTGCGCCAGGACCGGGCCTTCGGCCCCATCCTGCTGCGCCGGGCGGAGGCCGTGGAGGGTCAGCGGGATGTGCGTGCCGCCTGAGGAGGAGGGGGGGGACCCCCTGGTGGTTCCCGACGCGATCGAACCGCCGCCCGTCGTCTCGGCGGAGGCGATCCGCATCGCCGAGGCCCTTCTCTTCGCCACCGACCGGCCCCTCGCGCCCAACCGGCTGCAGCAGGTGCTGCCGGAAGGCCAGGCCGCGGATGCCGTGCTGGCCGAACTCGCGATCCTGCTGGATGGCCGCGGCGTGACATTGACGGAAGTCGCCGGCGGCTTCGCGCTGCGCACCGCGCCCGAACTGGCGCCCGCCCTGACGCGGGTGGTGGAGGTGCCGAAGCGCCTGCCCCGCGCGGCGATGGAGGCTTTGGCCGTGATCGCCTGGCACCAGCCCGTGACGCGGGCGGAGATCGAGGAGATCCGCGGCGCCAGCCTGTCCCAGACCACCCTCGAATCGCTGCTGGAACACGGGCTCGTCGCACCGCGCGGGCAGCGGGAGGTGCCGGGCCGCCCGACGCTCTGGGGCACGACCACGCGCTTCCTGGAACAGTTCGGCCTGAAGTCGCTGCGCGACCTGCCGCGGCGGGAGGAATTGGTCAGCGCCGACGCCGCCATGCCGCTGCTGGCCGCGATGCTGGCGCCGAAGGAGCCGGGCGAGCCGCCGGACGAGGCCCCAACCCCTTGAGTATTCGATTCGAGGGCGTCTCCCATTCCTATCCCGAACGCGGCCAGGTGCTGCGGGGCCTCGACCTCGATGTCGGGCCCGGGGAGATCGTCTGCCTGCTCGGCCCGTCGGGCTGCGGCAAGACCACGCTGCTGCGCCTGGCCTCGGGGCTCGAACCCCTCCAGGCCGGGCGCATCACGCTGGGCGGGCAGTTGATCGCGGAGCCCGGGCGGGAGACGCCGCCGGAAGGCCGGGGCGTCGGATTCGTGTTCCAGGACTACGCGCTGTTCCCGCATTTGACGGTGGAGGAGAACGTCGCCTTCGGGCTCCGCTTCATCCCGCGCGGGCAGCGGAAATGGCGGATCATGGATGCGCTGGCGCGCGTGGGGCTGGAGGGTTTCGCCGCCGCCTGGCCGCACATGCTCTCCGGCGGCCAGCAGCAGCGGGTGGCGCTGGCCCGCGCCCTGGCGCCGCGCCCTTCCGTGCTGCTGCTGGACGAGGCCTTCGCCAGCCTCGATGCCCGGCTGCGCGAACAGGTGCGGGACGACACGCTCCATGTCCTCCAGGAAGCCGGCATCGCGACGCTGATCGTGACGCATGACGCGGAGGAGGCGATGTTCATGGCCGACCGCATCGCGCTGATGAATGCGGGGCAGATCGAACAACTCGGCACCCCCACCGACCTCTACCTGACCCCCGCCAGCCGATTCGTCGCGACCTTCCTGGGGGAGGTGAACGTGCTGCCCGCGCGGGTCCATGCGGGGCGGGCGGAAACGCCGATCGGCACCGTCCCGGCCCCCGCCGCGCTCGGCAACATGCCCGTGCAGGTGCTGCTGCGGCCGGAGGGGCTGCGGGTGATGACGGCGCCTTCCGCCGATGGCCCCGCCGCACCGCTGGCCGGCGATCTTTCCGGCTGCGGCGCGGTGGCGGAGGTGGAGGCCTGCCGGCTGCTCGGCGCCACCACGCTGGTGCATCTGGCGGTGCCGGACGGGCAGGGGGCGCTGCTGCACCTGCATGCCAGGCTGCCGCCCGGGATCTGGCTGGCGCGGGGTGAGAGGGTTTCCGTCGCGATGGATCCGCAACGGGCCTTCGTATTCCCGGCCGAGGCTCCCTAGATAAGGCACGGGGTGGTCGCCGCCGGATTGGCGCGACGCGGCGATCCTGCTAACGGGATGGGCCCGCAGGCCGGCACGATGCTCGGCGCGGGAATGGGGAAGAATGCTCGGTCTCGACTGGTCCGAACTCGCGCTGATCGCGGTGGTCGCGGTGGTCGTTATCGGCCCCAAGGACCTGCCTGATGCCGTGCGCGGCATCGCCAAGGGTATCCAGAAGCTCCGCCGCATGGCCGGGGAGTTCCAGGGCCAGGTGGATGAGGTGGTGCGCGAGGCGAAGCTGGATGACGTGCGGAACTCGATCAACGAGATCCGCAACTTCAACGTCCGCGACATCGTGGAGAAGGAGATCGACAAGGACGGGTCGATCCGCAAGACCTTCACGGAAGACCCGATCGGCAACCCGCTGCGGGATGCGTTCAGCCCCAATGGCGGCACCGATTCCGTCCATGGCGCCGCCGTGACGCCGCCGCCCGATGCCATGCCCGCAGCGCCGCCGCCGCCCGCCGCACCGGCCTTCGTGCCGCCCGGCACCCTGCCGCCGCTGCCGGAACCGCCGCCGCCGCCCGCCGCCGTGGTGCCGCCCGCCTTCGTGCCGCCGGCCTCGGTCCCGCCTGTGGCCACCGTGGCGCCGCCGCCGGCCCCCGTCGCCACGGCGACGCCTGCGACGCCTCCCGCGCCGCCCCCTTCCGCAGCCTGAGATAACGGATCCCCCCCGTGCCGCGTGATCCGGAAGACCAGATCGACGACAAGCCGATGCCGTTGATCGAGCACCTCATGGAGCTGCGCACGCGGCTCATGTGGTCGATCGGCGCCTTCATCATCGCCTTCGCCGTCTGCTACTATTTCTCGACGCAGATCTACGGCTTCCTTGCCGCGCCGCTGGCGGACATCCTGCACGCGCAATCCGGCGGCCAGGACCGCCGGATGATCTTCACCGCGCTGTACGAGGCCTTCTTCACCTACCTGAAGGTCGCCTTTTTCGGCGCCACCTTCTTCAGCTTCCCGATGTGGGCGACGCAGCTCTGGCTGTTCATCGCACCTGGCCTGTACCGGAGCGAGAAGAAGGCGATCATGCCCTTCCTTGTCGCCTCGCCCTTCCTGTTCCTCGCCGGCGCGGCGCTGGCCTACTATTTCATCTTCCCGCTGGCGTGGAAGTTCTTCATCTCCTTCGAAACGCCGGCCGATGCGGGGTCCATCCCGATCCAGTTGGAGGCCAAGGTCAGCGAATACCTGTCGCTGGTCATGCACATGATCCTGGCCTTCGGCATTGCCTTCCAGCTGCCCGTGGCGCTGACGCTGATGGTCAAGGTCGGCATCCTCAGCGTGGAGGGGCTGCGCAAGGGCCGCCGCTACGCCATCGTCGGCATGTTCGTCGTCGCCGCCATCATCACGCCGCCCGACATCATCAGCCAGATCGGCTTGGCGGTGCCGCTGATCATCCTCTACGAACTGTCGATCCTGGCCGCGCTGTGGATGACGCCGAAGCCGCCGAAGGACGAGACGATGAGTTGAAGCGGGCTTCCGGGGGGCGCAGGCCCCCATCCCGCCTTCGCTTCCTCGCCGCCTTCGCTTCCTTGCAGTGACGCCCCAGGGAGGGGCTGCCGACCATGCATGACATCAAGCTGGTGCGCGCCAACCCCGCCGCCTTCGACGCCGCGCTCGCCCGCCGCGGCGCGCCCCCCGCGGCGGCGGAGGCGCTGCGCCTCGATGACCTCCGCGTCGAGGCCATTCGCATCACCCAGGCCGCCCAGACCACCCGCAACGAGCTGTCCCGCCAGATTGGCGCCGCCATGAAGCGCGGCGAGGCGGCCGAGGCCGAGCGGCTGAAGGCCGAGGTGAAGGCCGCCGTCGATGCCGCCGCCGCCGCGACGCCGGAAGTGCATGAGGCCGCGCGCGACGCCCTGCTGGCCGCCCTGCCCAATGTGCTGGATTCGGAGGTGCCGGAGGGCCTGGACGAGAGCGCCAATGTCGTCCTCCACACCCATGGCGCCCCGGCCAATTTCGCCTTCACGCCGAAGCAGCATTTCGAGCTGGGCGAAGCCTTCGGGATGGACTTCGGCAACGCCGCCAAGCTGGCCGGCGCGCGCTTCACCATCCTGCGCGGGCCGCTCGCGCGGCTGGAACGCGCGCTGGGCCAGTGGATGCTGAACCTGCACACGGAACAGCACGGCTATACGGAGGTCTCCGTCCCGCTGCTGGTCAATGACGCGACCATGTATGGCACCGGCCAGCTGCCGAAGTTCAGCGAGGATCTGTTCCGCACCACCGATGGCCGCTGGCTGATCCCGACCGCGGAAGTGCCGCTGACCAATCTGGTGCGGGGCGAGATCCTGGCCGAATCGGCGCTGCCGCTGCGCTTCACCGCACTCTCCCCCTGCTTCCGGAGCGAGGCCGGTTCCGCCGGCCGCGACACCCGCGGGATGCTCCGCCAGCACCAGTTCCCGAAGGTGGAACTGGTCTCCATCTGCCTGCCGCAGGACAGCGCGGCGGAGCATGAACGCATGACCGCCTGCGCGGAGCGGGTGCTGACGGAACTCGGCCTGACCTGGCGGCGCATCATGCTCTCCGCCGGCGATACCGGCTTCGGCGCGGCCAGGACCTATGACCTGGAGGTCTGGCTGCCCGGCCAGCAGGCCTGGCGGGAGATCTCCTCCTGCTCCAACTGCCGGGATTTCCAGGGGCGGCGCATGGATGCGCGCTACCGCCCCGCGGCGGCCCAAGGGGGAGCCAAAGGCACCGAATTCCTGCACACGCTGAACGGCAGCGGCGTGGCCGTGGGCCGTGCCCTGATCGCGGTGCTGGAGACCTTCCAGCAGGAAGATGGATCGGTCCTGGTGCCGGAAGTGCTGCGCCCCTGGATGGGCGGCGCCGAGATCCTGCACCCCGCCGGCTGACGGGACACACCGGGACCGGCGTTTTCACGCCCTGGGCGCGGGAAGGGCCGGGCGCCGTCCTGGCGCCCGGTCTCCGGCCTCAATCGCCCGCGGCGACGCCTTCGTCGATGGCGCGGGGGCTGCTGGACTCATCGATCCACACCAGCACGATGGACCCCACCATCGCGAAGGTCACGCCGACATTGTCATGGCCGCTCAAGAAGCCGAGCGGCGTGCCGATGGCGCAGGCGATGACCGTGGGCCAGGGGTAGCGGCCCATCAACCCGAAGATCATGCCGAAGGGGGCGTAGAGGGCAGCCATCAAGGCCGTGATCCTTTGGAAACCGGCGCCTGGGCGTATCGCCACCATGGCGAAGAGGGCGCGCCCGGGCACGCTCTCGCTTGCGTGAGGACGATGCAAGGCAGTGGTCCAAAGGATGCGGCGAATTCACCCAGGCGACAGACCCGGGGGAAAATCCGCAATGAATGGCGGATTTTCCTGATTTTCCTGTAACTTATCGGGCAAGCTTCACGTCATGAGAAGCCCGTCACGTGGCGGCCATGCTCAGCCGTCCAGCCGGACTCCAAGCCGCCCGGCCATCTCCTGCACGAACTGCCAGGCGACACGGCCGGACCGCCCGCCGCGGGTGACGGACCATTCGACGGCGGCCTTGCGCAGTTCCTCCGGCCCGATCGGCAGGTTGAAGCTGCCGGCATAGCCCTCGATCATCGCGAAGAAGGTGTCCTGGTCGCAGTTGTGGAAGCCGATCCACAGCCCGAAGCGGTCGCTGAGGGAGACCTTCTCCTCCACCGCCTCCGCGGGGTTGATGGCGGTGCTGCGCTCATTCTCGATCATGTCGCGGGACATGAGGTGGCGGCGGTTGGAGGTGGCGTAGAACAGGACATTGGCGGGGCGGCCCTCGATCCCGCCATCCAGCACGGATTTCAGCGCCTTGTAGTCGGCGTCCTCACGCTCGAAGGACAAATCGTCGCAGAAGACCAGGCAGCGGCGCGGTTGTGCCCGCAGGGTGTTCAGCAGCTCGGGCAGGGTGCGGACATCCTCCCGCTGGATTTCCACCAGCGCCAGGCAGCCCGGCGTCTCCCGGTTCGCGGCGCGGTGGGCGGCCTTGACGAGGGATGACTTCCCCATGCCGCGGGCGCCCCAGAGCATGGCGTTGTTGGCCGGCAGGCCGCGGGCGAAGCGCAGCGTATTCTCCAGCACCAGGCCCTTCTGCCGGTCCACGCCCTGGAGCAGCGCGATATCCACGGCGGAAACGCGCTTGACCGGCGCCAGGCGCGCGGGCGGGCCGGGATGCCAGACGAAGGCATCGGCGCCGTGCAGGTTCGGCGCCGGTGGCGGCGGGGGCGCCAGGCGTTCCAGCGCCTCGGCGATGCGCGTCAGGGTGGGGAGGAGGGCGTGCGGATCGGTCAAGGCGGTGGCCCCGGTGCTGCAGCGTATTGACGGAAAGGGGGCGGAGGCTAGGTTGCGGGCCGAAGCGCCGCAACCCCGGCGCAAGCCCCAAGAAAGCCGGACCCGCCCCCATGTTCATTTCGCCTGCCTACGCCCAGACCGCCGATGGCGGCACCACCGCCGTGATCATGCAGCTTCTGCCGCTGATCCTGATCTTCGCGGTCTTCTACTTCCTGCTGATCCGGCCCCAGCAGAAGAAGATGAAGGAACACCGGGCGCTGCTCGGCCAGCTGAAGCGCAACGACAAGGTCGTCACCGCCGGCGGCATCGTCGGCACCATCGCCAAGGTGCGGGACGACAGCGACGAGATCGAGGTCGAGATCGCACCCGGCGTGCGCGTGACCGTGGTGCGCGGCACCATCGCCAGCGTGGTGAAGCCGCCGGAGCCCGCGAACGACACCAAGGCGTCCGACACCAAGGCCTGACGGCGTCTCAGACGCCAGGGCCTGACGGCGTCTGAGACGCCAGGGCCTGAAAGCGCCGGGTTGGTATCGAGGGGGCGGGCCGCAAGGTCCGCCCCCTTTTTCGTGCCCGCATGGCGGCCCTTCGGAGGCATGCGCCCCGCGCGCGGGACAGCCCGCGCCCCCGGTGGCAGAA
This sequence comes from Falsiroseomonas sp., assembly GCF_051859025.1. GTDB lineage: Bacteria > Pseudomonadota > Alphaproteobacteria > Acetobacterales > Acetobacteraceae > Falsiroseomonas. The sequence goes on along the minus strand of NZ_JBHYGL010000001.1, from coordinate 969,291 downwards.
GCAGCGCGAGCCGAAGGAGACGTGACGATGAGCGAGCCCAGGACCCTGCTGCAGATGGCCGGCGCCAGCCTGGCCCCGCCGGCGCTGGCCGATGCCGTGCTGCTGGTGATCGACGCGCAGGGCGAATACCGCACGGGCAGGCTGCCGCTGGAGGGAATCGAGGAATCGCTGCCCGTCCTGGCCGGGCTGATCGCCCGTGCGCGTGCCGGCGGCGCGGTCGTGATCCATGTCGCGCATAAGGGCCGACCGGGCGGCTTGTTCGACCGCGACGCCGCGGGCGGCGCGATCCTGGCGGAGGTCGCGCCGGTGGAGGGCGAGGCGGTGGTGGAGAAGCCACTGCCGAATGCCTTCGCGGGCACCGACCTGGCTCAGCGCCTGGCGGCGGTCGGCCGCAAGGAGCTGATCGTGGCGGGCTACCAGACCCACATGTGCGTCAGTTCCACGGCGCGGGCAGCGCTCGACCTCGGCTATCGGGTGACGGTGCCGCATGATGCCTGCGCGACGCGGGCGTTGCCGGATGCGCTGGGCGGCGGGGCGATCAGCGGGGCGCAGATCCATCGCCATGCGCTGGCGGAGCTGGCGGATCGTTTCGCCGTGGTGCTGCCCGCCGCCGCCATCGGCTGACCCCACGAAAAAGGGCGCCGGATTGCTCCGGCGCCCCGATTCCAGAACCCCGTGGGGTTCAGGCCGCCTGGCCGCTGCTCAGGCCGCCCTTGTCCATCAGCCCCTCGACGACTTCCCAATCCACGAGCTTGTTCAGGAAGTTGTCGAGGTAGTTCGGTCGGACGTTGCGGAAATCCAGGTAGTAGGCGTGTTCCCAGACGTCGACGCCGAGGATCGGCGTGCCTTCGCCGGTCGCGACGGGGTTGGAGCCGTTCGGCGTCTTCGTCACCTTCAGCTTGCCGTCGGTGCCGATGACCAGCCAGGCCCAGCCGCTGCCGAACTGCGTCACGCCAGCCTGCTTGAACGCGTCCTTGAAGGCCTGGAGGCCGCCGAGGTCGCTGTCGATCTTCGCCGCCAGCTTGCCCGGCAGCTTGTCGCCGCCGCCCTTGGGCGACATCACCTGCCAGAACAGGATGTGGTTCCAGTGCTGGCCGGCCTGGTTCAGCACGGGAAGGCCATCGGCACCGGCCTTGCCGGCTTCCGCCACGATCTGCTCCAGCGTCTTGCCGGCCAGGCCCTTGGATTCGATCAGGCCGTTCAGCGCCGTCACATAGGCGTTGTGGTGCTTGCCGTGATGGAGCTCGAGCGTCTCCTGGCACATGCCCTGGCCCGCGAGGGCGTTGGTGGAATAGGGAAGGGGCGGCAGGCTGAAGGGCATGGGGGACTCTCCCGTTGGAGGTTCTTGCCCCCGTGTCACGCCGGAGGCCGGCGTCTGACCTAGGCGTGGTGCCCGGAGGCGTCAACCACGCCAGCAGGACGCTTGCCCGTGTTGCGTCGGACCTTCATCAAGCCGCCATGGCCACCCCCGCGCTTTCCCCGATCGCCGCCTTCGCCCGCGCGCATGACCCGGACCGGTTCCTGACCGCGATCTTCATGCCCGCAAAGGCGCGGGAGGCGTTCTTCAGCCTGATCGCCTTTAACCACGAACTGGCCCGGGCGCGGGAGGCGACGACCAACCCCGTCGCCGCGCTGATCCGCCTGCAATGGTGGCGGGACGCCGTGGCGGAAGCGGCGGCGGGCGCGCCCGCACGGCGGCATGAGGTGGCGGCACCGCTGCATGCCGCGATCGTGTCCGGCGCGCTGGCGGCGGATGACCTGCTCGGCCTGGTCGATGCGCGGGAGCCGGAGACGGAGGAGGAAGGCGTCCCGACGCGGGAGGCCTTCGGCGCCTATCTGCGGGCCGGGGCCGGCGGCTTCGCCGTGGTGGCGGGACGGCTGGCCGGCGCACCCCCGGAATCCCTGCCGCTGCTGCAACGCCTGGGCGCCCTGCACGGGCTTTCGGGCGTGCTGCGCAGCGTCTCCGCCCATGCCGCCCAGGGCCGCTGCCTGCTGCCCCGCGATGCCTTGGCGGAAGCGGGCCTGATCACAGAGGCCGTGGTGGCCGAACCCGCCATCGCGGCGCCGCTGGTCCGCGCTTTGGCGGAAGAAGGCGGCGGAATGCTCGCCAAGGCGATGGCGGAGGGCCTGCCCCGCGCCGCGCTGCCCGCCGCGCTGCCCGCCGTGCTGGCGCGCCGGGACCTGCGCCGGATCGCCGCCGGGCAGCCAGTGCCGCGGCCGCGCGGTGTCTCGGACCGGATCGCCGTCACCTGGGCGGCCTTCCGGGGGCGGCTGTGATCGTGGGAGGCTCCGCGCCATGATCGATGCCGTCCTGTTCCAGACCGCGGATGCGGATGCCTATTTCCCTATGCTGTCGGCGACCCTGCCGGCCAACCGGGAATTCTGCCGCCGCCACGGCATCAGGCTGGAAGCCTTCATCGGCATCCGCCGCGGCTACCACCCCTGGCACGCCGCCTATAATCGCCTGGGTTTCCTGCGGGACCGGCTGGCGGCGGGCTTCCGGGGCTGGGCGATCTACCTGGATGCGGACGCCTTCGTGGCGGACCTGTCCTTCGACATCGCGGGCTACCTGGCCCGCCACGCCGGCAGCGCGATGATCGGTCCGCCCGGCGCCGGGCGGGGCCCGTGGGACGTCAACAGCGGCATCTTCCTGTGGAACTTCGCGCGGGAGGAAACGCGCATCGCCGCCGCGCGCTGGATCGCGCTGTTCGACGCCATCCCGGATAAGGCGCTGCGCGCCGCCCCCGCTTGGGACGATGTCGAGAACGACCAGCGCCTGCTGCACCAGGTGCTGCGCGACGATCCCGCGCTGACCGCCGCCGTGACGATGGAGAGCGACCAGTTCATCGGCTACCAGCACAGCCGCTTCATCAAGCAGTTCGTGCGGAACGAGGTGCACAGCCCCGAACAGCGCGTGCTGCGCATCGCCCGCCAGGTCTCGATCAGCCTGCTTCAGGGGGGCGTGGCGCCGGTCGTGGATGCGGCCCGGGTGATGGCTGCGCATGAATTGCTGAAGGGCGCGCCGCCGGCCTCCCTGGAAGCCGCCTTCGCGGCGCTGGAGGCCCCGAGCCTGCGCGCGCTGGCCGAGCGTCTGCGCCCGGCATAGCGCGGTTCCAGCCAGGCGGCGCCCGTGGCACGATCCCCGCAATAAACGGGAGGACCCACGCCATGCCGTCTCGCCGCGCCCTGCTGGCCACGCCGCTGCTGATGCTGCCCGGCATCGCCCGCGCCCAGACTGTGCCCGCCATCTTCGCCGCCGGCGCCACCAAGCATGCGGTGGAGGAATTGCAGCAGGTCGAGCGCGCCACCGGCCGCCCCGTGCCGACCGCCGCCTTCGACACCGTCGGCGCGCTGCGCGACCGAATCCTGGCCGGCGAACGCCCCGCCGTGACGCTGCTCTCGGCGGAAGCCGTTTCCGCCATCCGCGCGCGGGGCATCGGCCCCGCGGATGGCGCGCTGGATGTCGGGCGCACCGGCGTCGGCCTCGCCGCCCCCGCCGGGCGCCCGGCGCCGGATATCGGGACGCCGGAGGCCTTCCGCGCCGCGCTGCTGGCGGCCGACAGCATCGCCTATGCCGACCCCGCCCGCGGCGCCACCGCCGGCCGGCACGTCGCCGCCGTGATCGATAGGCTGGGGCTCACGGAGGCGCTGCGCCCCAAGCTGCGCCTGGTGTCCTTCGGCGTGGAAGGCGTCGCGATGGCGAGCCGGGGGGAGGTTTCGCTGGCCTTCAGCCAGGCCACCGAGATCATCGACCGCCCCGGCGTGCAACTGGTGGGCCTGCTGCCGGAGGCACTGAACCTCTGGACCGTCTACCGCGCCGCCATCGTGCAGGACGGGGAGGAAGCGCGGGCGCTGCTGGCGCTGCTGTCGGGCGACGCCGCACGGGCGGCTTACGCACGCATCGGCTTCCGGGGGGCGTGATGGCTGCCAATGATGACCAGTTCCAGGGCGCGGCGCGTGAGGTCAACCGCGACCACGCGCGCGGCTGGCTGCCCGCGAAGGGCCGGTTCCAGGGCGGCATCACCTATCCCGAGGAAACCAAGATCGCCAAGGGCAAGGTCCTGGTCCGGCTCGGCCATTCCCACGACAAGGTGGGAAACCCGGTCGAGGATTGGGAGAACCTGACCTCTCCCTGGTGGATGTCGGATTCGACCTTCCTCGACATCCTGGGCCGGGGCGAGGATGCCGGCACCGGGATGAACCAGATGTTTCGCATGAAGCTCGCGCTGACACCCGATTTCGGGGTCAGCGACACGCTGTTCTGGGTGGTGACGACGCAGCCGCTGCGCGCCTGGGCCGGCCGTGCCAGGCCGGTGCTGGAAGACCCGGACCCCGCAGTGCGGGAAAGGCAGGGGCGCCCGCTGGCCTGGCTCGGCGGCTACGAGATCGTGCAGAACTTCATTCCCGGCCTGCGGGACTTCGCGAAACGCGAAGCCACGAGCTGCGCGAAGCGCAGTTTCGCGGTGCTGCCGAAGGTGAAGCTCTCCGACTACGCCACGATGCGCCAGGGCGGCTTCGCCTTCGTGGAGAAGCCCTGGCCGCCCTAACCGCCCGCTCTGAACGCCCCCTCAGGCCTTCTTCCGCTTCTTCGCCACCACCGGCGCCGCCGCCGCGCCATCCCGCGCGATGATCGGCTTCAGGAAGCGCCCGGTGTGGCTTTCCGGCGCTTCCGCCACGTCTTCCGGCGTGCCCTGCGCCACGATCCGGCCGCCGCCCTCGCCGCCTTCGGGGCCGAGGTCGAGGATCCAGTCTGCGGTCTTGATGACCTCCAGATTGTGCTCGATCACCACCACCGTGTTGCCCTGCGCCACCAGGGCGTGCAGCACCTCCAGCAGCTTGCGCACATCCTCGAAATGCAGGCCCGTCGTCGGCTCATCCAGGATGTAGAGCGTGCGGCCGGTGGCGCGGCGCGACAATTCCTTCGACAGCTTGATGCGCTGTGCCTCGCCGCCCGACAGCGTCGTCGCCTGCTGGCCGAGATGGATGTAGCCGAGGCCGACATCGCGCAGCACCACCAGCTTGTCGCGGATCGACGGTACGGCGGAGAAGAAATCGAGCCCTTCATCCACCGTCATGTCGAGCACGTCGGCGATGGATTTGCCGCGGAACTTCACATCCAGCGTTTCGCGATTGTAGCGCTTGCCCTTGCAGGTGTCGCAGGTGACGTAGACGTCCGGCAGGAAGTGCATCTCGATCTTCAGCACGCCGTCGCCGCCGCAGGCCTCGCAGCGGCCGCCCTTGACGTTGAAGCTGAAGCGGCCGGCCTGGTAGCCCCGTGCGCGGGACTCCGGCATCTCCGAGAACCAGTCGCGGATCGGGCCGAACAGGCCGGTATAGGTCGCGGGGTTGGAACGCGGCGTGCGGCCGATGGGCGACTGGTCGATGTCGATGATCTTGTCGAGGTGTTCGAGGCCCTCGATCCGCTCATGCGGGCCCGGGACCTCGCCGCTGCCCATCAGGCGGCGGGACGCGGCCTTGAACAGCGTCTCGATCACCAGGGTGGATTTCCCGCCGCCGGAGACGCCGGCCACGCAGCAGAAGGTGCCGAGCGGGATTTCCGCCGTCACGTCCTTCAAATTGTTGCCCCGCGCGCCGACGACGCGGATGACGCGCTTCGGGTCGATGGGCCGGCGCGTGGTGGGCATGGGGATGCGGCGCGCGCCGGACAGGTACTGGCCGGTGATGCTGTCGGGATTCGCCTCCACCTCCGCCGGCGTGCCCTGGGCGATGACGCGGCCACCGCCCTTGCCGGCGGCGGGGCCGATATCGATCAGATGGTCGGCGCTGCGGATCGCGTCCTCGTCGTGCTCCACGACCAGCACGGTATTGCCGATGTCCCGCAGGCGCCGCAGCGTCTTGAGCAGGCGTTCATTGTCCCGCTGGTGCAGGCCGATGCTGGGTTCGTCCAGCACATAGAGCACGCCGGTCAGCCCGCTGCCGATCTGCGATGCCAGGCGGATGCGCTGCGATTCGCCGCCCGACAGCGTGGCGGAGGAACGCCCCAACGACAGATAGTCCAGCCCCACATCGACCAGGAACTGCAGCCGGTCCTCGATCTCCCGCAGGATGCGCCGCGCGATCTCCTGCCGCTGCGGCGTCAGCGTCGGCATCACTTGCGCGAACCAGTCCCGTGCCTTGCGGATGGACAGGTTGTTGACGTGGCCGATGTGGCATTCCGCCACCTTCACCGAGAGGCTTTCCGGCTTCAGGCGATGGCCCTGGCAGGCGGGGCAGGGGCGGTCCGCCTGGTAGCGGGACAGATCCTCCCGCACCCAGGCATTGTCTGTCTCGCGGTAGCGGCGCTCCAGGTTGGGGATCACGCCCTCGAACGGCTTCTTCACGTCATAGGCGCGAAGGCCGTCCTTGTATTTCAGGGTGACGACCTCGCCGTCCGTGCCGGTCATGACGACGCTGCGGAAGGCCTTGGGCAGATCCGCCCAGGGGGTGGTCATCGCCACCTTGTAGTGCCGCGCCAGGCTTTCCAGCGTCTGGTCGTAATAGGGTGATGATGCGCCGGACCAGGGCTGCACCGCGCCGTCCTTCAGCGACTTCGAATCATCCGGCACCACCAGCATCGGGTCGAAGAAGCTCTGCGTGCCCAACCCGTCGCAGCTGGGGCAGGCGCCCTGGGGGGAGTTGAAGCTGAACAGCCGCGGCTCGATCTCCTCGATCGTGAAGCCGCTGACGGGGCAGGCGAATTTCTGGCTGAAGACGGTGCGCTTCTGGTCGTCCGCGCCCTCCGCATAGGCGACGCCATCGGCCAGGGCGAGCGCGGTTTCCAGGCTGTCCGCCAGGCGGCTCTCGATGCCTTCCCGCACCACGATGCGGTCCACCACGACCTCGATATCGTATTTCAGCTTCTTGTTGAGCGCCGGCACCTCTCCGACCTGGTGCAGCACGCCATTGACCTTGACGCGTTCGAAGCCGCGGCGCTGGAACTCAAGAAAATCCTTCTTGAACTCGCCCTTCTTGCCCTTGGCGACGGGGGCCAGCAGCAGCAGCCGCGTGCCTTCCGGCATCGCCATGATGCGGTCCACCATCTGGGAGACGGTCTGCGCCTCGATCGGCAATCCCGTCGCCGGCGAATAGGGCACGCCGACGCGCGCCCAGAGCAGGCGCATGTAGTCGTGGATTTCCGTCACCGTGCCGACGGTGGAACGCGGGTTGTGGCTGGTGGTCTTCTGCTCGATGGAGATCGCGGGGCTCAGGCCCTCGATGCTGTCCACATCCGGCTTCTGCATGAGCTGGAGGAACTGGCGGGCATAGGCGCTCAGGCTCTCGACATAGCGGCGCTGGCCCTCGGCATAGATGGTGTCGAAGGCGAGGGACGACTTGCCGGACCCCGACAGGCCCGTGACCACCGTCAGCGCGTCCCGCGGGATGTCGATGTCGATGTTCTTGAGGTTATGCTCCCGCGCGCCGCGGACGCGGATCAATCCGCTCATGAGATCACCGATCGGTCTGGGTGGGCCGGAAGGGCACCGCCCCCTGGAGTCGGGACGGCGTTCGCGTCTTGTTCTAGATGATGCGAAGCCCTATAGGTAGTCCCGCATCAGGAATTGCCAGAGTGCCGACGCGGCGCGCGACGCATGGCTGGCCTGTGACGTCTGGTTTGTAACGTCTGGTCTGGGCCGCGCCCGCGCTATAGGGTCCGGCCAAAGGATAGGGGTGCCGCCATGGCCGGAGTGAACAAGGTTATCCTCGTGGGGCGGCTGGGCCGTGACCCCGAGATCCGCAATTTCCAGAATGGCGGCCGCGTGGTGAACCTGCGCCTGGCGACCAGCGAGCGGTTCAAGGACCGCGAGGGCAACCAGCAGGAGCGCACCGAATGGCATTCGGTCGCCATCTTCAATGAGAAGTTGGGCGAGATCGCCGAGAAGTACCTGCGCAAGGGCAGCGAAGTGTACGTCGAGGGCCAGCTGGAGACCCGCAAATGGCAGGATCAGGCCGGCGCGGACCGCTACACCACGGAAATCGTGCTGCGCCAGTTCCGGGGCGAGATCGCCCTGCTGGGCGGCCGCGGCACGGGCGGTGAGATGGGCGGCGACCCCGGCGAGGGCGGCGGCGGCTATGCGGGCGCCGGCGGGGGTGGTGGCGGCGGCTATGGCGGCGGGGGTGGCGGTGGCCGCTCGGCCGGCGCTGGCGGCGGCCGGTCCTCCGGCGGCTGGGACAATAGCGGCGGCGGCGGCCGCGCGCCGGCCGGCGGTGGGCGCAGCGCGCCGCCGAAGGGCGGCAGCGACCTGGATGACGATATCCCGTTCTGATCGCCTTCCGCTTTCCGCCATGGGCAAAGGCCGCGGCAACGCGGCCTTTTTCATGTCCGCCCCACGCCCTGTTCCCCCGGGAACACGGCCCCGGGCCCATCCCCCGTCATTCTCCCCCCACGCCGCGGATGGTCGCGGCCCTGGATGACGGAGACGACGATGGGCCTGTTCGATCCCAAGGGTGGCGCCGGCAATGACCGCTTCCTGGCCTGGCGCGCCACCGGCATGTTCGGCGAGTTCATCGACCTGGGCGAAGGCAACAACGTCGTCCACGGCTTCGGCGGCGACGACCTGATCTTCGGCGGCAGCGGCCGGGATACGATGTTCGGCGGCGAGGGGAATGACTACCTCAGCGGCGGCGACGGCGCCGACGTGCTGCGCGGGAATGAGGGTGACGACATCCTCTTCGGCCATGGCGGCGCGGACAGCCTGGATGGCGGCGATGGCGATGATGAGCTGAACGGCTTCGAGGATGACGACACCCTCTCCGGCGGCAATGGCGATGATGACCTGCGCGGCGGCACCGGCGCCGATACGCTGGATGGCGGCAGCGGCGCCGACCTGCTGAAGGGGGAACAGGGCGCCGACAGCATGGATGGTGGCGCGGGGAACGACGTCCTCGAAGGCGGCATCGATGAGGACACGCTGCGGGGCGGCAGCGGCAATGACCGGATGGATGGCGGCGACCAGGCCGACTGGATGGATGGCGGCACCGGCGACGACCAGATGATCGGCGGGCAGGGGGCCGATACGCTGTTCGGCGCCTCAGGCAACGACAACCTGGCCGGCAGCCAGGGCAATGACAGCCTGGCGGGCGAACAGGGCAACGACGTGCTGGATGGCGGCCAGGGCTTCGACACGCTCCAGGGCGGCATGGGCGCGGATTTGCTGCGCGGCGGCGATGACGACGACCTGCTGGTCGGCGATGTGATCGGGGAGACGGGGTTCGGCGCCGATACCCTCCAGGGCGGCAACGGGCGGGACACCTTGCAGGGCGCCGGCGGCAATGACCGGCTGGATGGCGATGCGGGGGATGACCTGCTGGATGGCGGCGTCGGCAACGATGTCCTGAATGGCGGCGCGGACAATGACCGGCTGCTGGGCGGCGGGAATGACGACACGCTGCGCGGCGATGCGGGGCTGGATACGCTGGAAGGCGGCAACGGCCGCGACCTGCTGGATGGCGGCGCGGGGAATGACAGCCTGCTGGGCGGCGCGGATGCCGACCAGCTGAAGGGCGGCGCCGGCGACGATGTGCTGATGGGCGGCACGGGCACGGATACGCTGACGGGCGGCCTCGGCCTGGACCAGCTCTTCGGCGGCGGGGATGCCGACATCTTCGTCTGGACCCAGGCCGATGTCGGCAAGCTGAGTGCCGCCGGCCAGGTGAAATACGCGGGGGTGCGGGATCTGGTGCAGGATTTCCAGGCCGGGGACCGGCTGGACTTCTCCGGCATCGATGCCCATCCCGGCGGCGCCGACGATGCCTTCCTGTTCATCGGGACGGGCCGCTTCCTGACCGGGGGCGACCACGGCCAGATCCGCACCCAGGCGCTGGGCGCCGATACGCTGGTGCAGCTGGAGATCAACGGCGACGGGGTGGCGGACCTGGAAGTGCTGCTGGCCGGAACCCATGCGCTGCGCTTCGACGCGCAGGTGCAGGACTTCATCCTCTGACCCCGGGCCTCCAGAGGCGTGGCCGCCGGGGGGTGATCCCCGGCGGCTTCATGTTTCCAGCCTTCGACATCCCCGGCGCGATGGGCTAGACCGGGCCCACAGGAACGAAGCACGAATCTGACCCATGCCGGACGACATCAAGGCCCTTCCGCCGAACGGTAATGAGCGCGAGACGCGCCTGGCCGATGCGCTGTCGGAGCGCTACCTGGCCTATGCGCTGTCCACCATCGTCAGCCGGTCCCTGCCGGATGTGCGGGACGGTCTGAAGCCGGTCCATCGCCGGCTGCTCTACGCCATGCACCAGCTGAAGCTGGACCCGGCCTCCGGCTTCAAGAAATGCGCCCGCATCGTCGGCGACGTGATGGGCAAGTACCATCCGCATGGCGACAGCAGCATCTACGAAGCCCTGGTCCGCCAGGCGCAGGAATTCGCCGCCCGCTACCCGCTGGTCGAGGGCCAGGGCAATTTCGGCAATATCGACGGCGATAACGCCGCGGCCATGCGCTACACCGAAGCCCGGCTGACGGAAGTCGCGCAGGCGCTCCTCGAGGGGATCGAGGAGAACGCCGTCGATTTCCGCGCCACCTATGACGGGGAGGAGAAGGAGCCGCTGGTCCTGCCGGCCGCCTTCCCGAACCTGCTCGCCAATGGCGCCGCAGGCATCGCGGTGGGCATGGCGACCTCCATCCCGCCGCATAATGCGGGCGAACTCTGCGGCGCCGCCATCGCGCTGATCAACAACCCCGATGCGACGCCAGATGATTTGCTGGCGCATGTGAGGGGACCCGATTTCCCGACCGGCGGCCTGCTGGTGGAATCCGCCGAAAGCATCCGCGAAGCCTACATCACCGGCCGCGGCGGCTTCCGCCTGCGCGCGCAGTGGAAGACGGAGCCGTTGAAGAACGGCACCTGGCAGATCGTCGTCACGGAAATCCCCTACCAGGTCCAGAAGTCGCGCCTGATCGAGCAGATCGCGCTGCTGATGGAGGAGAAGAAGCTGCCGCTGCTGGGCGACGTCCGCGACGAGAGCACGGACATCGTCCGCCTGGTGCTGGAACCCAAGACCCGCGTCGTCGATCCGAAGATGCTGATGGAGACGCTGTTCCGCAATTCGGCGCTGGAGACGCGCTTCCCGCTGAACATGAACGTGCTCGACGCCGAACGGACGCCGCGCGTGATGGGGCTGAAGGAGGTCCTGCGCTGCTGGCTGGACCACCGCCATGTCGTGCTGGTGCGGCGGTCCGAACATCGCCTGGCCGCCATCGCGCGGCGGCTGGAGATCCTGGACGGCTACCTCATCGTCTATCTCAATCTCGATGAGGTCATCCGCATCGTCCGCTATGAGGACAAGCCGAAGGAGGCGCTGATGAGCACCTTCTCGCTGACCGACGTGCAGGCGACCTCCATCCTCGACATGCGGCTGCGGGCACTCCGCAAGCTGGAGGAGATGGAGATCCGGAAGGAGCACAAGAAGCTCAGCGCGGAGCAGAAGCGCCTGCAGGGGCTGCTGTCGAGCGAGGCGAAGCGCTGGGCCGCGATCGTGGAGGAGATCGAGGAGACGCGGCGGAAGTTCGGGGAGGAAACCGTCCTCGGCAAGCGGCGCACGGAAATCGGCGGCCCGGCCAGCGAGATCGTGGTGGATGAGAACGCCTTCGTGGAGCGCGAGCCCATCACCGTGATCCTGTCGGGGAAGGGCTGGATCCGCGCGCAGAAGGGCCACCTGGCCGCGGATGCCGAGCTGCGCTTCAAGGAAGGCGACGAGCTGAAATTCGCGCTCCACGCGGAAACCACCGACCGCATCGTCGTCTTCGCCACCAACGGCAAGGCCTTCACGCTGAAGGCCGATACGATTCCGCGCGGGCGCGGCGATGGCCAGCCGGTGCGCCTGCTGCTCGACCTGACGAACGAAGACGACGTGGTGACGATGTTCGTCCACAAGGACGGCATCCGCTACCTCGTCGCCGCGCAGGACGGGAAGGGCTTCCTGGTGAAGGCGGAGGATCTGCTGGCGGAGAAGCGCACGGGCAAGCAGGTGCTGGTGCTGGAAGCCGGCAAGGAAGCCGCCTGCTGCAAGGTGGCGGATGGCGACCTGGTCGCGGTGGTGGGCGACAACCGGAAGCTGCTGGTCTTCCCGCTGGAGCAGGTGCCGGAGATGACGCGCGGCCGCGGCGTGCAGCTGCAGGGCTACAAGGATGGCGGCCTGGCCGATGTGCAGGTCTTCGCCGCCAAGGCCGGGCTGCGCTGGAAATACGGATCGGGCGTGCGGACGGAAACCGATCTGCGGGAATGGCGCGGCAACCGCGCCGGCGCCGGCAAGCAGCCGCCGAATGGCTTCCCGCGCAGCAACCGATTCGAATAGATCGGCCCGGGAGGGTCAGCCGGTGATGCTGACCTTCTCATGCCCCTCGGCGGCGGCGCCGTCCGCGCCATCCTCCGGCAGCACGCGCCAGACGCCGCCGGACAGCGTCTCGCTCGGCCGGAAGCGGGCCTTGTAGGCCATCTTCGGGCTCTGCGGGACCCAGTAGCCGAGATAGACGTAGGGCAGGCCGAGGCTGCGCGCGCGGGCCACCAGCCACAGGATGGCATAGGTGCCGAGGCTGCGGCGCGTCTCCTCCGGCGCGTAGAAGGAATAGACGGCGGAAAGGCCATCGCTCAGCCAGTCGGTCAGGCAGGCGCCGAGCAGCCGGCCGCCGCCGTCCCGGAATTCCACGACGCCAGTGGTGATGGGCGTGTCCTCCACCATGGCGCGGTAGTCGTAGAAGCCCATCGCCGCCATGTCGCCATCGCCATGGCGCGCGCCCTGGTAGCGCTGGAACAGGGCGAATTGCTCGGCGCTCGCCCGCGCAGGCATCTCCGCCGTCACGAGGTCGGCGTTGAAGCGCATCACCTTCCGCTGGGTGCGGTCCGGCGTGAAGGCGTTGGCGACGATGCGGATGGGGATGCAGGCGCGGCAGCCCGGGCAGACCGGCGAATAGGCGATGTTGTGGCTGCGGCGGAAGCCGGCGCGGGAGAGGCGGTCATGCAGCGCTTCGGCATCGCCGCCGGCCAGTTCGGTCACGATCTTCCGCTCCGTCCGGCCTGCCAGATAGGGGCAGGGCAGCGGCGCGGTCGTGTAGAAGAACTGCGGTCGGCGGGTGGCGCGCTGGAGCATGTCTGTCAGGCTCTACTGTCCGCGCTGGCCGCTGGCAAATCAACCATCCTCCGTGATGATTCGGCCCTGCCGCCGTTGCGCGTGAAGGGCCGCGGCCCGCACCACGAGGGTGTCGGAGAACAGGTCATGTAGGGTGCGGGATCGGGATGAGAAGAAGGCCGCCAGCAGCGGCAGCCCGCCCGCCGCCCAGGACAGGGCCAGCAGCGTCGTGCTGGTGAAGGCCTGGCCGAAGCTGGGGTGCCCGGTGTCGGATTCCGACCGCACCACCAGCCCCATCAGCGCCTGCCCCGGCGTGGCCGAGAGCGGGGACCCGATGGACAGCGTGCCGTAGAGGATCGGCAGCACCAGCCCCCAGGGCAGCACCAGCAGCCCGCCCGCCATGCCGAGCGTCAGCAGCGCCAGCAACCCCGTGCCGCCCCAGACCAGCCAGGACAGGATGAACAGGATCGCGCCATCGATCAGCCAGGCCGCGATGCGGCGGCCGATCACGCCCTCGAAGGGGTGCGGCCGGTCATCGGCGTCGCTGGCGCGGTTCTGGTTCACTGGGCACTCCGGCTGCTTCGGGCTTGAGGCGTATGGTCCCGGTCAACGTGCCCGGCACCCGCCCCAGCTTCAAAACGTCACCATCCCGCCATCGTTGCAGCTGGTCGTCCCAATGCGGCGAAAAAGGATGGCCCGACTGGCCCGTCGCGATGATGGCCACCGCGCCATCGGGATCGCCGAGGTCGAAGGCCGCGCGCAGGCCCGCGCCGTGCAGATGCGCATAGGGCCTTTCGCCACCGCCCCGCATGCCGCCGCGCGACAGCGTCTCCCCATCCCCCGGGCTCGGCATCTCCAGCCGCGTCATGCCGCCGAGGATGGGGATGAAGCGCAGGATGGGATGTTCGAAGGTGGCGATGTGGGCGCGCCCCCAGGCCCATTTTGCGGGGTCGGAACCCTGGGCGGAATCGAGTTCGGTGGTGGCTTCGACCAGGGCGCGGGCCAGCAGCGCGTTGCACCCCTGCGCGCCGCACCAGGCGGCGGCGCGCGCGGGGTCGGTCAGCAGCAGGCGGATGAATTCGGGGCCGGCGCTGGTGCCATCCGGCGCGCCGCCTTGCGCCAGGGCCAAGCGGCGGAAGGCGCGGAGCCAGGCGTGATAGATCATGGGCTGGGGCGCTTCCGCCCGCATCGCGCCGTCCCAGCCCCGCAGCAGCGCCTGGGCGCGGCCGGGCAGGCCGGGGGCGGCGGGCACGGCCAGCAGGGCGGGCAGGATTTCGCGCGCCAGCAGCGACACCACGTCGTTCTGCATGGCGGCGAATTGCGCCAGGTCATGCTTCGGGCGCTCGGCCAGCAATTCCCGGATGCGGCGCAGGCGCCAATCCCCGTACCAGTCCACGCCGAGGAACACGGTATGCCCCGCCGGCGCCGGGCGTGAATTGGCGTTGGCGATCTGCCCGCTGGCCGGGTTCTCGATATGCGGCATGGCATCGAAGGGCACGAAGCCGGTCCAGTCCATGCTGCCATCCCAGCCTCGGGCGGGCAGGCGGCCATCGCCAGCGCGGCGGATCGGCGTGCGGCCGACCAGGTATTGCGCGATCGTGCCCTCCGCCGAGGCGACCATCAGGTTCTGCGGCGGGCTGGTGAACAGGGCGGCGGCGGCGCGGGCCTCCGCCAGGGTGGTCGCCCGGTTCAGCGCCAGCAGCGCCTCTGCCGCCGTATCCCGCGGCGCGAGGTTGGCCATGGAGACGGCGAGCACATGGCCATCCTCCGCCGCCAGGCCATCGAGGCCGGAGATGACCGGGCCGTGCCGCGTCTCCCGCACCCGCAGGATTTCGGGTTCCTCCCGGCCGCGCACGGCGATGCGTTCCTCCCGCACCACGAAGGGGCGGGGGCCGTCCGGGGTTTCGTAGGCATCGGGGCCCGCCAGGCGTTCGACGAAGACGTCCTGCGTGTCCGAATGGGTGGTGGTGAAGCCCCAGGCCAGGCGCTGGTTGCGGCCGATGACGATGGCCGGCACCCCCGGCGCGCTGGCGCCGACACGGAAACTGCCATCCGGGAAGTCGATGCGGGCGAGGTACCAGAGGATGGGCGCCTGGAAGCCGAGATGCGGGTCATTCGCCAGCATCGGTGCCCCCGACACGCTGCGCGCCCCCGTGACCGCCCAGGCGTTGGAGGCACTGTCCGGCAGCGGCGCATCCACGCCGAAGACCGGCACCGCCTCCAGGATGCGGGCCAGCGAGACGGGGCCGGGCAGCGCCGCCAGGTCCGGCCGCCCTTCGCTGGCATCGCGGGGCCAGAGGTCGTCCAGCCTGTCCGCCGGCAGCACGCCCGCCTGGCGGGCGTACTCCAGTTCACGCCGCCAATTGCCGGACAGCCAAAGCCCCATGACCTTGCCCCAGAGCAGGCTGTCCACCGGCCGCCAGGGCTCGGGTTCGCCCAGCGCCAGGAATTCCGGCGCCGCCAGCCGCCCGCGCGCGGCGATCAGCGCGTTCACCCCCTCCGCATAGGCCTCCAGCAGGTCCCTTGCCTGGGGTGAGAGCGCGGCGAGGTCCGATTCCGCGGATTGCACCAGGCCCAGCGTGCGGGAGAAGCGGTCGAGCCGCAGCGCGGAGGGGCCGGCGATCTCCGCCAGCCGGCCGGAGGCTCCGCGGCGCATCGCCTCCATCTGGAACATCCGGTCCCGCGCATGCAGCCAACCCAGCGCGACGGCGGCATCGCGTTCGGTCGTGGCCTCGATCCGCGGGATGCCGTGTTCGTCGAGGGTGATGGCGACATGGCCGGAGAGCGTCGGGATGCCCGGCTCCTCCCGCACATCGGGGAGGCTGGAATTGACCATGGCGAAGCCGAAGGCCAGGGCGATGCCGGCGAAGACGAACAGCAGGATGAGAAGGCGGCCGGCGAGGCTGAGGGCGATGCGCATGGCCGGGGAGATGGACCGCCGGGGCGGGAAAGGGAAGCGGCGGCCCGTGAAGGATGGGGCCGCCGCCAAGGGTTCAGCCCTTGCGGGGCGTCCCGATCGCTTCCAGCCGCTTCACGAAGGCATCCCGCGCCGCTTCGAAGCTGTCTTCCAGCTTCGCCGGCAGGGTATCCGCGTTCTGCTGGTCCACATACCAGGCGCCGCCCGTCTCCGCTTCCTCATCCAGCCGGCGGAGGAAGCCGATGGCAGCGATCGCATCGCCGCGGCGGTGCGAAAGATAGCGGTCCACCGCCACCGCCTTGCTGCGCTGCCGCCCGCCGACCTTGGGCTTGCCGTCGGACCCCGTGAATTTATGCGGCTGGCTGGTGCCCTCGGGCGGGGCAAGGTTGAAGATCCCCGCCAGCTCGGTCGCCAGCGCCGTCAGCTGCTCCACCGCCGCCGTGGTGGCGGTGGCCGCCGCCGCGCTGCCGCCGCGCGTGGGCGCGGGCGGCGGCGGCAGGTTTTCCAGCATGGCGCGCGCCTGCGCATGCAGCTTGGACCGCTTCGGGTCGGCCAGGATGCGTTCGGCATTGGCGCGGAGGTTGGCGAGTTCCGCCTTGTCCTTGCCCGCGTAGTTGGAGGATCCGCTCACGACATGTTCACCATGATGGTCTTCTTATGCGTGAAGTGTTCCAGCATGGCTTCCAGCGAGGCCTCCTTGCCGAGCCCCGAGGACTTGACGCCACCGTAGCTGAGATTGGCCTGCACGACGAGGTTCTGGTTGATCTGCACCAGCCCCGCCTCCAGCCGGTGCGCCAGGTCGAGGCCCACCTTCAGGTTGTTGGTCCAGAGCGACGCCGCCAGGCCGTATTCGCTGTCATTCGCCTCCGCCAGCACGGATTCGGGATCGTCGAAGGGCTGGATGACGGTGACGGGTCCGAAGATCTCCTCCCGCACCAGGCGGGATGTGCCGTCGAGGCCGGTGAAGATCACGGGCTGGATGAACAGGCCCTTCCGCAGCGCCGGGTCGGTCGGCATGGCGGAGCAGACATGGGCGGTGGCGCCGGGGGTCGCGGTGCCTTCCGCGATGTAGGTGCGCACCTTTTCCAACTGGCCCTCGCTGACGATGGTGCCGATGTCGGTCTTCTCATCCAGCGGATCGCCCATGACCATGGCGTCCACCGCCTTCTTCATCTCGCCCACGAAGCGGTCGAAGATCGGGCGCTCGACATAGATGCGCGACGCCGCGGTGCAGGACTGGCCCTGGCGCGTGAAGCGCATGGAGGTCAGCGCGCCGCTCACGGTCTTCTCGAAGTCGCAGTCGGCGAAGACGATCATCGGCGACTTGCCGCCGAGTTCCAGCGTGACGGGGATCAGCTTCTCCGCCGCCGCCTTGGCGACGATCTTGCCGGTCTCGACGCTGCCGGTGAAGGTCACCTTGCGGACCTTCGGGTGCGCGACGAGGGGCGCGCCGCATTCCGGGCCGAAGCCGGAGACCATGTTGAACACGCCGGGCGGCAGGATGCGGTTCATGATCTCGCAGATCCGCAGCACCGCCAGCGGCGCTTCCTCCGCGCTCTTCACCACCACGGCATTGCCCGCCACCAGCGCCGGCGCGACCTTCAGCGCCATCAGCAGCATGGGCACGTTCCAGGGGATGATGGCGCCGACCACGCCCAGCGGCTCCCGCACCGTTACGCTCAGCACGTTGGGCGCGAAGGGGACGCTTTCCCCCTTCAGCTCGGAGCCCAGCCCGCCGAAGAATTCGAACACATCGGCGACGACATTGGCTTCCACGCGGCTTTCGGTGCGCAGCGCCTTGCCGGTCTCCAGCGCGATCAGCCGGCCGAGTTCATCGACATGGGTGCGGATGGCGGCGGCGCAGGCATGGACCAGGGCGCCGCGCTTGCGGGCGGGCACCTTGGCCCAGGCCTTCTGGGCCTCCACCGCGTTCAGCACGGCGGCGTCCACATCCGCGGCATCGCCTTCGGCGGCGCGGGCAACCTCGGCCCCTGTCGCGGGATTGACCACGGCGAAGGTCTTGCCGGACCGGGCGGGGACATAACGTCCGCCGATGAAATGCACGCCGGACAGCGCCTTGGCGAGGGCGAAGCAGTCGGCTGTCGGGGCATCCGGGGTGGGGTGTGGAAGGTCGAGCATGGGTTTCCTCCGCCGCAAACACGGCACTATAAGCGCGTGCCGCACCATGCGTCGCCCGCCGGCCGGCGGCAATGCTGCGGTTTCACGCGCGGAATCCGGGCTGCCCGATCGGGGCGCCCGGCCATTGATGGATTGAAGGGGCGTTTGACCGATGGAGAAGGCACCGAGCGGGCCGCTGCGCGGCCTCAGGGTCCTTGACCTGACCCGGGTGCTGGCCGGGCCTACCTGCACGCAGATGCTGGGCGACATGGGCGCCGAGGTCATCAAGATCGAGCGTCCCGAATCCGGCGACGACACGCGCGGCTTCGCGCCGCCGGTCTGGCCGGGCACGCAGGAAAGCGCCTACTTCCTGGGCGTCAACCGGAACAAGAAGTCCCTCACCCTCGACATCGCGAAGGAGGAAGGGCAGGCGATCATCCACCAGCTGCTCGAGACCTGCGACATCCTGGTCGAGAACTTCAAGGTGGGCGCGCTGGCCAAGTACGGCCTCGGCTTCGACCAGCTGAGGGCCAAGAATCCCGGGCTGATCTACTGCTCCATCACCGGCTTCGGCCAGACCGGCCCCTACGCGCCGCGGCCTGGCTATGACGCGCTGATCCAGGGCATGGGCGGCGTCATGTCCCTGACCGGGGAGCCGGAGGGCCTGCCGCAGAAGGTGGGCGTACCGGTCGCGGATTTGTTTGCCGGCCTCTATGGCTGCATCGGCATCCTGGCGGCGCTGCGCCACCGCGAACGGACGGGGCAGGGGCAGCAGATCGATATCGGCATGCTCGATACCTCCGTCGCCTGGCTGGCCAACCAGGGCATGAACTACCTGGCGACCGGGGAGAATCCGCCCCGCCTCGGCAACCAGCACCCGAACATCGCGCCCTACCAGGTCTTCCCGACCAAGGACGGGCACATCGTGCTGTCCGTCGGCAACGACCCGACCTTCGAGCGTTTCTGCAAATCCTTCGGCTGCGAGGCGATGCTCGCCGACCCCCGCTTCGCCACCAATGCCGAACGCGTGGCCAACCGGGACGCCGTGACGGCGACCCTGACGCCGGTGATGCAGTCCCGGACCACCGCCGAATGGGTGGCGGCGCTGGAGGAGCGGAAGATCGGCTGCGGCCCGATCAACAAGCTGTCCGACGTCTTCGCCGACCCGCATGTGAAGGCGCGGGGCTGCACGGTGGACCTCACGCTCAGCAATGGCGCGAATGTCACCGTCATCGCCAACCCCGTGCGGCTTTCCGCGACGCCGGCGGATTACCGCATCGCCCCGCCGCTACTCGGCGAACATAGCGAGGAAGTGCTGACCGGGCTGCTCGGCATGACGGAAGCGCAGGTCCAGGCGCTGAAGGACAAGGGCGTCGTCTGAAGGACGCGGCTGGGGTCTGAAGCCGCCTGAACAACCCGAAGGACATTCCATGCGCCACGGCCATCTGCGTTACCTGCTGGCCGGGGCCTTCCACCGGATGGCCTGGGTTGAATGGGGGCCGGCGGATGGCGCGCCCGTCATCTGCGTCCATGGCCTGACGCGCAGCGGGCGGGATTTCGACGTCCTGGCCCAGGCGCTGGCCGGGCAGGGGCGGCGGGTGATCTGCCCGGACCTGCCCGGGCGCGGCGCCTCCGACTGGCTGGCGGAGCCGATGCTCTACCAGCCGCCCTCCTATGTGGCGGCGCTGGCGCATCTGCTGGCGCGGATCGAGGGCCCGGTCGATTGGGTCGGCACCTCGCTCGGCGCCATCTGCGGCATGGGGATCGCGGCGGCGAAGGGGCACCCCATCCGGCGCATGGTGATGAACGACCTCGGCCCCTTCGTGCCGCAGGCCGCCATGGCCCGCATCCGCGACTACATCGCGGAGGTGCCCCGCTTCGCGGACCTCACGGCGCTGGAAGCGCATCTCCGCCGCGTCCACGCCCCCTTCGGCCGGCTGACGGACGCGCAGTGGCGGCATCTGGCGGAGACCTCCGCCCGGCCCTCCGGCGATGGCGGGTTCCTGCTGCACTACGACCCCGCCATCGCGACGCCGATCCGGGCGCAGGAGGCGCAGGCGCTCGACATGCGCTTCCTCTGGAACGCGCTGGACCTGCCCATCCTCGCGATCCGCGGCGCGGAAAGCGACCTGCTGCTGGCGGAAACGGCGGCCGAGATGGCGACGAAGCCCGGCGTGCGGCTTGAGGTCATCCCCGATGCCGGTCACGCGCCGGCGCTGATGGACCCGGCGCAGGTGGCGATGGTGTTGGATTTCCTGGGCTAGCCCCGGTCAGGTCGCCGC
Organism: Falsiroseomonas sp.; assembly: GCF_051859025.1. Classification (GTDB taxonomy): domain Bacteria; phylum Pseudomonadota; class Alphaproteobacteria; order Acetobacterales; family Acetobacteraceae; genus Falsiroseomonas. The sequence continues at coordinate 948,903 of NZ_JBHYGL010000001.1, read as the reverse complement.
CGCGCCCGGCGGGGGCTCCGCGCTGGGTCGCCGCCGCCTGGCCCACCCCGCCACGCCCCGCACCACGATGCCAGCCCGCCGCCTGATGTCGCGCAGCCCCTCCTTCACCTCCGCCCGCCAGAAGAACGGCTTCACGGGGTGCCACAGCATGTCCGCCCGCCGCCCCATCCGGTAGAGCGCGGGCTTGAAGATCAGCGTCCCGGGGGCGAGGTGAACCTGCCTCGGGCAGTTCAGGTAGAAGCGCCCGCGGTAGCGGTCCGGCGTGAATTCGCCCTCGCCACCCAGATCCACCACGGACAGCCCACGCGCGAGCGCGACGGTGCCCCAGATGGCCTCGCAATGCCCGGCCCAGCCGGCGCGATAGGCCTCGTCGATCGCCGCCACCATACGCGCGCTCGCCCGGAAGATCGGCAGGAAGACGCGGAGCGTCGCGTGATCGTCCAGCGTCACCGGCGCCACCAGGCTCGGCCAGTTGAACCAGGCCGGATCGTCGCGGCGGCGCAGGACGGAGGAAATGAGGAGGTCCGCGCCGTCACCCTCGAAGGCCGACAGGAAGCGGGACCATGGCCCGCTGAAGCGGACATCGTATTCGACCGCCCAGTAATGATCGTAGCCGGGATGGGCGAGGAAGGCGTGCAGCGCGATCAGATCCGTATGCCCGCCGCGCCACAGATCCCAATCCGGCCCGGCCGACTTGCCGGGATAGGCGGGGCTGCGCAGGTCGCCCGTTGGCACGATGTGATGCGCGACGCGGGCCAGGCGCTTCGGGATCGGGACGCCGGCGCCCCGGTGGAAGGCCACGATCGGCGTGACATGCGGCGGGCATCCCTCGGCGATCCGCCGGAAGGCGCTTTCGCACCAGCGATCGAAGAAATGGGTCTGGAAGACCAGCAAGACGCGCGGCGGCACCTGTTCCTGCACTGAACCCTGCCATGGACGCTGGATGTTCGCGGAACACGCGGGCGGGCCGCGCCGTTCCGGCATCGCTCCGTCACGAAAGCCGGAGCGCGGAAACCACCACCCCCGATGCGCGTCGTGCCCCCGTCGTTGCCCCCCGTCGTTGCAGGGCAAGACCTATCCGGGGAGATCGCGCATGGGGACCAGCAGCCCATCCGGGGGTGCGGCGTGAACACCATCGCCCCGCCGCAGCCGCAAGCCGGCGCCATCCGCTTCCAGCCGACACCCGTCGCCGGCTGCTTCATCGTCGATCCCATCCGCCGCGGCGATGGGCGCGGCTTCTTCGCCCGCGCCTTCTGCGAGGCGGAGTTCGCCGCCGCCGGCATCGAATCCCGCTTCGTCCAGGCCAACAACTCCCTGACCCGCAAGCCCTTCACGCTGCGCGGCCTGCACTACCAGCTGCCCCCGGCGGCAGAGGTGAAGCTGGTGCGCTGCCTGGCCGGCGCGCTGTTCGACGTGGTGGCGGATCTCCGCCCGGATAGCCCGAGCCATGGCCAGTGGTTCGGCGCCATGCTGACGGCCGAGAACCGGCAGATGATGCTGGTGCCGCGGGGCTGTGCGCATGGCTTCCTGACCATGGCGCCGGATACGGAGGCCCTCTACCTCGTCAGTGCGCCCTATGCGCCGGCGCAGGAACGCGGGCTGCGCTGGGACGACCCCTTCCTGTCCATCGAATGGCCGGAGGAACCGGCGGAACTCTCGGCCAAGGATGCCGGCTGGCCCGCCTTCGACGCTGGCTTCCATGGCACCGACCAGATGCGCGGCCTGCTGTGACGCGCGGGGACGACACATGATCATCATCGACCGCCTTCTGGCCCGGCGCGCCGCCGATGGCCGCCCCATCCGCGTCGGCATGGTGGGGGCGGGCTTCATGGCCCGCGGCATCGCCAACCAGATCGTCAACTCGACCCCGGGGATGGCGCTGGTCGCCATCGCCAACCGCACCCTGGCGCGCGCCGCCGCCTGCTACGCGGAAGCGGGGGTGGAGGCCCCCATCGCCGTCACCAGCATCCCCGCGCTGGAACAGGCGATCCGCGATGGCCGCCCCGCCATCACCGACGACCCGATTCTGCTCTGCGCCGCGGGCGGCATCGACTGCCTGGTGGATGTGACGGGCGCGGTGGAGCACGGCGCGCAGGTGACGCTGGCAGCGATCCGCCATGGCCGCCCCGTGGTGTCCATGAATGCGGAGCTGGACGGCACCGTCGGGCCGCTGCTGAAGCGCCTGGCGGATCAGGAGGGCGTGATCTTCACGGGCAGCGATGGCGACCAGCCCGGCGTGCAGATGAATTTGTTCCGCTTCGTGAAATCCATCGGCCTGACGCCGCTGGTCTGCGGCAACATCAAGGGCCTCCAGGACCCCTACCGGACGCCGGAAACCCAGGCCGCCTTCGCCGCGAAATGGGGCCAGGACCCGCACATGGTCACCAGCTTCGCGGACGGCACCAAGATTAGCTTCGAACAGGCCATCGTCGCCAACGCCACGGGGATGACGGTGGCCAGGCGCGGGATGCTGGGCCGCGACCATGCCGGCCATGTCGATGAACTCGTGACGATGTACGACGTCGATGAACTGAGGCGCCTCGGCGGCGTGGTGGATTACGTCGTGGGATCGAAGCCCGGCCCCGGCATCTATGTGCTGGCGACGCATGACGACCCGAAGCAGCGCCACTACCTCAACCTCTACAAGCTGGGGGAGGGGCCGCTCTACAGCTTCTACACGCCCTACCACCTCTGCCATTTCGAGGTCCCGGCCTCCGTCGCGCGCGCGGTGCTCTGCGGCGATGCCGTTCTCCAGCCGATCGGCCCGCTGATGGTGGAGGTGGTGGCGACCGCGAAGCGCGACCTGAAGGCGGGTGAGATTGTCGATGGCCTCGGCGGCTTCATGACCTATGGCCAGGCGGAAGCCTATCCCGCCGCGCGGGAAGCGGGCCTGCTGCCGATGGGCGTGGCGGAGGGCTGCCGCCTGAAGCGCGACCTGCCCCGGGATGCCGTGCTGACCCATGCCGATGTGGACCTGCCCGCGGGGCGCCTGATCGACCGGCTGCGGGCGGAACAGGATGCGATCTTCCCGGGCGTGGCCGCCAATGACGCGCGGCCCCGGGTTGCGGCGGCGGAATAGCGCCACTGCTGCTTGACGGGCCGGCTTGACGGAGCACCGGCCCGGGCGGAGGCTTTCCTTACGGCGCCGCAATCCAATGGACGGCGCGACCGGAGGAAACCTCATGCGCCTGACCCGCCGCACCCTCGCTTTGGCCACGGCCGGGCTGCTCGCCGCCCCCGGGCTTCGCGCCCAGGGCAATTGGCAGCCCACCGCGCCGATCCGCATCGTCGTGCCCTTCCCGGCCGGCGGCACCACCGACATCCTCGCCCGCCTCTACGCGCAGCGGCTGGGGGAGACGCTGGGCGTTTCCGTCGTGGTGGAGAACCGCGGCGGCGCGGGCGGGTCCATCGGCGCCGATGTGGTGGCGAAGGCGCCGGCGGATGGGCAGGTGCTGCTGTTCCACAACCTCACCTTCTCCACCACCACGGCCGCGCTGGAATTCGTCGGCCGCGCGCCGCATTCGATCGAGCGTGACTTCGCGCCCATCTCGCTGGGCGCCAACGTGCCCATGATGCTGCTGGTGAACGCGCAGGTGCCGGCGACGAACCTGGCGGAGCTGGTGGCCTGGGCCAAGGCGCAGTCCTCTCCGCCCTTCTACGGATCGACCGGCCCCGGCAGCACCATCAACCTGATCGGGGAGGTGCTGAAGCGCGATGGCGGCTTCGCCATGGAACACGTCCCCTTCCGCGGCGCGGCGCCGCTGGTGCAGGAAATGTTGGCCGGGCGCATCGCCTTCGGCGGCGACCAGCTCTCCTCCTCCCTCCAGCACATCCGTGGCGGCGCGCTACGGCCGATCGCGACGCTGGCGGCCAGCCGCGCCAGCGCCCTGCCCAACATCCCGACGGTGCGGGAACAGGGCTTCCCCAATGCGGAACTGCTGGGCTGGAACGGCTTCTTCGCGCCTTCCCGGACGCCGCAGCCGGTGCTGGTGCGGCTGCACGCCGAAATCGCCGCCGCCGCGCGCCATCCACCGCTGGCATCGCGCATCGCGGAACTGGGCGCGGAGCCCGGCGGCAACAGCGCGGCCGAATTCACGGCCCAGGTTCACGGCCAGATCGCCGCGGTACGGCCGCTGGTGCGGGATCTGCGCATGCAGGTGGAATAGCGGGGGGCGGCCAGGGGAGCGGGGCCGCCCCCCCCCAATGGCCTCCACCAGCGGTCAGCGCAGCCGCCGCGCCAGCCTGGCCGGCGGTTTCGCCCGCGCCGGGTCGAACCAGCCGAGCCGGAGCCGCAGCTTCTGCCAGGGGCCGAGCGCGCCTTCCGGCGGCGAGGGCAGGGGGGAGAGGCGCAGCGCCTCCTCCGCCCCCAGCAGGGTCGCCCGGGCCTGGCGCTGGCGATGGAGCCGCCACCAGGCCAGCGCCTTGGCTTCCCCTTCGGGCGCGTGGCTGAAGGCCATCAGCGCATCGACCTCCGCCCGCTGCGCCCGCAACGCCGCGACGGCCGGCGTCTCCGGCTTGTCGGAGGCGCCATGCCAGGGACGCGGCAAGGGGATGGGTTCAGGCACGGCGCAGCACCTGCGCGGCCTCGACCGCGAAATAGGTCAGCACCCCGTCGGCCCCGGCGCGCTTGAAGCCCAGCAGGCTCTCCATCATGGCGCGTTCCCGGTCCATCCAGCCGCGCTCCACCGCCGCCATGATCATCGCGTATTCCCCGCTGACCTGATAGGCGAAGGTCGGCACGCCGAAGCGGTCCTTTACGCGCCGCACGATGTCCAGATAGGGCATCCCCGGCTTGACCATGACCATGTCCGCGCCCTCCGCGAGGTCGAGCGCCACTTCGCGCAGGGCTTCCTCGGAATTGGCGGGGTCCATCTGGTAGGTCTTCTTGTCGCCGCCCTTGAGGCTGCCGCCCGATCCCACCGCTTCCCGGAAGGGGCCATAGAAGGCGGAGGCGTATTTGGCGGCGTAGGACATGATCCGCGTGTGGATCAGCCCCCGAGAATCAAGGGCTGCGCGAATACTGCCGACGCGCCCATCCATCATGTCCGACGGCGCGATGACATCGATGCCGGCCTCCGCCTGGATCACGGCCTGGATGGTGAGGATGTCCACCGTCTCGTCATTCGCGACATACAGGCCGCCCGGGCCTTCCCGCAGCACGCCGTCATGCCCGTGGTCGGTATAGGGGTCGAGCGCCACATCCCCGATCAGGCCGAGATGCGGGTATTCGTGCTTCAGCAGGCGGGCGGCGCTGCACATCAGGTTGTTCGGGTTCTTGGCCTCCGTCCCCTCGCCATCCTTCTTCTCGGATGGCGTGGCGGGGAACAGCGCCACGGCTGGCACGCCGGCCGCGACGGCGGGGGCCACGTGATGCGCCAGGCGGTCCAGCGTCACGCGCTTGACCCCGGGCATGGAGGCGACATCGGTTTCGATGCCCGTCCCCTCGATGACGAAGATCGGCCAGATCAGGTCATCGATGGAAAGCTTGTTCTCCGCCACCAGGCGCCGGGTGAAGGCATCCACCCGGTTGCGGCGCGGGCGGATGGCGGGGAAGCCGCCCGCCGTGGCAGCCAGGGGGAGCGCGGGGCTCGACTTATCAAACGCGTTCATGCGGTGGCGTCCAGGGCCTGGGTGAGGTCCGCCAGGATATCGTCGATATGCTCGATGCCAATGGAAAGCCGCACATAGCCCGGGGAGACGCCGGAGGCCGCCTGTTCCTCCGCATTCAGCTGGCTGTGGGTGGTGGTGGCGGGGTGGATCGCCAGGCTGCGGGCGTCACCGATATTGGCGACGTGGTAGAACATTTTCAGCGATTCGATGAACTTGCGGCCTGCCTCGGCCCCTGCCTTCAGCTCGAAGCCCATCAGCGAGCCATAGCCGCCCTTCAGCGCCGCATCCGCCCGGCGCTTGTTCTCCCCGGTCATCAGGCTGGGATGGGTGACGGAGGCGACGGCGGGGTGGCTGGCGAGGAAGGAGGCCACCTTGATGGCGTTGGCGCAGTGGCGCTCCATGCGCAGCGGCAGCGTCTCCAGCCCCTGCAGCGTCAGGAAGGCGTTCATCGGCGCCATCGGCGCGCCGAGGTCCCGCAGCAGGATCACCCGCATCCGGATGATGTAGGCGACGGGGCCGAGCGGCTTCACCGCCTGGGTCCAGACCGCGCCATGGTAGCTGGCATCCGGCTTGTTCAGCGTCGGGAAGCGGGCGGCATTGCCTTCCCAGTCGAAATTGCCGCCATCCACCACCACGCCGCCGATGCTGGTGCCATGCCCGCCGATCCACTTGGTCGTGGAATGCATGACGATGGCCGCACCCAGCGCGAGGGGCTTGCACAGCACCGGCGCCGCCGTGTTGTCCATGATCAGCGGAACGCCGATCTTGCGCCCCAGCGCCGCCACTTCCGCGATCGGGAAGACGCGGAGCTTCGGGTTCGGCAGCGTCTCCGCGTACCAGCAGCGGGTGCGGTCATCGGTGGCGCGGACGAAGGCCTCGGGGTCCGCCGGATCGACGAAGCGGACCTCGATGCCGAAGGTCTTCAGGGTGTTGGCGAACAGGTTCCAGGTGCCGCCATAGAGGTCCGTGGAGGAGACGATGTTGTCCCCGGCCTCGCAGAGGTTCAGCACGCAGAAGGTGGTGGCCGCCTGGCCGGAGCCGAGTGCCAGGCCCGCCACGCCCCCCTCCAGCGCCGCGATGCGCTTTTCCAGCACATCCACGGTCGGGTTCATGATGCGGGTGTAGATGTTCCCCATCTCCGCCAGGCCGAACAGTCGGGCGGCATGGCCGGTATCCTGGAACTGGAAGCTGGTGGTCTGGTGGATCGGCACGGCGACGGAGCCGGTGGTGGGGTCGGCGCGCCAGCCCGCATGCAGCGCGATGGTTTCCGGGTTCGTCGAATCGGCCATGTGACCCTCCTCCTGCCCGCCTCTGGCGGTGCGATGATGGCCGCATCCATCCACGGGCCCGGGGGTGGGCGCAAGGCGGGATGCAACCTGCCGTGGTGGCGGCACGGGGCAGGATGGCGGTGCTGTCGCTGGGGTCGAAAGGGGAGGTTTCATCTCCCGCCCCGCGCGGGTCTGGGTTGCGCCCCCAAGGGGTTGGGTCGGTGGTTCCGGGCGGCCACCCGCCGTGGTAGTCAATCCCGCATGAACCCTGCGAATACACCCATAGCCCCCACGGTTGCCGCCACGGTCGCCCTGGGCGCGGACCACGCCGGCGTGGCGATGAAGGCCGCGATCCGGGAGATGCTGGAAGCCGCCGGCCATCCGGTGCTGGACCTCGGCACCCATGGGACCGAAAGCGTGGACTACCCCGATTTCGGCGCGGCCGTGGCCTCCGCCGTGGCGGAAGGCCGTGCCACCTTCGGCGTGCTGGTCTGCGGCACCGGCATCGGCATCTCCATCGCCGCCAACCGCAACCCCGCCATCCGCTGCGCCCTGGTGCATGATGTCACCGGCGCGCGGCTGACGCGGACCCACAACGACGCCAACGTCATCGCCCTCGGTGCCCGGATGACGGGCATGGAGGTGGCGCTGGACGCCGTCCGAATCTTCCTCGACACCCCCTTCGAAGGCGGCCGCCACGGGCGCCGCGTGCAGAAGCTCAGCCCCGGTTGGAGCGCGTCCCCATGAACGAGACCACACCCGCGGTCACCCCCGCCCGCTTCTTCTCCGCCCCCGTGACGGAGACCGATCCCGAACTCGCCGCCTCCATCCGGGATGAGCTGATCCGCCAGCAGGACGGGATCGAGCTGATCGCGTCGGAGAACATCGTCTCCCGCGCCGTGCTGGAAGCCCAGGGCAGCGTGATGACCAACAAGTACGCGGAGGGCTATCCCGGCCGCCGCTACTATGGCGGCTGCGAATTCGTGGACGTGGCGGAAACGCTGGCGATCGAGCGCGCGAAGAAGCTGTTCGATTGCGGCTTCGCCAATGTCCAGCCGCATAGCGGCGCCCAGGCCAACCAGGCCGTGTTCTTCGCCCTGCTCCAGCCCGGCGACAGCTTCATGGGCCTCGACCTGGCGGCGGGCGGGCACCTGACGCATGGCGCCCCGGCCAACCAGTCCGGCAAGTGGTTCAAGCCCGTCCCCTACACGGTGCGGCGCGAAGACCAGCGGATCGACATGGCGGAGGTCCGGCGCATCGCGCTGGAGAACAAGCCGAAGCTCATCATCGCGGGTGGCTCGGCCTACGCCCGCACCTGGGATTTTGCCGCGTTCCGGGCGATCGCGGATGAGATCGGCGCCTGGTTCATGGTGGACATGGCGCATTTCGCGGGCCTGGTCGCCGGCGGCGCGCATCCGTCCCCGTTCCCCCACGCCCATGTCGCGACCACGACCACGCACAAGACGCTGCGCGGCCCCCGCGGCGGCATGATCCTCACCAACGACGAGGCGCTGGCCAAGAAGTTCAACAGCGCGGTGTTCCCTGGCCTGCAGGGCGGCCCGCTGATGCATGTCATCGCCGCCAAGGCCGTGGCGTTCGGAGAGGCGCTGCGCCCGGAATTCCGCACCTATGCGAAGCAGGTCGTCGCCAATGCGAATGCGCTGGCGGAGGAGCTGAAGAAGCAGGGGCTCGACCTGGTGACGGGCGGCACGGACAACCACCTGGTGCTGGTGGATTTGCGGCCCAAGAAGCTGACGGGCAAGGCGGCGGAGGGTGCGCTGAACCGCGCCCACCTGACCTGCAACAAGAACGGCATCCCCTTCGACCCGGAGAAGCCGATGACCACCTCCGGCGTCCGCCTCGGCAGCCCCGCCGCGACGACCCGCGGCTTCGGGGAGGCGGAGTTCACCCTCGTCGGCCAGATGATCGGCGAAGTGCTGGACGGGCTGGCGAAGGCCAACGCGCCGGACGCCAACGCCGCGGTGGAAGCCGCCGTGAAGGGCCGGGTGCTGGAGCTGTGCCGGCGCTTCCCGATCTACTGAGGTCCTGACCCCATGCGCTGCCCGTTCTGTGGGAACGAAGACACGCAGGTGAAGGACAGCCGGCCGGCGGAGGATGGGGCTTCCATCCGGCGCCGCCGGTCCTGCCCCGCCTGCGGCAACCGCTTCACCACCTTCGAACGGGTGCAGCTGCGCGAACTGCTCGTGGTCAAGACCGATGGCCGCCGCGTGCCGTTTGACCGTGACAAGCTCGCGCGCTCCGTCCGCGTGGCGCTGCGCAAGCGTCCCTTCGACGAGGAGCGGATCGAGCGCATCGTCTCGGGCATCCAGCGTCGCCTGGAAGTGGAGGCCGACAGCGAAGTCACCAGCCGCCGGGTGGGGGAGGTGGTGATGGAAACGCTGCGCGACGTGGATGAGGTCGCCTATGTCCGCTTCGCCTCGGTCTATCGCAATTTCCGCGAGGCCAAGGATTTCCGGGCCTTCCTGGGCAAGATCGAAGGCTCCTGACCCTCGTGGATGATGTGACTCACATGCGGGCGGCGCTCGCGCTGGCCTCGCGTGGCCTGGGCAATACCTGGCCCAACCCCGCGGTCGGCTGCGTGATCGTGGCGAGCGACGGCCAGGTGGTCGGCCGCGGCTGGACCCAGCCCGGCGGGCGCCCCCATGCGGAGACGGAGGCGCTGAAGCGCGCCGGCGACCGCGCGCGGGGCGGCACCGCCTATGTCACGCTGGAACCCTGCTGCCACTGGGGCCGCACGCCCCCCTGCACCGATGCCCTGGCCGCCGCCGGGGTGGCGCGGGTGGTGGTGGCACTTCGCGATCCCGACCCACGGGTCGATGGCGAAGGATTCCGGAAACTCGCCGCCGCGGGGATCGTGGTGGAGGAGGGGCTGCTGCGGGAGGAGGCGGAGCGCGTCACGGCCGGCTTCATCAAGCGCCTGCGCCACGGCCTGCCGATGGTGACGCTCAAGCTGGCGACCACGCTGGATGGCCGGATCGCCACCGCCACCAAGGAAAGCCGCTGGATCACGGGCCCCGCCGCCCGCCGCGCCGCCCATGGCCTGCGGGCCCGCCACGACGCCATCCTGGTCGGCAGCGGCACCGTCATCGACGACGACCCCGACCTGACCTGCCGCCTGCCTGGCGGCGTGCCCGTCCCCGCGCCCCGCGTGGTGGCCGATGCCAGGCTGCGCATCCCCCTGGGTTCGAAGCTGGTCCGCACGGCGCGGGAGGTTCCGACCCTGGTCTGCACCACCCCCGGCCATGCCGAGGCCGCGCTGGCGCCCCTGCGGGAAGCCGGGGTCGAGGTGATCGAGGTCGAAAGCGGCCCGACCGGCCTTTCCCTGCACGGCGTCCTCTCGGCCCTGGCCGCGCGCGGCATCACCCGGTTGCTGGCGGAGGGCGGGTCCGGCATTGCGGCCTCCCTGCTCCGGGAAAAACTGGTGGACCGCCTCGCCTGGTTCCACGCGCCGATGGTCATCGGCGGCGACGGAATCCCCGCTTCCTACGAGTTGCCATTGCCCGATCTGGCTTCCGCGCCCAAGTTCCGCCGCGTGGCGGTGCGGACCCTGGGGCCTGACCTGCTGTCCGAATACGAGATCGAGGCCGGCTGATGTTCACGGGTATCGTCACCGCACAGGGCGTCATCACCGCCATCACCCCGATCGGCGACGGGCGCGACATGCGCCTCACCATCGCGACGCCGCCGGGCTGGCTGGACGGCGCCGCCATCGGCGCCTCCATCTGCTGTTCCGGCTGCTGCCTGACGGCGATCGAATACGGCACCGGCAGCTTCACGGTCGAAGCCTCCGCCGAGACACTCTCCAATACCACGCTCGGCACCTGGCAGGTGGGGCGGCGGATCAACCTGGAACGGTCGCTGAAACTCGGCGACGAGATGGGCGGCCACATCGTCTCCGGCCATGTCGATTGCGTCGGCACCGTCACGGCGGCGGTGCCGGAAAACGGATCGACGCGCTGGACCTTCGCCATGCCGCGCGACTTCATCCGCTTCGTGGCCAGGAAGGGCAGCATCGCCATCGATGGCTGCTCCCTCACGGTGAACGAGGCGACCGACGAAAACTTCGGCGTCAACATCATCCCCCACACCGCGGAGGTCACGGGCTTCGCCACGCTGAAGCCCGGCGATGCGGTGAATATCGAGATCGACATGCTGGCGCGCTACGTCGCACGCCTCGCGGAGTTCAAGGCATGAACGTGCAGCCCCGGACCACCAGCTTCGCCGACTTCCTCAGCCCGACGGAGGATCTGATCGAGGAGGCCCGCCGCGGCCGCATGTTCATCCTCGTGGATGACGAGGACCGGGAGAATGAGGGCGACCTGGTCATCCCCGCGCAATTCGCGACGCCGGACGCCATCAACTTCATGGCCAAGCACGCCCGCGGGCTGATCTGCCTGGCGATGGCGCGGCACCGCGTGGAACAGCTCGGCCTGCCCCTGATGGCGCAGTCCAACGGCACGCGCCACGCCACGGCCTTCACGGTGTCGATCGAGGCGCGGGACGGCGTCACCACCGGCATCTCCGCCGCCGACCGCGCCAAGACCGTTGCCGTCGCCATCAACCCGGAACTGGGGCGGGAGCATATCGTCACCCCCGGCCATGTCTTCCCGCTGGTGGCGCGGGATGGCGGGACGCTGGTCCGCGCCGGGCACACGGAAGCGGCGGTGGATTTCGCGCGCCTCGCAGGGCTGAACCCGGCCGGCGTGATCTGCGAGATCATGAACGATGACGGCACCATGGCCCGGATGCCGGACCTCGTCGCCTTCGCGCAGCATCACGGCCTCAAGCTTGGCACCATCGCGGACCTCATCGGCCATCGCCGCCGGACGGAACGGCTGGTGAAGCGGGTCGAGGAAGGCACGGTGGAGGGCATCGGCGGGCCGTGGCGCGCCGTGGTCTATTCCTCCACCCTGCAGGAAGGCGAGCATGTCGCCCTGGTGAAGGGGGATGTGACCGGCCCGCAGCCGACGCTGGTGCGGATGCACGCCGCCTCGCTTCTCAAGGACATGATCGGCGGCCGTGTCGAACAGGACCTCCACGCCGCCATGCGCGCCATCGACCAGGCCGGGCGCGGCGTGGTGGTGCTGCTGCGGGATTGGCGTTCCGATGGCCTGTCCCAGCAGGTCCGCGCGCAGCGGGACCGCCGGCAGGTGGCGCCCGAGATCCGGGACTACGGCATCGGCGCGCAGATCCTGGCCGATCTGGGCTTGCGCGACATCATCCGCCTGTCCGACAACCCCCGCCCCCTGGTGGGTCTGGAGGGCTACGGGCTGACGGTGCTCGAGACCCGGCCGATCCCCAAGGACTGACCGGCAAGCTGACCGGCCAGGCGGCACGATTCGCCGCCGGCCGCTTGAGGATGTATCAGGCAGCATGAGCACCAAGGACGCGCCGACCCGCGCGGCATCACCGATTCCCGGCCAGCCACCCCGGCTGCTGGTCATCCAGGCCCCATATTACGAGGAGGTCGTCGGCGGCATGCTCGCCGGCGCCCGCAAGCGCGTCGAGGAAGCAGGCGGGCAGCTGGAGGTGGTGGACGTCGCCGGCGCCTTCGAACTCCCGGCCGCGCTCCGCATGGCGCTGGCCGCTGGCCGCGGCTGGGATGGCTTCATCCTGCTGGGCTGCGTGGTGAAGGGTGAGACGGACCACTACGACTTCATCTGCGACGCCGTCTGCCAGGGCGTCATGGCGATTGCCGCCGAGACGGGCGCGGCGCTGGGCTTCGGCCTGCTGACGGTCGCGACGCTGGACCAGGCCATCGCGCGGTCCCGCGACGACGGCATGAACAAGGGTGTGGAGGCCGCGCACGCCGCCCTGACCCAGGTGGCGCTGGCCCGCCGCTGGGGCCGGGCATGAGCGGCCCGCGCGAGTCCGGCCGCCTGCAGAAGGGCCGCCCCCGCACCGGGGCGCGCCTGGCCGCCGTGCAGGCGCTGTTCCAGTCCGAACAGGCCGGCGAGAACCCGGAAACCGTCATCCAGCAATTCGTCCGCCACCGCCTGGGCCCGAATGACGCGGATGAGGGGCTGGGGGAGGGCAGGGTGCCCGACGCCGATGCCAAGCTGTTCGCCCGTATCGTCCGCGACACCGCCGCACGGATCGAATCGCTGGACGAGACGATCGGCAAGGCATTGGCCAAGGACTGGCCGCTGGAGAAGCTGGACCCCGTGCTGCGGGCGCTGCTGCGCGCCGCGGCGGGCGAACTCTCCACGCCGCATGAACCGCCGGCGCGGGTGGTGATCAACGAATACCTCGACATCGCGCATGGCTTCTTCGTGGGCGATGAGCCGCGTTTCGCGAATGGCGTGCTGGACGCGCTGGCGCGCAGCCTGCGGGCCGATGAATTCGCCCGGCCGTGATGGCTTGCTGGCGGATGCATGCATCTGCCGGCGTCCCCGTCTGATGACGGTCCAGGGGCGTCACGCCCCTGGCGGATGGGGCATGGGGAAGGCAGCGCCTTCCCCATCTCGTCAGCGATGACCCTCCCCCCCGAATTCTCCCTCATCGCCCGCCATTTCCTGCCTTTGGCCGGGGAGGGCGCCCTGAACCTCGGCGACGATGCCGCGCTGCTGACGCCGCCCCCCGGCCGCACCCTGGTGCTGGCCGCCGATGCCATGGTCGCCGGCGTGCATTTCCTGCCGGACGACCCGCCCGCCACCATCGGGCGCAAGCTGCTGCGGGTGAATCTCTCGGACCTCGCCGCGATGGGCGCCACGCCGCTCGGCTACCTCATGACCTGCGGCTTCGCGCGCGGGACCACCGATGACTGGATCGCGGCCTTCGCGCGCGGCCTGGCGCTGGACCAGCGGGAATTCGGGCTTTCCGTGCTGGGGGGCGATACCGTCGTCACGCCGGGGCCGGCGACCTTCTCCCTCACCATCCTCGGTCATGTGGCGCCCGGCCAGGCGCTGCGGCGGCAGGGGGCGCGGCCAGGCGATGATGTCTGGGTGTCCGGCACCATCGGCGATGGCGCGCTCGGCCTGCTGGCGCTGACGGGGCGCCTGCCGCCCGACGACCACCTGGCCAGCCGCTACCGGCTGCCGCGGCCGCGCCTCGCCCTCGGGCAGCGGCTTGCGGGCCTGGTGCATGCGGCCATGGATGTGTCGGACGGGCTGGTGCAGGACCTCGGCCACCTCGCCCGCGCCGCGGCGCTGGGCGCGGTGATCGAGGCCCCTTCCGTGCCGCTCTCCCCCGCCGCCGCCGGCGCGCTCGCCGCCGATCCCACGATGCTGTCCCGCATCCTGGCCGGGGGCGATGACTACGAACTGCTCTTCGCCGCCCCGCCCGGCAACGCCGCCCTCATCCGCGCCGCCGGCATGGAAGCGGGGGTGGCGGTGACGCGGATCGGGTGCTTCATGCAAGGTGAAGGCGTCCGCGTGACGGACGCCACGGGGGGCGAGGTTCCGCTGCCCCGGGGGGGATGGAGCCACTTCTGATGTCGATCGCCACCGCGACGCCCGAGGCGAGGGAGGAATCCCGGATGCGCCGGGATGTCTGGCTGCTGTTCTTCTGCCAGGCGCTGATGAATGCCTCCGTCGTCGGCCAGGTCGCGATGTCGGCGCTGGTGGGCTACAGCTTGGCCTCCGACAAATCCTTCGCCACCCTGCCGATGGGCATCCAGATGGTCGCCACCATGGCGGCCTCGATTCCCGCCGGCATCGTCTTCGCGCGGCTCGGCCGGCGGGCGGGCTTCATGATGGGGGCCATCGCCTCCCTGCTCGGCTGCCTGACCTTCGCGGCGGGCATCTGGCAGCACAGCTTCTGGCTCTATGTCGCGGGCGGGCTGCCGGCGGGCATCGGCTTCGGCATCGCCCAGCACTACCGCTTCGCGGCCAGTGAGGTCGCGAGCCCCGCCTATCGCCCCCGCGCCATCTCCCTGGTCATGACCGGTGGCGTGCTGGCCGCGATCTTCGGGCCGGAACTGGTCAAGCACAGCAAGGACATGGCGCCGCCCTTCCTGTTCCTCGGCACCTACCTCATCCTGGCGCTGCTGCCGGTGGCCTGCATGACGCTGCTGTCCATCGTCCGCCTGCCGCCCGCGCCGCCCCGCCAGGCCAGCCCGACCCCGGTGGGGGAGATCATCCGCCGCCCCGCCTTCATGGCCGCGGCCCTGACCGGCGCGGTCGCCTACGGCACGATGAACCTGGTCATGACCTCCACGCCGCTGGAGATGATGGCCTGCGGCTTCGCGGTGACGGCGAGTGCCACCGTCATCCAGCTTCACGCCGTGTCCATGTTCGCGCCGGGCTTCGTGACGGGGCGCCTCATCAGCCGCTGGGGCGCGCGCCCGATCGTGGCGGTGGGGGCGGTGCTGAACGCGCTCTGCGTCGCCGTCGCGCTGTCCGGCCAGCAATTCTGGCATTTCAGCGGGGCGCTTGTGCTGCTGGGGGTGGGGTGGAACTTCATGTTCGTCGGCGCCACCACGATGCTGGGCGAAGCGCACAGCCCGGCCGAACGGGTGCGCGCGCAGACGGCGAACGACTTCATCGTCTTCGGCACCGTCGCCTGCACCGCGATGGGGTCCGGCGCCGTCCATGCCGGCGCGGGCTGGGATGTGCTGAACCTGCTGCTGCTGCCCGCGCTGGCGGTGGCGCTGATCGTGACGCTGTGGCCCCGTCGGGCCGCAAGGCCCGCCTGAGGAGCAGGGCCGTGAGGCCCGCCTGAGGTGGCCACAGGGGGGCCTAGCGGCCCCCCGTTCTAGCGTGCGGTGGGGGAGGGCGCGCCGACGCTGGTATTGGCCCCGGCGCCGAGGCCCGGGCCCAGGCGGCCGAGATTGCCGAAGAGCTGCTGCAGCAGCGTCCGGTCGTTGCCCGGGGACGGCGTGACGCGGCTGACCACGCGCACGTCCCGCGCATCATCCTGGCCGAGGCGCTTCACTTCGCGGACCGTGCCGCGCCCGTCGAACAGGATGGCGACCACGCGCTGATCCTCCAGCGCCAGGGTGCGGCCGGGGCGCTGACGGGTGACGCCGCTGATGTAGTACCAGGCGCTGTCATCGAAGGTGCCGGTGACGGAGGGCGAGCCGAGCAGGCTTTCCACATCGTTCCGCGAACTGACGCCCGGCGTGATCTGCGCCAGGGTTTCGTCATCCACCTGGTGGCCGCGGATGGTGCGGGGGCTTTCGAACAGGCTCGCCCCAGGCACGCTGGGCATCCAGGCGCAGCCGCCCGTCGCCAGCAGGGCCATGAGGCCGAGGGTAGCGCCGAACCCGCGCGCGGGACGACGCGAAACGTTGACCGGGTGGCGGTGGCGCTCCATGTGGGCGGTATTCCACCCCCGCGCGGCGCGGTCAACGGCCCCGGCCCCCCTCGGGCTGCCGGGGCGCCTGCGGCGCCGGCTTCGGGGATGGCGGATCCGCCAATGGGGGCGGCATCGCGATCGGAGCTTCACATGGGCCTGCTCGGCCTTTTCACGCGGCGGCCGCATGAACGTGCCGGATTCGCGCTGTATGGCGCGGCCGTCGGCGCGGCGCGGCAGCCCGTCTATTTCGACCGGCTGGGCGTGCCGGACACCCTCGATGGGCGGTTCGACCTGGTGTCCTTCCATGTCGCGCTGCTCATCAACCGCCTGCGGCACGATGCCGACGCGCAAGGGCCGAAGCTGGCCCAGGCCGTCTTCGACGCCATGTTCGCCGACATGGACGTGAATCTGCGGGAGATGGGGGTGGGCGACCTCGTCGTCGGCAAGCGCGTCAAGAAGATGTGGGAAGCCTTCCATGGCCGCGCCGCGGCCTATGAGGCCGCCTTCGAATCGGGCGACTGGCCCGCGCTGGCCGAAGCCCTGTCCCGCAACGTCTGGCGGGGGGAGGCGCCCGAAGGCGCGCCCGCCGAACTCGCCGCCCAGGGCGGGCGCATCCGCGCTTCCCTGGCCGACCAGCCGCTGGCCAGGCTGCTGAAGGGGGAGGCGTCCTTCCCGCCCGCCCCGCCGGAATCGGTGCCAGGGGCGGTAGGGGCATGACGGTATCCCCTGAATTCCCCCGGCCCTACCGGCTGGGGAATGAGCCGAAGGCGATGGATCTGGTGGCGACGCCGGCGGAATGCGCCGCACTCGCCCGCCGCTTCGGGATTCCCGGCATCGCGAGCTTCAAGGCGTCCCTGACGCTCGCGGCGGAAACCGGTGGCACGGTGCGCGCCCGTGGCCGCATCCGCGCCAAGGTGACGCAGGAATGCATCGTCACGCTGGACCCGGTGGACCAGCGCGTCGATGCGGCGGTGGACCTCCGCATCCTGCCCGATGGCGTCCCGCCCACGGATGACGACCCCGACAGCCCCGATGAGATCGAGAGCGCGGGCGGCTTCATCGACCTGGGCGAGGCGATGGCCGAGCAGCTCGCCTTGGCGCTCGACCCCTATCCCCGGCACCCCGAAGCCGCGCTTCCGCCGGAACTCGCCGCTTCGGGGCTGGACGCGGAGGCGCCGGCGGCGCAAAGAGCGGCAGAGCCGTTACCGGGGGATTCCCGCCCCAACCCTTTCGCCGCGCTGGCGAGGTTGAAGCGGGAATAAGCCTCGGCGTGCTTGCGCCCTCTCGGTGCCGGTGGTAATGCCGCCGGCCCCACCTACTTTCAGATTGTTGACGAGAAAGGCTCGGCACCATGGCCGTTCCGAAGAAGAAGGTTTCGCCCTCCCGCCGCGGCATGCGCCGTAGCCATGAGGCGCTGACGGCTGTTGCGAGCCTTGAATGCTCCAATTGCGGTGAGCTGAAGCGTCCGCACCATGTCTGCTCCCATTGCGGCCATTACGATGGCCGTGAGGTGATGGCGGCGGACAAGGCCAAGGGCGTCATCCGCGTCTGATCGGGTTGCCGGGCTGATGCCGATGCGGCGAAGGGTCGGATCCTGATGGCGAGGTCGGTTGCGGCCCGCGGTAACGGCGAATTCGCCCTGGCCATCGATGCGATGGGCGGGGACCACGCGCCCGAATCCGTGCTGGATGGTCTGGAACTTGCGGCGGAACGTCATCCGCATGCGCGCTTCCTGCTCGTCGGCGATGAAGCTCGGTTGGGCGCGCTCCTGGCGCGACGGCCCCGGGCGGCGAAGGCGTGCAGCCTCCGCCATGCCCCGGAATCAATCCCCGGCGACATGAAGCCGACGGCGGCGCTGCGCGTCCGCGGTTCCTCCATGCGCGGCGCGATCGATGCTGTCGCAAGCGGCGAAGCCTCCGGCGTCGTCTCCGCCGGCAATACCGGCGCGCTGATGGCGCTGGCCAAGATCGTCGTGAAGACGCTGCCGGAGATCGACCGGCCGGCGCTGGCGGCCATCGGGCCTTCCGCGCGCGGCGATGTCGTCATGCTCGACCTCGGCGCCAATGTTCAGTGCGATGCCCGCAACCTCATCGAATTCGCCGTCATGGGCGATGCCTTCGCCCGCGCGGTGCTGGGGCTGACGGAGCCGACCCTCGGCCTGCTGAATGTGGGGTCCGAAGAACTGAAGGGCGATGAGCGCGTCCGCCAGGCGGCGGAAACGCTGCGGGACAGCCATCTCGGCGCCAATTTCCGCGGTTTCGTCGAAGGCCATGACATCGCGGCCGGCACGGTCGACGTGATCGTCACCGATGGCTTCACCGGCAATGTCGCGCTGAAGACCGGGGAGGGCGCGCTGAAGCTGATGCGCGACCTGCTGCGCCAGGTCTTCACCAGTTCCGTCCCCGCCCGCGTCGGCTACCTGCTGGCGCGGCCCGCGCTGGATCGCCTGCGCGAATGGATGGACCCGCGGCGCTATAATGGCGCGGTGCTGATCGGCCTGAACGGCGTCGTGGTCAAAAGCCATGGCGGCACGGATGGCGTCGGCTTCGCCCATGCCGTCGATGTCGCCATGGACATGGTGACGCACCGCTTCAACGAACGGATCCAGGAGGGGCTGGCGCGCCTCTCGGACACCACGCCGCGCGTCGCGGCCACCCCGCGCTGACACGCGGGCGAGGCAAGAAAACCCGGCCCTGGGAGGGGAACGCGCGATGCGCGCCGTGATCATCGGCACCGGCGGCTACCTGCCGGAACGGGCCGTGACGAATGACCAGCTTGCGGTGGAAAAGGGGCTCGACACCACCGATTCCTGGATCCGCGAACGCACCGGCATCGGCCAGCGCCACTTCGCCGCGGAAGGGGAGACCGCCTCCTCCATGGGTGCCGCCGCCTGCCGGGCTGCGCTCGCCCAGGCCAGCGCCGACGTCGCCGATGTGGACTGCATCATCGTCGCCACGGCCACGCCGGACAGCGCCTTTCCCTCCACCGCCGCCCGTATCCAGGGCGCGCTGGGCGTCACGCGCGGCATGGCCTTCGACGTGGCGGCGGCCTGCACCGGCTTCATCTACGCCCTCGGCATCGCCGATGCGCTGATCCGCACCGGCCAGGCGACCGGCGTGCTGGTGGTCGGCACCGAAATCTATTCCCGCATCCTCGATTGGTCGGACCGCGGCACCTGCGTGCTGTTCGGCGATGGCGCCGGCGCCGTCTTCCTGCGCGCGGGCGACCCCGCGCCGGGCGATGGCCTGCTTTCCACCCACATGCATGCCGATGGCCGGCACGGGGACATCCTGGCCGTCGATGGCGGCGCCGGGTCCACCGGCGGCACCGGCGTGGTGCGCATGGCGGGGCGGGAGGTGTTCAAGCACGCCGTCACCAAGCTGGCCTCCGCGGTGGATGAGGCGCTGGCGGCGAACGGGCTCGACCAATCCGCCGTCGCCTGGCTGGTGCCGCACCAGGCCAATGTCCGGATCATCGAGGCGATGGGCAAGAAACTCGGCCTGCCGCTGGACCGCGTTGTCATCACGGTGGACCGCCACGCCAACACTTCCGCCGCCTCCATCCCGCTGGCGCTGGCGGAGGCGACGCGGGACGGGCGCATCAAGCGGGGCGACCTGGTGCTGATGGAAGCCATCGGCGGCGGGCTGACCTGGGGCGCCGCGCTCGCGCGTTTCTGACCGGAACGGCGCGCAATCAGTGTGTTGCGCGGCTTTCCTGAAGGTTTGCGCTAAGCCGGACACGGCCGCGTGAAACCCCATGGTTGACGGCCCCTGCGGATACCGGTTTTCTTGCGGGATGAATGGCTTGCAGGGGCCTGTTGCGGCATGACGACGATGACCCGCGCCCATCTCGCGGAGGCGATCTACGCCCAGGTCGGGCTCTCCCGTAACGAGAGCGCGGCGCTGCTGGAGACCGTGCTCGAGAAGATGTCGGCGGCGCTGGAGGCCGGCGAGCCGGTGAAGATCTCCGCCTTCGGCTCCTTCGTGGTGCGCCAGAAGGGCAAGCGCGTCGGCCGCAATCCCAAGACGGGGGTGGAGGTGCCGATCCAGCCCCGCAAGGTCCTGGCCTTCCGTCCCTCCCACGTCCTGAAGGCCCGCCTGAATCCTGGCCAGGCCGTCGAAGCCGGTGGCGACGACGAATGAGCGATGAGCAGGTCGATGCCGATGGTCGCGCCAGGCCGCGCAAGGCCCCCACGGCCTTCCGCACCATCAGCGAGGTCGCGGATGACCTGCAGATCCCGCAGCATGTGCTGCGCTTCTGGGAAACCAAGTTCCCCCAGCTCAAGCCGCTGAAGCGCGGCGGCGGGCGGCGCTACTACCGGCCGGAAGACATCGCGCTGCTGAAGCGCGTCAGCGACCTGCTCTACACCCAGGGCTACACCATCAAGGGCGTGCAGCGCCTGCTCCGCGAAGGCGGGATCGAGGAAGCCGGCGGCGCCCCCGAACTCCCCCTCGGCGACCTCGAGGAAGCGGATGCGCCCGAGCCGGTGCGGGAGGCGCTGGATGCGCTGGAACGCCTGGCTCATGAATTGCGGGCCCTGACCGCGCGCCTGTAGGCCGTTTTCGGGGCCCACGCGCCCCGGGGGATCATCGATGAAGGCGCTGCGCAAGCTCAGCCCCGCCCCCGGCCTGTTCCTCTGCGACATCCCCCGCCCGCCGCCGCCCGGCGCGGATGAGGTGCTGGTCCGGGTCGAGGCCGCGGGCATCTGCGGCAGCGACCTGCATATCGAGGATTGGTCGGGCGGCTACGAATTCATCACCGCGTCGATGCCGGTCACGCTCGGCCATGAACTCGCCGGGCGGGTGGTGGAATCCGGCGATCCCGGCCTGCCACCGGGCACGCGGGTGGTGGTCATCCCCTCCGTCACCTGCGGCATCTGTGCCGCCTGCCGGGCGGATGACCGGGATCGCTGCGTGGACCGGCGGGGCATCGGCATGACGCGGGCAGGGGGCTTCGCGCCCTTCGTCCTGGCCCCCGCCCGCAACTGCCTGCCCCTGCCGCCGGGCTTCGACCCTGCCATCGCCGCGCTGACGGAACCGCTGGTGATCGGCGCGCGCGCTGTCTCCGTCGGCGGAGTCGGGCCCGGGGACCGGGTGCTGGTCCTCGGCCCCGGCGCCATCGGCCAGGCCATCGCGCTGATGGCAAGGGAAGCGGGGGCGGCGGAGGTCATGATCGCCGGCCGCGACGATGCCCCGCGATTCGCCGTGCTGGAACGCCTGGGTTTTCACGAATTGCGGGAGGTGGGCGACAAGGGCCTCACCCACCTGGCCGCCGATGGCCGCTTCGACGTGGTGTTCGAGGCGGTGGGCATGCCCACCCTGGTGGCGGAGGCCCTGCCGCTGCTGCGGCGGGAGGGCGTTCTGGTCATCGCCGGCATCCATCCCCGCCCGGCGGCAATCCCGCTCAACACCGTGGTCCGGGAACAGCTGCAACTCCGCGGCACCAACCGCGGCAAGATCGCGGATTGGCGCCGGACGCTGGATTTCGTGCTGCGCCAGGGCGCGGCACTCGCGCCCATGGTCACGCATCGCCTGCCACTGCGCGACGCGCTGGAGGGCTTCGCCATCACCCGCCGCCGCCAGGCCACCAAGGCCATCCTGCTGCCGGAACCCGGCGATGAGTGATCCGGCCTTCCTGGCCCTCTGGAACGACCTCGCCCCGGGGCGGGAGGCTGAATACGAGGAATGGCACGCCCGCGAACATGTGCCGGAACGCGTCGCCGCCCCCGGCTTCCGCGCCGGCCGCCGCTACCGCGACCCCGCGCACCCCACCCATCGCTGGTTCACGCTGTATGAGCTGGAGGGTCTCGACTCGCTCGAGACGCCGGAATACCGCGACCTGCTGGCCAACCCCACGCCCTGGTCCGCCTCCATGCGCCCCGATTTCCGTCACTTCCTGCGCGCCCCCTGCGTGCAGGCTGCGCGCGCCGGACATGGCATGGGCGCCGCGCTGGCCGTGCTGCGGCTGCCGGGCGCCGAGCGGATCGATGTGACGGCCCTCGCCGATGCGCCCGGCCTGGTCGGCGCCCGGATCGGCCTGCGCCCCCCCGAAGACGCGCCGGCGCATCGCCTCGGCACCGGCGGCGCCGGCGCGGCGGAGGATTTCGCCGCCGTGCTGATGCTGGAGGCGCAGGACCGCGGCTCCGCCGCGCGCGCCTTCGCAGCTTCCGCCGCGCAATTCGCCCCGGGCGCTGCCCCCGCTTCCATCGGCGGCGTCTACGACCTGCTCTTCGTCTTCCCCGGCGCCGCTCCCGGCGAACGCGCCGCGCATCGCCGCGCGCACTGGAATCCGCCCGCATGAACGCCACAGATCGCATCCCCTTCGGCGCCACGGGACTGATGATGTCGCGCCTCGGCATCGGCGGCGGTTCCCTGGCCAGCGCGGCCGGGGAGGCGGGGGTGAAGGCCGTGGTGGATGCGGCCTGGGAATCGGGCCTCCGCTACTTCGACACCGCCGCCTATTACGCGGGGGGCGAGAGCGAGCGCCGACTCGGCCCGGCGCTGCAGGGCCGCCCCCGGGATGAATACGTCCTCGGTACCAAGACGGGGCGGTACCTGCTGCCCGATGGCACGGACCGCTTCGACTACAGCGCGGCAGGGACGGAAGCCACGATCCGCACCGCGCTGTCGCGCCTCGGCACCGGGCGACTCGACATCGTCTTCATCCACGATGTGCAGCCCAGCCTGCATGGCGATGCCTATGAGGCCCAGCACGCATTGGCGCTGAAGGGCGCCTTCCCGGTGCTTGCCCGCCTGAAGGCGGAGGGTGTGGTCGGCGCCATCGGGGTGGCCATGCGCGACCCCGTGCCGATCCTCCGCCTGTTGAAGGAGGCACCCTTCGATGCCGTCATGCTCGCCGGCGCCTGCACCCTGCTGCACCAGGAAGCCTGCCAGGCGTTGCTACCGCATTGCGTCGCCACCAACACGCCCGTGCTCTTCGCCGCCCCCTTCGAGACCGGGATCCTCGCCACCGGCGCCACCCCGGCCGCGCGCTACCGCTACAAGCCCGCGCCCTCGGACCTCATGGCCCGCACTGCCGCCATCGAGGCCGTCTGCGCCCGCCATGGCGTCACCATCGCCGCCGCCGCCATCCATTTCCCCCTGCTGTGCCCCGCCGTGAAGGCCGTGGTCGTCGGCCACCAGGCGCCGGCGGAACTCGCGGCGAACCTGGCGCTGCTGGCGGCGGAGCCCCCCGCCGCGCTCTGGTCCGACCTGCTGGCGGAGGGGTTGATCACCGCCATTCCCGCATAGTGTGGCGCCCCGGGGGTTGGCGGCCCCAAACCCCGATGCTATTGCCCCCCTCAGTCGGAGCGTAGCGCAGTCTGGTAGCGCATCAGTCTGGGGGACTGGGGGTCGTGGGTTCGAATCCCGCCGCTCCGACCATCCTGACGCGGTTCAGGAATCACGAAGGCCCGGCGGATCGCTCCGCCGGGCCTTCGTGATTCTGGGCCTTCGTGATTCTGGGCCTTCGTGATTCTGGGCCTTCGTGATGCCGGGGCCGGTGCGGCCGGTTCAGTTGCCGGCGCCACCCTCTCGCGGGATGGCGCGCAGCGTCGCGGGTTGCAGCAGCAGGGCGCTGGCCTCGGCTTCGGATGCCGTCGCCAGCCATTCCGCGAAGCTCCTGAACTCCAGCGCCAGCGCTTCCGCATCCGTGCCGGCGGCGTCGCGCCGCAGCAGGCGCACCACCCGGGCATGTTCGCCGCGGGCCGCCAGGATCAGCGCCAGATTGTGCCGCGCCCGCTGGGGGGCATCGGCCTCGCGCTCCGCCGGCGCCAAGGTGCGCTCGGCCTCCGGCAGCCGCTTCGCCAGCAGCAGGGACACCGCCTGGTTGCTGCGGATCGTCCAGTCATTCGGCGCCACGGTCCGCGCCTGGCGATAGGCTTCCTGCGCGCGGGCCGTGTCGCCTGCCATGTCGAAGGTCAGCGCCAGGCCGGCGGCGGCCCCGGCATGGCGGGGCGCCAGGGCGCGGGCGCCGGCGAAGGCAGCCTCCCCGGCCGCCAGATTGCCGGCGCGCAGATGCATGGTGCCCAGCCGCACCAGCCGTTCCGGAGTCGAGCCATCGATGTCGATGACGCGTTGCAACGCGGCGGAAGCCTCCGCATGGAACCCGGCCGCTTCCGCGGCGTCCGCCAGGCGGGCCTGGGCGAAGCGGTCCTGCGGGCTGGCCTGCGCCGCGGCGCGCAGGGCGTCGATCGGCTGCGGCGCGGGCACGGCGGCGGCCTGGGGGCGCGCTGCCAGCGGGTTGGGCAGGCGCGCGCATCCCGCCACGGCTAAGACGCAGGCCGAGGCCACCAGCAGGGTCCGGGCAAGGCCGCGGAGGCGCTGCGGCGATGCGGGGGAGGGATGGCGCATGGACAGGGGGAGGGCTCCGTCGCTGGGTGCCGCGGCGCGGCGGAACCCGCTTGCCGCCGGACCTTGCCGTGGGGTGTTGCGCATCACAAGCCCCGAGATGGGCGTGCCGGAAGGCGGGGCGGACCGCGGCGCCGTCACTGCACGATCCTGAGGTTGGTGAGTTCGTTGGCGATCAGCTGGAAGGTCGGCCGCAGCTGGTCCGGCGTGCTCACCAGGTAGTAGTTCGCCGGCGCCGTCGCGCAGTTCTGGTACAGGTTGCGCGTGGCCGTGCTGACCGCGCCCGTGGTGTTCACCACCATCGTGTAGATCGTGATGCCGTTGTTCTTGATGGTGGTGCAGAGCGCGGCGAGGCGATTGTTCAACTCCGTCGTCGCGGCCGAGGCGCTGGTGATGGTGCTGCCCAGCCGCCGGTCGCCGAGCCGCCCATACCCCGTATAGTCGGCATTGCCCGAGATCACCGGGCCGCCCGTGGCCGTCACCACGCTGCTGGTCTGGGAGGAGGAGGGGCAGGCCACCGGATGCACCGGCATGGCAGGCCCCGGCGCCGCGAAGCCAGCACCGGCATTCGGGAAGGAGTTGGTGTTGACCGAGGTGATGGTGCAGTCGCCGGGATAGCCGTTCGGCGAATCGAACCAGTTCTGGTCGCCATCCGTCATCATCACGATGACCTTGCGCATGAACTGCGTGTTGTAGGCCAGCGGCAGCGACGTCGCCTGCCCATCCGGCGCGGGGCCGAGGTTCCAGGTCGCGCGCCAGCGCGGGCTCAGCGTCCACCAGCCCGCCAGCAGGCCGAGATTGCCCATGGTGCCGCCGCGGTTGGTGGCGCGCATGGATTGGATCGTGTCCAGCACGGCGGTCTTGCTGGTGGACAGCGGCAGAACGGGGGTGGATGGGCAGCCGGAATTGGGGCCGACCTGGTAGTTGCCGCGCCAGGGGAACCAGGCTTCCGTGATCGCATCCGTGCCCGTCGTCGTCGCGTTCCACAGCCGCCGCGCCCAGTCATTGTCCCCCGGCACGCGGTTGCCGTTGCGCGTGTACACGCCGAGCGTGGAGGGCCAGTAGAAGGGGCGGAACGGATGCTCCGCCGGCGTGTAGTCGTTGCGGTCGCCATCCGTCGGCGCGCCGGCGTAGCCGACCCGCGCCTCCACGCAGCCCCACCAGGTGGTCGGGCTGAAATTCGCGGCCAGGGTCGCGCGGGATGTCGCATCCAGCCAGGCGGTGCGCGTCGGGCCGAGATTCACCGTGGTGGTGTAGGGCACGACGGAGACATAGAGGTTTCGCTGCGTCTCGTTGTTGCCGAAGACGATGTTCACGAGGTCCGCCGCCGCGACCCGCATCAGGTCCGCGTTGTTGTTGACGGCGGAGATCACCTGGTTCGACGCGCGCGGGATGGTGGTGATCGCGCAATTCGTCGTGGTGCGGTTCGACGGCAGCGTGCAGTTCGTGTCCATCGACCCCGTGATGTCGAGGACGAGCGCCAGTTCCAGCCCCGTATTCGCCCGCTGCGCGCGGGCGGTGCCGCGCATGGTGAAGGTGCTGATCCCGATCACCTGGGCGAAGGTCGTCGGCATCTGCGCGCTGGCCGTGACCTGGAAGGTCAGCTGGTCCACCGCCGTCAGCGTTTCCAGCCGCACGCTGGAATCGAGGAAGCTCCTCCAGGACTGGGTCAGGCCCGATGCCGCGGTCCAGCCGGACTGCTTCACCGACATGTTGGCCCAGAACAGGGAGGAGACTTCATTGTTCCGGGTCGCGGCGGCCAGGCCGATGTTGCGCGCGCCGGCCAGCGCCGCGGCATCCAGCGCCGCCGTCATGCGCGAATAGACCAGCCAGGCGCGCATGCCATCGACGGCGACGGCGACGAAGCCGGTCAGCGGCACCATCATCAGCCCGACCATCACCGCCAGGGTGGCGCGGCGGTCGGCCAGGATAAGGCGGCGAAGGCGTCGCAGGGCCGCGATCATGCCGGGCAGTTCCCGGTCAGCGTGGCGAGCGTGCCGGTGCGTGGGCGCACCAGCGCGAAGGTGCGGATCGGCCCTGGATCCGGCACGGTGAAGCCCAGGAAGCTCGTGATGGTCGCCAGCCGGACCAGGGTCTGCCAGGGCCGCGTGCCGTTGATGACCTCCACCACCACCAGCGTCTGGCCGTTCGGCACCACCAGGTTGTTCGGCAGGGTGGTGCTGCCGGCGATGGTCGCGGGCAGGGTCGCGTCGCCCCGGCTGCAGGACCAGGCCACGCTGTTGCCGGACCCTGTATTCCTCACCACGCTGATCAAGGTGCGCGCGCGCGAACTGGCATTGCCGGTCGCCGAATTGGCCATGATGGGGGATGCGATGCTGTTCGCGGCGTCGAACAGCTGGCTGATGTTCGCCGAGGCGATGGTCTCGTATTGCGAGGTGATGTTGGCGATTTCCATGGCCGTCCGATCCAGCCGGTACCAGGTGCGCATGTAGAGCAGCGCCTCCGCCACGCCCACGAACAGCACCAGCAGCGCCGGCAGCATGAGCGCGAATTCCAGCGACGCGATGCCCGCGCGCCCGTCATCGCGCCGCATAGGGCTCGTTGCGGGCGACGACGCTGGTGGAATGCCGGAACAGCCCGTTCGGCACCAGGCTGCGGCCGACCGGCGTCAGCGCCGTGGATTGATAGACGATCCTGAACCGCACGATCTGCCCCGCGGTGCCGAGGCCCGGCGTCGGCACCGTCATCGATCCCACGGAGGCGAAGGATTCCGCCGTCACCGTCAGGTTGGAGGCGACGATCGGCATCCCCGAGGATTGCGCGACCACGCGCGCCACGTATTGCGAACTGGTCAGCCCCGATGGCGCGGTCTGCCCCGTGGCCGCCCAGCGCGCGGCCACCCGCGTGCCATGGTCCAGCCCCGCCCCGATGGCGAGCTGCCAGGCGATCTCCATCGTCATGGTGATCAGCGTCAGGAACACCGGCGTCAGCAGCGCGAATTCCAGCGCATAGGCGCCCCGGTTGTCGAGCCGCCCGAAGATCCGGCGGATCAGCCCTACCATGACCGCAGCACCTGCAGGATGGCCGGCCCGCCGACGATCAGGAACAGCGTCGGCAGGATGAAGACGATCATCGGCACCGTCAGCAGCACCGGCAGCCGCGCGGCCCGCGCCTCGAACCGCGTCAGCTGCTCGCCGCGCATCTCCGTGGACAGGGTGCGCAGCGCCACCGTGATGGGCGTGCCGAATTGCAGCGACTGCGCCAGCATGACGGCGACGCGCCGCATCACATCCAGCCGCGTGCGTTCCGCCATGTTCATCAGCGCCGCGCGCCGGTCGGCCAGGATGCGAAGCTCGCTGCCGCACAGCGACAACTCGGCCGCGATGGAGCGGTTGGCGGGCGCGATCTCGACAGACACGCGGTCGATCGCGCCTTCCAGCGAAAGCCCCGCTTCGGCGCAGATCACCATCAGGTCCAGCGCATCCGGCAGGCCGAGCTCCAGCTCCTTCAGGTAGCGCTTGCGCAGCCGCTTGGCGACGAGGTCGGGGATCAGCATCCCCGCCACCGCGGCCATCGCCAGCAGCATGCCCTTGGTGGGCTGCTGCACCTCCGCCACCGTCACCAGGACGAAGGTGAGGAGCGGCACGGCCACGAGCATCACGAGCTTGGCGCCGAGGAACACCGGCAGCGCGCCGCTGCTGCGGAAGCCCGCGGCGGACAGCGTCTGTTCCAGATCCGCCACCGTGCGGGGGGACAGCACGCCCGCCTTCGTCAGCGCGGTGCCGAGCCGCGCGAAACCCTGCAGCACCGCGCGCTTCAGCGACCACGGCACCGCCACCTGGTCCACGCCGACGCTGCGCTGCACCGTCAGCAGCCGCGTCGCCACGCGCTGTTCCGCCCGCAGCGTGCGCGCCAGCACCAGGCCCACCAGGGCCAGCACCATGCCCGTCAGCAGCATGACAACGGCAAGTTGCTGCGTCATGACGCCATGGCCTTCATGACAGGGACTTCTTGATGATGCCCTGCATGCTCAGGATACCGAACAGCAGCATGCCGATGGCCAGCGCCAGGATGCGCTGCCCGCTTTCGTCATTGATCAGCACGGCGGCGTAGGACGGGTTCAGCAGCGCGATCAGCCCGCCCGCCCCGAAGGGCAGCCCGGCCAGGATGGCGGCGGAAGTCCGCGCCTCCGACGCCAGCGCCAGGCCGCGGGCCCGCAGCGCGACGCGCTTGCGCACCACATCGGCCAGGTTCTCCAGCGTCTCCGACAGCCCGCCGCCGGTCTGCGCCTGCAGCGACATGGCGGTGGAGAAGAAGCGGTATTCCGGCACGCCGTTCTTCAGCGCCGTCTCCTCCAGCGCCCGGTCGAAGGGCATGCCGATGGAAAGCCGGTCGGCGATCTTGCGGAATTCCTCCGCCGTCGGCATCGGCGCTTCCTTGGCGACGGTGCGCATCGCCTCCGTCGCGGGGATGCCGATGCGAGTCGCGCGGATCACCAGGCCGAGCGCATCCGGCAGCTGGATGAACAGCCGCCGGCGGTGCTGTTCGTGGAAACGGCCGAACATGACCCGCGCGACGACCAGCCAGGCGACCGGCGTCGCCAGCACGATCGCATCGCCTGCAATCACCCCCACCATGCCGAGCCCGAGCCGCGCCGCGACCAGCGACAGCACCAGCACCAGCCACCAGGGCAGGGGATAGTGGTGGCGCAGTTCGGGCGCGATCCCGAACAGCGCCGCGATCTTCGGCATCAGCGGCGACCGCGACATGGTCTGTGCCAGGCCGGGCCGCACGGCGCGCACGGTGACGTTCTGCAGATAGGGCGACACCACGCCGGCGATCCGCGCCTGGCGCTTCTCGGCCCGGCCGAGCGCGGACAGCCCCAGCACCACGCCGATCGCCAGCGCGGCGAAGAGAACCCCGCCAACCAGGACCAGCGTTGCGGGACTCATCGCTCGGGCTCGTCGAAGGCGGCCTGCCAGGCGCGTTCCAGCCCGAAATAGGCCAGGCGCTGGGAGAAGGAGGGACGCGCCCGGTTGACGCGCCAGCGGACCTTCAGCTTGCCGTCCGCATCCTCGCCCTCATGCTCCGCCAGGAAGATGTCATTGAGGGTGAAGACCTCGCCCTCCATCCCCACCAGCTCCGTCACCTGCGTCACCCGGCGGACGCCGTCGCGCTGGCGTTCCACCTGCACGATGATGTCGACGGCGCTGGCGATCTGCGTGCGCACGGCGCGCGTCGGCAGGCCGAAATTGCCCATCGTCACCATGTTCTCGATACGGATGAGCGCATCGCGGGACGTGTTGGCGTGGATCGTGCTCATGCTGCCGTCATGGCCGGTGTTCATGGCCTGGAGCATGTCGAAGGCTTCCGCGCCGCGGCACTCGCCGAGGATGATGCGGTCGGGCCGCATGCGCAGCGCGTTGCGGACCAGGTCGCGCTGGTTGATCTCGCCGCGCCCTTCCAGCGAGGAAGGGCGTGTTTCCAGGCGCACGACATGCGGCTGCTGCAATTGCAGCTCCGCCGCGTCCTCCACCGTGATGACACGCTCGCCCACATCGATCAGGCGGCTCATCGCGTTCAGCAGCGTCGTCTTGCCCGAACCCGTGCCGCCGGAAATGATGACGTTCAGCCGGCATTGCGACGCGATCTGCAGCACCCGCGCCATCTGGCGCGGGATCGACCCGTTCTCCACCAGCCGGTCGAAGTCGATCAGCTTGCGGGAGAATTTACGAATCGACAGGCACGGCCCGTCGAGGGCCAGCGGCGGGAAGACGATGTTGATGCGGCTGCCGTCCTGGAGCCGCGCATCCACCATCGGGCTGCTTTCATCCACCCGCCGTCCCACCGCGGCGGCGATGCGCTGCGCGATGTTCGCCAGGTGCTGCGAGTCGCGGAACCGCACGCCGGAAAGCGTGACCTTGCCGCGCTGCTCGATGAACACCTTGTCCGGGCCATTCACCATGATGTCGGTCACGGTGTCGTCGTCCAGCAGCGGCTCCAGCGGGCCGAGGCCCAGCATGTCATCCACCAGCTCCAGCGCCAGCTGGCGCTGTTCGCGCGCATTCAGCTGGCGGCGCTGCTCGGTCGCGATCTCCGCCAGCAGGCGCTCCACCTCCGCCGCCAGCCGCTCATGCGGCATGTCCGCGACCATGGCGGGATCGACGCGCTGGAGGCAGAGCGTGCGCAGTTCCGCCATCACCGGATTGGCGCCGGACGTCGCCGCCTGGCGCGGCCGCGGTGCGAAGGCGGAAGGCGATGCCGACGCCGGCGCGGCCGGCGGCGGCGCCAGGGCGGGCACCGGCGCCGGCGCCGAATCGCTGCGGCGGCGGCCGAAGCTCGGCGTGGCGAAGCCGCTCATTTCCGGAACATCTTCCGCAGCCTGGCGATGCGGCTGCCGAGGCCGGGCGGCGGCGCGGAGGCCGCGCCGCAGGCCACGGCGACGCGCGCGATGCCATCCCGGAAGGCACCTTCCACCGGCTGGCCGAGGGTCGCCGCTTCCTCGACCTTGCGGGCCTGGTCGGGGATGACGACGTCCGGTTCCTGCTTCATCACCTCGGTGATCTTGGCGGTGGGCAGGCCGCCCGCACGGCCGGCGCGATTGAGCACGAGGAGAGGCCGGCTCGCCTGGCCGCTGCCGGGGGGCAGCATCAGCAGCCGCAGCGCATCCCGCACGCAGGCCAAAGTGGGTTCCATGACGATGACGCGCTGCTGCGCGATGTCCAGCAGCTCATGCCCGAAGCCCGCGGGCTGGAAAGGCACGTCGGCGACGATGAAGTTGTAGCGGCGCCGCGCCAGGCTGATCAGCCGGTCCGCCGCGCCGGTCGTGTAGTTCACCGGGGCGTTCAGCTGTTCCTCCGCCGCCAGCACATGCAGCCGGTCGTTCACCGCATGGGCGGTGCGTTCGACGAACAGCTCATCCACCCGGGCCGGCTGTTCCAGCGCGGTGCGCAACCCGCCGCCGGCTTCGGCGGCCAGCATCAGCGCCAGCGTGCCGCGCTGCGTGTCCGCATCCAGCGCCAGGCTGTGTCGCTTCGCGACATTGGCGAGGTACCAGGCCAGGTTCCCCGCGATGGCGGAGGCACCGACGCCGCCCCGCGCGCCGGTGATGGTCAGCAGCCTGCCGCCGCGCACCTGGCGTTCCTGCCGCTTGCGGGCGACGACGGCGCCGAAATTCTCCGCGATCAGCGCCGCCGTCAGCGGCTTGTACATGTAGTCCGCGACGCCGACGTTGCGCGTGATGTGGCGGTAGAAGCCGAGGTCGGTGCGGTCGCCGATCACCAGCACGCGGACATCGGGTTCCACCACCTCCGACAGATCCTCCAGCGCCGCGAAGGGCTGGGGATGGCCGGTCAGATCCACCAGCAGCGTCCAGGGCGTGGGCGTGGTGCGCAGCATGGCGATGGCGGCGTTGATGTCGCCGCGCCGGAATTCAGAACCCGGCGGCGCCAGGTCCATGAAGCCTTCCCGCAGCGTCGCTTCCGTCGCGGCATCGGTCGCGAAGCAGATCAGCTGCTTGCGATCGGTGCGGAAGGAAGCGGCGGTTTCCTCACCCGCCTCCGCCGCCAGCTTGTCGAAGGCGTTCACTGCGCGCCGCCGATGCCCGAGGCGCCTGCCATGCCCTGGGTGGTGGTGGAGGAAGGCAGGTTGCGCACGCGGTCCTGCAGCAGCCGCTGCACCGCGGCGGTCGCCGTCTCCCCCATCGCGTCCGGCGCGGCCTGGCCCTGGGTGTAGTCCGTGGGCGTGGCCAGCATCTGGATGAGGTTCGCCTCATTGGCGCCGTTCGGGCGCCAGTTCCCCTCCCGCGAATAGGGATCGATGCTGCTGCCGGTGCAGCCGGCCAGCAGCAGCGCGGCGCCGAGGATGGTGGTGCGGATCGTGCTCATGGCATCGAGAACCCGGCCATGCCCGGCAGCCTTGGCGGCCCGCCGCGCGGCGATCCCAATTGGCGCCCCAGCAGCCCGCGATCGATGTCATCGGCCTGCAACTGCCGGTCCGTCGGCGCCCGCAGCGCGTTCGGGTCCGTCGTACCCCGCACGATGTAGGGCGTGATGATGATGACCAGCTCGGTCTCGTTCCGCTGGAAGCTGTCGGACCGGAACAGTTGGCCGATGATCGGCAATTCGCCGATTCCCGGCAGCGCGCGGCCCGTGCTGGTGGAGGCATCGGTCAGCAGCCCCGCGATGGCGAAGGACTGCCCGCTGCCGAGTTCCACCGTCGTCTCCGCCCGCCGCACGGTCAGCGCGGGGATCTGGATGGAGGCATTGCCGCTGGAAAGCCGCACCGCGCCCTGTTCCGTCAATTCGCTGACTTCCGGCCGCACGCGCAGGCTGATGCGGTTCGGCGCCAGCACCGTCGGCACGAAGGCGAGCCCGACGCCGTATTCCTTGAACTGGATGGTGATGTTGCCGTCGCGCAGCCCGACCGGGATGGGGAATTCGCCGCCGGCCAGGAAGCTCGCGGTCTCGCCGCTCATCGCCGTCAGGTTCGGCTCCGCCAGCAGGCGGATCAGCCGGTCCCGCGCCAGCAGATCGATCAGCGCATTCACGTCGGGCGTGCCGCTATAGGCGGCGGCGAGGCGGGACGGGGAGTTGATGGCACTCGTCAGCAGGTTCTGCGTCGTCAGGTTGAGCGAGAAGCGGCCGACATTGCCGATATTCTGCCAGTCGATGCCGATGGCGCGCGCCACCTCGCGCGACACCTCGGCGATGCGCACGCGCAGATTGACCTGAACCTGGCCCAGAACGACCAGGCGGTTGTCCAGCGTCTGCCCCTCCGCCAGATGGCCGCGGGCGATGGCGACGGCCTGCTCGGCCTCGGCGGGGGTGTTCACCTCCCCCATCAGCGCCAAGCCGCCGGGGCGCATCTCGATCCGCGCATTGCGGCTCGGCATCACGCGGGACAGCACGGATTGCGCCTCGGGCGCCGTGAAGGCGGTGGGGCGCACCGTCACCTCATGCTGCGCCACCACCGTGCCATCCGAATCCAGCGCGGCGACCGTTGTGCGGCCCGGCGCGACGCCGAAGACGAAGAGGGAGGTCGGGCTCGCTGGCCGCACCTCCGCCACCCGCGGATCGGCCGCGAAGACGGAAGCGACGGGGCGGGAGGTCTGCACCACGCGGCCGGAACCGGCGCTGAGGGCCAGCGGCGCGCCGCCCTGCAACACCGTGCCGCCCGGGGCGATGCCGGGCGTCGCGGTCGGGCGCTGCGGTTGGGGTTGCGCCTGCTGGGGCTGGCCGGGCGCCAGCGACTGCGCCGGCGCAAGCGCCGGCATGAGCAGGCCCACGGCCGCCAGGAAGGGCAGCAGCAAGGCAGGAAGCCGGCGGCGAAGGGCGGGGGTCAGAACCGGAACTCCTCACGACGATTCCCGCCCAGATGGACCTGGATGGGCCGCGGATTCGTGACTGTTCCGGGGGCGGCACGCAACGCCGGAGACACGTCGCCCCCCCAGGTCACGCTATCCGTCTCCTGCACCGCATCGCCTTCGCGGTCGGCGCTGGCGCGGATCGTCAGGCTGAGCCGGCCGAGGCGCGCGGCGACGGCCAGGCGTTCCGCCGCATGGGGCGCCACTTCCAGCGTCACGGTGCGGACCTGGCGGTTGGCCTCCGGCCCATCGCCCACGGCGCCCTGCACGATCGCCTGGTCGATGGCGATGACGCGGCTGTC
Organism: Falsiroseomonas sp.; assembly: GCF_051859025.1. GTDB lineage: Bacteria > Pseudomonadota > Alphaproteobacteria > Acetobacterales > Acetobacteraceae > Falsiroseomonas. Next base: position 914,792 of record NZ_JBHYGL010000001.1, on the reverse strand, counting down.
GATCAGCACGGTCTGGCCGGCGATGCGGCGTTCCAGCGGCACCGTCTCGTCCCCGATCGTCTGGGTCAGCACCACATCCACGCGGTCCCCCGGCCAGATCAGGCCGGAAATGCCGCTGATGGCGTCCACGCCGATGGAGGCCGCGCGCATGCCCGGCGCCAGCAGGGCGGCCAGGAAGCCGCGGTCGCCGGGGCGCAGGAAATCCTCCGCCATGAAGGGGCTGCCCTGGCCGACCGGGCGCAGCGCCATCTGGCCCACCAGCTCCGCCCGCGATTGCGGCGTATCCCGCCGCGCCTCCGGCGGCACCGTCGCGACATCGAGCTCGACGGAGGTGATGTCATCCGGCCGCAGCAGGGACCCCGCGCGGATCGGGCGCGCGGCGGACAGGTAGCTGCCGCGCACGGGGGCGGCGACCATCTCCTGCGGCGTCGGCGCGGGGCGCAGGCCGATCCAGGCCACGCCGAGGAAGCCGACCAGGCCCAGGATCAGCACGGAGAACAGGGTGAAGCGGAGGACCATGGGACTACCTCAGCCGGCCAGCGTCAGAAGGACGCCGCCGCAGATCGCGACCCCGTAGGGCAGGGGACCGCCGCGCCGCAGGCGCCAGATTTCCGCGCGCCAGGCGCGGGCGGGGAGGGAGGCGGCGCGCGGCGGAATCGGCAGGGGGCGCCGGCCCCGGAAGGCCAGGTAGAACAGCGACAGCGCGCCACCCGCCAGCGCGATCGCGACCATCATGTCGGCGACCGAACCGGGCGCCGGCAGCAGCGCGCAGGCCGCCAGCAGCTTCACATCGCCCCCGCCCATGACGTGGTAGCGCCAGGCGATGACGGCGAGGGCGAAGACCAGGACGAAGGCAAGAAGCCCCCAGGCGAGGTCGCCCTCTGCGGCGCGCAGCGCCAGGCCAAGCAGGGCGACGAAGGCGGGGATGGCATTCGGGATGGTCCGCGCCACGACATCGTGCAGCGCCGCGGCAATCAGGGCGAGGGCGGCGAGCGGTGCGACGACGTCCATCATGGACATGGAATCTGTTCCGGAATCCGGCGGCGTGCGGGGATCGCTACCCCGCCGCGCCTGGCGGCGCGGCGGGGAAGGGGCAGCCGTTCAGAGCGTCAGCTTGGCGACGACGCTGGTGAAGAAGGTGCCGAGGCCGGTGCCG
>NZ_JBHYGL010000001.1:600629-913536 GCF_051859025.1 Falsiroseomonas sp. | reverse complement strand
TGATGACGGCGGCGCCGAGGATGGCGGCGATCAGGCCGTATTCGAGGGCGGTGACACCCTTCTCATCCTGGCGGAGGGCGGCGACGAGGCGGCGGAAGTCGGCGAACGACATGGGGTGGTCCTTTCTGGATCGGATCGGGGTCGGGGCGGCGGTCTGGCGGATCAGAGCGTCAGCTTGGCGACGACGCTGGTGAAGAAGGTGCCGAGGCCGGTGCCGAGGGTGGTGAAGGCGGTGATGACGGCGGCGCCGAGGATGGCGGCGATCAGGCCGTATTCGAGGGCGGTGACGCCCTTCTCATCCTGGCGGAGGGCGGCGACGAGGCGGCGGAAATCGGCGAACGACATGGGGTGATCCCTTTCTGGCCTGCTCCACGGCCTTCGCCATGGGTTGGTTGGGTGGGGCTCCGCGGCCCGGGCCGGCTGCGGCGCGTAACATTAATGAGCCCGTAGCGAATTTATGATTTGTGCCCTCGCTGGTTGCAAGACTTATTTTGGTCTTACTTTTTAGACAATCGACGATGTGCACGAAAAGCACATCGAAAAATCCAAGCGCTGACAGGGGCCTGGGAGAACCCCCCGGTGTCTCAACCTATGCGGATCATCGCCGCACACCGACCCCTGCCAATACCAACTCACGATTGCGTGAGATCTTATTTTTGATTGTTTGTATAAAAAACGGTTCCTTCGGCACAGGCTTCCCGCCGCGCCGCGCGTGCCGCTAGGCTCCTCCGCATCCCCGGAGGATCCGCCATGCATCCCATCCTGACCCGCCGTGCCCTGCTCGCTGCCGGGACCGCCACGGCGGCCTTCGCCGCGCCGGGCATCGCCCCGGCCGAGGCGCAATCCCCGCCCGGCGTCATCGTCATGGCCAAGCAGATCGACGACATCACCAGCCTCGATCCCGCCGAGGCCTTCGAATATACCGGTACCGAAATCATCGGGAACGTCTACCGTAAGCTGGTGACCACCCCGAATGACGATCCGGCGCGGCTGGTCGGCGACCTGGCGGAAAGCTGGGGGACGACTGATAACAAGGTCTTTACCTTCGTTATCAAAGCCGGCGCGAAATTCGCCTCCGGCGCGCCCGTGACGGCGGAAGACGCCGCCTTCTCGCTCCGCCGCGCCGCCATCCTCAACAAATCGCCCGCCTTCATCATCAACCAGTTCGGCTTCACCAAGGACAATGCGGAGGCGCGAATCCGCGCCACCGATGCCCGCACCCTCGTCCTGGAATGCGCCGCACCGACCTCGCCGAGCTTCCTCTACTACTGCCTCTCCGCCGCGGTCGGATCGATCGTGGAGAAGGCCGTGGTCATGGCCCGCGCCCAGGGGGAGGACATGGGCAATGGCTGGCTGAAGCAGAATTCCGCCGGCGGCGGCGCCTATGTGCTGCGCCAGTGGCGGGCGAGCGAGAGCGTCATGCTCGACGCCAACCCCAATGCCGATCCCGCGCCCCGCACGCGTCGCATCATCATCCGCCACATGCTGGACAGCTCCGCCCAGCTGCTTGGCCTGCAGCGCGGTGACATCGACATCGCCCGCAACCTGGTGGCGGACCAGATCAACGCGCTGCGCAGCGACAACCGCTTCCGTGTCATGCCCCAGCGCAAGGCCAGCTTGATGTATCTCAGCCTGTCGCAGCGCCACCCCGCGCTGGCCAGGCCGGAAGTCCGCCAGGCCATCAAGCTGGCGATCGATTATGAGGGCATCCAGCGCAACATCGTCTCCACCACCTACGCCGTCCACCAGGCCTTCCTGCCGGAGGGCCTGCCCGGCGCGCTGACGGAAAAGCCGTTCTCGCAACGGCAGGAGGAAGCCCGCGCGCTGCTGCGCCAGGCGGGCTTCCCGAACGGGCTCGATGTGGCGCTGGACTATTCATCCGGCGCGCCGATCTCCGACATCGCCCAGGCCATCCAGGCGCAGCTCGGCTCTGTCGGCATCCGGCTTCGCATGGTGGCCGGGGAGATGCGGCAGGTCATCACCAAGACCCGCGCCCGGCAGCATGAGATGGCGATCGTCCGCTGGGGGTCCGACTATTTCGACCCGCACAGCAATGCGGAAGCCTTCAGCATGAACCCGGACAATGGCGACAACGCCCGCAACCGCACGCTGGCCTGGCGCGCGAGCTGGGAGATCCCGGACCTCACCGCCCGCACCGCCGCCGCGGTGACGGATACCGACGGCGCCCGCCGCGTCGCCACCTACCAGGCGCTGCAGCGCGAACACCAGCAGGTCTCCCCCTTCGTCATCCTGCTGCAGGAGATCGAGGTGGCGGTGACGCGCGCCAATGTCACGGGCCTGGAACTCGGCCCGATGAGCGACCGCACCAGCTTTTCCGGCATTGTGAAGGCGTGAGGCTCAAGGCCTTCGGGGCCACACTGGTCACGGTGCCGATCACGCTGTTCGGCCTCGTGCTGGTGACCTTCCTGATCGGCCGGGTCGTGCCCATCGACCCGGTGCTCGCCATCGTCGGCGACCGCGCACCGCAGGAGGTGGTGGAGCGCGCGCGCCTCGAACTCGGCCTCGACCGGCCGCTGATCGAGCAGTTTTTCAGGTTTGTGGTGCAGATCGCGCAGGGCGACCTCGGGCGATCGGTGATGACGGCCAATCCCGTCACGCAGGACATCGCGCGCTTCTTCCCCGCCACCTTCGAACTGGCGACGGTCGCGATCATCCTGGCGACGCTGGTCGGCGTGCCGCTCGGCGTGCTGGCGGCGGTGCGGCAGGGCGGGTGGCTGGATCAGGCCGTGCGGCTTTTCTGCCTGGCGGGGCACAGCCTGCCGGTCTTCGTGCTCGGCCTGCTGTCGCTGCTGCTGTTCTACGCGAAGCTCGGCTGGGCGCCCGGGCCGGGGCGCCAGGGCATCGCCTTTGAGGACATGGTGGATGTCCGCACCGGCGTGCTGACCGTGGACGCCCTGCTCGCGAATGATTGGGGCGCCTTCTGGGATGCGCTGGCGCATCTCGCGCAGCCCGCGGGGGTGCTGGCTTTCTTCTCGCTGGCCTACATCGCCCGCATGGCCCGCGCCTTCATGCTGGCGGAGCTGTCATCGGAATACGTCACCACCGCCCGCGCCAAGGGATTGTCCGAGACCCGCATCATCTGGCGCCACGCCTTCCGCAACATCGCCGTGCCGCTGGTGACGGTGCTGGTGCTGACCTATGCGGGGCTGCTGGAGGGCGCGGTGCTGACGGAGACGATCTTCTCCTGGCCCGGCCTCGGCCAGTATCTGACGGTCTCCCTGCTGAACGCCGACATGAACGCGGTGCTGGGCGCGACGCTGGTGGTCGGGCTGATCTATGTCGTGCTGAACCTCTTCGCCGACCTGCTCTACCGCCTGCTGGACCCGAGGGTGCGATGATGTCCCGCGCCTGGCTCCTCTCCGACGAACCTTCATCCCGCGCCCAGGCCGCCTGGGGGCGGCGCTACCAGGCGTGGCTGGCGTTCAAGCGAAACAAGCTGGCGGTGGCCGGCTTGGCCGTGGCGCTGGCGATGCTGCTGATGGCGGTCTTCGCGCCGCTGCTGGCAACCCATGACCCCGGCGCGCAGAATCTGGCCAACCGCCTGCAACCGCCTTCCGCCGCGCATTGGTTCGGCACGGATGAGCTGGGGCGGGATGTCTGGACGCGCATCCTCTATGGCGCGCGCATCACGCTCGGCATGGTCGTCGCCGTGGTGCTGCTGGTGGCGCCGGTGGGGCTGCTGGTGGGCTGTGCCGCGGGCTATGCGGGCGGCTGGCTGGACCGCATCCTGATGCGCGTCACGGACGTGTTCCTCGCCTTTCCGCGGCTGATCCTGGCGCTGGCCTTCGTCGCCGCCATGAAGCCCGGCGTGGAAAGCGCCGTCGCCGCCATCGCGCTGACCGCCTGGCCGCCCTATGCCCGCCTGGCGCGGGCGGAGACGCTGCGCATCCGCGACGCCGATTTCATCGCTGCAATCCGCATGGCCGGCGCATCGCCCTGGCGCATCGTGCTGCGCCACGTCGCCCCGGTCTGCGTGCCATCGCTGGTCGTGCGCGTCACGCTCGACATGTCCTCCATCATCCTCACGGCGGCCGGTCTCGGATTCCTGGGGCTGGGCGCGCAGCCGCCGCTGCCGGAATGGGGCACGATGATCGCGACGGCGCGGCGCTTCATCCTGGACCAGTGGTGGGTGCCGGTGATCCCGGGCATCGCGATCTTCCTCGCCTCCCTGTCGTTCAACCTTCTCGGCGACGGGCTGCGGGATGTGCTGGACCCGAAGCAGCGATGACGAATCCACTGGTTGAGATAAGCGACCTCCGCGTCGATTTCCCGGGGCCCAACGGCTTCGTCCCGGCCGTGCGCGGCGTGTCGCTCACCATGGGTCGGGAGAAACTCGGCATCGTCGGTGAAAGCGGTTCCGGCAAATCCGTCACCGGCCGCGCGCTGATGCGCCTGCTGCCGCCACAGGCGCGCGTGGCAGGGTCGCTGCGCTTCGATGGCATCGACATCGCGGCCGCCACGCCCCGCGCCATGCGGGCGCTGCGCGGCGCCCGCATCGGCCTGGTGCTGCAGGACCCGAAATTCTCCCTCAACCCCATCATGACCGCCGGCGCGCAGATCGCGGAGGCCTGGGCCACGCACCAGCGCGGCAGCGCGAGGGACGCGCGCGACGCCGCCATGGCCCTGCTGGACCAGGTGCTGATCCGCGACCCCAGGCGAGTCTATGATGCCTATCCGCACGAACTCTCCGGCGGCATGGGCCAGCGCGTGATGATCGCGATGATGCTGGCGCCCCAGCCGGACCTGCTGATCGCGGACGAACCGACCAGTGCCCTCGATGCCACCGTGCAGGCGGAGATCCTGCGCCTGATCGATCGCCTCGTCACCGATCGCGGCATGGGCCTGATGCTCATCAGCCATGACCTCCCGCTCGTCTCCCGCTTCTGCGACCGCGTCGCGGTGATGTATGCCGGCCGAATCGTCGAGGAGATCGCCGCGCGCGACCTCCACGCCGCCACGCATCCCTACACCCGCGGATTGCTGGACTGCATGCCGCGCCTCGATGCCCCCCGCGCGCGGCTGCCCGTGCTGGCGCGCGATCCACGGTGGCTCGGGTGATCGCGGTCCAGGACCTCGATGTCCGCTTCGGCGCCGTGCACGCCGTGCGCGGCGTCTCCTTCGCCATCGCGGCCGGGGAGAGCTTCGGCCTGGTCGGCGAAAGCGGCTCCGGCAAATCGACCGTGCTGCGCGCCCTGGCGGGGCTGATCCCCGGCTGGACCGGCGGCATGAGCCTGCAGGGCAGGGCACTCGGCCCGAAGCGCGACCGCACCTTCTTCCGCAGCGTGCAGATGGTCTTCCAGGACCCCTACGGGTCACTGCACCCCCGCCAGACCGTGGACCGCATCCTGGCGGAACCGCTGGCGATCCATGGCCTGGACAGCGCCGAGGCCCGCATCAAGCGCGCGCTGGAGGAAGTCTCCCTCTCCTCCATCGTGCGCTTCCGCTACCCGCACCAGCTCAGCGGCGGCCAGCGCCAGCGCGTCGCCATCGCGCGCGCGCTGATCGCCGATCCCGCCGTGCTGCTGCTGGATGAACCGACGAGCGCGCTCGATGTCTCCGTCCAGGCGGAGGTGCTGAACCTGCTGGCGGATTTGCGCGCCGCCCGCCAGCTGACCTGCATCCTGGTCAGCCACAACCTCGCCGTGGTCGCGCATCTCTGCGAGCGCCTGGCCGTGATGCAGCAGGGCAAGGTGGTGGAGGCGCTGGACGTTGCCGCCTTGCGCGCCGGCCAGGCCCAACACCCCCACACCATCGACCTCGTCACGCTGTCGCGCGACCTGGATGGCTGACCCGCGCTATCGCGCGACCTTGAGACTTAGCCCACCGCGCGCGTAGACCCCTGCTGGTCATTCGCGCCGCGCCGTTCATGCCGCCCCTCGCGGAACTCCTCGATCATCTTGCGGCAGAAGGCCGGGATGTCGCCGGGGTTGCGGCTGGTGACGAGGCCCTGGTCGGTCACGACCTCCGAATCCTCCCACTGCGCGCCGGCATTGCGGAGGTCCGTCTTCAACGACGGCCAGGACGTCATCCGCCGCCCGCGCACGCCATCGGCATCGATCAGCGTCCAGGGGCCGTGGCAGATGGCCGCGATGGGCTTGCCGGTGGTGACGAAATGCCGCGTGAAGGCCACGGCCTTCTCTGTCATGCGCAGCGTGTCCGGGTTCATCACGCCGCCGGGCAGCACCAGCGCGTCGAAGCCCTCCGCGTTTGCCTCATCCAGCGTCTGGTCGACGGCGACGCTGTCGCCCTTCTCATCATGCTTGAAGCCCTGGATGGTGCCGGGCTTGATGGAGACGATGGTGACGCTCGCGCCCGCTTCCTTCAGCGCGCGCACGGGCTCCGTCAGCTCCACCTGCTCATACCCATCGGTCGCCAGCACCGCGACCTTCTTCCCGCTCAGTTCACCAGCCATGCCCGAATGCTCCTCGACGTGTTCCAGGGCAGAGCGCGCCGCACCCGCCGTGGTTCCCCGGGCCAGGAACAGCACCGCCGCGGATCACGCCGCCTTCAGCGGGAAACAGAATTACTCAGCCAGGCACCCGATACCGCACCACGTCATCGGCGCCGTGCGCCGTCACCAGCCGCCCGCGCGCCAGCAGCCAGTTGAGATGCGCCAGCCCCTCCCCGATCACGAACAGCATCTGGTCCATGTCGTAGTCCCGCTGGAACATCAGCCGCGCGGCCTCATAGGCCGTGCGCGGCGTGGCGCAGATCTCCTCCAGCAGCGCCAGGCGTTCGGCGTGATGCGCGGCCAGCACGGCGATGCGGTCATGCAGCCCGAAGAAGGGATCGCCGTGGGAGGGCAGGACAAGCGTGCCCTCCGGGAGCGCCAGCAGGCGGCGGTTCGACTCGAGAAAATCGGAAAGCGGATCGGCCTCCGGCTCCGGCGGAAAGACGCCGACATAGGGGGAGATGCGCGGCAGCACCTGGTCGGCCGCGATCAGCACGCCCTGTGCGGCATCGTGCAGCAGCATCATCTCCGGCGCATGGCCGCCGCCGCGATGCAGCGTCCAGTCCGTTTCCCCCACCCGCAGCAGCTGCCCGGCGGCGATGCGGCGGTGGCGTAGCGGCAGGTCCACGACATCCGGGCGGTAGAAGGGCCGCCGCCCCAGCAGGTGCCGCAGGTAGTCCGCCGGCGCCCCGGCCGCCTCCCCCAGCGCGGCCTGTTCCGCCAGCAGCGATTCCGGCGCCTCCCGCAGCAGCAGCCGCGCCTGGAGGTATTCGCTCCGCGCCATCAGCAGCGGCGCGCCCCAGCACTCGCACAGCCATCCCGCCAGGCCGACATGGTCGGCGTGGAAATGCGTGACCAGCACGCGCGTCACGGGCAGGCCATCGAGATGCGTGGCGAGGATCGCCTCCCACGCCTGGCGAGTCTCGGGCCGGTCCAACCCCGCATCGATCACCAGCCAGCCCGCCCCGTCCCGCAGCAGCCAGCAGTTCACATGCCAGGGCGGCCCGGCCAGCGGCATGCGGACCCAGAGCAGCCCGGGGCGGATCGCCACTGCCTGGCCGGGCGCCGGGGGATCGGGAAGCCGGTCGGGTGTTGCCTCGGGAATGGTCATGGTCCGGTCATCTGCGCGTTTTCCTGCCTACAGCCCGGGCGCACCAACGGCCACCCCGCGCGTCGCGCCAGGCGCGCCGCACCCCGGGCGTTCAACACCGTCCGGTAGCGCCCCGGCTTCCCACTGTTTCAGTCAGATGCGCCCTTGCGTCCCGCGCCGCGCCCCTCCATGAATGCAGGCAGCGCACGGCGGGCATGCGCCGGGGGCATCGCGATCGGGACACTGATCCACCACCCCCCGGCGCCCACGACCTTGTCCGGCGCACAGGGGCAATGGGAGGCGTTCGAGGGTGTCCGACACGATCCTCGAGACCGAGGGAATGACGAAGGAGTTCCGCGGCTTCGTCGCGGTCAGCGACGTGCGCCTGCAGGTGAAGCGGGGCACGATCCATGGGCTCATCGGTCCCAACGGCGCGGGCAAGACCACCTGCTTCAACCTGCTGACCAAGTTCCTGCCGGTCACGCGCGGCAAGATCAGCTACGAAGGCCGGGACATCACCAATCTGAAGCCCGCGGATATCGCGCGGCTCGGCCTGGTGCGGTCCTTCCAGATCTCGGCGGTCTTCCCCCATCTGACGGTGCTGGAGAATGTTCGCCTCGCTTTGCAGCGCGCGCGTGGCAATTCCTTCGATTTCTGGCGTCCTGAATCGCTGCTGAAGCGCTACGACAGCCGCGCCATGGAATTGCTGGAGGATGTGGGCCTCACGGAATACGCCCGCCACAACGCCGGCGAACTCTCCTACGGCCGCAAGCGCGCGCTGGAGATCGCGACGACGCTGGCGCTGGAACCCACCATGATGCTGCTGGACGAACCCACGGCCGGCATGACGCATGACGATGTGGACCGCATCGTCGCCCTGGTGCGCCGCGTCGCCGCGGGGCGGACGGTGCTGCTGGTGGAACACAATCTGAAGGTCGTGGAAGGGCTCTGCGACACCATCACGGTGCTGGCGCGCGGCAGCGTGCTGGCGCAGGGGGACTACGCCACGGTGTCGCGCAACCCCGAGGTCCAGGCCGCCTATCTCGGCACCGATCCCGGCATCTCGGGGGGCACCGCCCATGGCTGACGCGCCCGCCATGCTCGAAGTCCGCGACCTGGAAGCCTGGTACGGCGAAAGCCACGTCCTGCACGGCATGTCGATCGACATCCGGCAGGGGGAGGTCGTGACGCTGCTCGGCCGCAACGGCGCGGGCAAGACCTCCACGCTCCGCGCCATCATGGGCCTCACCGGCCGCCGCACCGGGTCGATCAAGTTCGAGGGGAGGGAGATGCTGAGCCTCCGCCCCGACCTGATCGCCCGCGCCGGCATCGCCTATTGCCCGGAGGAGCGCGGCATCTTCGCCTCCCTCGACGTGACGGAAAACCTCATGCTCCCCCCGGTGATCGCGCCGGGTGGCCTGAGCCTGGAGGAGATCTACACCCTCTTCCCCAACCTCAAGGAACGCGCGCGCAGCCAGGGCACGAAGCTGTCCGGCGGCGAACAGCAGATGCTCGCCATCGCGCGCATCCTACGCACCGGCGCGCGGCTGCTGCTGCTGGATGAGCCTTCGGAAGGCCTCGCCCCCGTCATCGTCCAGCAGATCGGCGCCATGATCCGCAACATCAAGCAGCGCGGCTTCACCGTGCTGCTGGTGGAGCAGAATTTCCGCTTCGCGCAGACCGTCGCGGACCGGCACTATGTCGTCGAACACGGGCGGGTGGTGGATGAGGTCGCGAACAACGACCTCACCGCCAGCATGGACCGCCTGCACGAATACCTGGGTGTGTAAGCCCAGCCGGCCGGTTCACCAGGACCCCAACAGGAGGAAGCCATCATGAGTCTCGACCGCCGCTCCATCATCAAGGGCGCCGTTGGCGCCGCCGCCCTGCCGGCCCTGGGCGGGCTGCCCTTCCGCAGCGCCCGCGCGCAGGCCGCCAACACCATCCGCATCGGCGTGCTGAACGACCAGTCCGGCCTCTATCGCGACATCTCCGGCCCGGGCTCCACCCACGCCGTGCAGATGGCGGTGCGGGAATCCGGCATCACGCAGCGCGGCATCAATGTCGAAGTCGTGCAGGCGGACCACCAGAACCGCCCCGATGTCGGCTCCACCGTCGCGCGCCAGTGGTACGATCAGGCCGGCATCGACGTGATCGTCGATGTGCCGACCTCCTCCGTCGGCCTCGCCGTCAGCACCATCACGCGGGAGAAGAACAAGCTCTTCATCAATTCCGGCGCCGCGACGTCGGATCTGACCGGCTCCGCCTGCTCCCCCAACACCATCCACTGGACCTACGACACCTACATGCTCGCCAAGGGCACGGGTGGCGCCATGGTGGCCGCCGGTGGCCGGACCTGGTTCTTCATCACCGCGGACTACGCCTTCGGCCATGCGCTGGAACGTGACACGACCGCCTTCGTCAACGCCGCTGGCGGCCGCGTGCTGGGCGGCGTCCGCACGCCCTTCCCGGGCACCACGGACTTCTCCTCCTTCCTCCAGCAGGCGCAGCGGTCCCGCGCCAATGTCATCGGCCTGGCCAATGCGGGCGGTGACACGATCAACTCCATCAAGCAGGCGGCGGAATTCCGCATCACCCGCGGCGGCACCAAGCTCGCCGGCCTGCTGGTCTTCGTCACCGATGTCCACTCGCTGGGCCTCGAAGTGGCGCAGGGCTTGGTGGTGACGGAAAGCTTCTACTGGGATTTGAACGACCGCACCCGCGCCTTCACCCAGCGCCTCGGCAACATGCCGGGCAACCTCCGCCCCTCCATGGTGCAGGCCGGCTGCTATTCCGGCGTGCTGCACTACCTGAAGGCGGTGGCGGATATGGGCGTTGCGGCCGCCAAGGCCTCCGGCGTCGAAGCCGCCAACCGCATGAAGGCGATGCCGACCAGCGACGATGCCTTCGGTGAGGGCACGGTCCGCCCCGACGGCCGCAAGGTCCACCCGGCCTATCTGTTCGAGGTGAAGACCCCCGCCGAGAGCCGCGGCCCCTGGGACTACTACAAGCTGATCTCCACCATCCCGGCGAACGAGGCCTTCCGCCCGATCACCGAGGGTGGCTGCAGCCTCATCCGGTCCTGATGCCGACCGCCCCGGGGGTGATCCCCCGGGGCTTTCCTGTCTGACCACCTGAGCGGGGCAAGTGCTGCGGTATGGAAGACCTGCTGTTCGAAATCCAACTGGCCATGCCGCAGGTCGTCCTCGGCGTGATCAACGGAGCCTTCTACGCGCTGCTGTCGCTCGGCCTCGCCGTCATCTTCGGCATGCTCAACGTCATCAACTTCGCCCATGGCGCGCAGTTCACGCTGGGCGCCTTCGTGGCCTGGATGCTGCTGTCCTGGCTCGGCATCGGCTATTGGCCGGCGCTGATCATCGCGCCGCTGATCGTGGGCGCGATAGGTGTCGCCATGGAACGCACCATGATCGCCCGATTGTACCGAATAGATCATCTCTATGGCCTGCTGCTCACCTTCGGCTGCGCATTGGTGATCGAGGGCCTGCTCCGCAACAATTTCGGCTCCTCCGGCCAGCGCTACTCGCCGCCGCGGGAATTCGCGGCACTCGACCTCGAACTCGGTGACTTCTTCCTGCCGGGCTATCGCGTCTGGGTGCTGATCGCCGCTTCCACCGTCTGCCTGGCCACCTGGCTCATCATCGAGAAGACGAAGGTCGGCAGCTACCTCCGCGCCGCCACCGAACGCCCGCAACTCGTGCAGGCCTTCGGCATCAACGTGCCCCTGATGATGACGCTGACCTACGGCGCCGGCGTGGCGCTGGCCGCCTTCGCCGGCGTGCTGGCCGCGCCGATCTATTCCGTCAGCCCCGCCATGGGCGCCAACTTCATCATCACCGTCTTCGCCGTCGTCGTCATCGGCGGCATGGGATCCATCGCGGGCTCCATCGTCACCGGCTTCATGCTGGGCCTCATCCAGGGCATCACGGAAGTGTTCTGGCCCGAGGCATCGCAGACCGTCGTCTTCGTCATCATGGCCATCGTGCTGCTCACGCGGCCGGCCGGCCTGTTCGGGAGGGCCTGACATGGCCGAGGGCAGCATCGCCACCGCGCCATCGCCCGGCGCCCCCTCCGTGGACCAGGAGATGTTCTTCGGCTTCACCCGCCCGCAGGCCGCCGCCTTCCTCGCGCTGGTCGTGATCGTCGTCGCCAGCCCCTTCGTCGTCTATCCCTTCTTCCTGATGAAGCTGCTGTGCTTCGCGCTGTTCGCCTGCGCCTTCAACCTGCTGATCGGCTATGTCGGCCTCCTCAGCTTCGGCCACGCCGCCTATTTCGGCATGGGCGCCTATGTCAGCGGCTATGCCGCCAAGGAATGGGGCGTGACGCCGGAAGTCGCGATCCTGCTGGGCGGCGCCACGGGCGCGCTGCTCGGCATCCCCTTCGGCTGGCTCGCCATCCGCCGCACCGGCATCTACTTCGCCATGATCACCCTGGCCCTCGCCCAGATGGTCTATTTCTTCTGTGTCCAGGCCCCCTTCACCGGCGGCGAGGACGGCATCCAGGCCATCCCGCGCGGGCACCTCTTCGGAATCTTTGATCTCGACAGCGATTTCGCCATGTACTGGGTCGTGGCCGGTGTCTTCCTCGGCGGCTTCCTGCTGATCCATCGCGTCGTCCATTCGCCCTTCGGCCAGGTGCTGAAGGCGATCCGGGACAATGAGCCGCGCGCCATCTCGCTGGGCTACCGCACCGACGACTACAAGCTGATGGCCTTCGTGCTCTCCGCCGGCATCGCCGGCCTGGCGGGCGCGGTGAAGGCGCTGGCGATGAAGATCGCGACGCTGACCGACGTGCTCTGGACCATGTCCGGTGAGGTCGTGCTGATGTCCCTCGTCGGCGGCCTCGGCACCATCTTCGGCCCTGTCGCGGGCGCGGCCGTGATCGTCACCATGCAGACCTACCTGGCGGAATTCGGCGCCTGGGTGCTGGTCATCCAGGGCGTCATCTTCATCGCCGCCGTGCTCGCCTTCCGCCGCGGCCTGGTCGGTGAGATCGGGAACCTGCTGAAGGTCAAGCTGTAGGGCGCAAGAGGCTTCTTTTTGCCCGATCATCGCGCAGCTTGTCCGGTGTTTGGGCAGATTTCTGCACCGGGACGCGCCTAGGTGCTGGGATACAGGGTTGCGTCCCCGCAAGTCTGTGTCACATGACCGGGCATGACCTGGTCCATCCTTGCGCGTGACGCGGCGACGGGCGAACTCGGCGTGGCCGTGGCCAGCCGGTTCCTGGCCGTGGGTGCCCTCTGTCCCCGTGTGGAGGGCGGCGTCGGCGCCGCGGCCACGCAGGCCCTTGTGAACCCCTTCATCGCGCCCCGCGCGCTGGCCGCGCTGAAGGCCGGGCAGGGGGCCGAGGAAGCGCTCGACGCCCTCATCGCCGCCGATGCCGGCCGCGCCACCCGCCAGGCGCATGTGCTGGCCGCGGATGGCAGTTCCGCGCGGCACACCGGCACCGATTGCATCGGCTGGTGCGGACATGTCGCGGGCCCGGACGTATCCGTCGCCGGCAACATGCTGGCCGGCCCGCAGGTGATCGAGGCGACTCGCGATGCCTTCCTGGGCAGCACGGGGCTGCCCCTGGCCGAACGCCTGATGCTGGCGATGGAAGCCGGGGAGGCAGCGGGCGGCGACAAGCGCGGCCGGCAATCGGTGGCGCTCCAGGTCGCCTCCGATGGCCCGATCCCCGATCTCGACCTCCGCGTCGATGATCATGCGGACCCGCTGGCGGAACTTCGCCGCATCTACCGGGTGTGGCACGGCTACACCCGCCACTTCCGGCGCTTCCTGCCAGGCGTGGACCACCCCGGCGTCTTCGACCGCGCCGTGATCCAGGCGGCGGTCGCCGCGGCGCAGGAGTCAGGCGAGTAATGGCCGACCAGATCCTCGAACTCCGCGACGTCACCGTCAGCTTCCCGACCGATCGCGGGCTGCTGCGCCCGGTCGATGGCATCTCCTTCGCCGTGGCGGCGGGCCGCACCACCGCCGTCGTCGGCGAAAGCGGCTGCGGGAAGTCCGTCACCGCGCTCGCCGTCATGGGCCTGCTGCCCACGGGCGGCCGCATCGGCGGCTCCATCCGCCTGGCGGGGAGGGAGGTGTCGACCCTCACGCCCGAGGAATGGCGCGGCAAGCGCGGCGGCGAGATGGCGATGGTGTTCCAGGAGCCGATGACCAGCCTGAACCCCGCCTTCACCGCCGGCGAACAGGTGGCGGAGGCGCTGCGCATCCACCAGAAACTGGACCCGAAGGCCGCCTTCGACCGCGCGGTGGAGATGCTGGCCCGAGTCCGCATCCCCGATGCCGCCCGCCGCGCCCGCCAGTATCCGCACCAATTGTCCGGCGGCATGCGCCAGCGCGTGATGATCGCCATGGCGCTGGCCTGCAAGCCACGCCTGCTGATCGCGGATGAGCCCACCACCGCGCTCGATGTGACGGTGCAGGCGCAGATCCTGGCCCTGATCGATGAATTGAAGCGGGAGACGGGGACGGCGGTGGTCCTCATCACGCATGATCTCGGCGTGGTCGCGGATCATGCCGATGATGTGGTGGTGATGTATGCCGGCCGCGTCGCCGAACGCGCGCCGGCTGAACAGCTTTTCGCCACGCCGCAGCACCCCTACACCATCGGCCTGCTCGGCGCCGCGCCGCGCCTGGAAGGCGGCGCCGCCCGCCTCGCCAGCATCGAGGGCACGGTGCCCGACCTGCTGCACCCCCCCGCCGGCTGCCGTTTCGCCGCGCGCTGCCCCTTCGCGGTGGCGAAATGCCGGGAGGAAGCGCCGCTACTCGGGGAAGTCCTGCCCGGCCACCACGTCGCCTGCTGGCGTGCACCGCTGGATACGCTTCTGGAGAACGCCGCGTGACCGCGCCGATGCTGGAACTCCGCGACGTCGTCCGCGCCTTCCCCGTGCGCGACGCGCTCGGCCGGTCGAAGGGCGCGGTGCGCGCGGTGGATGGCGTTTCGCTCAGCGTGCCGCGCGGCAGCGTGCTCGCCATCGTGGGCGAATCCGGCTGCGGGAAGTCGACGCTCGGCCGCCTGGCGCTGCGCCTGATCGAACCCGACAGTGGCGCGATATTGTTCGAGGGCGAGGACCTTCGCTCCCTCTCGGCCTCGGCGCTGCGTGCCCGGCGGCGCGACATGCAGCTGATCTTCCAGGACCCCTTCGCCAGCCTCGATCCGCGCATGACGGTGGAACAGGCCGTCGCGGAACCGCTGCGCCTGCACGGCATCGTGCCGCGCGCCGGCGAACGCGACCGCGTCGCGGAACTCCTCTCCCGCGTCGGGCTGCGGCCGGAACTCGCGCGGCGCTGGCCGCATGAATTCTCCGGCGGCCAGCGCCAGCGCATCGCCATCGCGCGCGCGCTGGCTTCCGGCCCCAAGCTGATCGTCGGCGACGAACCCGTCTCCGCGCTGGACGTGTCGGTGCAGGCGCAGGTCATCAACCTGCTGCAGGACCTCATCCGCGAACTCGGCCTGACCTTCGTGCTGATCAGCCACGACCTCGGCGTGGTGCGCCACATCGCGGATCGCGTCGCGGTCATGTATCTCGGCCGCATCGTGGAGGAAGGCCCCACCGCGGAGGTCTTCTCGAACCCGAAGCACCCCTACACCCGCGCGCTGCTGGCGGCAGTACCAGGGCAGGGGCACACCAAGGGCGCCGCCGCGCTGCTGGAAGGCGATGCGCCGAGCCCGATCGATCCGCCCAGCGGCTGCCGCTTCCGCACGCGCTGCCCCTTCGCGGAGGCGATCTGCGCGGCGCAGATTCCTCCTCTCGCGGATCACGGGCACCGCGCCGCCTGCCACCGGCAGGCGGAACTTCCCCCCGCCGCCGCGCGGTATGAACGCGATGCCGGCGGCGAACGCCTCAAGCGCCTGCAAGCCTTCTTCAGCGACCAACGAACGGGAGAATGACGGCAATGATCCGTAAGACCCTCGCCATGGGCCTCGTCGCCCTGGCCGCCCTTTCCGCCGCGCCCGCCGCGCAGGCGCAGAACATCCGCATCGGCCTGCGCGAAGACCCCGATATCCTCGACCCGACCCTGGCCCGCACCTTCGTCGGCCGCATCGTCTTCGCCGGCCTCTGCGACAAGCTCTTCGACATCAATGAGAAGCTGGAGATCGTCCCCCAGCTCGCCACCGGCTATCGCTGGGAAGACCCGCAGAGCCTGCTGATCACCATCCGCCAGGGCGTGAAGTTCCACGATGGCGACACGATGACGGCGGAGAGCGTCGTCTATTCGCTGACCCGGCACCTCACCATGCAGGGCAGCTTCCGCCGTGGCGAGATCAATTCCATGACCTCGGCCGAGGTGGTGGACCCCCAGACCGTCCGCGTGCGCCTGCGGGAGCCCTTCGCGCCCTTCGTCAGCCAGCTGACCGACCGCGCCGGCATGATCGTGAGCCCCCGCGCGGCCGAAGCCGCCGGCCGCAATTTCGGCAACCGCCCCGTCTGCGCCGGCCCCATGCGCTTCGTCGAACGGGTGGCCCAGGACCGCATCGTGCTGGAGCGATTCCCCGACTACTGGGACGCCGGCCGCGTCCATATCAACCGCGTCACCTACCTGCCCATCCCGGACAACACCGTCCGCCTGGCCAATCTGCAATCCGGTTCGCTCGAACTGGTGCAGACGATCGAGCCCGATGACCTCCGCCAGGTGAACCGCAATTCGCGCCTGCGCGTCAGCGTCTCCGACGAACTCGGCTACCAGGGCATCACCATCAATGTCGGCAATGGCGCCCGCGCGCAGACGCCGATGGGGCAGGACGCCCGCGTGCGCCGCGCCTTCGAACTCGCCATCGACCGCGCCGCCATCAACCAGGTGGTCTATGAGGGCCAGTACACGCCGACCGCCCAGGCCGTGCCGCCCTCCAACCCCTATCACGCGCGCTCCATCACCCCGCCCGCGCGCGATGTCGCCCGCGCCCGCGCCCTGCTGGCCGAGGCCGGCGTGCGCATGCCGGTGCAGGTGGAGATGACCATCCCCAACAACCCGGATCTCCGCCAGGTCGGCGAGGTCATCCAGGCCATGGTGCGCGAAGCCGGCTTCGAGCTGCGGCTGAACGCGATGGAATTCGCCTCCTCCCTCCAGGCCGCGACGCGCGGTGAGTTCGAGACCTATCTGCTCGCCTGGTCCGGCCGCGCCGACCCCGATGGCAACATCTTCACCTTCATCCACAGCCAGGGCCCGCAGAATGACGGCAAGTATTCCAACCCCGAGGTCGATCGCCTGATCGCCGCCGCGCGGGTGGAATCGGACCAGGCCCGCCGCGCTGCGCTGTATGAGCAGATGTGGCGCGCCCGCGCGCAGGACCTCGGCCTGATCTACCTCTGGCACCGCAAGAACATCGTCGGCCACACCACGCGCCTGACGGGCTTCGTGCCGGTGCCGGACGGGCTGATCCGCCTGCAGGGCATGCGCCTGAACTGAGGAAGCGACCGATGCGCGGTGTCCTGATGCTTCTCGCGCTTCTCGCGGCGGTCGCACCCGCCGCGGGACAGCCGCTGCGCATCGGCCTGAAGGACGACCCCGACATATTGGACCCGACGCTGGCGCGCACCTTCGCCAGCCGCACGGTCTTCATCGGGCTCTGCGACAAGCTGTTCGACGTGGATGACAAGCTGGGGCTGGTGCCCCAGCTCGCCACCGGCTGGTCCTGGGCGGACCAGCGGACGCTGCGCATCACGCTGCGCCCCGGCGTCACCTTCCATGACGGCCGCCCGATGGATGCGGAGGCCGTGCGCCATTCGCTGCACCGGCACCTGACGATGCAGGGTAGCTTCCGCCGCGGTGAACTCACCAACCTCCAGGCGATCGAGGTGGTGGACCCGCTGACCATCCTGCTCCGCCTCGATGCCCCCTCCGGCGCCTTCCTGTCCCAGCTCTCGGACCGCGCCGGCATGATCCTGAGCCCCGCGGCGGTCGAAGCCGCCGGCCGCGATTTCGGCCGCGCCCCCGTCTGCGCCGGCCCCTTCCGCTTCGTGGAGCGCATCGCCCAGGACCGCATCGTCCTCGACCGTTTTCCTCAATACTGGGACGCGGCTCGCATCCACATCCCGCGCGTGACCTTCCAGGCCATCCCGGACAACACCGCGCGCCGCGCCAACCTCCAGGCCGGCGCGCTCGATGTCGCGATGCAGGTGGAGCCGGATGACGTGCCCGCGCTGCGCCGCAACGCGCGTCTCCGCATCGCCCAGGCCGAGGAACTCGGCTACCAGGTCATCACCTTCAACATCGCCAACGGCCCGCGGTCCCGCACGCCCTTCGGCCAGGATGCCCGCATCCGCGCGGCATTCGAGGCCGCGATCGACCGCCAGGCCATCAACCAGGTGGTCTATGGCGGGCAGTACACGCCGACCGTCCAGCCCGTGCCGCCCGCTTCCCCCTACCACCTCCGCGCCATCGGGCCGGTGCCGGGCAGGGACCTCGACCGCGCCCGCGCGCTTCTGCGCGAAGCCGGCGCCACCACGCCCGTCTCCCTCTCGCTGACCGTCCCTAACAGCCCGGACCTGCGGCAGGTGGGGGAGATGATCCAGGCCATGGTGAGGGAGGCCGGCTTCGACCTCCGCCTGAATGCGATGGAATACGCCTCCGGCCTCGCCGCCTCGAACCGCGGGGATTTCGAGGCCTCGCTGACCGCCTGGTCCGGCCGCCCTGATCCCGATGGCAATATCTACCACGGCGCCCATAGCCGCGGCGCGACGAACGAGGGCAAGTACGCGGACCCCGAGGTCGACCGCCTGCTGGACGCGGCCCGGGCGGAGACCGATCTGCCGAAGCGCCTCGCCCTCTATGACGCCGCCTGGCGCATCGCCATCGGGAGGGACCGCAGCCGGATGTACCTGTGGCACCGCATGAACATCACCGCCTACAGCGCCCGTGTCCGCCGCTTGCAGGCGCATCCCGATGGCCTCATCCGCCTGCAGGATGTTCGCCTTGACTGACCATCTGACCCAAAGGATCGCCTGACCATGTGGGCCTGGCTCCTGCGACGCATCGGGCAGATCATCCCGACGCTGATCATCCTCTCCTTCATGATCTTCGGCCTGCAGCAGTTGATGCCCGGCGATCCCGCGCTGATCCTGGCCGGCGAGGAACGCGGCGACCCGCTGGTGCTGCAGCAGATCCGGGAGGAGTTGCGTCTCGATCGCCCGATCGTGGAGCAGTACCTGTACTGGGTCGGCAATGTCGTGCAGGGGGATTTCGGGTTCTCCTGGCGCATCCGCATGCCGGTGACGGACCTCATCCTCCAGAAGCTGCCGGTGACGATCCAGCTCGCCACCATGTCCTTCATCATCGCCATCATCATCGGCGTGCCGCTCGGCATCCTCTCCGCCGTGAAGCGGGACACGCCGACGGATTGGGCGGCGAACGGCATCGCGCTGTTCGGCATCTCCACGCCGAATTTCTGGCTCGGCATCATGATGATCCTGCTGTTCAGCGTGCAGCTGGGCTGGCTGCCGCCATCGGGCTACGTGCCGCTGTGGGAAGACCCGGTGCAGTCGCTGGCCACCACCATCATGCCCGCCTTCGTGCTCGGCACCGGCGTTGCTTCCGTGCTGATGCGCCACACCCGCGCGGCGATGCTGACGGCGCTGAGCCAGGACTACATCCGCACCGCCCGCGCCAAGGGCGTGTCGGAGAAATCGGTCATCCGCCGCCACGCACTGCGCAATGCGCTGATCCCGGTGGTCACGCTCGGCACCATCGAATTCGGCCGCCTGCTGGCCGGCGCCGTGCTGACGGAGCAGATCTTCACCATCCCCGGCTTCGGCAAGCTGGTCGTCGATGCCGTCTTCAACCGGGACTATCCGGTGGTGCAGGGCGTCGTGCTCGCCACCGCGCTGATCTTCGTCCTCCTCTCCCTCATCGCCGATATCCTTTACATGGCGATCAACCCGCGCCTGAGGCAGGCATGAGCACCACCGTCGCCACCAAGGCGCCGCCGCTGGAGCGCGGCCAATCCCCGGCGCGGCGCGCCGTCCGCCGCTTCCTGCGCCACAAGCTGGCGGTGGCTGGCCTGGTGGTGGTGCTGTCCTTCATCCTGATCGCGGCGCTGGCCCCCTGGATCGCGCCCTACGACCCCATCGCCACCAGCTGGACCAACATCCGCAAGCCGCCCTCCGCCCTGCACTGGTTCGGCACGGATGAGAACGGGCGGGACGTGCTGTCGCGCCTGATCTGGGGCGCGCGGGCATCGCTGATGGCGGGCGTCATCTCCGTGCTCGGCGCGGTGCTGATCGGCGTGCCCATCGGGCTGCTCGCGGGCCTGGCGGGGGGCTGGGTGGATGCGACCATCTCCCGCATCGCGGATGCCATGCTGTCCGTGCCCTTCCTGATCCTGGCGATCGCGCTCGCCGCCTTCCTCGGCCCGGCGCTGGAGAATGCGATGATCGCCATCGCCATCACCGCCAGCCCCGTCTTCGTCCGCCTGTCCCGCGGCATGGCGCTGGATGCGAAAAGCACGGATTGGGTGGAGGCATCGCGCGCGCTGGGCAACCCGCCCTGGCGCATCGCCTTCGTCCATGTCCTGCCCAACATCATCCCGCCGCTGCTGGTGCAATCCACGCTGGCGATCGCGGAGGCGATCATCGCCGAGGCGTCGCTCAGCTTCCTCGGCCTCGGCCAGCAGCCCCCGGCGCCGTCCTGGGGGTCGATGCTCAACAGCGCCCAGCGCTTCCTCGATGGCGCGCCCTGGCTCGCCATCGCGCCCGGCGCGGCGATCTTCGTCGTCGTCCTCGCCTTCAACCTGGTCGGTGACGGGCTGCGGGATGCGCTGGATCCCCGCGCGGATCGGCGCTGAGGCACCAGCGCGCCGGCACGCGCTGAACGGAGCCTCGTCGCGCGCCTTGGCGCCATCCCATAGGGAGGATGGCGCCTACAGGACGAGGACAAGGCCGCGACGACCGCCCTTGCACCCCTGGCACGCGCGATGATGCCTGCCCCCGCTGCCAGGGCGGCGGGCCGCACCGGCCAGATGGCCTCGGGTATCGGCGGCGGGTAGCGCAGCAGGAAGGCGAACCCGGCCCTACCGCGCCGCCGCTTCCGCCACCGCCGTCTGGATCGCGGGATGCAGGTCCCGCAGCCGCATCGGCTTGCCCAGCAGCCCGGCCAGCCCCGCCGCCCCGCAGCGTTCCCGCAGCGCCGTGTCGGGCTGTTCGGCGGTGCCGATGATCGGCACCCGCGCCTGGCCCTTCGTCATGCCGAGCAGCCGCGATGCCGTCTCCCACCCCTCCGGCCCGTCCAGGTCCAGCATCACCACGTCGAAGGCCTGGTCCCGCAGCGCCGCTTCCGCCGCCTTCCCATCGCCCACGGTGGTGACGGCGTGGTCCAGCTGCCGCAGCAGGGCGCTGGCCGCGGTGCGGTGGCTGGGCAGCGCCTCCACCACCAGCACGCGGCGCCCGCCGGCCGCTTCCATCCGCGCCAGCGCCGGCAGGCCGAGCGGCAGTTCGAACCAGAAGGTGCTGCCCTGGCCCGGCTGGCTGTCGAAGCCGATCCGCCCGTCCATCAGCTCCACCAATTGGCGGGAGATCGCGAGGCCGAGGCCCGATCCGCCATAGCGCCTGGTCGTCGACATCTCCGCCTGCGCGAAGCGTTCGAAGAGCTGGGGCCAGGATTCCCTGGGGATGCCGATCCCGGTATCGGCCACCTCCACCCGCAGCCGCCCGCCGGCGGGCAGCTGGAGCCATCGGGCGCGGATCCGGATCTGCCCGCTTTCCGTGAACTTCACCGCATTGCCGGCCAGGTTCACCAGCACCTGCGCCACGCGCATCCGGTCCGCCATCACCTGCCGCGGCAGGTCGGGCGCCAGCTCCACCGTCCAGCCCACGCCCTTGCGCAGCGCGGCGGCGGCCAGGGCCGATAGCGGCTGGGACAGCATCGGCACCGTGTCCACCGACGCGACCTCGATCTTCACGCGCCCGGATTCGAGGCGGGAGATGTCGAGGATGTCGTTGATGATGCCGAGCAGCAGGTTCCCGCTGTCGAGGATCACCTGCACCGCCTCCCGGTCCGCCTCGTTCAGCTCGGAGGCCGCGAGGATCTGCGCCATGCCGAGGATGCCGTTCAGCGGCGTGCGGACCTCGTGGCTCATATTCGCCAGGAACTCGCTCTTCGCCCTGGTGGCGACCTCCGCCTGTTCCTTGGCGGTGCGCAGCAGCGCCTCCCGCAGCCGGGCTTCCTCCAGCAGGGCGCGCTGCCGGGCCTCGCTGGCGGACAGCGCCTCCAGCCTCTCCCGCATCGCGCCGGCCATGGCGATGAAGGTGCTGCCGAGCCGCGCGATCTCGTCGCCCCCGCCTTCCCGCGCCACGGTGGCGCGCAGCGCGCGGGGGTCCAGCGGCGTGTCGTAATCCCCCCCGCGGATCGCCGCCGCCGCCGCTTCCAGCCGCTTCAGTGGCCGGAACAGCCAGCGGGAGCCCAATTCCACCACCGGCACCATCAGCGCCACGCAGAGGATGGCCGCCACGACGCCCCCGGTGACGAGCGCCGCGTGCGCGGCCTCGATCGGTGCCAGGGACATGCCGAAATGCACGGTGCCGAGCCGCTGGCCCGCCAGGCTCACGGGCGTCTCGTACACCATGCGGCTGTCGCCATCGGGCATGGCCAGGGGCCGGCCCTGGTACTGCGGCGTGCCGTCCCGCGCCACGTTCCACCCCGCCGCCGCCACCGGCTGCCCGCCCGCATCCAGCAGCACCATATGCGCGAAGCTGCCGGCGTTGACGCTTTCCGTGATGATGGCCTGGATGGTGGCAAAGTCCCGTTCCGCCAGCGGCGCCGCCAGCGCCGCCTGCAGGATCGGCCGCGCCGCCGCCGCGCGGCTTTCGAACTGCGCTTCCAGCACCTTCAGCACCAGGCGGTCCTGGATCATGGTCAGCGCCGCCGCCAGCGCCACCAGCGCGCAGGCCGCCAGCGTGAACAGCTTCAGGCGGAAGGGAAGGCTCCGCAGCATGCCAGGCGCGGCCAGGACGCCGCCGTCCTCAGGCGCCGCGCAGGAGGGTGCGGGTTTCGTCCACCACGTCATCCACCTCCGCCAGATCGGCATCCGTCACCGCGCGGATGCCGCGGAAGCCGGTCAGTTCGAAGAACTGGCGCGCGGCGGGGCTGGCGGGGAAGCGGCTGATGCAGGTGGTGATGCGGCGCGCTTCCTCCGGCGGCGTTCCCGGGCCCAGCAGCATCAGGAAGGCCGGCACGGCGGCGAATTGCTGCCAGACCACCAGCGTTTCCCGCACCGCGGGGCCGATGGCGTTGAATTCGCCCCGGCTCATCACCGCCAGCGGCGTGTCGGGGCCGGTCAGCAGCTGCGCCAGGCTGTCCTCGTTCCGCGCATGGACGGCGGTGGCGTCCTGGCCGATGCGGATTCCGGCGGCGCGCGCCCAGTGGACGAATTTCAGCGCCACCAGCGATTGCGGGTTGGTCATGGCCACCTGCCGGCCGTGGATCGCGCCGATATCGGTGACGGGCCGGTCCCGGTGCGTCACCAGCAGGCCGGGGATGCGCGGTTCGTAGATCGCGAAGGGCTGAAGCCCCGCATCCTTCTGCGCGACGCGGCCGAGGTTGGCTGCCGTCACCACCAGCCCATAGGCGCCGGCCACCGTCCGTTCATGGAAGGGCGCCAGCCCCGGGGCCGTCACCACCTCCACCGGCCGTGCCAGGTCCTGTTCCAGGAAGGCGCGGAAGGGCTGGTACTGCGTCAGCAGCACGCGGGGGCTGACATTGGGCATGACGCCGAATTGCAGCGGCGACGCCTGGGCGCGGGCGGGGCGGGCCAGCAGGGCGGGCGCGCCCAGCAGGGGGACCGCCAGCAGGGCAGCGGCGCCGACCGCACGTCTCGTCAGGTGATTGGTCACAACCGTGCGTCTCCCTTCGCTGCCAGGCCGGCTCTTGCCTTCATTCTGACACGCAATCGGCCTTCGCACAGCCATTCTCGTGCCGGCTCCTTTCCGAGTTCAAAACAGCCGCCTTCTGCCCGCAACTTGCGGCATGCAGGCCTTGATGCGGCCGGGCCTTGATGCAGCCGGGCCGAGGGGCGATGTCAGAGACAACATGCGCACCACTGACCGCCCTCCCGCGTCCCGCTTCCCGGCAGCCGGGCAGCCAACCCTGGCACGGCCGCGGATCCTGCTGCCTTCCATCCCCTGGCCCCTGCGCCGGGTGGCCGGCATGTGGCTGATGGGCCTGACGCTCTGGATGGCCTGCATCCTGGCGCTGTTCCGATGAACCGCCCGGCCCCCGATGGGCGTCCCCCCGATTGGCGCCACCCCGATGCCTGGCGCGACGCCCGCGCCAGGCTGGAGGACCAGGCCAGCCGCTTCCGCGCCGGCACGCGCGGCCTGCTGCTGCCGCTGTTCACCTGGCCCCTCCTGCCCGACGCGGTGATCGAGATCGCGCGCGGCAACACGCGCGGCGTGGTCGCCGCCGGCCTCGGCATCGGCCTGCCGCTGCTGGCCGTGCGCACGCTGCGCCGGGGCCGGGCAGGGGATACGCGCCGCGCCGCCGTGCTGATGGCCGTCGCCACCGGCCTGGTCGCGGGCCTCGGCGCGCAGATGGGCGCGCCGCTGGCCGTGCTGCTGGCCGCCGGCGCCTGGGCCGGCACCCGCCTGATGTATGACGGCGCGGTGCCGGAGGTGGAGGCCCCGCCGCCCCCCGCCGCCCCCGGCCCGCTGGACGATGCCCGCGCCCGCCTGGCCCGCATCGCCGCCGCCCCCACGCTCGCCGGCGTCACCGGCGCCATGGCCGCGGTGCTCGATGACCTCGATGCCCGGCCGGACCGCCTGCCGCTGGCCCGCCGCTTCCTCGCCGTCCATCTGGATGGGCTGGAACGCATCGCCGATCGCCTCCAGGCCGGCGCCGAACCGCCCCCCGGCATGCCGAAGCTGCTGGAGGATCTGCAATCCGCCGCCGAGGAACTCCAGGCCCGCCTGCGCGCCGAGGAGAGTGCCGCCCTCGACATCCAGGTGAAGGTGCTGGCCGAGCGGCTGCGCCAGGAAGGATACGCATGAGCACGACCCAGCCCACCGTCCCGGACCCGGCGCCCGTCGCGGGTATCGACGAACTGGCTCGCCAGATCGACCTCTCCGACCCCGGCTCCATCCTCCGCTTCGGCCAGCAGACGCAGACGCGCGCCCAGGCGGCGGCGGATGCCATGCTGGAAGGGGCGAAGAACCAGGAGACGGGGGAGGCCGGGCGCACCCTGTCCTCCCTGCTGGCCACGCTGCGCGGCTTCGATGTCACCAAGCTCGACGAA
The DNA here is from genome assembly GCF_051859025.1 of Falsiroseomonas sp. Taxonomy (GTDB): domain Bacteria; phylum Pseudomonadota; class Alphaproteobacteria; order Acetobacterales; family Acetobacteraceae; genus Falsiroseomonas. Next base: position 888,727 of record NZ_JBHYGL010000001.1, on the reverse strand, counting down.
CGCCCCGGCTTCTTCGCCCGCGTCTTCACCAAGGCCGGCGCGGAAGTCACCGGCATCATCCAGAAGTATGAGACGGTGAAGGGCCAGATCGAGGGGATCGGCGACAAGCTCGACACCCATCGCACCCGGCTGCTGGAAGATGTGGAGCGGCTGGAGCGCCTGTATCAGGCGACGCTGGAGTGGTTCCACGCACTCGGCGACCACGTCCAGGCCGGGGAAGCCGTGCTGGCCCGGACCGATCAGGAGGCGATCCCCGCCATGGAAGCCGCGCTCGCCGCCAATCCCGGCGACGATCTGGGGCCCCAGCGGCTGCGGGACCTGCGCGGCGCGCGGGACGAGCTGGACCGCCGGGTGCATGATTTGCGGCTGACCCGCCAGGTGGCGATGCAGGCGCTGCCCTCGATCCGGCTGATCCAGGAAAATGACAAGGCACTGGCCAGCAAGATCCACTCCGTTCTGGCCAACACCGTGCCGCTGTGGCGCCAGCAGCTGGCCCAGGCGCTGGCCATCCACCGGATGCGCGAAGCCGGTTCCGCCGTGAAGCAGGCCACCGACCTGACCAACCAGCTGCTGACCGCGAATGCGGAGACGCTGCGCCGCGGCAACCTCGAAGCCCGCACCGAACTCGAACGCGGGATCTTCGACCTGGCCGCCGTGCAGAAGGCCAATGCCTCCCTGGTCGCGACCATCGAGGACAGCCTGCGCATCGCCGACGAGGCCCGCGGCCAGCGCGCCCGCGCGGCGGAGGAACTGGCCAAGCTGGAAGGCGACATCCGCCGCGTGCTGGTCCAGGCCAAGGCGGGGGTGCCGGTCACCCGCCCGGTCTAGGCTTGGCTGGCGCGCGCAATCCGGTTGCGCGCGCCGCCCGGCCCGGGCCAGATGCCTCCCAAGAACACCAGGGAGGAACAACCATGAACGCCTTCACGCGCCGCACGCTGCTGGCCGCCACCACCGCCACCACCGCCACGCTGGCAGCCCCAGCCCTCGCGCAATCCTGGCCCACCGGCCCCATCCGCATCGTCGTGCCCTTCCCGCCGGGCGGTTCCACCGATGCGCTGTCCCGCCTGCTGCAACCCCATCTCCAGGCCGCGCTCGGCCAGCCGATCGTGGTGGAGAACCGGGCAGGGGCCTCCGGCGCGCTCGGCACCGCGCTGGTCGCGCGCAGCGCGCCCGATGGCAACAACTGGGTGCTGGTCTTCGACACCCATGCGGTGAACCCCGCGCTGATCCCGACCATCGGCTTCGATACCGAGAAGGACATGACGCCGCTGCTGATGTTCGGCACCGCGCCCATGGTGCTGACCGCGCATCGCACCCGCCCCTGGCGCAGCTTCGCCGCCATGGCGGAAGCCGCGAAGGCAAGGCCCGATACCGTCACCTACGGCACCATCGGCAACGGGTCGCTGGCCCACCTGACCATGGCGCTGGTCGGCAAGGCGGCCGGGCTGCAGCTGGTGCATGTGCCCTATCGCGGCGGCGGCCCGCTTTCCATCGCCGCCGTGGCCGGGGAGGTCGACCTGCCCATCGCCACCCGCCCCGCCATCGGCGTCCATATCGACAGCGGCGCCTTGATGCCCCTGGCCCAGACCGGGGCCACGCGCTCCCCCTCCATGCCCGATATCCCGACTCTCGCGGAATCCGGCGTCCCTGGCATCGATGCCCGCGCCTTCTGGGGCTTCCTCGGCCCCGCCGGCCTGCCCGCCGCGATCCGCCAGCGGATGGAGGGTGCGCTGCGAACCGCCCTCGCCATCGCGGAGGTCCGCGCCAGGGTCATCGGCCTGGGCATTGACCTGGACCCGCAGGGGGAGGCCGTCTTCGGCCCCTTCCTTTCGACCCAGATCGCGACCTGGGGCCGGGTGGTGCGGGAAAACGCCATTCGGCCGGACTGATCAGCGCCGGGTGCCGATCCCGAAGGGCGCCAGCAGGTCATCGGGCTCGGCCTGCGGCAATTCATTGTCCCGGTCCGGCAGGCGCCCCTTCGGCGTCAGCCGGTCCACCATCCCCGGCAGCCCGCGGCTGAGTTGGGACAGGATGTCGTCCTGCCCCTCGCCGGTCGCGGCGGAGACCTGGTCCAGCGCCTCCGGCGGGATGGCGCGGCGCAGCTCCTCCGGCGACACATCGCCATTCGGCCCGTCCTGCACCCAGCTATCCACGCGGTCGCCCAGCCCGGCGCCGCGAAGCTGGTCCGTCAGGCTGGTCAGCCCCTGCGCCCCACCCTGGCCCCGCATGAGGTAGGCAAGCAGCGCCATCAGCGCCATGCCCTTCATGCCGCCGAGCCCGCCGGCGAGCCCGCCCAGCCCGCCGCCCGACGGCATGGGCGCTGCCGCCCCACCGCGCCCGCCGCCGAGCAGCCCGCCCAGGATGCTGCCGAGCCCGCCGCCCATCCCGCCACCCATGCCCCCGGCCATCCCGCCGGACCGGCCCGCTTCCGCATCCGGCAGCCTGGGCCGCCCGAGCGGCGAATCCCCCATGCCCGACCCCTGCTGGTTCGCCCCCGCGCCGCCATCACCCAGGACACCCGCCAGGATGCGGGACAGGATATCGCTCATGGCCGTCTTCTCCCTCATGCCCCGGGGCAACGCGGCCCGTGGCGCGGGGTTCGGCACCGGCCCGGCCCGGCTTAGGTCTTCGGCAACCCCTCTGCCGCAGGATGGATGGTGATTGAGACGGCGCGGTCAGGAGGCATGTCATGCGGGGAATGGTCGGCCCCATCCTCCCCTGGGCGCTGGTCCTGGCCTTCCTGCTGGGCGCCGCCGCCTCGGCCGCGGCGCAGAACCACCGGCAGCAACTGGTCGGCCGCACCGGCCACGCCGCCATCATCCGGGTGTTCGAGAACGGGACCTTCCAGCGCTGCGCCGCCAGCAACGGCAACGCCGCCGCCCTGCTGCGCATCGCCTTCACCCGCGACCGCGCCTTTTCCATCAGCGTCCCCGCCACGCCGCCCTTGCAGGCACCGCATGTGCTGACTGTCTTCACCGCCGCCGGCCGCCGGGACCTGGCCGGCGCCGCCAGCGGCGACCGCGCCTGGGCGGAGCTCGATCCCCGCACGGCGGATGCGCTGATGGCCTCCACCGGGCCGCTGGTCATCCAGTTCGGTCGGCACCGCTACAGCTGGGATGCGGGGATGCCGATGCGCGACATCATGCTGGCGCTGGAAGCCTGCACCCACCGCGCGCTCGGCCTGCGCTGATCAGAAGGCCAGCAGGTTGTCCCGGAAGGTCGCGTGCTCATACCGCCGCCGGGTCAGGCCGCGGCGCTGCAATTCCGGCACCAGCCCGTCGCAGATCTCCGCGATGTAGCGGCGCGTGAAATCGGCATGGACGATGAGGAAGCCGTCGCCGCCCGCCTCCCGCATCGCCTCCTCCATCATCCCCGCCACCTGGTCCACCGTGCCGGTGAAGCGGATGCCGAGTTCCGCCCGCCCCGCCACCTGCCGCGGCGTCAGCCCGACGAAGCGGTCCACCACGGATTGATGCCCGTTGCTGGTCAGCCGGGGCAGGGGCTCATCGATCGGGAATTGGGAGAAATCGATCCCGCTGAGCCGCGAGGCGGAGGCCAGATGCTGGTCCACATGCAGGGCCACATCGGCCTCCAGGATGCGCCGGCGATGCTCGGCCGCTTCCAGGCTGTGGTCCACCAGCGGGTCCACCAGGAACAGCACCTTGATGCCATCGGGGTCGCGCCCCATCGCCACCGCATCGGCGCGGATGCGATCCCGCGTCGCCCGCATGGAGGCTACATCCTTCGCCGAGGTGATGATCGTGTCCGACCACCGCGCCGCGAATTGCCGCCCGCGGGGCGACCCGCCGGCCTGGCACAGCACCGGCCGCACCTGCGGCGATCGTGGCGCGCTGAGCGGCCCGCGCACCTGGTGGTAGCGCCCCTTGTAGTGCAGCGCCTGCACCTTGGACCCGTCCGCGAACAGCGGCGCGTCGCGGTCCATCACCACCGCATCCGGCGCCCAGCTTTCCCAGAGCCGCGTGACGATCTCCACGAACTCATCCGCGCGGTCGTAGCGCTCATCATGCTCGAACTGCCGATCCAGGCCGTAATTCTGCGCGCCGCCGTCGTTGCTGCCCGTCACCATGTTCCAGCCGACGCGGCCTTCCGTGACGTGGTCCAGCGTGTTCACCAGGCGGGCCAGCAGGAAGGGTGGGTATTCGGTGGTGGACATCGTCGTCACCAGGCCGATCCGCTTCGTCGCCATCGCCATGTACGGCACCAGCACCGCGGGATCGAGCTTCGGCGTCGCCATCGCGTATTTCAGGTAGTCGTCATGCGTGCCCTTGTGCGTGTAGGGGACGTTGGAACTGTCCTCCATCATCACATAGTCGAAGCCCGCGCGTTCCATCGCCACGGCGAGATCGACGAAGAGGTCCGGCATCATCCAGCGGGACTGGTCGCCGCCCCATTCATACCGCCAGGCCTTGGGGCCGTAGCCGCGGGAGACGAACCAGGCGAGGTGGAAGGGGCGTTCCATGCGCAGCCTTTCGCGGAATGACGCGACCGGCGATGTCCCATCCCACGCGGCGCCTCTTGCCGCGCGCCGCCGCCCCCAGTGGGCCAAGCCGCGCGCGCCCCTGTCAAGCGTGACCCCGAAGCTTGCCCCCCAAGCTTGACCCCGATGGGCCCCGGTGCTGGCCTGAAGCTGAAGCATGAGGAGGGAATACGCCATGCGGGCCTGGGCCGTGGTCGAGACGGGAAAGCCGTTGCAGGAGATCGAGCTGCCGACGCCGGTGCCGACGGGGAAGCAGGTGCTGCTGGAAGTCACCCATGCCGGCGTCTGCCATTCCGACCTGCATATCTGGGAAGGCGAATACGACCTCGGCAGCCGGGGCAAGATGAAGCTCTCCGACCGCGGCGTGAAGCTGCCGCTCGCCATGGGGCATGAGACGGTGGGCCGCGTGCTGTCCTGGGGGCCGGAGGCTGACGGCCAGGGCCTGGAAGTCGGTCAGACCCGCATCGTCTTCCCCTGGGTGGGCTGCGGCACCTGCGCCCGCTGCCGGGCGGAGGAAGACAACATGTGCGCCAATGGGCGTTCCCTCGGCGTCTTCCAGAATGGCGGCTACGCCACGCATATCCTGGTGCCGGAACCCCGCCACCTCGTCGATCCCGGCAACCTCGACCTGGCCTTGGCCGCGACCTATGCCTGTTCGGGCATCACCGTCTATTCCGCCATCAACAAGCTGATGCCGATGGACGCCGATGATCCCATCCTGCTGATCGGCGCCGGCGGGCTCGGCCTGCAGGCCATCGCGGTGCTGAAGGCGATGGGCCATCGCCGCATCGTCTCCGTCGATATCGGCGCGGAGAAGCTGGAGGCCGCGAAGGCAGCCGGCGCGACCGATACCGTCGATGCCCGCGGCGACAACGTCTCCGCGAAGCTGGTGGAAGTGTGCGGCGGGCCGGTGATGGCGGTGGTGGATTTGGTGAATGGCAGCGCCACCGCGCGCTTCGCCTTCGATGCGCTGGGCAAGGGCGGCAAGCTGGTGCAGGTCGGGCTGTTCGGCGGCGAATTGTCGCTGCCCCTGCCGCTGATGGCCATGCGCGCCGTCACCGTCCAGGGCAGCTATGTCGGCAATCCCAAGGAGTTGCGCGCTTTGGTGAAGATCGCGCAGGGCGGCTCGCTGCCCGGCATCCCCATCACCCGCGAACCCTTCCCCCAGGCCGACAGCGCGCTGATGCGCCTGCGCGCCGGCCAGGTGACGGGTCGGATCGTCCTGACGGCGGATGCCGTCTGAACAGGTCCCAACGGCGGATGCCGTCTGGACAGGTCCCAACGGCGGATGCCGTGTGAGACGAACCTGACGGCGGATGCGCGGGCGGCCATGCCGTGGCGGCCGCGCAATCGCCCACAACGGGAATGGTGCATCCCCTGATTCGGCCTAGAATTGGGCGATGCATGTCGGCGCGCCCCCTCCCACCACCACGGCACCCTTCGTGCCGCCCCACCCGGCGCGCCCGGTCCGTTTGCCGCCGATCCGGGAACTGATCAGGCTCGCCCGCCGCAACTGGCTGGCGGTATTCCCCGCCGGCACCTTCAGCCGCGATGTGGTCTTCCGCCGCTTCCTGCTGCGGAACCTCGTCATCTGCAACAGCCCGGAGACGGTGGCCGAGGCCTTCGTGGACCAGCATGCGGCCTTCCAGCGCAAATCCCCCGCGCATCGCCGCGCCCTGGCGCCGCTGCTGGGCGATGGCCTCTTCGTCTCGGACGGCGCGCTGTGGCGGGAACGCCGCCGCGTCGTCGCCCCTGTCACCCACCCGGCGCGCCTGCCCGAACTCGCCCCCGCCATCACGGAAGCCGCCACCGCCCTGGCGGCGACCTGGCGCGCCCTGCCGCCCGGCACGCCGATCGACGCACTCGCCGCCATGGGCCACCTGACGGCGGAGATCATCTGCCGCACCATCTTCGGCAGGGCGCTCGGCGCCGACGCCGCCGCGGAAGTCGTCGCCGCCTTCGCGGAATACCAGGCGCTGGTGGACCAGACCGACATCGCCTCCCTCCTCGGCCTGCCGGAATGGCTGCCGCGCTTCAGCGGCCGCCGCACCCGCGCCTCCGTCCGCCGCATCCACACCGTGGTGGATGGGTTGATCGCCGGCATCCTGGACGGCGGCGGCGGCGCGGAGGCCTCCCTCATCAGATCCATGGCCGAGGCCCGCATCGCCGGCACCGATCGCCCGATGGACCGCCGCGCCTTCCGGAACGAGGCGATCGTGCTGTTCATGGCGGGCCACGAGACCACCGCCAATGTCCTGGCCTGGGCGCTGTTCATCCTGAGCCAGGACCCCGCCAGCGCCGCGCGGCTGGACGCCGAACTGGCCGAAACCCTCGGCGGCCGTGCGCCGGGCCTGGCGGAATTGCCGTTGCTGCCCTTCACTCGCGCGGTGGTGGAGGAGACGATGCGCCTCTATCCCCCCGTGCCGCTGCTGTCGCGGGAGGCCATCGCCCCCGGCCGCATCGCGGGGCGGGATGTCGCGAAGGGCAGCATCGTGCTGGTGGCGCCCTGGCTGCTGCACCGGAACCCGAAGCTGTGGCCGGCCCCCGATGCCTTCGTGCCGGACCGCTTCATGCCTGGCGCGCCGCGCCCGTCCCGCCACGCCTACATCCCCTTCAGCACCGGCCCCCGCGTCTGCACCGGCCAGCAGCTGGGCCTGGCGGAGGCGATGATCTGCCTCGCCACCCTCCGCCAGGCGGCGCGGCTGGAACTGGAGGCGGGAGCGGTGGTGGAGGCCGTGGCGCGCCTGACGCTGCGCCCCGGTGAAACGCTGCCGATGCGCGTATGGCCGGCGTGAAGCCGCCGCCGGACCCGGCGCGGGACAGCCGCGCGCTGGATATCCTCTACCCGCCGCCGCCCTGGCGCTGGGACCAGCGCCGCGCGCTGTGGCGGCACTGGGTCCGCGACCCCGCCTGGGGCCTGCTGGACTACAGCGCCCATCACCTCATGCGCCTGCTGCCGAGCCAGGCCGTCTCCTCCATTGGCGCCACACTGGGGCATCATCTCGGCCGCAGGCGTCCCGGCGACCGCGCCCGCGCCCTGCTGCGGCACCTGCGGCCCGAGGCGGGGGATGCGGAGATCGAGCGCCTGCTCGATGCGCATTGGGTCCATATCGGCCGCTGCTTTGCCGAATTCTCCGCCCAGTACCGCTTCCTGTCGGAAGACCGCATCGAGATCGAGGGGCGGGAGGTGATCGACAGCCTTCGCCAGGCCGGGCGGCCGGTCATCGTCGCGGGGCTGCATGTCGGGAACTGGGAGATGGTGCATCTCGGCCTCGCCAAGGTTGGCCTGCCCTTCCATGCCATCTTCCAGCGCCTGCCCAACCGCTTCCGGATGCGGATCGCCTTCAGGATGCGCAACCTTGGCCGCCGCTTCGCCGACGCGCCCATCTCCAACCCCATCCTGCCGACGCTGGATGCGGCCTTCCACGCCCACCGCCTGCTGGCCGATGGCCATTCCGCGCTGCTCTACTACGTGGACGAATACTGGGAAGGGCGGGTCCATGCGCCGCGGTTCGGGCGGGCGCCGAAGCCGGACGGGAACATCATGCGGGCCGTGCGCCTGGCCGCGCATACCGGCGCCGCCATCGTGCCGTGCTACGCGCTCCGCATCGCGGAGGGGCCCCGCTTCCGCCTGACCTTCCTGCCCCCGGTGGACGTCGGACCGCCCGGCCGTGGCCGCCAGGGGATGCTGGACGACATGGCGCTGCTGGATGCGGCGATCGAGCCCGTGGTGCGCGCCCATCCCGAGCAATGGTTCATGCTGCACGCGTTTCGCTTCGACCGCTGAGCGGTCGGGGGAGATCCTACCGCTGAGCGGTCGGGGGAGATTCGACCGCTGAGCGGTCGGGGGAGGTCCGACCGCTGAGCGGTCGGGGGAGATCCGACCGCTGACCCGCGTCAGGCGGCGGGATAGGGCGCGCCCGTCACGGGATCGCAGGGCGGGTCGGGCGTGGCGGGGATGGCATGGGCGGCCCTCGCGGCCTCCCCAGGCCGTCCCGTGAACTGCTCCGGCGGATCGCCCGGGGGATAGGCCCCTACCACCATCAGCCGGGCGGAGGCGCCGAGGTTGCGGTGCCCCGTCCCCGCCGGCAGCACCACGACATCCCCCGCCTGCAGGTCGATCGTCACCCCGGGATCGCCGCCGAGCCTGACGCGCACCGCGCCTTCCACGATGGCCAGGGCCTCATGCGCATTGGGGTGGTAGTGGTGGAAGTCGTAGATGCCGTTGCGCCAGGCGGGCGGCCAGCCATGGCGGGCGAACAGCGCCTCCGCCGCCGCCGGATCGCCGGCGCGCACCGCGCCGCGATGCAGCAGCACCGGCAGGCGTGGGTTGTTGGGTATGGTCCCGCCCCCGGGGGCGGCATCGCAGGAACCTTCGGGCAGCAGCAGCCGCTCCGCCCCATCCCCGCCGCGTTCATGCATGGCATGATCCTCCCGTCTTCGCCGGCGGATCATGCCAGCAAGACGGGGCCGCGGGGGAAACTACTCCGCGAAGAGCTGCGACGTGAGGCGCATGTGCTGCGCGACATGGGGGGAGGGCGCGCCCTCCGCCACTTCCTGGAAGCCCCGCTCCTGGAAGCCCCGCTCTTGGAAGCCCCGCTCTTGGAAGCCACGGGCGCGCGCTTCCATCATCCGGTCGGCGCCATTGGCCGGGCGGTTGTAGATGAAGCCATGCGTCGAATAGGTGCGGCCGAAGGCGTCGTTGCTGTGCCCGACCTGCACGCGCACCGCCGTCCAGTCATTGCGGTCGGAGGCATCGATCACGACGACGCCGCGCATCACCGCGCCGCGGCGGATGCCGGGACCGCCCCAATTGGCGTGGTCGATATGAATGGTGCGGGAATTCACCACGCGGCTCACCACCGCGACATGGCCGCGGGACATGCCGCCGGATGCCGTGAAGGCCAGGACCGAACCGCGTTCCGGCGCATTGCCGCGGGCATAGCTGCCGGCCGCGTTGTGCCACCACATGCGGGCATCGCCGCTGATGTTCATCCCCGTCGCCATGCGGGCGAAGGGCACGCAGGACAGGCCGCCGCTGATGGAGACCGGCAGGATGGGCGTGCCGCCATGGCTGATAGCGGGATGCGCGACCGCGGGACGGATGACGCCGACGGAAGCCAGCTGCATCGGCCCGGTGGGCGTGGGCGTGGGCGTGGGCGCGGGTGCCAGGCTGGCCGGCATCTCGTTCAGCACGCGCACGCGGGGCGCCGGCGCGGGCGGCGGGGGCGGCGGCAGCGCGGCCACCTGACTACCACGCTGCGGCGCCGCCGCTGGGGTGCCACGCTGCGGCGCGGCGGCAACCTGGCGGCTGGCGGGCTGGCCCGGCTTGGTGGCGGCGACGCGGCTGGCGGTGTTAACGGCGGGGGGGCGGGGCGGCGTCACGGCCACCTGAGCGGGGCGCGCCTGCTTCTGGGCGGTGCGCGGGTTGCGCTCCTGCGCCTGCGCCGTATCCGCGCTGAAAGCCGCCGTCCCGAACAGGACGCAGAATACAGCCAGCGTGCCCGTCGCCCGCATGAGTGATCCCCCGATTTGCCTGCCCTCCGGGCACCGATTGGCGCTCCGTGTGAACGGCGGTACCCGGCACCTGGGGGAGGGACAACCCGATCCTTTGTTACCTCGCGAAATCCGGCGTGATTCGCTCATCGAGCATCCGTGAACGTCGCGTGAAACAGAATATCGTCCTAGAACGAAACCTGACGAAACATGGCGACACAGTGTTGCGGCATTTTTGTCACGGTTCTGAGGCCTTCGCGTCGCCCGCCCTGACTCCGCAACATGACAGTCATGCCATGCGGGAATATGCCCCCGCCGCGGGGGTATTTCGGAACGGTCGGCGAATGGGGGGCACGCATGAAAAAGGGCGGCGCCGGGTTTCCCCGGCGCCGCCCCGATCCGTTCAGGCTCGCCGCCTCGGCGGCAGGCCCGGCGTGCCGCTTCAGCGGCAGGCCGTGACCATGATCTCCACCAGGTGGCGCGGATCGGCCATGTTGGCCTCCACGCAGGCGCGCACCGGGCGGCCGGCATCGCCCAGCCACTCCACCCACACCTTGTTCATGGCGTCGCGGTCGCGGATGTCCTTCAGCCAGATCTGGGTCTGCAGCAGGCGGGTGTTGTCCGTGCCGTTCGCTTCCAGCGCATCGGTGATCTTCGCCAGCACCTGGCGGGTCTGGCCCGTGATGTCCTGGGACAGGTCATCCGCCGTCATGCCGGCGAGGTACACGAAGTTATGGTACTCCACCGAGGAGGACAGGATGGGGTTGCTGCCCTGACGGGTGATCTTCGACATCGCGCATTGCTCCTGGAGCGGTTTGGCGCCCATCTCCTAGGCGGGCCATGACAGACGGGCAAGACGGTGCCATGCGCGGCATCAAGGTGATGCCGGACTACCGCTGCTGGCCGCTCTGGCGGGATGGAGGGGAGCCCGGGAACATCGACCCCGCCGGCCTGCCGATCTCACCCGCCCTGGTGACGGCGCTGCTCGCCTGGGCCGACGCCTTCGAATCCGGCTTCGACTGGGACGACCCGGCGGCATCCCTGCCGCTGCCCGATCCCGAGGGATTCGAGGCCGGGGGACGGCGCCTTGCCGCCCGGCTCGCCGTGGAACTCGGGCCGGGATGGCGCGTCCGCTACTGGCGGGATCAGCCCCCTCCGGATCAGCCGGGCGTGGGCTGACCCTCGCCATGGTCCGTGGCGCCCGCCACGCCGCAGCCGCAGAAGGGGCAGCGCGCCAGGCGGGCGAGTTCCGGCGCGATCGGGGCGGGCAGGGGGCGGCCTTCCAGCAGCCTTTCCATCTCCGCCCGCAGCGCCTCATGCACCTGCTGTTCCGCGCAGGCGCCGCCGCCATATTCCGCCGCCACCCCGGCGCTCGGCGCTTCCAGCCGGAAGGCGAGGGCCGGGCTGGCGACCAGCGTCGCGACCGGGAGGCAGGAGAGAAGGGTGCGGCGGGGCGTGTTCATGCGCCGATCATAACGCAATCGCCCGCTCCGCCGCCACGGTTTCAGCCGACCACGTGGTAGGTGCTGCCCGAATTCGCGGCACCGATCATCGCCTCGAACACCGCCACGCCATGGATCGCGTCCTCGACGGGCAGGGGATAGGCCGGGCCACCCGCCACGGCTTGCGCGAATGCCGCAAGTTCAGCGGCTTCGATGTCGGTCTTCGGAAATTCCTTCACCCAGCCCTGGCCCTCCCGCGGCGTCCAGGTCAGGTGCTCATGCCCCTGCAGCGCGAGAATCCCCTCCGTCCCGAACAGCGCCACGCGCCAGAAGCTGGGCGACAGGGACAGGGTCGCGAAGCCGACCGTCGCGCCGCGTTCCAGCAGCGCCAGCATCGCCGTGGTGTCGTCGATGGTCTGGCTGACCTGCGCATGGCTGCGCACCGTCACCTCCTTGAACCGCCCCGCCAGGTTGATGATGGCGTCGATCATGTGGATGCCCATGCCGCCCATGCCGCCGAGCGGGCTTTCCGCCCGGTCCGCCCGCCACATCCCCGGCACATAGGCACGCGCGCCGGGCCCGCTGAACTGCCCTTCCACATGCAGCAGCGTGCCGAGCTGCCCCTCCGCCAGCATCGACTTCATCAACTGGATCGCCGGCAGGAAGCGCCGGTTGTGGCCGAGCGCCATCACCACCCCCGCCTCCCGGCACGCCGCGACGGCGGCGGCGGCGGAGGCACGGTCCAGCGTGAAGGGCTTCTCCACGAAGACATGCTTGCCCGCCCGGGCGGCGGCGATCACCTGTTCCGCGTGCTGCCCATGCGGCGTGGCCAGCACCACGGCCTTCACCGCGGGGTCCGCCAGCACCGCCTCGTAATCCGGCAGCATCCGGATGCCCTTCTCCGCGGCCCAGGCCTCGGCCTTGGCGGGCGTGCGGGTGCAGCCGGACACGAAGCGGATTCCCGCATCGTTCCTGCCCTGCACGCTGTTGGCCAGCACCTGGCCCCAGCGCCCCATGCCCACGATGGCGGCATCCAGCATCGTCGTTCCGGTCATTGACTGCTCTCGCATTTCCGTGATTTCAATACGATATAGAAACTAACACCAAACCCGAGGATGTCCGATGTCCGACCGAATCTTCGATGCCATCGAGAAGGTGGCAATCGCACCCGATATCCCGGTCGCCGACAAGGTGAAGCTCATCGATGAACTGCGAAAGGGCATGCCCGCCATCAATGACCGCTGGACGGTGCGTTACATCGTCCTGGGCCTGATCGCCATCGCGGTCATCCCGATCGCCTTCTTCTCGCTCGGCACGGTGTTCTTCAGGACGGACTCGGTTCCCGATTCCATCGTCGCCATCACCTCCGCCGCCATCGGTGCGCTCGCGACCTACCTGACGCCGCTTCGCCGCGGTGAAGACAACGGCCGGGCGCCGGCCCCAGCCGCTCCGCCCGTGCCAGCCCCCACGCCCACGCCTACTCCCGCGCCGGGGCCGAATGGCTGACCCGTTCAGCGGTTGCTGGCGGAGCCCGACTGCCCCTCCAGCGCCGCCTCGATCGTCTTCAGCTTCGTCAGCCCCCAGGCGAAGACCCCCAGGAACAGGATCGCGGCCGCGATCGTCGGCAGCCGCAACCCGAATAATTCGCCCAGCCCCCCCAGGATCAACGCCCCCAGCGCCGGGAAGGCCCGCGTGATCAACCCCCACAGGCTCAGCATCCGCCCGCGATAGGCCGGGTCCGCCGCGCTCTGCAGCAGGGTCTGCACGCTGATCCCGTGCATGGAAGCCACCGCCCCGATCAGCGCCCCGCACAGCATGCCGAGTGGAAACCACCCCGTGGCCACAAACCCCACCGTCGCCACCGCCTGGGCGAGGGCGGCGAAGATCGCGATCCGCACCGTCCCCTCCAGCCGCCCGCGCGACGCCACCCACAAGCCGGCGCACAGCGCGCCGACGCCGAAGCAGGCGGTCAGCACCGCCAGGCTCTCCGCGCCCCGGCCGAACAGCCGTTCCACATAGGGGGGCAGGATCTCCTGCACGCCGCGCATCAGCAGCGCGCCCATCGCGGCATACAGCAGCAGCGGCCCCAGCCCGACATGCCGCCAGGCATAGCCGATGCCGCCCGTCACCTCCCGCCACAGGCTGGCCGACGCCGGGTGTCCGCGGCGTTCCCGCGCATCCACGCGCAGCAGCGCGATGGACAGGCAGGCGAAGCCGTAGCCCACCGCATTGGCGGCGATGGCCGGCACCACGCCCCAGGCCGCGATGACCGGCCCCGCGATGGCCGGCCCGACGAAACGGGCCACCGCGAAGCACAGCGAATTGGCGGCGACGGCGGCGGGCAGGTCAGCCCGCGCCACGATCCCCGGCATCAGCGTCTGCCGTGCCGGCTGCGCGAAGCTGGCGGCGATGCCGCCCAGCACCTCCAGCACCAGCAATATGGTGATGGTCATGTGCCCGCTGGCCGTGATGCCCGCCACGGCCGCCGCCTGGATGGCGATCGCCACCTGCGTCCAGATCGCCAGCTGCACCCGGTCCACCCGGTCCGCGATCGCCCCCGCGATGGGGCTGACGAACACCGCCGGCGCCAGGTCGCAGAAGGCCACCATGCCGACCCAGAAGGCGCTGCCCGTCAGTTCCCAGGCGAGCCAGGAGACGGCGATGCGCTGCATCCACAGCCCCGTCCAGGCGACCATGGAGCCGGAAAAGAAAAGCCGCGAATCGCGGGTGGCCAGCGCGCGCCCGAGGGCGCCGAGCGACGCCACCCGGCGCGCCCGTCAGCGCCCCCCGACGCCCGGCGGCGGCAGCGCGCGGCCGCTGGCCGGCTGGGCCAACCCGCCACCGCTGGTTGTACCGGTCGTGGTCGTCGTCGTGGCCGCCTGGCCCGGCCCGCGCACGGGGTCCGGGCTCGCCCGCAGGCATTCCGCCACCAGGCGGTCGCGGTCGATCTGCGCCGCGCCCCGGTCATTCTCCACCCGCATCATGGGGGACACGCCCATGGTGCCGCGGCCCGACTCGGTCTCATCGCTGCGCATCAACTGGCCGCGCTCGCGGTACTGCACCACCCGCGTCGCCTGGTCCCGGCACGCCTCGTAGCGCGCATCGCGTTCGCCCCGCGGCACCGGCGCCGGCGCCGCGATGGGCGAGATCGGCGGCAACGGGCTGCCGCAGGCCGCAAGCGCCGCGAGCGGCGCGATCACCAGGAGGCGGAGCGGGAGGCGGCTTGGCATGGGATCACTCTCTCGGGCAGGTCAGGCCGGCATGCGCGCGGGCAGGGTGCGCGACAATAGCCCCCGAAGCGCCTCCGCGTCGAACCTCGCCCCGGAATCGAGCGGCATGGACGCCGCCGCCCGCAGCAGCGCGGGGTGCAGTTCCACCCCCGCTGCCGTCACCCTGAACAGGCCGGCCAGCCAGGCGCTTCGCCCCATCACATCCACCAGCGCCAGCAGCCGCAGGCACAGCGACAGGCCGCCGATCGTGGACAGGTCGGCGCGAAGGTCCACCGCCTCCGCCCAGGATCGCGCATCGCGGTCGACGATCGCCAGGCGCTGCGCGCTGCCATCCGGCCGGCGGAACAGCAATTCGCGCGGTGGCCCCCAGCCGCCCTGGTGCGCACGGGCGCGGGCAGCATCCCAGGCGCCGAGCAGCGCGGTGGGGGTCACGGCGGGCAGCGATTCCGGCGGCACGGCGATGGCATAGCTCAGGCTGCCATCGGCGCTGCCGGCGACATGGATCGAACTTTCGGGCATTCCCCCCAGATAGGCGCGCCCCCGCCGGTTGCGCCACCCCTTCGCAAGCGCGCCTGACCATGGCGTGATGCGGGAATGACCGATCCCAGCCGCCTGACCGCCACCGAGGCTTCCCGCGCCATCGCCGCCGGCACCCTCTCCCCCGCCGCCCTCATGGAGGCCTGCCTGGCCCGCGCCGCGGAGCGCGAGGGCACGACCCGCGCTTTCGCCTGGCTCGACGCCCCCGCCGCCAGGCGCTTCGCCGCCGCCGCGCGCCCCGGCGCCCTGCACGGCATCCCCTTCGGCGTGAAGGACGTGCTGGATACCGCCGAATTGCCGACGGGCTATGGCAGCCCGATCTGGGCCGGCCACCGCCCGAGGGGCGATTCGGCCGCCGTCGCCGCCGCCCGCGCCGCCGGCGCCGTGGTGATGGGCAAGACCGTCACGACGGAATTCGCCACCCGCAACCCCGGCGCCACCACCAACCCGCACAACCCGGCGCATACGCCGGGCGGCTCCTCCTCCGGCTCCGCCGCCGCGGTGGCGGATTTCATGGTGCCCTTCGCCTTCGGCACCCAGACCGCCGGCAGCATCGTGCGCCCGGCCGCCTATTGCGGCGTGGTCGGCTACAAGCCGTCCTTCGGCACGCTCCATCGCGGCGGCATGAAGGTCTGTTCCGAAAGCCTCGACACCATCGGCATCATGGCCCGCAGCGTCGCCGATTGCGCGCTGGCCATGGGGGCGATGACGGGCCGCGACCTCGGCGACCCCGATGCGAAGCCCGGCCGCGCGCCGCGCCTGGGCCTGACGATCGGCCACGACGCTTCCTCCGCCACGCCGGAGACGCTGGCCCTGCTGGACCGCGCCGCCGATGCCGCCCGCCGCGCGGGGGCGGAGGTCGTGCCCTTCGCCCTGCCGCCCGAGCTGCTGCGCGCCGCCGAATTGCACGGCCACATGATGAACATGGAGACGCGCCAGGCGCTCGCCTGGGAATACGCGCATTGCCGCCCGCAATTGTCCGCCGTGCTGCTCGATCGCCTCGACTGGTCCGGCACCCAGCCCCCCGCGATGCTGGACGAGGCCCGCGCCGCCGCCGCCGCCGCCCGCGCCGCCTTCGCGGTGGCGACCGAGGGCCTCGACGCCATCCTGACCCCCTCCGCCCCCGGCGAGGCCCCGGCAGGCCTGAGCTACACCGGCGACGCCACCTTCAACCTGCTCTGGACCCTGCTCTGGGGCCCCAACGTCACCGTGCCCGTCACGACCGGCCCGAAGGGCCTGCCCATGGGCGTGCAGCTGGCCGGGCGGATGGGGGAGGATGCCCGCGTGCTGGCCGTGGCGCGCTGGGTGCAGGCGGCGATGGGGTAGGGGGCGCGTCGCGGGGGCGGCCTCACGCCGCCTCCCGCAGCCCCAGCCTCCCAAGCCCCGCCTCCAGCGCCGCCGCCGTCGCCGCCGGCATGGCCAGGAAGCGCAGCCGCAGCGCATCGCCCGCCGCCGCGTTCTCGGCCTGCACCACCTCCGCCCGCAGCGAGAGGCCCGGCGCCACGCCATCGGCCAGCAGCGTCACGGTGCTGCCCGCCGGCACGCCCGGCGCGCCGGGCTGCATCCGGCAGCCGCCGACCGAGATGTCGGCCAGCACCGCGGCCAGCGGCCCTTCCGGCGCGCCCACATCCAGCCGCACCGGCAGCGGCCTGGCCAGGCGGGGATGGGCGCGGCGCTGCGCTTCCGGCGCGGATTCCCGCACCGCCCGCACCAGGTTGCGCCGCAACTCCCCCACCCCCGTCCGGGCGTCGGATGCCGCGGCGCTGACCTGCATCGCGCGTTCCACCGCGCCGGATGTCTCCGTTGCCACCACATCGATGCGCTGGGTCACGGCATCGGTCGCGCTGGTCGTCTCCGAGACCGATTGCACGATCCGCCGCGTCGCCTCGCTCTGCCGTTCCATCGCGCTGGCGATCGCGGCGGCGGCGGCATCGACCTCCGCCACCGCATCGGCCATGTCGCTCACCACCGTCACGGCGCGGGTGGTGGCTTGCGTCACCTCCTGCACCTGGCGGGCGATTTCCGTCGTCGCCTTGGCGGTCTCGGCCGCCAGGCTCTTCACCTCATTGGCCACCACCGCGAAGCCCTTGCCGGCCTCGCCGGCCCGCGCGGCCTCGATCGTCGCGTTCAGCGCCAGCAGGTTGGTCTGCCCGGCGATGCCGGCGATCAGCCGCGCCACGCCCCCGATGCGCTCCACCTCCACCGCCAGGGCGTCGATGCTCTCCCGCCCCTGGGTGCCGCTGCGGGAGGCACGGCCGGTGGCGTTCGTCGCCTCCCCGATCCGGGCGCTGATCTCGCCGATCGCGGTGCTGAGGTCCTCGGTCGCCGCGGCCACCGCTTCCACGTTCCGCCGCGCCGCGCCCGCGGCCTCCGCGACATCCGCGCAGTTGACGGAGACGGTGGCGGCGGAGCCCGCCATCGCCTCGGCCTCATCCGCCATGCGGTCCATGCTGCGCGCCACCAGATCCACCGCCGCACCGGTCGAGGTCTCGACCCGGTCCGCCATGTCCCGGATCGCCTCGCCCCGCGCGGCGTCGGCGGCCAGCCGGGCGGCGTCCTCGGCCTCCCGCCGCGCCGCATCCTCCCGCAGCGCGAGGCGGAGGCTGTCCAGCGCCCGCGCCGCCATCCCCCATTCATCGCCGCGCCCGGCGCCCGCGATGGTGGTGTCGAGCCGCCCTTCCGCCAGGTCCCGCATCGCCCCCGCCAGGCCCCGGACCCGCGCCGCCAGGCGCCACCCCGCGACCCCGGCCAGCGCCAGCGCCGCCAGCCCCGCGCCCCACAACCCGATGCCCCCGGGCACCACGCCGCCCGCCCCGTATCCCGCCGCCAGCAGGATGGGCAGCAGCATCGCCCCCATCAGCAGCAGCAGGCGTGGCGCGATGCCCGCCAGGGCAAGGCGCGGGGAGGCGGGGAGGGACATGGCGGCGACCTCGGACCACCGCGGAAGGCGGGGCGCCTGATCCTCGCGCCAAAGGATTGAGCGAGGGTTAGGGCCCCGCGCCGCCGCAATCTATACGAAAAAGCAATAAGGTCCGGACTACACGGGCGCCCTCGACGGAGGATCCCGGATGTTCATCCGCCCAGCCCGCCTTGACCGCAGCGCCGAACGCCTCGCCGCACTCGATCATGTCCGCGCCCGGATCATGATCGCCGATCCCGACCTCAACATCGTCTACATGAACGCCTCCGTCATCGCGATGATGCGGGAGGCGGAGGCGGAGCTGAAGCGGGAGCTGCCCCGCTTCAGCATGGACACGCTGATGGGCAGCAACATCGACGTCTTCCACAAGACGCCCGACCACCAGCGCCGCATGCTGGCCGCGCTCGACAAGCCCCATGCCGCCACCATCAGGATCGGCTCCCGCATCTTCGACCTGCTGGTGACGCCGCTGATGGAAGCGGGCCGGCGCAGCGGCTTCGTGGTGGAGTGGGAGGACGCCCACCACCGCCTGCTGAACCTGGACTACGCCGCGCAGATCGCCGCCATCGGCCGCGCCCAGGCCGTGATCGAATTCGCCATCGACGGCACCATCCTCAAGGCCAATGAGAATTTCCTCTCCGTCATGGGCTACCGGGCGGAGGAGATCGCGGGCCGCCATCACCGCCTTTTCGTCGATGACGCCACCGCCCGATCGGCGGAATACGCGGCGTTCTGGGACAAGCTGGCCGCCGGCACGCCGGTCACGGCCCAGGGACGGCGCATCGCCAAGGGTGGCCGCGCCGTCTGGATCGAGGGTTCCTACAACCCCATCCTGGACCATCGCGGCCAGGTGACGAAGGTGGTGAAATTCGCCTCCGACGTGACCCCGCAGAAGGAGATGCTGGCGAAGCTCAAGGGCTACATCGACAGCATCGACACCGCCGTCAGCCGGTCCCACCGCGAAGCCGATGCCGCCCGCGGCGCCGCCGGTACCGCGACCGGGGATGTCCGATCCGTGGCCGGCAATGCGGAAGCGCTGGCTTCCTCCATCCACGCCATCGCCGGCAACATGGAGGCATCCCGCAGCGCCACCGACGCCGCCTTCGCCCAGGCGGAGGCCGTGGGCGCGGACACGCAGGGCCTGGCCAGCGCCGCCCAGGCCATGGGCGGCATCGTCGCCCTGATCCGCGACATCGCCAGCCAGATCAACCTCCTCTCCCTCAATGCCACCATCGAGGCCGCCCGCGCCGGGGAGGCCGGCAAGGGCTTCTCCGTCGTGGCGTCGGAGGTGAAGAACCTGGCCGTCCAGGCCGCCCGCGCCACGGAACAGATCACGCGGGAGATCGATGGCCTCCAGGCCCGCTCCGCCAGCGTCGCCAAGGCCATGGCCACCATCCGCGAACAGGTCACGACGGTGCGCGGCGAAGTCGGCCGCGCCGCCGGCGCCGTCTCCGAACAGGCCGCCGTGACGCAGGAGATGTCGGCCAGCGCCCGATCCGCCGCCAGCGCCGTCTCCTCCGTCCTGTCGAGCGTGGAGGAGATTTCCGCCGCCGTGCGCGATGTCTCCGGCGCGGTGGGACAGACGATGGAAGCGGCCGAGGCGCTGGTCAGGTAGCCCGCCAGATCACCCCGCCAGGCTGCGCAGCAGCGCGGCCGTCGCCTCATCCGCGGGATAGAAGGCCTCGATCGCGAGTTCGGAGACCGTCACCTCCACCGGCGTGCCGAAGACGGTGGTGGTGCCGATCAGCGCCAGCCGCCCCGCGGGCAGGTCCAGCACCAACGGCACGGCGATGCCGCCGGGCACCAGCGCCGGCATCCCCGCGGCACCCGGCGCCGGCGCGGGCAGGGCCGACAGCTCCGCCAGCAGCGCCGCCAGCACCGGGTCCGCCCCCGCCGCCACCTGGCGCCGCAGCCTTTCCAGGATATGCGCCCGCCATTCGGCGGCATTGGCGATCATCGGCAGCAGCCCGCGCGGATGCAGGCTGAGCCGCAGCACATTCACCGGCGGCGTCAGCAGCGCCCGGTTCTCCACCCCCGCCAACAGCGCCCCCACCGCCGCATTCGCCGCCAGCATCACCCAGTGCCGGTCCACCGCCAGGGCCGGGAAGGGGGCGTGGGCGCGCAGGATCGCCTCCACCACCCCGCGCGCGGCACCCAGCGCGGGGTCGTCCAGCGGGCGTTCGGGGAAGGCCGGCGCATAGCCCGCGGCCAGCAGCAGCGCGTTGCGGTCGCGCAGCGGCACCTCCAGCTCCTCCGCCAGGCGCAGCACCATCTCCCGGCTCGGGCTCGCGCGGCCGCCCTCCACATAGCTCAGGTGCCGCTGGCTGATGCCGGCTTCGAGCGACAAATCCATCTGGCTGCGCCGCCGCCTTTCGCGCCAGGCGCGCAGCAGGGGGCCGATGGCGGGCGATTGCAGGGGCTGGTGCGTCCTCATGCCCCGCATCCTATCCACCCGCGAAGCGGCATTCGATGACCTCCCACGTCATCGCCCCGTGGTCCCGCGCGGGTGTTGGCTGCCCTCGTCCGAAGCAGAAGGAGGACGACGATGTTCACGACACGGCTGATGCCCACCCGCTTCCTGCGCCTGTCCCTGCTGGCCGATGCGGCGGCCAGCGGCGCCACCGGCCTGCTGCTGGCCGCCGGCGCCGATTGGCTGGCCGCGCCCTTCGGCCTGTCGGCTTCGCTGCTGCGCGGCGTCGGCCTGTTCTTCCTGCCCTGGGCCGCGCTGGTCGCCTGGCTCGGCCTTTCCGCCGCGCCGCCGCGCAACGCGGTGCGGCTGGTGGTGGCGCTGAACCTGGTCTGGGTGGCGGAAAGCGCGCTGGGCATGGTGCTGCTGGGCGCCACCGCGCTCGGCCAGGGCTTCATCGCCTTCCAGGCCCTGGCCGTGCTCGGCCTCGCCATCGCCCAGGCCACCGCGCTGCGCCAGGCCCCCCGCGTGGAGGCGCTGGCATGACCGCGCTTCTCCCCACCGGTCACGTCGTCACCCGCGACGGCGTGGCCCTGTTCAGCCGGGCGGCGGGCGCCGGCCCGCCGGTGGTGCTGCTGGCGAGCTGGTCGCTCTCCTCCCTCTCCTGGGGGCCGGTCATGGCGCGGCTGGCGGCGCAGGGTTTTCGTGCGCTGGCCTATGACCGCCGCGGCCATGGCCGCTCGGCCGACCCGGGCGGAGCGATGGACTACGACACGCTTGCTGACGATTTGGCCGACGTGCTGGCGGCGCATGACCTGCGCGCCGTCACCCTCGTCGCCATGTCCGGCGCGGCCGGGGAGGCGGTGCGCACCCTGACGCGCCACGGCGCATCCCGCATCGCGCGGCTCGTTCTCATCGGCCCCACCACGCCGCTGCTGCTCCAGCGCCCAGACAACCAAGCCGGCATCCCGGCGGCAGCCCTGGCCGATCTTCGCACTGCGGTGCTGGACGACTTTCCGCGCTGGCTCGCGGAGAATGCCCGCCCCTTCGGCGGCCCCGACGCGCTGCTCGACGCCATCCGCGCCGATGCGCTCACCGCCTCGCTCCCCGCGCTGCTGGCCTTTCATCGGTCCCTGGCCGAGACCGATTTCCGCGTCGAACTCGCGGCGCTCGACCTGCCGCTGCTGGTCATCCAGGGCGATGCGGATGCGACCTGCCCCCTCGACCTCACGGGCCATCCCACCGCCGCCCTGGTGAAGGGCGCGCGATTGCGGGTGGTGCCGGGCGGAAGGCATGGCCTGATCGCGAGCCACCCGGCGCTGCTGGCGGCGGAAATCGCGGGCTTCGCGCGGGGGGAGGGGTAGCGGAGATCGCCTCGGCCGGCCGCAATCCTCCGCATGCCCCTGGCCGGGGCCGGTGATCCGCAAGCCGGGAAACCGCGTCCGGATCGCCCCCGTTGCAGGGGCAGACCGATCGCCGATACCGTCGTCACCGGATGGACGGATCGGCTGGCCTTCGGGTTAGTGCCGGCTCACCACGAATTGCCGGGCAAGGACACCAGCATGGCCGGTCGCGATTTCTGGCATGACGGCAGCGACGACATTCTCTGGCGCAACGCCGTGACCGGCGAGGCCGGGGTCTGGAACATGCAGGCCGGCAGACCCGTCTGGCAGTCCTTCGGATACCTCGACACCGCCTGGTCGCGCGCCGGCAGCGGCGATATCAACGGCGACGGCTGGGTGGACCTGACCTGGCAGCGTGCCCTGCCGCCCGGGCCTGATGCTTCCGAGGTGGAGGTGCTGGCCTGGGGAATGGAGGCCGGTGGCATCCTGGGCAGCCGCGACCTCTTCACCTTCACGGCGACGCAGACACAGCCATCGTCCGCCACCGGTCGCCTCTTCGTGACCGATCGGGTGGACGTCACGGGCGATACGCGCGCCGATCTAATGGAACTGACCGACAGCGCCGCGGGGACCCGGATCACGATCCATTCCATGGACCGGCGCGGCGTGGTGAACGAGATCGCCTACGATGTCGGCCACTTCACCTTCCTCGCCGCCGCCGACTTCACCGGCGACGGCACGGCCGACATCCTGTGGCGCGGCGCGGATGGCGAGACCGGCATCTGGATCATGCGTTTCGGCATCCCGGTCGGATGGGCCGGGTTCGGCAAGGTCGATGCAGCCTGGGGCGTGGCGGCCACCGCCGACCTGACCGGCGATGGCGTCGACGACATCATCTGGCAGCGGGGGGACCGCTTCGGCTTCTGGGACATCGACGCCGCCGGCACGGAGGCGCGCTGGACGGAACTCGGCATCGTGTCCGGCTGGTCGCTGACAGGCAGCGGCGACTATGACGGTGACGGCACGGATGATTTGCTGTGGCGCAACGCATCCACCGGCGAGATCGGCTACTGGGACATGCAGGGCGGCGCCATCGCCGGCTGGCACAGCCTCGGCACGGTCGCGGCAGTGTGGACGGCCGCCTGACGCACTGAACGCGGCAGGGGGGGATGCAGCGCGTTCCCCCTATCCCCAGGAAATTCCCGCCATCACCCCCGCTACTTCTTCCCCGCGAATTCCGGCAGCCCCTTCAGGCTCTCCGTCGTGTCGAAGTCGCGCAGCACCGCGTCATTCGCCATCTCCACATCCACCAGGCGGTCGGCATGCTTGCCCGCCAGATGCCGCGCGCCGACATCGCCGGAAATCGCCAGCATCTGCGGCAGGAACTCCCGGCTCCACAGCATCGGGTTGCCCTGCTTGCCGCGGAAGGTCGGCTGCACGATGGCGCGGCCTTCCTCCGGATCGAAGGCGTTCAGCAGCCGGTCCAGCATCGGCGCCGTCACCAGCGGCATGTCGCCGAGGCAGACCAGCACCCCCTCCGCATCCGGCGGCACCGCCGCCAGCCCGGCCTTGAGGCTGGCCGACAGCCCGTCCGAATACCCTTCCGCATGGGCGAACAGCACGGGGCGCCCCGCCAGCGCCTCCTCGATCCGCTCCCGCTCATGCCCCGTCACGACGATGACGGGGGAGGCATGGGACGCCAGCGCATTGTCCACCACGCGCAGGATCATCGGCAGGCCCTTGGTATCGGGCACCAGCAGCTTGTTCAGCGGCGCCATGCGGCGCGAACGGCCGGCCGCCAGCACCAGCGCGCAGACCTTGCGGGCGCGGCGCGGCGCCGTCGCGGGCGGCGGCACGCGGGGCGCATCGGCGCGGGGCAGGGGGCGGGCCTCGATCTCCTTCAGCAGGCCGCCGACGCCCATGCCCATGACTTCCCTCGCCGTCACGCGGCGGCCGGCGAACAGGCGCGCCAGCACCCAGTCGAAGCCGTTCAGCTTCGGGCTGCGCGCGCAGCCCGGCAGCACCAGCGCCGGGATGTCGCCGACGCGGCCGAGGCAGATCAGGTTCCCCGGATCGACCGGCATGCCGAAATGCTCGATCACGCCGCCGGCGCGGACGATCGCCGCCGGCCCGATATCCCGCCGGTCCACCACGGCGGAGGCACCGGCGACCAGCAGCAGGTCGGCGCCGGCCTTGCGCAGCCGGGTCAGCGCATCGGCGACGGGCCCTTCCTCATGCCGCACGCGCTCCACCGGCAGCATGGTGCCTAGCAAGCCCTTGATGCGCGCCTCGGTCGCCTCGACCGCGCCCTCCATCACGCTTTCCTTGATGCCCGGCAGTTCCGTCAGCACCAGGCCGACCGACAGCGGCTGGAAGGGATGGATGGCGATGCCGGTGCGGCCGCGGGCCAAGGCTTCCACCACCTGCAGCACGCGGCCGGGGCTGGAAAAGGGGATGACCTTGATGGTGGCCAGCATCTCCTTCGCCGCCACCACGGAATTATTGGGCAGCGTGGCGACGGTGACGCTTTCATCCACCGCGTTGATGCGGTCGATCATCCCCGCATCCACGGTGAACAGCCCCGCACTTTCCGCGAACAGGTTGACCCGCCCCGTGGCGGCGCGGGACTTGGCGATGAGGGGCGCCATCAGCGCATCCGCCACGCGGTCCGCGGCCTCATCCTCCGGCACATCGCCGGCTTCCATGCGGGCGGCGATGACATCGCGCTTGCCCGCCTCCCGCAGCGCCGCGATCGCGCCTTCGTCCAGCACCGTGCCCTTCTTCAGGACGCGGCCCGTCAGGCGGACGGTATGCGCCAGCACGGCGCCCTTCGCTTCATCCAGCGGCGTTGGCCCGAAGATCATGCCTCAGCCCTTTTCTTCGGCCCGCCACGCCGGGCGGAGACGATCTGCGCCAGGATGGAGACGGCGATTTCCGGCGCCGTCACCGCCCCGATATCCAACCCCACCGGCGCCGCGATGCGCGCGATCTCGGCCTCGCTCAGCCCCGCTTCCGTCAGCCGCGCCACCCGCTTCGCATGGGTCTTCCGGCTGCCGAGCGACCCCACATAGAAGGCGGCGCTGCGCAGCGCGACTTCCAGCGCCGGGTCGTCCAACTTCGGGTCATGCGTCAGCGTCACGACGGCGGTGCGCGCATCGGGCTTGAGTGCCGCCATCGCCTCATCCGGCCAGTCGGAGGAGATGGTGACGCGGTCGCCCATCCGTTCCTCCGTCGCGAAGGCGCGGCGGGGGTCCACCACCGTCACCGCGAAACCCAGCGGCAGCGCCATCGGCACCAGCGCCTGCGCGATATGGACGGCGCCCACGATGATGAGGCGAAGCGGCGGATTCTCCGGCGCGAT
This sequence comes from Falsiroseomonas sp., assembly GCF_051859025.1. Taxonomy (GTDB): domain Bacteria; phylum Pseudomonadota; class Alphaproteobacteria; order Acetobacterales; family Acetobacteraceae; genus Falsiroseomonas. The sequence goes on along the minus strand of NZ_JBHYGL010000001.1, from coordinate 863,493 downwards.
GAACCAGGTCTCGTGGCCGACGGTCACGTTGCGCGCGGCATCCGCCGCGATGGCGGCCCCGGCCTCCGCCGCCAGCGCTTCCGGCACAGCGTCGCCGGGCACCAGCAGTTGCGCCCCATCCGGCAGGCGCGTCAGCAAGGCCAGCGGCACCTTGGCAGCACGCGCCGCCATCAGGCGCTGAAGAAGATCGGGGCTCATCGCGGCGCTCCGAGGGGGGCGATGGCGGCCCGGCAGGGCCGAGGCGCCGAATGGCGCCCGCCGGTCGTCCGGCGAGCCAAGCGGCCGGAGGCCGCGCCCGGCGCCTGAGGGCGTGAAACGGCCTTCACCCGAGCTTCTCCACAAAGACCTTGAGCTTGCCGCCGCAGGCCAGGCCGACTTCCCAGGCGCGTTCGTCGGTAATGCCGAAATCCAGCAATTGCGGCGCACCGGTCGCCATCGTCTCCCGCGCCACCTCCGCCACCGTCCCCTCGATGCACCCGCCGGAGACACTGCCCGCGATGCGCCCGGATGCCGTCACCGCCAGCCGCGAACCGGCGGGGCGGGGGGAGGACCCCCAGGTCTCCACCACCGTCGCGATCGCGACCGTCTCGCCTTCCCCGGCCCAGCGGGCGGCGGTGGCCAGGATATCCTCGGAATCCGTGGTGGTGCTCATGCGGCACTCCCCATTCGGCCGGCGCGCGGGTCGCTGAGGACGGCCACCAGGTCACGCAGGCTCGCGAGATTATGGACCGGGCGAAACTCATCGACGTGAGGCAGCATCGCCCGGATGCCCTGGGATTTGGGCTGGAAGCCGGCGTAACGCAACAGCGGGTTCAGCCAGATCAACCGGCGGCATGATTTCCGGAGGCGATCCGTCGCCTCTGCCAGGCCCTTCGCCCCCTCCCGGTCGAGCCCGTCGGTGATCAGCAGCACCACCGCCCCCTGGCCGAGCACCCGGCGCGACCAGGCCTTGTTGAAGCCTTCCAGCGATTCGCCGATCCGCGTGCCGCCGGACCAGTCCGGCACCGCATGGGCCACCATCTCGAACGCCACCTCGGCATCCCGGTATTTCAGCTGGCGGGTGACGTTGGTCAGCCTGGTGCCGAACAGGAAGGTGTGAACCCTCTCCCGGTCATTCGCCACGGCGTGCAGGAAATGCACCAGGATCTGAGCGTAGCGCGCCATGCTGCCGGAGATGTCGCACAGCGCCACCAGCGGCGGCGGCCGCACCACGCGGCGGCGGCGGGATATGTCCATGATCTCGCCGCCCGTCCGCAGCCCTTCGCGGATGGTAGCGCGCAGATCGGTGAAGGGACCGTTATGGTCCGGCCGGAAGCGGCGCGTCGGCCGCGCATCCAGCGGCAGCACCAGCTTGCGGATCTCCTTCTTGGCGGCGTTCAGCTCCGCCGCCGACATCGCCTCGAAATCCATGGTCTGGAGGCGTTCGCGCTCACTGACCGTGAAGGACATGTCCACCCGTTCCTCGGGCGGTTCCTCCGGCGGGCGGGGCGGCTTCGGCTTGTCGCCCTGCATCGCCTCCGCCATCCGGCGGGATGCGGGGGATGGCTTGGGCTGTTCCTTCATCCCGTCCATCAGCGCCATGGCCGCGGCATGGGCGCCCGCTTCCGGGTCGCGCCAGAACAGGCTGAAGGCGTGGTCGAACAGGAAGAAGTGCTCGTGCTTGTGGACCATCGTGGCCCGCAGCGCGGCGTGGAATTGCGCCTTGTCCCCGATCTCGATCGCTTCCAGCGCCGCCGCCCCCGCCAGCAATTCCGCCGGGCCCAGCGGCAGCCCCGCGCGGCGCAGCAGCCGCCCGAAGGCCACCAGATTGTTGCCGATGGCCGCGCCCCCGGCGTGGGAGGGCAGCAGCATCGCGGTCTTGGGGGGGATCATCGCTGGCGTCCCCCGGTGGTCACGCCACCGCCTGCTTCGCTTCCGTCACCAGCCGCGCGGCCTCCGCGCCCCGGATCTTGGCGATGTCGTCCTGGTATTTCAGCAGCGCGCCCAGCGTCTCATCCACCAGGCCCGGCTCCAGTTCCTTCGCATCCAGCGCCGACAGCGCCGCGGCCCAGTCGATCGTCTCCGCCACCCCCGGCGGCTTGAAGGTATCGGCGCCGCGCACCGCCTGCACGAAGGCCACCACCTGGGCGGAGAGCCTTTCGCTGACCTGCGGCGCCCTGATCTTCAGGATCGCGCGTTCCCGCGCCGCATCGGGGTAGTCCACCCAATGGTACAGGCACCGCCGCCGGATCGCGTCATGCACCTCCCGCGTCCGGTTGGACGTGATCACCACCACCGGTGGCGTCGCGGCCTTCACCGTGCCGAGTTCCGGGATCGTCACCTGGAAATCCGCCAGGATCTCCAGCAGGAAGGCCTCGAAGGGTTCGTCGGCGCGATCGAGTTCGTCGATCAGCAGCACCGCCGGCTCTCCCTCCAGCGCCTGCAGCAGCGGCCGCGCCTGGAGGAAGCGGCGGTCATAGATCCCCCGCTCCAGGCTGCCCTTATCCCCCGCCTCGCCGGATGCTTCCGCCAGCCGGATCGCCATCAACTGCCGCGCGTGGTTCCACTCATAGGCCGCCGAGGCCAAATCCATCCCGTCATAGCATTGCAGCCGCACCAGGCGGCGCGGCAGCTGCGCGGCGAGGACCTTGGCGATCTCTGTCTTGCCCGTCCCCGGCTCCCCTTCCAGCATGATGGGCCGGCCCATCTTCAGGGCCAGGTGGATGGTCGTGGCCAGCTGGCGATCGGCGACATAGCCGCCCGCCGCCAGCATGAGCTGCGTATCGGCAACCGTGGCGGGCGAGGTCACGCTCAACCCACCACGAAGATCAGCAGCAGCACGACGGCCATGGCCCCGCCGCCCAGCCAGACCTGCGGCGGGAAGCCCATGAAATCCTGCGTCAGCAGTCGCCCGGCCACCGCGAAGATGTCGTTGCCGGAAGCGGCATGGGCAGGCGCCGGGGCCGCGGCCCGGGCGGGGGCGGCCGGCGCGGCGGCATCGGCCTCGGGCGCCGCTTCCGCAGCCACCGCCTCCGGCTCCACCTTCGGCGTCACCTGCGCGGCGAAGCGGTCGAAGAACTGGTCGGCCATGGATTTCGCCGTGCTGTCGATCAGCCGCGCGCCCAGCTGCGCCATCTTGCCGCCGACCTGCGCCTTCACATTGTAGCGCAGCACCGTCTCGCTCGGCCCGATCTCATCCAGCGCCACATCGGCGCCGCCCTTGGCGAAGCCCATCGCGCCGCCCGTGCCCTCACCGGAAATGGTGTAGGAGGCCGGCGGGTTGATGTTGGACAGCGTGACCTTGCCGCCGAACTTGGCCGACATCGGGCCGAGCTTCATGGACACCTTGGCCTGGAACTGGTCGTCCCCGATCCGCTCCACGCTTTCGCAGCCCGGAATGGCTTCCTTCAGCACGGCCGGGTCGTTCAGCGCGGCCCAGACCGCTTCGCGGGGGGCGCCGATGCGCCGTTCGCCAGTCATTTCCATGGGGATCACTCCGTCTGTTGCGGGCGAAGTTAGGCCCGGCGGAGGCCGCCGGGAAGGGCAGGGAACGCGGCGAGGGGGCCGGCGGGCGCCGCGCGGACGGGATCGTGACGGCGGCGTTGGTTGCCTGTATGCGCTTTGCAAGGGTCTGGGGAGACAGTGAATGGGCATGGAGCGCGCCTGCCGCTACCTGGTTGGAGCCACGCTGCTGGCCGCGCTGCCGGCGCCGGCCTGGGCGGCCGGCGTGCCGGGGGCGGAGCTGTCCCTGGCCTGGGCGATCCCCTTCGTGGGCGTGCTGCTCTCCATCGCGCTGATGCCGCTGTTCGCCGCGGGGTTGTGGCACCACCACTACGGCAAGATCGCCGCCGGCTGGGCGGCGCTGTTCCTGCTGCCCTTCGCCGCCTTCTTCGGCCCCGGCGCCGCCTGGTATGAATTCAGCCATGTGGCGGTGCTGGAATACATCCCCTTCATCGCCCTGCTGACGGCGCTCTACACCGCGGGCGGGGGCGTCATGCTCAAGGGATCGCTGGTCGGCACCCCCGGCACCAATGTCGCGCTGCTGGCCATCGGCACCGTGCTCGCCAGCCTGATGGGCACCACCGGCGCCGCCATGGTGATGATCCGCCCCGTGCTGCGCGCCAATGCCTTCCGCCGCAACAAGACCCACACCTTCGTCTTCTTCATCTTCCTGGTGGCGAACATCGGCGGCAGCCTGACCCCCGTGGGCGACCCGCCGCTCTATCTCGGCTTCCTGCGCGGCGTGTCCTTCTTCTGGCCGACGACGCACATGTTCGCCGAATTCCTGCTCTGCGCCGTCGTGCTGCTCGCCCTCTACTGGGTGTTCGACACCATCGCCTGGAACCGGGAGAAGCCGGTGCCGCCCGTGACCACCACGAAGGAACCGCTTTCCATCGAGGGCTGGCTGAACGTCGCGCTGCTGGGCGCCATCGTCGCCGTCGTCATCGCCATGGGCTATGTGAAGCTCGGCGTCGTCCCCGTCCTCGGCCACCCGATGGAGGTGGAGAAGCTGGTCGGCATCGCCCTGTTTGCCGCCATCACCCTCGCCTCCGTCTTCGGCACCACCGCGGCGCTGCGGGAAGCCAACGGCTTCGCCTGGGGCGCGATCCTGGAAGTGGCAAAACTCTTCGCCGCCATCTTCATCACCATGGCGCCGGTGCTGGCGATCCTTCGCGCCGGCAGCGCGGGCGGCGCGGCGGGGCTGGTGGCGCTGACCTCGGACGCGAACGGTGCGCCCATCCCCTGGGTGTATTTCTGGCTGACCGGCGCGCTGTCCTCCTTCCTCGACAACGCGCCCACCTACATCGTCTTCTTCGAACTGGCCGGCGGCGATCCCGCCTACCTGATGACTCAGGGCGCCCTGACCCTGGCCGCGATTTCCTGCGGCGCCGTCTTCATGGGCGCCAACAGCTACATCGGCAACGCCCCCAACTTCATGGTGAAGGCGATCGTCGAGGAGAATGGCGAACGCATGCCATCCTTCTTCGGCTACTGCGCCTGGGCCGCCTGCATCCTGCTGCCGCTCTTCGTGCTGGTGACGCTGATCTTCTTCTGAGGTGCCAGCCTTCGCCATCCCGCCGCGTTGACACTCGCCCCCATCCCGGCAGGATGACGAGGAAGACACGAACGAAGACGGGAACCGCCATGCCCTCGCGACGCCTAGCCCTGACGGCCCTTGGCGGAGCCTTCGCCGCTTCCGCCCTGCCGGGAAGCGGCGCCCTGGCGCAGCCCGCCTACCCCGCTCGCCCCATCCGGATCATCATCCCCTTCGCCGCCGGCGGGCCCACCGACATCGTCGCCCGCCTGATCGCGGACCGCATGGCGGCGCGCCTCGGCCAGCCGGTCGTGGTCGATGCCCGCCCCGGCGCCGGCGGCGCCATCGCGGCGGAAGCCGTGGCCCGCGCCGCGCCGGATGGCCACACCCTGTTGATCGGCACCGCCACCACCCATGCCGTCAACCCGACGCTGCAGGATGGCAGGCTGCCCTTCCACCCCATCCGCGACTTCGCGCCGATCGCGCAGATCGCCCGCGTGCCCATCGTGCTGGTGACGCATCCCGGCCTGCCGGCGCGGGACCTGCCCGAATTCATCGCCCTGCTGCGCGCCAGGCCCGGCCAGATGAACTACGGCTCCTCCGGCACCGGCTCCATGGGCCATCTGGCGGCCGTGCTGCTGATGCAGCAACTCGGCACCCAGGCCACCCACATCCCCTATCGCGGCTCCGCGCCGATGGCGGCCGATCTCCTCGCCGGCCGGGTCGATTTCGCGACCGATGCGCTGGCCTCCGTCGTCCCCTTCGTGCAGGACAGCCGCATCCGCGCACTCGCCATCGCAACACCCGACCGCGCCGCCGCCCTGCCCAACCTGCCGACCTTCGCGGAAGCCGGGATGCCGGGGTTCGAGGCCTATACCTGGAACGTCGTCTTCGCCCCCGCCGGCACGCCCGCGCCCATCATCCAACTTCTCAACACCACGTTGAACGCCGTGGTCGGCGAGGCCGAAATCGCCCAGCGCCTGTCGGAAATGGGCCAGCCCGCCGTCACCGGCACCACGCCGCAAGGCACCGCCGCCTTCGTGCAGGCCGAACTCACGAAATGGGCGCCGGTGGTCCGTGCCTCCGGCGCAACCCCGAGCTGAGGCCGCACCCCATGGACGATCTCCGCTCCATCTACCCCGAGCCCGCGCCGCTCGCCGTCGCGAAGCAGTTCGACACGCTCGATGAATTCGCGCGCCTCTTCATCGCCCGATCCCCCTTCATGGTGATGGCGACGGCGGATGCGGCGGGGAACTGCGATGCCTCCCCGCGCGGCGACGCGCCCGGCTTCGTCGTGGTGCTGGACGAGAAACGCCTGCTGATCCCCGACCGCCCCGGCAACAACCGCGTGGACAGCCTGCAGAACCTGGCCGCCAACCCCAGGGTCGGGCTGCTGTTCTTCGTGCCAGGGGTGCTGGAGACGCTGCGCGTCAACGGCAGCGCCGAAATGGTGACGGACACCGCCACGCTCGGCGGCCTGGCCGCACAGGAACGCCTGCCGAAAAGCGCCCTCCAGGTCACGGTGGAGGAGGTCTTCTTCCACTGCGGGAAGTCCCTCAAGCGCAGCGCCCTCTGGGACCCCGGCCGCCATGCCGCGCCCGGCGAGATTCCGAGCCTCGGCCGCATCCTCGCCCGCCAGACCGGCAAGATCGGGGAGCAGGAGGCCGAGACGCGCGTGGCCCATGCCTATGAGGCGCATCTCTACTGACGGGAGACCCGCGATGGACGACCACGCCTTCATGGCCCTGGCCCTCGCGGAGGCCCGGCAGGGTTTCGACGAAGGCGGCGTCCCCGTCGGCGCCGTGCTGGTCGGCCCCAATCTTGATGGTGTGGAGGGCCGCCTGCTCGGCGCCGGCCACAACCGCCGCGTCCAGGATGGCGACCCCATCGCGCATGGGGAGATGGATTGCCTCCGCCGCGTGGGGCGCCTTCGCAGCTATGCCGGCACCACCCTCTACACCACGCTGACGCCCTGCATGATGTGCACCGGCACCATCATCCAGTTCGGCATTTCGCGGGTCGTGATCGGGGAAAACCGGAGCTTCGCGGGCAATGAGGATTTCCTGCGATCGAAGGGCGTCGAGGTCACGGTGCTCGACGACCCCGCCTGCGCCGCCCTGATGGCGCGCTTCCAGCGGGAGAAGCCGGCGGTCTGGGCGGAGGATATCGGCGAAGTCCCGCCCGGCTGAACTGGCCCACCCGATTTCGCGGAATCATCGCGAATCACCGGGCCAGTCGATCCTGGCGGCGGGTCAGCCATGGCCCCCTTGCCGGGCTGGCCGTCTGGCCGGGGTGTCGCTTCCGGTGGCACAATGGTCCAAACCCGAGACCACGGAGCCGTCCATGCCCTATGTCATCGCCGACGACCTGCCCGACGCCCCCGCCGGCCTGCGCTTCCGCGCCCTGCTGGACCGGCCGCAGATCCTCCAGATGCCCGGCGCGCATCTCGGCATCGCCGCCCTGCTGGCCAAGAAGCAGGGGTTCGAGGCGCTCTACATGTCCGGCGCCGCCATGTCCGCCACCATGGGCCTGCCCGACCTCGGCATGATCACGGTGGATGAGGTCGCCTTCCACATCCGTCAGGTCTCCCGCTCCGCGGGGCTTCCCACCCTGGTCGATGGCGATACGGGCTATGGGGAGGCGCTGAACGTCATGCACATGGTGCGGGTGTTCGAGGAAGCCGGCGCCGGCGCCGTGCATCTGGAAGACCAGCTGCTGCCCAAGAAGTGCGGCCACCTGAACGACAAGAAGCTGGCCGATGCGCGGGACATGGCCGCCAAGGTCGCCGCCGCCCGCAAGGCGCGCCGCCACCTCTACATCATCGCCCGCACCGATGCGGCGGCGAGCGAGGGCATGGACGGCGCCGTCGCCCGCGCGAAGCTGTATCTTGAGGCCGGCGCCGACGCCGTGTTCCCCGAGGCGCTGACCACCCGGGAGATGTTCGCGGAATTCGCGCGCCGCATGCCGGATGTGAAGAAGCTGGCCAACATGACGGAATTCGGCCGCACGCCCTTCCTGACGGCTAAGGAGTTCGAGGAACTCGGCTATTCCATGGTGATCTGGCCGGTCAGCCACCTCCGCGTCGCCGCCCGCGCGATGGAGACGCTCTACACCGCCATCCGCACCGATGGCGGCACCCAGAACCAGTTGGACCGCATGCAGACCCGCGCCCAGCTCTACGAGACCATCGGCTACCACGACTATGAAGCGCTGGATTCGTCCCTGGTGAAGACCGTCATCCCGACCGGCATGCCCCAGCAGAAGTGACGGAAAAGCCCTCTCCCCCCCACGGGGGGAGAGGGTGGGGGTTTGCGCCCCCCCTCAGCTATCCAGCGTGATCCCCAATTCCCGGATCAGCGGCGCCCAGATCGCCGTCTCGCTCGCGATCAGCGCCGCGAATTCCGCCCCGGTCCCCGGCAGCGGCTCCAGGCTGATCGATCGCAGCCGCGCCGCCACCGCCTCCGTCCGCAGCGCCCGGTCGAGTTCCATTTGCAGCCGCGCCGCGATCGCGTCGGGCGTCGCCGCCGGCACCACCACGCCCTGCCAGGAATAGATATCCGCCCCCGTCAGCCCCTGCTCCGCGAGCGTCGGCACCCCCGGCAGCAGCCCCAGCCGCTGCGGCGCCGGAATCCCGATGGCGCGGACGGCGCCGGAGGCGATGTGCGGCGCCCCTGACGCATAGTCGATGAACATCGCCTGCACGACGCCCGTCACCAGATCCTGCACCGCCGGCGCGCCGCCGCGATACGCCACATGGGCCACCTGCGTGCCCGTGCTGCGCATGAAGCGCTCCGTCGCCAGATGGCTCGGTGTGCCGACGCCGGGGCTGCCGACATTCAGCGCGCCGGGCCGGGCCCGCGCCCAGGCCACGAGTTCCGGCCCCGTCCGCACCGGCAGATCGGGATGCACCACCAGCACGAAGGGAAAACGCGCGATCGGCGCCACCGGCTTGAAGTCCCGGATGGGGTCATAGGGCAGGCGCCGCGCCATGGCGGGGGTGATGACCAGCGCCGTCAGATCGGCCGAGAGCAGCGTGTAGCCATCCGGCGCCGCCCGCGCCGTCGCCTCGCTGGCCGGGATGGTGGCGCCGCCGGGACGGTTATCCACCGTCACCGCCTGGCCGAGCGGCCCGCTGATCGCCGCCGCCAGGCTGCGCGCCAGGAAGTCCGATCCCCCGCCCGGCGCATAGGGGACGATCCAGCGCAGCGGGCGGGACGGCCAGGGCGCCTGCGCCAGGGCAGGGGCGGCCAGCGCGGCGAAGCCGCTGTTGGTCAGCGCGGCGAAGCCGCGACGTGTGAGCATCATGTTCGCCTCTCGATACAGCGCCCGCATTGCGCACCGGAATCTGGCCCCGCACAAGACGGCCGCGTGCCATCGGATGGCGCTGGCTTTCGCCCGACATTCACGTTATGTTCCTGCCACCATCCAGCCCCCATGCCGGACGATCCTCCCCCTCAAGCCCCCCTGAGGAGGGAAGATCGGACCGGCATGGGGGAGGGGTGGACGAGGCCGCCGCGAGAGGCGGTTCTAAAGGTGCTAAAACCGCTAAATCCACTAAATGGCCTCAAAATTTTAGGCCACAATCATTGCAGGATCAGTGGCTTGCGGGCCGGTCGGCGCATTTTCTCAAGAATTAGGAGAATTCTAAAAGCCTTTAGTGACTAAAAAGCCACACTGGCGCATTCCGCCGCCAGGAAGCCCCGCACAAGGGCGGCAAACCCCGCCGGATTGTCCTGCGTCAGCCGATGGTTGGCGCCCTCCAGCCGCGTGAACCGCGCCTGGGGAATCGCCTCCCGAGCCCGCGCCATGGCATCCGCGCCGATCACGGTGCAGTTCGCGCCGTGGAACAGCAAAGTCGGTTGCGCGACATCGATGTCGCGCCAGAAATCCGCCGTCAGCGCCCGCTGCGTCTCCGTCACGCCCGCCACATCGTAGCGCCAGCGCAGCCGCCCATCCGGGCATTTCGTCAATGCCGTATCCAGCCAGTGTTCCGCTACATCGTCGCGCCAGGCCTCTCGGAACGGCGTCTCCGCCAGGGCCTCGGCGCGGGTGCCGAAGCCGCGGTCGTGGCGCTCCACCTGGTCGAGGAACAGCGCGAAGACATCGTCGCGCAGCCCGATCGCGGCATCGCCGGCGGCCAGCGCCACCACGCCTTCCGGCAGCCTGGTCGCCAGCAGAAGGGCGAGCGTCGCGCCCGTCGCCTGTCCCACCACCGCGAAGCGCTTCCACCCCAGCGCGCGGGTCAGCGCCACCAGATCCTCCCGGTGCTCCTCCAGCCGGAACAGCGACCCCTCCGGCGCATCGCTCTCGCCGAGGCCGCGGTAATCCGGCACCAGCACCGGGTTGGGCAGGTCGAGGTCGGCCAGCACGAAGTCGAAGATGCGGCGCGTGGTGCGGTTGGCCGTCAGGAACAGGATCGGCAGCCCCACGCCGGGCCGCCAGGTGAAGGCCATCGTGACGCCCGTCGGCAGCGCCATCCGCCGCATGGCGTAGGACGCATCGAGCGGCGGCAGCACGCCGACGCCCGCGAAATCCTCGCCCGGAGTGAAGGCGGCGCTGGCCTTGGCTTTCATCATGGCGGGAAGCCTATCCCCCCGCCCGCGCCACCCGCAACGCCGCATGCGCCATGGCATCCAGCGCATTGAGGAAGCGCGACTTGTCCGCCCCCGCCATGGGCGGCGGCCCGCCGCCCATGCCGAGTTCCCGCAGATGCTGCGACACCGCCCGCCCGGCCATGGCGGAGCCGATGTTGTTCTCCGTCCAGGGATGGCCCTTGAAGTTGAGGCAGAAGGCCTTCTTCTCCAGGCATCGCTTGGCCAGCGGGATGTCGGCGGTCAGGCACACATCCGTGGGCCGGGCTTCCTCCGCGATCCAGTCATCCGCCTTGTCCGCCCCATCGGTGACGATGACGATCCTGACCATCGCCTGCGCCGGCGGGCGGATGGGGCGGGACCCGTTGGAGACGAAGATCACCTCCAGCCCCAGCCTGGCCGCCACGCGCAGGATCTCCTCCCGCACGGGGCAGGCATCGGCATCGACGAGAAGGCGGGTGGTAGTTTGGTTCATCGATTCAGGCCTCCGGGTGCTCGGCCGATGGCCTGCGCCCTTCGGCCATCGATGAACGTGGTCATCGCCCAGTCGTAGCGGGCGGCAATTCGACCGCATAGGTGTCCAGCGCCGGCACCGCCCGGATCATCCGCCGGTCCGCCAGGAAGCGGGCGAAGCGTTCGTAGCGGTTGCGGTCCAGCGCGCCGGGGCTGAGGGAGAAGCGGTTGGCCGTGCTGGCGAAGGCGCGGCGGTTGAGTTCGTTGTCCAGTTCCCGCCGCTGGCCCGCGATGAACATGCGCCAGGATTCCTCGGGGTTGTTCACCAGGAAGTGGGTCGCGGCCTCCGTCGCATCGATGAAGCGGCGCAGCACCGGGTCGCGGGCGCGGTCGCGATGGCTGATGTAGATCAGCTCGTCATAGGCCGGCATGCCGTGCTGCTCCGGGAAGAAGGCGCGGCCGGGCCGGTTCTCGATGTCGAGCTGATGCAGCTCGAAGTTCCGGAATCCGCCGAGGATGGCGTCCACCTGGCCCGACATGAGGGCGGAGGACAGGCCGAAATTGACGTTCACCAGCCGGATGTCGGACAGCCGCAGGCCGACGCCTTCCAGCATCACGCCCATCACCACTTCCTCGAACCCCGCGACGGAATAGCCCACGCGCCGGCCGCGGAGGTCCGCCAGCGTGCGCACCGGCCCGTCCCGCAGCACGGTCAGGGTGGAAAGCGGCGTCGCCACCAGCGTCCCGATCCGCACCAGCGGCAGCCCCTGGTCCACCGCCAGGTGCAGGTTCTTCTGGTAGAAGACGCCGACATCGGCCCGGCGCGCGCCCACCAGCCGCGGCGGGTCGTTCGGGTCCGCCGGCGCCTGGATCCGCACATCCAGGTTCGCGCGCGTGAAGTCGCCGCGTTCCTGCGCGATGATGATGGGCAGGTGGTCCGGGTTGATGAACCAGTCCAGCAGTACCGTCAGCTGGTCCCGCGCGGGCTGCGCGGCAGCAGGTGGCGACAAGGCAAGCAGCGCGGCCAGCGCGAGTAGGAGCCGCTTCATGGCAGGACCTTCCTGTTGTTTTCTGAAAGAAGTGAATCCGGCTGCCAGGGGATCGCCCTGCGCAGCAGCCGGTCGGTGGTGAACCACAGCGCCAGCGACATCAGCGCCAGCACGAAGAGCGCCGCGAACATGACATCCGCCTGGGACCGCCCATTCGCCTGCAGCATCAGGTAGCCGAGCCCCGCCGAGGACCCGACCCATTCCCCCACGATGGCCCCGATCGGCGCGACCCCCGCCGCCACCCGAAGGCCGGAGGCCAGCGCCGGCAGCGCCGCCGGCACCCGCACCCGCCACAGCACCGCGGCCGGCGATGCCCCCATGGTGGCGGCGAGGTCCAGCAACCCCGGCTCCGTCCGCCGCAGCCCGTCATGGAAGGCGGTGGCGACGGGGAAGAAGATGATCATCACCGCCATCGCCACCTTGCTGGCCATGCCGTAGCCCAGCCACAGCACCAGCAGCGGCGCGATGGCGAAGACCGGGACGGCCTGGCTCACCAGCAGCACCGGCAGCAGCCACCGCCGCCCCGCCGGCCAGGCCGCCAGCGTCAGCGCCATGACGCAGCCCAGAGCCGCGCCGAGCGCGAGCCCCAGGATGATCTCCGTGCCCGTCGTCAGCGCATGGCCGAGGATGATGTCCCAGCGATCCACCAGCGCCGTCGCGACCCTCGCGGGGGAGGGCAGCAGGAAGGGCGGCACCTCCGTCCACCACACGAAGCCGTGCCACAGCAGCAGCAGGCCGATGCCCGAGATCGCCGCCCGGATCACGAAACCGCCTCCGCCAGCCGTTCCAGCAGCGCCGCCTGCGCCGCCAGCAGCGCAGGGTCGCCCGCGGGGCGCGGCGGCGCGCCGCCGGGCACCGGGACCTCCGCCGGCGTGGCGGGGCTGCCGCCCAGCACCAGGATGCGATCCGCCAGGCGAAGCGCCTCCAGCGGATCATGCGTCACCAGCAGCACGGTGCGCCCGGCCAGCAGCCGAGCGGAGAGCGACTGCATCCGGTGGCGCGTCGGCGCATCGACGGCGCTGAAGGGCTCATCCATCAGCACGATTGGCCGGTCTTCCATGAGGGTGCGGGCGAGCGCCACGCGCTGCCGCATCCCGCCCGAGAGCTGGGCCGGCGGCTTGCGGGCATCGGCCTCGGTCAGCCCGACCTCCGCCAGCAGCGCCCGTGCCCGTGCCAGGTCCGGCGCCTGCCCACGGAGATGCGCGCCCATCGTCACGTTGCCCAGCACATCCCGCCAGGGCACCAGAAGGTCCTGCTGCGCCATGTAGGCGATACGGCCGGAGACGGCCGATCCATCCGTGCCGATCACGCGCCCGCCCGCCGGCACCGCCACCAGCCCCGCCACCAGCCGCAGCAGCGTCGATTTCCCGGACCCCGAGGGCCCGAGCAGCGCCGTGGTGCCCCCGCCCGCGAGCGTCAGGTCGAGCGGCCCGAGCACGGGCACGCCCCCCAGGGCCAGCCCCTGGGGCAGCATGATACGGAATCCGGGCGCGCGATCGACCACAGGCAGACACCGTTCCCTTCGCCGGCATGACCCGGATCAGGTTCGTGGGGTCGCGGTCGCCCGCCTCTCAGCCCCCGATGGGCTCCCCCCGATGACGGCGCCGGTTATGCGGGTGGCGGTGGCGGAGGGCAAGGGGAGGGGGGGCGTGAACACCCCCTGCCCGGTCAGCTGCGGCCCGTCACGGGCCGCCCGGCATCGGCGCATAGCGTCTCCAACTCGGCGATGCCCTTGGCGCGGCAGGTCGCCATGACCGTCTGGAGTTCCGCATTGCGCCCGGTCCGCCGCAGCAGGCTGGCGCGCTGTACGATGAAGGGATCATCCGCGCCGAAGCGCCGTTCCCCGACCGCCAGCGCATTCAGCGCGCCGGCCAGGTCGCCGCGCTGTTCGTACATCGTGGCAATGGCCAGGTAGGTGGAGGCCGTCGCATCGGGCGCCGATTGCGCCGCCTGCAAGGCTGTGCGCACCGCCGTCCCGTTGTTCTGCTCGATCGCGATGCCGGCCAGGATCAGTTGGCGCCGCGCCCCGCCATGGATGACTGCGCCCCGGTCCCGCACCAATTGCTGCGCCTCGTTGAGATCCTTGTTGCGCAAAGCGGCCTCGGCGCGTGCCAGCACGTCCAGGACCCGCAGCCTTTCGGTAATCCGCGTGCCGAGCGCGCCTTCCCGGAATGGATTCCTCTGCTCCTTCGCCGGCTCCACGGTGGGTGGGAACTTGTCCTGGTATTCCACCAGCGCGCGGCGCCGGATACCGAGGGAGTCGTAGCGAGCCGCCAGGGGACGGAGCATTTCATTGATGCCCCTTTCGAGGGATGGCGCGACGAAGGCTCCCAGCCACTGCGTCACGACCCCGCTCTGCCGGCCCATCTCCTGCCCGCCCATCAGCGCCATGGCGGTCAGCGCCTGGGATGCGGTCCCGCGCAGGTTTGCCACCCTCGCATCGCGGTCCCTCTCGGTACCCTCCAGCATCGAGAACACTTCGCCGATCGCCGCGGGATCGTAGCGCGCCCGCGTCATGAGGTCGAAGCCGAGAAGGTCGGCCTCCGTCTCCTGCTGTCGGGAAAAGGCGGCGTCCGTGATCTCCGCGGCCAGGGCGTCGAGGACCGGCGCCGTCATCACCGCGCCGACGATGACGTTGCCGCGGTCATCGCCGGTGCGCAGGCGCTGCTGTCCGACGGACACCGCCGTGCCGTAGATGACGGCCTGCGTCCCGAAGCGGATCGCTTCCCGCGACGACAGCAATGTCTGTTGCCGCTCGTCGCGATGGCCGAGCACGCGGTGCGCGATCTCGTGCGCCAGCGCGAAGGCGAGGTGATCCTCCTCGGCATGGCGCGCGATCATGCCGAGGGGGATGTGGATCTGGTTGTCCAGCGTGAGTTCGGCGCCGTAGGCGGATGATGCGGTCACCACCACTTCGATCGGCGGGAAGTTCGGCATCGGAAGGTTGGCGCGCAGCCGGTTCATGATGCGGGTCATCTCCCGGTCGATCGCAGGGTCGATGACGCGCGGCACTTCCGCCATCAGCAGGGACGAGGATCCGGGCGGCCTGGCGCGGATTCGCCCCGGGCGTGGGGCGGCTTCCGCCATGCGCCGCACGGTTTCGGGGTCCTCGATCAAGGGGCGACTGGGCAGGCCGCCGCAGCCGCCCAGCAGGGTCGCCAGGACGAGCAGCGTGGCGAAACCAAGGGTCTTGCGCATCGGCGTCATCGCGGCGCGATGCCGGAGGACCCGGCCGTCCCGCGATCGGGGGAGCCCGGGTTCAGCACCACGCCCGCATTGGCCGCCACCCGGACATGGTTCGATTGGAAGTCGCGAATGGTGCCGTCCTGCAGCTGCATGCGCAGCACGCCCATGCTGTGCCTCTCGACACGCGCGGGCCTGCCCGGCGGCGCCATGTCCGCCCAGGACGATTCATGCGGCAGCTTCGACGAGACCATGCCGTTGGGCTTCGGCACCCATTCGATGAAGGTCACCTGCTGCGCCTGCGCCGGGGTGGCGAAGGGCGTGGCCGCCAGCACCAGCATGCCGATCATCTTGCGTCGCATCATGGCCTTGGTCCTTTCCTGGTCAGGGTGCGATGCCGGGGCTTCCGGAGAGGCGATCAATGCGCGCCGCCTCCTGTTGCCTCCGGGTGGTGGTCGTCGAGGGGCGAGTGATCGAGGATGGGGAAGAGGATCGCGATCCCCACCAGCATCACCAGCAGCGGGCTGGCCGAGGGCTTCCCGATGGCGTCGGCGGCGGCGATGAGGGCGACGCAGGCGAGCAGGGTCGTGAGCCTGAACAGCCAGGTCAGGCCGCGGCGGATACGCGCGGCTTCCTCGGCCGGCGGCGGCGCGGCGGCCGCCGATGCCTGGAGGCCGAGCCGCTGGTCCAGCGCCACCGTCGCGATCCAGAGGGCGATCGGACACAGCACCAGGAAGCCGATCCACCCCGCCGCCAGGCGCATCGCGACCAGCAACGTGACGACGAAGGTGCCGAGCACGAACAGCAGCGTCACCTGCGCCCAGCCGCCGCTCCACCCGCCGAGCCAGCCCAGGAAGCCGCGTCCGGCGCCCCGCGGCAGGCAATGGGCGCACAGCGCGTCACGCCGCCAGGCCAGGAAGAAGGCAAGCCCGATCAGCGCCGCCTTGATGGCCCAATCCAACAGCTTGCCTCGCTCCACCGGGCCGATTTTCGTATCGGCCCGCTGATAGGCGGGGCCGAGCGTCAACAGGTTCTCCAGCGCCACGGCCTGGAGGAAGGCGCCAGGCAGCGATCCATGCAGAGGCGTCCGCACGCGGTCCGAGGTGCCGGTGCGCCCATCGCCAATGATCACGTAGCTGCCCCGCAGCGCCGCCTGCTGCGCATCATCGAGGGCGCCGCCACCCATGACGCCGGCGACGAAGGCGGGCTGGGGGCAGGGCGCGGCCGGCAGGCTGGGGCGGTCCACGCGTTCCTCCTCATCCGGCGTCGACGGGACCGCGCTGCGGTTATCGAGGTGGATCGGCGCCCGCCCGAACAGGCTGGTGGTGGGATGGCCGATGAGTTCGTTCAGGATGACGCGCCAGTACAGGTGGAGGCGATCCCGGGCGCCGTTTGCCTCGATCGGCCTGCAGAGCGGGTTGACCGGATCCGCCGCGTCGGGCGGCAGGCGCTGGCCCGTTGGCCAGTTGCTGGCGGCGATGGGCCAGATCGGGATCAGCGGCGCCAGGGCCGGGTAGGGCTGGCGCAGCCATGCGGCATCGTCGCACCAGTCCGGGCGCCGGGGGTCGCCGCGCTTGCGGATGCGGCAGGCGATGTCCGCGACGATGACGGCGGGCGCATGGCCCGCGACGGCGACCGCCCCGCGCGGATCGTAGCCCGTCGGTTCGTGCCGGATCGCCAGGGAATAGGTCCGGCGATCGCCAGGGACGGGCCAGTCATAGAAGCCGATGGCCGTCGCCGCGCAGGCCGCGAAATTGACCAGGCTGCTCTGCGCGCGCCTTTCCCGCCCCGCCCAGGGCAGCGCCTGCGCATCGGGTTGTCCCATCGGCGTGGCCACCAGGCCGGGTCGCGCCTCCGCCGGCGCGGGGCAGGCGTGGTCGCGGGGTTGCACCACCGCCTGGCGCCCGCTGTCCACCAGCACGATCGGCACCCTGCTGTTGCGCAGCACCGCCTCCAGGCGCTCCGCCGGGCCGCGCGGCGTCATGAAGGCGATGTCGAGGAGGATGGCGGCGGGTTCGGCGGACAGCACATTCTCCAGCTGGATCGCCCAGTCCTCGAAGCTCGGCGGCCAGCCCTGGACGCCAACATCCGCGTCCTGGACAAGGACGACGCGGATATCGGCGGCGTGCCGGGCTTCGTAATTGACCGATGCCAGCCGGTCAGCGATCCGGCGCCCGCCATCGACGGCGGCGGCCTGGAGGCCGAAGGGATCGGCCAGGATGATGACCAGGATGACCAGCAGCTTGACGACCTTGGCGCGGATCTCGTCGCTCCGCGCACGGCGCCAATCGCACCAGGAAAGGCTGGCATGCGGCAGGTGGCCTGGGGTGGGTTTGGACCGATCGAAGATCATTCCGGATTAAGTGAAGGGCGCGCCGTCGCAGCCGTCAACGAGTAATTCATGACTGTTCAGATCCTGGGCAGTCTGGCGCGAATGGGCGCACGAAAGGGGCTGGGGCGCCCGTCAGGCTCGCGATAGGCTGGCCGGCGAGGCAACCCCGGAAGCACCCCATGCGCCGTCTTGTCCTGCCGCTGCTGGCCCTCCTGCTCGCCGCCGGCCCCGCCATGGCCCAGCCCCCGCCCGAGATCGCCGCCGCCCTCAACCGCATCGGCCGCGTCATCGCGCCGCCGCCGACCGGCGCGCTCTACGCGCCCCTGCATGGGCGGGAGCCGTGGGAGGGCGTGACGGTGACGAGGGATGCCCGCTACGGCACGGATCCGCGCCATCGCCTTGATGTCTTCACCCCGGCCACGCGCCCCGCGCAGCCGCTGCCCGTGCTGGTCTTCATCCATGGCGGCGGCTTCGTGGCCGGCGACAAGCAGGGGCCGGATGGCAGCCCCTTCTACGCCAATGTCGGTGTCTGGGCCGCGCGGAACGGCATGATCGGCGTGAACATGACCTACCGCCTGGCCCCCGCGCATCCCTACCCCGCGGCGCAGCAGGATGTGGCGGCCGCGCTCGCCTGGGTTTCCGCCAACATCGCCTCCCATGGCGGCGATCCCGCGCGCGTCGTGCTCTCCGGCCATTCCGCCGGCGCCATCCACGCGGCCCTCTACGCCGCGGAGCCACGCTTCCACCCCGCGGGCGTCGCGCCGCCCATCGCCTATGCCTTCGTCTCCGGCCTGTTCGACTTCACCGGCCCCGACATGGCCGCCAATGACAACGCCTATCTCGGCGCGGAGGCCGCCGCGCGGTCGCCGCTCCCGGGCCTGACGCGCGTGGCGCAGCCGATTTTCATGGCCCATGGCACGCTGGACCCCGAGCGGTTCGTCCAGCATTCCGTGCGGGCGCGCGACGTGCTCTGCGCCGCCGGGCGCTGCCCGGTCTTCGTGACGCTGGAAGGCCACAGCCACATCTCGGAGATCTATGCCGTCGGCACGGCGGATACCTCGCTGACCGCGCCGCTGCTGGCCTTCCTCCGCCGCTGAGCACCCCCATCTCGGTGCCGATGACCCTGCCCATCCTCATCGGCTCCGAGATCTATCGCGGCTCCACCTATGGCCCGAAGCATCCCCTCGCGATCCCGCGCGTCTCCACCACGCTCGACCTGGTACGCGCCATGGGATGGGTGGCTCCGGGGCAATACCGCGACAGTCCGCGCGCGACGCCGGAGGCCCTGACCCGCTTCCACCACCGAGACTACATCGCCGCCCTGATGCAGGCCGAGGCGACGCAGCAGGTGGACCCCGGCCACCGCGAGCGTTTCCGTATCGGGGCCGATGGCAACCCGGTGTACCGGGAGGTCTTCTCCCGCCCTGCCACGGGCGCCGGTGGGGTGACGCTGGCGGCGCGGCTGACGCGGGATGGCGGGGTGGTGCATGTGCCGGGCGGCGGCACCCATCATGGTCGGCCGGACCGCGCGAGCGGCTTCTGCTACCTCAATGACGCGGTGCTGGGCCTGCTGGAATGGCTCGACCTCGGGCTCGATCGCATCCTCTACCTCGACATCGATGCCCATCACGGCGATGGGGTGGAGGACGCCTTCGCGGATGATCCGCGCGTGCTCACCGTCTCGGTCCATGAGGCCGGGCGCTGGCCGCATACCGGGCGCGTGGAGGACCAGGCCGGCGGCCATGCCCGCAACCTGCCCGTGCCGCCGGGCTTCAACGACAGCGAGATGGATTTTCTCCGCGCGCATGTGATCCTGCCGCTGATCCGGCACTGGAAGCCGCAGGCGATCATGCTGCAATGCGGGGCGGATGCGATCGAGGAAGACCCGCTCTCGAAACTCAGCCTCTCCAACAACGCGCACCGCGCCATGGTGGCGTCGCTGCGCGGCCTGGCGCCGCGCCTGATCGTGCTGGGCGGCGGCGGCTACAATCCCTGGTCCGTGGCGCGCTGCTGGGCCGGAATCTGGGCCACGCTGAACGACCTGCCCATCCCGCCCCGCATCCCGGAAGCCGCGGAGGCAGTGCTGCGCGGCCTGAGTTTCTCCCGCGCCGCCGGCCGCAACCCGCCGGAACACTGGTTCACCACCATCGCCGATGCCCCCCGGCCTGGCCCGGTGCGGGAGGAGGTGCGCGCCCTGGCGCCCGCGACGCTGCGGGTGCTGCCGGAGCCTTCCGGCGCGCGCGAAGCCGCTGCTATGCTGCGCCCATGACCCGACGCAAGACGCTGCTCTCCACCCTCGGCCTGATCGCCGCCCCCCTGGCCGCGCAGGCGCAGCCCGGCGTGGACCGCCCGCAGCCGAAGCTGCCGACGGAGCGCCTGGTGATCGTCGGCCGCGAAGGCCGCCGGCACGATTTCGACGTGGAAATGGCCATCAGCCCCGACCACCAGATGATCGGCCTGATGTTCCGCCCCTCCGTCGGCGCGAATGAGGGCATGATCTTCGACTGGGGCAGCCCGCGCGAAAGCTCCATGTGGATGCGCAACACCATCACCTCGCTCGATATGCTGTTCATCGCCGCCGATGGCCGCATCCACCGGATCGCGGAGCGCACCGTGCCCCTCAGCCTGACGCCGATCGACAGCCGCGGCCCCGTGCGCGCGACGCTGGAATTGCAGGCCGGCATCACGGAAAAGCTCGATATCCGCGTGGGCGATCGCGTGCTGCACCGGATGTTCGGCACCGCGCCGTAGGGCTTCACGCCAGGCGGGCGGCCACCACCCGCCACGGCCTGGCGGTTTCCCGCGCGGCCCCTCGCGCCGCGCCATCCTCGATCCAGGCGATCCGCCCCGCCGCGCCCGGCTGCAACAGGCCGAGGCCGATGATCGCGCCGCCCTCCACCACCAGCACCACATCGCCGGCGCGGGCGGGTTGTGTCGGGTCGCAGAGCAGCACATGGCGGGGCTGCAGCAGGCCGCGCGGCTCCGCCAGCATCACCGCCACCATGCCCGGCTCCGCCGGTGCCAGATCCTCCGCTGCCAGGCGCCGCGCCGGGGTCGTGCCCGGCAGCAGCCGGTCCTCGCCTTCCCGGAACAGCGGCAGGCGGCGGCCAGGCGGGGCGGCCAGGGGAGCGGCCAGGGGGGTGACCTCCGGCCGCAGCGCCGCTTCCGCCAGGCCGAGCAGCCCCGCCAGCGCCTGGCGCAGATCCTCCGGCAGGCGGCGCGGCGTGCCGCGGGCGATGAATTGCTGGAGGTAGCTGGGATTCCGGCCGAGCCGCAGCGACAGCGCCTTCAGCCCCAGGCGCCGTTCCTGCGCCGCTTCGAGGATGCGGGCACGCACGGGGTCGGGCGGGATGTTCCGGGTTGCCATGATGTTCACGCTCTGTCGTGGCGGAGATGCGTCAGGAAGGACGAAACAGGATAGCGGTAGCCATCAGATAAGGAAACTTCCGCTCATCGCCCGGCATTCCGATCGCGACACCATGCCTCGCCCGGGATTGCGACCTACTGCTGCGTAGTGCCAGGATACGGGAATAATTGAACGAGACGGCCGGGCCACCGAGCCCCGTGCCGCCGCAAGGGGAAACGAGCCATGGTCACCGTCACGCCCAATGATTCCACCCTCGGCGCCAGCATCACCGGCATCGATCTTTCGAAGCCCATGGGCGATGCGGAGTTCGCCGCGGTGCTCCGCGCCCTCGGCCGCTATGGCGTGCTGTGCTTCCCGGGGCAGTTCCTGGAAAGCGCCGCGCTGCGCGATTTCTCCGCGCGCTTCGGCAGCATCCAGACCTCCATCACCGGCAAGTTCCAGGACAAGGACGTGCCGGAGGTCGGCTTCCTGTCGAACATCGTGGAGAACGGCGTCGCACTCGGCATCAACGATGCCGGGCAGGATTGGCACACGGACATGTCCTACCGGGACACGATGGGCTTCGTGAATGTGCTGAACGCCTTCAAGGTGCCGAAGCGCGACGGCACGCCGCTGGGCAACACCATGTTCGCCAACATGCACGCCGCGTACGACGCGCTGGACCCCGCGCTCCAGACGAAGCTGGCCGGCCTGACGGCCACGCATGACTTCAACAAGTTCTGGGACAAGATGGTGAGCCGCCCCGGCAGCATCCGCCCGCCGTTGACCGCGGAGCAGCGCGCCAAGCGCCCACCTTCCGTCCACCCGATCTTCCTGACGCACCCCATCACCGGCCGCCAGGTCCTCTACTGCAACCCCGGCTATGCCGTGCGGATCAATGAGCTGGATGAGGCCGAGAGCAACCGCATCCTCGACATCCTCTTCGCCCATCAGCTGGAGGATCGTTTCCTGCACACGCATGTGTGGACGGAAGGCGACGTGCTGATCTGGGACAATATCGGCACGCTGCACAATGCCATCCCGGACTACCTGCCCCACGAACACCGCCTGATGAAGCGCTGCCAGGTGATGGCGGACCAGGTCTTCCAGACCGATTTCATCCAGCGCGCCCTGGCCGCCTGAGGATACCGCCTGATGCGCTGGATCAAGTTCACGGCCGAAGGCCGCACGGCCTATGGCATCCTCGAAGGCGACCGCATCGCGGAAGTCGCGGGCGATCCCTTCGCGGGCTACGAGACGACCAGCCGCCGCCATGACCTGGCGGCGGTGAAGATCGAGGTTCCGCTGATCCCGCGCACCTTCTACGCCGCCGGCCTCAACTACGTGGAACACGTGATCGAGGGTGCGAAGAAGCGGGGCGAGACGCCGAACATCCCGACCAAGGCGGATATCGGCTACCGCGCCGTCAACGCCCTGGTCGCGCATGACGAGAATGTCTTCATCCCCGCCGATGCCGGGGAGAAGATCCACTATGAGGGCGAGATCGTCGCCGTCATCGGGAAGAAGGCCAAGAACCTGAGTGAGGCCGAGGCCCTGTCCTGCGTCATGGGCTGGACCATCGGCAATGATGTCTCCGAACGCACCTGGCAGAAGAACGACCGCACCTTCTGGCGCGGCAAGAATACCGACACCTTCAAGCCCATGGGCCCTTGGATCGACACGGATTTCGACATGGAGGCGGCGACCACCAATGTCCGCCTGAATGGCGAGATCCGTACCAGCTTCGCCACCGGCCACATGCTGTTCAGCACCGCGCATTTCATCAGCGTGATGACGAAGTACCTGACGCTTTGGCCCGGCGACGTCATCTGGCTGGGCACCGATGGCGTCAGCCCTGATCTGAAGCATGGCGATGTCGTGGACATCGAGATCACCGGCCTCGGCAATCTGAGAAACACCTTCGTGCGGGAAGGCATGTGACGATGCTGGTAGCAGCCGACCGCGTGCGCGCGCAGATCGCCGCCATCCTCGACGCCTGGGGCATGTCCCCCGATTTGGCCGCCACGACGGTGGAGGCGATGACGGAAACCGACCTGCTGGGCGTGGATAGCCACGGCATCTCCATGCTCATGACCTATGAGAAACGCGTGCAGGAAGGGAAGGTGAAGCTGACCGTCCCGCCGCGCGTCGAGAAGCGCACCGCCTGCACGGCGCTGGTCGATGGCGGCGATGGGCTCGGCCATCCCGTCTCCGCCTTCGCCATGAACCTGGCGGTGGACATGGCGAAGGAGGTGGGCGTCGGCGTCGTCTGCGTGCGCAACTCCCACCATTTCGGCGCGGCCGGCGTCTATGCCCGCATCGCCGCGCGGCGCGGCGCCATCGGCATGGTCACCAGCGCCACGCGTGGCGTCGCCATGGTGCCGACGCGGGGTGCGATGCCCGTGCTGGGCACCAACCCGCTGGCCTTCGCGGCGCCGGCGAAGCGCAACCGCGACTTCGTGCTGGACATGGCGACCACCACGACCGCGGCGGGCAAGGTGAAGGTCTACGACCTCAACAACAAGCAATTGCCTTCGGGGTGGGTGCTGGAGGCCGATGGCACGCCGGTGGCGGACCCGAAGCGCGGCATGCAGGTGGTCTTCGACGAACCCGCCGGCGGCCTCTCTCCGCTCGGCGGCAGCCCGGAGATGGCGAGCCACAAGGGCTATGGGCTGGCGATGATGGTCCACATCCTCGGCGGCACGCTGGTCGGCGCCTCCTTCTCCCCCATCCGCAACCGCACCCAGAAGCCCGAGGATCCCGACAGGCTCGGCCATTTCTTCATGGCGATCGATCCCGCCGCCTTTCGCGAACCCGGCGAGTTCGAGGATGACCTGGACGCGGTCATCGATGTCATGCACGCGACGCCAGCCTCCGACGCCGCCCGCCCCGTGCTGGTGGCCGGCGATCCGGAAGATGCGGAACGCGTGCGCCGGCTGGAACACGGTATCCCGGTGCCGGAGGCGCTGGACAAGCATATCCGCGCCATCTGCGAACGCAGCGGGGCGCCATACCTCTTGAGCTGACAACGAAGAACACGAACGGGGAGGCAGCAATGAAAAAGACAGGGATGGTTGCCGCGGCACTTCTGTGCGCGGTGGGGGCGCAGGCGCAGACGCTGCGCATGGGCGTCGGCGCGCAGATCACCTCCGCCGATCCGCATTTCCACAACATCTCGCCCAACAACGCCTTCGCCTCCATGATCTTCGACAACCTGCTGGAGACGGATGCGAATGCGCGGCTGATCCCGATGCTGGCGGAAAGCTGGCGTACGGTCGCGCCCGATGTGTGGGAATTCAAGCTCCGCCGCGGCGTGCGCTTCCACAACGGCAACGACTTCACGGCGGAGGACGTGGCCTTCACGCTGGAACGCATCCCGCAGGTCATCAACAGCCCGGGGTCCTTCCGCACCTACACCCAGGCCATCCGCGGCGTCGAGATCGTGGACAGCCACACCATCCGCTTCCGCACCAACGGCCCGGCACCCCTGGTGCCGACGGATCTGGCGCAGGTGCCGATGCTGGACCGGGAGACGCATACCGGCGTCACCACGGAAGCCTTCAACACCGGCCGCGCCACCATCGGCACCGGCCCCTTTCGCCTGACGAATTTCCGCAGCGGGGATCGCGCCGACCTGACGCGCAACGATGAATACTGGGGCCGCCGCCCGGCCTTCCAGACCATCGACTACCGCATCATCACCAACGATGCCGGCCGCACCGCATCCCTCCTCGCCGGCGATGTCGACCTCATCGACCAGGTGCCGACGCCGGACATCGAACGCCTGCGCCGCAACGATCGCCTCACGCTGAGTGAGATCGATGCCATGCGCTACATCTACTTCGCGATGGACCACATGCGCACGGGCCCGTCCCCCTTCATCACGGACAATGAAGGCCGCCAGCTGGATCGCAACCCGCTGAAGGATGTCCGCGTCCGCCGCGCCCTGTCGCTCGCGATCGATCGCGCGGCCATCGTCTCCCGCGTCATGGAAGGGGCTGCGACGGCCACGGTGCAGGTCATGCCGCCCGGTGCCATCGGCTTCGTGCCGGACCTTCCCGTGCCCCGCGCGGATGCCGATACGGCGCGGTCCCTGCTGGCGGAGGCCGGCTATCCCAACGGCTTCCGGCTGACCGTGCATGGCCCGAATGACCGCTACCCCAATGATGCCCGCATCGTGCAGGCCGTCAGCCAGATGTGGACGCGCATCGGCATCCGCACGCAGGTCGATGTCTCGCCCTATGCCAGCTTCATCGCCCGCGCCAGCCGGCAGGAATACTCGGCGTTCCTCGTCTCCTGGGGCTCCTCCACCGGCGAACCCATGGCGGGGCTGCGGAGCGTCGCCGCCAGCTTCGACCAGGCGCGCGGCACCGGCGCCGTGAATCGCGGCCGCTATTCCAACCCGGCCTTCGATGCGGCGCTCGCCGCCGCCGCCAATGAACTGGACGATGCGAAGCGGGAGGCGATGCTGCAGGATGCGACGCGGATGCTGATCGCCGATGTCGGCATCATCAGCACCCACCTGCAGAAGAACATCTGGGCGATGCGCCGCGGCATCGCGCATGAGGCGCGGGTGGATGAACGCACCCGCGCCCAGGATGTGAGCCTGCGCTAACCGCGCAAACCATCCCACGCCGCGCGCGCGACGCGGCCGATGGTGGCGAAGCTGGCCGCGAAGCCGGGCATCCCGTCCGGCATCGTGTCCGGCACCCAGTCGGTGGCGGCCGCCAGGATGAACAGCGGCTTGTCACCGTCATAGACGATGCCGGCGTCCATGCGGCCGCGCCGGCCGCGGCCGGTCTTGTGCGCGACCTTGGTGCCGAAGGGCAGCAGGTTCGGGATCAGGTTGCGCAGCAGCTGCCAGGTCAGGATCTGCAGGCCGAGTTGGCACAGCGCCGACGAACAATGCAGCTTCGCCGCCGCTGCTTCGTCCGTGGTGCCCTTCAGGATGGCGTGCAGCAGGTTCACCTGGTCCGCCTGGGTGGTGCTGGCCGTCGCTTCCACCGGATGGTCCCAGCCGATGCCGAGCGGCGGGATCAGCCCGCGATGCCGCGTGCCGACCATGCCGATCGCCTGGCAATAATCGTCGATCGCGCCGGGGCCGAGGCGTTCCAGCACCGCCTGGGTGCAGACATTGTCGCTGGTGATGATCATGTTCACCAGCACGTCGCGGAAGGGGATGACGCAATCCGGCGTCATGTAGCGATAGGTGCCGGAAGCGACATCCTTCTGCAGCCGCGCCCCCAGCGTCACCGGCGCGTCCAGCCGCAGCTTCCCCGCCTGCACCGCGGCCAGCGCCGCCATCATGATGGAGATCTTGCGCACGCTGGCCGATGGCGTCTCCACCGATCCCTCGCGGTCGATCTCCTGGCCCGTCGCCAGGTCGCGCAGGAAGTAGCGCGTCTTGAAGGGCTGCTCGTCGCAGATGGCGTCGAGCCTGGCCTTGAGCTGTTGCACCCGCTTCCTCCTGTGTCTTGGGCGGCAACTCTATGATGGGGCAGGGGGGCTGGCTACCGGAGGGTAAGGGGAGAGGAAAGGAAGGAAAAAGCCTCAGGTTGCCTTCGCCACCCATTCCGTGGGATTGCCACCCCTCGCCGGTCGGGGCGTGGCGCAGCCTGGTAGCGCGCCTGTTTTGGGTACAGGAGGTCGTGGGTTCGAGTCCCGCCGCCCCGATGCCGGCCACTCCGAAAATCCCTTTAAATCAGCCAGTTCCAGCCATGCGCTGCTTCGCGCAGGACGCCGGCCGTTGACGCTGGAAGGCCCCGTTCGAAGTCGATTTGCCGGCAGTTGAGTACCCCGTGAGTACCCAGGCACGGCACGGTGGCATGCGAATCACCAAGCGGACCTGCGAGGATCTGGCCGAGCGCGACCCGAACAGGCCCAAGAAGACTCACTGGGACGACGACCTGACCGGCTTCGGCCTCCGCCACAAGGCGAAGGTCAAGCTTCATCCTCCGCTACCGGGCAAAGGGGGAGCCGGGGCAGCGCTCCGCCACCTTCGGCCACTGGTCCGCCATGCTCCCCGACCGCGCCCGGTAGGAAGCCTCCCGGATCCGCATGCAGGCTCGCCTGGGCTGGGACGCCATCGCGGACCGGCGCGAGGAGGCCCGTGCGGCCCGCCAGGCGGCCGAGGGACCGGGCCAATCCCCATCTCACGCCTGCGCGACACCAGGCGGGCCGCCACGGAGGCCCAGATGGCCAAGAAGGAGGCCCTGGGGGAGAGCGTGGTCGACGAGCGCGAAATGCTGCGCATCGAGGCCAAGAGCGTCCGCCCAGCCATCGGCGCCCAGACCGTCGGCGCCTTCGCCCCAGAGCACCTGGGCTTCCGGCGCTCTGAGGCGGCGCGGATGTGCCATTGGACACTTGGCGATCTCGGCTGCGGCGGCGCGCTGCTTGCGCTCTGTCGGCAAGACCAGCGCGAGCCGGCATCAACGGCGCGTCCGCCAAAGACGGAGCCGCCATGAATGCTGCGGAGCATGGCCTCAAGGCGACCCGTAATATCCACGAGGAATAATACGATGAGTTTTGAAGAGTTGTGTCACATGACATGACGCCGCGGGCGCCATATAAATCAACAACAATAATGAAGAATATGGATCGACCGGATTGATTCTTCGGAATTATTCTGGTGGCGTTCACTTTAAATGTTGGCGCGGGACATTGATGCGTTGGTTCGGTCGACCATGGTCACTTCGGGCGCTCCGCTGGCGTCAATTGTTCTGCGATCCCAGCGCTGACCGCCAGCGCCGCCGCCCCGCCTTCGCGCCCAGCAACCTTTCGATGTGCGGGTGACGGGGTGCGCTTCGGCAAGATGGTGCTACGCGCCGCATGGCGGCGACTGCCTCGTGAGATGCGGCGCGGCCTCCTGTTCGGCGGCATGGTGCTCGTGGCGCCCGGGCCTGCCAAGCGGCCGGAACCCACTGGCCCCGTGACGGTCGGGGGATTCTTTTCGGCGCCAACCGGGCTCGGCGAGGGTGCGCGGCGCATGCTGCACGGCATGCGTGAGCAGGGGCTCCAGGCCGCCATGGCCGATCTGACCGGCGCGCTGGGGCAGGGTGCCCAGCCAGAGCCGCTGCGGCGCGTTGTGCCCGGTCCGGGAACGCTCGTGCTGCACGTCAACGGCTTCATGTTGCCCTGGGCGCTGGCGGCGCTTGGTCGTGCGGCGGTCGGGCCGAAGCGCATCGTCGGCTATTGGGCCTGGGAACTGCCGGATCTGCCGCCGGATTGGCAGCGCGGATTCGGCGCCGCGCATGAGATCTGGGTCCCGAGCCGTTTCGTGGCAGATGCGGTCCGTCGCGCCGGCACAAGGCCAGTGCGTGTCGTGCCGCATCCAATGCCGGTGCCAGACCCGGCACCACTTGGCAGGGATGCGTTCGGCTTGCCGGTGGACGCCTTCGTGACCCTTGCGATGTTCGACGCGGGGTCGTCACTCGCCCGCAAGAATCCGCTTGCAGCGATTCGGGCGCACCGCGAGGCCTTCGGCGATCGGCGGGACTGCATCCTGGTGCTCAAGACGCACGGCACCCGCGACGCCGGCGCCGCCTGGGCTGAGGTCGCTGCCGCCGCGCAGGGGCCCAACATCCGCATTCTCGACACCGTGCTGCCGGAGCGCGACCGCTGGGCGCTCATGGCGGCGGCGGATGTCCTGGTTTCGCCCCACCGGGCTGAGGGCTATGGGCTGTCCATCGCCGAGGCCATGGCGCTTGGTCGGCCGGTCGTGGCGACCGGTTGGTCCGGCAACATGGATTTCATGACCGGGCTTGGTTGCCACGCCCTGCCGTACCGGCTGGTTCCGGCAGAGGATCAGCAGGCCACCTACCATTTTCCCGGGATGCGGTGGGCCGACCCTGACGAGGCCGCCCTGGCTGCCGTGCTGCGACGATTGCGGCAGGAACGACAACGCCCGGCGCCGATAGCCTTTCCCACGCCAGACTACGCAAGCCTTCTCGGCCGGTCCGCAGCGGTGTGACGATGCACATTCAAGGCGTGCACCCCACGCTGCCCGGCACTGCGCCAGCAGCGCGGCCACGGGCGAAGTCGAAGACCGGCCCCTTCCACGGCGTGGAAGGCCCTGCCGGTGACCGCATCCAGAGGATCTGCGCTCAGGGCGTCGGCGCTGGCGTGCTGTCCCTTGCAGGCGGCGCAACCCGTCAAGGCCCTGGCCCGGCGCGATACGCGCCTATGCGCCGATCTCGCGGCGCCCTTTCCTGCCAGCGCTACCGTTTCTCGTAGGGCGTTTCGATCGGATCGGCATGCTGGATCGTACAACCGTTCAACCGCCATCGAGCGGCGCAGAGCTTGACGCGATCATGGAGCGGATGCGCGCCGAGATCGCGGCCCAGCGACAGGCCGTCGCTGCGAATTCGCTCGCGCCCGATGTGCTGCCGAAGCGGATGTCGGCGTTCGCCGGGATGTCGGAGGATGGCTTCCTGGAGGCAGCCTTCCGCGCGACGCTTGGCCGCTCACCCACACCGGCGGAGCGCGAACTGGCGGTCTGGCAAGTTCGCGGCCGCATGACGCGTGCGGTGATGCTCGAGCGGATGCTTGCGTTGCCGGAGGTCAGGGCGCGGGGTGTCAGGATCGCTGGAGTTCGGTGGCAGGCCTTCCTTGACCGTGTGCGCCGCCTGCTCCGCGAGTCAGGCGTCACGGCCCGGCTCAGCACGCTGCGCCGTGTGGCCCGGGGTCTGCGGCTGTTGTTGCGGGCCGCGCCTCGCCTCGCCCGGATCGACGAGGCGCTGGCGGCGACCCGCCAGGCCGCCGTCGCGGAGCAGACGCAGCGGTTCACATCGTTCGTTCTCCAGCAGACGGAGTTGCAGCGCGTCGTCGTATCGCGGCTGACCGCGCTCGACGGCGGGCAACCGAGCCTGGCTCTGGCGCGTATGCTGGCCGAAGCGGCTGCTGAATCGACGCTTCCTGATGCGTCAGCGCTCGCGTTGCTCCGCGGCGCCCCCGGCCCTGTCACGGCGCCCGGCGCCTCGGCCGAACAGCGCGCCGTGCTCTCCGCAGCAGGGCTTGAACTCGCCCAGGAGGGTCAAGCAGCCGGCGCGCTTCTCATCCTGCCCGGCGCGACGCTCGCAACGCTTGACGCGCTGATGGCCAACACCCCGGCGTCGCTGGCGCCGGGAGGCTTCGTCATGCTGCCAGCTGCCAGCGATGCGGCGGGAGTGGCGACCGCGGCCACGCCGGTCACGGCGGCCTCGGACGTCCTGCTCCGCCGGCTTGCCGCTGCTCACCGCCTGTCCTGGGAGGAGGCTGGGCACGGAATGCGTCTGGCCCGGAGGGCAGCCTGATGCCCGGGGCGCAAGCATGGCAGCCGCAGCCTGCCACGGATCCCAGGCGGCCTGCGCCGCGATGGCAAGAGTTGCGGGCATCCTCCGCTGCTCCGGCGGCAAACAAGCGAAGCGGTTCCCTGATGAGCCCCCATGAGGCGCGCGAAGGTGGCGCCCCCATGCAGTCTATATGAGACGCCCAAAAGTGGCGGTCCTCGCCGTGACCCCGCAGGCCGGCGAGGTAGGCGGGGCAGAGCGCCTCTTCTCGGGCCTCGCCGCCGCGCTCTGCGATCATGGTCTTGATGCGGAGATCGTATCGGTTGCGTCCAGTGAAGGCGACTTCGAGGGTGTCCGGCGTACTTACCTGCGATTCTGGGATCTCGACCTTGGGCGCTTCGATGGCGTGGTGTCCACGAAGGCGCCGTCCTACGTCGCGCGCCATCCGAACCACGTCTGCTACCTCATGCATACCATGCGCGTGTTCTACGACATGTTTGCGATCGAGCGGCCACATCCCACAGCGGAGGATCTGGCGCAGCGCGATGCGGTGCATCGCATGGATCGGCTTGCGCTGCGGCCGCCGCGGGTGCGCCAGCTCCTGGCGATTGGTGAGGAAGTGCGGCTGCGCCTGCTATCCTCGCTTGGCCTGGATGCCGTAGTGGTGCGCCATCCTTCCACCCTCGCAGGGCTGGCCCCCGGCAGGGCCGTGCAGCGGCGTGTGCTGGTCGCGGGGCGGCTGCACCGATGGAAGCGCATCGAACTCGCGATCAGGGCGATGGCCCATGTGCCAGGCGACATCGAGCTGTTGATCGCGGGCACCGGCGAGGATGAGGCGCCGCTGCGCGCGCTTGCCGCGGGCGATTCCCGCATCCGGTTCCTCGGCAGGGTGGAGGATTCGGAACTGGCGAGGATCTACTCGGAATCGCTCGCCGTGCTGTTCGTCCCTGTGCGTGAGGATCTCGGGCTGGTCACGCTGGAGGCCTTCGCCTGCGCCCGGCCGGTGATCACATGCGTTGACAGCGGTGAGCCGGCACGGCTTGTCCGTGAAGGAAACTCGGGGCTGGTGGCGCTGCCCGATCCGGCATCGCTCGCCGCGGCCATCAACTGTCTGGCGGCCGATCCGGCTCTTGCCTCGCGCCTGGGTGAGGCGGGACGGCAGCATGGCCATGCGATCACCTGGCATGATGTTGGACGTACCCTGGCCCTTGCACTCTCACCCGGCTTCGTGCGGTTCGCGCCATGACCGGGTCCTCTTCGCCACGCCCTCTGGAAACCTCGATTCGCATGACTCCGGAAACCGGCCGTCAGCTCCGCTTTGCCGTGCTCGACATGCAGGTGATCGATCCGCCAACCGGCGGCAGCCGGCAGCGCCTGCTCGGCCTGTTCGGGCAACTCGGCAGCGCGACGGCTTATGTCGGCACCTGGGATTGGCGCGGTCAGTCGGAGCGGAAGCAGATGCTGACGGCGACGCTGCAGGAGCATCTGGTACCACTCACGCCAGCCCATTTCGACGCGGTCGAGCGCGAGGCAGCCCATATCAACGGCGGCACCGTCATCGATGTCACCTTTCATCGCCTGGCAGCGCTTTCACCCGGCTACGTCGCCGCGGCTCGTGCTGCCGCCGAGGTGGCGGATGTGGTCATCTTCTCGCATCCCTGGTGTTGGCCGTTGGTGGCACCCGTGATGCGCCCCGACCAGCTGCTGGTCTACGATGCGCACAACGTCGAGGGGCTGCTGCGCCTCGGCCTGCTCGACGATGGCGCGCGGGGAACGGCGCTGGCGCGCGACGTAGTGCGACTCGAACTGGAGCTCTGCCGTGCGGCGGACCTCATCCTGGCGTGCTCCGCCGAGGATGTGGACGGCTTTATCCGCCTTTATGGCATTGATGGCACGAAGATCCGCATCGTGCCGAACGGCGCCTTCGCCGCCGCGCTGTCGCCCGCCGCCGCGAAGGAGCGCGAGGAGGTTCGCGGCCGGCTGGGGCTCGATGCGTCGCCGCTCGCCTTCTTCATCGGCAGCGATTATGGCCCCAATGGCGATGCGGCGCGCTTCATTGCCGACCGCCTGGCGCCCGCGCTGCCGGACACGCGCTTCGTGATTGCCGGCGCCGTCGGCCAGAGCCTGGCCGGCCGGGCGCTGGCCGCGAACGTCAGGGTCACCGGCGCGATCGAGGAGTCGGCGAAGGCCGATTGGCTCCGCGCCGCCGACATCGCCGTGAACCCGATGTTTGCGGGTTCGGGCACCAACGTGAAGATGCTGGACTATTTCGCCGCAGGATTGCCGGTGGTGACCACGCCGACCGGCGCGCGGGGGCTGGGTGGCGCCGCCGGGGCCATGCGCATCGCCGATGCGCCGAGCTTTGGCGAAGCGGTGCGGAGTTTGGTCGCCGATGCGCCGCTGCGGCTGGACATGGCGGCCGCGGCGCGGCGTGCCGTGGAACGGCAATTCGGATGGGACCGGATCTCGCCTGCCACCGGGCGGCTGCTCGCATCGCGCGCCGCCAGGCGGGGACCCGCGCCGTTCTTCAGCGTGGTGGTGCCGACCTATTGCCGCCCGGCACATCTCGACCGCCTGGTCGCGCATCTGGAGCAGCAGCGCTGCCGCGACTTCGAGGTCCTGGTGGTGGACCAGAGCCCGGAGGCCTGGTGCGGCGCCGCCTGGAAGCACGGCTTCCCGTTGCGCTATGTGCGGACGGACACGCGCAGCGCCGTCATTGCACGCAACCTCGGCGCCGACCTCGCTGCCGGCGCCGTGATCGCCTTCACCGACGATGACTGCGAGCCGCATCCCGGCTGGCTGGAGGCGGCACGACCCGCTTTCGACGAGCCTGGCGTCGTCGGCCTGGAGGGGCTGATCCTATCAGACAAGGTAGGCGACCCGGAGTGGCGCTCGGTAACGAATGATGGATTTGAAGGCATTGGTTTCATGACGGCCAATCTCTTTGTCCAGGCCAACGCCTTCCACCGCCTGGGCGGCTTCGATGGCGACTTCGAGGAACCGCATTTCCGCGAGGACACTGACCTCGGCTGGCGGTTGCAGGCCATTGGTAAGGTCAATTTCTCACGTGAAGCCTGGGTGTTTCACCCACCGCACCGTCGCACGGAGGAGCGTGAAAGCCTGCAGGCACGCAGCCGCTTCTTCGAGAAGGACGCGCTGTTGCTTCGCAAGCACCCTGGCCGGTATCCGGCGCTGTTCCGCGCCGAGGCACAATGGACCCACAACCCGTATTTCCGCGAGCATCTGCTGCGCGGCGCGGCGCGGTATGGCGTCACCGTGCCAGACGAGCTCCTCGATCTGATTCAATGAGCAGCGGCACCAACTCCGCGTTCCGGACGGGGCGGCCCCCATTGAACGGGAAAAGCGGCCTACCCGGCTGACGGACCGATGGAACCGAGCGCCTTTGGAGGCAGGGGGCGGGCAGGATGCCCCGCGTCGCCGCCGACCGGGGGGCGCGGGCGCTATCGGCCGGCGGTCCAGCAGGGCTGTCCTCACGGCTGTGTCGGTTCCGCATGGGGTTGGCGCCCATCGCCGCCCCGATGCCGCCGCTTTCCCGCAGGCCCCGCCGGGTGTATCCTGGGGGCCCGAGTACCATACCGAGGAAGAGCGTCGCCGCATGTCGCGCGAAAGCCAGACCGCCCGCATCTATCGCCAGCCGAAATCCGCCATGCAGTCCGGCCGCGCCCGCACCGCCGATTGGGTCCTGGCCTTCGCGCCGCTCGGCCCGAAGCGGATCGACCCGCTGATGGGCTGGTCCGGCTCGGGCGACACCAACGCCCAGGTCAACCTGCGCTTCCCAAGCCAGGAAGCCGCCATCGCCTATGCCCAGGCCCGCGGCATTTCCTATGACGTCGAAGCGACCCCGCTGGTGAAGGCAGACATCAAGCCCAAGGCCTATGCCGACAATTTCCGCTTCGGCCGCACCGAGAACTGGAGCCACTGAGCGTTTTGCACCCGTAGCTCAGCTGGATAGAGCATCGGATTTCTACTCCGTTGGTCGGGGGTTCGAATCCCTCCGGGTGCGTGCCTACCCCCCAACCACCAGCTTCAACAGCGGGTTCGGGAAGCGCCGGCGGCGCGTGATGGCGTAGAAGGCCTCATGCAGCGCGGGCAGGCGGCAATGTTCCACCAGCACGCCGGCCTCCAGCTCATCCACCACCACCACCGGCGGCACCAGCGTCACCGCGCCTGATTCGCGCGCCAGCAGGCGCAGCATGGCCATGTCATCCACCTCCGCCAGCAGGCGGGGGGTCATGCCGGCCTCATCCATCAGGCGGTCGAAGCCGGCGCGCAGCGTGCTGCCGCGGCCTGGCAGCACCAGGGCTTCCGTCGCCATGTCCTCGGGGAAGCGCAGGGGCGCGGCGCGCCTGCGGCCCACCAGGCTCACCGGCTGGTCGGCCACCAGCGTGTTCTGCCATTCGCTGTCCGCCCCGATCGTCGCGGGCTGGTTGGCCAGCACCAGGTCCAGCGCATGGGCCTCCAGCTGGCCCAGCAGATCCTCGAAGCCGCCGGACCGGATCTCCAGCCCCACCTCCTCACGCCCCAGCAGCGGCCGCAGCAGTCCGAGCTGGAAGTTGCGCGAAAGGGTCGCGACGGCGCCGACGCGCAACACCTGCCGCCGCCCGGGCGCCAGGCCCTTCAGCGTGTCCAGCAATTCCTCGCCAGACCGGAACACCGTCTCCGCATGGGCCAGCGCGATGCGACCGGCTTCGGTCAGCAGCAGCCCGCGCCCGCGGCGTTCGAACAGCTTCTGCCCCAGCTGCGCCTCCAGCGCCGCCACCTGCACCGACAGGGCGGATGGGGAGACGTTCAGCAGCTGCGCCGCGCGCGTCAGCGATCCCTCCCGCGCCACGGCGTGAAAGTAGCGGAGGTGGTGGTAGTTCAGCGCGGCCATGCCGTTCTTTCTGTCTGATAGAACGATCCGTTTCAATCTTTGAATTTTTCGGAATTGATTACCGAAGCTACATCCGCGCCTCCCCACCACGGAGGCTTCTTCCCTTGTCCGCCTGGCTGATCCTGCTCGCGCCCCTGGTGCCCGCCCTGGTGGCCTGCCTGCCGCGTCCCGATGAGGCGCCGCGACGCATGGTCACGCTGTCCATCGCCGCCGCGCTCTTTGCCCTCGCCATCGCGGCGGTCACGGCGCTGGCGGTCGCGATCGGCGGACGGATCACGACGCCGACGCTCGGCGCGGCGGGAATCGGGCTCGGCCTGCATGTCGATGGGCTGTCGGCCGCGGTGTTCCTGCTGGTGGCCTTCATCGGGACGGTGGTGCTGCGGTACTCGAAAAACTACCTGGCGGGGGATCCGGGGCAGGGGCGGTTCCTGCGCTGGATGTCGCTGACCTTGGCCGCCGTGCTGCTGCTGACCATCGCGGGCAATCTGGCGCTGTTCTTCCTGGCCTGGGTCGCGACCTCCATCGGCCTGAACCGGCTGCTGCTGTTCTACCCGCACCGGCTGGGGGCGGAGTTGGCGGCCAAGAAGAAGTTCATCGCCAGCCGCGTCGGCGACCTCTGCCTGCTGATGGCCGCCTGCCTGCTGCTGGGCGCCTTCGGCACGCTGGAATTCGCGCCCCTCTTCGCCGCGGCGAAGGGACATGCGCAGGCCGACATGCCCACCATCCTGGCGGGGCTGCTGATGGTGGCGGCCGCGCTGCTGAAATCCGCGCAGTTGCCGGTGCATGGCTGGCTGGTGGAGGTGATGGAGACGCCCACCCCCGTCTCCGCCCTGCTCCATGCCGGCATCATCAATGCCGGCGGCTTCCTGGTGCTGCGCATGGCGGACCTCGTCGTGCTCTCGGCGCCGGCGATGGAGATGCTGGTCGTGGTCGGGGGCGCCACCGCGCTGTTCGGGTCGCTGGTGATGCTGACGCAGACCTCGGTGAAGGCGCAGCTGGCCTACAGCACGGTCGCGCAGATGGGCTTCATGATGCTGCAATGCGGCCTTGGCGCCTTCGCCGCGGCGGCGCTGCACCTGCTGGCCCATTCGCTCTACAAGGCGCACGCCTTCCTGGGTTCGGGCAGCGTGGTGGACCAGGCGCGCGCGGCCTGGGTGCCGCAGGGCGCGCCGCATCCCGCGCGCGTCGGCCTTGCTCTGGCGGCGGCGCTGGCGGGCTTCGGCGTGGTGGCGTCGCTTGGTGGCTGGGATCCCGTCTCCCACCCCGCGGCCTTCGTGCTGGGCGCGGTGCTGGTGATGGGCCTCGTCCATCTCGGCGCCCAGGCCTTCGAGGGTGTCTCCGCCCCAGCCCTGGCCGGGCGCGTGGCCGGGCTGGCCGCGCTGGTCGCTGTCGGTTGGTTCGTGCTGCAGGGCGCCGCGCAGCATCTCTTCGGCGCGAGCCTGCCGCCGGCGCCGGCGCTGCGGGGGCCTTTCGACGCGGTGCTGCTGGTGCTCGTTGTCGCCAGCTTCGCCGGGGTCATGCTTTTCCAATCCGCCATGGCGGCCTCGGGGCGGGGCCAGGCGGGCCAGCGCTTCTGGCTGGCCGCGCATGTCCACCTTTCCAGCGGCCTCTACCTCAACACCCTCGCCAACCGGCTCGTGCTTCGGCTGTGGCCGGCGCGGCCGTGACGGGAATCGATGACATGACCATCCAGAACCCCATCGCCATCGCGCCCTCCGCCGCCACGCTGGCGGGCGACCGCATGGCCCTCGAATCCGCGATCCATGAGGCCTGCGCGCGCATCGCGCCGCTCTGGCCGCTGCGGGGCTTCGTCGCGGTGAACCCCTTCCTGGGCTTCACCGGGCAGGGCTTCGCCGATACCTGCGCCACCATGCGCCGCGTCGCGCGGGTGGACATGCTGATGCCGCGCGATTTCTACCGGGATGCGCTGGCGCAGGGCACGATCGACGATGCGGCGCTGGAAGCGGCGCTGGCCGCGTCCCCCGCCATTCCCGGCGCGCCCGGCGATGTCGCCTCGCTCCGCGCCGCGGCGCAGCAGGAACGCAACTGGGACCAGACCCTGCCCGGCGCCCAGCACCCCGCCGCCATCGCCACGGTGGCGGAGGTGCTGGACAGCCTCTCCGGCGGGGATCGGGAGGCATCGCGCACGCGGTTCATGGTCGATGAGATCTCCCGCTGGTGCGGCGCCTATTTCGATGAGGGCCAGGCCAGCTGGCGCCTGCCCATCCGGCACCTGTCCCCCTACGCCGCCTGGCGGGCGACGGCGCGGCATGACCGCAACCCGGAAGCGATGGGCATCCCCGGTTTCAGGGGCGCTGTCCTCACGCTGCCATGCGACCCGGTGGAGGCGATCGGCGCCGTGCTGGCCGGGCTGCGCATCCCGGAGCGGGCGCGGGCGGATTATCTGCATCGCGCGCTGTTCGATATCCGTGGCTGGGCCGCCTATGCGCGGCACCTCGGCTGGGTCGCGGCGCAGCAGGGCCGGGATGACGGCGCGCTGGTCGGGCTGCTCGCCATCCGGATCGCCTGGGGCTGGGGGCTGTTCCAGGCGCGGTCGCAGGATGGCCGGTTCCGGCGCGCCTGGACCCACGCCATCGCCGCCGCCGCCTCCGCGCCGCGGGACGGGCAGTTGGGGCTGGATGCCGAACTCGCCACCGACCTGCTGCTCCACCAGGCCTATGAGGAAGCGGCCAGGCGCCGGCTGGCGGCGCGGCTGCGCGGCCACGCGGCGGCGGCACCGCTGCGCCTGCCCGCCCGCCCCGCGATCCAGGCCGCCTTCTGCATCGATGTGCGGTCGGAGGTCTTCCGCCGCGCGCTGGAAACCGCGATGCCGGGCGCGGAGACGATCGGCTTCGCCGGCTTCTTCGGCTTCCCCATCGAATACGTCCCCTTCGGCCGCAGCCGCGGTGCCGCGCATTGCCCCGTGCTGCTGAAGCCTGCCTTCACGGTGTGCGAAGCCGTGCAGGGCGCGACCCCGGCGGAGGAGACGGGCCTGCACGCGCTGCGGCGCCTGCGGCAGCGGGCGGAGCGTGCCTGGAAGGCCTTCCGGCGCTCCGCCGTCTCCTCCTTCACCCATGTGGAGACGGCCGGCCTGTTCTTCGGCGCCAAGATCGCCTCCGACAGCCTCGGCCTGACGCGCACCGTGGCGCATCCCCGGGATGCGGCGCTGGATGCCGCGACCGCCGCGCGGCTCGGCCCGCGGATCGAGGCGAAGGAGGAAGCCGGCCGCCTGACCGGCTTCGACGACGCCCAGCGCCTGGCGATGGCGGAGGCCGTGCTGAACGGGATGTCGCTTGCCGGCACGACCTTCGCCCGCCTGGTCCTGCTGGCCGGCCATGGCAGCACCACGGTCAACAACCCGCATGCCGCCGGCCTGGATTGCGGTGCCTGCGGCGGCCAGACCGGGGAGGCGAATGCCCGCATCGCCGCCGCCATCCTGAACGACCCGGCGGTGCGCAGCGGCCTGGCCGGCAAGGGCATCCAGATCCCCGACGACACCTGGTTCCTGCCCGCTCTGCATGACACGACGACCGATGCCGTGGCGCTGTTCGGCGCGGAATCGGTGCCGGCCAGCCACGCCGACGACCTGGCGCGGCTGCGGGACGCGTTGGACCGCGCCGGTGCCCTGGCCCGGATGGAACGCGCCACGCTGCTCGGCCTTGAAGGGACGCTGGACCTCGATGCGCGGATCACCGCCCGCAGCCGGGACTGGTCGGAGGTCCGGCCCGAATGGGGCCTGGCCGGCAACGCCGCCTTCATCGCCGCGCCCCGGAGCGTGACGCGCGGCCTGGCCCTCGGCGGCCGCGCCTTCCTGCATGACTACGACGCGGCGCAGGACGCAAGCGGGGGCGTGCTGGAGTTGATCATGACGGCGCCGCTGGTCGTCGCCTCCTGGATCAACCTCCAGTATTTCGGCTCCACCGTGAACAACGAAGCCTTCGGCAGCGGCAACAAGGTGCTGCACAACGTCATCGGGCAGTTGGGCGTGCTGGAAGGCAATGCGGGCGACCTGCGCGCCGGCCTGCCCTGGCAATCCGTGCATGACGGGGCGCGGTTCGTGCACGAACCGCTGCGCCTGTCCGTCTTCATCGCCGCGCCGGAAGCGGCGATGGAGGCGGTGATGGCGAAGCACCAGGGCGTGCGCGACCTGGTGGAGAATGGCTGGCTGCACCTGCACGCCCTGGCGGAGGAAGGCCGGGTGATCCGCCGCCGGGTGCCGGGCGGGGGCTGGGTGGAGGAAGGCTGAGCCGGCCGGGCCGGGCAGGGGGCGCCCGCCTGGCGGCGGGCCGGGCAGGCGGCGCCCGCCTCCGGCGGGCCGGGCAGGGGACGCCCGCCTCCGGCGGGCCGGGCGACTCCGGCCTGATTCGGGGCTGTCGAGGGGCTGATCCGGGGCGGGTGGCTGTGGGCGGGGCAATTGGCGCAAAAACGCTGGTCGTGCTAGGGCTTGCGCGCGTCCGGGGCGTGCCGCGGGAAGCCCTGCCAGGGGCCTCCCGCCGTGGCCACCTTCCCGGATGCCCGGGAAGCGCCTAAGCCCCTCCACGGACCACCGAACGCAGCCCGGCCTCTCCCTCACCCAGGGGGGGCGGGACCGCCACAAGGATGCCACGTTGAGCGACAAGCCGACACCGCCTGACGAGCCGAAGAGCGACATCGCCCCCGTCGGCCTCGAAGACGAGATGCGCCGCTCGTATCTCGACTATGCGATGTCCGTGATCGTCTCCCGCGCCCTGCCGGATGCGCGGGACGGGCTGAAGCCGGTGCATCGGCGAATCCTCTTCGCCATGCATGAAGCCGGCTATACGCATGACAAGCCGCACCGGAAATCGGCGCGCGTGGTCGGCGACGTCATGGGCAAGTATCACCCGCATGGCGATGCTTCGATCTATGATGCGCTGGTGCGCATGGCGCAGCCCTTCTCGATGCGGGTGCCGCTGATCGACGGCCAGGGCAATTTCGGCAGCATGGACGGCGATCCGCCGGCGGCCATGCGCTACACCGAAGTGCGCCTCGCCCGTGCCTCCGCCGCGCTGCTGGAGGGGATCGACGAGGATACCGTCGATTTCCAGTCCAACTACGACGAATCGGCGCAGGAACCGAAGGTCCTGCCTGCCGCCTTCCCGAACCTGCTGGTGAATGGCGCCGGCGGCATCGCCGTTGGGATGGCGACCAACATCCCGACGCACAACGCCGGCGAAGTCATCGACGCCACCCTGCTCATGATGCGGGAGCCGGATACGACGCTGGATGAGGTCATGAAGATCATGCCGGGGCCGGACTTCCCGACCGGCGGGTTGATCCTCGGCCGCGCCGGCATCCGTTCGGCCTTCGAGACCGGGCGCGGGTCCATCCCG
The DNA here is from genome assembly GCF_051859025.1 of Falsiroseomonas sp. Taxonomy (GTDB): domain Bacteria; phylum Pseudomonadota; class Alphaproteobacteria; order Acetobacterales; family Acetobacteraceae; genus Falsiroseomonas. Next base: position 823,014 of record NZ_JBHYGL010000001.1, on the reverse strand, counting down.
CTGCGCGCCCGCGCGACGATCGAGGAGATGCGCGGCGGCCGGTCCATGATCGTCGTCACGGAGATCCCCTACCAGGTCAACAAATCCACCCTGATCGAGAAGATCGCGGAACTGGTCCGCGCCAAGGCGATCGAGGGCATCAGCGATTTGCGCGACGAAAGCGACCGCGATGGCCTGCGCGTCGTGGTGGAGCTGAAGAAGGACGCGACGCCGGAGGTGGTGCTGAACCAGCTCTACCGCTTCACCCAGCTCCAGACCTCCTTCGGCGTGAACTTCGTGGCGCTGGACGAAGGCCGCCCGCGCCAGATGGGGCTGCTGGATGCCATCCGCGCCTTCATCCGCTTCCGTGACGAGGTGTTGCAGCGGCGGTCCCGCTTCCGCCTGAACAAGGCGCGCGACCGCGGCCACCAGCTGATCGGCCTGGCCATCGCGGTGGCCAATATCGATGAGGTCATCGCCGTGATCCGCGCCAGCGCGGATGCCGCCGCCGCGCGCGCCTCGCTGATGGAGCGGGACTGGCCCGCCGGCGATGTCGGCGTGCTGCTGGAACTGGTCGATGACTACCGCAACGTCATCTCCCCCGAAGGCACGGTTCGCCTGACGGAGGAACAGGCCAACGGCATCCTGGCGCTGCGCCTGCAACGCCTGACGGGGCTGGAGCGGGAGAAGATCAACGCGGAGCTCAGCGAGGTCGGCGCCACGATCCGCGGGCTGCTGGAAATCCTCGGCTCCGCCATCATCCGCCGCGAAGTGATGGTGCAGGAACTGGCCGCGGTGCGCGCCCAGATCGCCACGCCGCGCATGACGGAAATCGTCGATGGCTATGCCGAGCAGGACGACGAAAGCCTGATCGAGCCGGGCACGATGGTGGTCACGCTGACGCGCGACGGCTACGTCAAGCGCACGGGCCTCGACGTGTTCCGCAGCCAGAATCGCGGCGGCCGCGGCCGCAGCGGCGCGGCGACGCGGGAGGACGACATCGTCGTCCGCAGCTTCGTCGCGCACACCCACCAATGGGTGCTGTTCTTCACCAGCCGCGGCATCGCCTTCCGGGAGAAGATCTGGCAGCTGCCCGAAGGCGGCGCGACCGGCAAGGGACGCAGCCTGCGCCAGGTCCTGCAATTGCAGGACGGCGAACAGGTCACCGCCGTGCTGCCGCTGCCGCAGGATGAGGGGCTGTGGGAGAACCTGCACCTCGTCTTCGCGACCAAGCAGGGCAATGTCCGGCGCAACAAGCTCTCGGACTTCAAGAATGTCCGCGCCATGGGCCTCATCGCCATGAAGCTGGAGGAGGGTGACAGCCTGATCGGCGTCGCCACCTGCCGGGAAGGCGATGACGTGATGCTGGCCACCCGCAACGGCCGCTGCATCCGCTTCCAGGCGGAGGCCGAACAGCTGCGCGTCTTCGCGGGCCGCGACAGTTCGGGCGTGCGCGGCATCCGCCTGCTGGGCGATGACAGCGTCATCTCGCTCGCCGTGCTGACGCATGTGGAGGCCGACCAGGACGATCGCACCGCCTATCTCCGCTACAGCGCCCAGAAGCGCCGCGCGGCAGGTGAGGAGGTTTCCGCCGATGCGGAGGCCCCCGCCACCGCGGAGGAGGGTGAGGAAGCCCCCGCCGCGTCGCACGACGTCTCCGATGCCAGGTTGCAGGAGATGGAGGGGCTGGAGCAGATCCTGCTGGTCGTTACCGACCGCGGCTTCGGCAAGCGCAGCTCGGCCTACGAATACCGCGTCACGGGCCGGGGCGGGCAGGGGATCACGAACATCACGCTCTCCGCCCGCACGGGGCGCGAAGTGGTGGCGACCTTCGCCGTGCGGCCTGGCGATGGCGCCATGCTGGTGACGAATGGCGGCCGCCTCATCCGCCTGCCGGCCGACCAGGTGCGCGTCACGGGCCGGTCCGCCATGGGCGTCACGCTGCTGCGCCTGAACGAGAATGAGCGCGTCACCTCCTGCTTCCCGGTCATGGAAACGCCGGGCTCCGAGCCGGGGGATGACAGCGCCACCGAAGCGACGACCGGGGATGCGACGCCCGGTGAAGGAACCGCCGATGCCTGAGCTTCGCGTCGGGATCTATCCCGGCACCTTCGACCCCGTCACCAACGGGCATCTCGACGTCATCGCCCGCGCCGCCAGGCTGGTCGATCGGCTGGTGGTCGGCGTCGCCATCAATGCCGGCAAGGGCCCGCTGTTTCCGCTCGATGAACGGGTGGAACTGGTGAAGGCGGAAACCGACAAGATCGCCGCGCAGGCGGGGTCGGAGATCCAGGTCGTGCCCTTCACGGGCCTGCTGGTGGAATTCGCCCGGCAATATGGCGCGCGGATGATCATCCGGGGACTGCGCGCGGTGTCCGACTTCGACTATGAATTCCAGATGGCGGGAATGAACCACCGGCTCGCCCCGGACGTTGAGACCGTGTTCCTGATGGCCAGCGAAACGAACCAGTTCATCTCCTCCCGCTTCGTGAAGGAAGTCGCGACGCTGGGGGGCGATGTCTCCTCCTTCGTCCCGCCGCTGACCCTCGACCGCACGCTGGTGCGCGTGCGCAGCCGCAAGGAAGCCGCCGAATGACCGTCCCGACCACCCGCCGCCAGGCGCTGATCGCCGCCGCCGGCCTCGTCGCCGCGCCCACGCTGATCCTGCCGCGCGGTGCCTCTGCCCAGGGTGCCCCTGCCGCCACGGACCCCGAGAACACGCTGTTCATGGAGCTGAAGGATGGCCGCGTGACCATCCAGCTGCAGCCCGAACTGGCGCCCCGCCATGTCGAGCGCATCAAGACGCTGGCCCGCCGCAACTTCTACGACAACACGCCCTTCCACCGCGTGATCGAAGGCTTCATGGCCCAGGGCGGCGACCCCACCGGCACCGGCACCGGCGGCAGCCCGCTGCCGGACCTGGCGGCCGAATTCAGCCCGCCCAGCCGCGCCCGCTTCCTGCGGGGCACCTGCGGCATGGCGCGCAGCCAGGCGCCGAACAGCGCGAACAGCCAGTTCTTCATCATGTTCGCGCCCGGCTCCTTCCTCGATGGCCAGTACACCATCTGGGGCCGCGTCGTGGCGGGCATGGATGCCGTGGACAAGATCAAGCGCGGCGTCGGCCAGTCCGGCCAGGTGCCCAACCCACCCGACCGCATCCGCACCATGCGCGTCGCCGCCGACGTCCGCTGACGTCGCGCGCCCCTTAAGCTTCCATCGGAGAGACGCAGCATGAGCGCCACCGCCCCCGAGAATACGCTGATCCTTGAGACCAAGGACGGCAACATCGTGATCGAGCTGCTGCCCGATCTGGCGCCCCAGCATGTCGAGCGCATCAAGGCGCTGGCGGCGGAGGGCTTCTACGACAACACGCCCTTCCACCGCGTGATCGATGGCTTCATGGCCCAGGGTGGCGACCCGACGGGCACCGGCACCGGCGGCAGCAGCCACCCGGACCTGCCGGCCGAATTCAGCCCGCCCGGCAAGGCCAAGTTCCTGCGCGGCACCTGCGGCATGGCGCGCACGAACAACCCGAACAGCGCGAACAGCCAGTTCTTCATCATGTTCGCGCCGGCGCCGAGCCTCGATGGCCAGTACACCATCTGGGGCAAGGTGATCGAAGGCATGGACGTGGTGGACAAGATCAAGCGCGGCCAGGGCCCGAACGGCATGGCGCGCGACCCGGATCGCATCAAGTCCGCCCGCATCGGCGCCGCCGCTGCCGCGGCGCCCGCAGAAGCGCCGGTTGCTGGAGGGGTTGACAGCACCCCGGCCGCCGACGCCTAACACGCCGCTCGCGCGGCCCCGCCAGGGCTCACCCTGGGGGCCGCGCGAAGTGCGAGCCCGTAGCTCAGTTGGTAGAGCACGTGACTTTTAATCATGGGGTCGTGGGTTCGAGTCCCACCGGGCTCACCATGCAATTCCGTTGCCCCAGTCGCCGGCCAGCGCCGCCGTCGATGCAGCATCTCCCAGTCGGGGCTTCAACGTCGGGGCTTCAACGTCGGGGCTTCAGCGGGGCTGGCGCGCGCTGCGCCCGGCAATGCGCCGTGCCGCCGCAACGACGATTCCCACCCTGTCGCGCCTCGCGGCGCCGGAACGCCCTTCGCAAATCACAGATGAGCGGCGCCGCCGTCCCGCTGCGGGATCAGGGCGGCGGCGCGCCGGCCGGCGGATCAGGCCAGGGCAGTCCTTGCTGCGTGGCGTGCCACACGGCGCCAAGCCAACCATCCCACGTGCCCGGTTCCAGGTTCTGCCGGCCGCCGGCGGGGTAGGGCGTCATTTCGCCAGCCCACACCGTGTCACCCGCCACCAGGAAATCCGCCCGCAGGAAATCCACGCCGCGGGACAGGGGGCCGGCCAGGTCGAGCATTCGCGCCCAGGCCGCATCGCCGGGGGGATCGGGTGGCGCATCCGGCGGCCCTACCCGGCGGCTCACCGGCAGGACGCGGCGCGTCATGTCGAGGAAACCCACGAGCTTGCGTCCACCGGCCTCGAACACCCGGCTGTGCAGCAGGGCTGGCCGGCCATCGAAGCAGAACAGGCTGTATTCCCAGGGCGCGGCATAGCCCGGTGCCGGCGGCAGCAGCGGCTCAGCGATCAGGCGGGGGACCACGTCGCGGTAGCCGATCTCGTGGGAGACACGGTAGTAGCTGCGCCGCAGCCAGCCCGCCGCCTCCGCCAGGATGGCCGCCCGATCGGCCGCCGCCTTGTCCGGTACGGCGCGATACCAGGAACTGCCATGGGTCGGCTTCAGCATGAAGGCGGCCGGCAGACCGTCCCAGTCCCGCGCCAGCGCCTCCGCCGTGTCCCAGACGCCGAGCAGGGGGAGGCTGGCTTCCTCGCCGATACGCTGGGCCTTGTAGGCCCGCTGGCCGAGCTTGCAGGACAGCTGGGCATGCAGCGGCTCCGGCGCCAGCAGCAGCCGCCGGTAGATCCAGTCGTTGAAGCCGCGGGGCCGCCAGGGATTGGGCCAGGTGCCGATCTCGCGCCGACGGCGCCGAGTCAGCCACATCCAATCCTGGAGCCGCTCGATCGGGCGGGCCAGGGGCCAGGAAGCGCGATAGGGCGATGCGGGCACGGCGTGACCTTCCGGATGTCGGGCCAAGCCGACGGCGGTGCCGCTGTGTCAGGCTTGCCGCGACGCTGGGCCGGACGAGGGTTCGTGCCGGCCCAAGTCTATGGGGCGCGGTGGATGCTCCGCGCCTCCGGCATTGTCAAGATAATTTCCTGTCTGGTCGTGGCGAGGGCCATGATCCCGGGCCGGTCCCGGAAATGGCCGTCCCCCGGCCCGTCGCGCCCGCTTGCGGGCGATGGCGTCGCCACCGCCCGCTATCCCGCCTACTGCTGTTCGATCCGCGCGTCGCGGATCACGCGGCTCCACTTGGCCAGGTCGCTCGCAATCTCCTGCGTGAAGGCCGCGACGGAAACCGGGGGCGCGGCCTCCACGAAGGTCTGGGCCAGCTTCGCCACCACGGCGGGGTCGCGCATCACCTCGCCCAGCGCATCGGTCCACCAGGCCGCGACCTCGGGCGGCAGGCCGGCGGGGCCGAACATGCCGGTCCAGGACAGGGCCTCCAGGTCCAGCAGTTCGGGCACGCCGCTCTCCGCCAGGCTCGGTACGCTCGGCACCAGCGGCGAACGCTGGCGCGCGATGACGGCCAGGGGCTTCACCTGGCCGTTGAGCGCCATCGGCACGGCGGAATTGAAGCCATCGATCATCAGCGCCACGCGCCCCGCGGCCACATCCACCAGCGCGGCGGCGCTGCCGCGATAGGGGATGGACTCGATCTCGGTACCCAGCGAAAGGCCCAGCAGCGCCATCGCCAGCTGGCTCATCGTGCCGACGCCGGGATTGGCGGCGCTGTAGGTGCCGCGTGGCGCGGCGCGCAGCACGCGGGCGGCTTCCGCCATGGTGTTGGCCGGGAAGTTCGGCGCGGCCACCAGCACGAAGCCGGTGCGGCCGAACAGCGCGACGGGCGACAATTCCCGCACCGGGTCATAGGGCGGGTTCTTCATCAGCGGCGGGTTCACCACGATGGGCGACTGCGTCGTCACCAGCAGCGTCAGCCCATCCGGCCGGGCGGAGGTCACGGCCTGCACGCCCAGCGCGCCGGAAGCGCCCGGCCGGTTCTCCACCACCACCGTCACGCCGCGGCGGCGCTGCACTTCCTCGGCTGCCAGGCGCGCGAGGATGTCGGATGTATTGCCCGGCGGGAAGGGCACCACGACCCGCACGGGGCGGGCCGGATAGCCCTGCGCCATGGCGCCCGGGGCCGCCAGCGTGGTCAAGGCGGCGCCTGCAAGCGCGGCACGGCGCGTCAGTCTGAAGGAAGATGTCATGGTCTGTTTTCCCCAGCGTTTTCGTTGATCAGCCCTGCGCCATCGCATCCAGGCGGCGGCGGAACATCGGACCCCAGCCACCGGCGCGCAGCGTGTCCTGCAGATGCGCGCCCAGCGGGGGGAAGGTGGCTTCGGTGCCCCGCGTCAGGTTGCGCACGCGGGCGGCGGCGAAATCGACCTCGATCTCCTCGCCATTCTCGAACATGGCGCGCACGCCGGGGCAGCGCGGCAGCACAGGCAGCCCGGCGGCCAGCGCGTTGCGGAAGGACCCCACGGGCACGCTTTCCGCCACCAGGCCGACACCGCAGCCCTTCAGCCCGATCATGCCCTGGATATGCGGGTTGCCCTGCGCGAAGCGGCGGCCACCCACGACGATGTCGCCGGGCCTGGCGCGGTTCGGGAAATCCGGGTCCAGGCCGGCGAAGACGTGTTCGCGCAGAACCTCCGGCCGCGTTTCCCGCTTCAGCGCCCATTCCAGCGCCATCAGGTCGCCATCGATCGCGACATTGTCCGGATAGACCCAGGCCCGGCCCCTCATGGTCAGGTCGTTCATGCCGCCATCCCCCAGGCAACGTCACGCAGCAAGGGCCGCGGATCGGCGATGTGGCCCGCGACCGCTGAAGCCGCGACGGTAGCGGGGCCGGCGATGTGCAGCACCGCCTCATGCGCGCCGAGGCGCCCCGGTTCGTTGCGCGTGCCCGTGCCGATGGAAACCTCACCGGCCGCGACGCCGCCGATGCGCCCGCCGGCGCAGACGCCGCAGCCCGGCGCGGTGACCATGGCGCCCGCGCGCATGAAGACCTCGATCAACCCCTCGGCGGCGGCATCGGCGGCCACCTGCTGCGTCGCCGGCGTGACGATCAGCCGCACGCCAGGCGCCACCTGCCGCCCGCGCAGCACGGCGGCGGCAACGCGCAGATCATCGAGCATCCCCGACGCGCAGGACCCGATGAAGGCGTGGCCGATGGCCTTGCCCGCCACCTCCGTCACATCCACCACATTGTCCGGCGTCGGCGGCAGCGCCACCTGCGGCGCGATGGCGGAGAGATCCAGCGTGATGCGCGCGCGATAGACCGCATCGGCATCCGGCAGCGCGCGATGCACCGGCCGCTGCGCGCGGGCCTGTACATAGGCCATGCAGAGCGCATCCGGCTCCACGAGGGAGGAGACGGCGCCGAGTTCGACCGGCGTGTTGCACAGCGTGTGCCGCGCATCGATGTTCAGGGATGCCAGGCCGGGGCCGCCATATTCGACCACCGCATCCTCGAACAGCGCGGCGTCGTGGCTGCCGATCAGCTTCTGCGCGGCGTCGCGCGCGAAGACGCCGAAGGGCAGGGCGCCGATGATGTCCACGCGCAGCGTCTCCGGCACCGGCAGCCAGACGGAACCGCAGGCCAGCACTTCGGGAATCTCCGTCAGCACCGCGACGCCAAGGGCGCCGATCGCGCCGTAATTGGTCACATGCGGATCGTAGGCGAAGATGAACATGCCAGGCGTGACCAGCCCTTCCTCCACCGGGAAGACATGGCCGAGCCCGCCGCGCCCGGCATCGCGATGCGCGACCCCGAAGCGCTGCGCGATGCCGCGCACGGCGTGCTGCCGCGCGAATGCCTGCGGCGAGACGGCGAGCGGTTCGTGATCCGTCACCAGCAGCACGCGGGATGCGTCATGCAGCCTCTGCACGCCGAAATCATCCAGCGTGCGGAAGGCATTCACCGTGTACCAGTCATGCACGGTGATGAGTTCCGCCTCCGGCATCACCACCTCGCCCGCGGAAACCCGCCTGCCGCAGATGCGCGATAGGATCTTCTCGGTGATCGTTTGTCCGCCGCTCATGCGGCTGCCCTCCTCAATTCGCCACGCCAGCCCAGCATGGCGGAGATGTCGGCCGCCGCGGCGCGCAGTGCTTCCGCCAGCAGTCGTTCCTTGTCGCGCGTGAAGCGCACCTTCGGCACGCCGACGGACAGCCCCGCGCAGGGGCGGCCCGTGGCGTCCAGCACCGCGTGGCCCATGGCGACGATGCCCTCGATCATCTCCTCGCGGCTGTAGGCGATGCCGTCCCGCGCCACGGTCGCCAGTTCGGCGCGCAGCGCATCCGGGTCCGTCACGGTACGGGGCGTCAGCATCGGCAGGGGCCCGGCGGCGAGGATCGTGTCCACCTCCTCCGCCGGCATCAGGCCGAGGATGGCCTTGCCGCCGGCCGAGGCATTCACCGGCCCGCGTTCGCCGAGCTGAAGGGAATAGAGGATCGGCTGGTTGCAATTCTCCTTGCACACCACGACGACCTCCGCCCCCTGGCGCACCACCAGCGCGGCGGATTCACCCGTGCGCGTCATCAGCGCCGCCACCACGGGCTGCGCCAGGCGCGTCACATCCGTCCGGCGCAGCAGCACGCCCGCCAGGCCCAGCACGGCGGGGCCGAGGCGAATGCGCTCCGCCGTCCCGCTGCCCTCCCGCGACACGTAGTGGCGCTGTTCCAGCGTGCCGATCAGGTCGGTGAGGCTGCTTTTCGGGATGCGCAGCGCGCGGGCGATGTCGCCATGGGACATCGCCTCCGGCCTCGCGGCCAGCAGTTCCAGCACATCGAGTGCCCTGGTGGCGGACTTGACCAGAACAGGCCTCCCCATCACGCTTGATCTCGAACAGTGTTCGAAATACCGAACAGTGCGCGCTTGATCAAGCCGCCGATGACGGAACGGGAGACAGGGCGATGGGCTTCGCGGCCGCTGACGGGTTGCGCGCCATGATGGCGGCCGGGCAGGGGGGCATGCCCGTGCTGGCCCCCGGTGTCTGGGACGGGCTTTCGGCGCGGCTCGCCATCCATGCCGGCGCCACCGCGCTGCATGCCAGCGGCGGCGCCATCGCCCGTGCCGCCGGGCAGCCGGACCTCGGCATCCTCGGCCTGGCGGAGATGGAGGCCCGGATCGGGGAGATCGTCGAAGGCGCCGGCACCGCGCCCGTCATCGCCGATGCGGATACCGGCTATGGGGGCCTGCTGAACCTGGCCCATGCGGTGCGGCGCTATGCGCGCCTCGGCGTCGCGGCCCTGCATATCGAGGACCAGCCCTTCCCGAAGCGCTGCGGCCTGTTCGATGGCGTCACCGTGGTGCCGCAGGGGGACATGCTGGCCCGGCTGCGCGCCGCCCGCGATGTGGTGGCGGGGATGGGCGGCGGCCCCCTCATCATCGCCCGCACCGATGCCGTAAAGCCGGAGGGGCTGGACGCGGCCCTCGCCCGGATGCGCGCCTACATCGCCGAGGGTGCCGACATCGCCTTCGTGGAGGGGCTGGAGGATGCCGCCCAGATGCGCGCGGCGGCGGATGCGCTGCCCGGCGTGCCCCAATTGCTGAACGCCAGCATGAGCGCCCACGGCCTGCCGCTGCCGCCCGCGGCGCTGCGGGCGCTGGGCTTCGCGATCATCATCTATCCCGGGGATGCGCAGCGCGCGGCCATCGCCGCGATGGACGGGGCCTTCCGCGCGGTGCTGCGCGATGGGGATGGGCGGGCGGTGGCGGACCGGATGGCGCCCGCGTCACTGCGGGACGGGGTGGTCGGCACGCGCGCCCTGGCCGATGCCGAGGCAGGCTGGATCGCCGGCGGGGCCTGAGGCCGGCTGGATCGCCGGCGGGGGCTGAAGCCTCGCGCTCGCGCCCTGACCCAGGCGGGGCAGGGCGCGGGATGGGTGGTCAGCCCTGTTCGGGCTCGCCTTCCGGATTCTTGGCCTTCTGCTCGGCCTCCTTGGCGGCCTGCTTCTTGGCCAGTTTTTCCTGCGCCTTGGCTTCCTTGGCCTTCTCGCGCTGGGACCTCTCGAAATCGTAGTTCGGCTTACGCATGGGCGGCCCTCCGCTGAATGTCAGACTCTCTATGGGGTGTCGGCGGCGAAATGTCGCCTCAAATTCGGGCATGGCAGCCACACCCGGGGCAGTGACGTCGGTGCCCCCGGCATGTCAGGCCGTCGGGACTTCCAGCCGGAAGCGCGCACCCGGCCCGCCCGGCACCAACTCGATCGTCCCGCCCGCGGCCGCCAGGTGGCTCCGCGCGATGGAAAGGCCGAGCCCCGTGCCCCCGCTGTCCCGCGCCGTGGTGAAGAAGCGCCCGAAGATGCGCCCCGCATTGCCCGGGGAGACGCCCCGCCCGTCATCCGCCACCTCGATCACCACCCGTGCCCCTGCCCGGTGCCAGGCGATGCGCCCCGTGGCCCCCGGCCCGGCATGGCGGGCGATGTTGTCCACCAGATTGCCGATCACGGTCGCCAGGCGCTCCGCCCCGATCGCCACCCGCAGCGCCTGACGTTCCAGCGTTGGGCCTTCCAGCATCACCGGCACCGCCATGGGGAGGGCGTGGATCACGGCCGCGATGTCGCAGGCTTCCTCCCCCCTTGGCTGGGGGGCCTCCGCCCGGGCCAGTTCCAGCAGCCGCCGCACGAGGCGGTCCAGCCGCGCGACATCCGCGCCCGCCTGGCCGAGGAAGGTGGCGCGCTCCGCCTCCGTCATGGTGGCGGCATGGTCCGCCAGCAATTCCAGCGCGCCGCGGATGGCGGCAAGCGGCGTCTTGAACTCGTGGCTCATCTCGGCGGCGAAGGCGCCGATATAGTCCGCGCGGTATTCCAGCGTGGCGGCCATGGATTGGATGGCGGCCCACATCTCATCGGCCTCCCGCACCGCGCTGCGGCGGGTGCGCGGCAGGGTCGTCGCCCGCGCGCCGGCGGCCACGGCGCGGGCCTGCGCGGCCACGGCCTCGATCGGCCGGCTGACGGTATAGGCGATGACCAGCGCCAGCCCGCCCGCCACCAGCAGCAGCGCCGCCGCCAGGCCCGCCACCTCCCACCTTTTGCCATACAGTGCCTGGTCGATGCTGGCGGGCGTGCGGGACAGCACGACCACGCCTATCACCGCGCCGCCGTCCAGCACGGGATGCGCCAGGAACACCCGGAACGGCGCCGCCCGGCTGATGGAGGCCGATCCCACCCCCGGCTGCGGCGGCCGGTCCCGCAGCACCGCCGCCGGCCGCCCCGCCAGCGCCGCCGCCACCTCCGTCCGCCCCGCGAGCGAAAGCCCCATCTCCCCGCCCGAGGAGGCGACGACGATCCCCGCCCCATCCGTGACGCGCATGCCCGCCAGCGTGATGCGCTGCGCCGCCGCCAGCACCGGCATCAGCGTGGCACCGGCGGCGATCGCGCGCGGGTCGGCGGGCCGGTCCGGCGCCAGCGCATCGGGCGCCGGCGGCAGCACGGCATCCTTCGCGAGGTCCAGCACCGCCGCGCGGGGCGCCCAGCCCGGCCCAGGCGAGGGCGGCGCGCCGCCATGCCAGGCGGCCTCATAGGCCGCGCCGATCACGGCCGCCTGCGCGACAAGTTCCGTCTCCGTCTGCCGGACCAGCGCGCTTTCATACAGCCGCAGCAACCACAGCCCGCCCAGCGGCAGCACCAGCAGCAGCAGGTTGGCCGCCAGCAGCACGGTCCGCAGCCGGGGTTTCCGCAGCCTCATCCGCCGCTGAACCGGTAGCCGAGGCCGTGCACCGTCCCGATCGGCTCCGCCCCCAGCGCCGCGAATTTCGCGCGGATGTGGCGGATGTGGCTGTCGATGGTGCGGTCGCTGACGACGCGCCGGTCGGGATAGGCCACATCCATCAGCGCATCCCGGGTGAAGACCCGGCCGGGATGCGCCGCCAGGCAGCGCAGCAGGGCGAATTCCGTCACCGTCAGCACCAGTTCCGTGCCGCCCCAGAAGGCCTGGTGGCTGTCCGGCAGCAGCCGCAGCGAACCCCGTTCCAGCGCCGCCGAGACCTCCGCCACTGCTGGTCCCGCCCGCCGCCGCAGCACCGCCCGCACCCGCGCCACCACCTCCCTCGGGCTGAAGGGCTTCGTCACGTAGTCGTCGCCGCCCAGCTCCAGGCCGAGGATGCGGTCCACCTCCTCATCCCGCGAGGACAGGAAGATCACCGGCAGGTCGGAGGTCCGGCGCAGGCGGCGGCAGACTTCCGTGCCGTCGATCTCCGGCATGGTCACGTCCAGCACCAGGATGTCCGGCGCCTGGTCCGCCACAGCCGCCAGCGCTGCGGCGCCATCGGCCGCTTCCGCCACGGCGAAGCCGTCCCGTTCCAGCGCGAAGCGCAGGATGTGGCGGATATGCGGGTCGTCATCGACGACCAGGACCTTCGGCATGAGGCTCCTTGCTGGCCGGCGCGGCCCTGCACCGCATCTGCACCAAATCTCCGCGCCCGCTGCAAGCGCCCTCCGTCACCGCTGCACGCGCGCCCCCGATGCTCCGCGCCATCCCTGGAACGGAGGACACCCGCATGGAACCCGACCTCATTCAACCCGACCGCAAGGCACCCAACCCCAAGCCCGGGCTGCTGGAAGGCCCCGCCGCGAAGCTCGCCGCCATCGGCATGGTGCTGGTGCTGATGCTCATCCCCCACCTCATGATCGGCGGCGTGATCGAGGAACGGGAGGAGCGCCACCAATCCGTGCAGCGGGAGATCGGCGCCGGCTGGGGCGGCCCGCAGACGATCATGGCGCCCGTACTGGTGGTGCCTTGGTCGGCGGCGGAGGGCAGGCGCGGGCGCCTCTTCATCCACGCGGAGCAGCTGGACGCGCAGGTGGAGCTCGCGCCCCAGATCCGCCGCCGCGGCCTCTACGAGGTGCCGGTCTACACCGCGACGGCGCGGCTGGAGGGCCGGTTCAACACGGCGGCGGCGATCGTGCTGCAGGAACCCTCCGCCATCCTGCATTGGCAGGACGCGTCGGTGATCGCGGGCAGCCAGGCGATGCGCCTGGCGGGGGAGGTGCCTTCGCTCCGCCTCGGCGATGTCACCCTGCCGGGGGAGGAAGGCCTGCCGCGCTGGGATGACTGCATGCCCTCTCGCGGCCTGGTCTGGCGCTCTCGCCTGGCGGCTGTGCCGGACAGTCCGCTCTCCTTCGCCGTCACGCTGTCCTTGCGCGGTTCCCAGCGCTTCGGCCTGCGACCCGGCCCGCAGCGCGCGGAACTCCGCATCGCCGCCCCCTGGCCGACGCCGAGCTTCATCGGTGAAGACTTGCCCGAACAGGCCAGTGTCGAGGAATCGGGCTTCAGCGCCGCCTGGTCCCTTGCGGGGGAAAGGGTGGCTGTCCGCTCCACGATCTGCGACGTCAGCGCCCCCGTTGCGGGTGTGGAGTTGCTGGAGGCCGTGCCGACCTACCGCATGGTCAGCCGCGCCTCGAAATACGCCATGCTGTTCCTGGCGCTGTCCTTCGTGACCTACACGCTGTTCGAGCTGCTGGCGGGGCTTCGCATCCACATCGTGCAATACGCCATGCTCGGCTGTTCGGTGGTGATGTTTCCGCTGTTGCTGCTGGCGATCGGGGAGCCGCTGGGCTTCGCCGCCGCCTATGCCGCCGCGACGCTGCTGGTGATGGCGCAGGCATCGCTCTTCACCGCCGCCGTCACCGGCCGGCGCGGGCTGGCCGCGGCCTTCGCCGGCGTGCTCGCGGCGCTGTTCGGCTTCCTCTACGTCGTGCTCAGCCTGGAAGCCTATTCGCTGCTGGTCGGCACGCTGGCGCTGTTCGCGGTGCTGTCGGTGGTGATGGCGCTGACGCGGCGCGTCCGCTGGGGCTGAGACCTCAATCCGGCGGTCCAGGGTCCCCTTGGACCCTGGCGAGGGGGTGAAGGGGGAGCAGCGCTCCCCCTTCAGACCACCCCCCCTTCAGACAACCCCGGCCCGCAGCAGGTCATGCAGGTGGATCACGCCCTTCGGCACGCCGTCCACCACCACGAACATGCTGGTGATGCGCCGGTCGTTCATCTGCGCCACCAGATCGGGCGCCATCGAATCCGGCGCGGCCACGATGGGGTTGCGCGTCATCGCCTCCACCGCCGGGCGGTCCACGAAGCCTTTGCGGAAGGCGCGGCGGATGTCGCCATCGGTGATGACGCCGAGCAACCGGCCTTCGCCATCCACCACGCCGCCCGTGCCGAAGGGCTTCGACGTCATGGTGACGATCGCCTCACCCAGCGTGGCGTCTTCCGCCACCAGCGGCATGTCCGCATGCATCAGATCCGATGCCCGCAGCAATTGCGCGCCCAGCTTGCCGCCGGGGTGGAACACGCGGAAATCCGCCGCCGAGAATCCCCGCGCTTCCAGCAGCCCCATCGCGAAGGCGTCGCCGATGGCCAGCTGCATGGTGGTGGAGGTGGTGGGCGCCAGGCCGTTCGGGCAGGCTTCCGGCATCCGCGGCAGGATCAGCGGGTAATCCGCCGCCTTGCCGAGCGCACTGTCGGCGACCGAGGTGATTGCCACCAGCTTCACCCCGAAGCGATGCGCATAGCCGATGATGCTGGCGAGTTCCGGCGCGGCGCCGGACCAGGACAGCGCCAGGATCACATCCTCCGGCCGGATCATACCGAGGTCGCCATGGCTGGCTTCCGCGGGATGGACGAAGTGGGACGCCGTGCCGGTGGAAGCCAGCGTCGCCGCGATCTTCCGGCCCACATGGCCGGACTTGCCCATGCCCGTCACCACGCAGCGTCCCGACTTGCCGAGCATCATGCGCGTGGCCGCGATCAGCGTATCGCCCAGCACGCCATCCAGCGCATCGCGCAGCGCGACCAGCCCATCGGCTTCCAGCTGCACGGTGCGGCGCAGGCTGTCCCGCAGATGCGTGTCGCTCATGGAGCCGCACCTTGCGCATGGAGTTGCCGCGCCCGGTGCAGGTCGGCCGGCGTATCGACGCCCAGCGGCACGTCATCGACGGCGACGGCATCGATGCGCATCCCGGCTTCCAGCGCCCGCAGCTGTTCCAGCTTCTCCCGGCTTTCGAGGGGGGAGGGCGGCAGCGCCACGAAGCGTGCCAGCGCGCTGCGCCGCCAGGCATAGAGCCCGATATGGTGCCACAGCGGCCCATCGCCCCAGGGCGCGGTGGCGCGAGTGAAATAGAGGCAGCGGAAGCGGCCCGGCGACATCTCGCTGCCCACCATCTTCACCACCTGGCTCGCCGTCCGCTCCTCCTCCCGCTCGATCCGCGCGACAAGGGTGCCGAGCGCGATGTCGGGATGGTCGATGGCGGCGAAGACGGCGCGGATCGCCTGGGGCGAGATCAGCGGCAGATCGCCCTGGACATTGACCACGACATCGAAGCGCCCTTCCGGGTCGATGGCCGTGATCGCCTCATGGATGCGGTCGGAGCCGGAGGGATGGTCATCCCGCGTCATCTGTGCGCGGCCGCCCGCGGCGCGGATCACGCCGGCGATCTCCTCGCTGTCGGTGGCGACGACGACATCGCCGATGGCGGCCGCCATGGCGCGGCGCCAGACATGGACGATCATCGGCTCACCCCCGATGTCCGCCAGCGGCTTGCCCGGCAGGCGGCTGGCCGCCATGCGGGCCGGGATCATGACGATGGGTGTCATGGGCGGCCGCATCAGGCGGCGAAGCCCTTCACCAGGCTGTCGATCGCCATCAGCCGGCCGATCAGCGCCTCGAACTGGTCGAGCGGCACCATGTTCGGCCCGTCGCTGGGTGCGTTGTCCGGGTCCTCATGCGTCTCGATGAAAACGGCGGCGACGCCGACGGCGACGGCGGCACGGGCCAGCGTCTCCACGAATTCGCGCTGGCCGCCGGATGACGTGCCCTGGCCGCCGGGCTGCTGCACGGAATGGGTGGCGTCGAACACCACCGGCAGGCCGGTGTCCCGCGCCATGATCGGCAGCGACCGCATGTCACTGACCAGCGTGTTGTAGCCGAAGCTGGCGCCGCGTTCGGTCAGCAGCACGTTCGGGTTGCCCGCGCCCGTCACCTTGGCCGCGGCATTCTTCATGTCCCACGGCGCCAGGAACTGGCCCTTCTTGATGTTCACCACGCGCCCGGTCGCGGCGGCGGCCAGCAGCAGGTCCGTCTGGCGGCAGAGGAAGGCCGGAATCTGGATGACATCCACCGCCTCGGCCACCGACGCGCATTGCGCGGCCTCATGCACATCGGTCAGCGTCGGCAGGCCCAGGCTTTCGCGAATTTCGGCAAACACCTCCAGCGCGGTCGCCATGCCGATGCCGCGCGCGGCCTTGGCGGAGGTGCGGTTCGCCTTGTCGTAGCTGGTCTTGTAGACCAGCCCGATGCCGAGCCGCCCGCAGATCTCCTTCAGGCGCGCCGCGGTTTCCAGCGCATGGGCGCGGCTTTCCATCTGGCAGGGGCCGGCGATCAGGGCCAAGGGCAGGTGGTTGCCGAGCGTGACGGGGCCGATCGCGACGGAGGCTGACACCGGGGCGTGATCCTTGTCCGGGGGAGGGGGAAGGGCGGCTGCGGGGCTTACAGCACGGGGCCGTTGGCGCCAAGCAAACTGGCCTGATCGGCCACCCGGGGCTCAGCCCGCCGGCAGGATCAGATGGATGATGGTGCCCCGGCCGAGCACGCTTTCCGCCGCCAGCGCGCCCCCGCTGCCCCGCACGAAGGCCGCCACCATGGCCAGGCCGAGGCCCGTGCCCTGGCCCTCCGGCTTGGTGGTGAAGAAGGGCTCGCCGAGCCGTGCCAGCGCCGCCGGGGGCATGCCCTCGCCCTCGTCGCGCAGCGACAGCCGGATATAGACGCCCGCCGGCAGGTCCGGCGCATCGGCGGGGCGGGGCGGCACGGCGAATTGCGCGGCGGTGATGGTGATGGTGCCACCGCGCGGCATCGCATCCCGCGCATTGGCAGCCAGGTTGATCACCGCCGTCTCCAGCTCCGCCCGGTCCAGCGACGGGGCGGCGAGGAGGGGCCCCGTCACCTCGCACCGCACGCGGATGCCGGCGCCGAGCGTCGAATCCAGCAGCTGCGCCAGTTCCCGCAGCGCGGAGGCCAGTTCCACCGGCCCCTCCGCCTGGCTGCCCAACCCGTTGCGCCGCGTGGTGTCCAGCATCCGGCGGGACAGCGCGGTGGCGCGTTCGGCATGGCGGCCGAGATGCCCGGCCACCTGCCGCACCCGCGCCGGATTGTCCGCGTATTTGGCCAGCAGCACGGCGGCGGCCATGACGGATTGGGTGATGTTGCCGAAATCATGCGCCAGGCCGCCGGCCAGCAGCCCCATCGTCGCCTGCCGCTCCGCGGTGCGGGAACGGGCCTCCGCCGCTGCGCGCAGCCTGGCCGCGCGTTCCGCCCACCAGGTCGCCGTGCCCAGCACCAGCATCGCCGCCAGCGCACCCAGCACCGGGAACAGCATCTGCCGCTGCCAATCCAGCCGGAGCGCGGATAGCGACAGCCCATAGGCGACGCCGACATCGTGGCCCGGGATGCGCCGCAGGGCCAGCAGGCGCGGCTGCCCGTCGATCGGGCTCGGCCCGTGCAGCAGCAGGCCGGGGCCGCGGCGCAGCTGGCGCAGCAGGGGGGCGGCCTCGGCGGGCAGGGCGGCGGTCTCGGGGTCAGCCGGCGCCGGCACCGCGGCCAGCACGGCGCCATCCAGGCGGAACAGCGTCACCGTATCGCCGGGCGCTTCCAGGATGGAGCGGTAGAAGGCCTGGAAGTAGTGCGGCCACAGCGTCGCCACCACCACCCCGCCATCCGCCAGCCCGTCATCGCGCCGGCGCGGCCGCGCCATGGGGAAGATCAGCACGCCCACCGTCCGGCTGGTGACGACCTTGCCGATGGTCGGTGCCTCCCGCATCCCGCTGCCGGGCGGGTGGGCGGCCACGTAATCCCGCCCCGCCACATCGATCGGCGGCGTGGGGAAGCCGGTGGTGCTGGATGCCGCGAAGCGCCCGGACGGGTCCACCAGCGTGACCCCGCCGGCGGAAGGCGTCACCGCATCCAGCGTCTGCAGGAAGTCATGCAGGGGCCGGCTGGCGCGGATCTCCTCCCAGCTCATGCCCACCACGCGGGATTCGACGGCCGCGATGGCGATCTCCTGCGCCTCGAAGGCGCGCAGCGCCTGTTCGCGCAGCATCTCCGCGGTGCGGGAGACGCGTTCCTCCGCCGCCTCCACCGTGGCCTGCCAGGCCTGCGCCGCCATGGTGCCCAGCCCCGCCAGCGGCAGCAGCACGCTGATCGCCCAGAGCAGGCGCAGCGCCCGCGCCCCGGCCGGCCTGGCGCGCGACGGCAGCTTCGTCCCTGGTGTCATCCGCCGATTGTGCCCGGCCCGGCCCCCCGCCGCCAAGCCCGCTGGCCCGTTACCCCGCCTGTCCAGCTTCCCTTCTGGCCGGTTTCCCGCCTGTCCAGTTCCGGGGCCGCCTGCTAGACGCCGCGCGTGCCCACGCCCCAGCCCATCCGCCTCGCGGTCATCGTCCCGGTCTTCAACGAGGCAGCGAATGTCGCCCCGATGGTGGATCGCCTGGACGCCGCGCTGGCTGGCATCCCCTGGGAAGCGATCTTCGTCGACGATGACAGCCCCGATGGCACCGCCGCCGTGGTGCGGGGCATCGCCGCGCGGGACCCGCGCATCCGCTGCCTCCGCCGCATCGGCCGCCGCGGCCTGGCCTCGGCCTGCATGGAAGGCTTCCTCTCCACCACCGCCCCCTTCGTCGCCGTCATCGATGGCGACCTCCAGCATGATGAGGCGATCCTGCCCGCCATGCTGGCGGCGGTGGAGGCGGGCGCCGACATCGCCATCGGCAGCCGCCATGTCGCGGGCGGCGCGGCGGAATCCGGCTTCTCCGCCGCCCGCGGCGCGCTCTCCGACACGGGCGCCAGGATGGCCCGGATGCTGCTGCCCACCCCGGTCGCGGACCCGATGAGCGGCTTTTTCCTGCTGCCGCGCGCGCTGGTGGAGGAAGTGGCCCCCCGAATCGCCGGCCGCGGCTTCAAGATCCTGCTGGACATCCTGCTCTCCGCCCGCCGCAGGCTGGCGGTGGCGGAAATCCCCTACAGCTTCCGCAGCCGCCAGGCCGGGGAGAGCAAGCTGGACGCGACCGTCCTGCTGGAATTCGGCGCCCTGCTGCTGGACAAGGCGACAGGCGGCATCGTGCCGCTGCGCTTCCTGGCCTTCGCGGCGGTGGGCGGCATCGGCGTGCTGGTCCACATGGCGGCGCTGTTCCTGCTGGTGCAGGCGGCGGGGCTCGGCTTCGGGCCGGCGCAATGGGGCGCCACGCTGGTGGCGATGACGGCCAATTTCATCCTGAACAACCGCATCACCTACCGCGACGCGCGGCTGCGTGGGCCGGCGCTGTGGCGCGGGCTGCTCGTGTTCTATGTGGTCTGCGGCATCGGCGCCGCCGCCAATGTCGGCATCGCGGGGCTGCTGGTCCGGGATGGCGTGCTGGCCTGGGGCCTGGCCGGCGCCGCCGGCGCGTTGCTGACCGTCGTGTGGAACTACGCCGTGTCCTCGACCCTTGTGTGGCGCGCCCGATGATCTGGGCGCTCGCCGCCCTCACGGCGCTGCGCCTGCTGGTGGCCGGCGCCACGCCGCTGGCGCCTGACGAGGCCTATTACTGGGTCTGGTCCCGGGTGTTGCAGCCCGGCTACCTCGACCACCCGCCCATGGTCGCCTTCTTCATCCGCGCCGGCACGCTGCTGGGCGGGGAGGGCGCCTTCGGCATCCGCCTGATGGGCCCCCTGTCCATCGCGCTCGCCACCGTGCTGCTGGCCCGCGCGGCGGATGCGCTGTTCCCGGACCGCCGGCCGGGCCTCTGGGCCGCGCTGCTGTTCAACGCCACGCTGCTGGTCGGCGTCGGCGGCATCCTGATGACGCCCGATCTGCCGCTGCTGGTCTTCTGGGTCGCGGCGCTCTGGGCGCTGGCGCAGGTGCATGCCACACAGGATGGCCGCTGGTGGCTGGCCTTCGGGCTGTTCTCCGGCCTGGCGCTGGTGTCGAAATACACGGCCGGGTTGCTCGGCATCGGCGCGATCGCCTGGCTGCTCGCCTGCCGGGGCGCCTGGCATTGGTGGCGGGACTGGCGGCTCTGGGCCGGGGGCGTGCTGGCCGCCGCCGTCTTCGCCCCGGTGGTCGTGTGGAACGCCGCCCATGGCTGGGCGAGCTTCGTGAAGCAGGGCGGCCGCGCGGGGGCGGATACGGGCGGCTTCACGCTGCGCTTCCTCGGTGAGCTCATCGCCGGCCAGGCGGGGCTGGCCACGCCGCTGGTCTTCATCCTGTGCATCACCGGCACCGCGCTGGCCCTGGTCGCCTGGGTCCGGCGAGGCGATGCGGCGGCGGCGCTGCTGGCGGCGCTGGTCGTGCCCGGCGCCGCGCTGTTCACCTGGCAGGCCACCGGCAGCCGCGTGCAGGGCAATTGGCCCGCCATCCTCTACCCCGCCGCCTGCATCCTGGCCGCCGCCTTCATCACGCCTGGCCTGGCGCGCCTCCGCCGCCCCGCCGTGGCCCTCGGCGCCGCCTTGGCCCTTGCCGCCTACATCCAGGCCGCCCTCGCGCCGATCGCCCTGCCGAGGCGCCTCGACCCCA
This sequence comes from Falsiroseomonas sp., assembly GCF_051859025.1. Lineage (GTDB taxonomy): Bacteria > Pseudomonadota > Alphaproteobacteria > Acetobacterales > Acetobacteraceae > Falsiroseomonas. The sequence continues at coordinate 802,364 of NZ_JBHYGL010000001.1, read as the reverse complement.
CCCTCGCGCGCCTCGGCGGCTGGGACGATTTCGCCGCGCTGGTGGAGCGGGAGCGCGCCCGCACCGGCGCCGGCTTCGTCGCGGCGGAGGAATACGGCCTGGCCGCGCAACTCGCGCTGCGCCTTCCCCCCGGCGTGCCGGTGGTGGCCCTCAATCCCCGCTGGGACCTGTTCGACCTGCCGCGCCCCCAATCCCTCGGCCCCGCCGTAACCGGCCTGCTGGTCCAGAGCGAAAGACGGGACAGCGTGCCGGACTGGCCCGAGGCCGAACCGGTCCAGCGCGCGGAAGGGTCGCTGGTGCGGGCGCGCGGCGGGGTGGAGGCGGAACGCTACCGGGCCTTCCGCGTCACCACCCGCGCCGACCTGCCCGCCGCCGCGATCATGCCTCGTCCGTGATCCCTCCTTGACGGGGCGGCGCACGGGCCGATCCTAAGTCTGACCCACGGCCCAACAAGGCGGAGACGACCATGCTCATCAAGCGCAGGCGGGGCTGGGAAATCCCCGAAAGCCAGGCGACCCCCGAACACCTGGCCACCAACCGCCGCACGATTATGAAGGCAGCCGGCGCCGGCGCCATGCTGCTGCCCGGCGCGGCGCAGGCGCAGTTCTGGCGGCGTGGCGAACCCGCCGACCCCTGGGCGCGCAACCCGGCGGAGGTGCCTGACCTGCCGCCTTCCATGCGCAACACCCGCTACGCCGCCGGCCGCGCCATCTCCCCGGAGCGGGACGCCATCACCTTCAACAACTTCTACGAATTCGGCACCGACAAGGGCATCTGGTCCACGGCCCGCGCCATGCCGACGCGCCCCTGGACCATCAAGGTCGATGGCATGGTGGAAAAGCCCGGCGAATTCGACGTGGACGACATCATCCGCCGCATCGGGATCGAGGAGCGCGTCTATCGCCTGCGCTGCGTGGAGGCCTGGGGCATGACCGTCCCCTGGTCCGGCTTCCAGCTCTCCTCCCTCCTCAGCCTGGTCACGCCGCTGGCATCGGCGAAATATGTGCGGTTCGAGACGGCGGCGATCCCCTCCGTCATGCCCGGCCTCCGGCAGTCCTGGTACCCCTGGCCGCATGTCGAGGGCTGCACGATCGAGGAAGCGTCCAACGAGCTCACCTTCATGCCCGTCGGCCTGTTTGGCCGGCCGCTGCCGGCGCAGAATGGCGGGCCGTTCCGCGTGGTGTTCCCGTGGAAGTATGGGTTCAAGTCCGGCAAGTCGATCGTCCGCATCACGCTGACGGACCAGCGGCCGAAGAGCTTCTGGGAAACCCTCCAGGCCAGCGAATACGGCTTCTGGGCCAATGTGAACCCGGAAGTCCCCCACCCCCGCTGGAGTCAGGCGAGCGAGCGCCTCATCGGCAGCAATGAACGGGTGCCGACGCGGCTGTACAACGGCTATGGCGAATTCGTCGCGGGCCTCTACACTGGGCTGCAGAACGAACGTCTCTGGGCCTGACCGCTTGCGATCCATCGGCCTCATCCTGCTCGCCTCCGCCGTGGCGCTGGCATCGGGCTTCGGCCCGCTGGCGTCGCTGGATGGCGTGCTGGTCCGGCTCTATCCGCCATCGCTGCACCTGCTGCAGACCGCGGTGGACCACAACATCTCGCCCCGCCTCTGGGACCGCGTGATGATGCCCGTGCTGGCCTGGCCCGCCTGGATCTTCCCCGCGGTCATCGGCGCCGCGGTGCTGTTCTGGGTCGGGCGCCGGGCCGAGAAGGGGCATGGCTGAGGCAGCGCAGCCGCGCGGCATGGCCGACACCGCGCATCCGCGAGGCATGGCCGAAACCGCGCATCCGCGCGGCATGGCCGAAACCGCGCATCCGCGCGGCATGGCCGAAACCGCACATCCGCGAGGCATGGCCGAAACCGCGCATCAGCGCGGGGGCCTCGGCGGCGAACCGCAGCCCCGCATCCTGCTGGTGGAGGACACGGCCTCCCTCGCCGCCGTCTATGGCGAATACCTCCGCGGTGCCGGCTTCGCCTCCCGCCACGCGCGCACGGCGGAGGAAGCCTTCCGCCTGGCCGGGCAGGAAAAGCCGGATTGCGTGCTGCTGGACCTGCGCCTGCCGGACAGCGATGGCCTGACCGTGCTGCGCGTGCTGCGCCGGGACAGCCCCGATCTGCCGGTGGTGGTGATGACCGCCCATGGCAGCGTCGCCACCGCCGTGGACGCCATGCGCGCCGGCGCCGCCGATTTCCTGGTGAAGCCCTTCGCCGCCGAACGCCTGGCCGTCACGCTGACCAACGCCGTCGAACGCGCGGCCTTGCGGCGAGAGGTGAGGGACCTGGCCGCCGCCCGCCCCCGCACATCCTTCCAGGGTTTCATCGGCGCCGCCCCCGGCATGCAGGCGGTCTATCGCATCCTGGAAACTGCCGCGTCATCGCGCGCCACCGTCTTCATCACGGGTGAGAGCGGCACCGGCAAGGAACTGGCGGCGGAGGCAGTGCACAGGCTCTCCCCCCGCCGCGACGGCCCCTTCATCGCCATCAACTGCGCCGCCATCCCGAAGGACCTGATCGAGAGCGAGGTCTTCGGCCATGTTCGCGGTGCCTTCACCGGCGCCGTCGCGGACCGCCAGGGCGCGGCCGCCGCCGCCGATGGCGGCACGCTGTTCCTCGACGAACTCTGCGAGATGGACCTGGCGCTGCAAGGCAAGCTGCTGCGCTTCATCCAGACCGGCAGCTTCCAGCCCGTCGGCTCCACGCAGCTGCGCCGCACCGATGTCCGCTTCGTCTGCGCCACCAACCGCGACCCGCTGCTGGAGGTGCGGGAGGGAAGGTTCCGGGAGGACCTGTACTACCGCCTCCACGTCGTCCCCGTCTCGCTGCCCCCCTTGCGCGACCGTGGCGCCGACGTCGTGACGATCGCGGAGGCGATGCTGGCCCGCAGCGCGGCGGAGGAAGGCCGCGCCTTCCGCGGCCTGGCGGAGGACGCGAAGACCGCGCTGCTGGCCCATCGCTGGCCCGGCAATGTGCGGGAGCTGGAAAACGCCGTCCGCACCGCTGTTGTGCTGCATGACGGCGAATGGGTCACGGCGGCGATGCTGCCCCAGACTCTCCAGAATGCCACGATGCGCGACGGCGCCGCGCCCCCTGCGCCAACCCCACGCCCGGCCCCCGCGCGTGCCGACGCCGACCGCACCCGCCAGATCCGCCCCCTGGCGGAAATCGAGCGGGAGGCGATCGAGCGCGCCGTCGAACTCTGCGACGGTAATATTCCCAAGGCCGCCGCCCATCTCGGCATCAGCCCGAGCACGCTCTACCGCAAGCGTCTGGCCTGGGGGGTGGGCACGAGATGAGCCACCTTTGGGGTCTATAAAGATGCGCCGACCTGGGTCGCGACCCGGTTCGAACGCAGTTTCCCTTGAGGCGTATGAGCAGGGCCGAAATCGCCGCTGCCCCCAACGCGCCACGAATTGCCTGCGGATAACGCAAGTGGCGTGAGCAAGGTTATTTTTTGGACATAGCAGGAAGGCATTCGTTGGGAACCCCCAACGCGATCACTCGGACTGAGCCATAGAGCGCGATTTCATCAGGGGCCAGCATTCAGTGCCTGATTAAGTGCCGCCAACCCGAACTGCTTTGCCAGTACTTCCGTGTTGATCAGAGGAGTTTTTGACGGTTTCCCGTATACGCTATCGTAGCCTTTGGAATTCGCCCAATTTCTGAAGGCGTTAATATAAGCTTGTGCAAGCATAGCCGCCTGATCGTGCACGAAGTCGGACTTGCGGGTCTCGTTGTCCCTGGCGTCCTCGTAGTCCAACTGGGCATCGTAGAAATTACGTAGTGCTCGGATGTTGATGTCCAGGATATCCATCAGGAGGTCCTGGTCGTCTTTGTCAAGTTGCTCGAACTCGACTCTGAAGGTGTGCCTCAGGGCTCTTTTGACCCCTTCACGGCCGCAGTAGTCGAAGACGCCCCTCGATCCACGTGCGACGACACTGGCGTATTCGGGATGACGGGAAAATCGAGTGAGAAGTGCTTCGATGTTCTCGAATGCCCTGGGAAGGAAGCTCTTTGCCTCCCGCAGCCAGTTCGGATCGATCCGCATCGGCAAACTCCTAAGCCGCCCCGTCCACGACTCATCGTCAGGCTTCATCTACCTGTTTTCAATATGAATAATTACATTATGTTTAATTCGTTGATGTGACGCTCGTACATGCGTCACCATAGTAGCTCGCCAAGCCACTGGCTGGCGGATCGTCGATTCCCTGACCACCCGTTCACCTAACCCGGGCCTGATCCGCAAAAATTCCCCGACCACCCGTTCAGGCAACCGGCAGCCACATCGCCGCCGTCGTCCCGCGCCCCGGCTCGCTGTCCACCAGCAGCGCGCCGCCCGACTTCGTGCAGAAGCCGCGCACCGTCGCCAGGCCCAGCCCCGTGCCGCGCCCCGGCCCCTTGGTGGTGAAGAAGGGTTCCCCCACCCGCGCCAGCGTCGCCGGATCCATGCCCGCGCCGGTGTCGCTGACGGCGGCCACGATGTAGCGGCCCGCCTTCAGCCCGGCTTCCTCCCGCGTTTCCATCAGTTCCTCCACCCAGGCGGCGATGGTCACGGTGCCGCCGCGGGGCATGGCGTCCCGCGCATTGGCGGCCAGATTCACCACCGCGGCCTCGAACCCCGCGCGGTCGCCCCGCGCGGGCGGCAGGCCGGGGGGGACCATGATCTTCACCCGCCATCCGCTGCCGAGGGTCCGGTTCAGCAGTTCCGCCAGATCCGACAGCGCCTGCCCGGCCTCCAGCGGCGGCTGTGCGCCCTCGGCATCCCCCCCGCCGCCGCGGGCGAAGTCCAGCATCGCCTCCACCAGGCGGCGGCCGCGTTCCGCCGCATCGCCCAGCAGGGCGGCGCAGCGGCGCACCTCCGCCGGATCATCGGCGCGGCGGTCCATCAGCCGGGCGCCGCTGCGCACGGCCTGGACCAAATTCTTCACGTCATGCGCCAGCCCGGCCGTCAGCAGGCCGATGGCGGCGGCGCGGCCGGCGCGGGCCAGTTGCGTCTCGGCCTCCATCCGGCGTTCGGCCGCCAGCTGCTGCTGCCGCGCGCCGCGGATGGCGAGCCCCGTCAGCGCCAGCAGCAGCCCCGCCGCCGCCACGCCGCCCACCGCCGGCACGACCATCCGCTGCCGCCAGGCCGCGTTCAGCGCCTCCATGCTCAGCCCATAGGCGACGGCGACCGGCCAATCCCCCACCTGCCGCGCGACGAACAGCCGCGGCAGCCCGTCGCCCACGCTGGCGGAGGGGCTTGGCGCCTCCCCGGCCGGGCGGGCCAGGGCTTCCGCCAGCCGTGCCTGGCGGGCGGGGCGCTGGCCGTGTTCGGCGGCCGGGTCGCGGAGCGGCGGGTGGCGGGCCAGCACCGCGCCATCCAGCCGCGTCATCAGCACCGTGTCCCGCGCCGTCTCGACGACCGAGGCATAGAAGGCCGCCAGCGGATCGGGGTTGAAGGCGGCGGCGACCAGCCCCGTCTCATCCCCGCCCGGCCGCGGCGGCGTCAGCCGGGCGACGGGGAAGATGGTCCAGCCCATGGGCCGCGCGACGATGACCTCGCCCACCGCCTCGCGCTCCCCCTCCCGCAGCGCAACGGCGAAGTCGCGGTCGGCGATGTCGGTGGGCCGGGCCGGAAACTCCCAGGAGGCCAGCACCACGCGCCCCAGCCCATCCGCCACGATCACAGCCTGCACCAGCGGATGCATGGATTGCACCAGTTCGGCCAGCAGGCTGTGCAAAGCGGGGTCCTGGCGCATCTCCTCCCACCCCATCCGGGCGGTGGCGTGGGATGTGGCGGTCAGGATCGCCTCCTGCGCGCCGAAGCTGCGCAGCGCGTGCTGGCGCAGCATTTCCACCGTCCGGTCGAGCCTGGCGGCGGCATCCCGCCGCACATCGACCCAGGCCATGACCCCGGCCCCCAGCACCCCCAGCGCCGGCACCAGCACCGCCGCGAGCCAGAGCAGGCGGAACCCCTGCGGAAGCCGAGGGCGATGCGGCACGCCAGGGCGGGGAAAGGAGGCGGGGTCTAGGCCGAGGGCGCTCTGCATTCCTGCCCATTCTGGGACGGATAAAAAACATCATATACACAATTTGCCGACAGGAACGGGCAGCCGGTAACCGGCGCGAAGGCCCCGAAACCGCTGGCGTGCCGAGCATGTTCCGTCTATGTTCACTCGATCAACGACAGGCTGTGACCGCGGCGCACCCCCCGAAAACGGTGCTAAAGGTGCTAAAAGGCCTAAATGGGCTTTAGATTTTAGGGGCGCGGGAGGCTGCGAGGCCGATCACCCGCAGCGCCTCCGGCCACAGCCCGTAGGGTTCCAGCCCATCCACGGGCACCCAGGCGACCTCGGTGACATCGCCGCCCGGCCGCGCCTCGCCGGACAGCCATTCGGCCTGGAAATCGATGATCGTGTAGTGGAAGCGGGGGCCGCGGCCGGGATCGCCGGGGGTGATGGCATCGACCACGGCCAGCAGGCTGAGGGGACCGACCTCGATCCCCGTCTCCTCCAGCAATTCGCGCCGGGCGCAGGCTTCGGCCGGTTCGCCCAGGCGCTGGCCGCCGCCGGGCAGTGACCATTCGCCCTGCCGTGGGGGACGGCCGCGGCGGATCAGCAGCACCTCCTCACCCCGCAGCGCGACGACCCCGATGCCGACCCAGGGCCGGTGCGGGTATTCGCGCGGGTTCACGGGGGAAGCCTCGGTCACTGCGGCGCGGGTGCTTCGGGGGCCGGTTCGGCGGCGGCGGGCGCCTGCTTGCGCAGATCCTCCAGCCGCGGGACCAGCGCCTTCTCCTTCCACTGGCCGATCTGGTAGGCCCAGCCGCGCCAGCGGTTGTTGAGGCGCGTCGCCTCCTCATCGCCCTCCGCCGCCAGCATCGCCCAGATGGTCTCGCCATCCTTGTTGACGGTGGCCGTGATGCGGAGGTTGTCCGTCAGTTCGAAGGCCCCGGTGCCGAGGCGTTCGCCCGGGATCTCGGCGGCCTTGCGGACATCGAGGAAGGTGAGGAATTCGAAGGCCCGGGCGACCTCGTCCAGGCTGATCTCGTCCATCTCCCCCGCCTCGGCGGGCGTCACCACGCCCATCTTGCCATCGGCGTCGCGGTCCTTCCGCACCACCAGCGGCGCCTCGCCCTCACGGGTCACGGCTAGGGACAGCACCCGTTCGCGGGCGATATTGGCCAGGTCCCGGTCGATCCAGAGGTTCGGGTCGCCATCCAGCGGCAGCCTGCCTTCGCCGAGCCAAGCCTGGTTCTCCCCGGGGCGGCGGACATAGACACTCTCCGGCACATTGCCCTGCACCCTCACTCGGCGGCGGCCGATGATCAGTTCTGCGATCACCGTGCCCTGCGCATCCAGCACGCGCAGGTGGCTGGCGGTGGAGCCGGGCTGCGCGGGGTCGTTCACGCCGAGGCGTTCCAGCATCTCGGGATTCGCGGTTCGCGGCTCCGCCAGGCGGAGTTCCGTGAGGCCCACGAGCAGTTCGCGCACCTTCTCCGGCCGCACCGGGTGGTCGGCCTTGGAGGGCAGAACCCAGGAATCCCCGGCCCCCTTGCGCACCACCAGCGTCGCGTCGTTGCGACGCACCTCGATCGCCGCCGCATTGGCCAGGCGCTGCGCCAGGCCGGGAAAGGCCAGCGGCGTGGCGGATGCCGGCGGCGGCGCGTTGGTCTCCGGCGTCAGCAGCAGGGCGCCGCCCACGGCGGCGACGGCGGCGCCGCCCAGCAGCAGCAGGTTGCGGCGGTTCATGCCCGCGCCTCCGCCCGCCGCCGTGCCCGCACCAAGCCGAGGCCGATGGCGAAGATCGTGAGCAGCAGCGGCACCGTCGCGATGTTGAGGATGCGGAGCGTCGTCTCCAGCCCCTCGATGTCCCGGCGCAGTTCCAGCTGCACCTGGCGGAGTTCGCCGCGCGTGCGCCGGATTTCCTCTCGTGCCGCATCGATCTCGGCGCGCTGTTCGGGGGTGATCACCGCATTGGCCGGCGCCTGACCCTGCCCGGGGCCCTGGCGCAGTTCGCGCAGGCGCCGCTCGGTCGCCTCAAGGCGTTCGGTCAGGCCGCGTTCGGTCTGGCGGAACTGGGCCTCCGCGCTGCGGCGGATGTCCTCCACCATCTCGAAGGGCCGCAGCGATTCACCGCGGGAGCGGAGGGAGACCAGCGCCTCGCCACCCGCCATGGAGTCCGCGAGGTTGATGATGAGATTGCCGTTGTCGCTGAAGGGCGTTGTCACCTGCTGGCCGAAGAAATCCTGCACGCGGACCCAGAAGCGGTCCTCCAGGATGTCGGCGTCGTTGCCGACGATCAGGTTGGCGGGCCCTTCGGTCCGGGCGCGGTGGGCGGGGAAATCCGCCGGGCGTTCCGCACCTTCGGCCGCCGGCGGCGCTGCCGGGAAGGCGGAAGTGACCGGCCCGCGCACGCGGGCGACGATGGTGCGGACCTGGCCATCAGGCCGGAAATCCGCCAGCAGCCGGGCCGGGGAGGGGTCCTGCCGCACAGCGGCGCTGTCCACCAGCATCGTCCGGTCGCTGGTCTGGACCAGCGGCGTGAACTCGATCGTCGAACCCTCGCGCCGCCGGACCTCGCCGGCGGAGGCCACCGTCACCTGCTGCAATTCGGCCGTCGCGACCTCGCTCCGGTTCAGGCCGGCGACGGGGACGTTGTACCAGGCGAGGTAGTCCACCGCCTGCACCCGGTCCCTCGGATCGGCGCGGACGCGCCAGGCGCCGCGGAGGTCGAGCACCACCTTGTCCGACGGTGCCTCCACGCCCCAGGCATTCAACAGGCGCGACAGGGAGGATGAGGTATCCGTCGCCGGCCGCTGGCCCGGGGAGGGGCGGGTCGCCTGGCTTTCGCTATGCGGGTCCGTCAGCGCGATCAGGCGGCCGCCGCGCATCACGAACTGGTCGATGGCGTAGAGCATCTGGTCGCTGAGGTTCTGCGCGTGGGCCACCATCAGCACCTGCACATCGGGCTCGATCACCTGCGTGTCGGGCGTGATGTCGCGCACCGTGTAGAACTGGCGCAGCTGGTTCATGGCGACGAAGGGCTGCCCGACGCCGGGCTGGCGCATCATCATCGCGCGCGGATCGCCGTTGAGCGGCAGGGAGGAGATCACGCCCAGCACCGGCCGGCGGGGATTGGAAAGCTCCCACACCATCCGGGTCAGGTCGTATTCAAGGAAGCGCTCGCGATCCGGCTGGAAGAAGGGGATCGTGCGCTCATCATCCAGCAGGTTGACGCCGGAGAGGCCGAAATAGACCTGCTCCCCGGACTGGTCGACGGGCACGCCCTGGAGGCCCAGCGCCACGGCGCGGTCCTCGGTCTCGCTGAAGGGCTCGGGGTCGAAGACTTCCAGCCGCACCCTGCCGCCGCTGACGGCGACGTATTCGTCCAGCATGGCGCGCACGCGCTCGGCATAGGCGCCATAGACCGGGATCGCGGCGCCGAGGCGGCGCGAATAGTAGACCCGGAAGGTCACGGGGTCCTGCAACCCCTGCAGCACCTGCCGTGTACCGTCCGACAGGGTGTATAGGCGGTTCTCCGTCAGGTCGATCCGCGCGCGGGACAGCAGCCGGTCCGACAGCATGTTGACGCCGACGGCCAGCACGGCGCCGAGGCCGAGCGCCACGAGGGCGGAGACGCCGCGCTTGCCCTGCTTCTTCGGGGCGGGAAGGCCAGAGGGGATGGAATTGCTCATGCGATCAGTCCGCCTTCCGCTGGTCGATCGCGATGGTGTTCGCGAAGAGGAAGAAGGCCATGAAGGAGGCGAAGAAGACGAAGTCCCGCGCCGCGATCACGCCGCGGGTGAAGCCGTTCAGCCGGTCCGTGATGCTGATGGCACGCGCGAGGTCCGCCAGCAGCGGGATGCGCTTCGACAGGAACTCCGTCACCACCGGGCTGCCCGCCGCCGTCAGGAAGAAGCAGGCCGCGACGGCCAGGACGAAGGCGATGACCTGGTTCTTGGTCATGGCCGAGATCGCCGCACCCACCGCGAGGAAGGCGCCCGCCACCATCATGCAGCCGAGATAGCCGGTCAGGATCGTCCCGTTATCCGGGTTGCCCAGCACATTGACGGTGATGACCAGCGGGAAGGTCAGGGCCAGCGCGATGCCGCAGAAGGCCCAGGCCGCGAGAAACTTGCCCACTACCGCCTGCCACTGCGCGATCGGCAGGGTCAGCAGCAATTCGATGGTGCCGAGCCGCCGTTCCTCCGCCCACAGGCGCATGGTCAGCGCGGGCACAAGGAACAGGAACAGCCAGGGCACGAAGGTGAAGAAGGGCGTGAGGTCCGCCTGGCCGCGGGCGAAGAAATTGCCGACCGTGAAGGTCAGCGCACCCGCCATGATCAGGAAGATGACGATGAAGACATAGGCGACCGGCGTGGCGAAATAGCCCGCGAGTTCGCGCCGGAAGACGGTGATCGCGCCACCCATCACGCGGCCTCCGCGGCGGGGAGCGTGAGGCTGCGGAAGACGGCATCCATGCTGGGGCCCCGGGCGGCGAGTTCGGCCGGCGTCTCATCCGCCACCACGCGGCCGCGGGCGATGACCACGGCGCGGGAGCAGACGGCGCCCACTTCCTCAAGGATATGGGTGGAGATCACGATCGCCTTCGTCGGCGCCATGGCCAGGATCAGGTTGCGGACATCATGCTTCTGGTTGGGGTCGAGGCCATCCGTCGGCTCGTCGAGAACCAGCACGGCCGGGTCGTGCAGCAGCGCGGCCGCCAGGCCGACACGGCGCTTGAAGCCCTTCGAGAGGGTCTCGACGGGCTGGAGGCGCACGCCTTCGAGCTGCGTCAGCGCCATCGCGTGGGCCACCCGGTCCTGCAATTCGGACCGGTGGAAGCCCCGTGCCCGGCCGCAGAACTGGAGAAAGCCGGTGACGGTCATCTCGGGGTAGGTGGGCGCGCCTTCGGGCAGGAAGCCCAGGTGGCGCTTGGCCGCCACGGGCTTGTCCACCACGTCGTCGCCGCAGATGCGCGCGGTGCCGGAAGTGGGCGTCATGAAGCCCGCCAGCATGCGCATGGTGGTGGATTTGCCGGCGCCATTCGGCCCAAGGAAGCCCACGACCTCCCCCTTGGCGACGGTGAAGCTCACATCGTCCACGGCCGTGAAGGCGCCGAAGCGCTTCGTCAGGCGCTCGATCTCGATCAGCGCGGTCAAGGCTCAGCCCCCGGTTTCCCCGGCGCAGCGATTAAGGACGCGGGGGGTGCGATGCAAGCCCCCCGGGGTGGGGGACGAGCCTTCCGATCACTTTCCGTTCCAACGGCGCATCTTAACCCGCATCCAGCCGCGCCAGCGTCGGGTCATGGTCGAACAGGGCCAGCAGGGCCAGCGCCGCCTGGCCGCGCTCGCCCTGCAGCGCCGGGTCGCGGTCCAGCAGGACCGTCGCATCGCGGTTGGCGATGTGGGTCAGGCGGGCGCATTCCTCGGCGTCCTCCCGCGGGTCCAGCAGGCGGGCGCCGGGCAGGCCGGATTGGCGGGCGCCCAGCGCATCGCCGCCGCCGCGGGTCAGCAGGTCTTCCTCCGCGATGCGGAAGCCGTCCTCCGTGTCCCGCAGCACCAATAGCCGACGCTTTTCCGCCTCCCCCAACCCGACGGAGTGGACGAGGAGGCAGGAGGATGGCTTGGACCCCCGCCCGACGCGGCCGCGCAACTGATGCAGGGCGGCCAGGCCGAAGCGTTCGGCCTGTTCGATCAGCATGATGGTGGCCTCGGGCACGTCGACACCGACCTCGATGACGGTGGTGGCGACCAGCAGGCGGGTGGTGCCGGCGGCGAAATCGGCCAGCGACTTCTCCCGCACCGCCAGTTCCTGCATGCCATGCGCCATGCCGACCAGGCCGGGGAAATGGCCCTGGAGTTCGACGAAGCGATCCTCCGCCGCCACGCTGTCATCGCGCTCCCCGCCCGTGATGGCGCGGACGACCCAATAGGCGCGCTCGCCGCGGGTGATGGCTTCCCGCAGCCGGTCCACGATCTCCGGCAGGCGGTCCTGGCTGGCGATGCGCGTCGCGATGGGCTGGCGTCCCGCAGGTTTGCCTTCCAGGCGGCTGACGGCCATCTCGCCCCATTGGGTCAGCAGCAGGGTGCGGGGGATGGGTGTGGCGGTCATCACCAGCATGTCCGCGTCCCGGCCCTTGTTGGCGAGCATCAGGCGCTGGCCGACGCCGAAGCGGTGCTGTTCATCGACGACGGACAGGCCGAGGTCCCGGAACGCCACCGCATCCTGGAACAGCGCATGGGTGCCGACGACGATCTGCACCGATCCGTCGAGCAGCCCGCGCAGCACGCGCTTGCGTTCGGCCCCCTTCACGCTGCCGGTCAGCAATTCCACGCGCACACCGGCGGGCAGGCACAGTTTCGCCAGTGTCCGCAGGTGCTGCCGCGCCAGCAATTCGGTCGGCGCCATCAGCGCGGCCTGGGCGCCCGACTCCACGGCCTGGAGCATGGCCAGCACCGCGACCAGCGTCTTGCCCGACCCGACATCGCCCTGCACCAGGCGCAGCATCCGGCGCGGCGCCGCCATGTCCGCCGCGATATCGGCCAGCGCCGCCTGCTGCCCCGGCGTGGGTTCATGCCCGAAGGCGGCCAGGGCCTTGGCCTGCAATTCGCCCGTGCCCGGCATGGGGCGCCCCGGCCGGCCGCGCTGGCGGCGGCGGACAAGCGCGATGGCGACCTGGCCGGCCAGCAATTCGTCATAGGCCAGGCGGCGACGGGCCTCGAGCGTCGGCAGGGCGGTCGGGCGCTGGAGGCTGCGGATGGCGGCGTCGAAAGCGGGCCAGCCTTCCCGCTTCAGCAGCGCCCCATCCGCCCATTCCGGCAGCGGCGCCAGGCGGCCGAGCGCCGCACCCATGGCCATGGCGATGCGCTTCGGCGTCAGATCCCGCACCATCGGCCAGACCGGCTCGATGAGGGGAAGCTGGTCCTCGCGCTCCGCCACCAGGGGGTTCATCAGGGCAAAGCCGCCGCCGGATTCGGTCATCACGCGGCCCGACAGGAAGCGGAAGCTGCCCTCCGGCAGCAGCTTCTGGATCCAGGGAAGGCGGCCATTCATGAAGCGCAGCGTCAGCGGCTTGCCGCCGGCGGTCGCCTTCACCTCGACATAGGGCCTGCCGGTGCGGCCGGAGCGGGCGGCACGGAGGGAGACGATTTCCGCCTCCAGGATGCAATCCTGGTCCGGCGGGGCCTCGGAGGGCGAGGGGACTCGGCGGCGGATGATGACGCGCTCGGGCAGGTGCAGCAGCAGGTCGAGCACCCGGTCGCCGCCCGTGGCCTCCGCCAGCAGGCGCGCCAGCGTCTCCCCCACCCCCGGCAATTCCCGCAAGGGGGCCAGGAGGGGCGCCAGTAGATCGGCATGGGCGGGGAGCGCGGGGGATGGCTCGGGCGTTGTCACGAGTTCACGGCGCTTCGGGCTGACAGGATTCCCATGCGCCTCTATATGCCAGCACCGAGCATGATGACGATGTCAGACCCAGAATCCTCCCACCCAGAGCTTTCCCCCCGGCGCCGCCGCCTGCAGTTCCGCGCCTGGCACCGCGGCACGAAGGAGACCGACCTGATGGTCGGCGCCTTCGTCGCCCGCCATATCGCGACCTTCACGGACGCGGAACTGGACGATCTGGAACAGGTGCTGGAACTGCTGGACGTCGATCTCCAGGATTGGCTGTCCGGGCGCAGGCCGATCCCGGCGGAGGTCGCGAGCCCGATGCTGGACCGGATGGCGGCGGAATGCGCGGGCAAGGGGGCGGGCACCACGCCGGAAATCAGGGCGGGACTCGGGCTGGACAAGGCATGACCTTCATCACGGTCCATGGCGCGCCGGAAGGCTATGACGCGCTGCTGCTGGCGCGGCGCCGGGCGGAATCGAAGGGGCCCATCCTGCATGTCTGCCGCGACGATGCGCGCATGGCCCGGATGGCGGAGGCCCTGGCCTTCTTCACCCCGCATACCGAAGTGCTCCGCTTTCCCGCCTGGGATTGCCTGCCCTATGACCGTGTCTCCCCCAATCCCGAGATCGTTTCCGAACGCATCGCGACGCTGACGCGCCTGGCGGAGCCCGGTTCCGCGCCGCGCATCCTGCTGACCACGGTCAACGCCCTGGTGCAGAAGGTGCCGCCACGGGCGGCCTTCACGGGGGCGACGCTCAGCCTGAAGCGGCGCGGCCGGGCGGACCCGCAGAAGCTGGCGGAATTCCTGGAAGCCAATGGCTACCACCGCACCGGCACCGTCATGGAACACGGCGAATACGCCATCCGCGGCGGCATCGTGGACCTGTTCCCGGCCGGCGAATCCGATCCCGTGCGCGTGGACCTCTTCGGCGACGAGATCGAGGATATCCGCCGCTTCGACACCGGCACCCAGCGCAGCGGTGACAGGCTGGATGGCCTGACCTTGCGGCCGGTGGGGGAGATGTTCCTCGACGCACCCTCCATCAGCCGCTTCCGCACGGCCTACCGTGAACTGTTCGGCGCGGCGGCGGCGGAGGACCCGCTTTACGTCAGCGTCTCCGCCGGGCGCCGGCATCCGGGCATGGAGCATTGGGCCGGGCTGTTCCATGAGGAGATGGAGACGCTCGTCGACCATCTGGGGGAGGGGGCTTCGGTCTCCCTCGACAACCAGGCCGAGGATGCGCTGGCGGCGCGGCTGGAGATGGTCATCGACCATTACGAGGCGCGGCGCATGCCGGTGCGGGAAGGGGAGGTGCCCTACCGACCCGCGCCGCCCGATCGCCTGTACCTGGACCACGACGCCTGGATCCACATGCTGGAGGACAGCCGCGTCTTCCGCTTCGTGCCCTTCGACCAGCCGGAACACGCGCCCGGTATCGATGCCGGCGGGCGGGCCGGGCGGCTGTTCAGCGATGTGAGGGCCGAAGGCCGCAACGTCTTCACCGCCTATGGGGAACACGCGGCGGCGCTGGAAAAGCGCGGCCAGCGCGCCGTGCTGGCGGCCTGGACGCGCGGATCGCGGGAGCGCCTCGGCAATCTGCTGCGGGAGAACGGCGTCGCCTGCGAGACGGTGGAGGATTTCGCCGGCGTCCAGAAGCTGCCCCGGGGGGTGGTGGGCCTGGCGATCCTGGGCGTGGAACGCGGCTTCGTCGCACCGGCGGAGGGCGCGCAGCCCGGAATCGCGCTGGTGGGCGAACAGGATCTGCTGGGGGAGCGTATCGCCAGGCCGCCCCGCCGCCGCCGCCGCGCCGACCAGTTCATCGCCGATGCGACCGAAATCGCCCAGGGCGACTTGGTGGTGCACCAGGACCATGGCATCGGCCGCTATGACGGGCTGGAGACCATCGATGTCGGCGCCGCGCCGCATGAATGCCTGCGGCTGATCTATGATGGCGGGGACAAGCTGTTCCTGCCGGTCGAGAATATCGAGGTGCTGTCCCGCTTCGGCTCGGATGCCGCGGGCGTCGCGCTGGACAAGCTGGGCGGGTCCACCTGGCAGGCGCGCAAGGCCAAGGCCAAGAACCGCATCGCGGACATGGCGGCGGCGCTGATCCGCGTGGCCGCGGAACGCCAGACCCGCGATGCGCCGGCCGCCATCCCGCCCGAAGGCGCCTGGGACGAATTCTGCGCCCGCTTCCCCTTCGCGGAGACGGAGGACCAGCAGCGCGCCATCGCCGATGTGCTGGAAGACCTGGCCGCGGGCCGCCCGATGGATCGCCTGATCTGCGGCGATGTCGGCTTCGGCAAGACGGAGGTCGCACTCCGCGCCGCCTTCTGCGTCGCGATGTCCGGCACGCAGGTGGCGGTGGTGGTGCCGACGACGCTGCTGTCCCGCCAGCATTTCCGCGTCTTCTCCACGCGGTTCGAGGGGCTGCCGATCAAGGTCGCGCAGCTGTCCCGCATGGTGACGGCGAAGGAAGCCGCGCTGGTGCGCGAAGGGGTGAAGGACGGCACCATCAACATCGTCGTCGGCACCCATGCGCTGCTGGCGAAGGGGATCGAATTCGCTGACCTCGGCATGGTCATCGTCGATGAGGAACAGCATTTCGGCGTCGCCCACAAGGAACGCCTGAAGCAGTTCAAGGCCGATGTCCATGTGCTGACGCTGACCGCCACCCCCATCCCGCGCACGCTGCAGCTGGCGCTGACGGGGGTGCGGGAGATGAGCGTGATCGCGACGCCGCCGGTCGATCGGCTGGCGGTGCGGACCTTCATCATGCCCTGGGATGGCGTGGTGCTGCGGGAAGCGATCCTGCGGGAGCGATTCCGCGGCGGCCAGATCTTCTGCGTCTGCCCGCGGCTGGAGGACCTGCCGAAGCTGCGGACGCGCCTGTCCGAGATCATCCCCGATGCCCGCATCGCCGAAGCCCATGGGCGGCTGGCGCCGACCGAACTCGAACGGGTGATGACGGAGTTCGGCGACCAGAAATACGATATCCTGCTGTCCACCAACATCGTCGAAAGCGGGCTCGACATGCCCGCGGTCAACACGCTGATCATTCATCGCGCGGACATGTTCGGCCTGGCGCAGCTGTACCAGCTGCGGGGCCGCGTCGGCCGCGGCAAGCAGCGCGGCTATGCCTACCTGACCTGGCCGCAGACGCACCGGCTTTCGGCGGCGGCGGAGAAGCGGCTGGAGGTGATGCAGACGCTCGACAACCTCGGCGCCGGCTTCACCCTGGCGTCGCACGACCTCGACATCCGCGGCGCCGGCAATCTGCTGGGCGACGAGCAGTCCGGCCAGATCCGCGAAGTGGGGATCGAACTCTACCAGCAGATGCTGGAAGAGGCGGTGCAGGACATGAAGGCGGGCGCGGGCAAGGCGCGCGACGACCAGGACAGCCGCGACTGGACGCCGCAGATCAACCTCGGCCTTCCGGTCATGCTGCCGGAAGCCTATGTGCGGGACCTGCCCGTGCGCCTCGGCCTCTATCGCCGCATCGGGTCGTTGCAGACCGAGGCCGAGATCGAGGCCATGGCCGCCGAACTCACCGACCGCTTCGGGCCGCTGCCGGCGGAGGCGGAGACGCTGCTGCAGGTGGTCTGGCTGAAGGCGCTGTGCCGCCAGGTGGGGGTGGAGAAGCTGGATGTCGGGCCGAAGGGCATCGTGCTGGCCTTCCGCGGCAACCGCTTCGCCAACCCGCCCGGGCTGATCGAATGGGTGGCGGGACAGCACGGCGCGGTGAAGCTGCGGCCGGACCAGAAGATCGCGCTGGCCCAGGAGATGCCCTACGAGGCGCGCATCCGCTCCGCCCGCGAATTGCTGTCGGCGCTGGTCGAGGTGGCGCAGGGCAGGGTGCCGAAGGCGGCGCCGCCGCCGCCGAAGCCGGCAGGCCCGCCGCCGGTGAAGGGGCCGATGCCCGCCAAGAAGAACGTGTTCAGGTCGCCGGTGGTGCCCCCGGCGCCGAAGGGTGCTGCGACGCGGCCGATTCCGTTCCCCGGGCGCTGGAAGCGCTGAAGAAGTCTACCGCTGGAAGCGCTGAGGGCGGTCGGGGTCAGCCTTCCACCACGGCCACGTCCAGCAGGCGCTCGATCACTTCCGGCTCCTGCGCGCCGGCGATGGCGTGGCGGCCCTGGACGACGAAGCAGGGCACGCCATTGATGCCCAGGCGATGGGCGCGGAGGTTGTCGGCGTGCACCGCCTCCACCTCCGCCGGGCCGGAGAGCAGGCGGCGCGTCGCACCCTCATCCATGCCGAGCGTCGCGCCGATGGAAGCGAGGACGGCGAGGTCGCCGATATCCTGCCCCTCGCAGAAATAGGCCTGGAACAGCGCATCCACCGCATCGGCGGCGACGCCGTGCTGGTCCGCCAGGCGCACCAGGCGATGGGCATCGAGCGAGGGGGGGATGCGGCGGATCAGGTCGAAGTTGAAGATCAGGCCTTCCCCGCGGCCGAGCTCCGCGATGGTGGCGTGCAGGCGGCGGGCGCGATCCTCGCCGCCGAACTTGCGCACGATGTAGTCCTGCCGCGGCACGCCGCCCGGCGCGATGTCCGGATTGAGCAGGAAGGGGCGCCAGGTGATGTCGGCGGCGATGTCGGGGCGGGCACGGAGGGTGCGGCGCAGCCGGCGCGTGCCGAGGAAGCACCAGGGGCAGACCAGATCGAACACGACATCGATCTGGAGCCTGGCGCGGGGCGGGGAGAGGATGTTCACGGCGCCACGATAGCACCGCCCGCGCTGGCGGTGCAGCCGGGTTCAGGCCGCGGCGCGCGGTGTTTCGGTGGCCTCGATCATGGTGCGGCGCCAGCAGCCCGCAGGTGGCGGCCGAGGCGTCCCGGAGCTTCGGGATGAAATGCGGGCCGAGGCCCCGGGCCAGGGTATCCAGCAGGGCCTGGCCGAGCGTGCCGTATTGCGGGGCCGGGACGCCACAGGCCCCGTGCCGGGCGCCGAGCTTGTCGGCCTACCAGTGCGGCATCGGGTCGTAGGGCTTCACGGCCGGCGGAGCCTCGAACGCCGCGCGCACGACGTCGGTCATCCCGAGCGCCAGGATGACCAGCGCAATGACGGCGACGGCGACGGCGGCGGATCGGAACAGCCGCCGCCGACTGGGCTCTGGGCTCTCAACCATGCGGCTATTCTAGGGAGTCCCGGGGGAACCGTCTATCCCGAGTTGTCTGTGATGAGCGGACACACGCTGGGCGCGTGCCGGAGCTTCCTGCGTCAATCGTGACGGCGAGCCAGCACGCGTGGTGGTGGCGGGGGAGGCCTGGCCCTGATGGGCGCTGGCGGATGGGGTGGGATTCGAACCCACGGTGGACTTGCGCCCACGGCGGTTTTCAAGACCGCTGCCTTAAACCACTCGGCCACCCATCCACGCCCGGCGCCATTTTGCCATCCTTTGCGGGTGCACGGCCAGTGGGCGAGACGCCGATCCGGTGAAGAAGAGCTTGTCTTGAGTCCAGATTCGCCTCTCGCCTATGGTGGAGTGACTGGCAGCCTCGCATCGGATCAAAGATGGCATCACCCTATTCATCGCTGCCGCCGACAAATTTCTGGCGCTCGGGCGTGGCCGGCGCGGCCACAGGCGACTTCCCCGGGCTGGTGCGGCCCCGCTTCCCGATCACCCCGCAGATGCGCATTGCAACTGCTGGCAGCTGCTTTGCGCAGCATGTCGGGCGCCACCTGCGCAGCCGCGGCTACGCCGTCATGGACGCCGAGCCGCCGCCGCCGGGGCTCGGCGATGAGGAAGCTAAGGCGTATGGCTTCAATCTGTATTCGGCCCGGTATGGCAACATCTACACTGTCCGCCAATTGTTGCAGCTGGCCCGCGAAGCCTTCGACCTTTTCACCCCGGGCGATGCCGTGTGGCGGCGCGGTGACCGGTATTTCGACGCGCTGCGCCCGACCGTCGAGCCGGATGGGCTTTCGAGTGCAGCCGCGGTGCGTGAGCACCGGGCGCAGCATCTGGCGCGCGTCGCCCAGGTGCTTCGCGAAGCGGAATTGCTGGTCTTCACGATGGGCCTGGTCGAGGCCTGGGTGCATCAGCCGACCGGCACCGTCTATCCGACCGCTCCGGGCACGGTCGCGGATAGCGAAACCCCGGACGATATCGCGCTGCAGGTGTTCGACTTCATGGACGTGCGGGCGGACCTCATCGCCTTCCGCAAGCTCATGAAGAAGGTCAACCCGCGGCTGCGCGTCCTGTTGACCGTCTCGCCCGTTCCTTTGACGGCGACGGCGATGGACAGCCATGTGCTGCTCGCGACCATGTACGCGAAATCCACGCTGCGCGCCGTGGCGGGCCGGATCCTGCAGGACAGCCCAGCCTTCGACTATTTTCCCTCCTACGAGCTCATTGCCGGCCACCCGACGCGAGGGCGCTTCTATGCGCCCAACCTGCGCGAGGTGACGGCGGAGGGCGTGGCATGCGTGATGCGCCATTTCAGCGCCGCCCATGGCGGGGAGGTCGCCCCGGACGAGCAACCACCGTCCACCGCTGCGGCGGCGGTCATGGACGAGCAGGAGGCGGAAGAACGCGTGGTATGCGAGGAGATGCTGCTGGACGCATTCGGACCGCAATCATCGGGGGCACGATAGTCCGATGAGGCTCTGTATCCTGGGCGCATCGCATATCGTTGCGCTTCGTTCCGCCTGGCAGGCCATGCCTGCCGGAGAAAGGCCTGCCGGCCTGCGTGTATCCTTCCTGCCGGGGGGGCGCGATATCGGCGATGTTGTGTTCGCGGATGGCCGCCTTCGGCCGGCCAGCGTGGCGGCGCAGGCCCGCCAGGCGGAGTTGGGCGAAACCGATCACGTGACGCTGGCTGATTTCGATGCTTTCGCCGTCATCGGCGTGGCCAGCTTCAGGGCAGCGCTCAATGTCTACGCGGCCTGTCGGGGTGAAGCGCACGCGGCGAGGGGGGAGGGCCACCAGCTTGTCTCCGACGCCTGCTTCGAGGCAGCGGTCGCTGGCATCGTCGCGGCCCGCGCCCCCTGGTGGCTGGCGGCCAGGCTCCGGACGGAAACGAAGGCGCCGATCGCCGTGATGGCCGCGCCGATGTATGCAGCATCGGTGCTGCGCGATGCCCGTTTCGGCGCGCGTTTCGAGGGGCTTCGCCGCGATGGCGATGAGGCCGCGCTGGCAGCAAGCATGGAGCGCGCCATGCGCCGCCTCACACACACCGATTTCTCGCTGATCGGCCAACCGGCCGAGACGCTCGATAGCCCTGCCACCACGAAGGAACGATTCCGATCCGGCAAGCCGGTTCGTGCAGCGGCCGGGCGAGTCGCCGCGCCCGATGTCGCCCACATGAACGCCGCCTATGGACGCATCGTCCTGGACCGGCTGTTCGCCTTCGGTGTGGGTGCCCGTGGCGACAACAAGGCCTGATTGCGGGAGCCGGCTTCTCTCCGTGGTTGAGTCTCGATTGACTCGTTAACGCTCGCTGCGTATCGGTAACCGTCCGTGGAGCTGTATCGCAATGGCCGTATCTACTGTGAGCAACCCACCATCCGCATCGCCGCTCCAGCGGGTCAGTCACGCGCAGACCGGCCAGGATATCCTGTGCGACTACTTCTTCGGTCGATACAAGTTGTACCCTGAGGGCGAGCCCGGCTTCTTCGTGGATGTCGGCTGTGCATGGCCGATCCAGGCCTCCAACACCTATTATTTCTATGAACGTGGCTGGCGCGGCGTCTGCATCGACGCCAACAGCGCGATGGAGAAGGGCTTCAAGGCCGCACGTCCCGAGGACACCTTCGTGAACTGCGGCATCGGCGAGATCGAGGCCGAAGCCACGCTCTATATGTTCAAGGATCCGAAGCACAACACCTTCAACCCGAAGCGCCGGGAAACCTGGGCGACGCAGCCGGCGCGCGCGCATCTCTTCCGCGGGGAACGGACGGTACCAATCCGCCGGCTGTCGAATGTCCTTGACGAGGCGGCGCCGGGTCGCAGCCGGATCGACCTGCTCAGCATCGATGTCGAGAGCATGGAGCTTGAGGTGTTGAAGTCCATGGACTTCGGTCGCCACCAGCCATCGATGGTCATCCTGGAGATGCTGATGCCGGTGTCGCGCATCATCGAGGATCCGGTCACGCAATACCTGCTCGCCCGCGGCTACGAATTGATCAGCCACACGAGCCACGACACCATCTTCATCAAGCGCCCCGCCAAGGCCTGAACCGGCCCCTGGCTCTGGTGGCCTGGCGGTTGGGCGCGGGTGGCAGGGTGGCGCTGGCGCGGGGGGCGGTGTCGTCGGGGCGTGGTCAGGTCCGAAACGAGAACTGGTCTGGCATCAACTCACGCAGTGCGATAGGCTTGCCAGGCGCAGCCCCGTTGCGATGCGCCTCGCTGTCCCGCACTGCCGGGATGGCCGATCCTGGCGCGTGACGCATGGAAGAATCGGATGTCTGCTCTGACGACGACGACTGAAACGCGCGCGCTGCTCCAGTCCGTCGCAGACCTGGTGACCGCCAATCTGCCGACAATCCTGGCCGGGCGCCGCGACATCACCTGGAAGCCGGATGGCAGCCCGGTGACCACTGCCGACGTCTTCGTCGAGCAGCTGGTCAGGGACCATCTCTCGGCACGGCTGCCCGATCTCTCCTTCGTCGGTGAGGAAAGCTTCGAGGTAGGGCAGTCGCTTGCCGGACGTAACCTCGCGCTGCTTGATCCGATTGATGGAACCGAGAATTTCTGTTCGGGCCTTCGCGAATGGGGCGTGTCGCTCGGCCTGTGGCGGGATGGGCTGCACCTCGGCAGCCTGCTCATGCTGCCGGAGCTGGGGGACCAGCTGATGTCGGGCGACCGCATCGTGCACGAGCGGTCCCGCATCAACGGGTTCTCATCCTCCTACAACGAGGAGATCGGTGCCCGCATCGCCGAGGTTCGGGAGTCGCGCATCTTCGGCTGCGCCGTCTACAATTTGTACAACGTCGCCCGCGGCGCCTTCAGCCGGTTCAGCAATCCCAAGGGCGCCTATGCCTGGGACCTGCTGCCGGGACTGATGCTGGCGCTGGAGCAGGGCTGTGACATTCTTGTCGATGGGAACCGCTTCGATGGACAGTTTCTCGAGCCTCATCGCCGATATCGCGTCGACGTACAGCACCGATACGATCTTCATCCTGGGTAAGGGACCCTCGGCCGACCTGGTGCGGCCGGAGGTCTTCGCATCCTCGCTGACGATCGGGCTGAACGACGCGGAACGCATCGCGCCGGTCGATATCAGCATCTTCCATGCGGATTGGGTGAAGCAGGGCATCGCCGCCGCCGGCTACCGGTCCCGCCTCTACCTCACCTCGACCGATTTCGACCCGCCTGGCCGCAAGACGCTGCGCGTGCCGCATTACCGCCTGACCCAGGAATCGTCCGACCTGGTCATGCAGCGCTTCATGTCGGATGAATTCGCGGTGGAGGACATCCTCTTCCTCTCCGCGCTGAAGCTTGCCCGCAGCGTTGCGCGCCAGCGTGGCCGGCCGCAGACCGTGTACATGGTCGGCTTCGATTTCGCGCCCGCCGAGGGCTACAGCAGCCGGATCGACAGGGACTTCGCCCCGCACGCGACGGATGAGCGCGAGGCACGCATCTCCCTGCAGGAGTTCTATTTCCTCAACACGCTCTACTTCCTCCAGAATTCCGAACTGACGGTGAAGCATGTCGGCAGTCGCGCCTTCAGCGTGCTGTCGCCGGAGGAACTGACACGGGCGGTCCTGGGTGCCGGCGCCGGGCCGGAACGCCCGCACCACCGCGTCAGCGTCATTGCCGAACTCACCACCAACCATTTCGGCGACCGCCGGCGGCTGGAACGCATGATCCGATCCTCTGCCGCGGCGGGGGCGGACTTCGTCAAGCTGCAGAAGCGGGACGTGGAGAGCTTCTATTCGGCGGAGCAACTCGCCTCTCCCTATCGCTCTCCCTTCGGGCCGACCTTCGGGGATTACCGGCGCGCGCTGGAACTGTCCTGCGACGATTTCGGCTTCGTCGATGGGCTGTGCAAGGAACTCGGCATCGGGTGGTTCACCTCGATCCTCGATCAGCCATCCTTCGAGTTCATGCTGCAATTCTCGCCGACCGTGGTGAAGCTGCCTTCCACCATCTCGGAACACACGGACTACCTGGACTATGTGGCGGCGAATTACCGGCATGGCGTGGTGCTTTCGACCGGCATGACGGACCAGGCCTATGAGCGCTGGGTGCTCGACACCTTCACGCAGTGCGACCGGCTCTACCTCATGCAGGCGAACTCGGCCTATCCGACGCCGCTGAGCGACTGCAATGTCGGCGTCGTGCGGCACTACCACCGCCTGTCGCACTCCGACGCGCGGATCGTCCCTGCCTATTCCAGCCATGATTTCGGATGGAAGGCATCCGTCATGGCGGTCGCAGCGGGCGCGCGGATGGTCGAGAAGCATGTGAAGTTCGGCAACACCGAATGGGCGCATTTCGATGCGGTCGCGGTGGACCTCACCACGCCGAAGTTCAAGGAATACGTCGATGCGATCCGGGAGGCCGAACTGATCGTCGGCCGGGAGGAGAAGCAGGTGAACGCCAGCGAGCACCACAAGTATTTCCGCAAGGCGAGCTGACGCCGCGGGGCCACCGGAGCATCCAGGAATGACACCCTATATCGGTTTCCTGCCCTGCCGCGCGGGCAGCGAGCGGGTCATCAACAAGAATGTCCGGCCCTTCGCCGGCTTCGAGAATGGCCTGATCGAACTCAAGCTGCGGCAGATGTGCGGCGTCCGCCGCCTGGAGGAGATCATCGTCTCCTCCAACGACCAGCGGATACTGGACTATTGCGACGCCTTCCGCCGCCAGCATGATGGCCGCGTGAAGCCGCTGGAGCGGCCCGATGAGCTTGGGCGCGGCAGCACGGCGATGGACGACTTCATCCTCTACATCGCGAAGCTGGTCGAGGATGGCGTGATGGTGTGGAGCCATGTCACTTCGCCCTTCGTCAGGGCGAAGGAGTATGACGCCATCATCGATGCCTATGATCGCGCGGTGGCCGAGGGCCACGACAGCCTGATCACGGTCAACAAGATCCACAAATTCCTGTGGGACGATAAGGGGCCGATCAACTACAGCCAGACCCCCATCAAGTGGCCCCGCAGCCAGGACATCAAGCCGATCTTCGAGATCAACCACGCAGCCTATGTCATGCCCTTCGCGGTGATGCGCGAATGCGGCGACCGCATCGGGCATCGGCCCTACTTCATGCCGATCGCGGAGGAAGTGGCGATGGATATCGACTGGGAGGAGCAGTTCGTGCTGCTCGAGCAGATTGCGCGGGTGAAGATGGCTGCCGGATACGCCCTGGTCTGACCGTCTGGCGCAGGCCCCGCCTGGACGCGTGTCTCTTTCACCCAGCCGGGTCGGCGGCCCATGCGGTGATGATCCCTGCCAGGCGGGCGGCATTCGCGGTGCGGATGCCGCGCTGGATCAGTGATACCCTCGCGACATCGCCGACCGTCATGTCCAGCCCCCTGACCGGGCGTGCCACGACGGCGGCGGCATCGAGGCCGGGCTTGGCCTGCAGTGCTTCCATCAGGAATTGCACGGGCCCCAGAAGCCTGAAGGTGGACCCCATCTCCTTGGCGACGGCGTGGCGCAGATCGACGCGCGCGCCGGCGCCCTGCATGGCGGGGATGATGGCCGCCAGGGCGTCCTGTGCCTCCGCCACCCGACCCGACAGCAGGTGGACGCCCGCCAGGACGCACAGCGAACGCACGGCGTTGTAGTAGACCAGCAGCGCTTCCTGATTGTCGCGGAAATCGTGCCGCTGGCCCAGGATCGCGGACAGTGAAGCCGTGAAGGCTGCGCGGTCCCCGGCGACGGCCGCGACATGCCAGCGCGCGGTCAGCAGGGAGATGCGCATGGCATCGTTCCAGCCGCTGCGCGGCAGGCCCTCGATCACGGACAGGACCTCCTCGACGCGGCGTTGGGCATCCGCGGCGGTCACGGCTTCCTCTGCCTCGCAGGCGCGATAGGCCTGGGTTGCCGCCATGGTCATGGCGGCCTCGGTCAGCCGGGACCCGACGGACCAGGGCAGTTGCCGGAGCATCTGCAAGGCCTGGAAGCGCTGCGTTTCCCCGTCCCGGGGCCTCAGCCGCTTTTTCCGCGCCAGGCGTGCGGCTGCGAACGCGGCCAGGTCCGGGCAGCAGAGCGTCGCCAACTCATAGGCCGGCATCACCTGCGCGGTGACAGGCGATCCTGCCGCATCCTCCAGCGTGATGCCCATGACGGCCTGGGGGAGGGCGCGGAGGTCCAGGCGGGCCACGAACGAGCCTTGCCGGTCGTCCGAGGGTTCCAGCGACGCCACGGCGAGCAACCCACCCGCCGGCCCGCGGGCGGCAAGGCGAAGCTGTTCCGGCGCCGGAGGGGCGCCGGAGACGCGGATCAGCGCCCAGCCGCCACGAATCATGCCCTCTTCAAGTCGAAGCGGGGCAGCGCTGGCCTGGGCCGGTCCCTGATCCATCGCCGCTTCCTCGGTCGCGGATGCCGCCGTCGCCGGTGGCGGGGCCGCGCCGGACGTCATGACGTGACGCGCACCATGGCCGCCTCGAGCGCCGCTCGGGCACGATCGAACAGCCGGCGATTATCGGCGTTGGCAGGTTCCGCCTGGACCGCGGGAAGGATGGCATCGAGCGCCCGGCCGTTTTCTCCGGCCTCGATCAGGGCCTGGGTCAGCACGCGCCGCAGATCCCCGCTCGTCGGGCGAAGGGCCAGGCCACGTTCCGCAGCCTCCACGGCGAAGCGGTGCTGGCGCTGCACGCGGCGGGCGATGCTGAGCCCGCGCCAGGGCGCCGGATGGTCCGGGGAGAGGTTTGTGGCGGCGGTGAAGACCTCCACCGAACGGTCGACCTGCTTCCGCTTCAGCAGCGCATAGGCGTAGTCCAGCTGGAAGACGACCTCCTGCGGACGCAGCGAGGTGGCAGTGTCCAGGCAGTGGAGCGAGAGAGCCGGGCGACGATGACGCGCGGCGCGGAGGCCGAGTTCATACCAGAACCGGCCCGCCTTGCGGCGCTTGTCGCGCCACAGGGCGCGCCAGCCTGGAACGTCGAGGCTGCCTGCCATGGCGCTGAAGACCAGGTCGGTGAGGAGTCCGGCCTGCTGGAGCGTATGCGCGATGACGTGCCCGCCATCGACACAGGGCAACAGCGTTGTCCGCGGCGCCATGGCGAACATGGCGGCGTGGGGTGCATCAAGGCTGGCTGGATCGAAGACCAGGTACTTCTGCGCATCGGGGGAAAGGCGGCTCGCCAGGTCGTCATGGACGAAGTCGATGCGCTTGGCTTCGGTCGCCCAGCGCTTCTCATGCGGTGGCGTCGCGGGGTTGGCGCTCCATTGCGGCGCCAGCATCAGCACGTTCCGGGCACCGAGATCCCTGGCATAGAGCGCCGCGCCGAAGCCCCCCATGCTGGAGCCATAGGTCATCACCGGGGGGCGGCCCGAGTATTCCAGCACTTCATCGACCGCCGCGATCGCCGCCCGCACGGAAGGGGGCTGCCACCAGTGGTTCCAGCGGGCGATGAGGTGGATGGCGGGCACGCCATGCTTGGCGAAGAAGGCATCGCCGAAGCCATTGTTATGCACGTTGAGCGAGGAGAAGGTGACGACGCAGGCATGCCGCCCGTCACCGGGATGGCGGACCACCCGGACATCCGGGCTTTCGAAGATCTCCTTCACGGCCACCGACCGGAAAGCAGCCATCCCGCGGTTTCACAACCATGCTCACGGTAGCAACGCGTCATGCTTGAACGACATCCTTGAGAAGGCGCTGCGTCTGCAGGGTGGTGGAGGCCAGGAGGCGGAGTTGCAGTGTGGAAACGCGGCGGGATACCAAAGTCGCCTCCGTTTTTCTTCTGCTTCTCGTGCAGCGGAACGAACAAGGCCGTGCGACAGCGGCCGACATTCTGGCTGATGCTGGTTGCCCATCGCGTCATTGGGGGAGGGCTCGGCACCAGTATGCCTGGTGTACCGTCCGCTCCGGCACCGAGCGGCGTCATGGGGTCCGTGCTGGCTCCGCTGCCGATCGGCGCTTTCCCCATGATCAAGTGGGGTAGGACGACTGAATGCTCGTGCATTTGGGATCGCACGGTGTCTGTCCGTTATCGGCGGCCGACCTCGACGCGGGACATGCCTTGCGTCTCAGTGCTCGAGTTGAAACCACGGTCGAGCGGCGCTTCATGGCGGGGGTGATGCGTTGAGACCGCGGGGTCTGCGCTATCCGCCGATGCAGTCGCCACAACCTCGAATGTCAGGGTTGGGCGCTGGTCGACATTCCGCTCGAACCAGCGAGTATATTCGAAGACCAGATCGGCGGAGACCTTGTAGCGTCCGGGCGCGAGCTTGGCGGTCGGGAGTGTTCCCGCGAGCGTCACGGTCGCGCCCGCCGGGAAGCCGCCTTCCGGAACCGCCCAGCGGGGTTCAGCGACCTTCCGGATGCCGTCGGCGGTCTCCGCCGTGATGACAAAGCCGGCCAGTAATGCGGCATAGCCTTCGAAGGCATCCGGATAGCCGCGCGCGCCGGGATTGTGGATTTCCAATTCCAGGCGAAGCTGGCCGCCGGCCGTCAGAACCGGCCCGTCCGCAAGCCGGAGCGAGACCTGCAGGCCGAGGGGGGCGAGAGCGTTGACGAAGCCCCGCAGCCGCTCCTTCAACGCCGCATGTTCCGGCAAGCGCAGGTTGGGGACGTGCTTCAACGTCGGATTCGCGGGCTGAGATGATGCGTCCTGGGGCGCTTGTGCGTTAACCGGCATCGTGGATGCCTTCAGCGTTGGCGCGGGATGGGACGCCCAGGCCGCCAGGGTGTCTTCGGCGCCTGGCAGCATCAGCGCCGCGTAGTGATGGAGGACGGCCTTCGCGGGGCCCTGGCAGTGGACCGTATGGAAGCGGATGAAGCGCTGCGCGCCGCCTTCCTCCCGGAAATGCAGGCGGCCATCCTGAAGGTAGGGCCGCTTCAGGGCCCGTCCGAGCACGATCGGCGCCAGTTCGCCGGGTGCGCCGACCTCAAGGCCGTTATCCAGTGTCGAAGCCTGGTCGAGACCGCCATGGAAGGGCTGGGCATACTGGCTGACCACCACGCCTTTGGTGGTGTCCCGGTAGTGGTAGAACATGTGCATGTCCTGGAAGCTGCGCGCCTCCCGGCCTGTCACCATGCGCCCCAGGCTGTTCACGAAGGGGACGATTTCGTCCCGGGGCCGCGCGTAGACGCTCCGCATGCAATCGGCCAGGCCGGCGAGTGCCATCCGGTCTCGCACCGTCGTCGTCCAGGTCCAGTCATTCATGCCGTAGCCCGGCGGCATGGCGGCAATGATCTCGCTGGCCGAGGAGAAGGCGAGGGCGTCGCTGTCGATCACGACGCATTGGTCGATGCGGTTCTTCCGGCAGAACTCCTCGACGACGAGCCAGCGTTGGAAGCTGAACAGCCCATAGATGGGTTCGCTGACGGAGTGGTGCACGTAGCTGGGCGCGAAGGCGGCGGCGGACTCGAAATAGTCGCTGATCGCGGCGTAGCGGCCGATCCCGATCGTCGCAGTCGTATCGTCGCCCAGCAGGACCACGTTGTTGGCGCCGTTCTGCAGGGCGAGGGACGCCGCGCAGAGCGCGACGTAGTCCTGCCCGCCGCGATGGACGACGATGAACGGGGGATGATCCTTTGCCGCGCGTGCCACCTTCTTCGCCGGCGCCACGGCGCGACGGCGCATCTGGTCGCTGACCTTCACGCGCTTGCCGGCATCCGCAGCCACCAATGCTGCCAGGCTGCCGGCCGGCGCGCCCTCGGCGACCGTGACCGCGCGGGCGAAATCCTGCGCGGCATAGAGCATCAGAGCGGCGCCTTCCCGCAGGAGCGGGGCCGCGTCCGGCTGTTCCGCCACCGCCCTGGCGCGTGCCGCCAGGACATCGAGAGGCCGCTTGCCGCCGAGATGCGGCCGCGATCCACCGAGGCCGGCGAGGAACTTGATGAAGAAGGACCGCTCGATCCCTCGATGCAGCAGGTGTCCCAGGATCGCGATGGCGAATTCACCGCCGCCATTGATCGCGTCGGCCTGGAGGCCCTCAAGAAGCTGCCGATCGGGCACGGTGGGCAGGAGATCGAAGCGCCCGAGCAGCGTCGCCGCGGCGTCGGCGGCGAAAGTCGCCTCTGGCCCCTTGCCCATGGCCGCGCAACGGCGCGCCACCCTCCACAACTCGATCACCAGGCGATGCGCCTCGGTCTCCGTCACGCCGTCGATCAACGCGGCCCGGCTTGGCACGGCCTCTGCCAGCCGACCCAGCATCAGCAGGGCAACGACCTTGCGCAGAAGAACGGGCCGCGGGACCGCGTCGTCAGGCAGGGCCGCGACCAGCGGCAGGACGTCCTCCGTCCGTCCCGCCTTGATCAGCGCATCAAGCTGCCGGACCAGTTGCTCATGCCGCACCTCGCCCTGCCTGCCGGACTTTCCGTCCCGGGCATTCACGTTTTCCGAGGCTGCGACGTCGGTCATGCCCGTTGAAATCTCCAAGCCGGCAAGCGTTTCGCATTCCATAGTATGGGAATGCACGGCCACGCGAAAGCCGGAAGCCCTTGCCGCCCCTGCTGGGTCATCCCGGGAGGGCTGCCGTGAAGGCGCCGAGGCGGGCATCCGGGATGCTGAACGGCAGCAGTTGGAGATGGCGCGTCTCACCGAACATCGCCGCCAGCCCCGCCGCGGTGGTGCCAAGGCGGAGCGCCGCCAGGCCCGACACAGCACCGCCCGTGACCGCAATGGGCGCCCCGCCATTCAGCGACAAGGCGGCCCTGCCGGCGCCATCGATGCTGAGTCCAAGCCGGAACAACGTCCCGGCGGTCATGCTGCCGGCATCGGATTGCGCGGTGGCGCCCGCCAGCCCCCGCTGCAGCCGGATGACGGAACCGCCGGCCACGTTGAGGACCGTGTAGCGGTTGTTGTCGTCCCCGCCATCGATCTGCAGCAGTGTCTGGGATGCGCCGGCGCCGGCGGCATGGGGGATGACGCCGCACCAGCCGAGCGTCGCACGCCCATTGCCGGCGATGCCCAGCGCCGACAGGGTCGCGCTGACAAGGTCCGTCCCCCGCGTCGCGGAGGCCGGGGAACCCGCAAGCGGCAGGATCGGCGTCGATGCCGCGGGGCCTTGTTCCAGCTGGACGCCGGCGAAACGCACGCTGACATCCACCGGCTGGCCGGATGTCACGGCGAGTCGCCAGCGGACGATGATGCTGCTGGCGCCGCCAGCCGCCGTCACCGTGGAGGACCGCCGCGTTGTTCCCAGTGCGGCCGAGGCCAGGGTGTAGGTGGCATTGGTCGTCCCGGTGCCTGCCGTCGCCGCGAGCGTGGCGTTGCCGACATTCGCCAGGCTCCCGGCCGAGACGCGGCTGAACAGCGAATAGGTCCAGACCTGGCCGTCACTCGCGGGCGAGGCGACGTCATGGTTCACCTGGACGGTGCCGGTCGAGGTCGGCGTGCCAAAGAACCGGATATCGACATAGGCCAACCCATCCTCGACCCCGGTGCCGGTGACGGCCGTGGACAGGCCCAGGGTTCCGGCAAAGGACCAGAAGGTCGGCAGCGTGCCCGGCGTGCCGATGACGGCACCCTCGCAGCGCGGATTGCGCAGCAGGTTGGACCGCTGCCCCTCGACCAGCAGCCGGGACGCACTGCCATGCGTCCGTGCCTGGTTCCCCCCGAACTCCGCCCAGTTCGTGCCATTGCTGGCTTGCGCGGTTGCCAGCGTCGCCACCTGCGCCCGCTGAAGCGTCAGGGGGGACTGGAGGACGCCGGCGAGGACAAGGGGACGGCCGGTGGCGTTGCTGATGCCGGTGACGGCATGGATGGCGGCAGTCATGCGAAACCTTTCCTGGCATGCCGCCCGGGTGACCTGGGCATGCGGATGCCCATGCACGACCGGGCCAGCCCGGATGATGGCCGGGATGGCCCGTGAAGGACGGCGGATTGACTGGATATAGGGGGCGAAGCCACGGTGCTGAGCGCGATGCCCTGCGAGGGCAATGCGGGCAGACCTCCGGCCTTGGCCTGCCTAACTAGGACGCCTTCGGGGTCGAGCGCAAGAAGTATTTCCTAGTGCGTCATTCGCTGGGGAAGGGGCGGTGACTGTCAGCCAGGCTCCGGCGGCAGGATGGGGCCGCGTGACAGCACTTCCTCCAGCACGGCCAGCAGCGCCGGGATCTCCACATGGAAGCGTTGCCGGTGCGGCTGCTCCTCCATCGGCGCCACGGCCATGACGGCACTGGCGGGCACGGCGACGGCGTGCGCGGGGTCGAGGTAGCGGGCTGACCGGATGACGGCGTCGTTTACCACCGATTCGATGTGATAGGTGATGGTCGGAACCGCGAGGGCACAGGTCGGCAGGATCGTGGCCGTGCCGTAGGTTGCCAGTGCGATCCGGCAATCCGTGGCCAGGCCGATCTTGTCCTCGATGGACCGCCCGTACAGCACGACTTCCTCGAACCGGGCGGGGCAGGCTTCACGGATGGCGGAGGCGATGCTGGCGATCCGGCCGCAGACGGCGTGGTCCCTGGGGCCCGGCACATTGCCCGCCGCGACCGTCCAGCCATCCCAGTAGACGGTCAGGGACGCACCCAGGCTGGCCGCTTCCCGGCCGAGCCGTTCCAGACAGGCCGCGAAGGCCGGGATCTGGTTGTCGAAGCGCATCCGCTCCGCATCGACGGAAACCAGGACGCCGAGGACCCGGCGCCCCTCCTGCACCGTGTCAGCCGCCCGGAGGCGGGAGACCCAGCCGAAGCTGGTATTGGTGATGCGCCTGTCGTTCAGGCGGCAGTGGAGGCCGAGGCTGCACAGGATGGCGGGCGCTTGCTCCAGCGGCACGGCGAGGACCGGGTAGTTCCGAAGTTCCGGGAAGACGCGCAGCGGATCCACGAAACTCCGGTCGCTCAGGACCGTCAGGAGATGTCCTGCCTTGAGGAACGGGAGAATGAGGTCTTCCAGATGGCGTTCCACAAAGCCCAGTGTTTGCGCCATGAAGTGGGAGGGCCGTGCCTCCCCGATAATGAAGGCACGCCGCGCGGCCGGCCGGCCGGCCGCGTCCAGCCAGGCCAGGAAGGCGGCTGGCTGCTCCAGCACCAGGTGGAGAAGCTGGCGAAAGGCAAGGGCAAAGGTCGACGTGCTCTCTCGCAAGGCGAGCAGAGTCTGCCGCTCCGGGTACCAGATGCAGATGGGGGAGTTTGCCTCCAGGATGAGGATGCGCAGAGGCGCATGCTGAAGCACGACCCATTGCAGCCATCGAAGGCGAGAGCCGAACAACTCGCCGACCGCCGGAAGCAAGGCACCGTCAAGCGGCGAATAGAAGCGGCCATGGCGTCCTGTGAAGAAGCGCTTCGTCGCATCGGCAAGCCTCGCGTCCCAGGCCTTCGGCCCACGCCCGTAATGCGCGGCGACCAGGCGGCCCAGTTCAGCGCGGTTCACCAGACTGCCATCGGCGCCGGGATCGAAGGGATTGATGATCCGGGTCTGGCCGACAAGCGCCACGATTCCATGCGTCGCAGGGTCGCGCGGATTCCGGCGATCGCGCAGATGTAGCGGATCGATGCCCAGCAGGCCGGCGAGCCTGGCACGCACTTCGTCATTCACCGCGGGATGTCCGATACCGTGTCGAGTCTGAGGCTGTCGGGACGGTGCGTCCTACTTCCAATCGAGGAAGATGTGGTTGAGCTTACGCTCCGCGATCACGTTGCGAACATGCTTCATCGGTTCGCGGGAAGACGGCACCTTCCGCTCATGCGTCTCCACCAGGCAGACGCTGAACCGATCTTCGAGGTTCTGGTCGAGGATCTCCTTCAGCAGTTCGCCCTCGGCACCCTCGATATCGATTTTCAGCACCGCCGCCGGTGCGGGAAGTGCCCGAAGGAAGGCGGGGAAATCCACCAGTTCCACGTCATGACCGCCGCTACCGTCCACGTTGATCTTGTCGGCGAGCAGGGAGGATGACTGGGTTCGCTCCACTGACGCTTCGTCCCGCGTCTCGTGGAAGAACAGCTTCGCGGTGCCCGCTTCCGTCCATACCGCCTTGTTATGGAGCGTGACGCTGGCGTTGTCGGCCAGCCGATCCTTCAGCATCCCGAAGGCAAGGGGGTCCGGTTCGAAGCAATGCATGACGCAGCCGCGGGCTGCGAAGCGGGCGGCGACGGAACCGATGTTGGCGCCGCAGTCGACAACGATGTCGCCGGGTTCCAACAGTGCCAGAAGGGCGGCGAACCTCTCCTTGCGGTCGGTGAGCGCCAGGACAGCATCGATACCCTGCTTCATTGGTAACCTGCTTTCGTCTCAGTTGAGCCAGAACGCTGCGTGCCCGGGCGCAAGCCAGGCATACCAAGCCTTGATAGGATACCACAGCCAGGTAGCGTCACAGTCAGGCACCGCGAGGTGACCGGCAGCCCCGTCCGAGCAAAGTGGCTTCGGCCGGTCCCCACAACCTACCAAACCCGCGGCACAGGGCGGCGGAGACAAGCTGTGCCCGCTTCCATTCGCCTGTAGGTAGTGAGCATATCCGAACAGGCTGTTCAAGCCTTCGCCGCTACTCCCGCGGCGGCCGCGGCGCTGCGCAACACGCGGCGCAGGCGGAGCGCGGAGGCGCGTGTCTGCATGGTTCTCGCCGGGGGTTAACCGCCATGTCCCGTTATCTCCTCGCTCGTCGCGCCACCTTTCTCCTGCCCCTGGCCGCGGCGCCGGCCACCTCCGCGCTCGCTGCCGAGGCGACAGCCACGCCGTCTCCATCTCCTGCGCCATCCCTGGCGCCGTCCCGCCTGCTGCCCGCGGCGCCGCTGGCGGCGGAGGAGGGCGCCGCAGCCGCCCGTCAGGGCGCGCTCGCCCTGCAGGCCGGGGATTGGCGCCTGTCCACCCATGGCGACCTGGCCGCGGCGTACCTCAACACCATCCCCACCTTCCGCCAGGCGGCCGGGGATGATGCCCGGCTGCGGCCCATTGGCGATGAACTGCGCGAACGCGTGGCATTCACGCAGTTCGAGACAGCGGGGCGCTCGGCCGGCGAGGCCATTGCCGCCGCGATCGACTATCTCCGCCGCAACAACGGCGCCGTGGGCGGCGAAGTCGTCCTGCCGCAGGGGCGGCCGATCCAGGTCGTGGCGCCCATCGCGGCGGCGCCCGGGGTTATGGTGCGGGGTCCGCGCCTGATCGAGGCGCCGCGTTTCGCTGGCGTCACTCTCGGTGTCTTCGACGTGGATGGGGCGGATGACTTCGCCCTTGCCGATATCGGCTTTTCGCTGGGGCGGCGCTGTTCGCCGGTCCGGGTCCGGGGCGATGCCGCCGGCTTTTCCGCCCGCGGCCTTCGCATCCGGGAGGGCCGCAGCATCTGGTTCCAGCGCGCGCGCCAGGCACGGCTGATGGATATCGTCGCGCGCGGCGGCACATCGGTCATCGGCGCCGGTTCGGGCCCGGATGACCGGATCGAGGATGTCGTCGCCACCGGGATCCAGGGATATGACCTCCACGACGAGGCCATCGACCTGAACTTCAACGTCCGCAGCTTCCATCTGTCCGGCTTCACCTTCCGGCGGTGCAGCCTGGCCCGGAATGGGGAGGTGATCGACATCGGCGGCGGCGATTGCAGCGACATCAGCATCGCCAACGGGCTGATCGATTGCGCCGGTTCCACCCACAGCGTCGCGGGCATCCGCATCAAGCAGGGCACGCGCAACGTCAACGTCACCGGCGTCCACATCGTCAACGGCAAGGCCCAGGGCGGCATCGGCATCCACGTGACCCACGCCACCAACCTGGCGATCGGCGAGACCAGTGTGGACAACAGCTTCGGCCGGGGCTTCTTCTCGGAACCCAGCGTCAGCGACGTGACGTGGCGGGGCGGGCGATGCGACAGCCCCATCATCGTCAACGGCAGCAGCGACCTTCGCTTCGACATCAGCCATGACGGCGGCGGCACCGAATCCCGCAGCCCCGCCTTTTCCTTCGGCTTCGGCGCCAGGCGGATCAGCGTGTCCGGCGTCGTGCGCAACCGGCCGATGGCCTCCGCCATCGTGGTCGGGCATGGCCGCGGCGGGGCGGTCGATTGCACGGTCTCCGACCTGACGGTCCAGGGCACGCAGCGCGCCGTCGCCGCGCAGGACGGATGCCACCGGCTCAGCGTCTCCGGCCTGCGGGCGCAGGACATGGCGATGGAAGCGGTCCTGCTGGCGCCGGGCTGCCGCAACACCCATCTCCGCGGCATCATGGCCCTCGATGGTTCCGCCAGCCGGCCGGCGGCCTTCCCGGCCATCCGCCTCGGCCGGGACTGCCATGGCACCGTGCTGCGCGACATCACAGCGCGCGACACGCGGGAAGGCGCGGCCCGCGCCAGCGGACCCGCCCTGATCGTCGATGGCCCGTGCCAGGGCGTGATGGTGGATGGCGTTCTGGGCGACAACCTGCCCGCCGCCACGCAGATCGGCGTGGACCGGCTGCAGGGCAGCGCCGTCGGTGCGGTCCTGACCATCGGCTGAGCCGTGCGCATTGGGAATCCCTTCAGCACTTCCTGCGAAGGTCGCCCGTCCTAGAATGGGATTTGCGGGCCATGCGTCATTTCCGCCGTCGCGTGCTGGTCACAGGCGGGGCCGGCTTCATCGGTTCCCACCTGTGCGAGCGCCTGCTCCAGGCCGGGCACCACGTGATCTGCGTGGACAACTTCTTCACGGGGGTGCGGGAGAATGTGGCCGGGATGCTGGCCAACCCGTATTTCGAGTTGATCCGCCACGACGTGACCTTCCCCCTCTCGGTCGAGGTGGATGAGATCTACAACCTGGCCTGCCCGGCATCCCCCATCCACTACCAGCAGGACCCGGTGCAGACGACGAAGACCAGCGTGCTGGGCGCCATCAACATGCTCGGCCTGGCGAAGCGGCTGAAGGTGCGCATCCTCCAGGCCTCGACCAGCGAGGTCTATGGCGATCCGCAGGTGCATCCGCAGCCCGAGGGCTATTGGGGCAACGTCAATCCCATCGGCCCCCGCGCCTGCTACGACGAAGGCAAGCGATGCGCGGAGACGCTGTTCTTCGACTACCATCGCCAGCACGGTGTCCCGATCCGCGTGGCGCGCATCTTCAACACCTATGGCCCGCGCATGCATCCAAATGACGGGCGCGTGGTATCCAACTTCATCATGCAGGCGCTGACGGGCGCGCCGCTGACAATCTTCGGCGATGGCAGCCAGACCCGGTCATTCTGCTTTGTGGACGACATGGTGACGGCGCTGGTCGCGCTGATGGAATCCAATGATCCCGCGGCGGTGGGGCCCATCAACATCGGCAACCCCGGCGAATTCACCATGCTGGACCTGGCGGCGCTGGTGATCCGCCTGACGGGCTCGCGATCCCGCCTCGAATCCCAGCCCCTGCCGCAGGATGATCCGCGCCAGCGCCGGCCGGACATCACGCGGATCGGCCAACTGGCCGGCTGGGTGCCGGAAGTGGGGCTGGAGGACGGGCTGCGGCGAACGATCGCCTATTTCCGCGCGCAGCACGACATCGGCACGATGATCCGGGCGGCGCCCCGCGCCGCCTGAACCGCCGCCTTCAGAAACGCCGCCTTCAGAAACGGTTTCGCAGCCGGAGCTGGAAGCGCGTCTCGTCGAAGTTGGATGCCTTGTCGTAGCGCAGGCCGGCCCCGATCGAGAGGCTGTCGTTCAGC
Source organism: Falsiroseomonas sp. (assembly GCF_051859025.1). Classification (GTDB taxonomy): domain Bacteria; phylum Pseudomonadota; class Alphaproteobacteria; order Acetobacterales; family Acetobacteraceae; genus Falsiroseomonas. Next base: position 765,314 of record NZ_JBHYGL010000001.1, on the reverse strand, counting down.
GCATAGTCCATATCCGCCCGGATGCCGCCCACGGCACCGGCCTGGGACTGGCCGCGATAGGTGGCGGAAACGGCCTCCGACGTGCCGGCGGTCGCGTTCGCCTGGGATTGCAGGCTGGACTGCGCCCCCGCGTCGTTCGGGAAATAGGGTGCGGAATCCTCCCGCCAGGCGGCGTAGCCGATCGTCGCGCCCAGCCGGTAGGTGAGGTCCCCGTTGCGCCCGCGGTAGTCCACCGGGATGTTCAGCGCGGTGTATTGCTGCGGCGAGAAATAGCCGCCATGGCCGAGCGTGAAGTAGCGAAGGTTCCGCTGGTAGGCGAGGTAGACGAGGTCGAGCCCCGTGCGGATTTCCGTATCGCCGCTGCGATAGACAGGGATGGAGACGCCAGCCCCGGCCTCGATCCGGCTGTTGGAGACGACGCCGCTGCCATCGAGGATGGAGTAGCCGCCACCGGCATAGCCATAGCCGGAGCCGAGCGGGATCTCGACCTGCGCGCGGCCGCCGGTGCGCAGCACGGGGCCCCAGTTGGCGCCGGTGCGCGTATCCGTCACGCCGGCATAGGACAGCACGCTGTCATTCATCGCCCGCCGTTCCGCGGTGAAGCGCAGGCGGATGCCGTCATCGGTAATGCGCGGCGAAAACTCCACCCCGCCGACGATGTTGGAGGTGGGGAAGCCGATGGGGGTGGAGCCGACATCGATCCGGCCCCAATCGCCCCGCTGATAGGCCACGCCGAGCCCGACGCCGGCGGCCGAGCCGCTCGGGATCGGGGGCAGGGAGGTGGGGGAGGACAGCGCCGCGGTGCCGAAGCGGCGGCGCGCCTGGGTCGAATTCTCGACCGAGCCTGAATCGATGGCGGTGGGTTCGGCGAAAACCGTGAGCCGCCCGCCGACGATCGGCGCCGTCACCACCGCCTCCAGCCGTGTCGAGACCTCCGCAAGCTTGTCGAGGCCATTGTCGCCGGACCGGGTGCGCCCGCCGACGATGGCGGCCATGCTCGGGCCGATATCGTCGCGGAGCGCCGCCAGCTCCTGCTCGATCTCCCGCGTCAGCCGGTCCGCCGGCGTGCCGGGGGCGGTGGCGGCAGCGCGGCCGAAGGGGTTCTGGGAACCCGCGCCCGCCAGGCCGGCGGGCGTGGCGCCGCGGGAGAAGCTGCCGAGTTCTGCCGCGCGTTGCCGCAGCGCCGCTTCCAGCGCCTGGCGGGCGCGGGTGCCATCGCCGGCATCCCGCGCGACGCGGGCCTCCAGCAGCAGCACCCGGGCGTCGGAGGGCATGGCGCTCTGCCCCTCCGCCAGCAGGCGGGCGGCGCGGGGGCGGTCGCCTGTGGCGATGGCGGCCTCGATCGCGGTGCGGCGGGCATCGACATTGCGGGGGTCCCGCGCCAGCGTCGCCTCCGCCACGCGCAGCGCCTCCGCCGGCTGGCGGGCGCCGAGGTAGAGGCGGGCGAGGGCGAGCTGCGCTTCCCGGTTCTCCGGCTGGGCCAAAGCGGGGCGGAGGCGTTCGAAGGCGGCGACCTGGTCGCCGGCCTCATTCAGCCGGTCCGCGGCGCGGATGGCGGCGCCGCCGCGCAGCACGGCCAGGTCGCGCCGCACCTCGGCGCTGGGATTGCCGGCCTCGATCTCCGCGGCCACGGCGGTGGCTTCGGCTTCCAGCCCGGCGGCCAGCAGCGCGCCGGCGATGGCGACGCGGGCGGGAACCTGGTTGCGGTTGGCGACGACGGCGACGCGCCCTGCCTCACCGGCGCCGGCACGGTCATTGGCATCGCTGAAGGCGCGGATGACGGCGCCGGCGGTGCTGCCCGTCGGGTCCGGCCGCGCGGCCAGCGCCAGCAACTGGGACCGGCCGTCCAAAGGCGAGGCCGCCATCATCGCCGCCGCCGCCACCACCTCCCGCTGCGTGCGGATGCGGGTGCCAAGGCGCGCCATGTCGGCCGTGCGGCGGCCCGGCGGGATGCGGGCCAGCAGCGCATCGGCATCCGGCGTCCGGCCATCCTCCTCCGCCAGCAGGGCGGCGGCGTAGATGTTATCCGGGGTCGGGGAGCGGGAGGCCAGTTCCTCCACCAGCGCGCGACCCTCCGCGCCCCGGCCCTGGCGGCGGAGCGCGCGGGCCAGGTCGAGGCGGATCCAGGGGCTGTCCGGCGCGGCGGCGAGTGCGTTGCGCAGCAGCACCGTGGCGGCGCCCGGATCGGCCACGCGCGCGGCTTCGGCCCGGAAGGCGGCGGCGGAGGCGGGAAGGGCGGGCGTGCCGCCATCCCCGCGGAAGCCCTCGCCTTCCGGCGGCTGGGCGGCCAGGCGCGGTTCGCTGGCCACGCGGGGTTCGGGGGCGCGGCCCTGGGCCCGCACGGCCTGGGCCAGCCCGGCCTGGGCGGGCGGGAAACCGGGGCGGCGGGACAGGGCGGCGCGGTAGCGGGCTTCCGCCGCCGCCGGGTCGCCACGGCGCAGCGCGATGTCGCCCAGCAGGGTCTCGATGTCCGACCGGTCATCGACCTCGCGGATCGCGGCGCGGCGGGCGGTGACTTCCGCGGCCTCCAGGTCGTTCCGGCGCAGCAGCGCGCGGGCGGTGGCGAGTTCGTCGCCATAGGCGGCGCCTTCGAAGGCGCGCTGCCATTGCCGGCCGCCCTGCGGGTCATTCGCCATGGCGCGGCCGAGCAGGTCACGCGCCTCCGCCAAATTGCCTTCGCGCAGGCGGATGATGCCGAGGCCGCCGAGGCTGTCGGAATCGTTGGGGTCGCGCGCCAGCAATTCCTGGAAGCGCCGCGCGCTGTCGCCGATGGCGCCGGCCTCCAGCCGCTGGAACGCCAGTTGGCGGCCCGCTGCCTCCGGATCCGCGGCGGGCGCGGTGCGGATGGAGGCGCGCAGCGTTTCCACCCGTCGGCGCATCTCCGTGTCGTCGGGGTAGCGCTGAAGAAAGGCTTCGGCCGCCGGCAGCATGGCGGGGTCGTTGCCGGAAAAGCCGATGGCGGCGGCCCAGGCGCGGCGGGCTTCGCCGCCCACATCCGCCTGGCCGGCCAGGGCCTGCAATTGCTGGATGCCCTGCAGGCGCGTCGGCGGGTCGAAGGTCAGCGCCTGCGCATAGGCCAGCCGGGCGCGGGAGGTGGCGTTGGGCCTGGTCGCCTGGCGGGACAGGGCCTCGATCCCCTCCTGCCGCGTGGCGGGGGCGCCGGACAGGGCCTGGGCGTATTCCAGCGCATAGGCATCGGGCGGCGCCTGGTTGCCGAACAGGGCGCGGTAGCGCTGCACGGCGGCGGCGGCGCGGCCTTCGCTCGCCAGGCGGCGCGCTTCCTCCAGCCCCTGGCGGTCCACGCCGCTGGCGCGGATGGCGTCCTGCACCTCCTGCACCTGGGCGCGATTGCCGCCTTGGCCGAGGCGCGCGAGGAAGGCATTGGCGCCTTCGCGGTTGCCGCGCGCGACCTCGATCCGCGCGGCGACGGCCAGCGCCTGGGGATTGTTGGGCTCTGCCGCCAGGGCACGCTCGATCGGCGCGGCGGCGAGGTCCACCCTGTCCTGCGCCAGCCAGCGCTCCGCCTGGCGGACCAGGATGGCGATTGCGGGCGAACCCCCACCCGCTTCCTGCGCCGCGGCGGGCAAGGCGAGGGTGGAGGCCAGGAGGGCGAGGCGGAGCGGGGCGCGCATCGTCTCAGTGCCCGTGAAAAAATCGCGGTTGCGCATTGATGTCCGTTGCCAACACTGGACTTCTTCCTCGTGTTTCGGTCCTTCCGGACATTAATCAACCACCGCTCAGTGGTCCTTCGGCGTTCGCGCGCGCAGCCGCATGGCGGACCGGCGACGCAGCATCCAGGCGGAGGGTAGCGCCAGCAGCAAGGCGGCTGCGAGCATCAGCAATCCGACGCGCCAGGGTGATTCATCCAGCAGCAGATAGGGAACCATCCAGAAGGGCGGTTCGCCGACGGTGTAGCTGGCATTGGTTCGGAAGGTCGTAACGCGCACGCCGTTCAGCACGGCCAGGTCGCCCTGCACCTGCCCCGCCGTGGCGGGGTCCCGCAGCGTGGCGACGGCATTGGCCAGCGCCGCCGGCGTCGCGCCCAGCAGTGCCACGACGGAACGGCCACCACCTTCCGGTGCCTCCGTGCCCACGATGACGGCGAGGGCTTCGCCGACCTCCGACAGGGCGGCGGCGGCGCGGCGGCGTTCGGCGCCGCCGGGCTGGTCCAGGAACAGCGCGCGGATATCGGCCAGCGCATCCGGTGCCGCGATGGTCACGCGGTCCTGCGCCACCTGCACCGGGCTGTTGCGCAGCAGCGTGGCCGCGGCGGGCTGGCGGCCGAAGGTGCCCATGACGATCAGGTCGCGGTTGCCATGGCTGCCAGCGCCGGACGGGAACGCCACCTGCACGCCCGTGGCGGGCAGCCCGACCTTCACGGCCAGCGAACCGATCAGGTCGAGGAAGGCGCCGGTCTCCACCGTGTTCGGCGCTTCCGGCAGCATGACGGTGGTGGAGGAGAGGTCCGCCATGCGCGTGAAGGGAAAGCCGGAGGAGGCGAAGAAGCCGAGCGAGGGCATCCGCGCATAGCGCCATGCGCGGGAGACATCGACGGAAGAGGTGGGCTCGATCGACGCGCGGATATCGCCCGGCACGCCGACGCAATCGCCGCGCGCGAAGGGGCGCATGTCGAAGCGCATCTGCAGTTCATCCTGCCCCGCCAGCAGGTAGGTCGGCACCATGACCCGCCCGCGGCGCACCGCGGCATCCGGCAGCAGCGTGCCGGTGACATAGGGCGCGAGGAAATCGGGCAGCCACCAGCGATCCCCGGTGCCGAGCGGCAGCGACTTCAGGAAGACGCCGGAAAGCGAGACATCGAGGCGCGAGGTCGCGACATCGAGGATCGGCCCGCCCGGCGCGCGGTATTCGATATCGACGGGAATGCCGCGCCCGGCCCAGGTCAGCAGATCAGGCGCCGTGCGCAGCGGCATGCGGATGGTGCCGGGCGAATAGCCGTAGGCCTGCAGGTCGTTGCGGTCGATCCGGCTGCCGAATTCCTCCGGCCGGTCGGGCGCCACCCAGCGCGGCGCGTCATAGGGCCGGCGCGGGGCGACGATGGGTGGGCCGGACAGGCGCACGGCCTCCCCGCCGAAGGTGTCGCCGCCGGCGGCCAGCGCGATGGCGGCCTGGGCAAGCTCCGTCTCCGACCGTCCGCCGATGACCAGCAGCGTGCCGTAGGGGTCCGTCGGGTTGGCGATCAGCGCGAGGGTCGGGCCCTCGAACCGCGGCAGGGTCAGGTTCGGGATGGCATCGGGCTGCGCCGCCAGCACCACCGCATTGCCGCTGGGCGGCACGGAGCGGGAGACGGGGAAGCGCGCGCCGCGGTAATCGGCCTCCACCGCGAAATAGCTGGCGGCGATGGCCGCGGCCCGCAGCGCGGAGGGGCCGGATTCGGAGGCCATCACCACGGGCAGCGTCAGCGCCTGGCGGAGGTTCCGGCGGTCGAACAGCGGCTCCGGCAGCCGGGCCAGATCCCGCTGCGGCACCAGGCGCTCGATCGTCAGCGTGAGGGTCGAGAGGTCGGAGACATTGGCGGAGAGCAGGCCGGAGAGCGGGTCGTTGCATTCCGGCGTGTAGCGGGCGGTGAAGCGGAAGTTGAGGCGGTTGAGTTCCGCGAAGGCCAGCGGATCCAGGTCGAACCCCACCGGCCCGAAGGCGCCGCGGCCGGGGTCGAGCGGCAGGTTGCCGACGAACTGCTCGTTCAGCGTGACCGAGATCTGGGAGAGGGAGGGGATGAGCTGGGCGGAGGAGCCGCCCTGCACCACCAGCCGCGCCTGGGTCACGACCTCATCGCGGGAGAAGCCGAAGAGCACGCCCTGAAGGTCCGCCGTGCCGCGGAACTGCATGGGCCCGGTCAGGCCGAGTTCGCGCAGCGTGAAGCGCGCTTCGCGAGTGGCGGAGGCGATGAAGGGCGAGGCGGCGATGGGCGGCGGGATGGGCGCGGCCCGGGGCGGCACCGGGGCGGGCGGTGCCGGTTCCGGTTCCGGCAGCGGCGGCGCGTCCAACACCAGCGGTGCCGCGCCAAGGGTCGGCGCCAGGGGCGCCATGCGCACCGTGGCGGGCGGCGCCGGGGGAGGGGCCGGCTGCGGGCGGGCCGCAGGCCGCTGGGTCTGCCCTTGGCCCTGCGTCTGCCCCTGGGGCGGCGGGTTCTGCGCCAGGGCCGGGCCGGCCAGGCCGAGCGCGAGGGCCAGCACGAGCCCCGCGGCCATGTCCTTGGCCCGTTCGGCCAGGCGGCGCGGGCGGACGACATCCGATTTCCGTTCCACCGCCGCGGCGGCCATGGCGGCCGGCGGCAGGCGCTTCGGCGGCTTGCGAATCTGGAAGCGGTAGCGGTGGAACACGGCATCGCGGGTCGCGCCCACCACGTCCTTCAAGGCGCGCAGCGGCTTGTCGCGGGGCCAATCGTCCCAGGCGATCCAGGCATCGGGGCGGCCGAAGAAGACGCGCACCAGCGCCATCTCGTCGCGCAGATCCGCGACCTCGAACCGCACCACCGCCTCATTCTCCTCCCACCGCAGCAGGGTGGCGGGGACTTCCTGGACCTCGCCGCCGGTGTGGAAGGCGATGCGGCACCTCGCCTCATCCGCCACACCCAGCGGCCGGTCCAGCACCAGCCTGGCGCCGGAGAGCGAGATGTCGGAGGTGACAGCGTGCATGCGCGTGCCGTCCTCCAGCACGATCTCGCTCGGGATGTCGGACCGGATGCGCGCGCGTTCGCGCATCTGCTCACGCTCCACGCCCACCGCCACGGCGGCGGAGACGGGCACCAGGCAGAGCGTGGCCCACAGCGTGTTCAGCGCATAGGCCTGGAACTCCAGCGACCCCACCGGCGCCATGAACAGCCCCGCGACGCCGATGGAGACGCCGATGAGCAGCAGGCCGAGCAGCACCAGGCTCGGCAGCACGGCGGGCACGTCGAGGTAGCCATGCTCCACCATGCCGCCCTTGTCGGTGACGTTGAACTTGCCCTTCAGCGGGTCCCAGAGCGTGGCGATGGTGACGCGCACGAGGGGGCCGGCCAGCGACGCCTCATAGATCTCCGACCAGAAGGAATGGCGGTTCTTGCCGTTGAGGCGCGCGGCCGTGCCGAAGGCGTGGATCATGTGGCTGCCGGCATAGGCGAGGATGGCGGTGGGGGAGGCCGCGATGATGTTCTCGCCGAGGAACAGGAAGCCGAGCGGCGACGTCAGGAAGACGATGCGCGGCAGGGCAAACAGGAAGCTGAAGCCGGCGGTGAAGTAGCAGAGCCTCTGGGTGATGCTCAGCTCCCGGATCATCGGCGTGTTTTCCTGCCGCAGGATCTGGATCATCCCGCGCGCCCAGCGCATGCGCTGGCCGATATGGATGTTGAGCCGTTCGGTCGCGAGGCCCGCTGCCAGCGGCAGGCGGATATAGGCGCTGTGCCAGCCCTTCTTCGCCATCAGCAGGGAGCAGTGGCAATCCTCCGTCACCGTCTGGTGCGGCACGCCGCCGACTTCCATCAGGGCGGTGCGGCGGATCAACGCGCAGCTGCCGCAGAAGAAGGCGGCGTTCCACAGGTCATTGCCCGGCTGGATGGCGCCGTAGAACAGCAGGCCTTCATTCGGCACGCGGCGGCGGCGGGCCAGGTTCCGTTCGAACGGATCGGCGGAATAGAAGTAGTGCGGCGTCTGCACGCAGGCGATGCGCTTGTCCCGCACCAGCCAGCCCGCCGTCATCTGCAGGAAGGCGCGCGTGGGCGCGTGGTCGCAGTCGAAGATCGCGATGTACTCGCCATCCGTGTGCTTCAGGGCATGGTTGATGTTGCCCGCCTTGGCACCCTTGTTGTCCGGGCGGATGACGTAGCCGCAGCCCACCTGTTCCGCGAAATCCCGGAATTCCGGCCGCCTGCCGTCATCCAGTATGTAGACATTCAGCTTGTCCCGCGGCCAGTCGATGTTCATGGCGGCCAGCACCGTCGGCCGCACGATGTCGAGGCTTTCGTTGTAGGACGGCACATAGACATCGACGGTCGGCCATTCGTTCATGTCGGCCGGCAGCGGCACCGGCTTGCGGTCCAGCGGCCAGGTGAGCTGGACGTAGGACAGGAACAGCAGCGCCGCCGCATAGATCTCCGCCAGCAGCAGGCCGACCGACATCATGCCGCCCAGCACGCTCTCGAACTCGATCGTCTGCGTCACGCGCCAGAACAGGTAGCGCGAGGTGATGGCGACCGAGAGCATCACGAGGAAGACCGTGACGCGGCGGGAGCGGAAGCGGTTGAGGATGATGAAGGCGAGCGCGCCCAGCAGCGTCAGCACCGCCTGCTGTTCGCCGGCCAGCGGCACGGTGATGACGATCAGCAGCGCGACGGCGCCGATGGCGACCAGCACACCCCGCAGCAGCCGTCCCGGCAGCGGCAGGGTTCCCTCCGTGGCCGCGCGGATCAACGGCGCAGCCCCCAGGAGGCGAGGGCCGAGAAGCTGGGCCGGCCGCGATCCTTCTCCACCGGCGGCGCGCCGAGGTCGAGCCGCTTGGCCAGCGTCTCCGCCAGCAAAGCGATATCCTCCGACCCCGGGCCGACACCCTCCACCGGCAGGCGACGATCGGCCAGCGCCTCCGCCACCGCGGGGTCGCGCGCCACGGCGCTGACGGGGCGGTCCCCCATGGCCTGCTGCGCGAATTCCAGCACCGCATCCGACAGCGGCGCGCCGAGATCCACCTGGTTCAGCACCAGCATTGCCTTCAGCGCGGCGCGCGACGCCAGCGTGCCGCGGCCCAGGAAACGGCCGCTGGCGACGGAGGGGATGAGGGAGGCGGAGCCGCTATCCGCCAGAAGCACCACGCAGATCACATCCGCCAGCGGCAGCACGGCGGACAGGGCCGGGGAGGGCCCGGGCGCGGCATCGACGATCACGACGCGGCCCGGTGCGGCCAGCATCTCCCGCACCTGCTGGCCGAGCAAATCGGGGCGTTCCAGCAGCAGCCTGGTGAGGTCGAGCGAAGCCTTGGGTTCCGTGTGCCCATGCGGCAGCAGGCCGACGCCGGCCCGCGTCTGCCTCAGCGCATCCTGCCAGCGCATCCCGTCCAGCAGGCCGGCGAGGAAGCCCGCTTCCTCATGGATCGGCACGCCGAGATGCAGGCGCAGCGCATTCTGCGGGTCGAGGTCGAGCGCGATCACTTCGGTCCCGCGTGCGGCGAGCACGGCGGCGACGCTGGCGGCCAGGGTTGTCTTGCCGACACCCCCCTTGGGAGACACGAAGGCGATGAGCGGCATGGGCGAATCGGACTCGTTTCAGGGTCGGCCGGGCGAGGCCGGCGGGGGCATGCGACGATCGGAGGGCACGGGCGGGCGGCCGGCCGGCGGGGCGATCTCATCGAGCAGGGCGAAGCGGCGGGGCGGCGTATCACGCCGGGGCGGGTCGGGGGCATCACGCCGGGGCGCGGGCGGGACAGGCGGCGCTGCCCGGCGATCCGGGCTGCCGCGCGCATCGCGCCCGCGGAAGGCGATGATCGGGTCGAAGGCATCGGGGTCCGGCAGCACCACGGGCGGACGGCCGGACGGAACGGGGCGGGAAGGGCGCGCCACGGCGGCGATGACGGGCGCATCCGGCGGCGGCAGCACTACCGGCGCGCGGCGTACTGGCAGGGCCATCCCCGCTTCCTGCTCCTCCGGCGGTTCCGCCAGGCGGATGGGCGGGGCGGAGGCGGGGGGCTGGATCGGCACGGGTGGTCGCGCGGCGATGGGAGCCTCCGCGGGCGGCTCCGGCGACGCAACCATCGCCTCGGCTTCCGGGATCGCAGCGACGTCCAATTCCGGCTCCGGTTCCGGCAGGCGCTGGACGATGACGATCTCCGGCGCACCGAAAGCCCGGTAGCTGAAATGGCGCAGGCCGCAGGCGGCCGTCAGGCGATCGATGTGGCTATCCATCGCAACCTCCGGCCATCGCAACCTCCGGGCGGTGGACACCGCTGGAACTCATCCACTCTCTTTGCCGTGAATCGCCTTGGAGCGTCAAACATCTGATTCGATTACACGCAGGGAGAGAGCGGCGGGCGGGACGGCGCCGTCGGCTGCTCCCGGACTCGCCTGCGGTGTGGGAGCGCAGCCGCTTGCGCGCCATCGGCCGCGGCCTCGAATCCAGGTCTCCCCTGGGGCGACTCCGCATCGCATGGCGGTCCTGCCGGGGCCGGATGGCCGTTCCAGGCCGCCCATGCCCGATTTCTCACGCCCTGATGGGCATCTCCGACCGTCGCCTCGGTAGTTATGTCTTGAAATACGGGCAATGAATTATTTTCGGAAAACATCCTGTCTTCCCATCGTCGCTTTTTCGCGTCGATCCCCAGGCTTGTGTTGACGTTGTCTCGAATCGATCTACCCTGGGTTGCCAGAGAAATGCAAATATGAACGCAGGAGATGCAGCGGCTTGGGTGACTGCTCGGTGTCCGAGGATCAGCCTGTCATCCTTTCCTCACGAAATCGTGAAGTCTCGAAAATGATCTTTGGTTGCGAAAGCGGGATGAGCTGGAGACCGCCACGCCGCCACCGCCACAGATCCCCGCGGGCAGGCCGCCCGCAAGCCCGGACGCGCAGCGCGGGATGAACCCGCGCGGGCAGCGCGACGCAGGAGGAGCCGCCATGAGCATGCTCGATGACCGCGCCCAGGCCCTTCGCCAGGAAGACCGCGCCCTGCCGCCGCGCCGCATCCTGCCGCTCGGTGTCGATGAGGTGATGGTGGAAACCGCCTGGGGCGGCTTCGTCGTCGTTCCCGCCTTCAACGTCGATGTGGCGATCGGCCTGCTGCGCGATGGAGTGCATGAGCCCTGGACCACCCGCCTGGTGCAGAAGCTGCTGCGGCCGGGCGACATCTGCCTGAATGCGGGCGCCGGCTTTGGCTACTTCGCCTGCCTGGCGGGCCGCCGCGTGGGGTCGGCGGGCCGCGTCGTGGCGGTGGAGCCGAACCCGCATCTGCTGCCCTTCCTCCTCAAGTCGCTGCACTGGAACGGCAGCCACGGCCATACCGAGGTCTTCGCCCGCGCGCTGTCGGACGAGGCGGGGCGGGAGATCGCCTGCCGCTTCGACCCGCAGCGCCTGTCCACCCTGCCGCCGCGCTGCCCGGCCGCGGAAGGGCCGGAGGAGCCCGGCCTGCCGCCGGATGGCCGCTGGTCCGCCGCCACCATGGGGCGGCTGCTGGATGCGGAGGGGCGCTGGGGGAAGGGGGCCTGCCTGCCCGTGACCTTCAACGCCTGCACCACCACCATCGACCGCATCGCCGATGTTCTCGCCCTGCCGCGGATCGACCTGCTTCACCTTGACCTCGGCGGTGCGGAGCCCCTGGCGCTGCGGGGTGCGCAGCGCGTGATCGCCGCCTCGCCGGACCTCCGCCTCCTCGCCCGCTGGAGTGCCGCGCACCATGCCAGGCTCGGCGAACGGCGGCGCGCCGCCTTCGAGGAGATGTGGGACTTCATGACCAGGCTCGGCTACGCCGTGCGGATGCTGGAGCCGCTGATCGACCGGGATGGCGGGATCCAGCTTTCCGCCCCGCTGACGCATGAGGCGATGACCACCATCGCGCTGCCGGGCCATTACCTCTGGACCCGTGACGAGGATGACCCCTTCGGCTGAGAGGCGCGCCGCCGGTGTGACTTTGATGTCACTAAATTTTTGAGCCGATTTAGGGGATTTAGCCCTTTTAGTGGCGATTCCGGCATGGCCGGCGCCGCCTTTCGGGTGCTGACACAGCTCCGCCGACGGCGAAGGGAACATAGAACGAACAACCTTGCGGTCGCCAGGAAAATCACGGCCAGCCGGCGCGCGTTGCCATCCCGGGAAGGTGATGTCGCCGGGGAAGCCTTCGCGGCCTGGTTGGGGTATCGGAGGGTGCTTCCTCCCTCAGGATCGCCTGCCGCCATGCGCCACCTGCTGCTCCCCCTCCTCCTCCTCACGGCGCCGGCGATGGCGCAGGTCCCTTCCGTGGCGGTGGTGCCCCCGGCGGCGCCGGCGCCGGACCCGCGCGGCAGCTTCACCTTCAACTACGAGAACGACACCCTCGCCGGGACCGACCGCTACTACACCAGCGGCGTGCAGGCTTCCTGGCGCTCGCCCTCCACCGAATTGCCGGGGCTGCTGCGGTTCCTCGACGGGCAGCTGGATGCGCTGATCGGGCCGGGGGAGGTGCGATGGGGCTTCGGCTTCGGCCACGCCATCTACACGCCGCGCGACACGCTCTCCCCCATCCCCGATCCGCGGGACCGTCCCTATGCCGGGCATCTCTATGGCGCGCTGGTACTGCAGCGGGATGAGGGATTCGCGCTGTCCACGCTGGAGTTGCAGGCGGGCGTGGTCGGGCCCTCCGCGCTCGGCGAATTCGTGCAGAACAACGTGCACGACCTGATCCGCGACTACTCCGCCAATGGCTGGTCCCGCCAGCTGAAGGACGAACCCGCGCTGAACATGGTCTTCGAACGCACCTTCCGCACGCCGGCGCTGCGGGTCGGCGGCATCGAGATGGACCTGCTGCCCTCGGCGACCTTCGCGCTCGGCACCGTCAGCACCTATGCCGGCGCCGGCGCGACGCTGCGGATCGGCAATGGGCTGGAAGCCGATTACGGCGCGCCGCGCATCCGCCCGGCGCTGGTCGGTTCCGCCTTCTTCCAGCCACGGCAGGAATTCGGCTGGTACGGCTTCGTCGGCGGGCAGGGCCGCGCGGTGCTGCACGACGTGTTCCTGGATGGGAACACCTGGCGGAATGACGGGCCCTCGGTCAACAAGCGGCCCTTCGTCGGCGACCTCTCCGCCGGCTTCGTGGTGCATTGGCGCGGCTTCCGCCTGGCCTACAGCCAGGTGATGCGGACTGAGGAATTCTACGGCCAGCGCGGCGGCGCGCAGTCCTTCGGGTCGCTCGCGCTGACGGCCCGCTTCTGACGGCACGGCGCTACGCCCGCAGCGCGAAGCGTTCCAGCTTGGCCAGCGTCTGCTGGCCGAGTGCGGCCGCGCCGAAGCCCTTCGCCGCCTCGAACTCGGCCTGGGTGCTGAAGGCCATGGCCAGCGTCACGATGGTGGCGCCATCCGCTTCCTCCAGCGACGCCCAGGCATCGGCGTGCTTCGGGCCGTCCTCGCCCCAATGCAGCGCGTAGGCGATGCGCTCCTCGGGCCTCACCTCCGCGTAGCGGTGGTGGTTCGGGAAGACCGTGCCGTCCGGGCCGATCATGTCGAAGACCCATTCGCCGCCCGTGCGCAGGTCGATCCGCGATGTGCGGCAGGAAAAGCCCCCCGGCCCCCACCATTGCGGCAGCGTCTGCGCGTTCATCCAGGCCTGCCACAGGCTGCGGCGCGGCGCCGGGATCACGCGCCGGATCAGCATGGTGCGCGCGGCCAGGGCGGCCAGGTTGGAGAGGCTGGCCTCGAACCCCTGGCGGTAGCCCTGCTCCGTCTCAGCGGAGCGCGAGGAGAGTTGGACCGTGACCTCGATGCGGCTTCGCGTCGTGTCACCGGCGATCAGCGCGGTGATCAGGGCCGCGGATAGCGGGGGGCCGCCGGCGGCGATGACCTCATGGTTCACGCTGCGCTGTTCCGGCACCAGGTCGAGCCAGCCGGCCTCGCAGGTGATGTCGGGCTGGCCGTCCACTTGGCAGACCGAGACCTCCCGCCCGCCGATCCTGGTATCGGCTTCCAGGAACCGCACCGTGACGGCCGGGGAGGGCGCCGCCCAGATCGCCCGCGCGGCGGGTGCCGTCCAGGCCTGCCAGAGCACCGTGCGCGGGGCGGCGACATCGCGCGCGAAGGCCATGGTGGCGAAGTGGCCGGCATCCTGTGGCGACGGCATTCCGGATCATCCCTCAAGGGCTGCGGCTCTATGGTTAACCGTATGGCTATCTATCGCACGCCGCAACCCCGGCCGGCCGCCGGCGCCTTCACTTCGCCCGGGCGAGGACCCGCGCAAAATCGGCTTCCAGCGCCGCCAGGGCGGCGTCGATCCGCGCGCGCTGGGCCGATGCCCATTCGTCGTGCCCGGCCAGGCGCGCGCGGGCGCTGGCGATCATGCGCGTCATCTCCGCGGGCTGCGGGCCGCCGGGCGTGGCGCGGGCGCGGATGATGGCGGCGGGTTCCAGCGCCGCGCGGAAGGCCGCTTCCGTCATCGGCAAATCGGTTTCCGGCAGGCCCATCTCATGCAGGGTGTGGCGGTAGATGCGCTGCGCCTCCGCATAGGGGAAGGCGCTGGGGCGGATGTCGCGGGACTTGGCGAAATCCACCACCTCGCTCGCGAAATGGTGGCCGACGCGGAAGGGCAGGCGGTGTTCGCGCATCAGCACATCGGCCACTTCCTGGGAGGCGGTCCAGTCGAGGTCCAACTCCTCCAGCGCCCTTCCGGGGCTGAGCACGAGGGCGCGCATCACGCGGTCCCATTGTTCCAGCAGGCGGGTGGTGGCGGCGGTGAGGGCGACGTTGTCGGCGACGCTCTTCGGATCGTTCATCCCGGGGGGGATGTTGTGCGCGGCGATGGTGCGGCCGGTGGCGAGCGTCACGACCATGCTGGCCTGGCGGCGCACATCGTTCAGCAGGCCGGGGTTCCGCTTCTGCGGCATGGCGGAGGACACGTAGGTGTTGCCATCGCCTTCCGCCAGCAGCAGCCAGGGGCGGGGCTGGGCGTATTGCGTCATGACATCGGCGATATAGGCGCCGACATGGATGGCGATGGCGGTGCTGACGGCGCCGAGTTCCACCGGGATTTCCGCGGCCAGGATCTGGGCGGCGTCATAGGCATTCTCGATGGTGGCGGGGAAGCCGAGGTAGCGCGCCATGCGGTCCCGGTTCAGCGGCCAGCTCGTGCCGTTCAGCACGGTGGTGCCCATCGGCGAGAGGTCGAGCCGCGCATAGGCCTCCCTCAGCCGCTGCATGTCACGCTCCAGCCCCGCGATATGGCCGAGCAGGTAGTGGCCGTAGCTGTTGGGCTGGGCGGCGACGCCATTGGTGTAGTTGGGCACGATGGTGTCGCGGTGGCGTTCCGCCATGTCGATCATCGTGGTGGTGGCGCGGCGGAGCGCGGCGGCGACGCGCAGCAATTCCTCCCGCAGCATGGCGGATCGGACGGTGGTCAGCATGTCCTGGGAGGAGCGGCCGGCGTGGATCAGCGTGGCTTCCACGCCCGCGGCCTCGATCAGCAGGGGCTCGAAGGTGATGACGAGGTTGGGGCGCCTGCCACCGGGGCGGTCCCCGGCATCGATCACGGCCTGCAGCCCGCGGGCGATGCGGGGCGCCAGGGCAGGGGCGAGCAGCCCTTCCTCCGCATTGATGACGATGCTGGCCTTGTTGATCTGGCCGAGCCAATGGAACTCATCCCGCCGAGGCGCGGGTTGCGCCAAAGCTTCAGTAGCCATCGCGCCCGCGATGATCGCTGCCGTCATGAAATGCCTCATCCCCGCTGATCCTCCTGCATTCTTGGCCGGCATCGGGCGCCGCGTGCCAGCCTCCGTCAAGGCGTGCCCATCAGCGCGTGGCGCTGGCGCTGGAACAGGGCGGCGACGGCATCGGCGACGGCGCGGATGGCGGGTACATCGGCCAGATCCTCATGCATCAGCAGGTAGGCGTCCTCATCGGTCTCGGGCGGGAAGGATGCCACGCGGACCAGCGCGCCGGTCGCATCCGCCGGCGCGCAGGGCAGCACCGCCATGCCGAGGCCGGCCAGGCAGGCGCGCAGCCGGATGGGCGTATCGTCCAGCACCGCCACGGGCGCGCGGTCCCCCACCACGGCGTGCAGCGCGGCGACGGTGCGGGACTGCGCGGCGGGGCGCGCCAGGCCGATGAAGGGCAGGGCGGTGACGTCCGGCGCCGTTCCCTCCGGCAGCAGTGACCGTGCGGCATAGAGCGCGACGCGGACGCGGGCCAGGCGGCGCATGACCAGGCGCCCGCCATCCGGCGGGTCGCGCATGCGGATGGCGATCTCGGCCTCCCGCCGCGCCAGGCTGAGGATGACGCGGGATGGCAGCAGGGAGATGACGATGCCGGGCGTGGCCGCCGCCAGCGCCGCCATGTGGTCCACCAGCACCAGGCCCATCGACGCCGTCGCGGTGATGCGCACCACCTCCGTCTCCCGCGCCGCGGCGGCGCGGCGGATGGCATCCGCGCCGCTGCCCATCTGGCTGAGTGCGGCGATGATGCGTTCGCCGCGGCGGGTCAGGCGCAGGCCTTCGGGGCGGCGTGCCAGCAGGGGCTCTCCGGCCCAGGCCTCGAAGGCTTCAACCCGGCGGCTGGCGGTGGCGGTGGACAGGCCGAGTTTCAGCGCCGCCTTGCGCCAGGAACCGGCCTCCACGACGGCGGCGAAGACCTTGGCATCGTCCCAGGAGAAGTCGCGCATGGCGGGCTCGGCCTCGGTTCAGCGGTCCAGCGACCGCAGCGCCGCGTCCAGCACCCAGCCGGAGGGCCAGCGGCGCTGGGGCGGGGCGCGGCCGGCTTCCGGCAATTGCCAGGGGGAAGCGTAGACCGGCCGGCGCAGGGACCGGAAGACGCCCGCCAGGCAGGGCGCCGCATCCAGCAGCGCCGCATCGCAGGCGGCGGCCAGGCGGCGCGCGACGGGGGTGGCGGGACCACCCTCCGCCAGCGCGGCCTCCAGCGCCGCGGCATCGAGGGGAAGGTGGCCGGCGCGGCGCAGCACCGCGGCATCCCGCTGCCACAGCGCCGCATCCGCCGCCGAGAGCAGCACCAGCATCCCGGGCTGTGTCATCGCCTGAACTCCTGTCCGTTGGCGGCCAGGATGGGGGGCGGGGCGGGGGGGCGCGACGGCCAAGGCTGCAACGCCGCGTTACGCTCTTGACCGTGCAATCGGTTGCTTGGTAACAGGTCGTTGCCGGAGCCGCGAAGCGGAACGGCGGGAAGAGACGGGCCCTAAAAAACAATGCCCCGGAAAACAATGAACGAGAATTCCGACGTCAACGGCCTCGGCCGCCGCGCGATCTTCGCAGCGGCTGCCGGGGCCGCAACTCTTTCGGGCCTCCCCGCCACGGCGCGGGCGCAGCAGGCGGCCGACCCGGCCCGGCCCATTCTTGTGCGCGGCGCGCATGTGCTGTCCATGGACAGCCAGGTCGGCGACATGCCGCTCGGCGATATCCTGGTCGAGCGCGGGACCATCCGCGCCGTGGCGCCGAATATCGAGGCACCGGCCGGGGCGACCATCATCGATGGCGCCGGGCGCATCGCCATGCCGGGCATG
This sequence comes from Falsiroseomonas sp., assembly GCF_051859025.1. Classification (GTDB taxonomy): domain Bacteria; phylum Pseudomonadota; class Alphaproteobacteria; order Acetobacterales; family Acetobacteraceae; genus Falsiroseomonas. The sequence goes on along the minus strand of NZ_JBHYGL010000001.1, from coordinate 748,149 downwards.
GTGAACGGGCACATCCACCTGGCCCAGACGATGCAGCGTGGCCTGTCCACGGAGCATTCCTTCGTCGGCTATTTCCAGACCATCGTGCTGCGCCATTCCAACCGGATGACGCCGGCCGATGTGAAGCTGGCCGACCACGCCGGCGCGCTGGAACAGATGGCCGCCGGCGTCACCACCGTGATGGACTGGTCGCGGGAGACGATGAGCCCCGACCACGCCGATGCGGCGATCGAGGGGCTGACCGATGCCGGCATCCGCGCCGTGCTGGCCTATACCGCGCCGCCCATTCCGCAGGGGGGCGATGCGAGCGCGATCCATGGGCGGATGGTGGCCCATGCCAGGGCGCTGAAGGCGGGCAGGCTCGCGGCCTCGGACGGCATGATCCAGCTCTGGACCTGCCTCCAGGGGCCGGACTTCACGCCGCTGGAACCGGCGCTGGTCGATATGCGCCGGCTGGCTGAGATCGGCGTGCCGATCGCGATCCATACGGGCGCCAGCATCTACGCCAACCGCAAGCCGCGCCTGCTGGCGCAACTGGATGCGGCAGGGCTGCTGAACGATCGCCTGCAGATCGTGCACGCCAACAACCACGAGGATGACGAGTACAAGCTGGCCGCCGACAAGGGCGTCATGCTGGCCTCGACACCCGAGGTCGAGCTGCGGATGGGGCATGGGCATCCCTCGATGTTCAAGGCCGCGGCGGCGGGGATGCGGGTTTCGGTGGGGACGGACATTCCCTCCATGGTCGGTGGCGGGCTGCTGCCGCAGCTGCGGGTGGCGATGGCGGTGGAACTGCACCGGCTGAACCTGCTGGCCATCGCGGCGACGCGGACGGTGGCGCAGACGCCGCCGGTGACGGCGCGGCAGATGCTGGAATTCGCGACCATCGGCGGCGCGCGGGGCCTCGGGCTTGATCGCGTCACGGGCAGCATCACGCCGGGCAAGCGGGCCGACATCATCCTGGTCCGCGCCGACCAGCCGCTGACGGCCCCGGTGAGCGATCCCGCCGGGCTGGTACTGCTGCAGGCCAGTGCCGGGGACATCGAGACGGTGATCGTCGATGGCCGCATCCGCAAGCAAAGCGGGCGGCTGGTGGATGCCGATGCGACCGCCGTGTTCCGGCGGCTGCAGGATCGGGCGGAGGAGATGGCGGCCGCGGCATCCCGCGGCTGATGCCATCATAACCGTGCGTTGCCCCGGCACGCCCGGCTGTGGCAATCAACGGCGCATGAGTCCGACACGGCGAGTCACCCTTTCCGCGGCTGCGGCCGCCCTTTTGATGCCGGGCGGCGCACGCGCCGCCACGCAGAGCTTCGATGCCTTCCTGGAGGGCGTCCGGGCGGAGGCGCGGCGGCAGGGCGTCTCGGCCGCCACCCTGTCCCGCGCGCTGACGGGCATCCGCGCCAATGACCGGGTGCTGGAGCTGGACCGGCGGCAGCCGGAATTCACCCAGACCTGGGAACAGTACCGGGATGCCCGCCTGTCCCAGACCCGGATCGATGCCGGGCGCCGGGCCTTCGCCGACAACCGCGCCACGCTGGAAGCGGTGCAGGGGCGGTTCAAGGTCTCGCCGCGCGTGGTGGTGGCGATCTGGGGGCTGGAGACGAATTACGGCGGCTTCACCGGCAATTTCAACGTGGTGGAAAGCCTCGCGACCCTGGCCTGGGATGGAAGGCGTTCCGCCTATTTCCGCAACGAGCTTCTGGCGGCCCTGAAGATCCTGGATGCCGGGCATGTATCGGCCGACCGCATGCGCGGCAGCTGGGCCGGCGCCATGGGCCATCCCCAGTTCATGCCGAGCAATTTCGAACGCCTGGCCGTCGACATGGATGGCGATGGGCGGCGGGACATCTGGGACAACCGGGCGGATGCGCTGGGGTCCATCGGCAACTACCTCGCCCGGTCCGGCTGGCGGGAGGAGGAGTTGTGGGGGCGGGAGGTCGTGCTGCCCGCGGGCTTCAACCCGGAAGATGCGCGGCGGGACAACACCAAGCCGCTGCGGGAATGGGTGCGGATGGGGGTGCGGCGGCCGGATGGATCGGCGCTGCCGGCGCTCGACATGGAAGCGGCGATCATCACGCCGGGGGGCGCGGGCGGGCAGGCCTTCGCCGTCTATCACAACTTCAACGTCATCCGGCGCTACAACCCCTCCAACTTCTACGCCCTCGCGGTGGGCCTGCTGTCGGACCGAGTGGCCTAGGCATGAAGCGCCTGGTCCTGGTGGGGTTGCTGGTGCTGGCGGGCTGCGCGCGCACGCCGCCACCCCCCATCGCGCAGCCCCGCTATGTGGTGGGGGAGCCCTACCAGATGGGCGGCGTCTGGTCCTACCCGCGGGAAGATTTCGCGCTGAACCAGACCGGGCTTGCCTCGGTCATCGCCGACCAGCGCAGCGGGCGTCGCACGGCGAATGGGGAGATCCATGACCCCACCGCGCTGGTCGCGGCGCATCGCACGCTTCAGATGCCGGCGGTGGTGACGGTGACGAACCTCGAATCAGGCCTGCAATTGCAGGTGCGGGTGAATGACCGCGGCCCCGCCAATCCGGGCCGGGTGATCGACCTGTCCCGCCGCGCCGGAGAATTGCTGGGCATCCGCCCCGGCGGCACGGCGCAGGTGCGGGTCGAGGTGGTGGGGGAGCAGAGCCGCGGGATCTCCGCCGCGTTGCCGAACACGGAGACGCCGGCGCTGCAGATCGCCGCTGCGCCCATCGCCTCCGTGGAGCGGGAGGATCTGGCGCCGCCGCCCGGCGCCGCCCAGGCCGCGCGGGTGCGGGAGGCGAGGCGCCTGCCGGGCGATGGACGCGCCGGCGTGGCGGAACAGGCCGCCGTCAGCGTGGCGCCGGACCGGCTGCCGGAACGCCTGGTGCGGGTCGCCGTCATGCCGGGGTCGCTGTATGTCGAGGGTGCCACCTTCTCCCGCCGCGACATGGCGGAACGGCAGGCGGCGCGGCTCGCGGGGCTGCGGCCGGTGGTGGAGGCGCAGGGGCCGCGGGGGCGCCAGACGTTCCGCGTGCGGCTCGGCCCCTTCAACTCGGTGCCGGAAGCCGACAGGGCGCTTGAGGGAAGCCTGCGTGCGGGGGTATCGGAGGCCCGTATCCTCGTGGACTGATCCCGCGAGTCGGACAGGAAAGACGCGCCGCCATGCGCCGCCGAGACATCATGGGGGCTGCCGCCGGCCTCGCCACCGGGCTTAACGCCGTGGACGCCGTGGCGCAGCAGCGCCCCGCGCCGCAGCCCGCGCGGCCGCCGCGCCAGCCCCCGCCGCCGCCCTCCACCCCCGCCAGCACGCCGCTGGGGCCGGTGGATACGCTGGCGCGCCACGCGCTCATCATCGATTTCGACACGGGCGCGGTGCTGCTGGAGAAGGCGGCGGATGACCGCATGCCGCCATCGTCCATGTCCAAGCTGATGACGATGTATGTGGTCTTCGACCTTCTGAAGCAGGGCAGACTCCGGCTGGACCAGCAATTGCCGGTCAGCGAGCGTGCCTGGCGGATGGGCGGGTCCAAGATGTTCGTGCAGATCGGCACGACGGTGCCGGTGGAAAGCCTGGCGCGCGGCGTCATCGTGCAATCCGGCAATGATGCCTGCATCGTGCTCGCGGAAGCCATCAGCGGGTCGGAAACCCAGTTCGCGGAACTGATGAACGAGACGGCGCGGCGGATCGGCCTGCGGTCCAGCAACTTCCGGAACTCGACCGGCTGGCCCGACCCCGAGCACCGCATGACGAGCCGCGACCTGGCGACGCTCGCGCGGCGCATCATCGTCGATTTTCCCGAATACTACCGCTTCTACAACGAGCGCAGCTTCCGCTGGAACGACATCACGCAGGAGAACCGGAACCCCGCGCTCGGCCGCGTCCCGGGGGCGGATGGGCTCAAGACCGGGCATACGGAGGAAGCGGGCTACGGCCTCACCGCCTCCGCCATGCGGGGAAACCGCCGTCTGATCCTGGTGGTGAATGGGCTGGGGTCGATGCGCCAGCGGGCGGAGGAGAGCGAGCGGCTCTTCGAATGGGCGTTCCGGGAGTTCGAGAACGTCGTCGTCTTCCGCGCCGCCGACACGGTGGAGGAAGTGCCGGTCTACCTCGGCGAACGTCCGACCGTGCCGCTGGTGGCGGGCCGCGACCTGGTGCTGACGCTGCCGCGGCAATGGCGCCGGAACCTCCAGGTCCGGGTGCGCTTCGACGCACCCGTGCCCGCACCGGTGACGAAGGGGCAGGGAATCGGCACGTTGCTGATCAGCGGGCAGGGGGTGCCGGAGATGTCGGTGCCGCTGATCGCGGGGGCGGATGTGGACAGGCTCGGCCTGTTTCCGCGCATCCCGGCGGTGATCGGGCGCTGGTTCGGCAGCTAGCTACTTGAGACTTCGCGCGTAAGGGGCGACACCCCCGGGCATGATCACGCGCGGTCGATTCATCACCTTCGAGGGCGGCGAGGGCGGGGGCAAATCCACCCAGGCCCGCCGCCTGGCCGCCCATCTCTGCGCCCGCGGCATCCCCGTGCTGGTGACGCGGGAGCCCGGTGGCGCGCCGGGGGCGGAGGCGATCCGCCAGGTGCTCCTGGGCGGGCAGGGGCTCGATCCCGTGGCGGAGGCGATGCTGCTGTTCGCAGGCCGCCGGGAACACGCGGTGCAGACCATCCGGCCGGCCCTGGCAGCGGGGATGTGGGTGGTGTGCGACCGCTTCGCGGACAGCACCCTCGCCTATCAGGTGCATGGCCTCGGCATGGCGCGCGCCACCTTCGACACGCTGGCGGGGCTGGCGCTGGAGGGGCTTCGGCCGGACCTGACGCTGATCCTCGACGTGCCGGAAGCCATCGGCATGCAGCGGGCCATGGCGCGGGGCGTGGCGGCGGACCGCTACGAAAGGCTGGACGCCGCCTTCCACGGGCGCGTGCGCGACGGGTTTCTCGCCCTGGCGCTGGCGGAGGCCGATCGCTGCGCGGTGGTGGATGCGACCGTCGCGGTCGATGACGTGACGGCGGCGGTGGCGGCGGTGGTCGCCGAAAGGCTGGCGCCATGAGTCGTGCGCCGCGTGCCGCCAAAGCGGCGGAGGTGGAGGAGGATGAGGATCTTCCCGTCCGCTCCAACCCCGACCTGTTCGGGCATGACGCCGCGGCCGCGGTGCTGGAGAAGGCCGCGCGGTCCGGCCGCCTGCCCCATGCCTGGATGGCGGCGGGCCCGCCCGGGATCGGCAAGGCGACGCTGGGCTACCGCTTCGCGCGCTGGCTGATGGCGGGGATGGCGGAGAAGCCGGCGGCGGAGGGCGCAACAGCCCTGCACCTGGCGCCGGATCACCCGACCTTCCGCCGCATCGCCGCCGGCGCGCATGCGGACCTCCGCGCGCTGCGGCCCAATACCGGCGACACCGGGGTGAAGAAGGTGATCCGCGTCGATGACGCCCGGGCCGCCATCCGCTTCATGGCGATGACGCCGGCGGAGGGCGGGTGGCGCTTCGTGCTGGTGGATGGGGCGGAGCTGCTGCAACCCCAGGCCGCCAACGCCCTGCTGAAGACGCTGGAGGAACCGCCGCCGCGGGCGGTGCTGATGCTGACCACGGCGGCGCCGGACCGGCTGCTGCCGACCATCCTGAGCCGCGTGCGGCGGCTCGACCTGTCTCCCTTGGCGGAGGCGCCGATGGATACGCTGCTGAAGCGCCTGCAGCCGGATCTGAACCCGACCGAGCGTAGCGCACTGGCGCGCATCGCGCAGGGCTCCCCGGGACGGGCGCTGATGCTGGCGGAAGGCGAGGGGCTGGCGATCCAGGCCATGGTGGATGAGGTGCTGAACGGCCTCGCGCAGGGTGATCGCCGCCGCTGGCACGCGCTGGCGGAAGGCGTCGCGGCAAAGCGCGATGGCAGCAGCTTCGCCACCTTCATCGCGTTGATGCGGCAGGCCATTTCCACGGCCGTGCGCGGCGCCGCGCGTGGCCAAACACCGCCCCCCTGGCTCGCCTTGCGTCCGCTTGCCGAGTGGTCGACCCTGTGGGATAGCCTCGGCCGGCTCGCCACCGAGACGGACCTGCTGAGCCTGGATCGCAAGCAGGCGGTGCTGACGGCGTTGGGCTGGCTCTCGCCGCGACGCTGATATCCGGAAGAAATACCGTGACCTCAACCAGCTACATCACGACCCCCATCTATTACGTCAACGACAAGCCGCATATCGGGCATGCCTATACGTCGCTCGCCGCCGATGTGCTGGCGCGCTGGCGGCGCCTTCAGGGGCATGAGGTCTTCTTCCTGACCGGCACCGATGAGCACGGGCAGAAGGTGGAAAAGGCGGCGAGCGATGCGGGGATGGACCCGCAGGCCTTCACCGACCGCGTCAGCCAGCATTTCCGCGACCTGACCGCGACCATGGGCCTGTCCAACGACGCCTTCATCCGTACGACTGAAGATCGCCACAAGCGCGCCTGCCAGGCGCTGTGGGAGAAGCTGGTCGCCAATGGCGAAATCTACCTCGGCCATTACGAGGGCTGGTACGCCGTGCGGGACGAGGCCTTCTACGGCCCGGACGAGTTGACCGAGCGCGACGGCGTGAAATACGCGCCGTCCGGCGCGCCGGTGGAGTGGGTGAGGGAGCCTTCGTATTTCTTCCGCCTCTCTGCCTGGCAGGACCGGCTGATCGCCTATTACGATGCGCATCCGGACTTCATCCTGCCCGCCAGCCGGCGCAACGAAGTCATGGCCTTCGTGAAGTCCGGCCTTGGCGACCTCTCCATCTCCCGCACCTCCTTCACCTGGGGTGTGAAGGTGCCGGGGGATGAGGCGCATGTGATGTATGTCTGGCTGGATGCGCTGACGAACTACATCACGGCGGTCGGCTATCCCGATGATCCTGCGACATTCGCGAAGTGGTGGCCCGCCGAGCTGCATTTCGTCGGCAAGGACATCGTGCGCTTCCACGCGATCTACTGGCCGGCCTTCCTGATGGCCGCCGACCTGCCCGTGCAGCATCGCGTCTTCGCCCATGGCTGGTGGACGAATGAGGGGCAGAAGATCAGCAAGAGCCTCGGCAACGTCATCGACCCGGTGGCGCTGGTGGAAGAATTCGGCCTGGACGCCGTGCGCTACTTTCTTCTGAGGGAAGTGCCGTTCGGGCAGGATGGCGACTTCTCCCGCTCCGCGCTGGTGAACCGGCTGAATGGCGAACTGGCGAATGCGCTGGGGAATTTGGCGAACCGGACGTTGTCGCTGATCCAGCGGAATTGCGAGGCGACGCTGCCGGCGCCGGCGGAGACCGCGCCGGGCGATGTGGCGCTGCGCGGGCTTGTGGCGGCGCTGCCGGCGACGGTTGGCGGGCACCTCGACCGGCAGGAATACCATCTGGCGCTGGAAGCCGTGATGGCGCTGGCGCGGGAAGCCAATGGCTACATCACCGTCGAGGCGCCCTGGGCGCTGAAGAAGACGGACCCCGTCCGCATGGCCGTGGTGCTGCGCCATCTGCACGACACGCTGCGCGCGTTGGCGACGGTGCTGCAGCCCTTCATGCCCGACACCATGGCGAAGCTGCTGGCGCAGCTCGGCGTGCCGGAAGCGGCGAGGGGGCTGGAACACCTGGCGGAACCCCTGCCCGCCGGCCTGGCCCTGCCGCCGCCCGAGCCGCTGTTCAAGAAGGTCGAGGCAGCAGCATGAGACGGTCCATGCCACTTCGCATGGGCCGAGGCCGCGAATGCGGCCCGCCGCCTTTGCGGCGAAGCCAAGCCCGCGGAGCGGGCGCCCGGCGTTTGAGGGCCTGAATATATGTACCTGATCGACTCACACTGTCACCTCGACCATTTCCAGGGCGAGGAACAGGACCTTGTCGTCGCCCGCGCCCGCGCGGCCGGCGTCGCGGAGATGGTGACCATCGGCACGCGCCTCGGCGAGCAGGCCGCGGCGGTGCGGGACATCGCGACGCGCCATGCTGATATCTGGGGCACGGTCGGCATCCATCCTCACAACGCCGGCGAACGCCCGGTCCCGAGCGTCGAGGAATTGCTGCGGGAGGCAGACCATCCGCGCATCATCGGGCTTGGGGAATCCGGGCTCGACTATTTCTATGACAAGTCGCCGCGGCCGGTGCAGCAGGAAGGCTTCCGGGCGCATATCGCGGCGGCGCGTGTCTCCGGCCTGCCGCTGGTTATCCATGCGCGCGACGCCGATGCCGACATCGCGGCGATCCTGGTGGAGGAGCATGGGGCAGGGGCCTTCCCCTTCCTGCTGCACTGCTTCTCCTCCGGCGCGGATCTGATGCGGACGGCGCTCGGGCTTGGTGGCTACATCTCCTTCAGCGGGATGTTGACCTTCCCGAAGTCGGACGCGATCCGGGAGATGGCGGCGGAAGTGCCGGCGGAGCGGCTGCTGGTGGAGACGGACAGCCCCTACCTCGCCCCGGTGCCGCTGCGGGGGAAGCGCTGCGAACCCGCCTATGTCGCCCATACCGCTGCCAGGCTGGCGGAGGTCCGGGGGCTGACGCTCACCGCGCTCGCGGACCTCACCACGGCCAATTTCCGCCGGCTGTTTCCGCGGGCCGCGGCGTAGTGCTGCGCGTCACGCTGCTGGGCTGTGGCGGCTCCGGCGGCGTGCCGCTGCTGGGCGGGCCGGATGGACGTGGCGATTGGGGGGTCTGCGATCCAGCGAACCCGCTGAACCGCCGCGGCCGGACCTCGGCCCTGGTGGAAGGTCCGGCGGGCCAGCGGCTGCTGATCGATGCGGGCCCGGATCTGCGCCAGCAATTGCTCGCGGCGGGCCAGGCCCGGCTGGATGCGGTGGTGTTCACCCATTCCCATGCCGACCACGTGCTGGGCATCGATGAACTCCGGATCGTAAACCGCATCACTGGTTCGGCCATCGACACCTTCGGCAGCTACTCGACCCTGTCGATGCTCAAGGTGCGGTTCGACTACGCCTTCCGCCCGCCGACGCCGCCCGGCTTCTACCGGCCGGCGCTGACCCCCAAGGCGATCGCGCCGGGGGAGGTGGTGGCGATGGGCGGTCTGCCCGTGCGTGTCTTCCGCCAGGACCACCGGGTGATGGAGACGCTGGGCTTCCGCATCGGCAACTTCGCCTATTCCACTGATGTGGTGGCGCTGCCGGAGGACAGCCTGGCGGCGCTGGAGGGATTGGACACCTGGGTGGTCGGCTGCTTCCAGCGCAAGCCGCACCCAGTGCACGCCAATGTGGACCAGGTGATCGAGTGGACGCGTCGCCTGAAGCCGCGGCGGACCGTGCTGACCCATATGGGCACGGACATGGACCATGCCGCGCTGGCGGCATCGCTGCCGGCTGGCATCGAGCCTGGGCATGACGGCCTGGTGCTGGAAATCCCGCACCCGGGCTGAGTTCACGACCTGTTCGAGTGGTCCCGGGCGTGCACTCCCAGGCGTGGCGCGGCCCGGCTTTCCCCACATCCACCGGCTTGTCCCCAGGCCTTTTTCTTTCCATAATATATCTTATGCGGCAATTTGATCTGTGGATATCAGCTGGGGAAAACGCGCCCTCGGCCTGCCGCCTGAACCGTTGCAAGGCCGCCCCCCCTTGCCCCGGCCAGCCCGAGGCGCGATGCCGGGTGGATATGGCCGGAGCGATGACGATGACCGATGCGCCCAAGGATCCCGCCGCCGAACTGGGACGCCTGCTGGCGATCATGGCGCGGCTGCGGGCGCCGGATGGCTGCCCCTGGGACCGCGTGCAGGATTTCGCGACCATCGCGCCCTACACCATCGAGGAAGCCTATGAGGTCGCGGACGCGATCGCCCGCGGCCCCGATTTCCCCCAGCTGATGGATGAACTCGGCGATCTGCTCTTCCAGGTCGTCTACCACGCCCAGATGGCGACCGAGGCCGGCCGGTTCGGCTTCGCGGAGGTCGCCCAGGCGATCGCCGACAAGATGATCCGCCGCCACCCCCATGTCTTCGGGGAAGCCGCGGCCCGGGATGTCGCCGCCCAGAACAGCGCCTGGCAGGTCCAGAAGGAAGCCGAGCGCGCGGCGCGGGCAGAAACAGGCACGCTGGCCGGGGTGCCGACCACCCTGCCCGCCCTGACCCGCGGCCTGAAGCTGGCCCGCCGCGCCGCCCGCGTCGGCTTCGACTGGCCCGACCCCGGCGCCGTGCTGGACAAGCTGGAGGAGGAAGCGGCCGAACTTCGGGCGGAGCTTCCCGCCATGGACAAGGCCCGCCAGGCGGATGAGGTGGGCGACCTGTTCTTCGTGCTGGTGAATTTGGCCCGGAAGCTCGACCTGGACCCTGAGACCTGCCTCCGGGATGCGAACGCCAAGTTCGAGCGTCGCTTCAACGCCGTGGAAAAGGCCCTGGCGGCGGAGGGCAAGGCGCCAGGGGATGCGGGGCTGGAGGCGATGGAAGCGGCCTGGCAGGCCGTGAAGGCGCGGGAGCGCGGCCAGGGCTGACGGGCATTCTGTAAAGCGGATTTACAACAGCGGGCGCGCCCATCAGGTGATGTAGTAGTGCTACATCAATGCCGTGTAGCGCTACTTCGCGGGGTGGCTGGACTGCTGGCACAGACGGTGAACAAGCCCGGTTTTCAGCCGCGTCCCTGCGCCAGCCGGGCGGGCTCCGCCGCGGCGCCCAGTGCCGCCAGGGCCACGCCTTCCGGCGCCTGCGCGGTGGCAAGGTAGGCTTCGAGCTGCGCCTGGACCGGGCGTTCCACCTGGCGGGCCAGCAGGGCCGTCACGGTTGCCCGGACGGCCGGCCTTGCATCCCGGGCCAGCAGCGCGGTCGTGTCCCGCAACAGGGTCGCCTGCGGCGCCCGCTCCAGGGCCATGGCGGGATGCGTCACCAGGTGGCGGGCCACCGCGACTGGGTCGAGGTCACCGGCCGTTCGCATCACCAGGGCGAAATCCTCCCCCAGCGCCGGGGAGATCGCGGCCAGGCCTGCCTGCAGGCGGTGGCGCATCGGGTCGTCCGCCAGCGGCTGCGCGCGGTCGAGCAGCAGCAATTGCGCGGCCTGGGCCAGACGCTTCCGGACCACCGGACCGCGGGCGGCGAGGAGAAGGACCGCACGCTCGCTATCCGCCAGGGGGGCGACAGCGCGGGCGAATTCGATGTCGCATTCCATGCGCAGCTGCAATTCGCGCTGCATCGTGGGGTCCCAGGCCAGGGCGGCGGCCTCCTCCCTCACCTGCCGCAAGGCGCCGCGGAGAGCGGCTTCCGGCAGGGCGGCGGGCGTGCCGGCTGCGGGCGCACTGGCGGCGGTCCCCGGGGCCTTGGGTGGCGCCTGCCGCGCGGCCTTGCGAGCCTTCAGGATGTCCTGGAACAGGACCAGGTGCCACCACAGGCCACCCATCGGCACCATGGAAGCCAGCGCCAGCTGGACGGGCAGTGGCCACATCTCAAGCCCCGCGATGGCGGTGAACCAGGCGATCGTCGCGCAGGTCACGCAGAGCCAGTAGCCGGCGATCCGCATCGAGAGAGACATGAGGCACCCCATCCGTAGCGTGTCGATACGGTAGGATATTATTAATTTTTGGAACTCATGCAAGCATCATTCTGTTGATAACGCACTTATCCACATACGTGAGGGCCGGATCAGGGCATTTGGCGGCGAATCAGTCGATAAAGAGCCACCATAGGCAGCAGTCTTCTTGTCGGATGCCCGTCCCGCGCGTGCTGCGGGACGGGCGGCATCGCCTGGCGGCGCTTCAACCGAAGATGAAGTCGCTGGCCGTCAGGGGCGAGGCTGGGTCGACGAGGGCGATCATCTCCTCGCCCGATCCATCGTCGAAGAACACGGCCCCGAACAAGTCGTCGTAATAGACCGAGGTCGCGTTGGCGCCGGCGAAAGAGAACTGGAAGCGGTCCACGCCGACCTCGAAATCCTCGACGGTGACAAGGTCGAAAGGCACGCTGCGCAGGACAAAGATATCGGCCCCCTGCCCGCCTTGCGCAGTGTCATCGCCCGCCATCACGATGGTATCGGCGCCGGCGCCGCCATCCAGCACATCGCCGCCATCCAGGGCAAAAAGGTAGTCATCACCCAGGTCGCCGAGCAGGGTATCGGCCCCCGCGCTGCCATAGAGGCGGTCGTTGCCGGCGCCACCATCGGCCAGGCCACCATCCTCGTCGATGCCGTCATCCTCGTCTTCCAGGTCGGCATTGAGGTCGATCGTGTCGTTGCCGGCACCGCCCATCAGGGTATCGGCGCCGAAGCCGCCCCAGATGTCGTCGTCTCCGTCCCCGCCAGCGACGCTGTCATCGCCATCCAGCGCGTTGATGAAGTCATCGCCCCCGCCGCCCAGCAGGGTATCGACGCCATCGCTGCCATAGATGTCGTCATCGCCTTCGCCACCATCCACCTGGCCGCCATCGGCGTCGATGCCGTCATCCTCGTCTTCCAGGTCGGCATTGAGGTCGATCGTGTCGTTGCCGGCACCGCCCATCAGGGTATCGGCGCCGAAGCCGCCCCAGATGTCGTCGTCTCCGTCCCCGCCAGCGACGCTGTCATCGCCATCCAGCGCGTTGATGAAGTCATCGCCCCCGCCGCCCAGCAGGGTATCGATGCCGTCGCTGCCGTAGACCTTGTCGTTGCCATCGCCGCCATTGGCGTAGCCGCCATCATCATCCTCGGTGTCGAAATTGGCGTTGAGGTCCAGCACATCCCGGCCCTCGCCACCGTTCAGGGTGTCCGCGCCGATACCCCCGAACAGGACGTCGTTGCCTTCGCCGCCGTCAAGGACATCATCGCCATCCTCGCCGAACAGGCGGTCGCGCTCGTTGCCGCCCGACAGCGTATCGCCGCCATTCCCGCCGAGGAGGAGGTCCAGCCCCTCCTCGCCCTCGATCTCGTCAGCCCCGTCCTGGCCATGAAGGCTGTCATCGCCCTGCCCACCCAGCACCGTGTCATCCCCGGCGCCACCGAACAGGCGGTCATCGCCCGGGTCACCGCTTTCCCGCTCGATGAAGGGCGCGACGATGCCGGGCAGCAATTCGACAAGCAGCGGCAGCAACGGCAGCAGGATGCCGGGCAGGTCGAGATCGTCGAAGTCGATCGCATCGGGATCGAGGTCGTCGAGGTCGAGGCCGTCCAGGCCCAGTTCGCCCGGATCCAGGTCCGTTTCCCCGAGGGCGCCCAGCAGCAGGTCGAGGAGCGCATTGGGAGTCAGCGCCAGCGGGCCAAGTCCGACGCGCAGCGCGCCCAGGAAGTCGACATCCGTCAGGAGGTCGGCGAGGGTGTCGGCCAGTCGCAGGACCGTCTCTTCCGCCAGCGTATCCGCCACGCCGTCTTCCAGGTCGCCGACGATGAAATCGTTGCCGGCGCCCCCGTTCACCGTATCGTCGCCACCGCCGCCGGCCAGGCTGTCGCCGTCGCCATCGCCGGTCATGGAATCACGGCCGTCGCCGCCGGCAAGCTGGTCCATGCCCGCGCCGCCGCGAACGGTATCGTCGCCACCGCCGGCCAGGGCGACGTCATCGCCCGAATCGCCATTGATGCGGTCATTGCCATCCGGCGCCGGCACGAAGGCCGGGCCATCGCCGATTTCCGCGATCACCATGCCGACGAGGTTGTTGACGCTGAAATCGCCCAGCAGCAGATCGTCATCGCCGCCGCCGGACAGGGTATCGTTCCCACCCTCGCCCACGATCACGTCGATGCCGGAATTGCCGGTGACGCTGTCGGCGCCCTCTCCGGCCAGGATCAGGTCGCCGCCCGCCCCGCCGCTGGCGGTATCCTGCCCGGCCCCGGCCAGGATGATGTCGCTACCCGCGCCGCCATCCAGCAGATCGTCGCCGACCAGGTCGGCTGGATCGATGCCGAGCAGGGCGCCGGCCAGGCTGTCCGCCACCGGGCCGAGCAGGTCGCCCAGGATGAGGTCCCCGCCCGCACCGCCGCGGATCGTATCGGACCCGCCGAGGCCGACCAGGACATCCGTGCCCGATCCGCCATCGACGTCGTCGTCGCCTGAAACGCTGCCGATCGCATCGGCCAGGATGATGTCGATCCCGCTGCCGCCGGCCAGGGTATCGGCCCCGCCACCAGCCACGATGACATCGTCGCCGGACCCGCCATCGATGAAGGCGCCGGCATCGGGGTCGGCCGCTTCCCCTTGGTCCGGCAGCAGGGCCAGGCGGATTGCCTCGATCCCGGCGCCCAGCGCCACCGGGCTGCCGAGCAGGACGTCGTTCCCGCTGCCGCCCAGCATCGTATCGGCACCGTCACCACCCATCAGCAGGTCATTGCCGCTGCCGCCGTCGAGTTCGTCATCGCCGTCGCCGGTGGCGATCACGTCGTCGCCCGCACCGCCCCGCATCGTATTGGTGCCGCCGCTGCTGGACAGGGTGTCGGCGCCGCTGCCGGCACTGATCAGGTCGGCGCCACCGCCGGTCGCGATGTAGTCGTTCCCGCTGCCGCCATCGACCTCGTTGTCACCGGAACCGGTGGTGATCGTGTCGTTGCCGCTGCCGCCGGTCAGCGTGTTGGCACCGGCATTGCCCTCGATCACGTCGTGGTCGGCGCCGCCATCCAGCAGATCGTCGCCGTCGCCGCCGGTGATCGTGTCCGAATGGGCGCCGCCGCGCAGCGTATCGCCGCCATCGCCGCCGACCAGGCTGTCATCGCCGTTCGAGCCATCCACCTGCACGCCGCCAACATCCCCGGTGCCGATCAGCGTATCGGCGCCGTTGCCGAAGCGGAACGACTCGATGCCCGTGAAGGTATCGCCGGTCGCCTCGCCGGAGGATGTGCCGCCGACCAGGTCTAGCAGCACCGGGAAGCTGGTGAACTGGACGAGGTCACTGCCCTCCCCGCCCAGGAAGACATCCGGGCCGAGGCGGCCGATGAGCGTGTCGTCGCCCTGCAGGCCCTCCAGCGTATCCGCGAAGCGCGTCCCCACCAGAGTATCGCCGTTGGAGGTACCGGTTCGGAGGGCCATGGGTGACGTTACCACATTGTTAATTGTTCCTGATGACACGTAGTTTCGCGGATTAAGTCAACCCAAGGGCCGCCAATTATCAGGAAGCTTCAACCGTGAGACGTATTCGTCTGCGCCTTGACGCTGCGCTTTTCCGGCAGCGGGATCCATTCGCTCTCGCCCGGCACCGGCGCGGCGAAGCGGTCCCGGGCCCAATCCTGCTTCGCCTGCTCGATCCGGTCCCGCGATGAGCTGACGAAGTTCCAGTAGAGGAAGCGCGGCCCGTCCATCGTGGCACCGCCCAGCAGCAGCAGCCGGGCACCCTGCGGGCCGGCCTTCAGCGACATGGCGTCGCCAGGCCGGAAGACCAGCATCCGGCCGGGGTCGAAGACCTGGCCCGCAACCTCCACTGTGCCGGTCAGGACATAGGCCGCGCGTTCCTCATGCCGGTCCGGCATCGGCACCGCTGCGCCAGGGGCCAGGATGGCATCGGCGTAGAAGAGGTCCGACAGCACCGAGACCGGCGCCGCCATGCCCCAACCCGTGCCGGCGATGAGGCGGAGCCTGGTGCCCGCATCCTCGATCACCGGCAGGCTCGCCGCGCCATGGTGGCGGAAATCGGGCCTGGCTTCCTCATGCGCCTTCGGCAGCGCGACCCAGGATTGGATACCCGCCAGGCGGTGGGGCGCGGCGCGCCGGTCCGCGGCGGTGCGTTCCGAATGGACGATCCCCTGCCCCGCCGTCATCCAGTTCACGTCGCCGGGCGCGATCGACATGTCCGTCCCCAGGCTGTCCCGGTGCTGGATCTCGCCCTCGAACAGGTAGGTGACGGTGGACAGGCCGATATGCGGGTGCGGGCGGACATCGACGCCGGTGCCGGTCAGGAACTCGCCCGGGCCCATCTGGTCGAAGAAGATGAAGGGGCCGACCATCTGGCGGTCCTTCGCGGGCAGGGCGCGCCGGACCTCGAAGCCGCCGATGTCATGGGTGCGGGGCAGCAGCACCGTCTCCAGCCCCGGGGGCAGCGGGTCGGTCGGGTCGGTGGTCACGGACATGGCGTTCTCTCCTGCGCTTCGGTGCACAGGATGGCGATGCCGGCGGGCGGGCGCGAATCACGCCGGCGGATAAGCGATATCCACCACCTCGATCTCCTCCGCCCCCGATGGGGTGCGGAGCTTGCGGGTGTCCCCCACCTTCGCCCCCAGCAGCGCCCGCGCCACCGGCGCGACCCAGGAGATGCGGCCCTGGCTGCTCTCGGCCTCATCCACGCCGACGATGGTGATCGTCACCTCCGCATCGTCGGAGGCGCGGGCATAGGTGACGGTGGCGCCGAAGAAGACCTGGTCCCGCCGCGTCTGCGCCGCGGGGTCCACGACCTGCACCTTCTCCAGCCGCTTGCGGATGAAGCGGACGCGGCCATCGATCTGGCGCAGCCGACGCTTGCCGTACTGGTAGTCCGCATTCTCCGACCGGTCGCCGAGGCCGGCGGCCCAGGAGACCACCTCCACCACCTTCGGCCGCTCCTCCTCCCACAGCTTCCGCAGTTCCTCCCGAAGCGCGGCCGCGCCGGCGGGGGTCATGTAGAAGGGGGTGCCGGGGGGGAGGCCGGGCGGGCCTTCCTCCTCGTCGTCCTCGTCGGCCAAGTCAGTCCTCGCCGAACAGCGCGGCGCGGGCTTCTTCCCAACTGGCGCGGTCGGGCGCGCAGATCAGGCCGCCGGTGACGTGGTGGCCGGCTTCATAGGCGCCGCCGTCGAACTGGGCGGCGTAGCCCCCGGCCTCCCGGTGGATCAGCCAGCCCGGCGCGTGGTCCCAGGGCATCAGCTTGTTGTAGACCAGCAGATGGGCGTGGCCGCCGGCCGCCAGGCGGTATTCATGGGCGGCGCAGCGGAAGTTCAGCGTGGCCGCCAGTCGCGGCAGGCGGGTGACGATGCGGGCCTTGGTCTCCGCCGGCATGAAGCCCCAGGACACGGCGGCGACCATGCGGTTCACCGGCACCGGCGTCGCGACGGACAGCGCGCCGAGCCTTGTGCCCGCGCCATCCTCCACCCAGGCGCCCTCCCCCCGTACGGCCAGGCAGGTATCGTCGCCGAGCGGATCATGGATCCACCCCGCCACGACCTCCCCCTTCACGAAGGCGGCGACCATGCAGCCGAACAGCGGCACCCCAGCCGCGAAATTCGCGGTGCCATCGACGGGATCGACCACGAAGGCCAGGTCCGCGTCCCGCAGGCGCGTCAGAAGGGAGGCATCGGCCGCCGTCCCTTCCTCCCCCACGACCACGCAGCCCGGGAACAGGCGGTCGAGGCCGGCCTCGATCACCCGCTCCGCGGCCTCATCGGCCTCCGTCACCAGGTCGAGCGGCCCGGATTTGGTGCGGACGGCGTCGGGGGCCAGCTTGCGGAAGCGGGGCATGATCTCGGCGCGGGAGGCATCGCGCAGCAGCGTCGCGACGGCGCTGGCCGTGCTGGCATCGAAGCGCATCGTCTCATCCCCCTCGCTGGTCGAAGCGCGCGCGATCGGCCGGGGAGAGGCGGACACGGAGGTGGATCGCATCCTCCCCATCCCGCCGCTCCAGCACCTCCCCATGCGCGTGCAGCCAGGCCAGGCTGGCGCCGTCGGCGGGGGCGATGGCGTAGTCCACCACCTCCAGCCCCGCGGCCATGCGGGCATCCAGCGCGGCGCGAAGCTGTTCGAGGCCGTCGCCCGTCAGGGCGGAGACGGCGATGGCGCCGGGGATCTCCGGCAGGGAATCCACGCCACCCATCAGGTCGGCCTTGTTCAGCACCTCCACCACGCGGCGCGGCCAGGCCTCGTCCATGGTGGGGTGGTCGCCTTCCGCCATCTCCGTCAGCACGGCCAGCACATCGGCGCGCTGGGCGGCGGTTTCGGGATGCGCGGCATCGCGGACATGCAGGATGATGTCGGCGGCGGCCACTTCTTCCAGCGTCGCGCGGAAGGCTTCCACGAGTTGCGTCGGCAGGTCGGAGATGAAGCCGACGGTGTCGGACAGGATGACGGTCCGCCCGGAGGGCAGCTTGATGGCGCGCATCGTGGGATCGAGCGTCGCGAAAAGCTGGTCCTGCGCATAGACGCCGGCGCCGGTCAGGGCGTTGAACAGCGTGGACTTGCCGGCATTGGTGTAGCCGACCAGCGCGATCACGGGATAGGGCACGCGGGACCGGGCGCTGCGATGCAGGCCTCGGGTGCGGCGCACCTGTTCGAGTTCCTTCTTGAGCCGCACGATGCGTTCGTCGATCAGGCGGCGGTCGATCTCGATCTGGCTTTCGCCGGGACCGCCGAGGAAGCCGAATCCGCCGCGCTGGCGTTCCAGGTGGGTCCAGGACCGGACCAGGCGCGTGCGCTGGTAGGACAGATGCGCCAGTTCGACCTGCAGCGCGCCTTCCTTGGTGGCGGCGCGATCGCCGAAAATCTCCAGGATCAGGCCCGTGCGGTCGATCACCTTGGCGCCCCAGGCCCGTTCCAGGTTGCGCTGCTGCACCGGGGACAGGGCGGCATCGACGATGACGACGCTGACGCCGTGGCGCTCGCACGCCTCCTTCACCGTCGCGACCTGGCCTTCGCCCAGCAGGGTGGAGGGACGGATGGCGCGCAGTGGCTGGATGGCGGTGTGGACGATGGTCAGCCCGATGGAGGCCGCCAGGCCGACGGCCTCCGCCAGCTTGGCTTCCACGGCACGGCTGGTGTCGCCGCGGCCGAATCGTTCGTAGGGGAGAATGACGGCGGCCCGGGTGGGACCGCCATGCGTATCGACGCCGCCGGGGGCGCCTTGCGCCGCCCCCGGGGCCTGGCCGATCGGCCTAGTCACGCGGTCCGACAGGATTCACCTCTCGTCCCAGGGTCAGGCGGCTTTCACGGGCCGGTGCCGCGGCGCCTTCCGGGGCGGCCGCGCCGGCGCCTGCCGCCGTCGCATCGAACAGCATGATCGGCGCGCCCGGCATCACGGTGGAGATGGCGTGCTTGTAGACCAGCTGCGTGTGTCCATCCCGACGAAGCAGGACGGAAAAGTTGTCGAACCAGGTGATGATTCCCTGCAGCTTGACGCCGTTAACCAGGAAGATCTTCACCGGAGTTTTCGATTTACGAACGTGATTCAGGAACACGTCCTGCACGTTCTGGGACTTCTCGGCGGCCACGGAGGGTCGGTCCTTCTTGTTGTTGGCCTGGGCAGCACGAAGCCACCGGCAGAGCCTGGGGAGGAGCCCTAGCTTCCCCTACCGGCAGGGGCGCTGGCAAGACGCGAGAGTGCATCAGCCAGCGCATGGCCGTCATCGAATTGCAGATCGGGCGCGGCGGCAATGACGCCGCCGTCATGTCCCGCATCGCCCAGCAACACAGCTGTGCATCCTGCCGCGCGGGCTGCCTGCATGTCGAGCACCGTATCGCCGATATACCAGACATTCCGCCCGGATTCGATGCCGCAGCCCCGCAGCGCCAGCAGCAGCGGCGCGGCGGAGGGCTTGTCCGCCTCCGCATCCCCGGCCCCGACCAGGGCCGAAAAATGCGATGCCCAGCCGAGATGCGCCGCTTCCGTGCGCAGCAGTGGCCCCTGCTTGTTCGAAACCACCGCCTGGGGACCCAGCGCCGCGGCGGCCTGCAGGGCCTGGGCGGCGCCTGGCATGGGGTTCAGCACGTCCAGGTGGCAGGCGCGGACGGCGGTGTAGAAAATGTCACGCGCATCCTCCCACGCCGTGCCGAACATGCCGGGGAAGGTGTCGCGCAGCGATCCGCGCACGCGCGCCAGGACCGTTTCGCGATCCCATTCCGGCATGCCGTAGTGGCGGAAGGTGACGTTCAACCCATGCTCGATGGCCGCCCAGCCATCGACGAGGGTGTTGTCCCAGTCCCAGAGGATCGCGGCCGGCCTGATCGTCGCCATCAGGCGGCGTTCTTCACATCGCCCTTCACATGGCGGGCGAAGATGTCGAACAGCCGCCGCACCACGGGGCCGACCTTGCCATCGCCCACCGGCGCGCCGTCGATCTTCGTGATCGGCTTCACGAAGGATGTGGCGGAGGTGATGAAGGCCTCCCTCGCCCGCTTCACATCGTCCAGGGAGAATTCGCGCTGGTCATAGGGCAGGCCGAGCAGGTCCAGTTCCTTCATCAGCGCCGCGCGGGTGCAGCCCGGCAGGATGACGTTGTCGAGGTGCCTGGTGCGGATGGCGCCGTGCTCGTCCACGATCCAGAAGGTGGTAGCGGCCCCTTCCGTCACCATGCCCGTCGCCTCGTCGAACAGGATGGCCTCGATCGCTCCGACCTCCCTCGCCTTCTGGCGGGCCAGGCAATTGGGCAGAAGGTTGACCGACTTGATGTCCCGCCGCGCCCAGCGCAGGTCCGGCAGCGTGATGGCGCTGGCCTGCCACTTGTCGATGTCCGTCGGATAGGGCGCGATGCGGCGGATGGTGACGACGAGCGCCGGCGGCACGGGCTTCGACGGGAAGGCATGGTCGCGGCGGGAGACGCCGCGGGTGACCTGCATGTAGAGCAGCCCGTCGCTCACGCGGTTCCGCTGCGCCACTTCCCGCAGCACCATGGACAGCGCGCCGCGCGACATCGGCATGGGCAGCGCGATCTCCCGCAAGCTGCGCTCCAGCCGCGCGAGGTGCAAATCCTCATCGATGTATCGGCCTTCGTGCAGGTGCACGACTTCGTAGATGCCATCCCCGAACTGGTAGCCGCGATCCTCGATGTTCACCGAGGCCTCCGACTGCGGGAGGTAGCGGCCATTGACGTAGGCGATCTTGGACATGCGGGCGGTGGCCTTCGGGGTGGCGTTCGGGGCGGGTCGATCAGGGCGCGGCTTGCGCCGAGCTTTTCATGGTGCGGCTTGCGCCGCGGGCGCGCGATCCTCGGCATGCACGCCAAGGAACTTCAGCTTCCGGTGCAGCGCGCTGCGTTCCATGCCGACGAAGGACGCGGTGCGGCTGATGTTGCCGCCAAAGCGCAGCAGCTGCGCTTCCAGGTACTGTCGCTCGAACAGTTCCCGCGCCTCACGCAGCGGCAGGGTCATGATCTCGCTGGACCGGTCGAGCTTGAGCACCGCGGGGGCGGCGGCGCCGACCTGGGGCGGCAGCATGTCCGGGCGGATCGGGTCCCTCGCCTCCCCCGGCGCCATGATGAGCAGCCAGTCGATAAGGTTGCGGAGTTCCCGGACATTGCCCGGCCATTCATAGGCCTGCATCGCGGCCAGCGCGTCCTCGCTGAGTTCGCGGGGCGCCATGCCGGACGTCTCCCCGGACCGCGCCATGAAGTGCCGCGCCAGGGCCGGGATGTCCTCCCGCCGCTCCCGCAGCGGCGGGATCTTCAGCGGCACGACCGCGAGGCGGTAATACAAATCTTCCCGGAACCGCCCCGCGCCTATCTCGGCCTGGAGATCGCGGTTGGTGGTGGCGATGACCCGCACATCGACGGTCACGCGCTGCGCGCCGCCCATGCGCACGAAACCCTGTTCCTGCAGGGCGCGGACGATCTTCCCCTGGGTTTCCAGCGGCATGTCCGCGACCTCATCCAGCAGCAGCGTGCCGCCATGGGCGCGTTCCAGAACGCCGGCCCGGCGCGGCTGGGCGGAGGGGTCGGCGCCGGCCTCCACGCCGAACAGCTCCTCCTCGAACCGCGCGGGCGCGAGGGTGGCGCAGTTCAGCGCGACGAAGGGGCCATCGCTGCGGCGGGACCGGGCGTGCAGCATTCGCGCGGCGACTTCCTTGCCGGCGCCGGCGGGGCCCGTGATCAGCACGCGCGATCCCGTCGGCGCCACGCGTTCCAGCGCCGTGCGCAGCTGCGTAACGGGGGCGGAGATGCCGACGAGTTCCGTCTCGCCCCCCGCGCGCAGGCGAAGCTCGCTGTTCTCCCGCTGCAGCCGCGCCGCTTCCAGGGCGCGGGAGACCACCAGCAGCAGGCGGTCGGATTTGAAGGGCTTCTCGATGAAGTCGTAGGCGCCGTTCTGGATGGCCTGGACGGCAGTCTCGATCGTGCCGTGGCCGCTGATCATGATGCAGGGGACGCGCGGTTCCTCCCCATGCAGGGCGGCGAGGATGCCAAGCCCGTCGAGGCGCGAGTTCTGCAGCCAGATGTCGAGGATGACGAGGCTAGGCCGCCGCGTGCGGAAGGCGGCGATGGCCTGGTCGGAATTGGCGGCCTGGCGGGTCTCGTAGCCCTCATCGGAGAGGATGCCCTCGATCAGGGCGCGGATGTCGGGCTCGTCGTCGACGATCAGGATCTCATGCGCCATGATCTGTTCGCCCCATCGCCGCGCCCATGCCAGGCCGTTCCCCTTGCGCCATGCCGGCCGTCGCCACGTCCTTGCCCGCCAGGGGCAGGATCAGCAGGGCCCGGGCGCCCGCGCCATCCGGCCGGTCCTCCAGGCCGAGGCGGCCGCCATGGTCCTCCATGATCTTCTTGACGATGGCAAGGCCGAGGCCCGTGCCTTTCGCCTTATGGGTCACGTAGGGCTCGGTCAACCGTGCACGCTCCTCGCCATCGGGCAGGCCGATCCCGTTGTCGTCAACGACGACGCCGATACCATCCTCGAACGAGTCGAGCCTTATCGCGATGGCGCCACGCTCCCCCTCCTCGCGGGGGGCGGAGGCGACGGCATCGGCGGCGTTCTGCAACAGGTTGGTCAGCGCCTGGCCGATCAGGCGTCGGTCCATGGGCAGGCGTGGCAGGCCATCCGGGATGGCGGTGGTGTAGTCGATCTCGGGGTGGGCGGCCTTCTGGAGCACCAGGGCTTCGCGCACCACCTGGCCGAAATCCTCCGGCCGGATCACGGGCTGTGGCATGCGGGCGAAGGCGCTGAATTCATCCACCATCCGGCCGATATCGCCGACCTGGCGGACGATGGTGTCCGTCAGGCTCCGGAAGGTCTCGGGATCCGAGTGGATCTCCTTGAGATACTTGCGCTTCAGGCGTTCGGCGGAGAGCATGATCGGCGTCAGCGGGTTCTTGATCTCATGCGCGATGCGGCGCGCCACATCGGCCCAGGCGGCCTTGCGCTGGGCTGATTGCAGTTCGGTTATGTCGTCGAAGGTCAGCACATAGCCGGTAACGCGCCCGGCCTGCGTCTCCGCGCCGATCCGCGCGATGAGGCTGCGGCGCCGGGCGGGCGGCCCGATGGGCAGTTCCGCCGTGCGCGGGCGGTCCGGGTTGGCGCGGGCCTCCTGCACCAGTTCCGCGAATTCGGGCGCGACACGAGCCATCGGCAGGCCGATCCCGGCATCGAGGTCGACGCCCAGCAATTCACTGGCGCTGCGGTTGGGCAGGTTGATCCGCCCCTCCGCATCCAGCCCCACCACCCCGGCCGAGACGCCGGACAGCACGGTTTCCGTGAAGCGGCGGCGTTCGTCGATCTGGCGATAGGCCTCCATCAATTCGCCGCGCTGGGCCGAGAGCTGGCTGGTCATGCGGTTGAAGGCGCGGCTGAGGGAGGCGAGTTCGTCATCCGCCGTCCCCTCCTCCACCCGCGTGGCCAGGTCGCCGGCGCGAACCCGTTCGGCCGCGTTGATGAGGCGCGAGATCGGCCGCGCCATCTGGTTGGCGAAGACGAGGCCCACCAGCACGGCGGCCAGCAGCACCAGCAGCGCGGCGCAGGCGAAGATGAGGGCGAAGGTGATCTGCAGGCTACCGCGGTTGCGGTCCAGCTGGTCGTAATCCTGGAAGGCCAGTTCCGTGCGCCGCATGTGTTCCAGCACGCCGCCATCCAGCGGCCGGCCGATCAGCAGCAGCAGGCCGGGCTGGACATCGAGGGTGGCGAGCGCGCGGACGCGGGCATCGCTTTCCGCCGGCACCACTGCGACCTCCCCCTGGCGGACCGTCTCCATCGCCCAGGCGGGGGGCGGTTCGATGACGGCGCCGGGGCTGAATCCGGCGGCGGCGATGACGCGGCCCAGCGTCGGTTCGAAGATCACCGCCTCCGTCAGGCCACGGATGCTGGCCTGGGTCGCCAGCAGGCGTTCGAAGGCCGGCTGGTTGTCCGGCAGGAAGACGACGGCGGCGCGGTTCAGGTCCGCCGCCATGGCCAGCGCATCCACCCGGATCTCGTCCCGGTGCTGGTCCAGCCAGGCGCGGGAGGCGACAAGGGAGGCTTCCAGCGTCGAGCGCACGCGGTCGCTGAACCAGGCCTGGATGCCGAGGTTGAAGAAGATGGCGGCGAAGGCGGCGACGATCAGCGCGGGCACCACGGCGACGCCGCCGAACAGCATCACTAGCCGGACGTGAAGGCGGGCCCCCGCGCTGCCGCGGCGCCGTTCCGCCCAGACGCGCACCAGGCGCGTGGCGAGCGACGCCGCCAGCATCAGCAGCACGCCGGCATTGGCCAGCACGACGAAGACGATCTGCCCGGGCCGCGTCGGCCCGAAAGGAGACCCGCCGGCGAGGAGGATGAAGGTGGCAAGGCCCAGCAGCACGGCCGTGATGGCCAGGCCGAGCGTCATCGCCCGGCCGAAGAAGAAGTCCCCGATGCGACGCCAGCGCGTTGCCATTCAGCCTGCCCGTTTCCTGCGCCGGGGGTTAGCCCGGGCTGTGGCATTTTAGCAACTGTGGCGATTCAGGCCATGCATCCCGGCGCGGAATCGGCGGCGTCGTTCATCTGGAAGTCGGTGGCGGCACTAAGTGCGTTTAGCCCTTTAAGCACTTTTAGCACCGCTTTCGGTGCCCGGCGGCGCCCGTATTGCTCGGGAACCAGGGCTCATCGGAGCGCGGCACACAGCACTGGCGATGATGGGCTGAACATAGACGGAACACGCAGCCCGGCGCCAGTGTTTTCCGGCCGGCTCAGGGCAGCCCGCGCACCACCGGCAGGTCCAGCTCCCGCAGCTTCTTCCGCAGCGTGTTGCGGTTCAGCCCCAGCATCGCGGCGGCCTTGATCTGGTTGCCGCGCGTGGCACTAAGGGCCAGCTTCAGCAGCGGCCGCTCCACCTCCGCCAGCACGCGGTCATAGAGGTCCCGGATCGGCATGCCGTCCTTGTGCGCGGACATGAAGCCGGCGAGGTGCCGTTCCACTGCCTGTTCCAGCGTCTCGGGCGCGCGGGGGCCTTCCTCGGCCGGCGCGGCGGCTTCCGCGAGTTCGGAGCCGACGGCATCGGCGCCGATCGTCTCCTGCGGGTACAACGCCGCCATGCGGCGCATGAGGTTTTCAAGCTCTCGCGCATTGCCCGGCCAGGAATGCTGCTTGAGGCGGTCCATCGCCCCCTGGTCCAGCTGCTTCTGCGGCAGCCCGGCCGCGCGGGCGCGCTCCAGGAAGTGGCGGGCCAGGAGAGGAATATCCTCCAGGCGTTCGCGAAGCGGCGGCAGGCGGATGGGAACGACGTTCAGGCGGTAGAACAGGTCTTCCCGGAACATGCCGCCGCGGATGGCCTGCCGCAGGTCCCGGTGGGTGGCGGCGACGATGCGGACATTGGCCTTGATGGGCTGGCGGCCGCCGACGGTGGTAAACTCGCCTTCCTGCAGCACGCGCAGCAGGCGGGTCTGGGCCTCGGGCGGCATGTCGCCGATCTCGTCCAGGAACAGCGTGCCGCCGGCGGCCTGTTCGAAACGGCCGACGCCGCGGTTCAGCGCGCCGGTGAACGCGCCGCGTTCATGGCCGAAGAGCTCGGATTCGATCAGTTCCCGCGGGATGGCCGCCATGTTGATGGCGACGAAGGGGCCGCCGCGGCGGCGGCCGTAATCATGCAGCGCGCGGGCGACCAGTTCCTTGCCGGTGCCGGACTCGCCGGTAATCATCACGGTCAGGTCGGTGGTCGTGAGGCGCGCGACCGTCCGGTAGATCTCCTGCATCGCGGCGCTGCGGCCGACGAGGGGAAGGCGCTCCTCCGGCTCCTCGGTCTCCGTCACTTCCGCGGTGCTGGGGGCGGAGAGCGCCCGGCCGACAACTGCCAGAAGTTCCTTCAGATCGAAGGGCTTGGGCAGGTAGTCGAAGGCACCGCGCTGGGTCGCCTTCAGCGCGGTGGAGAAGGTGGATTGCGCCGACATCACCACCACCCGCAGGTCCGGGCGGATGCGGCGGATGCGGGGCACCAGGTCCAGCCCGTTCTCATCCGGCATGATGACGTCGGTGATGACCAGGTCGCCCTCCCCATCCTCCACCCAGCGCCAGAGCGTGGCGGCGGAGGAGGTGGCGCGGACGTGGTAGCCGGACCGGGTCAGCGCCTGGGACAGCACCGTCCGGATCGCCCGGTCGTCATCGGCCACGAGGATGGTGCGCGTGGTTGCCGAAACGGTCGCGGCGTCAGTCATGGAAGGCTCCCATCAGGCTCGGCCGAAACATCAGGGTTTCCCCGCAGCCGCCTGGCGGGACGCCGGCGGCGGTGCGGGCAGGGACAGGCGGAAGGAGGTGCGGCCAGGGCGGCTGTCGCATTCGATCAGCGATCCCTGGTCCGCGACGAGCTTGGCCACCAGCGCGAGGCCGAGCCCCTGCCCGCCCCGCTTGGTCGTCACGAAGGGTTCGAACAGCGTGGCGCGGATGGCTTCCGGGATGCCCGGGCCATTGTCCCGCACGATGACCTGCAGCGGCAGGTGGACCCGTTCCAGGCTGCCCGGCACGGCGATGCGGACGCCGTGGTGGTAGGCGGTGGCCAGCAGGATCTCACCTTCTCGCGGATCAACGGCTTCCGCGGCGTTCTTCACCAGGTTCAGCAGGATCTGCACCAGCAGATCGCGGTTACCCCAGACCGGCGGCAGCGACGGGTCGTATTCCTGGTGGATCTTCAGATGCGCCGCGAAGCCGGACAGCGCGATGCGCCGGACATGATCCAGCACTTCATGGATGTTGACCGGCGCCTGTTCGACCGGGCGTTCGGAGAACATGTCCATCCGCTCCACCAGGTTGCGAATGCGATCGACCTCGTCCTGGATCAGCAGGCAGAGCTCCCGGTCGCCCTCGCTGGCGCCCTGTTCGAGGAGCTGGGCGGCGCCGCGGATGCCGGAAAGCGGGTTCTTCACTTCATGGGCCAGCATGGCGGCCATGGCGGAGGCGCCACGGGCGGCGCCCCGGAAATTCAGTTGCCGATCAAGCATCTGCGCGGTGGAGCCGTCCTGGAATGTGAGGACGATGCCCCCCGCGATTTCCGGGAAGGGCGCGGCCTGGGCGGCAACGCCGAAGCGGCGCAGGCGCGGGCTTTCCAGCACCAGATCGTGGTCGGAGACGGGGCTGTCATGCGCCCGCACCTGCGCCAGCACCCCGAACAGCCGGTTGTCATGCGGCAGCATGTCCCGCAGCGACTGGGCGCGGAGCGAGGCGGCGGAGAGCTGGAAGAACAATTCCGCGGCCGGGTTGGCGAAGACGAAGCGATCCCCCGCATCCAGCACCACGGCGGCGATGGGCAGCGCGCCGAGGACGGCGGTGGCTTCGGGTGGCAGGCCCTCCGCCGGGGTGGTGCCGGACAGGCGAAGGGCGCGGGCGGCGCGGGACAAGGCCGTACCCCTCACGCGGCCATCCGTTCGTCATCGGGCGCGGTGGGGCGGGCGGGCTGCACGCCACGCTCGATCAGCGGTTCGTAGAAGCGCTGCATCAGGGTGAGCACGGCCTCGACCGTGTCGGTGCGGTTGACCTCGGACCGGAACTCAGCCGAGCCAGGCAGGCCCTTGGAATACCAGGAGACATGCTTGCGGGCCAGGCGCATGCCGGGGTCCCTGCCGTGATGGGCGAGCATCGCCTCGTAATGCGCGAGAAGCGTTGCATATTGGTCGGCGAGGGACGGGTCTGGCGGCAGGATGCCGGTGGCCAGGTAATCCGCCACCTGCTTCGGCAGCCAGGGGCGGCCGTAGCAGCCTCGGCCGATCATCACGCCATCGGCGTTGGACTGGCGCAGCGCTTCCGCCGCGTGTTCGGGCGTCAGGATGTCGCCATTGACGATGACGGGGATGGAGACGGCGGCCTTCACCTGGGCGACGAAGGCCCAGTCCGCGGTGCCGTTGTAGAACATCTGCCTGGTGCGGCCATGGACCGTGACCAGCCGGATACCGCAATCCTGGGCGATCCGGGCCAGCTTCGGGGCATTGAGGGAATTGTGGTCCCAGCCCATGCGCATCTTGAGGGTGACGGGGACGGAAACCGCCTTCACCACCGCTTCCAGGATGCGGGCGGCGCCGATCTCGTCCTTCATCAACGCCGATCCGGCGGATTGGCCGAGCGCCACCTTCTTCACCGGGCAACCGAAATTGATGTCCACGATGGCGGCGCCATGGCCGACGACCAGGCGCGCGGCTTCCGCCATCACGGCGGGGTCGCACCCCGCGAGCTGGACGGAGGACGGGCCGCCGAAGCCATCGACCTCCACCATTTTCAGGGTGGTCCGGTTCTCCCGCACCATGGCGTTGGAGGCGATCATCTCGCTCACCACCAGGCCGGTCCCCTGGGCGCGGGCCAGGCGGCGGAAGGGCAGGTCCGTGACGCCGGACATGGGCGCCAGGACGACCGGCACGTCGATCACCGCACCGCCCAGGTCGATCGGGCGCAGCATGGGACCGGTCCAGGGGCCGGATGGGGAGGTGTTCATGCTCATGATTTGGGCAAGGTATCGCTAGATTGACCCTGGGGCAATGCGGATGGCGGGTTCTGGCGGGTTCCTGCTGAAAAATCCAGCAACGACACGGGGTTGGCGGGCCGGTCTGGAGGGGCCGTCTGGGCGGGGCCGCCGGGGTGGGCTAGGCTCCCGCCATGCGATGCGTGGCGCTGCTGATGGCAGCGGGCAGCGGCAGCCGCTTCGGTGCGCCGCAACCCAAGCAATACTCGATCCTGGCCGGAAGGCCCGTCATCCGCCATGCGGCGGAGGCGCTGCTGCGGGAGGGGGGCGTCGATGCCCTGCTGCCGATCTGCGCGCCGGACATGATGGCGACCGTGACGGCGGCGCTGGAGGGCCTGCCCTGCCTGGCGCCGGTGGCGGGCGGCGCGACCCGCCAGGCCAGCGTGCGGGCGGGGCTGGAGGCGCTGGCGGGCGACCCGCCCGCGGTGGTGCTGGTGCATGACGCGGCGCGGCCGGTGGTGCCGGCGGGGACCGTCGCGGCTCTGATGGCGGCGCTGGAGGACCACCCCGGCGCCATCCCGGCCCAGCCCGTGAGCGATACGCTGAAGCGGGGCGATGGCGGGCTGATCCTGGAGACGGTGCCGCGCGCCGGACTGTTCCGCGCCCAGACGCCGCAGGCCTTCCGCTTCGAGCTTCTGCTGGCGGCGCATCGCGGCGCCGCGGCGGAAGCGACGGATGACGCGCAGCTGCTGGAAGCCGCGGGGCTGGCGGTGGTGCTCGTACCCGGGCACGAGTCGAATGTGAAGATCACCTGGCCGGAAGACCTGGCCCGGATGGAGGCGGCCCTGAGGGAAGCAACGATGAGCGTGCCCATGATCCCCCGCATCGGCACCGGCTTCGACGTGCATCGGATCGTCGAAGGCCGGCCGATGGTGCTGTGCGGCGTGGTGGTGCCGGGGCCGCTCGGGCTGGATGGGCATTCCGATGCCGATGTCGGCATCCACGCGCTGTGCGACGCCATCTATGGCGCGCTGGCGGAGGGCGATATCGGCCGGTGGTTCCCGCCCTCCGACAACCAGTACAAGGACGCCGACAGCGCGCGCTTCCTGGTCCATGCGGCCGGGCGGATCGCGGCGCGGGGCGGCGTGCTGGCCAATGCGGATGTGACACTGATCTGCGAGCGGCCGAAGATCACGCCCCATGCGACGGCGATGCGGGAGAGGCTGGCGGGCCTGCTCGGGGTGCCGGTGGACCGCGTCTCCGTGAAGGCGACGACGACGGAGCGGCTGGGCTTCGCGGGGCGTGGCGAGGGGATCGCGGCGCAGGCGGCGGTGTCGGTGCTGGTGCCGGGGTAGCGTTCACTGCCGCGTGACCGGGCAGAATCCCGAATGCGTCGCGGATTGGTTTGCAAAATGGGAATCTCGGTGCTGCCGATGAAGCAGCTCCACAGTCCCCCATGGGCAACTGGCCCAGCGGGATGTCGCGCAATCCACTGTTTTGCTGGGCCAGGCGGCGCCGGGGCATGGGCCAAAAAAAAGGGCCGATCCTTTCGGACCGGCCCAAGGCAAGGTTGAGGAAGGCTAAGCTGCCAGGGCGGACAAGGCCGCCGCATGACGCTCCATGGGATAGCAACCCCCGTGCCAGAGCCCGGGGGTCGCGCCGCCCGCATGCTGTTCCCTACCCCGTCGCCAGTGCCTCCAGCTCGATCGCGGGCTCGATCCAGTTCTCCGGCAGTTCCTGCGCCTCCCCGGCTTCGATGCGGGCGGAGAGCTGGTCGATGAAGCCGGTGATGTCCTCCGGGTCCAGATCGGCGAAATCCGTGAAGCGGAAGCGCCACCAGGCGAGGCGGAGAAGCCCCTCGATCACCGTGTCCTCGAAGCGGTAGCGCTTGATGCGGGCGGGGGAGCCCGCGACGATGGCGTAGGGCGGCACGTCGCGCGTGACGACGGAGCGGGCGCCGATCACGGCGCCATGGCCGATGGTGATGCCGCGCTTCAGCAGGACGTCCTGGCCGATCCAGACATCATGGCCGATGATGGGCAGTGGGCCGAAGCGACGGAAGGGGCGCAGGGGGTAGCTGCGTCCGAACTCCGCCTCGCCGAGCGACTGGAAGACAGCACGGTAGCTGAAGAGGTGCGTCGAGACGCGGTCCATCGGATGTTCATCCGCGCTGACCGCGATGCGGGCGGCGAGCGAGCAGTATCGCCCGGCCACGAGCCCCGGGCTGTGGGAGTAGCTGAAGGCGCCGAGCGAGGCGGTGCCGCGCGCCGGCATGGTCGAATAGGCCTCCGTCCTCCAGGCTCGCGGCAGGCGCACGGGGGCGCCATGGCGGAACACGCCCTCGATCCGCATGGGATGCGCCAGGAAGACCTTGCGCTGGCGGAACCAGGCCTCGATTTCCGGCGACCAGGTGACGGTGACGAAGGGTGATGGCGCCGGCGGGGCGTCGGCCGGCGCCGGGGTGGCGAGGGCGTCGCCGGGTTGATCCGTCAAACGCGCTCCAGGATGGAACAGTAGTTCGCGACCGCGGCGCCGCCCATGTTGAAGACCCCTGCCCGGTCCGCCTTGGGCAGCTGCATGTCCCCGGCCTGGCCAGTGAGCTGCATGGCCGCCAGCACATGCATCGAGACGCCGGTGGCACCGATCGGGTGGCCCTTCGACTTCAGCCCGCCGGAGGGGTTCACGGGCAGGCGGCCATCCTTGGCCGTCCAGCCCTCCAGCGCCGCTCGCGCCCCCTGCCCTTCCGGCACCAGGCCCATCGCCTCGTATTCGATGAGCTCGGCGACGGTGAAGCAGTCATGCGTCTCGACGAAGTTGAGGTCCGCCAGGCTGAGGTTGGCGTCGGAAAGGGCGCGGGACCAGGCGGCGCGGGCGCCCTCGAAGCGGATGATGTCGCGGGATGCGATGGGCATCATGTCCGTCGCCTGGACGGCGGCGCGGAAGCGGACCGCTTTCGCCATGCTGCGGGCCGTTTCCTCGTCGGTCAGGATCAGGGCGGCGGCGCCGTCGCTGACTAGGCTGCAATCCGTGCGCTTGAGGGGGGGTGCGACGAAGGGGTTCTTTTCCGACTCAGCCCGGCAGAAGGCGAAGCCGAGGTCCTTGCGCATCTGGGCGTAGGGGTTGGCGACGCCGTTCCGGTGGTTCTTGGCGGCGATGGCGGCCAGCGCGTCGGACTGGTCCCCATGGCGCTGGAAATAGGCTTCCGCGATGCGGCCGAAGACGCCGGCGAAGCCCGCGGGGATGTCGCCCTCCGTCCGGCGGTGGGAGGCGCTGAGGAGGATGTCGCCGACCTGCGCGCCGGGCGTCGCGGTCATCTTCTCCGCCCCCACGACCAGCGCGAATCGGCCGCGCTTGGCGGCCAGGAAATCCATGGCGCCGTGGATGGCGGCGGTGCCGGTGGCGCAGGCGTTCTCGTAGCGGGTGGTGGGCTTGAAGCGGAGTTCAGGGACGGTCTGGAGCAGGAGGGAGGCGAAGAAATCCTGCTTGGTGAAGCCGCCATTGAAGACGCCGACGAAGGCGCCGTCGACGTCATCGGCCTCGATCCCCGCATCCTCGATCGCGGCGCGGGCGACGCGGCCGAAGAGGCTTTCGATGTCGGGGTCTTCGAGCTTGCCGAAGGGGGTATGGGCCCAGCCGACGATGCAGGCGGTCATGGCGGTGTCTCCTCGCTGGGGGGGAGTATAACGCGGGTCAGGCGGCGGGGGACCAGGAGGGCTTGCGGCGTTCCTTGAAGCTCGCGATGCCCTCCTTCGCCTCGGGGTCGGCGGCGCGGCGGGCGAAGGCCTGGGCGCCGGCCTCGGCATAGGCCTCCGTCGAGACGGGGCCGAGGGCGGCGAGCAGGGCCTTGGTCTCGGCGAGCGCGCCGGGGGCGCCTTCGAGGATGTCGGCGATGACCCGCGACAGTTCCGCCTCCAGCGCGCCGGCATCGGGCAGCACCTGATGGACCAGGCCGGTGCGGGCGGCCTCGGCGGCGTCCAGCACATGGCCTTGCAGGCAGATCCGCGTCGCCTCGCTGCGGCCCATGCGGCGGACCAGCCAGGGCAGGATCTGGGCGGGGACCAGGCCGCGACGGACCTCGGGGGCGGAGAAGCGGGCATCGGCGGAGGCGAGCGCGATGTCGGCGGCCGTGACCAGGCCGAGGCCGCCGGCGAAGGCGGAGCCCTGGATGGCGGCGATCACCACCTGCGGCAGCTGGGAGATGGCGGTGAAGCGCTGCCCGGTGGCGCGGTTGCGGGCCTGCTGGCGGGCGAGCTTCGTCGCCTGATCCTCCGGCGCGCCGACCTCCGTCAGATCGAGCCCGGCGCAGAAATGGCCGCCGGCGCCGGAGAGGACCACGACGCGGATCGTGGCATCGGCGCGGAGTTCGGCGAGCAGTTCATCGAGGCGCGCGACCAGCGCCTCGCTCATTGCGTTGCGGCGATGGGGGCGGTTCAGCACCAGGCGCATCACGGGCCCGTCGCGGGTGGCGAGGACGGGGTTCTCGTCAGTCACAGGTCAGTCTCCGTACCGAGGTGGAAGAGGCAGTCGCCGCGCGCCGTCATGCCGGGCCAGCGTTTTACCAGGACGATGCCGTCGATGGCGAAATGCGGTGGACCAGGCCTTGGGCGCCGGCATGGGTGGAATGCGCCGGGCGGAGGAAGCCGTGGCGCTTGCCGGGGGTGTCGAGGTCGATCTCGCAGGACAAGGTGCTGCGCGTAGTCATCCGGTTTCCCCCTGATGGCCGCAGGGTCGGGCGGGCGCGGCGGCGGGTCAAGCCAGTGAACCGGCGGCGCGGTGAACCGTTGCGGTCCTCCGGCAGGCGCGGGGGAGCGGCGCGGTGACGGCAGCGCGGTTGCGGCAATGGTGGGCGGATCTCCGCGCCTCCTTCTGGCTTCGCCCCGCGGTGATGACGGCGGCCGCCATCGTGCTGGCGGAGGCGCTGGTGCGGCTGGAGGGCAAGGTCTCGCTGCCCGATGGGCTGGACGATTTGGTCTATGGCGGCGCCGCGGCGGGGGCGCGGGACGTTCTGGGGGCGTTGGCGAGTGCGACCATCGGCGTCGCGGGGACCACCTTCTCCATCACCGTCGCGGCGCTGACCCTGGCATCGAACCAGATGGGGCCGCGGCTGCTGCGGAACTTCACCAGCGATGCCGGCAACCAGTATGCGCTGGGCGCGCTGGTCGCGACCTTCGCCTTTTCGTTGGTGGCGCTGCGATCGGTGCATGAGGGGGATGACGGCGGCTTCGTGCCGCAGCTGGCGGTCTCGGCCGGGTTGCTGATGGGGTTCGGCTGCATCGGCGTGCTGATCTGGTTCCTGCACCATGTCGCGGCCTCCATCAGCGTGGACCGGGTGGTGGCGCTGGTGGCGGCGGAGCTTGACCAGGCGCTGGAGAAGGCCTGCGGGGATGGCACGGACCCGGAGCCCGCGCTCGGGCCCGCGCCCGATGCCGCGGCGCTGCGCGCGCCCGGCAGCGGCTACCTTCGGGTGTTGGACGATGCGTCCCTGGCGGATTGGGCGGCCGGATGCGGGGCGGTGCTGCACCTGGATGTGCGGGCGGGTGGGTTCGTGCTGGCGGGCGGCGTGGTGGGCCGGGTCAGCCCGCCGGCGGTGAGGGAGGCGGCTCGGGCGGCGCTCGCGGAGGCGATGGTGCTCGGCCAGTCCCGCAGCGTGGAGCAGGATCTGGAATACGCCGTGCGGCAGCTGGTGGAGATCGCGCTGCGGGCGCTCTCCCCCGGCATCAACGACCCCTTCACCGCGATCGGCGTGCTGGACCGGCTGGGGGCGACGCTGGCGGGGCTTGTGGGGCGGACGCTGCCGGATGGCGTCTTCCGGCGGGATGGCGAGGTTCGCCTGGTGCGGCCCGCGACGGATTACGCGGGGCTGGCGGACGCCATGTTCCACATGCTGCGCCAGGGTGCGGCCGGGCAGCCCGCGGTGATGATCCGGATGCTGGAAGTGCTGGCCGCCGTGGCGGCGGTGGAGCCGGACCCGGCCCGGCGGGCCGTGCTGGCGCGGCATGCGGGGCTGGCGCGCCACGCCGCGCTGGGCGGCACGCGCGATCCGGCGGCGCGGCGGGCGATCCGGTCGCGCTGACCGCCGCCGCCGGGCGCTACACCCCTTCCCGCTGCGCGTTCCTCAACGCGCCGAGTTCCGCGCGCAGCAACGCGATCTCCGCCCGCATGGCGGCCAGCTGTTCGCCGACGGGGTCCTCATCCGCCGTGGCGCCCAGGCCATAGCCGATGGAGGGGTCCTGGCAGGGCTGGCCGCGGGGCGGGCGGGCGGGGATGCCGACGACGGTGCAGCCGGGCGCCACGGCGGAGACCACCACGGCATTCGCACCCACGCGCGCGCCGCGGCCGACCAGGATGGGGCCCAGCACCTGCGCGCCGGCGCCGATCGTGACCTTGTCCTCGATCGTGGGATGCCGCTTGCCGGGCTGGCCGGAGAGGCCGCCCAAGGTGACGGAGTGGTAGATCAGCACGTCATCGCCGATCTCCGCCGTCTCCCCGATCACGACGCCCATGCCGTGGTCGATGAACAGGCGGCGGCCGATGGTGGCGCCGGGATGGATCTCGATGCCGGTCAGGAAGCGGGCGATGTGGGAGGAAAGGCGCGCCACGCCGCGCAGCCCCGCGCGCCAGAGCGCATGGGACAGGCGGTGCCACAGCACGGCGTGCAGCCCGGCATAGCAGAGCATCGCCTCCAGCCATCCGGGCTTCGCGGGATCGCGTTCGCGGATGGTGCGGGCGAGTTCGACGATTTCCAGCGCCATGGCGCCCTCACTCCAGCCAGGACGGCACGGGCAGGCCGCGTTCGCGCAGGAAATCCGGGTTGAAGAGCTTGGACTGGTAGCGCGCGGCACCGTCGCAGAGGATGGTCACCACGGTGTGGCCGGGGCCGAGGTCCCGCGCCACCTTGATGGCGGCGGCGACGTTGAGGCCGGCGCTGCCGCCGACGGAGATGCCTTCATGCATCTGCAGGTCGAAGACTTCCGTGAGCGCCTCGGTATCGCTGACATTGACGGCGTCATCGATGAAGTCGCGCGCGGAAGCGAGGTTGCCGGGGGCGCGGGCGGCCTGGCCGATGCCCTCCGTGATCGAATTGCCCTCCGCCTTGAAGGTGCCGCTGCGGACCCAGGAGGCGAGCGCGCTGCCATCGGGATCGGCCAGGGTGATGCGGATGCTGCCGTTGCGGGATTTCAGCGCGCGGGCGATGCCCGCCAGCGTGCCGCCCGTGCCGCAGGCGCAGGTGAAGGCATCCACCTGGCCATCGGTCTGGTCCCAGATCTCGGGGCCCGTCGTCGCCTCATGCACCGCCGCATTGGCCAAATTGTCGAACTGGTTGGCCCAGACGGCACCCATTTCCTCGGCAAGCCGCTTCGAGACATGGACGTAGTTGCCGGGATCGCTGAAGGGCTTGGGGGCGACCAGGCGGAGATCGGCGCCGATCATCCGGAGGTAGTCCAGCTTCTCCCGCGACTGGGTTTCCGGCACGACGATGACGCTGCGCCATCCCATGGCGTTGGCGGCCAGCGCGATGCCGATGCCGGTGTTGCCCGCGGTGCCTTCCACGATGGTGCCGGGCTGGCCGGGCACGAGCTGCCCGCGCGCCATGGCATCCTTCAGGATGCCGATGGCCGCGCGGTCCTTCACGCTGCCGCCGGGATTCATGAATTCCGCCTTGCCCAGGATCTCGCATCCCGTGGCCGCGGAGGCGCGCCGGAGCCGGATGAGGGGCGTGTTGCCGACCGCCCCCCAGAAGCCGTCAGCCACGCTGGATGGATGCGCCTGGCTTTCCCGCATGGTGGCCATGATCGCGTCCCCCCTACTTCACATCGACCCAGCGAAGGTAGGGCCGGTCCGTTTTCCAGCCCTGCGGGAACAGCGCCTTCGCCTGTTCGTCGCTGATGGAGGGCGGGATGATCGCCTTGCCGCCCGGGCGCCAGTTCACCGGCGTCGCCACCTTGGCGCGGTCGGTCAGCTGGAGGCTGTCGATGACGCGGATGATCTCGTCGAAGTTCCGGCCCGTGCTGGGCGGATACACCATGAACAGGCGCACCTTCTTGTTCGGATCGATGACGAAGACGGTGCGGACGGTGATGGAGGGATCGGCCTCCGGGTGCACCATGCCGTAGAGGGCGGCGACCTTCTTCTCCGGGTCCGCGATCATCGGGAAGTTGACGGCGGTGCCCTGCGTATCCGCGATATCGGCGTCCCAGCCGGCATGGCGGTCGAGCGTATCGACGGACAGGCCGATGACCTTCACGCCGCGGGCGTCGAATTCAGGCTTGAGGCGCGCGGTCTCCCCCAGTTCGGTGGTGCAGACCGGGGTGAAGTCCTTGGGGTGGCTGAACAACACGCCCCAGGAGGAGCCGAGCCATTCATGGAAGCGGATGCGGCCCTGGGTGGTCTCAGCCTCGAAATCCGGGGCTACCTGGCCGAGCTGGATGGTCATGGAACTGGAACTCCTGCCTGGGGCGTTGCCGCCTTGTGGGAGGATAAGGGCATTGCGGGGCATGGTTCCAACGGGCGGCGCGGGGGCGTTCCGGGGGCGCGCGGGATCGTGCATGCTCCGCGCGCATGGCCGCGCCGCTTGCGTTCCACGGGCGGGCCGGAAGGGAGAGAATGATGGCTTCGGACGATGCCGGCGGGGCAGGAATTTTTATCGAGCAGAATGTGGTCTGGCTCTACACGGAGAACCTCGACCGGCTTGCCGCCTTCTACCGGGATGTGATCGGGCTGAAGCAGGTGCTGGACCAGGGGATCTGCCGGGTCTTCCAGGTGAGCCCGACGGGCTTTCTCGGCGTCTGCAACAAGCCGGGGCGGCCGCTGGGGACCAAGGGCATGGTCTTCACCTTCCTGGTCGAGGATGTCGAGCGCGCCTACGAGCACTACAAGGCGCGCGGCATCGAGTTCGACGGCCCGCCGCATGTGTCGGGTGGCAAGACCGTCTATTCCTGCTTCTTCCGGGACCCCGAGGGCTACCTGCTGGAATTCCAGGAGTTCAACGATCCGCGCTGGCCCTACCCCGAGGGCCGTGGACCCAGGAGGGGATGAGGGCCGTGGCGGAGGTGCTGGACGAGGCGCTGGCGGAGCGGCTGGCGCGGATCGCGCTGGGTCATGTCGGGCAGGAATGGCCGCAGAAGCTGGACCATGTGCTGACGGGGCCGGCGGACCTGGTGGCGCCCTCCGCCCTGCATCCGGTCTTCCATGGCAGCTTCGACTGGCATTCCTGCGTCCATGCGCATTGGATGCTGGCGCGGCTGCTGCGGCGCTTTCCGGTCCTGCCGAGCGCGCCGGCCATCATCGCGCGTTTCGACGCCGCCTTCACGGAGGCGGGCGTGGCGGCGGAATGCGCCTACCTCGCCCGGCCATCCTCCCGCGGGTTCGAACGGCCCTATGGCTGGGCCTGGCTGCTGAAGCTGCAGGCGGAGCTGGACATGCTGCCCAACCCCGTCTGGGGCGCACGCCTGGCGCCGCTGGCGGAGGCTTTCGCGGCGCGCTTCCGCAGCCACCTGCCGATGGCGGACTATCCGTCCCGCGCCGGGATGCACACCAACACCGCCTTCGCGCTGATGCTGACGGCCGATTGGGCGGAGGCGCAGGACCCCGCGCTGCTGGCGCTGATCCGGGAGACGGCCTGGCGCTGGCACGGGGAGGACCGGGACGCGCAGGCCTGGGAGCCCTCCGGCGAGGACTTTCTTTCACCGACCCTGGTGGAAGCCGCCTGCCTGGCGCGGCTGCTGCCCCCTGCCCGCTTCGCGCCCTGGTTCGACCGCTTCCTGCCCTGGATCGGGGCGCGGCGGCCGGAATCGCTGTTCACACCCGTCCGCGTATCGGACCGGACGGATGGGCGCATCGCGCATCTGGATGGGCTGAACCTGTCCCGCGCCTGGTGCTGGCGCATCCTGGCGCGGACGCTCCAGGGCGCCGACATGCGAAGGGCGGTGATGGAGGAGAGCGCGGCGGCGCATCTCGCGGCCGCCATGCCGCATCTCGACGACCACTACATGGGCGGGCATTGGCTGGCCAGCTTCGCGCTGCTGGCGCTGGACGAGGTGGGGGGCGCGTAGAGCGCCCCCCGGCAGTTCAGCCCTCCGCGATCACCTTCAGCACGCCGGGCACGGCCAGCGCGGCGAAGTGCTGGGCCAGGGCGATGTCGTGGCTGCCGTACCAGCCGCGTTCATGCAGCAGGTTGATGGTGGCGATGCTGGACCCGTTCCAACGGACGGGGACGTTCAGCACGCTTTCGCAGCCGAGGCTGCGGATCAGTTCATGATCGTAGAAGACGTCGCTGATGTCGGCGTAGTTGTAGCCGATATAGGGCACGCCCTCCCCCAGCACCGTGTTGAACCAATGCGTCGGGTTGATCGGCTTGCGGCCGCCGATCGGGTAGGAATCCGGCATGTTGGAATAGTAGCGCTGGCTCTCATTCGCGCCGGGATGGATGACCAGGATGGTGAAGAGCTTGTGGCCGATGGTCGCGCCCATCGCCTGGTCCAGCGCGGCGAACAGCGCCTGGGGCTGGCCGGGCGCCGCGGTGGCGGCGACGACGGAAGCGAGGGCAGCGGTAGCGTCGGGGCGGGTCATGCCTTGGTTCTCGTTCTTTCGGGGATCAGTCCCTGCGGCCGGAAGCGCAGCAGCAGGATCAGGGTCAGCGCGATGGCGCCTTCCCGCAAGGCGGCCTTCTGCACCGGCGTGACGCCGGGGATCTCGGCCGCGATGAAGCGTGTGCCCTCGATGAGGGTGATGAGGAAGATCGCGCCGATGACGGCGCCGCGCATGGAACCGACGCCACCGGCCGTGAGCGCCAGGACGATGTAGATCGTCAGCAGCGGCGCGAAGCTCTCCGGCGCGATGAAGGCGTTGTAGTGGGCATAGAGCGCGCCGGCCGCGCCGAGCACCGCCGCACCCGTCACGAAGGCGCGGACCTTGAACCACAGCACCGGCTTGCCGGCGACGGCGGCGATGTCCTCATCCTCCCGGATCGCGCGCAGCACGCGGCCGAAGGGGGAATGGGAGACGCGGGAAAGCAGGTAGAAGCCCACCGCGACGGCGGTCCAGACGATGCCGAGGAAGATCAGGTTGAACTGCTGCGGAGAGACATCGCCGCGCCACGGGCCGGGGATGCCGCTGATGCCGTCCGTGCCGTTGGTCAGCCAGATCTCGTTGGAGGCAACCAGGCGGATGACCTCCGCGAAGCCGAGCGTCACGATGGCGAGGTAGTCGCCCCGCAGGCGTGCAACGATGAGGGCCATGATGCCGCCGGCGATGGCGGCGATGGTGGCGCCGGACAGCCAGCCCAGCGGCATGGGCAGGCCGGCCTTGGTGGTGAGCAGCGCGGAGGCATAGGCCCCGAGGCCGAAGAACCCGACCAGGCCAAGATTGACCATGCCGGTCAGGCCCCAGATCACGTTCAGCCCCAGCGCCATCAGCGCGTAGAAGCCGGCGAAGACCAGCATGGCGACGAGGTAGGCTTCCATCAGTTGCGCCCCCCGAGCAGCCCCTGCGGCCGGAAGGTCAGCACCAGCAGGATCGCCAGGAAGGCGGTGACGGTGCGGTAGGCGGGTTCGAGGATCACGCCGGCCAGTTCCTCACCCACGCCCACCACCATCGCACCCAGCGCCGCGCCGGGGATGGAGCCGAGGCCGCCGACGACGGCAGCCGCGAAGACGGAGAGCACGACGCGGAAGCCGGTCAGCGGATCGATCGACGTGTCGATGCCGATCAGCATGCCGCCCATGCCCGCCAGCCCCGCGCCGATGAAGACGGCGACGCGCGCGATGCGATTGGGGTCCACTCCCTTGATGTCCGCCAGCACGGGATTGTCCGCCACCGCCCGCATGGCGCGGCCGAGCCTGGTGAAGGCGAGCAGCGCGAAGAGGCTGCCGGCGGCGATGATGGCGTAGCCCGTATTCTGCAATTGCTGCGGGTTCACGCGGATGCCGTCGAAGCGCCAGTCCCGCAGGATCGCCAGATCATAGCCCTTCAGGTCGTTGCCGAAGAAGAAGCGGATGATGTTTTCCAGCAGGATGGTGATGGCGACGGAGGCGATGGCGACCGTCAGCGGCC
The DNA here is from genome assembly GCF_051859025.1 of Falsiroseomonas sp. Taxonomy (GTDB): domain Bacteria; phylum Pseudomonadota; class Alphaproteobacteria; order Acetobacterales; family Acetobacteraceae; genus Falsiroseomonas. The sequence goes on along the minus strand of NZ_JBHYGL010000001.1, from coordinate 707,778 downwards.
CCGCGGGGCGGAGCGGCTTCAGGGCCACTTCCTCCGACAGCAGCCCCACCGCCGCCGCCGCCAGGAAGGCGATGGGCAGCGCGGCGATGACGGGCACGCCGAACTGCACATTCGCCACCCAGCCCGCGAAAGCGCCGAACGTACAGAAGCCCGCCACCGCGAAGTTCGGGTAGCGTAGCACCGCGAAGATGCAGTTGAACCCGATGGCGGGCAGCATCAACACGCTGCCCGCCATCACGCCATTCAGAAGGACCTGGGCGAGGTCGCGCCAATCCTCCATCAGACCAGTTCGAGCAGCCGGAAGCGCCCGTTCTCCGCCACTTCGTAGCGGAACTTCGTGCCCTGGATGTCGCCACGCTCGTCGAAGGAGACGGGGCCGGAAGCGCCCTCGAAATTCACGGCACGGCCGGCAGCGATCAGGCGGAGGCCGTCGGTGACGTTGTCGACCTTCTCGCCATCGCCCTGGCTGATCTTGCGGACATTGTCGCGGATGGCGGTGCCCGTCGCCTCACCGGCCTGGGCGGCGGCGAGGATCGCGAGCGTCGCGTGGTCGTTGGTCTGGGCGGAGTAGGGATCGACCTCCACATTGCCGAAGCGGTTCTTCAGGCGGTTGAAGGCGCCGCTGTCGAGGTCCGGGCTCGGCTGGAAGGTGATGAGGCCGTTCGTCACCTCATTCGGCAGGGACTGGAAGGTGGTGGCGTTGGCGGCATAGGCGAAGGTGAAGCGCCGGCCCTCGAACCCCGCGCGGAACAGTTCGCGCAGCAGGATCGTCACGTCGGGCAGGTAGCCGTTCAGCATGACGGTGTCGGAGCGGCTGCGCATGATCTGGTCGACTTCCGACCGGAAGGCGGTCTTGTCACGCTCATAGACGATGTAGCCGGAGACGGCGCCGCCGCCGGCGCGGAACTTCTCGACCATCACTTCCTGGCTGGACGCCGCGAAGGGGGATTGCGCGGCCAGGTGGAAGACGCGGCGGGTGCCCTTGGCCATCAAATAGTCGCAGGCGGTGCTGATCTGCAGCCGGCTGTTGGGCTGGGTGCGGAAGATGTAGCCCTGGTGCGGCAGCAGGGTGATGCTGTCGGCGCCGGAGACGGTGAAGAGGCTGACCCGGTTCTCCCAGCACAGCGGCGCGACGGCGGTGGTGCTGGCGCTGGCCCAGGTGCCGATGATGCAGGCGGCGCGATCGACGTCGATCAGCTTGCGGGCGCCGCGGACGGCGGCATCCGGGTTGGTCTGGTCGTCCTCCGCCACGACGCGGATCTGCCGGCCACGGATGCCGCCAGCGGCGTTGGCTTCCGCCACCACGCCCTGCACGGCGCGCAGCATGGCGGGGCCATAGGGGCCGCCCGCACCGGTCAGCGGCGGCAGGACGCCGAAGGTGATCGGCGCGCCTTGGGCTGCGACCTTGCCGCCGATGGCGAAGGTGGACAGCGCGCCGGCGGTGCCGAGCAGGGCCGCGCGGCGATTGAGGCTGAAGGTGGTCATCCCAGTCTTTCCCCTGTTGCTTGGTTGAATGGTTCAGCCGCCCAGGAACAGGCGGCGCACTTCCGGATCGGCGGCGAGCGCCGCGGCCTGCCCCGTGCGGGCGACGCGGCCATCGACGAGGACGATCCCTTCCTCCGCGATGGCCAGCGCTTCCAGGGCGTTCTGCTCCACCATCAGGATGGCGGTGCCTTCCTGGTGGATGGCGGCGATGCCATCGAACAGCGATTCCGCCGCCTTAGGCGAAAGCCCGGCCGAGGGCTCGTCCAGCAGCAGCAGCTTCGGTTCCACCATCAGCGCCATGCCCATGGCCAGGATCTGGCGCTGGCCGCCGGACAGCGTGCGGGCGGCGCGGCGGCGCTTTTCCGCCAGGATGGGGAAGCGGGTGAAGAGGCCCTCCACCCGGCGGGCGACCGTCGCGCGGGGCTCCAGGTAGCCGCCCATCTCCAGATTCTCCCGCACGGAGAGGCTGCCGAAGACGTTGGATTCCTGGGGGACGAAGGCGACGCCGCGCGCCGCGATGCCGCGGGGCGGCAGGCCGGTCAGGACCTCCCCCGCCAGGCGCACCTGGCCGGCCTTGAGCTTCACGAGGCCGGCGATGGCCTTGAGGAAGGTGGATTTCCCCGCGCCGTTCGGGCCGACGATGGCGGCCATGCGATGCGCGGCCAGGGTGACGGTAATGCCCTTCAGGATCTCATCCGCCGCGCCATAGCCGCCGACGACGCCCTCGGCTTCCAGCAGCGCGGTCACGCGTGCACCGCCCGGCGGCCCATATAGGCTTCCTGCACGCGGGGGTCGTTCGCCACCTGGTCGAAGCTGCCTTCCATCAGGGGCCGGCCCTCCGCCATGACGATCACGGGGTCGCAGAGGCTGGCGACGAAATCCATGTGATGCTCGACGATCAGCACCGTCATGCCCTCATCGCGAAGGTGGGCGATATGGGTCGCGATCTCGGCCGAGAGGGTCGGGTTCACGCCGGCCACGGGTTCATCAAGGATCAGCAGCTTGGGGTCGGCCATCAGGGCGCGGCCGATCTCCATCAGCTTCTTCTGGCCGCCGGACAGCGCGGAGGCCGGGTTGTCCAGCACCCGGGCCAGGTTCAGGCGGCCGGCGATGGCGCGGGCCTTCTCCTTCAACGCCTCCTCCCGCCGCTTCTGGGCGGGGGTGGCCAGGAAGGAAGTCAGGACCGATTCGCCGGGCTGCGCCTGGCCGTACAGAAGAAGATTCTCCAGCACCGTCAGGCGGGGGATGCCGCGGGCGATCTGGAAGCTGCGGACGAGGCCGGCGCCGGTGATGCGGTCCGGCCGCCAGCCCGTGATGTCCTGGCCATCGAATCGCACCGTGCCGGAATCCGGGCGGATGACGCCGGAGATGCACTGGAAGGCGGTGGATTTGCCGGCGCCGTTCGGGCCGATCAGGGCCGTGACCGTGCCGCGCCGGACCGTCAGGTCCAGCCCGGCCAGCGCCACCACGCCGCCGAAGCGGCGCTGCAGCCCGCGCACCTCAAGGATCGATCCCGTCATGGCCGCGGACGCTACACGGCCGGTTTACAAACAGAAAGCGGGTCATTTACGCGCGATGCTGCGGCGCGGCATCATGGGGCGACCGATGCAGGAGACGCCCATGACCCAGGACCCCCGCCTGGCCGCGATCGAGACGATGCTGGAGCATCGGGCGGACGGCAATTACGGCCTGCACGCCATCACCCAGAAGCAGCACGCCCTTCAGGCCGCCATGTTCGCGGAACAGCTCGGCTGCGCGGAGCCGCTGGTGGTGGCGGCCCTGCTGCATGATGTGGGCCATCTGGTCCATGACCTCGGCGACAACCCGGCCGAGGCGGGAATCGATGACCGGCATGAGGAGCTGGGCGCCACCTGGCTGGCGCGGCATTTCGGGCCGGAGGTGGCGGAACCGGTGCGGCTGCATGTCGCCGCCAAGCGGTTCCTCTGCGCGACGGAGGCGGACTATTTCAGCAAGCTGTCGCCGGACAGCGTGCTGTCCCTGTCGCTCCAGGGCGGGCCGATGTCCCCGGCCGAGGTCGCTGATTTCCGCGCCAACCCGCAGCACCAGGCGGCGGTGACGCTGCGGCGCTTCGACGAGCAGGCCAAGGTCACGGGGCTGGAGACGCCCCCCGTGGCGCATTTCCTGCCGATGGTGGCGCGCCAATTGCGGCCGGCAGCGTAGCCCGGGGCTCCGCCTTCGGCAGCGGCTTCCGCACCGCGGTTTCCGCTGCCGCCTGCGCCATCGTCGCGCCGCGCAACAGGCCCGAAGCGAGCAACCGCTCACGCCGGAAGTCCCTGTCAGTCATACCACTCGTCCTTCTCAACCCCGGGGCTTCCTGCCCCGCCCCGCCCCGAATGCGGGGCGGTGCCGCAACGCTTCTGCCAGGGCTTCGTGTCATCACCCCGGCAGGCGGATGACGCGAGGGTGACACGCGAAGGGCTTACGGAGTGTTGAGATCGGCGATGGCTTACTCCTCCCAGCCCGGGGCTTCGCCCGCCAGCCAGCGGCGGCCGGCGGCATAGAGGGCCTGGACCCGCTCCCCCTTCAGGCCCGGCATGTCGGTCTTCACCTCATAGCCGATCTGGGTCTGGAGATAGGCGAGGTGGCGGTAGCCCTCCGGGAAGCGGGCCAGGAGCGCGGGGTCCAGGCTGAGCTTCGCGGCCGGGTCCACCGGGTCCATCCGGTCCTTCTCATAGATCGGCTGGCGCAGGACGATGCCCCACTTGCCGTCGCGTTCCTCGATGAAGTCGTGGAAGCGGCCGGTGCAGACGACATCCACCAGCACGCCATGGACCTCCGCCCGCTGGCTGATGGTCATCTTGGTCTGGGCGATGGCGCGGTGGCCGTTCAGGTCCACGGAACAGCCGCCGAGGAAATGCAGGATCGACACGCCCTTGGCCCAGCCGGCCTTCGAGGCCTCGATGAACTGGGCGGCCGGGGCCTGGCACCAGGTGGCGAACATGCGGCCATCGCTGTGCCAGCAGGTGGCGAAGCGGTCCCAATCCCCGGCATCGCGCCAGACGGCCCAGTTCTGCACGAGTTCGGCGACCTGGAGGCGGCGGAGGAGAAGCGCGTCTGACATCGGGGGTGGGCTCCGGTGGTGGGGCGGACGGGATGTTTCGGCCTTGACGGCCCTGTCCCGTGCCGTAGGAGGACGCTTAACAAACGATTGCACGCCAATTGGCAAGGAGGTTCCGTCATGGCCCATTCCGCGAGCCTGTCCCGCCGCGCGCTGCTGGCCGCCGGCGCCGGGCTGATCGCCACCCCGGCCCTGGCCCAGCCGCGCTGGCCGGACCGCCCCGTGCGCTTCCTGCAGGGCTTCGCCGCCGGCGGCACGACGGACATCCTGGCGCGGCTCATCGCGCCTTCCATGGCGGCGGCCTTCGGCCAGCCGGTGGTGGTGGAGAACCGGTCGGGCGCGGGCGGGACCCTGGCGGCGGAGGCGCTGGCGCGGTCCACCGATGGCCACACGCTGATGCTGCTGAACAATGGCTTCGCCGTCTCTGCCGCGCTGTACCGCCGCCTGCCCTATGACCCGCGCGCCGATATCGAACCCATCGCCATGGTCGCCTCCATCGGCCTGGTGCTGCTGGCGGGTACGGGGCCGGAGGCCCCGACAGACCTGGCCGACCTGGTGCGGCGGGCGAAGGCGCGGCCGGAGCAGATCAATGTCGCCACCGTCGGCGTCGGCAGCACGCAGCATTTCGTGGCGGAAGCCATCCAGGCCGCGGGCGACTTCCGGCTGATGCACATCCCCTATCGCGGCACCCCCGCCGCCATCGTGGCGCTGCGCAACAACGAGGTGCAGGTGGTGAGCGAGACGGCCTCCGCCGTGCTCGGCCAGCTCCGCGGGGGCGAGGTGCGCGCGCTGGCCATCACCTCCCGCACCCGGTCCCCGCTGCTGCCGGAGGTGCCGACGGTAGCGGAGGCGCTGGGTCGTCCTGACTTCGATATCGAGACGTGGTATGCGATCGGCGCCCCCGCCCGAACGCCCCCCAGCGTGGTGGAGCGCATCACCGAGGTCGCGCGCGGCATGCATGCCGACACGACGCTGCGGGCCAGGCTCGGTGAGCTGGGCCTCGCGGCGCGGGAGCCCGGAACACCGGCCGAGACCAAGGCCACGGTGCATGCGGAAATCGCACGCTGGGCCGAGGTGATCGAGCGGACCCGCATGGAACGGCAATAGAGGACCTCCCCGCATGACCGACCGCAACGCGCCGACCGCCCACCCCATCCACCCGCTGATCGCGGGCCGCCACAGCCCGCGCGCCTACACCAATGCGCCGGTGACGGCGGAGCAGCTGGCCTCCATCCTCGAGGCTGGGCGCTGGGCGGCTTCCTGCTTCAACGAGCAGCCCTGGAACTTCGTGGTGGCGCGGCGGGATGCAGACCCGGAAGCCTTCGCGACGCTGCTCGGCCTGCTGGGCGCCTTCAACCAGGTCTGGGCGAAGGATGCGGGCGCGCTGGTGATCACGGTGGCGCGCAAGGTCTTCACCGGCAACGGCAACCCGAACGCCGTGGCGCTGTACGATGTCGGCCAGGCGGCGGCGAACATGGTGCTGCAGGCGGCGTCCATGGGCCTCGCCTCCCGCCAGATGCGCGGCTTCGATGTGGAGCGCGCGCGGGTGGAACTCGGCGTGCCGGCGGATAACGACCCCGTCTCCGCCATCGCCTTCGGCGTGCCGGGCGATGCGGCGAAGATCCTGCCGCCGGATGTGGCGGCGAAGGAAGGGCTGCCGCGCGTGCGGAAGCCGATCGGCGAGTTCTCGCATGTCGGGAAGTTCGGGGTGAGCTTCGGCGCGTAAGGGTCGCCCCCTCACCCAACCCTCTCCCCCTGGGTAATGCCCCTTGGGGGAGAGGGCTTTTCGAATCAGACCGCGGCGCGGATCAGGTCGGCGCGGATCTCGAGAAAATCGTCCATGGCGGCGAGGAAGCCGGCGCGTTCCTCCGCGCCCACGGCGAGCGACAGCGCGATCATGCCGCGGCGGGCGATGTAGAAGCCGCGGTCGAGCAGGTCGAGGAACAGCAACTCCTTCAGCGGCTGGTTCATGGCGCCAGCTTCCGCCGCGTTGCGGGGCGCGGCCTGGCCGAAATGGAAGGCCATCATGCTGCCGCGGCCCGTCACCAGCATCGGGACCTGGTGCCTCCGCGCCAGCGCGTTCAGCGCATCGCGCAGCGCGTCGCCATTGGCGTTGTGCGTGATGGCGACATCGGGGGTGTAGATCTCCGACAGCGCGGCGATGCCGGCGGACATGGTGAGGGTGTTGTTGTTGAAGGTGCCGGCATGGGGCACGGCATCCGGGCGACGCGGGTCGAAGATCGCCATCAGGTCCGCGCGCCCGCCGAAGGCGCCGAAGGACATGCCGCCGCCGACATACTTCCCCAGTGTCGTCAGGTCCGGCGTGATGCCCGTGGCTTCCTGGAGGCCCCCGGGGGCGAGGCGGCTGGTCATCACCTCATCGAAGATCAGCACGGCGCCGGTTTCCGTCGCGACATCGCGCAGCGCGCGCAGGAAGGCGTCCGTGGCGGGGATGCAGCCGCCACCGCCGAGCATGGGCTCCAGGATGATCGCCGCCAGATCGCCGGCATTCACGCGCGCCATCGCGACCGCGGCGTCGATGTCGTTGTAGGGGGCGAGGACCACCTGGTGCGGCACGTTAATGGGGTTGGTGGCGGCGCCGAAGGTCATCAGCCCGCCATGGTAGCCGCCCTGGAAGCCGAGGATCGTCCGGCGGCCCGTCGCGATGGTGGCGGTGGCGAGGGCCAGCAGATTGGCCTCGGTGCCTGAATTGGTGAAGCGAACCCGATCCAGCGACGGGAAACGGTCGCAGACCAGCTTGGCGAAGCGGCCCTCGAAGCGGTTATGGGCCGTCAGGTTCACGCCGGAATCGAGGGCGCGCATCACCGCCGCGCGGATGGCGGGATGCGAATGGCCGAAGAGGCCGGCGGTGAACTCCCCGATCATGCTGACGGTCTGGTGGCCGTCGATGTCGGTCAGCACGCAGCCTTCCCCCTTCTCCGCCGTGAAGGGAAAGGGGCCGTGGAACAGGACGGATCGCGTATTGCCGCCCGGCATGACGGCCAACGAGTCGCGATGCGCCGCGGCGCTGGCGGGCCGGGCGGCGGCGTAATGGTCCCGCGCCTCGACCAGCGCATCCTCGAGCATGGCGTTGCGGCCGGACATGGTGCGATCCCCTTCCAGAAGGGGAAAGCCTATTCCGCGGCGGCGCGGGCCGGAAGAGCGGCGCGGATGGCGGCGCCGTGTTCATCGAGGCGCGGTGCGGGGGTGCGCACGGCGGGCGGCGTGGCCGACAGGCTGAAGGGCGTGGCGAGGGTGGCGCGGATACCCTCCGTCGCGCCGGGGATCGTGGCCAGGACCTGCATCGCCTCGGCCTGGGGATGGGCCAGGGCCTCGTCGTAGCTGAGCACGGGTTCGGCGGGGATGCCGGCTTCCGCGAAGGCAGTCAGCCAGTGGTCGCGGGGCTTTTCCGCCATGCGGCCGGCGATGATGGTGACCAGGGCGGCGTTGTTGGCGACGCGGTCGGCGTTGGTGGCGAAGCGCGGATCGGCGGGCAAATCCGGCACGCCGATGATGGCGCAGAAGCGCGGCCAGAAATTCGCCTGGGCCGCGCCGACGGTCAGCCAGCCATCGGCGGCCGGAAAGGCGCGGTAGGGGGAGGTGCCGCGATGCGCCTGGCCAAGGCGTTCGGGCCGCGTGCCCAGCGCCAGCACATGCGCGGCCTCATAGACGCCTAGCGAGAGGGCAGAGGTGAAGAGGCTCGCCTCCACCCGCTGCCCCTGCCCCGTGGCGTGGCGGGCGTTCAGCGCGGCGAGGATGGCGATGGCGCAGTGCATGCCCGCCGTCATGTCGCTGATGGCGATGGGCAGGCGGTGGGGCTCGCCCTCCGCCGGGCCATTGCCGGCCATGAGGCCCGCCATGCCCTGCGTCATCAAATCGAAGCCGCCATGGCCGGCCCAGGGGCCGGTCTGCCCGAAGCCGGAGATGGAGGCGAGGATCAGGCGGGGATGCCAGGCGTGCAGCGCATCCCAACCCATTCCCATGCGGTCCAGAGTGCCGGGCCGCATGTTCTCCACCAACACGTCGGCCTGGGCGATCAGGGCGCGGAGGGTTTCCGGTTCCTTCTTCGCGTCCAGCACGATGCTGCGCTTGTTGCGGTTCCAGACATCGAAGGGAGCGGAGCGGCCATCGACGAAAGGGGGCATGGTCCGCGCCTCGTCGCCGCCCGGCCGCTCCACCTTGATGACATCGGCGCCGAGGTCGCCGAGCAGCATGGTGCAGTAGGGGCCGGAGAGATGCGTCGAGAGGTCGAGGACCGTGATGCCGGCAAGCGCAGACATCGTATCAGACCTTCACGATCAACTCGCGCGGGCAATCCTTCGTCCAATGGTCGTTGCCGGTGGCGTGGACGTGGAAGGTTTCCTCCGTGTGGTGCCGTACGCCGTCACAGTAGTAGCTGTACTCAACACACAGCACGCTGTCGGGCTCCACCACCGTGCGGTTCACGGCGTTCATGCGCGGCTGTTCATGGCTGCCGAGGCCGATGCCGTGGCCGAGGAATTCGCGGGGGAATTTCTCCAGGTACTTGCTGATGTGCTTGTAGCCGCGGTCGAAGATCTCGCCGCCCGTCACGCCGGGGCGGATCCAGGCGCAGAGTTCCAGCTGCACCTCGTTCAGCCATTTCCAGATGTCCTGCTGGCGCTGGCTGGCGGTGCCGATGAAGTAGCTGCGCACGAAATCAGCGGAATAGCCGAGCACCTGCGCGCCCATGTCCACCTTCACGAAATCGCCGTGCTGGAGCGTGTAGCCGCGGGGGAATGGGTCATGCGCCGCGAAGGAATTCGCGCTGCCGGCGCCCACATTGATGAAGTTCACGGCGGTGGCGCCTTCCTGCAGCATGGTCAGGCAGGCGGCGCGGTGCAGGTCGTTGTCGGTCGCCCCTGGGCGGATGGCGGCGCGGAAGGCGGCGTGGGCCTTCACCGTGATCTCGGTGGCCAGCTTCAGGCGGCGAATTTCCTCGGGGGTCTTCACCATGCGGACCATCTCCATGTCGAAGGAGATGTCTTCCACGCTGTTGCCGGTGAGGATGCCGTCCAGCAGCGTGCGGAAACCGCTGGTGAGGTTGTCGCCCTCCGTCCCCACCTTCATCCCCGTCACGCCGCGCTCGGCCAGGATCGCCTTCGCGGCGCCCGCGAAATCGTCGTAGAAATGCGTGTCCACGTCGGTGAAGAATTCCGCCATGGCGTAGGCGCGGACATCCTCGATCCAGGTCAGCGTCATCGCCAGGTGGAGATCGACGGCCGGGACGACGAAGGCGGGCTTCCTGGCGGGGTCGCGGAAGTAGAAGACGCAGAAGGGGCGGTAGCCGAGGTTGCCGCCGTTATGGAAGAACTCGCTGATGTAGCGGGAATTCTCCACGCCCCGCACGATGACGAGGTCGAGGCCCTTGCGGTCCATCATGGCGCGCATCCGCGCCTCGTTGAAGATGGTCGGGGTGCGCGGCATGCGGTCGTTCTTCCCTGGCGTTTCTGCGATCAGTCGAGGCGGAGGCCGGTTTCCTGCACCACGCGGCGCCATTTCGGCACCTCCGCACGGATCAGGGCACCGAGTTCGTCGGGCGTGCCGGGCGCGGGTTCGAAGGCCTGGCGCTTGAGGAATTCATCCACCTCCGGCAGGCGGATGACGGCGGTGATTTCGGTGTGCAGGCGGCGCAGCACCTCGGCCGGCACGCCGGCGGGCAGCAGCAGGGCCTGCCAGCTATCCACCACCACATCGGGCAGGGCCTCCGCCATCGCCGGGACATCGGGCGCGAAGGGGGAGCGGCGGGCGGAGGTGACGGCCAGCGCCCTCACCTGCCCCGACTGCATGAAGGGCAGTGCCGCGGGCAGTGTCATGATGCCGCCCTGGATGTTGCCAGCGACCGTGTCCTGCACCGCGGGGCCGCCGCCGCGATAGGGGACATGCGTCAGCGGCACGCGGGCATGGACCAGCTGCGCCACCGCCATGTGGCCGGGGGATGCGGTGCCGGCGGAGCCTATATTGATCTCCGGCCCGCCGGAACGGGCGAGCGCGATGAACTCCGCAAAGTTGCGCGCGGGGACGGAGGGATGGACGACCAGCACCTGCGACAGCGTCGCGATCATGGTCAGCGGCTGGAAGTCCCGCACGGGGTCGAAGGGCAGCGTGCGGAACAGGCTGGGGTTCACCGCCAGTGGTTCGGAGGCGATGAGGACCGTGTAGCCATCCGGCCGCGCCTTCGCGACGGCGTCGAAGCCGATATTCCCGCCGCCGCCGCTGCGGTTCTCCACCGGCACCTGCCAGCCGAGGCGTTCGCCGAGGTGGCGCGCGATCAGGCGGGCCAGGATGTCGAGGCTGCCTCCCGGTGCGGAGGGCACGATGAACCGGATGGGCCGGCTGGGGAAATCCGACTGCGCCAGGGCGGGCAGTGCCACGCTGACGAGACTGGCGGCGAGTGCCGCGCGACGCGTGAGGCGCATCGGCCTTCTCCTTCCGGGGTTCAATCCACGATGAACAGGGTGGCGCCCGTCTCCGTCTGGCTGCGGTGCGGTTCGGCGTTCTCGGCGACCTGGTAGGACACGCCTTCCTTCATGACGAACACGCGGCCATCGGCGAGTTCGGTGGTGAGCTGGCCCTTCAGGACCAGCAGGACATGGCCGCGGGAACACCAGTGGTCCGCCTTGTAGCCCGGCGAATACTCCACCATGCGGACGCGGATGTTGCCGACCTCCAGGGTGCGCCAGGTGGCGTGGCCGGTTTCGCCCTTGTGGTGCGTCTCCGGCCAGGCGGACCAGTCCACCGTCTGGAAGGGGACGCCTTCGATGATCATGGCTTGCCTGCCCAATTGAACACAGGATGAATACAAGTCTGTTGACGCCGATGCCGCAAGAGGAAAATCTATGTCGGCGTGATGCCTCGTTGGCATCGGGGCGGGAGAAGAACGACGATGATGCCACCGGGCTTGCGCTGCTTCCTGGCTGTGGCCCAGGCGGGATCGATGCGGGAGGCCGCGCTGCGGCTGCGCCTGGCGCAATCCGCCATCAGCCGGCGCATCCAGCAGCTGGAGGAGGAGCTGGGCGTCCAGCTTCTGGAACGCGGCGCGCGGGGCGTGGCGCTGACCCCGGCGGGGGAGATCCTGCTGCATCATGGGCGGGAGGCGACGCAGCTGACGGAGCGGCTGCGCGCGGACCTCGATGCGCTGCGGGGCGTGCGGCGCGGGCATGTGGTGGTGCGGCTGGTGGAGAGTTTCGCGGCATCCGGCCTTTCGGCGGCGTTGGCGTCCTTCCGCGCGGCCTATCCGGCGGTGACGCTGGACATCGCGGTGGTGGGGTCGGAGGCGATTCTGGCCTCGCTGCGGGACCGCACCTGCCACCTCGGCATCGCGTTCAATCCTTCCGCCGATCCGGAGGTGGAGGTGCTGGCCTCCGCCGCGGAGCCGCTGGCGGTGATGGTGGCGCCGAACCATGCGCTGGCAGGGGCGGAGAAGCTGACCTTGGCGGAGCTGGCGGGCCTGCCGCTGGTGGCGCCGTCCTATCTCGGTTCATCGCGCACGCTGTTCGACACGGCCTGCCGCGCGGCGCGGGCGCCGATCCGGCCGGTGCTGGAGACCAATTCGCCGCATGTGGCGGCGGCCTTCGTGGCCGATGGCAAGGGGGTTGCGGTGATGGTGCCTCGGGTGCTGGCGCTGCATGCGGCGCTGGGGCGGGTGAAGGCGATTCCGCTGGTGGACCCGCTGTTGAATGGCGGGCGGATCGCGCTGCTTGCGCGGCGGGGCCGGCGCCTGCCCGCGGCCGCGGAGGCGATGAGCGCATCCCTGGCGCGCGTGCTCGAACAGCAGGCGGGATAATTGACGATGGTCCAGGGGGCTCTGCCCCCTGGTGGATGGGGTATGGGGAAGGCAAAGCCTTCCCCATCAACCTAGGCCGCGTGCACCTCGTTCACATCACTGCCGAAGCGGTCATACCCTACCCCGTAGCAGTGGATGGAGATCGCCGTCCGGCACGACAGGTTCGCGATCCGGTGGATCAGCCGCGGGTCCGCCGCGCCATGGCTGCTCTCCCCGGGTCGCAGCAGCGTCGTCGCGGTCGGGATCGGGTGTTCCTCGCCGGGTTCGTAGTAGGTTTCCGTCAGCGTGCCCTGGTGGACAGCCAGCGCACACCAGGTGCGATGGGCGTGCACGGGGGACATCTGGCCGGGGCGCCAGACCAGCGCGACGACGGCGTAGCGGCCCTCAGGATCGGCGCCCAGCAGGTGGCGCACATAGCGGTCCGGGCAACAGGGGCAATCCACATCCGCGAGCAGCGTCGGGTCCGCCGCGAAGGCCGCGATGGCGGCGGCGACCGCGCCGGGACGTGCCTCGATCGGTTCACGCGCCGCGGCGGCGATGCCGGCGAGCATGGTGTCCAGCGGCGGGCGGGTGCGGATGTAGGTCATCGGGGCATCTGTCCTCTGCCTGCGCAGGATAACAGCGTCTTTTTTCTCCACGCAACCGCTAAAGGGATGGTTGTTCCCTTTCGTGGCATCCGGGTGGCATGGTCGTCTCCTGTCGCCATGCCGCGGAGAACGGAAGCGGCGGCGGGCATGGCCCCTGGATGCGGCGGGCAGTCCCGGTATGCTGGCGGGATACCAGGATGAGGACCGACCCGATGCGCCGCCGCACGCTGCTTTCCGCGCCGCTGCTAGCCAGCCTTGCCACCCCGGCGCTTGGCCAGGCCACCCGGCGGCCGCTGCGCCTCGTGGTCCCCTTCCCCGCAGGCGGCACGGCGGATTTGCTGGGCCGGCTGGCGGCGCGGGAGATCGAGGCAGGCATGGGCATGCCGGTGGTGGTGGAGAACCGCGCCGGCGCCGGGGGCGCCATCGGGTCCGATTCCGTCGCCAAGGGCCCGAATGATGGCAGCGCGATCGTGCTGTCCAACATCGCATCCCAGGCCATCGGCCCGGCGGTGTCGCGCAACGTGCCCTATGACCCGATCCGTGACTTCACGCATATCGCGCTGGTCGCCGCCGTGCCCTCGGCCATCGCGGTCAGCGCCGCCGGGCCGATCCGGACGATGGCGGACCTCGTGCAGCGTGCGAAGGCGTCCCCGGGCGCGGTGCGCTTCGGGTCGACCGGGATCGGGACCTCCAGCCATGTGAAGCTGGAACTGCTGAACCGCGCGGCGGGGATCGAGATCACCCATGTGCCCTATCGCGGCAGCGCCCCGGCGGTGACGGATGTGATCGGCGGCCAGGTGGAGGGGCTGATCGCGGCGGTGCCGGATATCGGCCGGAACGACCGGTTGCGCCTGCTGGCCATCACCCTGCCCGCCCGCGCCGCGCGCTGGCCGGATGTGCCGACGGTGGCGGAGGCCGGCTTCCCGACCCTGGTCGCCACCAACTGGTTCGGCCTCTCGGGCCCCGCGGGCATGCCGGCGGAGATCGCGCAGCGGATCAACGAAGCGGTGGTGGCGGGGTTGAACACGCCGGCCATGGTGGACCGCCTGGCGGATCTCGGCGCGCCGCCCAACCGGATGAGCGTGGCGGAGTACACCGCGATGGTGGCCACCGAGGTGCCGCGCTGGGCCGCGGTGGCGCAGGCCGCGAATATCCGGGCGGAGTAGGGCCGGTGGACACTTGGCTGAGGGCGCGCTCGGCGGCGCCTTTCCGCGCCTGGGGCGTCGGGGTCAGGGCGACGATGGAACCCCATCGCCGCCCCGCCCCCGCTGTGACGCCCCCTTGGCAGGCACGAAAATCCACTCGCCGATCGCATCCCGGGCCAAGTGTCCACAGGCCCTAGCGCCATGCGGCGGGGGGTGCTGGTGCTGGGGATGCACCGGTCCGGCACCTCCGCCCTGACGCGCGTGCTGTCCCTGCACGGGCCGGCGCTGCCGGCGGATCTGCTGGCGGGGCGGGCGGACAACCCGCGCGGCTTCTTCGAATCGGCGGGGATGGTTGCGCTGGATGACCGGATGCTGGCGGCGCTGGGCCGTGCCTGGGATGATCCGCGCCCGCTGCCGCCGGACGCGCCGGCGGTGCTGGCGGGCTTCGCGGGGGATGCGGCGGCGCTGCTGCGGGACCAGGTGCCGGAGGGTGCCGATTTCATCCTCAAGGACCCCCGTGCCTGCCGGTTGCTGCCGGCCTGGCTGCCGGCGCTGGCGGCGGTGGGGGCGCGGCCCTTCGCGGTGATCGCGGTGCGCAACCCGCTGGAAGTCGCGGCATCGCTCACCGAGCGGGACAGGATGGCGAAGCGGGACGCGCTGCGGCTGTGGCTGGCGCATGTGGTGGCGGCGGAGCGTGACACGCGGGCAATCGACCGCGTGGTGGTGCATTACGACGATCTGCTGCGGGACTGGCGCGGCGTGGTGGCAGATGCGGGGCTGGCGGTGCGGGGCGCGCAGGCCGCGGCGACGGAAGCCTTCCTGGCCGGCACGCTGCGGCACCATGGCCGGACCACCGATGCGCTGCTGCGGGATGCCGGCGTGCCGGCCGTGGTGAAGCGCGCCTATGCCGAATTGCGCCGCGCACCGGGGGAGGAAGGGCTCGATGCCCCCGTGTTCGACGCAGCCGAGGGATCGATTTTCCTCCGGGGCTGATCCCCTTGCCGAAGGGGCATCGCTGCCCGCATGCTCCGCCCCTGGAAAGAGCGCCGCGCAAGGCGCACCACCTTGGGAGGGGAACCGGATGTCCATCGTGATGAACCGCCGTGCCGCGCTGCTGGCCGGCGCGGGGCTGCTGGCGCTGCCGCATGTCGCCAAGGCGCAGGCCGCCTACAAATCCGAATACAAGCTGACCGTGGTCGGCAACCGGCCGATTCCGCTGTCCGAAGGCGCGTTCCAATGGGCGGACATGGTCACGCAGCGCTCCGGCGGGCGGATCAACGTGAAGGTCTATCCGGGCAGCCAGCTCGTCGGCGGCGACCAGACGCGCGAATTGGTGGCGATGCGCCAGGGCGTCGTCGATTTCGGCGTCTTCTCCACCATCAACATCTCTCCCCAGATCCGGGAGATGAATGTCTTCTCCCTTCCCTTCCTGCTGAATGACCACAAGGGCTTCGACGCCATCATCAACGGTCCGGTGGGTGAGGAGCTGTTCCGCACCCTCTCCTCCCGCGACGTCGTCCCGGTGGCCTGGGGCGAGAACGGGTTCCGGGAGATCTCCAACAGCCGCCGTGCGATCCGGGAGCCCGGCGACATGCGGGGGATGAAGATCCGCTTCGCCGCCGGCGCCATCTTCAGCGAGATCTTCACCGCCCTCGGCGCCAACCCCGTGCAGATGTCCTTCGCGGACCTCCAGCCCGCACTCTCCACCGGCGCGGTGGATGGGCAGGAGAACCCGATCAACCTGTACCTGGCGTTCCGCATGGACACGCTGGCGCAGCGGCACCTGACGGTGTGGAACTACGTCGCGGATGCCGGGGTCTTCACCGTCGCCAAGTCGGTGATGGACAGCTTCGCGCCGGCTGACCGGCAGCTGGTGCAGGAATGCGCACGGGATGCCGCGCGGGCGCAGATCGCGGCGAGCCGGAAGGGCATCGGCGTCGATGCCGACCGGTCGAGCCTCGAGGAGCTGGGCCGTCGCGGCGTGACGGTGACGACGCTCAGCGACGCGGAGAAGCAGGCCTTCGCCCGCGCCACGCGGCCTGTCTATGACAAATGGGCGCAGACCGTGGGGGCGGATCTGGTGCGTCGCGCCGAAGCCGCGGTACGCGGCGCGCGGGCCTGAACCGCTTCGGCTGACACGCCTCGCGGCCCGCCGGGATGACCGGCGGGCCGTTTTCCTTCCTGCCCCTTTTCAAGCGAACGAACCGCCATGGCTGCCGAGCCCGATCCTTCCGCCTTCCGGGAAAACCCGCCGACCCGCATCACCCTGAAGATCGAGGAGGCGCTGGTGGCGGCGGCGATGGCGGCGATGGCGCTGATCACCGCGGCGAATGTCGCCACGCGCTACCTGACAGACATCAGCATCAGCTTCACGGAGGAATACTCCGTCGTGCTGATGGTGCTGGTGGCGCTGCTGGGCACCGCGATCGCAACCGCATCCGGGCGGCACATCAAGATCGGCTACTTCACCGACATGCTGTCCCCCCAGGGGCAGAAGGTGGCGGAGATGGTGGCGATGGCGCTGACCATCCTCTGCTTCGGGCTGCTGGTCTGGCATGGCTGGCGGCTGGCCTATGACGAATACCGGTTCGAGGTTCTGTCCTCGGGCCTCGGCCATCCGAACTGGTGGTACACGGGGTGGCTGCCGGTGCTGTCCGCCATCGTGGTGCTGCGGGCGGCCGGGCGGTTCATCCGCCTGGCGCGCGGCGGGGAAGGCTGAGGCGATGATCGGCTCCATCCTGTTCCTGACCTTCCTGGTGCTGCTGCTGGGGGGCATCCCGATTGGCGTGGCACTCGGCCTGGCGGGGGCGCTGGCGATCCTGCTGGCGGACCAGTCGATCCTGGCGATGCCGACCAATGTCTATGCGGGCATCGCCAAGTACCCGCTGATCGCCATCCCGATGTTCGTCCTGGTCGGCAGCGTCTTCGACCGCACGGGGGTGGCGCTGCGGCTGGTGCGCTTCGCGACGGCGCTGGTCGGCGCCGGGCGCGGGGCGCTGGCATCCGTCTCCGTCCTGGTCGCCATGGTGATCGGCGGCATCAGCGGGTCGGGGCCCGCAACATCGGCGGCCGTGGGGCAGGTGGTGACGCGGAGCATGGTGGCGGATGGCTATCCCCGCCCCTTCATCGCCGCGACGGTGGCGGCGGCGGCGGCGACCGACATCCTGATCCCGCCCTCCATCGCCTTCATCATCTATGCGGTGCTGGTGCCGGGCGTCTCCGTCCCCGCGATCTTCATGGCGGGGATGTTCCCGGGGATCCTGGCGGGCTGCGCCATCATCGTGGCGGTGCTGGCGCTGTCCTTCGTCAACGGCTTCGGCGGCAAGGCGCGGGCGGAGGAAAGGCTGCATGTCTGGCAGACCTTCAAGGAGGCGATCTGGGGGCTGATGGCGCCGGTCGTGATCCTGGGCGGAATGCGCATCGGCGCCTTCACGCCGACGGAAGCCGCCGTCATGGCCGTGTTCTACGGGCTGTTCGTGGGCGTCGTCGTGTATCGCACCCTCACCTGGCGCGACATGTACGAGATGCTGGTGGAGGCGGGGGAATTATCCGCCGTCATCCTGATCGTCGTCGCACTCGCCAGCGTCTTCGCGTGGTCCACCTCCACGCTCGGCATCGTGCAGCCGGTGGCGACCTGGATCGTCGGGCTGGGGCTCGGCGAATACGGGACCATCGCGCTGCTGATGATCGTGCTGATCTTCATCGGCATGTTCCTGGACGGTGTCTCCACCTTCCTGATCCTGCTGCCGGTGCTGATCCCGATCGCCAACGCCTTCCAGTGGGACCTGACCTGGTTCGGCGTGATCCTGACCATGAAGATCGCGATCGGGCAGTTCACGCCGCCGATGGCGGTGAACCTGATGGTGTCCTGCCGGATCGCCGGCGTGTCGATGGAAACGACCATCCCATGGGTGATCTGGATGATCCTGGCGATGTTCGTGTCGCTGGCGCTGGTGGTGGTGTTCCCGGACATCGCGCTGTGGCTGCCGCGGACGCTGGGCACGATGTAGCAGCGCCTCCGCGGGGCGGGACGGGCGCGGCAGGCGAACAGGGGTACGCGACGCAACCGCGGCCCCGCGCGCGCGAGAATGGCGGCGGCCCTAAACTGTTGCGTCATCGCACTATTATGTATTAACTGTTTTTTAATCATAAACGCCCTGCGGTTGAACGGTACCGCATGTTACACAAGCCCGGTGGGCAGCAGCGTTCGTATAACGCCTTCAGGTAGTCGTTATACACGCATCCTGTGCCGCAATCGGACTGCCAATTCCGGGAGCTGGGCGATGCGGGCTGTGGCGGCGACAGGCGTAGCATGGCTCTGCCATGCGTGCATCCAGGAAAGCATAAACAACCTGGGATTGTCGCCTCGCGGCACCGTGCAGTCAGGAAATGTCGGCTTCGTTTAGATTCACAACGTAAGTGAATGATAGCGAAGCCTACGCGACTGTAGAGCGCCTGGATCGAGTCACGATGACCCATAGGCTCCCCCTCCCCGCGCCGACCCTGACGCCTTCGTCGCGGGGCCCCGCGCGATGACCACCTTTTCCGCGCTGACGCCGCTGGACGGCAGCGGGCCAGGCGACCGCATCCGGGGCCGGGCGCTTCCCATGATGCAGCGCGCGGCGGTCGGCATGGCGGTGGCGGCGAGCATCGTGGGTGCCTGGTGGCTGGCGGCGCGGGTCACGGATGATGCGGCGCAGGCGGAAATGTCGCGCGTCTATGCCCGTGCGGAATCGGATGCGCTGGCGGCGGACAATCTGGTGCGCCGCATCGCGGAGGACGGGCGGGTGCTGCGCGACCTGGCGCAGCGCTGGGTCCTGGCGGAAGGCCCGCAGGCGGAGGCCCGGCAGGAAGAGATCGAGCTGTCGCTGCGCACGCTGCTCTCGCTGCGCAGCCTGCCGGTCTTCCACCTGATGATCACCGGGCTGGATGGCGTGACGGTGTGGCAGAGCGGGCCCGGGCGGCCCACGGTGAGCCTGGCGGATCGCCCGCATGTGCTGGTGCACCGGACGAACGTCCCCTCGCCCTGGTTCGGCACGCCCGTCACCTCCCGCGCTACCGGGGAACAGGTGGTGCCGGTGACGCTGCGGCTGGATGATCCGCTCGGCCGCCAGGCAGGCGTGCTGGTGATGCATTACCGGCCCGCCGATCTCGGCCGCGCCCTGGCGCTGATGGGCAGCGGCAGCGACACGAGGCTCTCCCTGATCCGCAATGACGGCGTCCTGCTGGCGCACAGCGCCATGCAGCCGGAGCTGCTGGGCCGCCGCATCCTGCCGGATGCCGTGCGGCAGGTGAATGAGGGCGCGCGCGTCCTGCGCCAACGCACCACCGGCAGCGCCGAGGAGGAGGCGATGCTGGTCGTGCTGCGCGCGTCCGACCAGGCAAATATCATCGCGGTGGCGGGCCAGGCGGCGGAGACGGCGCTGGCGCCGGTGGTGCGGGTGCGGAACCTGTCCCTGGCCACCGCGGGCGGCTATTCGCTGGCCGCGCTGCTGATGCTGGCCTTCGGCTATGGCGTGGTGCGGCAGCGGCGGCTGCGGCGCGAATCCGCCATGCTCCGCGCCGGGCGGGCGGAGGTGGAGCGGCTGCAGGGCAAGCTGCCTGTCGTGATCTTCCTGCGGAAGGTGTTCCCCGATGGCTCCTCCCGCATCCTCTACCGCACCGGGGATATCGGCGGTGTCACCGGCTGGACGAACGGGGAACTGGAGGGGCTCGGCCCCTGGGACAGCTACGTGATCGAGAGTTCCCTGTCTCGCGCCGAAGGCAATTCGATCGTGCTGCGCGACGGCTTCGCGCAGGCCACATGGAAGCTTCGTCAGCCCGATGGCAGCCACCGCCGGATGCTGACGCAGATGGAGCGGCTTTCGGTGAACCCGGCCGGCGGCGGGGAGATCGTCGGCTACATCAGGGACCTGACGGCGGAACACAGTGCCAGCGAGCGCGAGGCGGCGGCGCGGCAGGAGCTGGACGACACGCTGGCCCTGGCCCCGGTCATCGTCTTCCGCGCCATGCTGGCCTCCGACGCCCGCGCGATGATCGAGGCAGGCCGGCCCTGGTACCGGGAGGTCTTCGTGAGCCGCAGCGTCGAGCCGGTTTCGGGCTGGACGCCGGAAACGCTGGCCGCCGAAGGCGGGCTGCCGGGGGTGCTGGAACCCTGGGACAGCCTGGCGGAGGGGATCGAGGCGCTGAAGCAGGACGGCGCCTGGGCCGCCGACCTCGGCCTGCGGCACGGCAACGGGGGCAGCATCGTCGTGCGCATGACGGTGCGGCTGGTGGCGGAGGACGGGGATGCGCTCTCCGTCGTCGGCTACATCGCGGATGTGACGGCGGAACGCGATGCCAAGGCGCGCGCCATCGGCAGCGCCAGGCTGGCCTCGCTGGGTGAATTGTCGGCCGGGCTGGCGCATGAGCTCAAGCAACCGCTGCAGGCGATCGAACTGGCGGTAAGCAACGCGCATAGCGCGCAGAAGCGCGGCAACATCGGTGCCATCGGCCAGCGGCTGGACCGCATCACCAGCTACACCCGCCGCGCCAACCAGGTGATCGAGCATCTGCGCCGCCTGGCGCGCGGCACGGATGACGCGGCGCCGGCGGAGCCCGTCCATATCGAGGAAGCGCTGGCCGGCGTGCTGGCGCTGATGGCCGGGCCGCTGCGCGATGGCGGGGTGGTGACGCGGGTGGAGCTGACGGACCCGCCGCCGCGGGCGATGGGGCACAATGTCGCGCTTGAACAGGTGCTGGTGAACCTCCTGGCGAATGCGCGGGACGCGATGCAGTCCCTTCCGCCGGACGATACCCGCCTGGTGACCCTGAAGGCGGAGACGCTGGCGGAGGGCCGCGTGCTGATCACCGTCTCCGACACCGGGGGCGGCATCCCGGCCCCCGTCATGGCGCGTCTGTTCGAACCCTTCGTGACCACCAAGGGGCTGGAACGCGGCACCGGGCTCGGCCTGTCCATCTGCCAGGGGTTGATCCGGCGGATGGGCGGCACGATCACGGCGACGAATGAGGGGCCGGGGGCGGTGTTCCGCATCTCCCTGCCCGCCGCGCCGGCGCCGGCCGCGGTGGCGGAGCCGTCGCTGGACCAGGTGCGGGGCGGCCAGGCGGCGGCGTAGGCGTAAGCGCGGGCTGGGAAGCCCCCCTCACCCAACCCCTCCCCCCCCGGGGGGGGAGAGGGCTTTCCGGTGACTACAGGCTCATGTCCAGCGCCGGCGTCGCATCCGGCGGCAGGGGGCTTTCATAGGGCTTGCCGCCGGTGCGCTTCCGGTGGTCGGCCTTGGCCTCCGTGATGATGGTGGGGTTCAGCAGCGCATCCACCGCCGTGCCCGCCATCACCTTTGCCACATGCACCATGCCCTTGTGCGCGGCCGGCAGCTTGCCCTGGCCGGTCAACTGCCAGGAATGGAAGGGCGTGCCGATGGCGCAGGTGGCGCCGCGGGCCTGCACGGTCGGCACCTTCCAGGACACGTCGCCGACATCGGTCGAACCGATCATCGGCACGCCCTTGGCGGATTCGGGGACCACTTCCTCGCACAGCACCTCGCCCGGGCGGGGCTCCACGCCGACGCGGCGCCAGGCGGAGGAGATGTCCTCCGGCAGCAGGGTCGCCTGGAAGGCGGCGGCGACCTCCCGGTCCTTGTCGTCCCAGACGGGGGCGCCGAGGCGGGCGAGGTTGGCGTGCATCGCCTTTTCCAGCGCCGTATTGCCGACGAGTTCGGAAACGGCCGAGACGACGCGGGTGGAGACGGTGCATTCCGTCATCAGCGCCGCGCCATCGGCGATCTTGCGCACGCGCGTGACCAGCTGCTTCAGCTCCTCCACGTTGCGAGCGCGGATGAGGTAGCGGACCTTGGCGGTGGCCTGCACGACGTTGGGCGCGATGCCCCCGGCATCGAGATAGGCGTAGTGCACGCGGGCGTCGCTCGGCATGTGCTCCCGCATGTAGTTCACGCCGACATTCATCAGCTCCACCGCGTCCAGCGCGGAGCGGCCGAGATGCGGCGCGGCGGCGGCGTGGGAGGCGCGGCCGACAAAGGAGAAATCGATGCGGGTATTGGCGAGGCTGATCGCGTCATCGACGCCCGCGAAATTCGCGGGGTGCCAGGTGATGGCGATGTCCACATCGTCGAAGGCACCGTCGCGGACCATGAAGCCCTTGGCGGCGCCACCTTCCTCGGCTGGGCAGCCGTAATACCGAACCCGACCGGGCAGGTTGTTGGATTTGAGAAAATCCTTCACCGCGGCGGCGGCCATCAGGCTGGCGGAGCCCAGCAGATTGTGGCCGCAGCCATGGCCGCGGGACTCGCCGGGCACGGGGCGCGGCTCCGTCACGCCGGCTTCCTGGGACAGGCCCGGCAGCGCGTCGTATTCGCCGAGGATGGCGATGACGGGACCGCCCTCCCCGAATTCGCCCATCACGGCGGTGGGGATGCCGGCGACGTTGGTCGTGACCTTGAAGCCCTCGGCTTCCAGCATGGCGCGGTGTTCGGCGCTGCTGCGGTGCTCGTCGTAGCAGAGCTCCGGCATGCCCCAGATGCGGTCTGCAAGCTCGACATAGGGCTCGCGGCGCTGATCGACCAGGCGCCAGATCTCTTCTTCATTGGCCATGGGGGTGCTCCTTCGGGACTGGCGGCATTGTCGCGCGGATCGGCTGGGGCGACCAGAAGGGCCAGGCGGGATTGAGATAAGTCATTGGCGAGGCGCCCCGCCCTGGCGGACAGTGGGGCCATGCCGATCCCGATCATCATCGACGGACACGCGATCGAGGCCCCGCCCGGAGCCTCCCTGATCCAGGCCTGGATCGCCGCCGGGCTGCCGCTGACGGAGAATGTCGGCTGCATGGGCCTGGGGGTCTGCGGGGCCTGCCGCGTGCTCGTGCGGCGGGAGGGGGAGCGGATCGCCACCGCCGCCCTGGCCTGCGAGACCCGGGCGGAGCCAGGCATGCAGGTGGCCTTCATCGACCATTTCCCGGCCCGGCGGCCCCATGCCTATGACCTAGCGGCGATGGGCGACAGCTGGACGGCACTCGGCCAGGTGGATGCGGTGTTCCCGGAGGCGAAGCACTGCCGCCATTGCGGCGGCTGCGACGCCGCCTGCCCCAAGGGGATCGAGGTCCAGAAGGCGGTGAACCTGGCGGTGGAAGGCCGCGCCCTGGCGGCGGGCGCGCTGTTCGACCATTGCGTCATGTGCAACCTCTGCGTCGCGGCCTGCCCGGAACATATCGCGCCCTCGCATCTCGGCCAGTTCCTGCGGCGGATGGCGAACAGCCTGACCCTGCGGCCGGGCGATTTGATCGAGCGGCTGCGGCAGATCGAGGAGGGCGGCCAGGACATTGACCTGGACGCGCCGGGGGCGGCGCCGTGATCGCCTGGGACCAGGCGCTGGCCGCGCCGCGCGACCCTGCGCCGCCACCGGCTTCCGACAGGGACGCGCTGCTGCGGGGCTTCCACCCCGACCACGCGCCGGGGGCGATGGAGCGGCTTCGGGTGGGCGTATCCGCCGGCCAGCCCTGCCCCGCCGCGCTGGCTGCGCTGCTGCAATCCAACGCGCTGGTGGAGGATGTCGATATCGCCGGCCGCGCGATGCGGGAGGCGGAGGTGCTGGTGCTGGGCGGCGGCGGCGCGGGCTGCATCGCCGCGCTGACGGCGGCCCGGGCGGGCGCGCGGGTGCTGCTGGTGACGAAGCTCCGCATGGGCGACGGCAATACGGTGATGGCGGAAGGCGGCATCCAGGCCGCGGTGGGCGCCGAGGATTCGCTGCAGCGTCATTTCGAGGACACTGTGCGCGCCGGCCATTTCCGGGCCGACAGGGGCCTGGTGGCGGCCATGGTGAAGGATGGCCCGGCTTCGATCCGCTGGCTGATCCAGCAGGGCATGGGCTTCGACCTGGAGGAGGGCGAGGACCGCATCGGCGGGCATCTGCTGCGGAAGAAGCCGGGCGGGGCCACGGCGGCGCGGCTGCTGTCCTTCCGGGACTATACCGGCCTGGAATTGATGCGGGTGATCCGGGAAGCGGTGCTGCTGACGCCGGGCATCACCGTGCTGGAACGCCACCCGGTGGTCGAATTGCTGACGGACCCGCATGGGCGCTGCGCCGGCGCCGTGCTTCTGGATCTGGACCGGCGGGCGATCGTGCTGGCCCGCGCAGGGGCGGTGGTGTTGGCGACGGGCGGCGCGGGGCGGCTACACTTGAACGGCTTCCCGACCAGCAACCACTACGGCGCGACGGCGGATGGGCTGGTGCTGGCCTATCGCCTGGGTGCCGGGCTGCGGGAGGTGGAGAGCTTCCAGTACCACCCGACCGGCATCGCCTGGCCGCCCCACCTGGCCGGCACGCTGATCAGCGAGGCCGCGCGCGCCGCCGGCGGGCTGCTGTTCAACGGGCTCGGCCAGCGCTTCGTCGATGAACTGGCACCGCGGGATGTCGTGGCCGCGGCGATCCTGCGGGAGATCGCGGAAGGCCGCGCGGTGGCACGCGATGGCTGCGAGGGCGTGCTGCTGGATACGCCGGGGCTGGAGGCCGCGAATCCCGGCATCCTGGCGAAGCGGCTGGTGACGCTGTCGCACCTGGCGCATCGCGCGGGCTTCGACCCGGCGCGGGAGCCCTTCCTGATCCGCCCCACGCTGCACTACCAGAATGGCGGCATCGCCATCGATGCGGAGGGCCGCACGGCGGTGCCCGGCCTGTTCTGCGCGGGCGAGGCCTCCGGCGGGTTGCACGGGCTGAACCGGCTGATGGGCAATGCGCTGCTGGAACTGGTGGCCTTCGGACGCCGGGCCGGGGCGGCCGCGGCGGAGGCCGCGCGCGGCGACCGGCCGAGGGGCGTGGGCCTCGCGCATCTGGCGGCGTGGGAAAGGGGGCTGGTGGCGGCGGGGCTGCCGCTGGACCGGCGGGCGCCGATGGTCTTCCCCCCCTATGGCAATGTCGATTTGGCATCGATGCTGCGGCAGCGGGTGGCGGCATGAGGGTGCTGACCGATCCGGCGCTGCGCGGCGCGTCGCTGGACGCCTACCTGGCGGTGGCCGGGGCCGGGCTGCGGGCGGCGCTGCGCGACCCGGCCGCGATCATCCCGGAAATCGAGGCCGCGGGGCTGCGCGGCCTCGGCGGCGCGGGCTTCCCGGCGCATCGGAAATGGGCGGCGGTGGCGGCGGCGCCCGGCCCCGGCCGATGGATCATCGCCAATGGGAACGAGGATGAGCCCGGCACCTTCAAGGACCGCTTCCTGCTGGCGGAAACGCCGCACCAGGTGATCGAGGGAGCGCTGGTCGCGGCCGTCGCGGTCCGGGCGGCGCAGGTGGCGCTGTATGTGAACCCGCGGGAGCCGGCGACGGTCGCCGGCCTGCGCGACGCCGCGGCGCAATGGGCGGCGCATCCGCTGCTGGCCGAGGTCTCGGCGGCGGTGGGAGAGGCCGTCGCGCTGCGGGTCGTCGAGAGCAGCGGGCTCTATATCGGGGGGGAGGAGACGGCGGCCGTAGCCTCCGTGCAGGGGGGATTTCCCTTCCCGTCGCTCAAGCCCCCCTTCCCCGCCCAGCATGGCGTGCATGGCGCGCCCACGCTGGTGACCAATGTGGAGACGCTGGCCCAGGCCGGGCACATCCTGGCGAAGGGGGCGGCCTGGTATCGCGGGCTCGGCATCGGGGATGCGGCGGGGACGAAGCTGTTTTCCCTGTCCGGGGATGTGCTGCGGCCGGGGCTGCATGAACTGCCGATGGGGACCAGCCTGCGGGCGCTGGTGTTCGACCATGGCGGGGGGATGCTGGGCGGGCGGCGGTTCAAGGCGGTGTTCACGGGCGGGCCGTCCAACACGCTGCTGACGGAACGGGACCTCGATGTCGCGATGGATTTCGACAGCCTGCGGGCGCGGGGGTCGCGGCTGGGCACCGGGGCGATGATCGTGGTGGGGGATGGCACCTCCATCCTGCGCAAGACGGCGGAATATGTGGCCTTCTTCGCGGCATCGAGCTGCGGGCAATGCCCGCCCTGCAAGATCGGCACCTTCCAGGTGGCGCGGCTGCTGGAACGGCTGGAAGCCGGTGGCGGCGGGCCGGGCGACCTGGCGGCACTGCGCAACCTGGCGGCGCTGCTGCCGGGCAGCGGGCGCTGCGGCCTGGTGGATGGCGCAGCGACGGTGCTGGCGAGCAGCCTGGCGACCTTTCCGGAGGAGTATCAGCGGGCGTTGCGCTGACAACCGCGGCCCCCGCCCCGCGTTGCCCCATCAAGCAACCGGGAGACGATGCATGCAGGTCCAGGTCAACACGGACAACGACACCAATGGCAGCGCCGCGCTGGTGGAGCGGGTGCAGGAGAAGGTCGAAGGCCAGCTCGGCCGCTTCGCCCAGCACCTGACGCGCGTGGAGGTCCACATCAACGATGTGAACGCCGACAAGGGCGGCACCGACAAGCGCTGCATGATCGAGGCGCGACCGTCCAACACCAAGCCGATGGCGGTGACGCATGAGGCGGAGACGGTGAAGCAGGCGCTGGCCGGCGCGCTGCAGAAGGCGGCGCGGCAACTGGACAATGCCCTCGGCAAGCGGATGGACCGGAAGGGCGGCGAGTCCATCCGCACGGCCGAGCTCAGCGAATGAGCATGATCCAGGGTATGCCCACCACCAGGAACACGGCCAGGAAGACCGCACCGAACACGGCGCCAAGCCGCCAGTAGTCCCGCGCCGGCAGGTAGCCGCTGCCGTAATAGACCGGGCTCGGCCCCGTCGCGTAGGGCGTCAGGATGCCCATGATGCCGAGGGTGAGGACGAGGGATAGCGTCAGCGCCTTCATGTCCATCCCTGGCACGGCGGCGCCGACCGTCAGCATCACCGGCAGCAGCGCGGTGACATGCGCGGTGACGGAGGCGAAGGCGTAGTGGGCGAGGTAGAACACCACGACCAGCGCCACCAGCGCCGTTGTCGGCGAAACGCCCGCGACGGCGCCGCCGACCCGGCCGGCGAACCAGGCGACGAAGCCCACCTGCGCCAGGCCGCCGGCCAGCGCCACCAGCGTCGCGAACCAGGCCAGCGTGTTCCAGGCCTGCTTGTTGGCCAGCACGTCGTCCCAGCTCGCGATGCCGGTCAGCACGATGGCGGCGAAGACGGCGAGCCCGACGGTAGTGCTGTTGATCGCCGGCTCCCCGAAGACCCAGAGGCCGAGCGCGACCACCACCAGCACGCCGAGCAGAGCTTCCTTCCTCGTCAGGCCGCCCATGCGCGCCAGTTCCTCGCCCGCCCAGGCGACGACCTCCCCGCCCTCCGTCACCTCCGGCGGGTAGAGCTTCCAGGCCAGCAGCGGCACGGCCAGCAGCAGGATGGCGCCGACCGGGGCGAAGGCCAGGAACCATTCGAACCAGGTGATGGTGACGCGCGCCGTGCGGGCCGCGAGTTCCAGCGCCAGCAGGTTCGGCGCCAGCGCGGTGAGAAACATCGAGGAGGTGACGCAGGTGGCGGCGATGGCGGTCCACATGACGTAGCCGCCGATGCGCCGGGCGGAGGGATCATTCGGCAGGCTGCCATAGAGCGGCGGCAGGTTGCGGACGACCGGGTAGATGGTGCCACCGGACCGCGCCGTGTTGCTCGGCGTGAAGGGGGACAGTGCCAGATCGGCGAAGGCGATGGCGTAGCCCAGCGTCAGCGTCCGCCGCCCCATGGCGCGCACCAGCAGCAGCGCGATCCGCCGGCCGAGGCCCGATTTCTCGTAGCCCAGGGCGAACATGAAGGCGGCGAAGATCAACCAGACGGTGGCGTTGCTGAAACCCGACAGCGCCCAGGCCAGGGACGCCGTGGCGGGGCGGAAGCCCGGCCGCGCCAGTTCCGCCGGGCCATAGAGCACCCAGGGCGAGAGCAGCGCGATAAGGGTGACGCCCGTCAGGCCGATCAGCGCGCCGGGGATGGGTTCCAGCACCAGCGCCAGCACCACGCCCGCGAAGATGGCGAAGTAGAGCCAGGCATGGGGCGCCAGGCCATCCGGTGCCGGCAGCAGCGCCAGCAACGCCGCCAGCGCCACCGGCGCGACCAGTTTCATCCAATGCGGCATGCCCCACCCCGATCCGTGATCCGCCGCCAGATTGCGCGCGCCAGGGCCGCCCCGGCATTGATGCGGCGCAAGACACGCGAACGTCATGCCCGCGCCGCATTCGCGGGGCAGGAAAGGGTCCACACCCTGGTCCGCGCCACATCCGAGACTGGAGCCGCCCCATGCCCGAGATCCCGCTCGCCACCATCATCCTGGTTGTCATCGTCGCCCTGGCCGTCATCACCGTGGCGAAGGGCGTCCGCACCGTGCCGCAGGGGGAGGTCTGGTCGGTGGAGCGTTTCGGCGCCTTCACGCGCCTGCTCCAGCCCGGGCTGAACCTGATCATCCCCTATGTCGATGGCATCGGCCGCAAGCTGAACGTTCAGGAAGTGGTGCTGGACATCCCGGAGCAGTCCGTGATCACCAAGGACAATGCCTCCGTCGCCGTGGACGGCATCGTCTATTACCGCGTCATGGACCCCGCCAAGGCGGCCTATGCGGTGCAGGACCTTAAGCAGGCGCTGGTCGCCATGGCGATGACCAACATCCGCGCCGTGATCGGTGAGATGGACCTGGACCAGACGCTGTCCTCCCGCGACCGGATCAACACATCCCTGCTGACGATCCTCGATGGCGCGACGGAAGCCTGGGGCGCCAAGGTCAGCCGCGTGGAGATCCGCAAGATCGAGCCGCCGGAGAACCTGATCCGCGCCATGAACCTGCAGATGACGGCGGAGCGGGAGCGCCGCGCGAGCGTGGCGAAGGCGGAGGGCGAGAAGCAGGCGCTGGTGCTGCAGGCCGAGGGCCGGCGGGACTCAGCCCTGCGGGATGCGGAGGCGCGGGAGGCGCTGGCCCAGGCGGAGGCGAATGCGACCCGCATGGTGGCGGAAGCCGCCGCCGGGGCGGGTGCCGACGCGCTGCGCTACTTCATCGCCCAGCAATATGTGAAGGCGTTCGAGGCTCTGGCCGCCAACCCCTCCTCCAAGCTCGTTGTCGTGCCGATGGAAAGCGCCTCCCTCGCCGGCGGGATCACGCAGGCGATGGAATTGCTGCGGGCCTCCCCCGGCGGGCCCGCCGGGACCGCGCCGCCAACCGCCTCGGCGCCGCCGCCGGTACCGCCCGCCACGCCGACCCTGCCGGGGGTGAGCCCATGGAACCGGGGCTGATCTGGATCCTCGCCGGGCTGGTCGGGCTCGGCGCGGAATTGCTGCTGCCGGGGGTCTGGTTCCTGTGGGCGGGGCTGGCCGCCATCGGCACGGGGCTGGTGGTGCTGCTGCACGACCCCGGCTTCGGGCTGGAAGTCGCGGTGTTCCTCGTGCTGCTGGGCGCCGGGGTCCTGGCCTCGATCCGCATGAAGAAGCGGGTGGAGGGGCCGGCGCACCGCGTCAACGCGCCCGAAGCCGGGCTGGCCGGCCGCCTGGCGACGGTGATCCAGGTGGAGGCCGGCGGCCTGCGCGTCAGGCTCGGGGACAGCGACTGGGCGGCGCGCCTGCCGCGGGATGCGGAGGCGGCGGTCGGCGACAGCGTCCGGGTCGAGGGGGTGGACGGTACCGTATTGATTGTGAGGCCCGCCGGCACCCCGCGCGCTTGATGCCACGGCGGAATCCCGCCTAGCCTTCCGGAAAGCGCGCCGGCGCAACGGCGACGCATGGGGAGGAATGTCGAGATGACCCGCGTGACCCGTCGTACCCTGCTGGCCGCGTCCGGCCTCGGCGCCGCCAGCCTGGCGCTGCCCGCCCTGGCGCAGCCGCGCTGGCCGAACCGGCCGATCCAGATGATCGTCCCCTGGGGCGCCGGCGGCGGCACGGACGCGACCGCGCGAATCGTGGGGTCGCTGCTGGAACGGGACCTCGGCCAGCCCGTGAACGTGGTGAACCGCACGGGTGGATCGGGCGTGGTGGGCCACAGCGCCATCGCGACGGCGGCGGCGGATGGCTACACGATCGGGATGATCACGGTCGAGATCGCCATGATGCACTGGCAGGGCCTGACCGAACTCAAGCCCACCAGCTACACGCCCCTCGCCCTGCTGAACGAGGATCCGCCGGGCGTCCAGGTGGCGCAGAACTCCCCCTATGCCGACATCAAGGCGCTGGCGGATGCCATCAAGGCGGCGCCGGCCGGGCGCTTCCGGGCCAGCGGCACAGGCCAGGGCGGCATCTGGCACCTGGCGCTGGTGGGCTGGCTGCAGGCGATGGGGCTGCGGGCGGACCATGTGCGCTGGGTCCCCTCCAACGGCGCGGCGCCGGCCATGCAGGAACTGGCGGCGGGCGGTGTCGATATCGTCACCTGTTCGGTGCCGGAGGCGCGGGCGATGATCGATGCCGGCCGCGCGAAGTCGCTGGCGATCATGGCGCCGGCCCGCAACCCGATGTTCGCCAATGTGCCGACGCTGAACGAGGCGCTGGGCATCACCTACTCGACCGGCGCCTGGCGCGGGATCGCCGGGCCGCGGAACCTGCCGCAGGACGTGCAGCGCCGCCTGATCGACAGCCTGAAGAAGGCCTATGACAGCAGCGAGTACAAGGACTTCATGGCGAGCCGTGGCTTCGGCGTGGTCTGGGGCGACCAGGCGGCCTTCACCAGCTTCATGGCCGAGGCGGACAAGGCGATGGGCGAGGCGATGCGCGGCGCCGGCCTGGCGCGCGGCTGAACCCGGGGCGGCCGGAAGGGCATCGCGATGCGACTGAACGATGCCCTTCTGGGCGCCATCCTGCTTGGCTTTGCGGGGGGGGTGTGGTGGCTGACCACCTTCTTCCCCGCCTTCCCCGGGCAGGATTACGGCCCGAACCTGTTCCCGCGCATCCTGGCGGCCGGCATCGGCTTCTGCGCGCTGATGCTCGTGCTGCGGGGCGTGCGGGCGCGGGGCGGCCTGGTGGTACTGGAGGGATGGACGCGTGAACCGGCGCGGCTGCTCTCCTTCCTCGCCATTCCCGGCGCGGCGCTGTTCTACATCCTGCTGAGCGATCCGCTGGGCTTCATCCCGACCGCCTTCATCCTGCTCTCGGCGCTGTTCCTCTGGTTCAAGGCGCGGCCCGTGCTGGCGCTGCCCGTGGCGGCGGGGATGGCGCTGATGGTGCATTGGTTCTTCGCCGGGCTGATGCGCGTGCCCCTGCCCCGTGGCCTGATGGACCCGTTCCTCTGATGGATGCGCTGATCCAGGCCTTCGGCCTTGTCTTCGATCCCTATGTGCTGGCGGTGATCGGGGCTTCCGCCGTCTTCGGCATGTTCGTCGGCGCCATGCCGGGGCTGACCGCCACCATGGCGACGGCGCTGCTGGTGCCCGTTACCTTCTTCATGTCCCCGGTGCCGGCGCTGGGCGCCATCGTGACCGCCACCGCCATGGCGATCTTCGCCGGCGACATACCGGGCGCGATGCTGCGCATGCCGGGCACGCCCGCTTCGGCCGCCTATACCGACGAATCCTACGCCATGACGCAGAAGGGGCAGTTGAACCTGAACCTCGGCGTGAACCTGGTCTTCTCCGTCGCGGGCGGGTTGGTCGGCGTCGCGGTGCTGATCGCCTGCGCGCCGCTGCTGGCGGAAGTGGCCATCAACTTCTCCTCCTACGAGTATTTCTGGCTGGCGCTGCTGGGGCTGACCTGTGCGGTGTTCATGACCAATGCGGACCCGGTGAAGGGTTTTCTTTCGCTGTTCATCGGGCTGCTGCTGGCCAGCGTCGGCATCGACCCGGCGGCGGGGTATCCGCGCTTCACCTTCGGCGACGTCAACCTGATGTCCGGCATCAACTTCGTGCCGACGCTGATCGGCATGTTCGCGGTGAGTGAGTTGATGCGCGGCGCGGTGTCGCTGGACGGCACGGGCCGCGTCGTGGTGCAGCAGGTCGGCAACATCTTCCGCGGCGTGGGCGCGGTGTTCCGGCGCTACTGGTTCAACTTTCTCCGCGGCAGCCTCCTCGGTACCGCCATCGGCGCGCTGCCGGGCGCGGGCGCGGATATCGCGGCCTGGATCAGCTACGCCGTGTCCAAGCGATTCTCCAAGGAACCGGAGAAATTCGGCACCGGGCATGTCGAGGGCATCGTGGACAGCACCTCCGCCAATAATTCGGCGCTGGGCGGGGCATGGATTCCGGCCCTGGTCTTCGGCATCCCGGGGGACAGCATCACCGCCATCGTCATCGGCGTGCTCTACATGAAGGGGATGAATCCGGGGCCGACGGTGTTCACCGAGAATCCGCAGCTGATCTATGCGGTGTTCCTGATCTTCATCCTGGCCAACATCATCATGCTGCCGCTGGGCTGGGCCGCCATCAAATCGGCGCGGCAGATCCTGCGCGTGCCGCGCAACCTGCTGCTGCCCATCATCCTGCTGTTCTGCCTGGTCGGCAGCTTCGCCATGACCAACAGCCTCTATGGTGTCGCGCTGATGCTGGTGATGGGCATCTTCGGCTGGTTCCTGGAGGAACACGGCATCCCCGTGGCGCCGCTGATCCTGGGCCTGGTGCTGGGGGAGATGCTGGAACAGACCTTCGTGCAGTCCATGATCAAGTCGGATGGTGCAGTGCTGGAATTCTTCGCGCGCCCGATCGCGGGCGTGCTGGGCGTCGCGACCATCCTGATCTGGGTGGTGATGATCGGGCGGGGCATCCAGCGCTCCATGGCGCCGCGGGCGGCGTGACAAGGGGGCGGGGAGCCCCCTACCCTGCCCGGCATGGAACCGCTGAATTCGCTCGATGAGCTGTCGCCCGGCCAGGAATTCGACCTCGGCCGCTTCGCCCTGCCACGGCAGGAGGTGCTGGATTTCGCCCGGAGGTATGACCCGCAATACTTCCACCTGGATGAGGAAGCGGCGAAGGGGTCGATCTTCGGCGGGCTGGTGGCTTCCGGCCTGCACACCCTGTCCTCCGCCATCGGGCACCTGGTCCGCAGCGGGCTGATCACACGCATCAACCTGGCGGGCGGGGGGATGGAACTATCCTGGCCCGCACCCCTGCCCCCGGATACGGAGGTGGCCTTCACGCTGGGGGTGGTGGAGATCCGGCCATCACGGAGCAAGCCGGAGATGGGGATCGTGAAGCTGCGCTACCTGCTGAAGCGGGTGGACAATGGCGCGGTGGTGCTGGACGCGACCGCCACGCATTTCATGAAGCGGTAGGGCCGAAACGCGAACGGCGCGGGGGTTTCCCCCCGCCCCACCCGCGGGAGGCGGGGTGAAACACAAACGGCGCCGGGGTTGCCCCCGGCGCCGCTGGTGTCAGCCGATCCCGATGGGATCAGGCGGACTTCTTCATGATCTCGTCGGCCACGTTGCGCGGGACCGGATCATAGTGGTGGAACTGCATCGAGAAGCTCGCGCGGCCCTTGGTCATGCCGCGGAGGTTGGAAATGTAGCCGAACATTTCCTTCAGCGGCACGTGGGCGCGCACGATGACGGAGGTGCCGGCCATGTCCTGCGACTGGATCACGCCACGGCGGCGGTTCAGGTCGCCGACGACGTCACCCACGTGATCCTGAGGCGTGGTGACTTCCACGTCCATGATCGGCTCGAGGATGACGGGGCTGGCCTTCTTCATGCCTTCGCGGAAGCAGGCCTTGGCGGCGATTTCGAAGGCCAGGGCCGACGAGTCGACGTCGTGGTACTTGCCGTCGATCAGGGTGTACTTGAAGTCCACCGTGGGGAAGCCGGCGAGCACGCCGGTATCGGCCTGCACCTTGATGCCCTTTTCGACCGCCGGGATGTATTCCCGGGGGACGGAGCCGCCGACGACGCCGTTGACGAACTCGATGCCCTCGTTCCGCTCCTTCGGCTCGAAGACGATCTTCACCTCGGCGTACTGGCCCGAACCACCCGACTGCTTCTTGTGGGTGTAGATCTCGGTGTGCGGCTTGGTGATCGTCTCGCGATACGCAACCTGCGGGGCGCCGATGTTGCACTCCACGTTGTATTCGCGGCGGAGGCGATCGACGATGATCTCCAGGTGCAGCTCGCCCATCCCGGACAGGATGGTCTGGCCGCTTTCCTGGTCGGTCTTGACGCGCAGCGACGGGTCTTCACCCGCGAGCTTGCCGAGGCCGATCTGCATCTTCTCGACCGCGTCCTTGGTCTTCGGCTCGACGGAGATGTCGATGACGGGGACCGGGAAGGCCATGCGCTCCAGCACCACCGGATCGTCCTGGCTCGCCAGCGTGTCGCCGGTGCCGGTGTCCTTCAGGCCCACGAAGGCGGCGATGTCGCCGGCGATGACTTCCTTGATTTCCTCGCGCTTGTCGGCGTGCATCTGGAACATGCGGCCGATACGCTCGCGATGGCCCTTGGTGGTGTTCATGATCATGTCGCCCTGGCGCAGCGTGCCGCGGTAGACGCGCACGAAGGTCAGGTTGCCGTACTTGTCGTTGATGATCTTGAACGCCAGGCCGGCGAAGGGCGCGGTTTCGTCGGCGGGGATGTGCCGGCGTTCCTGCGTCTCGTCGAAGCCTTCATCCGGGGCGACCTTGATGCCCGGGACGTCGATCGGGCTCGGCAGGTAGTCCACCACGGCGTCGAGCAGGGGCTGCACGCCCTTGTTCTTGAAGGCCGTGCCGCACAGCACCGGGCGGAACTCGCCGGAGATGGTGCCGAGCTTGATGCAGCGCTTCAGCGTCTCGACGGACACGTCGCCCTTGTCGAAATACTCTTCCATCGCGGTGTTATCGATGCCGACGACGGTATCGACCAGCTTCTGGCGGTATTCGGCGGCCTTGTCGGCGAGGTCGGCCGGGATCGGCGCATCCTCGTACAGCGCGCCGAGCTCGTCGCCCTTCCAGATGATGGCCTTCATCTCCACCAGGTCGACGACGCCCTTGAAGGTGTCCTCGATGCCGATGGGGAGCTGCAGCGTCACCCAGTTGATGCCGAGCTTCTCGGTCAGCGTGTCGGCCGCGCGGTAGAAGTCGGCGCCCGTGCGGTCCAGCTTGTTGATGAAGATGATGCGCGGGACGTTGTAGCGGTCCGCCAGGCGCCAGTTGGTCTCGGACTGCGGCTGCACGCCGGCCACGCCTTCGATGATGAAGACGGCGCCGTCGAGCACGCGGAGCGAGCGGTTCACTTCGATGTTGAAGTCGATGTGGCCGGGGGTGTCGATGACGTTGATGCGGTAGTCCTTCCACACGGCCGTCACGGCGGCGGAGGTGATGGTGATCCCCCGCTCGCGCTCCTGCTCCATGTAGTCGGTCGTGGTGTTGCCGTCGTGGACTTCACCAATCCGGTGGGACTTGCCGGTGTAGTAGAGAATCCGCTCGGTCGTCGTCGTCTTGCCGGCATCGATATGCGCCGTGATGCCGATGTTGCGGATCTTGTCGAGCGGTGTGCGCGCCACGATGGGCCTCCATACGCGAAAGCGGGCCCGACAGCGGGGAAATCCCCGTGCCGCCCGCGCAATGGTTCCGAATCTAGCCTTGTGCGGAGGGGGAGATGCCCTCTCCCGGGCGGTTTTGCAAGCGTTCCCGGATGGCGGGCAATGCGGGGCTGCCCTGCGACGGGCGATGCGGGGCGACCCTGCGGCGGGCGATGCGGGGCGACCCTGCGGCGGGCGGCGTCCGTTCCCCGCTGCGGGCCGATGGCCCGGCGTCACCTTCCGTCACGAGATGGATGCTGCAGCGGCGCCGGGCTGGATGGTAAGGCTGGCGCATGAGCACCCGTGGTTACATCGCCGCCATCCGCTTCGGCTATGGCCTGCGGCTTGGCGAGGCCCCTCCCGCCGACCCCGAGGCATGGCTGCTTGACCAGATCGCGCGCCCCGCGCCCGCGCCGGAGGGGCTCGGCCTGTCGGAGGGCATGCAAATGCGGATGGTGGACCAGGCCGCGCGGCTGGCCGGGCAGGAGCCCCCCCGCGCCGCCAATGGCCGTTCGGTGTTGAACGAGGCGATCCGGAGCGAGAACATCGCCTTCGCCCATCGCCGCCTGACCACCGGCCAGGGGTACCGGGAAAGGCTGGTCGATTTCTGGATGAACCATTTCACGGTCAGCCGCCGCGTCGGCTCCATCCAGCCCATCATTGGCGCCTTCGAGCGCGACGCGATCCGCCCGCATGTCACGGGCCGCTTCGCGGACATGGTGGTGGCGGTGGCGCGGCATCCGGCCATGCTCATCTACCTCGACAACGTGGGATCGGTCGGGCCGAACAGCCAGGCTGGCCAGCGGCGCCGGCGTGGCCTGAACGAGAACCTGGCGCGGGAGGTGCTGGAACTGCACACCCTGTCCCCCGCCGGCGGCTACACCCAGGGCGACGTGCAGGAATTCGCCCGGCTGCTGACCGGCTGGTCGGTGGATTTCCGCAACCCGCCCTTCGGCTTCGCCTACCGCGCCGCGGCCCATGAACCCGGGGACAAGCGCATCCTCGGGCGCCGTTTCGGAGATGGGGAGGCGGAGGGCGAGGCTGCGCTGCGCTTCCTGGCCGAACACCCCGCCACCTGGCGCCACCTGGCCCTGAAGCTCGCCCGTCATTTCGTGGCCGATGAGCCACCGGCGGCAGCCGTCCGGGCGCTGGAGACCGTGCTGCGGGAGACCACAGGCGACCTCGGCGCCGTCTCCCGCGCCCTGGTCCGGC
The DNA here is from genome assembly GCF_051859025.1 of Falsiroseomonas sp. Taxonomy (GTDB): domain Bacteria; phylum Pseudomonadota; class Alphaproteobacteria; order Acetobacterales; family Acetobacteraceae; genus Falsiroseomonas. The sequence goes on along the minus strand of NZ_JBHYGL010000001.1, from coordinate 671,126 downwards.
TGCCGCAGGCCTGGGCCTCGCCGCTGGCCAAGTTCCGATCGCCCTCGGACTACGTCATCGCCGCGACTCGCGCGATCGGCCTGGCGGAGGAACGGGCGGATGTCCTCCTCTCCGGCATGTCGGCGCTGGCCCAGCCGAACTGGAGCGCGCCACAGCCGAATGGCTGGCCGGACACGCTGGCGGAATGGGCATCGCCGGAAGCCATGATGCGGCGGGTGGACTGGGCCTACAGCCTGGCGGGACGGGCGCCGCGGGCGGATGCGCAGGCGGTGGCGGCGGCGGCGCTGGGGCCGCTCGGCCGGGCGGAGACAGCCACCGCCATGGGGCGCGCGGGTTCCGTGCGCGATGCCTTGACCCTGCTGTTCGGCAGCCCGGAGTTCATGCAGCGATGAGCGACGCCGTGACCCACGCTTCCTTCAGGCCAACCCGGCGCGGCCTGCTGCTCGGCCTTGGCGCCACCGTCGCGCTGGGGCGGTCGCGCCTCGCCCTGGCGCAGGCGCCCGGGGACCGGCGGCTGGTCGTCATCATCCTGCGCGGCGCGCTGGACGGGCTGTATGCCGTGCAGCCCTATGGCGATCCCGGCGCCGAGGAACTGCGCGGCGCCCTGATGCTGCCGGAACCGGGGCGGGAGGGCGGGCTGCTCGACCTCGGCGGGCGCTTCGGCCTGCATCCCGGCTTCGCGAACCTCCATGCGATGTATCGGGCGAATGAGGCGATGGTGGTGCACGCCGTCGCCGGCCCCTATCGCAGCCGCAGTCATTTCGAGGCGCAGGACCTGCTGGAGGCCGGTGGTGCCCAGCGCCTGACCAGCGGCTGGCTGAACCGCGCCCTCCAGGCGGTGCCGGCGGCGGGCGCGTCTCGCGCCGGCATCGCCATCGGCGGCGGCGTGCCCCTGCTGCTGCGGGGCATCGTGCCGGTGGGCGCCTATGCGCCCCCGGGGCTCGACCGGCCTTCCGAGGACCTGATGTACCGCCTGGCGGCGTTGCAGGGCGCCGATCCCCGCCTCGCCGGCCCCTTCGCGGAGGGCATGCGCGCCCGCGGCTTCGCCATGCAGGCGCTGGGCGCGCCGACCAATGACCCGGATCGTGGCAGCTTCCCGCGCCTGGCCGCGGCGGCGGGGCGCCTGCTGTCGGAAAGCGGCGGGCCGCGCGTGGCGGCGCTGGAACTGGGGGGCTGGGACACGCATTCCAGCCAGGCCGGGCGCATCATGGGACCGATGCGGCAACTGGATGAGGGGATCGGGCAGCTCAAGACCTCACTCGGCGATGCCTGGGCGCGGACGGCGGTGCTGGTCATCACCGAATTCGGCCGGACCGCGCGGGTGAACGGCAATCTCGGCACGGATCACGGCACGGGCGGCGTCGCCTTCCTGATGGGTGGCGCGATCGCCGGCGGGCGGGTGGTGGCGGATTGGCCGGGGCTGGCGCCCGCGCAATTGCTGGACAACCGGGACCTCCAGCCCACGCGGGATCTCCGCACCATCGCCAAGGGCCTGCTGCGCGACCATCTGCGCCTGCCGGATGCGGCGGTGGCGCAGGCCTTCCCGGACAGCCGGGATGCGGCGCCGATGGCGGGGCTGGTCCGGGCCTGAGCAACCACGGCGGCGCCCGTGGCGTTGCCCCTCCGCGACAGGAGGAATGCCACGGTGCCGGAACGCTTCGCCGTCTATCGCTACGAGATCGAGCGCCCCGGGGCGCCCCCGGGGGAGGCTGACGAGCCGCGCTACTCCCTCGCCCCCATGAAGGGCGTCGGCTACGCGGGTACTGACGAACCCTCCGACGCGCATCCCCGCGGGAATGAGCCCGTGGAGGCGACGCAATCCCACCGCGCAGGCCATGTCGAGGCGCCGAATGGGTCGACCATCGCGAGTTTCGAACCACCGACGCTGGAGATTCCGGGCCGCGGCCGGGTGGACCTTTCCGCCGTCATCGGCGTGACGGAAGGGGATGCGGCGGAACTCGGGCCCCTGGTGCGCTGGCTGCCGGGGTGAAGCCCGGCAGCCGCGATTCTCAGCAGCCCTGGCGGGCCGGGCGATCATCCGCGCCGACCAGGGTGAAGCGCCAGGGATCGGCGGCGGCGGGGTCGACCTCCACGCGCACGGCCCGCGTGTCGCGCTCCCCGGGCACCATGATGCGGGTCAGGTTGGGGGCGGCGGCCAGGGGGCGATCATGCAGCCAGAAATGGCTGTCGCCATGCACCAGCAGCACCGGCTTGCCGAAGGCGGCGGCTTCACGCTCGATCGCTGCGCGGGTGTCGCGGTAGCCGCTGTCATAGCCGCGGCCGCAGCGCTGGACGTAGAAGAGGTCCGCCTGGGTGGCGATGACGAGGGCGCGGGAATCGGCGCGCCGGGCCTCCGCGAAGGCGGCCACCAGCCAGGCCAGGTTGGCGGCGTTGCGGGCGGTGAATTCCTCCATCGCGCCAAGTGGCGGGACGATGGTGCCGGCCTCCCCGGGCTCCGTCGGGCGGTTGTTGTTGGACCCCGGCACATGCAGCGTCACGAAGGTGACGGCGCCGCGCTGCCAGCGCGCATTCTCGACATAGAGGCGGTTCGCCGGGTCCAGATCCGCCTGGCGGGCCAGGGGCATGCGCTGGCGGCCGAGGCTGCGGCCATCCGCGAAGAAGCGGGCGCGCAGCAGGGCCAGGCGTTCCAGCGGGTCGAAGCGTCCCGCGCGGTCCTGCCAGCAATCCGTCCATTCATTGTCGCCGGGGGTGTAGACCAGGGGATGCGTCGCCAGGCCGAAGAAGGAGAAGGCGCGCAGCACCGTGTCATCGGTGCAGACTTCGCTGCCGCCCTTGGTGTCCCCGACATAGAGGCTGAAGGCAGGCCGGGTGGCGTTGATGTCGCCCATCAGTCGCGCCACGCGGCCCTGTTCCGCGGGGCAGTCCTGCGGCGCGGTGGGCTGGCAATAGGGCATGTCCCCGAAGGCGACGAAGCTGAAGGGCGCATCGGGGGAGGCCTGGGGTGAGGTCTGGGCCGGCGCCGGCTGGGAAGCAAGGAGAAGCGGCAGCAGGAAAAGGGCGAGGCGACGCATCGGGGACTCCGCAGAAGGAACGGCTCTCGTTCTTCTACCGCGCGGCCCGGCCCGCGTGCATGACGGATCGGCGGCGTTCCGTGCTGGACAAGCCGGGGGGGCCGGGCCACATGCCGCGACCATGCCGGATGCCCCGCCCCTCCCCTTGCATACCCTGCCCTTGCAGACCGGGGATTTCGACTACGACCTGCCGGAGCGCCTGGTTGCCCAGGCCCCCGCACGCCCGCGCGATTCCGCACGGCTGCTGGTGGTGGGCGATGGGCGGCTGGAAGACCGGGGCGTGCTGGACCTGCCGGCAATGCTCGACCCCGGCGACGTGCTGGTGGTGAACGACACCCGCGTGATCCCGGCCCGACTGCATGGGCGGCGGGGCGAGGCCCGCGTCGAGATCATGCTCAACCGGGCGGAGGGCGGCGGGCTGTGGCACGCGCTGATCCGCAACGCCCGGCGGCTCCGCCCCGGCGACATCGTGGCGATCGAGGGCGCGGAAGGCTGCGAGGCGCGCGTGGTGGAGCGCGACGGCGGCAGCGCCATGCTGGATTTCGGGCCGGACCAGGCGGCGCTGGCCATGGCGCTGGAAAAGGCGGGGGAGGTCCCCCTGCCCCCCTACATCCACCGGGACGGCAAGCCGGGCGCCGAGGATGTGGCGGATTACCAGACGATCTTCGCGGAACGCCCCGGCGCCGTCGCCGCCCCCACCGCCAGCCTGCACTTCACGCCCCGGCTGCTGGAAGCGCTCGACGCCCGCGGCATTCGGCGCGCCACGGTGACGCTGCATGTCGGCGCCGGCACCTTCCTGCCGGTGCGGGAGGACGACCCCCGCGCGCACCACATCCACCAGGAATGGTGCGACGTCTCCGCCGAAGCCGCCGCCACCATCAACCAGGCCCGCGCGGCAGGCCGCCGCGTGGTGGCGGTGGGGACGACGGCGCTGCGCACGACGGAAAGCGCGGCGCAGCCTGACGGGACGGTGGCGCCCTTCCGGGGGCTGACGGGCCTCTACATCCTGCCGGGCTACCGCTTCCGCGCGGTGGATGCGCTCGTCACCAACTTCCACCTGCCGAAATCCACGCTGCTGATGCTGGTCTCCGCCTTCGCCGGCACGCGGCGGATGCGGGCGGCCTATCGGCACGCGGTGGCGCAGGAATACCGCTTCTTCTCCTACGGCGACGGCAGCCTGCTGTTCCGCTGCGACCAGGATTCCCCCGAGTGACCCTGCACTGGAAGATGGCCGCCCGCGACGGCGCGGCCCGCGCCGGCACCCTGATGACGGCGCATGGGGAGGTGCCGACGCCGGTCTTCATGCCGGTCGGCACCGCCGGAACTGTGAAGGCCATGACGGCCGATGCGGTGCGCAGCACGGGCGCTCGCATGGTGCTCGGCAACACCTACCACCTCATGCTCCGCCCCGGGGCGGAACGCGTGGCGCGCCTCGGCGGGTTGCACAAGCTGATGGACTGGCACGGGCCGATCCTGACCGACAGCGGCGGTTACCAGGTGATGTCGCTGGCGGGCCTCCGCAAACTCGATGCGGATGGCGTGACCTTCCAATCCCATATCGACGGGTCGAAGCACCGGATCACGCCGGAACGCAGCGTGGAGATCCAGCACCTGCTGGGCGCCGACGTCACCATGTGCTTCGACGAATGCACCCCCTACCCCGCCACGCATGACCAGGCGGCGGAGAGCATGCGCCTTTCCATGCGCTGGGCCGCACGATCCCGCGCCGCCTTCAAGCCCCGCGACGGCCATGGCCTGTTCGGGATCGTCCAGGGCAGCACCTTCGAGGACCTCCGCACCGAAAGCATCCAGGCCCTGACCTCGATCGGCTTCGAGGGCTACGCCATCGGCGGCCTGGCCGTCGGCGAGGGGCAGGCGGAGATGCTGCGCGTGCTGGATTTCACCACGCCGCAACTGCCGCAGGGCGCGCCCCGCTACCTCATGGGCGTGGGCACGCCATCGGACCTGATCCAATCGATCCGCCGCGGCGTGGACATGTTCGACTGCGTGATCCCCACGCGATCCGGCCGCACCGGCCGCGCCTATACCAGCCGCGGCGTGCTCAACATGCGCAACGCGAGGCACGCCGAGGACACCAGCCCGGTGGACCCGGATTGCGACTGCCCGGCCTGCCGCAACCACTCCCGCGCCTATATCCACCACCTCATCAAGGCCGAGGAGATGCTCGGCCCGATGCTGCTGACCTGGCACAACATCCGCTACTACCAGCGCCTGACCGCGCGGCTGCGGGCGGCGATCCTGGCGGGGCGGTTCGAGGAAGAGGCGGCGGCGATCGAGGCGGGGTGGGGTGGCGCGGGTGACGCTGGGGACGGGGCGCTGCCCCATCCCCAGACCCCTGCCCCGCGAGGGGCCAGCGGGCCCCTCGACCCCATGGATTAATCAGAGGGTGGTGGGAGGGACACGGTGCGCGTTCGCGTCCGACGCGCCCGCGCCGACCCCGCTCACGGCCTCCATCCCCGCAACTCCGCGAACACCCCCGCGACGGCTTCCGGCGGTTGGCCGCCGGGCCAGCGCAGGGTGGTGGTGCCCTGCGACAGGGTGCAGGTCATGTTGCCGGGCGGCTGGCTCGCCAGGCGGGAAAAGCCAACGGCAGCGAGGGCGGCGGTCCAGCGGCGGAAGGCGGCTTCGTCCTGGCCGAGGGGGGTCGCGACCTCCGGAGAACCTGCGGTGTTGCGGCTGAGGCGGGTGATGGTGCCGTCGGGGGTGATGCGGGTACCGTTGCCGCCGCCGGTGACGCCGCCGCCGCACCAGGCGGTGACGGGCGATTGGGCCCAGGCGGGGGTGGCGAGGGCCAGGCCCAGCGTGACCAGAATTGCGCGCATCCTCGCCCCATCCTTCCCGCGCTGCTATAGGCGGCGCCTTCCAGGCTAGTGGATTGCAGGCGGTGACGGGACCTTCGATTTCGACGGATACGAGTGGGCTGACCATGCTCGGCCACATGACGGCGCAGCCGGCGACGCCGGAAGCCGCGGTGCTGGAGCGTGTGCCGAACCCGCATCCCGGCCAGCGCTATTGCGTGCGCTTCACGGCGCCGGAATTCACCTCGCTCTGTCCCATGACGGGACAGCCGGATTTCGCGCATCTCGTCATCGACTATGTGCCGCGGGATTGGCTGGTGGAGAGCAAGTCGCTCAAGCTCTATCTGACCGCCTTCCGCAACCACGGCGCGTTCCACGAGGCCTGCACGGTGGGCATTGCGCGGCGGCTGGTGGAGGAACTGGATCCGGAATGGCTGCGCATCGGCGGCTACTGGTATCCCCGCGGCGGCATCCCGATCGACGTGTTCTACGCAACGGGGGATGTGCCGGCGGGGGTCTGGGTCCCGCCGCAGGATGTGCCGGGGTATCGTGGGCGGGGCTGAGGCCCGGGACGCGATACGGGCCCGCGCGCTGGCGCTGGGCTTCGATGCGGTGGGCTTCGCGCGGGCGGCCTTGGCGCCCGAGGCGCGGGAGCGGCTGGGCGCGTTCCTGGCCGCGGGACACCATGGATCGATGGGCTGGATGGAGGCCCGCGCCGACCAGCGCGCGGACCCGAGGGCGCTGTGGCCGGAGGCTGTGAGCGTGATCTCGCTCGGCCTGAACTACGGGCCGGAGCATGATCCGCTGGAGAGCCTGGCCTGGCGCGACCGGGGCACCATCAGCGTCTATGCCCGCAACCGGGACTACCATGACCTGGTGAAGGGGCGGCTCAAGCAACTCGGCGGCTGGATGGCCGGGCGCTTCAAGGGAAGCGAGCTGAAGGTCTTCGTGGATACCGCGCCGGTGATGGAAAAGCCGCTGGCGCAGCAGGCGGGGATCGGGTGGCAGGGGAAGCATACCAACCTGGTCTCCCGCCAGTTCGGGTCCTGGTTGTTCCTGGCGGAGGTCTTCACGACGCTCGACCTGTCTCCCCTTGGGGCGCCCGACGACGCCGAGCGCGACCATTGCGGCAGCTGCGACGCCTGCCTGCGGGCCTGCCCGACCGAGGCCTTCCCGGCGCCCTATCGGCTGGATGCCAGGCGCTGCATTTCCTACCTGACCATCGAGCATCACGGGCCGATCCCGCATGAGCTTCGGCCGAAGATGGGCAACCGCATCTATGGCTGCGATGACTGCCTGGCGGTCTGCCCCTGGAACAAATTCGCCCAGGCGCATGAGGAGCCGGCCTTTGCCCCGCGCGCGGCGCTGGATGCGCCACGGCTGGTGGAACTGGCGGCGCTGGACGATGCAGGGTTTCGGGCGCTGTTCAGCGCCAGCCCGATCAAGCGCATCGGCCGCAACCGCTTCGTGCGCAACGTCCTGGTCGCCATCGGCAACAGCGGCGATGCGTCGCTGCGCGCCACGGCGCAGGGCCTGTGCGATGATGCGGATGAAACCGTCGCGGAATGTGCGCGATGGGCAAGCGAGAGGCTGGCGTGATGGGTGATGGAAAGGCGCTGGTGCTGTTCTCCGGCGGGCAGGACAGCGCCACCTGCCTGGCCTGGGCGCTGGACCGGTATGGCACGGTGGAAACGCTGGGCTTCGACTACGGCCAGCGGCATGTCGTGGAGCTGGAGACGCGTGCCGCCTTCCGTGCGCATGTCGCAGTGCATCCCGTCTGGGGCGGCAGGCTTGGCGCGGACCACGTGCTGAAGATCGATGCGCTGGGCGCGATCAGCGACACGTCGCTGACCCGCGATGTCGCGATCGAGATGGAGACGGGCGGGCTGCCCAACACCTTCGTGCCCGGGCGGAACCTTATCTTCCTGACCTTCGCCGCGGCCTTGGCGTTCCGGCGCGGGCTGCGGCACATCGTCACCGGCGTGTGCGAGACGGATTACTCCGGCTACCCCGATTGCCGGGACGATACGATCAAGGCGCTGCAGGTGGCGCTGAACCTCGGAATGGCATCTGGTCCCACGGGGCGCTTCGTCCTGCACACGCCGCTGATGTGGCGGGACAAGGCCGCGACCTGGGGCCTGGCGGAGGAATTGGGCGGGGATGGGTTGGTGGAGGCGATCCGCACCATCACCCATTCCTGCTACCTCGGCGACCGGACCCCGCATGAATGGGGTGCGGGTTGCGGCCATTGCCCGGCCTGCGATCTGCGATCCCGGGGCTGGCAGAAGTGGCGCGCGGCATGACACCGCGGGCGGAGGGCTTCGTCTTCCTCGCGGCCTTCGGGCTGTGCATCCCGGCGGCGAATTGGCTGATCGGTCATGTCGGCACGGTCTGCATGCCGGGCGGGCCCTGCCTGGTGCCGGTGGCGCCAGGCATGATGGCGCCGTCGGGGGTGCTGATGATCGGGCTCGCGCTGGTGCTGCGGGACCTGGTGCAGCGGCGGCTCGGCGTGCGATGGGCCTTCGGCGCGGTGCTGGCGGGGGCGGCGCTGTCGGCGCTGGTGGCGCCACCGGCGTTGGTGGTCGCCTCCGCCCTGGCTTTCCTGTTGTCGGAGATGGCAGACCTCGCCGTCTATACGCCCTTGCAGAAGCGCGGGCTGCTGCTGGCGGTCGCGGCGAGCGGCGCAGTGGGGCTGGTGGTGGATAGCGCGGTATTCCTGTGGCTGGCCTTCGGGAGCCTCGACTTCATGGCGGGCCAGGTGGCGGGCAAGGCGTGGATGGTGCTGGCGGCGCTGCCGATCCTGCATGTGATGCGCAGGCGCGATGCGGCGCGGGGGATTGCATGAAGATCCTGGTAGTGCGGAACAGCGAGACAGCGCCGGAGGGCGCCTTCGGCGACTGGCTGCGGGCGCAGGGCCATGAGCTGGAGATCGTCGCCGGCAGCGACGTGACGGACACGCAGATGCAGGCGGCGGCGCTGGTGGTGATGCTGGGCTCGCCGCGCGGGGTCTATGAGGGCGCGGCCCATCCCTGGATCGACGCGCAGCGCGCGATGGTGGCGAAGCGGCTGGCGGCGCAGCGCCCCGCCATCGGTATCTGCTTCGGCGCGCAGATGATGGCGGCGGCCGCCGGTGGCAGTGTGGGGCGGCACCCCGATGGCGTGTTCCATCGCGGCTGGATCGGCAATGCGGAAGCCGCGGAACCCTTCCTGGATGGCGTGTGGCCACGCTGGCATGGCGACGTCATCACCCCGCCGCCCAGGGCCACCGTGCTCGCCCGCGATGCCGGCACGGTGCAGTGCTTCGCCCTGCCCAACGCCATCGCCGTACAGTTCCACCCGGAGGCCACGCCGGACATCATGGATAATTGGGCGAGCCTGTCGCCGCCCGGCGTGGTGGATCGCGACGCGATGCGCGGCCAGGGCGCGGCGCTGTTCGAGGCACGGCGCGCGGCGCGGGAGGCCTTGTTCGCCGAATTGCTGCGGCGGGCCGGGGTGTGATCCCGGTGCTGGAAACGCCGCGGCTGCGCCTGCGCCCGCATACCGTCGAGGATTTCGAGGCGCTGGCCGCGTTGTGGGCGGACCCCGAGGTGACCCGCTTCATCGGCGGCCGGCCCGCGACGCGGGAGGAAAGTTGGGCGCGGCTGCTGCGCTATGCCGGGCTCTGGCGATTGCTGGGCTTCGGCTATTGGGCGGTGGAGGATCGCGAAACCGGCGCCTATCTCGGCGATGTCGGCTTCGCGGATTTCCACCGACCGCTGGACCCCGCGCCCCCTGCCCTGCCGGAGATCGGTTGGGTGCTGGCCCCTGCCGCGCATGGCAGGGGCCTGGCGACGGAGGCCGCGGGGGCGGCGCTGGCATGGCTCGGCCGCGACTGCTTCTGCATCATCGATCCCGCCCATACGGGTTCGCTGCGCGTCGCGGCGAAGCTGGGCTTTCTCCAGGTTGGCGTGCCGCGTTATCGCGACGGCGTGACGACCTTGTTGATCCGCCGCCATTGAAGGCGGGGCCCGGGGGGCGCCACGCCCCCCGGCGGGGGTGCGGGGGCGGCGCCCCGCCCTTACGCCTTCCCCGGCGTCTGCAACGCGTAATACCCGTGCCGCTTCCGTGCCTCCGCCAGGTCAACGCCCGCGCGGATGTCGCGAAGGATCAGTTCCTCCTTCGCGTCGATCGATTCCGCAATGCCCAGCACATCCATGGCGCGGGATAGCGGCACGCAGACGACGCAGCTGTCATCGGCGCAGATGACGTCGCCCGGATCGACGCGGACATGGCCGAGCACGACGGGCACGTTGGTCGCATCCAGCGCCACGCGGTCCTTGCCGGTACGGGAATGGTTGGCGCGGGACCAGATGGGGTAGCCGTATTCGCGGCTTTCGGTGACGTCGCGGTTCACGCCCTCGATCACCGTGCCGGCGATGCCCTTGGCCTTCGCGGCCTCCGTCAGGATGTTGCCCCAGACGGTGCAGTCAATGCGGCCGCGATTGTCGATGACGATGACGTCGCCCTTGTCGGCCAGGTGGAGGAAATCCCCCACCGTGCCGCCGGCCGGGCCCATCGGCAGGTAGCGCAGCGTGACCGCCTGGCCGCAGATGCGCGCGCCCTGCAGCATGGGCTTCAGCCCATCCACCTGGCCCGGGATGCCAAGCTTGTCGCAGGCATCCGAGATGCAGGAGGAAGGCAGCTTCGCGAAGCGGGCGAGCACATCGGCAGCCAACCTGTCGAAGGCGGGGCGGTCGAAGGACATGGCGGTGTTCAGTCCGGCTGGATGTTGTTGGCGCGCACGATGGCGCCCCAGGTTTCGACCTGGCGGGCGAAGAAGGTCCGCAGTTCCTCGGGCGAGGAGAGCACAAGGCGGGCCTGCTGGGTTTCCGTCATCACACGGCGGGCGCGTTCTTCCGACAAGGCTTCGCGGAGCGCGGCGTTCATGGCGGCGATCATGGCGGGCGGCGTGCCGCGCGGGCCCCAGACGCCCCACCAGGCCTCGGCCTCCAGCCCCTGGTAGCCCGCCTCGGCGGAGGTCGGCGTATCCGGCAGGCCGGCCAGGCGCGCCGGGCCGAACTGCATCAGGGGGCGCAGCGACCCGCCGCTGATGTGCGGCAGCATGAGGGCGGCGCTGCCGATCATCATGTCCACATGGCCGGCGACGGCATCGTTCACCGCCAGGCCGCCGCTGCGATAGGGGACGTGCTGGAAGCTCGTGCCTTCCCGGTCGCCGAGTTGGATCATGGTGAGGTGGCCGATGGTGCCGTTGCCGGTGGAGCCGTAGGAGACGCTGTCCCGCTGCGCCTTCGCCCGCGCCACCGCATCCGCCATGGTGCGGAAGGGCTTGTCCGGCTTGCAGGCGACGGCATAGGGCGAACCGCCGATCAGCATGACGGGATCGAGGTCAGTCAGCACATTCAGGGGCGGCGTGCGCAGCAGGGCCGGGATGGTCGCGTGGCTGTCGAAGGTCAGCATCCAGGTCAGGCCATCGGGCCGTGCCTTGGCGACAATATCCGCCCCGATGGAGCCGGCGGCGCCGGAGCGGTTTTCCACCACCACCGTCGCGCCGAGCCTGGCGCCGACGCCGGGTGCCACCAGCCGCGCCACGGCGTCGGTGGAGCCGCCCGGGCCGAAGGGCACGACGATGCGGATGGTGTTGGACTGGGCGCTGGCAAGACGCGGCGCGGCAAGCACCGCGGCGGCGCCAAGCAGCGCGCGTCGGTTGATCCGGACCATGGACTATCCTCCCGAGTTGAGCCGGCGCTCAGACGCCGTGCGTCGTCTCGTGGAAGAGTGCCTCCGGCTGGACGTCCTGGGAAGTCAGGCCATCGGCGGCGGAGAAGCGGCACATCGCCGCCATCTCCGCCCGGTTGCGCTGGAACCCATAGGGCCAGGGGTCGCCGCCCATGAATTCGGTCTGCTTCGCGACTTCCGATGCAATCCAGGGGATGGAGACGCGCAGCACATTCACCATCGCGGCTTCCGCCAGCGCATGGGCCTTGGCGGCGCTGAAGGCGTTGAACAGCGCCATGGCCAGGCCGGGGTTGGCCGCCGCGACGTCGCGCCGGATGGCGATGCAATGCATGATCGGGAAGAAGCCGGTCGCGGTGTAGTAGGCTTCCTCATGCGTTCGGAAATCCGGGAACAGGCGGGCGACGGGCGCCGTCTGGTTCACGAAGCAGGCAGGCGGGCGGGGGGCGATGACTGCATCGATCTCACCGGCGGCCAGCATGGCGTCCAGCGTCTGGCCCTCCGCGATGCTTTCCTTGCGGATGTGGGGCGGCAACACGATGGGCGTCCGTTCCCCCGCGACTTTCCAGGTGATGCCGGACAGGTCCACGCCATAGTGTTCGCGCAGCACGCCGCGCACCCAGACCGCCGCGGTCTGCTGGTATTCCGGCAGGCCGATGACGCGGCCTGCCAGGTCCTTCGGCCCGGTGATGCCGCGATCGGTACGGATGTAGATGGCGGAATGGCGGAAGGCGCGGGACGGGAAGACGGGCACGCCGATATAGCGGCTGTCACCGCGCGCGACGGAGAGGATGTGGCTGCCCATCGACATCTCCGTGATGTCATAGCGGGCCTCCCGCATGGCGATGCGGAACAGGTCCTCCGGCTCCCCCGGCGTGAAGGCGATGTCGAAGCCCTCGACCTTGATGCGCCCTTCCACCACGGCGCGGGTGCGATCGGTCAGCGTGCAGGCGAGGGAAAGCTGGGTCATGCATCATCCATGGCGCGGGCGATATTCTCGGGCGTGAAGGGCCAGCGCGTAACACGGACGTCAAGCGCATCAGCGATGGCATTGGCAATCGCGGCGATGACGGGGCCTAGGCTGCATTCACCAGCGCCGAGCGGGGGCGCTTCCGGCCGCGCGATGAGTTCGGCCTGGACGCGCGGCACATCGGTAAAGCGGAGGATCGGGTAGGTTTCCCAGGAATCCGAGGTGACGTTGCGCGCATCGTGCCGCACGGCTTCCAGCAGGCAGAGCGAGGTAGCCTGGATGGCGCCGCCCTCGATCTGGTTCAGCGACCCGTCGGGGTTCACGACCTCCCCCACATCGGCGGCGAGCCAGAGGCGGCGGCAGCGGATAGTCTCCCCGGCCTCGATCTCCGCGACGGCGGCACACCAGGCGCCGCTACCCTTATAGCGTGACACGGCGAGGCCCATGCCGATGCCGTCCCGCTTCACGCGGTTCGGCCAATCCGCCATGGCAGCAGCGCGCGCCAGGACATCGCGGGACCGAGCGTCGTCGAGGTGGCGGAGGCGATGGGCGAGAGGGTCCTCCCCCGCCTGCGCGGCGAGTTCGTCCATCACGCTCTCGATCGCCCAGACATTCACCAGCGCGCCGAGACCGCGGAGTGCCGAAGTGCGCAGCGGCATGGCGGTGATGCGGGCCATGTCGACGGTCAGCGCCGGCACGCGATAGGGCGGCACGGCGTTGCGCTGCGCACCGCCACCGCCGGCGAGCGGCGGATTGATGGCGGGCGGAACCGCGAAACCGTCTTCCATCATCGACGCGGCCAGCAAGGTCGGCAGCGCGCCGCGGCCGGGGCGACCGGAATGGCCGTTGGACAGCACCTTCTGCGACCACCGCAGCAATGTCCCGGCCTCATCGGCCTCGGCCGCCACATCCACGATCATGGCCGGCGATGCGGGGCCCCAGGCGAGTTCCTCGGCGCGGGACCACAGCACGCGGATCGGCGTGCCGGGATGCGCGCGGGCAATGAGGGCGGCATCGAGGGCGACGTCATCCGCGCCGTTGTGGCCGTAGCAACCGGCGCCCTCCATGTGGTGGATGAGGATGGCCTCGGCCGGCATCCGCAGCGCCTTGGTCAGGTCCGCGCGCAGATTGTAGATGCCCTGGCTGTGACACCAGATTTCCACCTGTTCGCCATCCCAGATGGCGATGGCGCAGCTTGTACCGATCGATCCGTGGGTGATGAAGGGGCGGAAGAAGCGGCGCGTGATCCGACGCGCGGGCTCGGGCGTTTCGGCAGCACGTTCCAGCACGGAGGAATCCTCGCGCGGCGCGGCTTCCATCCAGGCCGCGATCGCGTGCTCCTCCGGCAGCGTGTCCGTCGCATCCCAGGTAGCGCGGCTGGCAAGGCGGGTTGCGGCGGCTTCGGCGTGGTGTTCCTGCGCGGCGACGGCGGCAAGGACGCTGCCGCTGCGGAAGATGGCGGCGCCGCCGGGCAGCGGGCCTTCGCGCAGCGCGGCGAGCGTCGCACCGCGCGCGGCGGGGCGCACCATGCGGGCATGCAGCATGCCAGGCAGGCGCATGTCATGGACGAAGCGCGGCTGGCCGAAGATTTTCGCGGGGAGGTCAAGCCGGGGTGCGGAGGTGCCGGTGATTCGGCGCGCGCTCGCGGGCTTGGCGCGGTCGCCCGGCGTTGCCTCCAGATCCAGCAGCGCCGCATCGGCCATGGACCAGTAGGAGCCGATCACGCGGCCATCGGGGGCGACGAAATCGCCGTCCTGCACGGCGATTTCGTCCCGGGAGACGCCCGTCCGCTGGGCGATGACACCGACAAAAATGCCGCGTGCCTCCGCGCAGGCATGGCGCAGCGCCATGCCGGATTCCTGGACGGAGAGGCTGCCGCTGGTCACCGCCTCATCCGGGCTGCTGGGCGTGGAGGCCGGGCGCACCACGATGCGCGGCAGGGCTACATCCAGCTCCTCCGCCGCGATCTGGGACAGCGCCGTGAGGATCCCCTGCCCCAGTTCCACCTTCCCCGGCGTGATGGTGACGGTGCCCTCGGGCTGGATGGACAGCCATTGATCCAGCCGCCGGTTCACATGCAGGCTGCCGGGGAGCTTCGGCTTGTCGTCGCCGCCCTGCACGGCGTTGCGGAAGGCGAGGTTCATGCGGGCTGCCCCATGCCATTCCCCTGGGCCGCCGCGCGCAGCACGGCGCGGATGATGCGGTTGTGGCTGCCGCAGCGGCAGAGATGCGGATCGAGCGCCACGCGCACATCATCCTCCGTCGGCGCGGGGTTGTCGCGCAGGAGGACGGAGGCGCGGAGCAGGATGCCGGAGAGGCAGAAGCCGCATTGCCCTGCCTGGAGTTCGAGAAACGCCGCCTGCAAGGCATGCGGCGCGTCCGGCGTGCCGAGACCTTCCACCGTCGTCACGGAACGGCCCGCGACGGCGCCGCTGTGCAGCGTGCAGGCATACGCGGGCTGGCCATCGACCAGCACCAGGCAGGCGCCGCATTGCTCCGCCCCACAGCCATAACGCGTGCCACTCAGCCCGAGCGGCCCGCGCAGCGCGGCCAGCAGCGGCGCATCATCCTCGATCGGCGCGGCCACCGCCGCGCCGTTCAGGGTGAAGGCGACCGTCACGTCGGCGTCATGCGCGCCATGCGGATGAACTCCGCCTGACGGGTGATGTCGCGGCGCATGAAGGCATCGAAATCCGAGATGGACATGGGCATCGGCGCCGCGCCCGCGCGGGCCTGCGACTCCTGCGTGGCCGGCAGCGCGAGGATGCGGTTCACCTCCGCGTTCAGCCTCTCCTTGATCGGCTGCGGCAGCGCGACGGGCGCCATCAAGCCGAGCCAGATGGAGGCCTCATAGCCCGGCAGCGCTTCCGCCACCGCGGGCACATCCGGCATCAGCGGGCTGCGGGTCGGCCCCGTGGTGCCAAGCGCGCGGACGCGGCCGCCCGCGACCTGTTCGCGCATGGTCGGGATGGCGTCGAACATGATGGGCACCTGGCCGCCGATCAGCGCCGTGCGTGCCTCGTTCGAGCCCCTGAAGGGCACGTGCTGCGCCTGGACGCCGGCCATCGCCAGGAACACTTCCCCCGCCACGTGATAGGGCGTGCCAGGGCCGGAGGAGGCGTAGTCGTAGCGCCCGGGGTTCGCGCGCAGCAGCGCGATCAGTTCCGGCACCGTGGTCGCCGGGACGGAAGGATGCACGGCCAGCACGTGGTAGGCGACGTTGATGGCCGCGACCGGTGCCAGATCGCGCATCAGCTGGTAGGGGCGCTGGGGCAGCAGCGTCTCATTCGCCGTGTGGGTGTTGGACATCAGCAGCAGCGTGTAGCCATCCGCCGGCGATTTCACGACCAGGTCGGTGCCGATCACGGCGCCGGCGCCGGGCCGGTTCTCGATCACGAAGGGCTGGCCGAGGGATTGCTGCAGCTGTTCGCCCAGGAAGCGCGCCGCGACATCGGCGGAGCCGCCGAGGCCGAAGGGCACCACGATCTTCACCGGCCGGTTCGGCCAGGCGGCCTGCGCCGAAGCGATGGATGGCGCCGCGAGCAACCCCGCCGCGCCCAATAGCAGCCTGCGTCCGATCATGGTTCCCTCCCGATGCAACCGATTGCGGCTACATTGGCCAGGAATCGGTGAAGGGCAAGAGTATTTCAGAAGGCGGCCATTTCCCGCCTCACCCGGGACAGGAAGCTCGCGCGCTGGTGTTCGGTGGCGCGGTTCATGTCGTAGAGGGCGTGGTACTGCACCGCCGCACGCCCGGCGCTGACGACGCGGAAATAGCGCGTGACGATCTTGCGCGGCGGATCGCCCATCATCATCGCAGTCCAGCGCGGGCGGCCATAAGTGCTGATGCCCGCAACCTTCCTGATGTGCAGCAGGTTGGGGGAGGCGACGCCATCCTCCAGCTTGAAGGACACGCCGGGCAGCATCACGCGGTCCATCCAGCCCTTGAGGATGGCCGGCAGGCCGAAGCACCAGGTGGGGAAGGACAGGACCAGGGCCTCGGCTTCCATCAGGCGCCGGACGTAATCCGCCACGGGTTCCTGGTTCGCCGGCACCTCGTGGTAGCCGCGGCGTTCCGTGGCGCTCAGGACCGGGTTGAAGCCTTCGGCGTAGAGGTCGCAGAAATCCACCTGGTGGCCGGCATCGTGCAGCCCGTCCCGCGCGGCGCGGCTGATGGCGGCGTGGAAACTGTCTTCCAGCGGATGGGCATAGAGGTAGTGGATGCGCATCAGCGGCGCCCCGCGATGATGGCGATGTCGTCCGCGCCGAGTTCCACCGGCGTGCCGTTGCGGATCAACTCCGCGAAGCCTTCGTTCGGCGTCATCATCGTCAGGCAATAGAGCTTTTCCTGCGTGTCGTTCACCACGACATGTTCCGTCCCCGGACGCAGCACGAAGCAATCACCGGGGCCGACAGGCATCTCGACACCGTCCGCATAGGCCTTGCCGGAGCCCGCGAGGACGAAAAAGCATTCCTCCGCCGCGCTGTGGGTGTTGGGGGGCGTGCGGCCACCGGGTTCGAAGATCTCCACGACCAGGGTGAAGGTCACGCCATCCGCCACGGGATCGAAGAGACATGCGAAGTAGTTGCTGTCACCGGGCGCGATGCGGAAGCCGCGGAGGTCCGCGGCGCGGCGGGACAGGACGGGGGCGGCCATCATGCAACGTCGTTCCTTGAAAAGCCTACGACTGGGAAAAGCTTGCGACGGGGGCACTGATTGTTGCACATCCCGCGCCGAAAGAACCGGGACAATCACGATGCGCATCCTGCTGGTGCACAGCCACCCACGGGCGGACAGCCTGAACACCGCGCTGCGCGACGCCGCGCGCGAATCGCTGGAAGCGGCCGGGCATGTGGTGGAGGTGCGGGACCTCTATGCGGAGGGGTTCGACCCCGTCCTCAGCGCGGAGGAGCGCGGCGTCTATCACGACGTCCCGGACAATTGCGCCGCGGTCGCGGACCATGTGGAGAGCCTGAGGGCCGCGGATGCGCTGGTGCTGGTGTATCCGACCTGGTGGTACGGCATGCCCGCGATGATCAAGGGCTGGTTCGACCGCGTCTGGGCGCCGGGCGTGGCCTTCAAGATTGGCGAAGGCGCGATCGAGCCGCTGCTGACCAACATCAAGCGGATCGCGGTGGTGACCACCTACGGGTCTCCCACCTGGCTGCTCTGGTACATCGGCCGCATCGACCGGAAGCTGATGGGCCGCGGCATCCGGCGGCTCTGCGCGAAGGACTGCAAGGTGGAGTGGATTACGCTGACCCGGATGGACCAGCGAACGCGCGCGGAATGCGAAAGCTTCGTCGCCCGCACCCGCGCGCATTTCCGGCGCTGGTAGGTCAGAGACCCACGATCGCATCCAGTTCCCGCCAATCCGGCGCCGTTGCCTCCAGCACCTTTCCCGCGCGCAGCACGATGCGATCGGATTGCGGACGGGACAGCAATTCCGTCATGAAGCGGGCGGAGAACAGCACCAGATCGGCGGTGGCGCCGGGGCGGATGCGGCCATGCGTGGTGCTGATCTGCATCGCCTCCGCCGGGGCGGCCGCGGCCGCGCGGTGCCAATCCGTGAAGGGGTGGTCGAGGTGGAGGATGCGCGTCGCCTCCCGGAACACTTCCGCCATGTCGAGGTCGCCATAGGCGTAGAACGGGTCGCGCGTGTTGTCGGATGCGACGGAGACGCGGATGCCGGCGGCGCGCATCTCATGCACAAGGGTGACGCCGCGCCAGCGGGGTGTGCGGCTGGGCACGCGGTCCTGGAGATACATGTTGCACATCGGCAGGACGACGATGTCGATCCCGGCCTCCGCCACGCGGGCGATCGTCTCCTTCGCGAAATCCTCCGGCTGGATGGACAGCGAACAGCAATGGCCGGCCTGGATGCGACCCTTGAAGCCACGCTTCAGCGCGGTCAGCGCGATCTCCCGCAGCGCTCGCGCGCCCGTCTCCCCGCTCTCGTCCACATGAAGGTCGAGGTCGAGGCCACGCGCCTCGGCGAGGGAGAAGAAGTGGTCCAGTTCCTCCTGGAATCCCTCGGGCAGGTCGTCATGGATGCCGCCGGAATGGCGCGTGACCATGCCGAGCACGCCGCCCGCATCCGCCACCATGTCGGCCAGCGCCGCGCCATCATCGCCCCGGAAGCGGTCCAGCGGGCAGATGGAGGTCATCTGCAGAGCGATGCGCCCGGCCCAATCGTCCCGCAGCTTGCGGAAGACGCGCCACGTGCCGGCGCCATGCGGCATGTAGGTGTCGAGGTGGGTGCGGATGGCCACCGTGCCATGCGCATAGGCGCAGCGGAGCGAGAAATCGGCGCGCGCGGCGACGTCATCCGGGCTCCAGGCCTTGGTGCGGTCGGCCATGACGGCGTTGATGGCGCCGGCGAAGGTGCCGTCCGCATTGCGCGACCGCGGCCAGATATGGCCCTTGTCGAGATGCGTGTGGGCATCGACGAAGCCCGGCCAGACTTGGCCGCCGCGAAGGTCGATGCCCTCCGCACCCCCCTGCCCCTGCGGCACTACGGCCGCGATGCGCCCGTCCTCGATGCGGATGTCGACGCGGCAGAGGTCATCGGCTTCCACCGCGCCGACGGGTTCGGCCAGCAGGGAGGCAGGCACGCGGGCATCCAGCAGCCAGAAGCGGCTGCCGGCATCAAGCAGGGAGGTCTTCACTACTTGCGTTCCTTCATCGCGCTTTCGTGCCAGTGGCGCAGCGAGAGATGGGAGATGAGGCTGAGCGCCAGGAAGATGGCGATGCCGGTGACGGAGATGAGCACCAGGGAGGCGAACATCCGCGGGATCTTCAACTGGTAGCCCGCTTCCAGGATGCGATAGGCGAGGCCCGATTCCCGCCCACCCGTGCCCGCCACGAATTCCGCGACGATGGCGCCGATCAGCGCGAGCCCGCCCGAGATGCGCAGCCCCGCGAGGAAATAGGGCATCGCGGTGGGCAGGCGGAGGTAGCGCAGCACCTGCCAGCGATTGGCGCGATACAGCCGGAACAGATCCACCAGATTGTGGTCAGCGCTGTTCAGGCCGAGCGTGGTGTTCGACAGGATCGGGAAGAAGGCGACGATCCACGCGCAGATCAGCAGCGCGATCCGGATGTCATCCACCCAGATGAAGATCAGCGGCGCGATGGCGACGATGGGCGTGACCTGCAGGATCACGGCATAGGGGAACAGCGACAATTCGATGATGCGGGATTGCGCGAACAGCACCGCCAGCGCCAGCCCCAGCACCGCCGCCACCGTCAGCGCGGCGAAGGTGATCTGCAGCGTGATCAGCAGCGACCCCGACAGCGTGCCCCAATCCGTCATCAGCGTGCGGCCGATCTCGATGGGCCCAGGCAGGATGTAGGAGGGGATCTCCTTCGCCCGCACCGCCCATTCCCAGCCGCCCAGTGCCAGCAGCCCGATCAGCAGCGGCATGAGGATGCGGAGCCAGCCATCCGGCGTCAGGCCCAGAACCTTGCGTTCCGCGATCTCCTCGACCGCCGTCGCCGCTTCGTTGGAGGAGAGGACGACGCTCATTCGCCCATCGCCCGGGACAGGGCCGCGGAGATGTCGCGGCAATGGGCGGCGTAGATGGCGGAGGTGCGGAACACCTCGCCTCGGGGATAGGGGGCATCCACGGAGAGGTCCTCCACCACGCGACCGGGCCGCGCGGCCATGACGACGATGCGGCGGGAGAGGTAGACGCTCTCGAACACCGAATGGGTAACGAAGATGGCGGTGAAGCGCTCCGCCTCCCACAGCGTGAGAAGGTCGTTGTTGAGCTTGTGGCGCGTGATCTCATCGAGTGCAGCGAAGGGTTCGTCCATCAGCAGCAGGCGCGGCTTGGTGACGAGGGCGCGGGCGATGGAGACGCGCATCTTCATGCCGCCGGACAGGGCGCGGGGGTAGGATTTCTCGAACCCCGCCAGGCCCACCGATGCCAGCGCCGCGGCGGCACGCGCCTCGGCCTCCGGCTTCGCCACGCCGGCCAGGCGCAGCGGCAGCATCACGTTCTTCAGCGCGTTGGACCAGGGGGCGAGGGTCGGCTCCTGGAAAACGAAGCCGACATCGCCGGTGGCGTGGCCGCCCGACGCCATCTCGATCCGGCCCGCACTCGGCGGGATGAGGCCCGCCATCATGCGCAGCACGGTGGATTTGCCGCAGCCCGAAGGGCCGAGCAGGGAGACGAAATCCCCCTGCCCGATGGCCATGTCCACGCCCCTGACCGCGAGCGTCCCGTTGGCGTAGCGCTTGGTGACGCCCGCCAGCGAGACGACGGGCGCCCCCACGCCAACATCCATGTCAGGCAAGACCGACGCGCTTGTTGACGAAGTCCAGGCTGTAGGCGCGCTGGAAATCCATGCCGGCGGGGTAGAGGCCGACATCCCGCATCCCCTCATAGAATGACTGCCAGCGCGCATCGGTCATGGCGCCGCAGCCCAGCGTCAGCGCATCGCCGGACATGACGATGCCGTTGCTGTTCATCACCTGGATCGCATAGGCGATCTTGGCGTCGTCCATGTCGGGGTTGTCGCGCTTGATGAGGGCATTGGCCGCGGCGATGTTCTGGCCCGTGATGTACTGGGTCCAGCCTTCCATCGTGGCATTGACGAAGCGCTGCACCAGGTCCCGGCGTTCCGTCGCCATGCGGCGGCTGACGTCGATGGTGGTGTTGTAGTTGTTGTAGCCGGCATCGGCGATCAGGAAGACCTTCGGCCGCGCGCCAGCCTGGATGGCGGCGAAGGGTTCCGACGACACGAAGCCCTGCTGGATCGCCATGCGGTCTGCCAGGAAGGGGCCGACATTGAACGTGTAGGGACGGATCTGTTCATCCGTGAAGCCGAAGCGCCGGCGCAGGAAGGGCCAGTAGGTGACACGGCCTGAAGCGCCGATCAGGACCGGGCGGCCACGCATGTCCTCGAAGGAATTGATGCCGTTGCCCTCATGCGTCATCAGGATCTGCGGATCCTTCTGCATGATGGCGCCGATCGTCAGGAAGGGCAGGTTTTCCCGCACATAGTTCAGCGCCTGGAAGCCGTTGGACATGATGAAGTCCACACGGCCGGCCAGCAGAAGCTGGGACGGGTTCTGCTGCGGCCCGCCCATGCGGATCTCGCACTCGATGCCGTGCCGGCGATAGATGCCCGAGGCGACGGCGTGATAGTACCCGCCATGTTCAGCCTGGGCGCGCCAGTTGGTCTGGAAAGACACGCGGTCCAGCGTCTGCGCCAGGGGCACGCGGGCCCCGGCGACCGCGGCCAGGGTGAAGGCCGTGCCTCCCGTGAGCAGCGCCCGCCGCTCCATCCGATACCTCGTCCGCATCCGCCGATCCCTTTCTTCCGCATCCCGGTTGCCGCCGACTCGCGGCGGTTCGCCCCCCTAGAAGGGTGCATGGCCGGAAGTCAGCAAGGCCCATGCCAGGGCCCATGAAGCGCGGGCAGGCATAGACCAAGCGGGCACCGATGCGAAAGCGGGCAGTCGCGGAAAATTTAGGCAACCAATACAGGGCAGCCGACCTGCGCCCCCGTCTTTCCGCGCCGCACGGGCATGGCGCCGGCGCCCCGCCTTTGCCTACAGTCCCGCCGTGCCAGAAAACGCCCCCCACCTCCGCCTCGACCGCCTCACGAAGCGCTATGGAAGCCAGGCCGCCGTCGATGGCGTCTCGCTTGCCGTCGAACGGGGCGAGTGCATCGCCCTTCTAGGTCCCTCCGGCTGCGGCAAGACGACCACGCTGCGCCTGGTGGCCGGCTTCATCATGCCGGATGAGGGGCGCATCCAGCTCGACGGCAAGTCGATCGAGCGGTCGCCCCCGCATCGCCGCCAGATCGGCATGGTGTTCCAGAACTACGCGCTGTTCCCGCACATGACGGCGGCGGACAATGTGGGCTTCGGGCTGGAGATGCGCGACGTCTCTCGCGCCGAACGCGACAAGCGGGTGGCGGAGGCGCTTTCCATGGTGGGCCTGGCGCATCTGGCGGACCGCTACCCCGCGCGCATGTCGGGCGGCCAGCAGCAGCGCGTGGCCCTGGCAAGGGCATTGGTGATCCGCCCCGACCTGCTGCTGCTGGACGAGCCGCTGTCGAACCTCGATGCCGGGCTGCGCGTGGAGATGCGGGAGGAGATCGCACGGCTACGCGCCGCCGCCGGGATCACCACCCTGTTCGTGACGCATGACCAGGAGGAAGCGCTGGCGCTGGCCGACCGCGTTGCCGTCATGGATCGGGGCCGCATCGTCGAATGCGCCTCGCCGGCGGAGCTCACGGAACGGCCGCAGCATCTCTTCACCGCGGGTTTCCTCGGCGCCCGCACCGTGCTGGCTGGCCGTGCTGCCGATGGGCATTTCGTGCTGGAGGACGGCACCGCACTGCCCCTGCCGGAGGATGCGCCCGAACGGCCGAGCCACCTGGTGCTGCGCGCCGCGCGCCTCTGGCTGCTGCCGGCGCGGGAGGCCGAACTGCCGCGCGGGCCCCTGCCCTACAACCGCCTGGCGCTGCCGGCGGTGGTCACGGCGGCGACGCGCCTTGATGACAGCATCCATTACGAGGTTGCGGTCGGCAGCCGGCAGATCAGGGTCCACCGCCCCTCCGCCGAGCCCGCCATCGCACCAGGCACCGACGTCACCCTCGCCGCGCCGCCGGAAGCGGTGTCGTGGATCGAGGATTTTTCCACTGAAGGAAGCGTTCAATGAATCGTCGCACGGTTATTGGCGCCTCGATCGCTGCCGGCGCCGCAGCAGTAGGTGGTGCTTACTTTTTCTTCCGTACTCCCGCGCCGATCATTCGTCGCGGGGACGAACTGACAGTGGGTATCTGGGGAGGCGCGCAAGAGCGAATTACGCGTCAGTTCTGCGCTAGACCTCTTGAGCAGCGATACGGCGTCAAGATCAACTATGTGCTTGGCGGCACCCCTGAACGGCGAGCGCGAGCCTATGCCGAGCGGGGCCGTCCATCTTTCGACCTGCTCTACCTGAACATCTTCGAAAGCAGGCAGGCCGTGAAGGATGGCGTGACACTTCCCGCCACCGCGAGTGACAACATCCCTAACTTTGCCAATCTTTATGACATCGCCAAGCTCGGTGGCTACGGCGTCGCCTTCAACCCCGTCACCATCGTCTATGACCGCCGCAAGGTGGCCGCGCCCATGACCTCCTGGCGCGACTTCTGGCGTGACGATTTGAAGGGCAAGGTGATCTGGCCGACCTATCCGGGCGCGCAGGGCACCTCCGCCCTGCTGATGGCCGCCAAGGTCTGGGGCGGCAGCGAGAGCAACATCGACCCCGCCTTCACCAACATCGCGCGCCTGCGCCCCTTTGCCGCCATCCAGGGCAGCCAGGACCAGCTGTACGGCATGTTCGACCAGGATGTGGGCGCGGCCAGCGTCGAATTCGGCAGCTTCACCCGGAAGTATGCGGAAACGCGCAACCCCAACATCGTCATCGCCGACCCCACCGAGGGCCAGGCCATCGCGACCAACGTCGCCTGCATCACCACCGGCACGCGCAACCAGGCGCTGGCCGAGGCCTTCGTAAACCTGCACCTGTCGCCGGAATGCCAGGCCGCCTATGCGGAGGAGATCTACTACTCCCCCACCATCAAGAACATCAGCTTCGCCCCCGAACTCGCGGCCAAGCTGATCCTGGGCGAGGCCGCGGTGAACAAGCTGGTGGATTTCAACTGGGATCTGGTCATCGCGAACCAGCCCCGCTGGTCCAGCCGCTTCACGCGTGAGATCGCGGGCTGACGCTGGACTGCTGACACGGGCACACGGGACGGCGCATGAATTCCTCTCCGCGGGCCGGCTGGCTCGCCCTGCCCTACGGGCTGTGGCTGCTGGCCGCCTTCGCCGCGCCGCTCGGTGCCGTGGCGCTGCTTTCCGTGCAGGAGAGCAGCGAGATGTTCGCGCCGCTCTCCCTTGCGCCATCGGGCGCGCAATACGCGGAACTGCTGGGGGACCGCTTCTATGTGCGGGTCTTCCTCAACACGATCTGGCTCGGGCTCGGCGTGGCAGCGGCCTCAGCCGTGCTGGCCTATCCGCTGGCGCTGTGGCTGACGCGCCTGCCGCCGCGCTGGAAGCCGCTGGGCTTCGCGGTGGTGCTGGTGCCGCTGCTGACCAATGTGGTGGTGCGATCCCTCGGCATCATCCTGCTGCTGGCGCCGAGGGGCATCGTGTCGGGCATCGGGCAGGCGCTGGGGCTGCCGCCGACGAACCTGCTCTTCGGCTGGTTCGCTGTCGGGCTTTCCCTGACGCAGGTCTTCCTGCCTTACATGGTCCTGGCTTTGTACGACGTGCTGGATGGCCAGGATAAGCGGCTGGAGGAAGCGGCGGCGGGGCTCGGCGCCGGGCCGGCGATGCGGTTCCTGCGGGTGATCCTGCCGCTGTCGCTCCCGGGGCTGCGCGCGGGCCTCACCGTGACCTTCCTGATGGCATCGACTGCCTATGTCTCCGCCACGCTGGTCGGCGGGCGGAAGGTGTGGGTTTCCGGCATGGTGGTGCTGAAGGAGGGGATGGAGATCCTGAACTACCCCCTCGCCGCCGCACTCGCGATGATGATGCTCGGCGCCTCGGTCGTCGTCACGATCCTGATCGGGCGGAGCATCGGGATGCTGACGCCCTGGGTGACGGGCCGCGCGCCGCGATTGAGGCTGTCCATGCCGCCGGGGGTTCGCCGGCCGCTGGTGATGGTGGCGGAGGCCGCGGCGCCCATCCTCTCCCGCTTCCTGCTGGTGCTGGCCATCGGCGTGCTGATCTTCCCGCTGCTGCTGGTGGCCGTGGCCTCCGTGAATGACACGCCGCAGGCGACGGTCGCGCAATTCGTCGGCTTCACCTGGAAGTGGTACGGGATGGTGCTGCAGAATGAGCGCTATCTCTCGGACGCCTGGGTCAGCGTGCAGCTAGCGCTGTCCTGCGTCGCCATCTCCCTCGCCATCGCCTTGCCCGCCTCCTTCGCCCTCGTGCGGGCGGGCTTCAAGGGGCGGGAGGTGCTGGGCGCCGCCCTGATGCTGCCGCTCGCGCTGCCGGGCATCGCCATCGGCCTTGGCATGTTGCGGCTGCTGCAATGGTTCACGGCGCTGCCGCCCTTCATGGGCGTGCTGGCGGTGCATGTGGTGCTGGTGGCACCCTTCATGCTGGCGCTGCTGCGCGCTTCCGTCGCGGGGCTCGACCGGACGCTGGAGGAAGCGGCAAGCGGCCTCGGCGCGCCGCCCGCGCGCGTCTTCCGCAAGGTGATCCTGCCGCAGCTTGGCCCGGGCATCGCAGTGGCCTGCGTCATCGGCTTCCTGCTGAGCTTCGGGGAGGTGACGGTGACGGCCTTCCTGACCACGGCGCGCCTCCAGACCCTGCCGGTGCGCATCTATGCAGAGAGCACCTTCAGCCTGGAGAACACGGTGAACGCCATCAGCACCATCTTCATCCTGATGACGGTGGCGATGCTGGTGCTGGTGAACCGCTTCATGCCGCTGGACCGCGTCTGGAAGCGGTAGCCCTTCCCCTTCGCGACCGTCCTGAAACCCCTCCGTCGCCCGGCGCCGGAGGGGTTTTTGGTTTGAGGTTGACGCCGGCCCGGGCATGACGGCATGCTTTCCACAAGAAGGACGCTGTCCTGCCATGCGAGACGATTATCCCGCAAAGCAGTCGGGGAAGGAAACCAGGTGCCAGACGATGTGACGGGCGCGCCGCGCGCCCTGGCGGCCACGACCGCCGCCACCGGCTATTCGCTGGCCGTCGATATCGGCGGCACCTTCACCGATGTGGTGCTGCGCCACGCCGATGGCCGCGCGACCACCGACAAGACCCTGACTACCCATCGCAACCTGCTGGAGGGGTTCTTCCGCGCGGTGGATTTGGCGCTGGACAAGGCGGGCATCGGCCCAGAGGCCGTGACGGAGGTGACGGTCCACGCCACCACCCTGGTGACCAATGCCGTGATCGAGCGCCGCGGGCCACCGACCGCCCTGCTGGCCACGAAGGGCTTTCGGGATATCCTGAGCATCCGCAACGAACATCGCTACGACATGTTCGACCCGCAGATCGAATTCCCCGATCCGCTGGTGCCGGACAGCCTGGTCTACACGCTGGATGAACGCATGCTGGCGACCGGCGCGGTGGAGAAGCCGGTCGATGCGGCGGAAGCCTCGGCGCTGGCGCATCGCATGGCCGCCGATGGCGTGAAGGCCGTGGGCATCTGCCTGCTCAACGCCTATCGCAACGGGGCCAATGAACGCGCGGCGCGGGCGGCGATCCTGGCGGCGGTGCCCTCCATGGAGGTCACCCTGTCCTCCGAGGTCTCGCCCCAGATCCGCGAGTATCCGCGCGCCTCCACCACGGTGATGAACGCCTACACCCAGCCCATCGTCGCGCCCTACCTGGCGGCATTGTCGGCGGAGTTGGTGCGGCGGGGCTTCCCGAACCGGCCGCTCATCATGCTGTCCAATGGCGGCGTGGTCGGCACCTCCATCGCCGGGGCCTTCCCGGTGCGGATGATCGAAAGCGGGCCCGCGGCCGGCGCGCTCGCGGCCAGCTACTTCGCCGATGTGCTTCACCTGCCGCGGCTGCTGTCCTTCGACATGGGCGGCACCACGGCCAAGGCCTGCATGATCGATGCCGGCAAGCCGCTGGTGGCCGGGGAGTTCGAGGTCGATCGCCGCTACCGCTTCAAGCCCGGCAGCGGCTTCCCCATCACCATCCCCGCCGTGGACATGATCGAGATCGGCGCCGGCGGTGGCTCCATCGCGCGCGTCGACAATCTCGGCCTGCTGAAGGTCGGGCCGCGCAGCGCTGGGTCGGAACCGGGGCCCGTCTGCTACGGCCGTGGGGGCACGGAGCCCACGGTGACGGATAGCGACGTGGTGCTGGGCCTGCTGGATGCGGACCGCTTCCTCGGCGGCGACATGAAGCTGGACAAGGCGGGTGCCGCAGCCGCGCTGGGGCGGCTTGGCGAACGCCTCGGCACCGATGCGGTCGCAACAGCGCGCGGGGTGTTCGAGGTAGTCTGCGAACAGATGGCCGGCGCGGCGCGCGCGCATGCGACCGATCGCGGCATCGATTGGCGCGGCCTGCCGATGCTGGCCTTCGGCGGCGCGGGCCCCGTCCATGCCTGCCGCGTGGCGGAACTGCTGGAATGCCGGCACCTGGTCTTCCCGCCGATGGCGAGCGTGCTCTCCGCCTTCGGCACGCTCGTCTCCCCGGTGCGGCTTGACCTGGTGCGATCCGCCTTGTCGCCGCTGGCCACGCTGGACTGGGAAGGCGTCCGCGCCCTGGTCGGCGGCATGGCGGATGAGGGTCGCGCGGCGCTGGCGGAAGCGGGCGTGGATGCGGCGGATGCGACGCTCGAGCTCGGCGTGGATTGCCGGTATCGCGGCCAACAGAACGAAGTCACCACCGAGGTGCCGCTCGCGGTGCTGGATGGCGCCGATGCCGCGGCGCTGCGCGAAGCCTTCGAGCAAGCCTACGAAGCCCTCTACGGCATCCGCCTGCCCGATGTCCCGATCGAGGTCGTGACCTGGCGCCTGGCCGCGCGCGGCCCCCTGCCCGTCGCCAGCCCCTCCCCCATGCCAGGCGGCACGCCGGCCAACCCGCGCACCCATCGCCAGGTCGCGGTGGAGCCCGGGGTGCCGATGGTGCCGGTCTATGACCGCGGAGCCATCGCCGTCGGCCAGAAGATCGAAGGCCCTGTCATCATCGAGGAACGGGAGACCACGCTGGTGGTGCTGCGCGGCTGGACGGCCAGCGTGCACCCCACCGGCGCCGTGGTCGCGGAGCGCGTGCAATGAGTACCTCCCTGGACGGCATCGCTCTCGAAATTCAGTGGTCCAACCTGATCGCCACCGTCACGGAGCAGGCGCGCGCGCTGCAGCGCATCGCTTTCAGCCCCATCGTGCGGGAGGCGGGGGACCTCGCCACCGCGCTGTTCGACCGGCGCGGGCGGATGGTGGCGCAGGCCGTCACCGGTACGCCCGGCCACATCAACAGCCTGGCCGCCGCCGGCCAGCACTTTGTCCGTGCCTTCCCGCCCGATGCGCTCTCCCCCGGCGATGTGCTGATCACCAATGATCCCTGGCTTTCCGCGGGGCATTTCTTCGACATCACGGTGATGACGCCTGTGTTTCGGGGCGGCTCCTGCATCGGCTTCTTCGGCAGCACCATCCACCACACCGATATCGGCGGCTACGGCGTCGGCGCTGGCGCGCGGGACGTGCATGAGGAAGGGCTCTGGATTCCGCTGGCGAAGCTCTATGAGAAGGGCGTCGCCAACGCCCTGCTCTTCGACATCATCCGCCGCAATGTCCGCACCCCCGACCATGTCGCGGGCGACCTGGCCGCGCAGGTGGCGGCGGGGCGCGTGGGGGCGGAGCGCCTGAACGCGCTGTGCGACCGCACCGGCTTCGATAACATCGAGGCGCTGTCGGACGCCATCATCGGACGATCGGAGGAGGCGACGCGGGAGAGCATCCGCAAGCTGACGCCCGGCACCTTCCATGGCGAGAGCATCTTCGATGTCCCCGGCGGGCTGAAGGTGACGCTGAAGGCGGCGGTGACGGTGGATACCGATGCCGGCGAACTCGTCATCGACTTCACGGGGTCTTCGCCGGAAGCGCCGATCGGCATCAACGTCGTGCTGAACTACACCGCGGCCTATGCGAATTTCGCCGTGCGCGCCTGCCTCGATCCCGATCTGCCCAACAATTTCGGCAGCCTCTTCCCGGTGAAGGTCCGCGCGCCGGAGGGTAGCATCGTGAACTGCCGCTACCCCGCGCCGGTGAATGCGCGGCACGTGGTCGGCATGTATGTTCCCTTCCCCGTGCTGAAGGCGCTGCACCAGGTGATGCCGGATCGCGTGCTGGCGGAGGGTTCGGGCGCCGTCTGGACCATCCAGATCCAGGGCCGGGATGATGAGGGCCAGCCCTTCACCTCCTCGATGTTCAACTACTCCGGCGGCACGGGCGCGCGGCGGGAGAAGCCCGGCCTTTCTGCCACCTGCTACCCTACGGGCGTCGCGGCGGTGCCGGTGGAGGTGCTGGAAGCGGCGATGCCCATTGTCTTTACGCGCAAGGAGCTTCGCCGCGGATCGGGTGGCGCGGGGCGTATGCCCGGCGGGGATGGCCAGATCATCGGCTACCGGATGCGGACCAACGATCCGTGGCTGCTGAACGTGGTCGCCAGCCGCACCGACCTCGGCCCGGAAGGGCTGGAAGGCGGTGGCGATGGGCTCCCCGGACGCTTCCTGGTGAACGGCAAGCCGGTGAACGAGGCGCGCAAGATGGCGATGGCGGCCACCGACGAAGTGCTGATGGAAACGCCCGGCGGCGGCGGCTACGGTAAGGCATAACGGTCCCGAAAAGGGGCCAGATGAGGAAACGACAGGAATGATCGCAAGGCGCGCGCTGCTCGGCAGCGCATCGGTGCTGGCCATGCCCGCGGTGGTGCGGGCGCAGGCGCTGTTCACACGGCCCGTCCGCTTCGTCCTCGGCTTCGCGGCCGGCGGCGCGGGGGACATCACCGTGCGGATGCTGGTGCCGCACATGCAGGCGGAAATCGGCCAGCCCATCGTGGTGGACAACCGGCCTGGCGCCGGCGGGATCATCAGCGCGGAAGCCGTCGCGCGCGCCGCGCCGGATGGCCACACCATGTACCTGCTGACCACCAGCAACATGGCCGCCCCCGCCTTCTACCGCACCATGCCCTTCGACGTGACGCGCGACTTCGCGCCGGTCGGCCGCATGGTCTGGTACGACCACGTCATCGCCGTGAATCCGCAGCTGCCCGTCAACACGCTGGCGGAGCTGATTGCCTACGCGAAGGCGCGGCCCAATGCGCTGAACATCGGCTCCATCGCCGTCGGCAACGCGCAGCACCTGGGGGTGGAACTGTTCCGCGCCATGGCCGGCGCGCCGATGACCACCGTGACCTACCGGTCCTCGCCGGAACTCATCACCGCGCTGTCGACCGGAGAGATCCAGGTGGCCGGCGAATTGCTGGCGCCGACGCTCCCGCAGGTGCAGGCGGGGCGCGTGAAGCTCCTGGCGGTGACGGCGCCGACGCGCTTCCCCACGCTGCCGAACGTGCTCACCAGCGCAGAGTCCGGGCTGCCCGACTACATCGTCCGTTCCTGGAACGCGATCGTCTTCCCCGCCAACACGCCCCGCCCACAGATCGAGGCGATGAACCGCGCCATCCGCCGCGCCCTCGCCGTGCCGGAGATCCGCGCGCGCCTCATCGAACTCGGTGGCCTGCCGGAAGCGAGCAGCCCGGAGGAACTGGGCGCAATGATCCCGAACGAGGTCGCCGCCTGGGGCCGCATGGCGCAGCTCGCGGGGGTAGAGAAGCAGTGAGTGAGGCGGAGGCGCTGCTCAAGCAGGATTTGCTGCATGCCTACCACATCCTGGATGCCGATGGTCAGGCCAGCGGCATCGCCGGGCACCTGACGGCCAGGCTTCCGGGTGCGGATCGCTTCTGGTCGCACCAATGGGGCGTGGGCTTCGACGAGGTGCGGGCGGAGGGCCTGATCGAGGCCGACTTCGACCTGAAGACCACGGGCGGCAGCGGCCGCGTGAACCCGACTCTCCATATCCACACGCGCATCTATCGAGCGCGGCCGGATGTGACGTGCATCATCCACACTCATGGCAAGTCGGGCGTCGCGCTGGGCTGCGCCGGGATGACGCTGGAGACCATCACCCAGACCGGCGCCGTCTTCCATGATGACATCGCGCTGTTCGATGAGTTCCACGGCATCGTGCTCGATACCAATGAAGGCGATGCCATCGCCGCGGCGCTCGGCCCGAAGCGTGGCCTGCTGCTGAAGAACCATGGCGCGCTGGTGGTAGGCAACTCCGTGGCGGAGGCCTGCATCGGCATGACGGTGCTGGAATGGGCGGCCGATGTGCAGTTGCGCGCTGCTGCTGCGGGGCCGCTGCAGAAGCTGGACGATGCCGCCGCGGCGCAGTCGAAGAAATTCCTGCTGGATGCCGCGAATCTTGGGCTCCGCTGGGATTTCCTGAAGAGAAAAATCGCCCGAAGCCGGCCATTCCTGGGAGAGACGCCATGAAGCGCCTTCTGCTTGCGGCCCTGCTGGCCTGCACCGCGCTGCCCGCCATGGCGCAGCAATTCCCCAACCGACCCATCCGCTGGATCGTCGGCTTCGCCCCCGGCGGCGTCGGCGACACCACCGCGCGCATCGTCGGCCAGAAGCTCAGCGAGACGCTGGGCCAGCCCGTGGTGATCGAGAACCGCCCCTCCGCCGGCGGGATCGTGGCGAGCGAGACGGTGGCGCGCGCGGCCCCCGATGGCCATACGCTGCTGCTGGTGACGGCGACGGCCGCGACGGCGCCGCATCTGTTCCGGCAACTGCCCTACCACCCCATCGACGACTTCGCCTTCGTCACCCAGATCGCGAGCTTCCCGCACGCCATCGTCGTCGCCGCCAACTCCCCCTACCGCAACATCCAGGACCTGATTGCCGGTGCGCGGGCCAATCCCGGGCGGATCAATCTCGGCTCCGTCAGCGTCGGCACCGCGCTGCATCTTTCGCTGGAGCTGCTGCGGTCGATGGGCAGCATCCCGGCGGAGATCGTCACCTATCGCTCCACCGGCGAATTGCTCAACGCCACCGTCTCCGGCGATGTGCAGGCGGCGATGGAGGTCGCGGCGACGACGCTCGGCCAGATCAGCGGCGGGCGGATGCGGGCGCTGGCAGTGACATCGCCGCGGCGCATGTCGATCCTGCCTGACGTGCCGACTGTCGCGGAATCCGGGCTGCCGGACTACAACGTCATCACCTGGAACGGCATGGCCGCGCCGCGCGGCACGCCGCGCCCGATCATCGACCGTCTGAATGCCGAGGTCGCGCGCGCGATGGCGATGCCCGATGTGCGCGACCGCCTGCTGCCGATCGGCGTGGAGCCCTCGCCAGGCACGCCGGAGGCGCTGCATGCGCTGCTCACCGCCGAAACCGCCCTCTGGGGCCGAGTCATCGAAGCCGCACGGATCGAGAAGCAGTGATGAACATCCCGAAGATCGACTGGAACAGCATCCCCTGGACCACGGTCCGCCCCGGCGTGGAGCGCAAGGGCTTCACGGGCGCGGGCGCGACCGTCGCGCTGCATCGCCTGCATCCCGGGCATGAACCGAAGCCGCACAACCACCCGAACGAACAGATCGTCTACATCATGGCCGGCACCATCGATTTTCATATCGAGGGCGAGGTCCATCGCCTCGGCCCGGGGGGCCTGCTGGTGGTGCCGCCGAACGCCATGCATCATGGCGTCGTCGTGGGGGATGAGATGGTGCTGAACCTCGATGTCTTCACGCCGGCCAGGCCGGAATATGCCTGACCTTTCCATCCGCGTCGGCGGCGTCACGCTCAACAACCCCGTCATCATCGGCTCCGGCGACCACACGATGACGGAGGGCGCGCTGGTGGCGGCGCGCGCCACCGGGGCGGGCGCCGTCGTCGCCAAGTCGATCAATGAGAGCGAGGCCGCGAAGCGACAGCTGGATGGCAGCGACCATGTGCTGCTGGACAGCCGCTGGAACCCCATCCCCTGGGATTTCGCCCCGCCGCCGGATGCCATGCTGCTCGGCCGGTCCGGCCTGCACCAGGCGCCCAGCGAGGACTGGATCGACATCGTCGCCGCGCAGGACAGGGAAGCCGCGAAGACGGGACAATACGTCATCGGGTCCATCATCCTCGCCAACCTCGACACGGCCTGCGACCTGGCGCGCCGCTACCAGGCCGCGGGCATCCGCGTGCTGGAACTGAACATCGGCGCGCCGCATGGCGATGAGGCGGTGCCCGGCGCCATCATCCAGGAACGCGCGGCGAAGCGGGTGCGGGAGATCACGGCCAGACTCCGCGCCGCGATCTCCATCCCGCTCTGGATCAAGCTGACGGGACAGAGCGAGGATGTCGGCGCCCTCGCCTTGGCCGCGAAGGAAGGCGGCGCGGATGCGACCATCGTCATGGGTCGCTTCATGGCCCTGGTGCCCGATATCGAGACGCGCTCGCCGATGCTCGGCACCGCGGGCGCCATCGGTGGCCCGTGGTCGCTCGCGCTGACCTGCCGCTGGCTGGCGGAGGCGCGGAAGAAGGTGGGCGCGGATTACTCGCTGCTGGGCACCAATGGCGCGCGGGACGGGCTGGACGTGGTGCGCTTCCTGCTGGCCGGCGCCCGCGCAGTGGAGATGACCAGCGCCATTATGGCCGGCGGCTTCGGTGTCGCGCGCCGGGCGGTGGCGGAAATCGACGCCTATCTGGTGCGCACCGGCGGCAGCGTCGAGGACCTCATCGGCCTCGCCGCCGAACGGCGCGTCGCCTATGGCGTGCAGGCCGACCGGCCGGGCTACTGGCGGGACTTCGTTCCACCCGAAGCCAGGTAGCGGTTCGAACCGAGGCGGGCGCTGACGGCGCCCGCGGCTTCGTGCAGCGCCTGCAGCATCGCGGGCGGCGCCGGGTCCTGCACGAACTGCACGGATCCGACGATGCCGAGCGATCCGACCAGCACCTCCCCGGCCGCGAACAAGGGGGCGGCGAGGACGTTGATGCCGGTCAGCGCCTCCCCCGGCGCGGTTTCCCAAAGCCGGTCGCGGACCAGGGCCATGCGGTCGCGCAGAATGGCGGGGTCCGTGATGCTGTCGGGTGTCAGGCGCTCCAGCGGGCTGGCCAGGATGCGGGCGCGCAGATCCTCCGGCCCGAAGGCCAGCATGATGCGCCCCTGCGCTGAGCAATGCGCGGCGGGTCGGTTGCCGGGCTGGACGGTGATGGAGACCTTGTTCGGCGCCTCCAGCGAGTGGACCACCAGCGGGTCACCGCCCGTCGGCACGGCCAGCAGCACGGATTGCCCCACGGCATCGCGCAGGCGGTGCATGGCGGGTTCGGCCACGCGCTTCAGGTCGAACTGCTCCCCCGCCGCCTGGCCGATCTGGTACATGCGCCAGGTCAGATGGTAGCGCTCGGTCGTCTCCTCCTGCGCCACCAGCCCGGCCTGGCGGAGGGTGACGAGGTGGCGGTGGACGCGGCCCTTGGGTTCGGCGAGGTCCCGCGCCAGGTCGGAGACGCGCATCGGCCCGCCGGCCAGGGCCATGGCTTCGAGCACCCGCACCGCCATCAGGACGGAACGGACGGCGGCTGTACCCTCGGTGTCATCGCTCATGCCCCGCCATCATGGGGAGCGGCACCGGCAGCGCCAACCCCCCTCAGGGCAGGCGTCGGAGGCGGTCCAGCAGCGCGTCCACATCCTCCGCGGCGTGATACAGGCCGAAGCCGAAGCGCAGCCGCCGCCCGCGGCGGTCCGTGATGATCTCGGCGGCGGCCAGGCGCGCCTGCCACGCCTCTGCGTCATCCAGGTCGAAGGCGAGGAAATTGCCGCGCCGTCGTTCCGTGACGGGCACGGCAAGGCGGGCGGGATCGAGGCCCGTGCCGGCCAGACCCTCGACGAAGCGGGCCTGGAGCGCATGGGCATGGGCGCTGATGGCGGCGGTGTCGATCCCCTGCCCGTCCAGCCATTCCATCGCGGCGTTGAGGCGGTAGAGGCCGGAGGGGTCGAAGGTCGCCCCCATCATCCGCCAGCCATCGCTGGCATAGGGCACGCTGCCATCGCTGGCCGCCAGCGCGCCGAAGGCGGCGTACCATCCCGTGGCGCGCGGGCGGGGCAGCCAGCCCGGCGGGCAGTGCATGAAGCAGGCGCCCTCCCCGGCCATGGCGTATTTGTAGCCGCCGGCAAGGTAGAAGGCGCGGCCGGCCACCGCGGAGATATCGACCGGGCGCGCCATGAAGCCGTGATAGCCATCGATCACCAGCACGGCGTCCCCGGCGGCCTCCGCCAACTCCCGAAAATCCTCCTGCGCATAGCCGGAGTGGAAGAAGACCTCGCTGGTCCAGACCAGGTCGAAGCCGGCCCGCGCCGCTTCAGCCAGGCGGGGCAGGCAGTCCGGGCCGGGGTCGGAGGCGATGCGGGTGACGTGAACGAGACCCTCCTCCTCCAGCCGCGCCAACTGCCGGGACAGGGAGTGGAATTCGCCATCGGTGGTCAGGATGCGGGCGGGGCGGTGGGTGGGCAGGCCCGACAGGATGCGGATGACGAATTCATGCGTGTTGGGCGCGAAGACGATGGTGGCGGGATCGGGTGCGCCGATGTGCCGGGCGACATGGCGCTGCGCGTCCTGCCAGGCCTGGCCCAGCACGACGCTCCATTTGTCGTCCTGGTGGTCCGCCGCGACGTCCCAGGCCGCCAGCTGCGCCGCGCGGGTGGCGTCCGGCCAGGGGTGGTGGCTATGCGCTGCCACATGCAGCCGGCCGGGGCGGGCGCCGAGGAAGCGGGTGAAATGTGGGCGCAGGTCCAGCATATTCGGTTCCCTTCCGGCGATAGTTTAAGCTTAAACTATCCGCCTGCAAGGAGACACCGTCATGGTCGAAGGCGTCGAGACCGATTTCGCGAAGCGGATGAGTTATGGCGACTACCTCCGCCTCGACCAGCTGCTGACGGCGCAGGCGCCGCTCTCGGGCCAGCATGACGAGCTGCTGTTCATCACCATCCACCAGGTGCAGGAGCTATGGATGAAGCTGCTGAACCATGAGATGGATCTGGCGATCCAGAACATGCGGCGCGACGAATTGCGCCCCTGCTTCAAGGCGCTGGCGCGGGTGTCCCGCATCCAGAGCCAGTTGATCGGCGCCTGGGACGTGCTGTCCACCATGACGCCGCATGACTATTTGGCCTTCCGCGCCAGCCTCGGCAGTTCCTCCGGCTTCCAGTCCTGGCAGTACCGGATGATCGAGTTCCGCATGGGCGCCAAGGACGAGTTCATGCTGCGCCCGCATCGCCACCGGCCCGACATCATCGGCCCGTTGGAGGCGGCGTTCCGCGGCCCCTCCATCTATGACGAGGCCCTGCGCCTGCTGGCGCGGCGCGGGCTGCCGGTGCCGGCTTCGGTGCTGGAGCGCGACCTGACGAAGCGGCATGAGGTGGATGAGGGCGTCACCGCCGCCTGGGCCGTGGTCTATGAGAACCCCGAGGCGCATTTCGACCTGTATGAGCTGGCCGAGGAACTCGTGGACCTCGAGGACGCGTTCCAGACCTGGCGCT
The DNA here is from genome assembly GCF_051859025.1 of Falsiroseomonas sp. Taxonomy (GTDB): domain Bacteria; phylum Pseudomonadota; class Alphaproteobacteria; order Acetobacterales; family Acetobacteraceae; genus Falsiroseomonas. The sequence goes on along the minus strand of NZ_JBHYGL010000001.1, from coordinate 634,502 downwards.
TCCGCCACATGAAGACGGTGGAGCGCATCATCGGCCACCGCATGGGCACGGGCGGCTCGGCGGGGGTCTCCTACCTCAAGGGCGTGCTCGACAAGGGGTTCTTCCCGGAGCTGTGGTCGGTGCGGACGCGGCTGAAGGCGCGGTGACCTCAATTTTTTAGGGCATTTAGCCTCTTTAGCACTTTTAGCACCGTTTTCGCGGGCCGCGCCGCCACCGCAGGGGCGCGGTTCGGCCCTTGATGACAAGAACATAAGCGGAACTTACGCCCGTTGCCAGCGATTTCGGCGTGGGTGGCGGGATGGCGCCCCGGGCTGGTATCGGGGCAGGGCCCGCGCAACAGCAGGAATTCGCCGCATGGCCGGAACGCCGACCTTCGCCACCCCGCCGGGTTTCCTGGGCGTTCAGCGCCGGGACCATGCCGGCGGCATCGCCGTGGCGGGAATCCCGCTGGATATCGGCACCACCAACCGCGCCGGGGCCCGGGATGCCCCGCGGGCGATCCGGGCGGCGTCCCGGATGCTGGTGGATGGCGCGCATCCCGGGTCCTGGGTGGACCCCGCGACGCTGCCGATCGCCGATATCGGGGATTTCGCCATTGCGCTCGGGGATATCCCGGCCAGCCTGGCGCTGATCGAGCAGCAGGCCAGCGCGATCGACCACCTGGTGGCGCTGGGCGGGGAACATGGCATCACGCTGCCCCTGCTGCGCGCGCTGCGGAAGCGGGTGGGCAGCCCGCTGGCGCTGGTGCATTGCGACGCGCATGTGGACACCTGGCCGGACAATTTCGGCCAGGCATACGCCCATGGATCGGTGTTCTGGCACGCGATCCGGGAAGGGCTGATCGACCCCGCCCGGACCATCCAGATCGGCATCCGCAGCCCCGTGCAGCGGGAGGTCTGGGATTGGACGCTGGCTCAGGGCGTCACCATCCTCACCGCCCAGGAGTTTTTCGAGATCGGCCCGGCGGCGGCGGCCGCGCGGGTGCGGGAGGTGGTGGGCACCGCCCCCGCCTACCTGTCCTTCGACATCGATGTGCTGGACCCCGCCTTCGCCCCCGGCACGGGCACGCCGGAGATCGGAGGCCTGGCGAGCTGGCAGGCGCAGGCGCTGCTGCGGCGGCTGGGCGGCGTGGATTTCCGCGGGATGGATGTGGTGGAGGTGCTGCCCGCCCATGATGTGGCGGAGATCACCGCGCTGGCGGCGGCGACGGTGGCCTGGGAGTATCTTTGCCGCTGAAAACCTTCCGGCCCTTCCAACGGAATGCAGGATGTCCCGCGCGAGATTCTGAACAGACGCCAGAAAATCCTCTTGCATGTCGACGGGGGCGCCGCTATTTATCCGGCCACTGACCGACGCCATCGCACGTGCCGCGAGCCCCCTTCCCTGTCGGAAGCCTGGGCACAGCAACGACGGGACGCGTCCTTTGTTCGACCCGGGCTCGCGCCCGGGTAGGTTCGAGGGAACCGCCTGAGTCGCCTGATCGCCGCATGCATGGCCTTTCGCCATCGACATTGCGCCTGAGCCGCACCGCGGCGCGACCGACTGCCTGAGGGCAGGACGGCGCGCCGGCGACGGCTCCTCCGCCGCGTTTCGTCCACGCTTTCAGGCGTGGCGTGCCGGGGCGGAGCCTTGGGCCGGCTGGCGTTTCCCTCCTTCCCGCCGCCGCACCGCCCCGCCTCGGGTTGCGGGTGCGGCGGCGGGCTTCTTCACCCGGCACCACAGGAGGGCCACCGCCATGACCGAGTTCCGCTTCCGCGGCGCCGTCGCGCCGCTCCGCCGCCAGTATCCTGCTGCGGGTGCCTCCGCGGCCCCTGCCCTGCCGCGCACCGTCGATGGCGTGGTCGCGGCCCTGCGGCCGGAGGAGCCGCTGCACTGCCTGCGCCCGGCGCAGGTGGCGGCGACGGCGGGCGCCTTCCTGGCGGGTTTCCCGGGCACGACCATGTACGCCGTGAAGTGCAACCCGGAACCCGGGATGCTGCGCGCGCTGTGGGCGGGCGGGATGCGCCACTTCGACTGCGCCTCGGCCGCGGAGGTGCGGCTGGTGCGCAGCATGTTCCCCGATGCCGTCATCCACTTCATGCACCCCGTGAAGGCGCGCTCCGCCATCCGCGAAGCCTATGCCCAGCATGGCGTGCGCGACTTCGTCGTGGACAGCGAGGCGGAGTTGGCGAAGGTGATGGCCGAGACGGGCGGCGCCCGTGACCTCGGCATCATCATCCGGCTCGCCCTGCCGAAGGGTCAGGCGATGATGGACCTGTCGGGCAAATTCGGGGCGGAGCCGGCGGCGGCGGTGGCGCTGCTGCGGGCGGCGCGGAAGCTGGCGGTGAAGCTCGGCCTGTCCTTCCATGTGGGCTCGCAATGCCTGGAGCCGGCGGCCTATGCGCGGGCCGTCGCCCTGGCGGCGGCGGTGATCCGGGAGGCCGGCGTGGCGGTGGAGGTGCTGGATGTGGGCGGCGGCTTCCCCGTCGCCTATCCGGACATCATCCCGCCGCCGCTGTCGGCCTTCATGGCGGCAATCCGCGACGCCTTCGCGGAAGCCGCCCTGCCGGGGGTGGAACTGTGGGCGGAGCCGGGGCGCGCGCTGGTGGCGGGCGGTGCCTCCGTGGTCCTGCAGGTCCAGGCGCGACGGGGGGGCGAGTTGTTCGTCAATGACGGCGTCTATGGCGCGCTGTCCGATGCGGGCGGGCCGGGCTTCCGCTTCCCGGTGCGCCTGCTGCGTGCCAGCGAGGCCGAGACCGTGCCCTTCGCCTTCCAGGGCCCCACCTGCGACAGCGCCGACCGGATGGCAGGGCCCTTCCTGCTGCCGGCGGATGTGGCGGAGGGGGATTGGATCGAGGTCGGGCAACTCGGCGCCTATGGCGGCTGCCTGCGCACCGCCTTCAACGGCTTCGACCGTGCCGGCATGGTCGATGTCATCGATGCACCCTTGCTTGAAACGCCGGGTTACTTCATGGCGGCTCAAGCCGCCTGAGCCGGCCCGCCCGAAGGAGCGACTGAACGATGAAGCATGTGGATTTCGCCGGCCGGCTGGTGATGCTGGGCTTCGGGTCGATCGGCCAGGGCGTCCTGCCGCTGATCCTCCGTCATATCGGCATCACCGCCGACCGAATCACCATCGTGACCGCGGAGGAACGCGGGCAGGAGGTGGCGGCGGAATACGGCGTGCGCTTCATCATCGAGGCAGCGACGCGGGAGAACTACCGCGACCTGCTGTCGCCGCTGCTGACGAAGGGCGACTTCCTGCTGAACCTCAGCGTGGATGTCGCCTCCGTCGCGCTGATGAAACTGTGCCAGGAGCTGGATTGTCTATACCTGGACACGGTGGTGGAGCCCTGGGCCGGCGGCTACACGGATACCAGCCTGACGCCCTCCCAGCGCTCCAACTACTCGATGCGGGAGGAAGCGGTGGCGCTGCGCGCGGCGTTCCAGGGCGGGCCGACCTCCGTCACCGCCCATGGCGCGAATCCGGGACTGGTCAGCCATTTCGTGAAGCAGGCGCTGCTGGATGTCGCGCGCGACACGGGGCGCACGGTCACCGTGCCGGCGCCGGCGGACCGCACGGGCTGGGCGACGCTGGCGCGCGACCTCGGCGTGAAGGTGATCCACATCGCGGAGCGCGACACGCAGGTGTCGCTCACGCCGAAGCGGCCCGGCGAATTCGTGAACACCTGGTCGGTGGACGGCTTCGTGGGCGAAGGCAGCCAGCCCGCGGAACTCGGCTGGGGCAGCCATGAGAAGGCGCTGCCGCCGGATGGCCACCGCCACGGCTTCGGCTGCGATGCCGCGATCTACCTGATGCGGCCTGGCGCTTCGACGCGGGTTCGGTCCTGGACGCCGCTGGAGGGGCCGATGCATGGCTTCCTCATCACGCATAACGAAAGCATCTCGATCGCGGACTACTACACGCTGCGGGACCAGGCGGGGGCCGTGACCTACCGGCCGACGGCGCATTACGCCTACCACCCCTGCGACGACGCGGTGCTGTCCATCCACGAACTCGCCGGCAAGAACTGGGAGATGCAGCCGGAGAAGCGGCTGATGACGGATGAGATCGTGCACGGGATGGATGAACTCGGCGTGCTGCTGATGGGCCATGCCAAGGGCGCTTATTGGTACGGGTCCCGCCTGACGATCGAGGAAGCGCGGCGCGTCGTGCCGCACAACAACGCGACCTCGTTGCAGGTGACGGCGGCGGTGCTGGCCGGCGTGATCTACGCCATGGAGAATCCGCGCCTCGGCGTGGTCGAATCCGATGAGATCGACCATGAGCGCGCGCTGGCGATCTGCGCGCCCTACCTGGGCGACGTGGTCGGCGCCTATTCCGACTGGACGCCGCTGCTGGATCGCGGGCGGCTGTTCCCGGAGGATGTGGACACCAGCGACCCCTGGCAATTCAAGAACTTCCGGGTCGTCTGACCCGCGATGCGCGGGGGGTTCCCTACCCCCCCGCGCGCACGATCAGCCCGACGGAGGTCACGGGGAAGCCATCCACCGTCAGCCGCAGATGCGGCGCGGCGGGGAAGGCCAGGGCCGGGTGGGGCTGGAAGTCGTAGGGCGGGACATCGATGAACCGGTCCAGCAGGCCCGTTCCAGCATCGGTGTCGAGCGCCAGCAATTCATGGCCATCCGCCGCCAGGCGGCGGGCCAACTCCTGGAAATGCCGGGGCTGGAACAGGACGGTGGGCCAATTGTCCACCGTCTCCCCTTCCGTCTCCAGGTTCATTTCCGTGGTGTGGGCGGCGATGCCGCCGGGCTTCAGGCAGCGCACGGAATTGCGGACGAATTCCAGCCCCTGCTCGATGCTGCCGACATGTTCGAAGGAACACATCGACCAGCAGAAATCGAACTGGCCGTAGAGGTCCTCCGGGATGGCGTTCATGTCCACCGGGCGGAAGCGGCAATTGGCCAGGAATCGTTCCCGCCGCACCAGATTCGGGCGCAGCAGTCCTTCCAGCGACGCCGCGTGCTGGTCGGTCTGCGCCCAATTGTCGGCGCGCATATCCTCCCCGGCCAGGTCGGTGGCGAGGACCTTGATGTGCCGGCCGGCGAGGTAGGAGGGGGTGAGTTCGGTGCCGACGGCGAAGCCCAGCCCCTGCGCGCCGCTGCGCAGCTGCCCGCCTTCCCACAGCGCCTGCAGGACGAAGCCGTATTCCCAGATCTTGCGGCTGTAGAAGGGCACGATCTGCAACTGGCCGCACCAGAAGCGCAGCCATTCCGATTCGATATCCGCCTGGGTGCAGAGCTTGCTGGTCAGCCCGATGCGCGTCGCCGTGCCGGGAAGCGTGGCGCCGGGGCCGGCCTTGCCCTCGGCGTAGAAACGCTCCGCCAGGGCCAGGCCCATGAGCTTGGTGTTCCAGCGCAGCGCCGCCAGTTCCTTCAACGCCATGGAAAGCGGATCCCGCGCCGGGGTGCCATCCGGCGCCAGGCGGGAATGCAGGCCGAGGCGCTTCAGCACCTGGTCCGCCACCGCATCCACCAGCGGCGTCGTGGCACGGTCCAACGTGCGTGACGCCCAGGCCGCGGCCTTGTCCCTGGACCCTTCCTTCATCGTCCTGCCACCACGCTGCCCGCCATCCTTCAGCCAAACCGCCCGGCATGATCGGCCAAGCGTCGTCACCCCAGGGATAACGGCTTTGCAGCCCCGCGTCTGCGTCGGGTTGCGCCGGGCGGTGGGGGGGCCATGATCCGCGGCCACGGGAAGCGGAGGGATGCCGATGCGGCGGGTGTTGTTGGCGGGGCTTTCGGCCCTGTGCCTGGCGGGTGGGGCGGCCTCCGCCCAGACGCTGCGCATCGCGATGGCGGCGGAACCGACCTCCGCCGATCCGCAGCACTACGCGGCCGCGCCTAATTCCACGCTGCACGACCACATCTTCGAAAGCCTGGTGGAGCTGGATTCGCGCCTGAAGGCCGGGCCTTCGCTGGCCACCGGCTGGACGCGGCGGGATGACCGGTCCTGGGTGTTCGACCTGCGGACCGGCGTGCGCTTCCACAATGGCGCGGCCTTCACGGCGGCGGATGTCCACTTCTCCTTCTGCCGGATCGTGAACAACGAGAGCGAGCTGGCATCCTCCTTCTCCTCCACCATCCGGCGCCTGGCGCGGGTGGAGACGGAGACGCCGCACCGCATCGTGATCACGACGCGGGAGCCGGAGCCGCTGCTGCCGTCCGATCTGTCGAGCGTGCGGATCATCAGCGCGGGCGGCGTGGCCCCCAGGGCCGTGACCTATGATGGCGCGCAGGGCTGCGGCGGGCGGGAGGGGCCGTGGCCGACGCTCGCGCAATTCAACGATGGCAGCGCGGCCATCGGCACGGGGCCCTTCAAGCTGCGCAGCTTCGGGCGCGGCGGCGTCACGGAACTGGTGCGGAACGAGGATTACTGGGGGCCGAAGCCGCATTGGGCGGAGGTGCGGCTGCAGCCCGTGACGGCGGCGGGGCCGCGGCTGGCGGGGCTGCTGGCCGGCGACCATGATGTGGTGGAGGCGCCGTCGACCGCCGATATCCCGCGGCTGCGGGGCAATGCGGCGATGCGCCTGGCGGTGGCGCCGACCACGCGGCTGATCTTCCTCCAGTTGGACCAGCGGGAGGTCGCGCCCTTCGTGAATGGGGGCGTGGGCCCGAATCCGCTGCGGGATGTGCGGGTGCGGCAGGCGCTGTCGCTCGCCATCGATCGGAATGCCATCACCCAGCGGGTGATGGACGGGCTGGCGGTGCCGGCTTCGCAGTTCCTGCCGGATGGCATGGTGGGCACCATCCCCGGCCTGCCCGTGCTGCCCTACGACCCCGCCCGCGCCCGCGCGCTGCTGGCGGAGGCCGGCTACCCCAACGGCTTCACCCTGACGCTGCACGCCACCAACAACCGCTACGTGAATGACAGCCGCATCGCCCAGGCACTCGGCCAGTATTTCACGCGCATCGGCGTGCGGGCGGAGGTGGATGCCATGCCGTCCAACGTGTTCTTCGGCCGCCGGGCCCGGCGCGACTTCTCGGTCCCCATGGGCGGCTGGTCCGCCAGCGCGGAGGAAACGCTGCTGTTCTTCCGCATCTGGGTGGCGAGCCTGGACCGCGACCGCGGCATCGGCACCAGCAACTACAGCGGCTGGTCCGACCCCGCCTTCGACGCGGATGCGATCCCGGCGCTGACGACGATGGAGGACGGCGCGCGCGGGCGGCTGCTGCAATCCGCGTCCCGCCGCGCGCTGGAACAGATGCCGGTGCTGCCGATCCATTTCGAGAGCGCGGTCTGGGCCTTCCGCCGGGGCCTGCGCTTCGAGGGCCGGATGGACCAGACCACCCTGGCGCAGGAGATCATGCCGGAATGAAGACCCCCCTCGCCCAGGCCCCCCTCGCCCAGGCCCCCCTCGCCCAGGCGCTGTCCGAGGCCGGGCGCGCCGCCATCCCCTGGACGGATGGCGCCTGCGACCTGGCCAGGCCGCTGACGCTGCACACCTACCGCGCGCCCGGCTTCACGCCGGACAGCCCGGTGGTGCTGGTGAGCCACGGGATGCTGCGCAACGGCGATGACTATCGCGATTTCTGGGTGGAGGCCGCGGACCGGCACGGCCTGCTGATCGTCGCCACCACCTTCGGCGATGCCGCCTGGCCCGGCGCCGGGCCCTACAATAACGGCCTGGTGCTGGACGATGCGGGCGCGCTGCGGCCGCGCGGGGCCTGGGGCTACGGCATCCCGTTGCGGGTGTTCCAGGCCTTGCAGGCCGCCGGCATCACGCGGCGCGCAAAGGCGCATTTCTTCGGCCATTCCGCCGGCGGGCAGTTCGGGCACCGGCTGATGTCCACCCAGCCGCATGAATTGCTGGAGCAGGCGACCGTCGGCAACCCCGGCTGGTACACGCTGCCGACACTGGAAAAGCCGTTTCCGGAGGGGATGGGCGGAATCGGGCTGGGCGATGCGGAGGTCGAGGCCCTGCTGCGCTTCCCCATGACCATCCTGGCCGGCGACCGGGATACGGAGGTCGGGCCCTCCCTCCCCTCCAACCCCGAGGCGCTGGCCCAGGGGCCTCACCGATTCGCCCGGGCACACAACTACCTCGCGGCCGGGCGGGCGGAGGCGACGCGGCGCGGCGTCGACTGTGCCTGGAAGCTGGTTCCCGTGGCGGGCATCGGCCATGACGGGCGGGCGATGTCCCGCGTCTGCGCGGCGCTGTGGTTCGAGGGGCGGCTGATCTCGGCCGAGGAGGCGGGGGTGGCGGCGGTGGGAGCGGCCTGAGGCGCCCCGAATTGACGGGCCGGGCCCGGCGACGTAGCGTCGTCAGGTCATATGATGACTGATCCCTCCTGCCCCGCCCGGGGTGTTCCCGCATGAGTGGCCGCCATATCGGCATGGCGCCGCTCCGTTCGCCCGCCAACCTCACCGGCGCGCTGGTGCATCGCCTGGCGGAGGAAATCCGCAGCGGCCGCCTGGCGCCGGGCGCCCGCCTGCCGACCGAGCAGGACCTGATGCGGGAAGCCGGCGTCAGCCGCACCGTGGTGCGGGAAGCCGTAGCCGCGCTGCGGGCGGAAGGCCTGGTCTTCACCCGCCAGGGGGTGGGCGCCTTCGTCAGCGACCGGCCCGGGGAGGGCATCTTCCGCCTGACGCCGAGCGAGGCGGAGGGCTTGCAGCAGGTCATCCAGGTGCTGGAACTGCGCCTGGCCTTGGAGGTGGAGGCCGCCGGCCTGGCCGCGTTGCGCCGGGACCAAACCGGGCTGGCCGCGATCCGGGAAGCCGAGGCCGCCTTCGATGCCGCCATGGCATCGGGCAGCGACGGGGCGGAGGCCGATTTCGCCCTGCACCGCGCCATCTTCGCCGCCACGGCCAACCCGCATTTCCTGCGGCTGCTGGAAGTGCTCGGCCGGCACGCGATTCCCCGCCGGGCGCTCGGCCTGGTGGAGCGGAGCGACGGGGAGCGGCGCGCCTATCTGGAACAGGTGCGGCGGGAGCACAGGCTGGTGGCGGAAGCCATCGCGGCGGGCGATTCGGCCGCGGCGCGGGACGCCATGCGCGGGCATCTGGAAGCCGCGCGGGAACGCTATCGGCGCCTGGCGCAGCAGGCGGGGGCGGCGGCGCAGTAGCACGCGCCGCCCTCACCGCGCGTCACACCACCGCCGTCATGCCGCCATCGACGTACAGCAGGTGGCCGTTGACGAAGTCCGACGCGGCGGAGGACAGGAACACGGCGGCGCCAACCAGTTCCTCCACGCGGCCCCAGCGGCCGGCCGGCACGCGCTTGCACAGCCAGTCCGTGAAGGCCTCGTCCTCCACCAGCACCTTCGTGAGTTCGGTGGCGAAGTAGCCGGGCGCGATGGCGTTCACCTGCACACCGCCCTTGGCCCATTCGGCGCAGAGCGAGCGCGTCATCGTCCGCACCGCGCCCTTGCTGGCGGCATAGGGCGTGATGGTGGCGCGGCCGAGTTCGGATTGCACGCTGGCGATATTCACGATCTTGCCGTGGCCGCGCTTCAGCATGCGGCGAGCGCAGGCCTGGGCCATGAAGAACACCGCCTCCACATTCACGGCCTGGACCTCCCGGAAGGTCTCGGGCGTTACCTCGGTGGCGGGGAAGCGGCGGTTGATGCCGGCGTTGTTCACCAGCACCTCGATGGGGCCGACACGGGCTTCCAGCTCCTCCACCGCGGCATCCAGGGCGTGCGGGTCCGTCACGTCGAAGCCGGCCTCCGTCACGTCGATACCCTCGGCGGCCAGGGTCTTCGCGGCCTCCCCCAGCGCCTTCGGGTCGCGGCCGTTGAGGATGATGGAGCCGCCGGCCTGGCCGAGGCCGCGGGCGAGCGCGAAGCCGATCCCGCGGCTCGACCCCGTGATGAGAATCCGGCGACCCTTGAGGTCGAACAAGCCTTGCGTCATCGACGCCTCCTGCCATTGATGGCCGGGGACGTTGCGGGGAAATACGATGTCGGACAAGCCTGGGCTGCTGCTGGTTGGCGAGCTTCCCGAATGGGACGTGGCGGCGCTGGAGCAGGACTTTCACCTGTTCCATTACTGGCGGGCGGCAGACAAGGCGGCGATGCTGGCCGATGCGCGTGACAGCACCGTCGCCATCGTGACGAAGGGCGAGATCGGTGCGGACGCGGCGCTGATGGATGCGCTGCCACTGACGAAAATCATCGCCTGCTACGGCGTCGGCGTGGATGCCATCGACCTCGATGCCGCGCGGGCGCGGGGCATTCCCGTCACCAACACGCCGGATGTGCTGACGGAGGAGGTGGCCGATTTCGCCATCCTGCTGATGCTCGGCGCCGCGCGGCGCGTCCGCCATGGCGATGCCTGGGTGCGCAGCGGGGATTGGGCCAGGCTCGGGCCGATGCCGCTCAACACGCGGGTTTCCGGCAAGCGGCTCGGCATCGTGGGCCTCGGCCGCATCGGCAGCGCCATCGCGCGGCGGGCGGAGGGCTTCGGGATGCCGATCTCCTACAGCGCGCGGGCGAGGAAGGAGGGCGTCGCCCATGACTGGTACCCGACGCCCGCCGCGATGGCGCCGCATGTCGATGTGTTCTGCATCGCAGCCGCCGGCGGTGCCGGCACCCGCGGCCTGGTGGATCGCGCGGCGATCGAGGCGCTGAACCCCGGCGTGATCTTCGTCAATGTATCCCGCGGCACGGTGGTGGATGAGGCCGCGCTGCTGGACGCCTTGCGCGCCGGGCGGATCGGCGCGGCGGGGCTCGACGTGTTTCTCAACGAGCCGAACATCGACCCCGAATTCCTCACCTTCCCGAACGTGCTCCTGCAGCCCCATGCCGCCAGCGGCAGCTTCGAGACGCGGAAGGATATGGGCCGCCTGATGCGGGACAATGTCGCGGCGGCGATGGCGGGAAGGCCGCTGCCCACGCGGATCGCGTGAGGGCGGCCTCCCCGGCGCTCACGCGGGCTCGAACACCGTCTCCAGCGTGATGTCGGCCTTCAGCAGCTTGGAGACGGGGCAGCCGGCCTTGGCTTCCTCGGCCAGCGCCTTGAAGGTCGCCTCATCCGTGCCGGGGACCTTGGCGCGGAGGCTCAGCGCGACGCGGGTGATCCGAAAGCCCTCGCCCTCCTGCTCCATCGTGACCTTGGCGGTGGTGTCGAGGCTTTCCGCCGCCAGCCCGTCCTTCGCCAGGCGGAAGGCCAGCGCCATGGTGAAGCAGCCGGCATGGGCGGCGCCGATCAACTCCTCCGGGTTCGTGCCGCTTCCGTCGCCGAAACGGGCGTTGAAGCCGTAGGGCGCTTCATTCAGCACGCCGCTGGCGGAGGAGATGTGGCCGGTGCCGTCCTTGCCGCCGCCGGTCCAGTGGGCGGATGCGCTGCGCATGACGCTGGCCATGGGGGATGCTCCTGTCGTGGTTCCAGGGGCTTCATCGCGCGGCGGCGGCGAAAGGCGGCATGACAAGGCCGCGCGCGGGCACCTTGCCGGGCCGGGGGCACGCCTGTAGGGCGAAGCCATCCCAGCCCTGGAGATCCCCATGCCCGCCGGTTTCCGCATCCTGCCCCGCGCCCGCGCCGTCGCCCCCGCCATCGTGGAGCGGTTCCGCCCCCTGCCCGTCGCCAATGTGAGCGACAGCATGGCGCGGATGTTCGCGGCCGGGCCGCGCATCCGGCCGATGCACAAGGGCGGCGTCATGGCCGGGCCGGCCTTCACCGTGAAGACCCGGCCGGGCGACAACCTCATGGTCCACAAGGCCATCGACATCGCCAACCCCGGCGACGTGGTCGTGGTGGATGCGGGCGGCGACCTGACCAACGCCATCATCGGGGAGCTGATGCTGGCGCAGATGGTCAGGCGCGGCCTGGCCGGCATCGTCATCAACGGCGCCATCCGCGACAGCCTGGCCCTGGCGCAGCAGGATTTCCCTGTGTTTGCCGCCGGCGTCACGCATCGCGGCCCCTACAAGGACGGCCCGGGCGAGATCAACGTCGCCATCGCCATCGACGGCATGGTGATCGAGCCCGGCGACATGATCCTGGGCGATGATGACGGCTTCGTAGCCATTGGCTTCGACGACGCGGAAAAGGTGCTGGCCGCGACGGAAGCCAAGCAGGCCGCCGAGCAGAAGCAGATGGCGCAGATCGAGGCCGGGACCATCGACCGGTCCTGGGTCGACGCCACCCTGAAGCGCCTGGGCTGCGAGGGCGTGTAGCAACTGCCCCGCGCTTCCCCTAGCCTTCGCTCGAATGGCTGGGGGAAGCGCAGGGATGGGGTTGCAGACACCCGTGATCGGGCCGGCCGTGCCGCGCGGCCTCTGCACGGATTGCGGCATCTCCCGCAGCAGCGATCCGAAGGCCTGCGGCCGCGCCTGCCAGTTCATCAAGCCGGACTACCCCGCGCTGGAGGCGCAGGTGCATGGGCGCGCGCGCGATGCGGCGCGGCCTGATGAACTGCATTTCGGCCCACATCGGCGGATGGTGAGGGCCAGGCTCGCCAACCCCGCGCCGGGCGCGCAATGGACCGGCATCACCACGCGCATCGCCGAACGCCTGCTGGAGACCGGTGCGGTGGATGCCGTGCTGTGCATGGCGCCGGACCCTGCGGACAAGTGGAAGCCCATGCCCGTGCTGGTCACGAAGGCCGAGGACATGGCGCTCTGCCGCGGCATGCGCATGGGCTACGCGCCGCTGCTGGCCCTGCTGGAACCCGCCCGCGCCGCCGGCCACAAGCGGATCGCCCTGATCGGCATTCCCTGCCAGGTCTATGCGCTGCGGGCGCTGGAACGGGAACTCGGCTTCGAACGGCTGTTCGTCATCGGCACGCCCTGCTCCGACAACACCACCACGGACAATTTCCACCAGTTCCTGGCCCTGCTGGACGAGGCGCCGGAGACCATCACCTACCTGGAATTCCGCGCCGACTTCCATGTGGAGTTGCGCTTCGCCGATGGCCGCACGCGGGAAATCCCCTTTCTTCAATTGCCCATCAGCCAACTGCCCGGCGACTTCTTCCCGCTGACCTGCCGGACCTGCGTGGACTACACCAACGTGCTGGCCGACATCACCGTCGGCTACATGGGCGGCCAGGGGGAACAGTGGCTGCTGGTGCGGAACGAGCGCGGTGAGGAATTGCTGGCGCTGCTGGGGAATGAGGTCGTGACCAGCACGCCCGGCAGCGCGGGCAAGCGCGGCGGCGCGGTGAAGGGTTTTCTCGCGAACACCGAACGCGCCGCCGGCGGCCTGCCGCTGCGGCGGATGCCGGATTGGCTACGGCCGATCGTGGGCTGGCTGATGCCGCGCATCGGTCCGCGCGGGCTGGAATTCGCCCGCGCGCGGGTCGAGATGAAGGCGGTGGAGACCGTTCTCCATCTTCGCCGCGCCGAACCGCGGCGGATGAAGTCGATGATCCCCGCCCATGTCTGGGCGCTGGTGGCGCGCTACGGCGTCACGCCCAGGGACACCGAACGCCGCTGACCGCCATCGGGCGGATGATCCCCGGCGAGGCCGGGGAGATGTCCGGTACCTCCATCGGGCCGGCCGGCCCCGGCACCTCGGGGCCCGGCGAGGGGTCCGGGATGGGCGCGCCGCGACCCGGCCCAGGGAAGCCGGGCGGCGGTTCCGGCGGGGGCTGGAGCGGCTCGGCCGGCGGCGTTGCCGGGCCGGGTTCCACCTGCGGCAGGCCAGGCAATTGCGGGATCGGCGGCGGTGCCTCCGGCGGGGCGGCCGGCTGGGGTTCCAGCGGCGGCAGGCCCGGCAGATCGCCCGGAACCGGGTCCGGCGAGGGGGTGGGGTCGGAAAGGACGGGGGCGATCCGGCTGGGATGGGTCATGCAATCCCAACGCGGAAGCCGCCCCCGCGTTCACCGGGGCCGGGGTGAAGGATCGCCGCCCGGGGTGCCCGGTGGCGGGATCACCGGCGTCGTCCCCGGCCGGGGCACGGGCGCCGGGGCCTGGATGCCGGGATCGACATTGCCGGGCGGGTGCAGGACACCGCGGGGAATGCGCGGCTGGACGGGCCCCTCGATCACGTCATTGCCGCGGGGGCCGTCGCCGCGGGATGGCGGTTGCGCGGGGCGCTCCGTCCGCGGCGGGGTCTGCGCAGCGACCGCCACGGGCAGGACGACCAGCGCGGCCAGCAGGAAGGGGCGCATGGTCAATGCAGCTTCGCCGCGGCGTTGCGCCGCCTGGTCTCGGCGCCCTTGCGGGCGGAGGCGCTGCGCTGTTCCGGCGTGCGGGCGGCGGCCGCCGCACCACCCTTCTTGCCGCCCCGCTTCGCCGAAACATGGGTGTCCGGCACACCGCGGCCGGAACCCGAGAGGTTGCCGCCGCCGGTCTGCTTGTTGACGGTCGCCCAGGCACGCGCCTCGGCTTCCTCCGGCGGGACGCCCCGGGCCTCGTAGCCTTCCTCGATATGCTCGGCCATGCGCTTCTGCTTGCCGGTGTATTTCGACTTATCGCCGCGGGGCATGGAAGACTTCCTTCTGCGACCTGCCGCCTCAACCCCGCTTCGTGCCGAGGGTTCCGGCCACGAAGACCAGCCGCACCAGCGCGTGGGCCAGGCCTGCCTTGCTGCCCGCCTTGCTGCCTGGGCCCACCCGCGCGACCCTGCCGCCCAACTCAAGGGACGGGACTCCAGGCATGGATCTGCGGATCAAGGACGATTTGGCTCTGGTCGTGGGGGGCAGCGACGGGATCGGCCTGGCCACCGCCAAGGCGCTGGCGGAGGATGGGGCGCGCGTCACCATCGCCTCCCGCGACGCCACCGCGCTGGCGGAGGTCGCGACGGGCCTGGGCATGGATCACATCGCCTGCGACGCGACGCAGGCCGAATCGGTGGATGCGCTGGTCTCCACCTGGGAAGTGCGGCACGACAGGCTCGATATCCTGGTGATGGCCGTCGGCGGCAGCCACCGATCGCCCTTCGAGAAGCTGACGGATGACCAGTGGCGGCAGAACTGGGAGTTCAACATCCTGGCCACCGTCCGCGTGGTGCGCGGCCTGCTGCCCGCCCTGCGCCGCGCCGGGGGCGCCCGCGTGGTGCTGTTCGGCGCCGCCGGCGCCCGCATGCCCTATGCCGAGCAGATCGTCTCCAACGTCCACAAGGCCGGGCACATCGCGCTGGTGAAGACGCTGGCCGCCGAACTCATCCCGGAAGGCATCCGCGTCAACGCGGTCTCCCCCGGCCGCACCATCACCCGGCTGTGGCGCAACCGGGCGGCCACGATGGCCAAGGCGGAAGGCACGACGGAAGAAGCCATCCTGGCCCGCTTCGCGGAAGACATCCCCCTCGGCCGCTTCGGCGCCGCCGAGGAAATCGCCGACGTCGCGGCCTTCCTCGCCTCGCCGCGCAGCAGCTACGTGGTCGGCCAATCCGTCGCGGCCGATGGGGGGATCGGGCGCGGGCTGCTGTGAGGACGTAAGGGCGCGCCTTGTGGGTCCTGGAGAAGGGCCTCCGGCCCCTCTCCAGACCTCACCCCGCCAGGGGCCAGCGGGCCCCTGGACCCCAGGCTTTGCATCGATGGGTGATGGGAGGGGCACGACGCGCCCGCTTGTTCGACGGTCCTTCGGCGCCCCTCCCATCACCCATCGATTGAAGGGGGATCAAAGGGGCCGCTGCCCCTTTGCGGGGAAGGGGTACGGGGAAGGGGCGGAGCCCATTCCCCGTGCAACCGGTGCCGCCCTACCCCACCACGGCTTCCGCCTCGATCTCCACCGCATACGGCCCGACGAGGTGTGCGACTTCGAGCAGGGTGTTCGCCGGGCGAGCGGTTGCGAAGACGCGGCCGTGGACGCGGCCGACGGCCTCCCAGTCATTGGCGTCGCGCAGCCAGATTCGTGTCTGGATGACGTCGTCCATGGTGCCGCCGAGGGTTTCGATGGCGGCGGCGATCTTGTCCAGGATGTAGATGGCCTGGCCGCCGGCGTCGCCGGGGCAGACGGTGCTGCCATCGGTGTGGGTGGCGGTGGTGCCGCTGACGAGGATGCGGTTGCCAACGCGCACGGCGCGGCTGTAGCCGCAGGAGGCTTCCCAGATGCTGCCGCTGTCCACGCGAAGCCGCCCGGGGCGGAATTCCGTCGCGTTGTAGATCTTCGGCAGGCTGTCGAGGTGATGGCTGAGGTCGCCGGAGGCCGTCAGGTAGGGCGGCTTGCGGTATTCGTCGCCGCAATCGCCGGGGATGGGCTGCGTTTCGCCGAAGGCATGGCGGAGGCGCGCCAAATCGTCCTCATCCAATGCGAAGGAGAACAGGCGCAGATTGTCGGCGCGGTGCTCGGCTTCGGTCAGCCGGGCGCCGAGGATGACGGCGCCGACGGCCGGGTGTTGCAGGGACCAGCGGGTGGCGACGTTGCTGAGCGAGACGCTGTGCTTCTTCGCGATGGCGTCGGCTTCGCGCAGCAGGCGCTGGAAGGCGGGCCAGCCGCCCATCGCCTCGATGAAGCGGCGGTACTTCATCTTGGACCAGTCGGTAATGTCGGCTTCCGCGGGTTCCTCCGCGCCGAGCCAGCGTTCGGAGAGGAAGCCTCCGCCGAGGGTGCCGTAGGCCAGGATCTTCACGCCATGCGCCAGGCAGAAATCGGACATGGCGCCGGCGGCGCGGCGATCGAGCAGGGAAAAGCTGACCTGGTTGGTGGCGATGGGGATGCCGTTCTTCACGGCGACGCGAAGGTGGTCGGTATCGAAGTTCGTGACGCCGATATGCTTCAGCGACCCGTCGGCACGCATCGCCGCCATTTCCTTGAGGGCGTCGAGCCAGGCGGGGTGGCGGAAGGACCACCAGTGGAACTGCATGAGGTCCGGCACGCCGCCGAGGCGTTGGATGCTGCGACCGACGCCCTCCCGCACGACCTCCCTCGTCATCGGCCCCGGGGTCGGCACCCATTTCGTGAAGACGGAGGCCTGGCCGCCGAGGGCGCGAAATCGGGAAAAAATCTCCTCGGCGCCGCCGTAGTGGTCGGCCATGTCGAAGCTGTCGAAGCCCGCATCGGCGTATTCGGCCATGGCGGCCGCAGCGGCGGCGTAGTCCAGCGTCCGGCCATCCCGTTCCTGGTCCGCGACCTGCCAGAGGCCGGTAACGACGCGGCTGGCGGGCAGGCCGGGGGCGAGGAGCGTGCGCGGGGGGCGGGGCCGGTGGGGCATGGTCAGGGTCCTTGAGATTCCGCGCGCGCCGTGTCGCCGGTCAGCGGTCGCGGAGAGAACGGAGCAGGCCGCCGATCGCCCCGGCCGACGCCTCCGCCAGGGCATCGCGGGGCGCCTTGGCGATGATGGGCGCGGCGTCGCCGACGATCAGAACCGTTTCCGTGACGGGCAAATTCTCCTGCCGCCGCGGTTCCGGCTGGTGTCTGGGCATCGAGCCGGTGGTCGGGATCCGGGTCATGGCGCGCTCCGCTGTCGGGGTGGTCGGGCTGCGCGGAGAGTGGGGAGGGCGGCGGAAAGAAGCGGTTGACGCCGGCCCCAAGGGGACCGGCGTCGGGGGTGGCTTCAGCGCGGCGGCAGCTGGCGCTGCACGGCCTGCACTTCCTCCACCGTCATCTGGCCGACGGTCGTGATCTCCCCGTTCTGGATGCGCCACTTGCGGAAGGGGCCGGTGATGTCGCCATTCGCGTCGAATTCCACCGGGCCGATGACGCCGATGTAGCGGATGGCCTGGCCGGCGCGGATCAGTTCGAGGCCGCGCGCGAAGCCCTCCGGCCCCGCATGGATTTCCGTGCCGCCGGGCGCCGTCACCTGGCGGATCGCTTCGCGGATGGCGGCGGCTTCGAAGCGGCCGGCCTTGGCGATGGCCAGGCCGAGGATGGCGGCGGCATCGAAGGCACGGTCGGCCGCGGGGGCGCCGGCGCCGAAGCCGCCGGACATCGGCGGGTAGGCGCGGGCGAAGTATTCGGTGGATGGCGTGGAGACGGTGCCGGAGGAGGTGCCGAAGGCGTTGTTCAGGAAGCGCGGACCGACATCGCGGATGAAGTCGGCGCTGTTCATGCCGTCATTCAGCAGGAAGGTCGCGGGGCCGCCCTGCTGGATCCAAGTGCGCGCGATGGTCGTGCCGTCGCCGGGGTAGCTGACGAGATACAGCGCCGGCGGATCGCCGCGCAGCGCGTTGGTGACTTCCGGTGCGTAGCTCGCCTGGCCCTGGTTGTAGGGCGTGGTGGAGATGATGGTGCCGCCGAGCGCGACATAGGCGCGGCGGAACTCGTTCACCATGTTCACGCCGAAATCGTTATTGACGTGGATGATCGCCAGGCGCCGCAGCCCCTGGTCCATGGCGTATCGCGCGGCGGCTGTGCCCTGCAGCGCGTCCGAGGTGATGGTGCGGAAGAACCAGCCGCGGGTCTGGCCCTCCACCGCCATGCGCGTCAACGTCGGCGAGGACGAAGCGGGCGAGATCTGCACCACGCCCGCCGGACCCGTCACGGAGGTGACGATGGGGATGGAAACCGAGGAGATGATGCCGCCGATGATCGCGGGCGTGCGCCGCAAATCCACCAGCTGCCGCGCCTGGTCCACGGCGACGCTGCCCTGGGATTGCGCATCGCGCAAATCGAAGCCGAGGCGGCAGCCCGCGATGCCGGTGGCACCGGCCGCGGCGTTCAGCTCGTTGAAGGCGAGCTCGACGGATTTCGCGGCGGCCTGGCCGAAGCGGCCGGCGGGGCCGGTGAGCGAGACGACCATGCCCACATTGTGGGTGCAGGCAGGCGCCTGCGCCGCCGCAGGCAGCGCCCCGAAAGCGGCGGCGGCGACGGCGGCGGCGAATGCCGCGCGACGGGCAAAGGACATGATCGGAAGGCCCCCCGGCAGATGGATGATTATCCACCGGAATGCCCGAGTCAGGCCGGGTTTGTCCAGGCTCACCGGCCAGGCGCGCGCCGATTCACGCGCCGCGCTATGCAGCACCTTTGGAGAAGCCGCATGGCGAAGCGCCTCGATCCCTCATGGGTCGTACTGGACAGCATCGAGAACGAGCAGCATGACCGCTGCGTGGACGTCTTCCTGCGCCCCGACGGCAGCTTCGGGTTCGAGGCCTTCCGGCGGGATGCGGAGGATGCCGGCGCCTGGACGCCGGTCAGCTACTTCTCCGGCCTCCGCCACGCCACACGCGCCGCGACGCTGGAGGAGGCGGCGCGGCGGATCGCCTGGCTGGGGCAGGTGCTCAGGCCGGAGGCGTGACCCAGGTTTCCTGCACGAACAGCCAGCGTGGCGGCGTGACGCTGGTGTCGAACAGGGCGCTGGCGCGGCGGGCGGTTTCCTGCGTGCCGAACCACTGGCGCTCGACATAATGCATCAGCGCGCGGCCGGGGGCCTCGTGGATGGTCTCGATCTCCTCCACCGCGATGCGGAAGCCGGGGCCGCGGACGGCGCGGGCGGACTGAAGAAAGTCGAGGATGCCGGCGCGGTCGAAGCGGGCGCCGGACGGCAGCACCATCTGGAAGCCTTCCGCGAAGGCGGCCTCGAACCGCGTGAAGTCGCCCTGCCCCGGCGCGCCGAGCCAGGATTCGAAGACCTGGTGCAGCGCGACGATCTCCGCCGCGCAGGCCTCATTCCTTGTTGAGGTCATACTTCATGATCCTGCCATGCGGACCCTCGCGGTCCCGTTCCAGCGTGTAGGTATCGCCGCCCGGGCCGGGGCAGCTTGCGAGCAGCGCGTCGATCGCGGCGCGGTCCTCGGCATCCAGCGCGAAGCGGAAGACGGCCAAATTGTCTGGCAGGTGTTCGGCATAGCGCGCGCCGACGATGGCGCCGGCGACATGGGGCTGGTCCAGCACCCAGCGCGTGGCGACGGCGGTGATGGAGACACCATGCTTGCGGGCGATTCCGTCCAGCAGGCGGAGCAGTTCCTGGAAGGAATCCCAGCCGCCGAATTCCTCGATGATCAGGCGGTATTTCACCAGGCTGCGGTTCGCCAGGGGTTCCGCCGGCGCGGGTTGGCCGAGCCAGCGCGACGACAGGAACCCACCGGCGACGGTGCCGTAGCATAGGAAGCGCAGCCCGCTGCCGGCGGCGAGGCCCGAGAGCAGCCCGGCCGGGCGCCGGTCCAGCAGCGAATACTGCACCTGCATGGAGACCAGGGGCACGCCGGCCTCGATCATCGCCGCCGTGCTGGGCGTGTCGAAATTCGTGCCGCCGATATTGTGTATCTTGCCGCGAAGCTGGAGTTCGCGGAGGTGCAGCGCGGTCTCCACCTGGCCGGGAACCTCGTAGTTCCACCAGTGGAACTGCACCAGATCCAGCCGCTCCGCCTTCAGGCGCATCAGCGAACGGTCGATGATGCGCTCGACATAGTCGAAATCGACGCGCGGGAGATCGGACCAGTCCGGCACGAATTTCGTGTGGACCTGGAGGCGGGCGCGGTCGCTGGGCGGAAGGGTGGCGCGGAACTCCCCGATCATCGCCTCCACCCCCGTGTAGATGTCGGCGCAATCGAAGGTGGTGACGCCGGCGTCGAGGAAGGCGCGCATGTCGGCGATGGCGCGGGGCTGTTCGACATCGCCATGGCCGCCGGCCAGCTGCCAGCCACCGCGCAGAAGCCGCGCGATGGAATAGCCCGGGGAAAGCTCGGTGCGTTCGACGGTCACTGGGGAAAATCCTTCATCGGAACCGCCGTCGTCTCCGCATGGCGAAAGCGGCGTTTCGCGGTGCGGGTGATGCGGAGGCGGGAGGGGCAGTTGGGATCGGGGCAGGCCACTTCCGCATCCGTGCTCATCCAATCCGCGGGATGGGTCATGCGCTGCTTGGCGGCCAGCAGCGGCAGGACGGCGGCAATCGAGTAGATCGACATCCCCTGGCCTGGCGGCAGGTGCAGCATCTCCCCCTTCAGCTCGAAATGGTCGCCGGGGACAGCGCCGCACCAGAGCTTCGCGCCGGGCGGTGCCACCACCTCCACGCGGAGGTCCCAGAGATCGAATCCGTCCTCGTCCATGCTGCCCATCCCGGTTCCCCTCGATATCGGTCGAAGCCCCCGGGCAGGGCAAGCGGGTTGGCCCTTGACCCGGCGGCGCCGCGAAGGTTGATGCGCGGTAATGGCGGGGAGAGAGCCGCGCAATGCTCGTGGCGCAGGGGCTGACGAAGGGGTTCGGCGGGCCGCCGGTGGTGGAGGATGTTTCCTTCACCCTGGCGAGAGGCGCCATCACGGGGCTGATCGGGCCGAATGGCGCGGGCAAGACGACGCTGTTCAACCTGCTGGCCGGCAGCCTGCGCCCGGATTCCGGCACCCTGACGCTGGAGGGCACGCGGATCGACGGGCGGCGGCCGGATGAGGTCTTCGGCCTCGGCATGGCGCGCACCTTCCAGATCCCCCGCCCCTTCCCCGCCATGACGGTGCTGGAGAATGTGATGCTCGCCCCCCCCGGGCAGCAGGGGGAGCGGTTCTGGACAAATTGGCTGCGCCCTGGCGCGGTGGCCGCGGAGGAGCGGCGCGTGCGGGAGCGCGCGCTGCACTGGCTGGATTTCGTCGGCCTGACGCGCCTGGCGCAGGAACCCGCCCGCGTGCTGTCGGGCGGCCAGAGAAAGCTGCTGGAACTGGCGCGGGTGCTGGTGGCGGAGCCGCGGCTGATCCTGCTGGACGAGCCTGGCGCCGGCGTCGCGCCGCCGCTGCTGGCGACGATCATGGAGAAGATCGCGGCCCTGAACGCGCAGGGGACGAGCTTCCTGATAATCGAGCACAACATGGAACTGGTGATGTCGCTGTGTCGCCCGGTGCTGGTGCTGGCGCAGGGGAAGAAGCTGATGGAGGGGGAGCCGGAGGCCGTCAGGGCGGATCGGCGCGTCGTCGAAGCCTATCTCGGTGCGGGCATCGCATGATGCCCGCTCTTTCATTGTGGGGCATCGCATGATGCCCGCTCTTACATTGCGGGGCATCGCATGATGCCCGCTCTTTCATTGTGGGGGATCGCATGAGCCCGGCGCTGGAATTCTGCGCCGTCGAGGGTGGCTACGAGCCGGGGCTGCCGATCCTGCGCGGCGCGTCGCTGACGGTGCAGCAGGGGGAGATCGTGGCGCTGCTGGGCCCCAATGGCGCGGGAAAATCCACGCTGGTGAAGGCGGCGGCGGGGCTGGTGCCGATCTGGTCGGGCAGCGTGATGCTGGACGGCCGGGACATCACGAAGACGCCGGCGCATCGCATGGTGCGGGAGGGCCTGGGCTTCGTACCGCAGACGGAAAACGTCTTCGCCAACCTCTCCGTGCTGGAGAATCTGCAACTGGCCGCGGCGCTGGTGCCGAAGGCACGGCGCGGGTCGATCGACGCGATGTTCCAACTGTTCCCGGACCTGGCCCGACAGCGCGGGCTGCCGGCGGGCCGGCTTTCGGGCGGGCAGCGGCAGATGGTGGCGGTGGCGCGGGCGCTCGTCGCCTCCCCCACCGTGCTGATGCTGGACGAACCCTCCGCGGGGCTGTCGCCGCTGCTGGTGGGAGTGGTGTTCGAAAGGCTGAAGGCGGTGCGGGACACCGGCGTGACCATCCTGCTGGTGGAGCAGAATGTGAAGGCGGCGCTGGCCATCGCGGACCGCGCGGCGGTCCTCGTGGAGGGGCGGGAGAGGCTCGTCGGCGCCGCTTCCGACCTGGCGGATGATGGGCGGCTGGCGGGGCTCTATCTTGGCGGCGGGGTGCACTGAGATGCTGCAACTCATCGCCGATGGGCTGGTCGTGGGCTCCGTCATCTCGCTCGGCGCCGTCGGGCTGACGCTGACCTATTCCATCCTGCGCTTCGCCAATTTCGGCCAGGGCGAGTTCCTGACCTGGGGCGCCTATCTCGCCGTCTCGGCCCTGTCGCTGACGCTGGCCGTGACGGGCGCGGGGGTAATGGAGCCGATCGAGCCCTTCTCCTTCGGCTGGCAATTGCCGGTGGCGATGGTGGCGTCCGCCGCGCTGACGGCCATGCTGGCGCTGGTGCTGGACTGGGCGCTGTTCGCCAGGCTGCGCCGCACCGGCAGCGCCATCACGCTGGTGATCGCGAGCTTCGGCGCGGCGCTCGCGCTGCGGAACCTGCTGCAATTCCTCTATGGCACGCTGCCGGAATACTACACGCGGGAGATCCAGATCGCGATCCGGCTGGTTCCGAGGGACACGCTCGGCGGCCTGCGCGTGACGCCGGACCAGATGCTGGTGCTGGGCGTCACCGCCGCCGCCGTCATCGGGCTGCATCTGCTGCTGACGCGGACGACGCTCGGCCGGGCGATGCGCGCCACGGCGCAGAACCCGGCGCTGGCGCGGGTGGCGGGGGTGGATGTGGAAGGCGTGGTGCGTGCCACCTGGGTCATCGGCGCGGGGCTGGCGGCCGTCGCGGGCGTGATGGCGGGGCTGGTCGGGCAGATCCGCCCGGGGCTCGGCTTCGAATTGCTGCTGCCGCTGTTCGCCGCGGCGATCCTGGGCGGGATCGGCAGCGTCTGGGGGGCGGTGGCGGGCGGGCTGATCGTGGGGCTGGCGGAGAGCTTCTCCGTGCCGCTGTTCGGCGCGGAATACCGGCTGGCGACGGCCTTCCTGGTGCTGATCGCGATCCTGCTGCTGCGACCGCGCGGATTGTTCGGGGAGAAGGCGTGATGGATGCGCTGTCGCTGCTCTCCTACCTCGCCTTCTTCAGTGTCTTCGCGGGCATCTTCGCCGTCATGGCGCTCGGCCTGAACCTGCAATGGGGGTTCACCGGCCTGTTCAATGTGGGTGTCGCGGGGTTCGTCGCGATCGGGGCCTATACCTCCGCCCTGCTGACGGGGCCGGAGGATGCGGCGCGCTTCGGCGGCTTCGGGCTGCCGATCCTGGTGGGGTGGCTGGGCGCCATGGCCCTGTCCGGCATCGCCGCCTTCATCGTCGGCGTCGCGGCCCTGCGGCTGCGGGAGGACTACCTGGCCATCACAACCTTCGGCATCGCGGTGACGATCCAGCTGGTGGCGCTGAACGCCACGGCGATCACGGGCGGGCCCTTCGGCATCCAGTCCATCCCGAAGCCGCTGGCGGGGTGGCTCGGCACCGGGCTGGCCTGGAACCTCGGCTACCTGGCGCTGGTGCTGGCGGTGCTGGCGGCGGTCTGGTGGGGGCTGGAGAGGCTGGTGGCCTCCCCCTGGGGGCGGGTGCTGCGTTCCATTCGCGAGGATGAGGCGGCGGCGGCCTCGCTCGGTAAGCGGGCGGCGGCGTTCCGGCTGCAGAGCTTCGTCATGGGCTGCATGGTGATGGGGCTGGGCGGCGCGCTCTACGCGCATTTCGTCGGCTACATCGCGCCGGAGGATTTTCTCCCGATCCTCACCTTTCAGATCTGGGCGATGCTGATCGTCGGCGGGTCCGGCAACAATGCGGGCGCGGTGCTGGGCGCGGTGCTGGTCTGGGCGATCTGGACCGTCAGCGGCGGTGCGCTGCGGGAAATGCTGCCGGTGGCGGAGCAGGCGCGCGGCGCGGCGCTGCAGGTGGTGCTGATCGGCGTGCTGATCGCGGTGATCCTGGTGGTGCGGCCGCGCGGCTTGCTGGGCGAACGCGCGACGGTGTCGCGGCACGCGGCGAAGGTCAGCCCGCCGCCTTCCTGAAGGCGCGCAGCGGAAGGTCCTGGCCGACCGCCGCCAGGTCATTCACCAGCATCACGGCGGCCGGGCCTTCCTGGTCCGGCACCCGCGCCGCCATGGCGGCCAGCCACACCACGCGGCCCGGGACCGTCGCGGCGAAGGGGATGGGGGCGGGCTGGTCCATCAGCGCATCCTCCCGCGCCAGGATCGCGCGGTCATCGCAGGCGCCCGCGATCTCCGCGCGGGCGATGGCGGACAGGGCCAGGATTTCGGCGCCGGCCTCGCCGGGCGGCAGGGCCTGGCCCAGGACATCGAGGCAGGCGTGCAGGAAATCCCGCAACGCATTGTCCGGGTCCCGCGCCACCACCGCATCGACCGCGTCCAGCAGCGCCAGCGGATCCGCGCCGAGGAAGGCCAGGCGCTGCGCGGTGGCGGAGACCCAGGCGCGCATCGTCAGGCCTGGGTCGGGTCGTTCAGCGTGATGCCGAACTGCCGCGCCAGGATGTCCGAGATGACATCGAAGCAGGACCCCTTCCGCGTGGCCGTCACCGTGCGGATATCGATGAGCGTCGAGGATTGCCGGTAGAAGTGCCACTTCCGCAGGCCGTAATCGATGACGACATCGGCGATGCCGAGCACCTCGGGCTCGATGTCCTCCACCCGGAACTTGGTGCCGGACAGGCTGAGATTGGCCGAGGATCCGAACAGCGGCACGCCGTGACGGAGCGAGAGGCGGCCGATCGCTTCCTCGAAGGCGCCGGCATTCAGCAGCATCAGCACGGTGCCGTCCTTGGTGCTGCGGCCCAGCATCTCCGGCGACAGGGCGCGCAGCAGCGGGTGGTCCATCCGGCCCGGGGCGATCAGGCCGAGGGGCAGGCCGTGATCCTGGGTGATGGCATCCACGATGGCCCGCTGGCGCGTATCCAGCAGGTGGATCTCCCGGTGGATGGCCTGGTCGCCCACCATGGCGTTGAGCTTGGAGGGCGCGCGGCGCTTGGTATCGAAGATCCTACGCAGCGCGGCGTCGCCGCTGCCGATCAGCGAATAGCCGACATCCATCGGCAGGATGGCGATGCCGCCCTTCCGGATGGCGTCGAAGGCTCGGCGGGCATCGGCCTCGATGTCCAGCATGTGGTCCATGGCAGTTCCCCCGTTGCGGCGGCGCAAGGCTGCCACGGGGGCGCGTGGCGGCCAACCACCCCGACCCTCTCCCGCCGTCGAGGGAAAGGGGGAGACTGGTTTGGCGCCCGCGCCTTGCCGCCCTTCCCCACCCTCCGCATGATCGCCACAACCACGGAGACGGCGATCATGCAGCGCGAGACCATCCTCATCACCTCCCCCCTCGAAGCCGAGCATGTCGCGCGGATCGCCGCCTTCGCGCCGGACCGGGTGGAGGTAATGTATGAGCCCGGCCTGCTGGCGACCACGCGCTACCGCAATGACCACAAGGGCGAGCCCCTGACGCGCACGCCCGAACAGCAGGCGCGGTGGGAGGCACTGCTGCCGCGCACGACCATCGCCTTCGACCTGCCATCGGCCGCGGAACTCGCCGTGATGCCGAAGCTGCGCTGGATTCAGACCACCAGCACGGGCGTCGGCCAGGCGGTGGCGAAGCTCGGGCTGATCGACAGCCCGATCATCGTGACGACGGCGCGCGGCGTGCATGCGCAGCCGCTGGCGGAATTCGTCTTCATGGCGCTGCTCGCGCATTTCCGGCAGCTTGACTATCTGCGCGCGGAGCAGCGCGCACATCGCTGGCTGCGCGTCTGCGGGCAGGAGATCGCGGGGCGGGTGCTGGTGATCCTCGGCGCGGGGGACCTGGCGCGGGGCAGCGCGCGGATCGCCAAGGCGCTCGACATGCATGTCATCGCCATCGCGCGGAACCCCGCGCAATCCCGCGACCATGGCGCGCTGTTCGATGAGGTGCTGCCGGTATCGGCCCTGCACCAGGCGCTGGGCCGCGCCGACGCCGCCGTGCTGACCGTGCCGCACACGCCGGAGACGGAGCGCATGATCGATGCCGCCGCCATCGCCGCCATGAAGCCCGGCATCGCGCTGGTGAACATCGCGCGCGGCCAGGTGGTGGATGAGATCGCGATGATCGATGCGCTGCGCCGCGGCCATATCGGCTTCGCCGCGCTGGATGTGACGGAGGTGGAGCCCCTGCCCGCGGAAAGCCCGCTCTGGGACATGCCGAATGTGCTCATCAGCCCGCATTCCGCCAGCACGGTGGATGGGGAGAATGGGCGGATCACCGACATCTTCCTGCACAACCTCTGCCTGTGGCTGGAAGGTCGGCCGGAGGCGATGCGGAACCTGCTGGACAAGCCGCGGCTTTATTGAGCGGTCACGCCAGCAGCGGCACCTCGCCCTCAAGCGTCGTGCGGTGCATGCGGCGGGTGTAGCGGGTGCTGTCGAAGGGCGTGGCGCAGTGCTGCGTCACGCGGTTGTCCCACAGCACGGCGTCGCCAGCCCGCCAGAGGTGGCGATAGATGCGGGACGGGTCCTGGGCATGGGCCACCAGGCGGGCGATCAGCGCGGTGCCTTCCTCCGCCGCCATGCCCTCGATCTCCACCGCCCAGCGGCCGATGTAGAGGGCGACGCGGCCGCTGGTGGGATGGCGCCGCGCGATGGGGTGCCAGACATCGGGGCGGTCGCGCCGCTGCTGGTCCGTCAGCGGCGGCAGATGCGGGTAGTGCACGTGGTGCAGCGCGGCGCGGCTGAATCGGGCGCGGCGGCCGCGTAGCTTTGCCCTCAACGGCTCCTCCAGCGCATCCCAGGCCGCGACCATGTCGGCGAAGAGCGTGTCGCCGCGTTCGGGTGGCACCTGAATCGCCTGCAGGAATGAACCGGCGTTGGGGACGGCCTTGTCCTCCCCATCGCTGTGGAAGCCCATGCCGGCATCGCGCATGCCCACCGCCTTGCCATCCTCGGTCGCATTGCCGACGACGAAAATCTCGGGATGGCCATCCAGGTTGTATTGCGGCGGCTGCATGATGTGCAGCGGGCCAAGGCGCCTGGTGAAGGCGATCTGCTGCGCGGGCGTCGCCGTGATGCCGCGGAATGCCAGGATGGAGTGGCGCCCCCAGGCCTGCTCCACCGCTACGAAATCGGCATCACTGAGTTCGAGGGATGCGGGCGCGCCCAGCACCTCCGCCCCGAAGGGCTGCATCGGCCTGATGGAGAGCATCGCGTTTCCTCCTGCCCAGGCCTTCACTGTATCGAGCCCCGCAGGCCCATGCCATGCTGCCGCGCGAGGAAAACGGGAGCGGGCGATGAAGACGATCCTTCGCGGGGCGATGGCGCTGATGCTGGCAGCGACGCCGGTGTTGACAACACCGGGGGCGGCACAGCGGCTGACCATCAAGCCGTGGGTTGCGTCCATTCAGATGGAAGGGTGGGAAAGCACTGCCCCTCACAAAGCGCCGCGAACTGATCGACCACATGACCCACGTAGCGGTGCAGTTCACGCAGAGCAGGCACGACCTCCAGGCTCGCGAGCGGCGTGTCCTTCGGGAATACCACGGTGAAGGTCGCTGGCACTTCGCAGCCGATCGCCATGTTCTTGGTCCGAGGAAGGATCACCATCTGAAAGCCGTCGTGCGGGATCGCGGACCTCCACTCAGGGATCGGGGTTGAAGACCCACGGAAGTCCAGGACGGCAGGTGGAATGCAGGCAGCGGCAATCACCGGGATCAACGCCTGGTGCTTGTCCCGGAGATCGAGGTCATGGAGACCGCGAAGGGCGACATTTCCTCCCGTGTAGGGTTGCAGCTGACGCACCAATTCCACGACGTGCGGAGCAGCGCGTGACATTCCCTTCTGCTTGATCTGGCCCTGCAACTCACCAGCGTTGCTGGCAAAAGGAAAGTGCACATTGCGCGTGCTTTGCCCGTTGAGCCTGACAAGGTCGGTGGCCAGTAGATCCAAAGATGCCCGCAGGTTATGCACGGCGTCCCCGATGATCGCCGCCAGCTCTGTGGGCACAGGTTGCCGAAGCCGTGCTACCCAAGCGTAGGAATCGAACTCCACCCACATCACAGGTTGCTCGACGACGATGGCAGCCGGTCTTCTTGCCAGGTAGGCGGCGATGGCGCTGTCCAACTCATCGATATGTATGGCGGCCCGCGTGATCTTGAGGCGAGCACCCTCAAATGGTGCGAGCGATCTCATCGCAGATGCGACATGTCTGTTCGCCAGCATGCAAGCGGCATGAGCTCACATCGGCTAGCAGTTTTCCCTTGCCTATCGACGAACATCGCCTTCCTCTATCTGCGGCTTCGTAGAAGCCAGCGGAGGTAGATCGAAATACTCGCGCGCTGATGTCATGCCCACGAGCCGGCGCTTGGTGCCATCGTCGCGCTCCATCTGGATGAATTGGCCGTCCCGCTTGAGCGACCACCCGGCGCGCAGCGCTGCGGCCTCAACCTCCATCCAACCGGCATCGTATTCTGCCTGCGTGACAACGCTCTTTGCGGTCAGCACAGGGCTAGCCCGTGCCGCAGCTGTATCGGTCGCAGCAGCCCGACCAACCTGATAATGGATTGCGCCTTGCAGGCGGCCGTCCACGGTGTTCAGGGACTTCTTCAGCACAGCTCCGATAACAAACACCGCGCCAACGACCATCATCGAACCACCGAGGAACACGAAGGCCAGTTGCTCAGCGATAAGGCCTAGGTTCAGTATCCGGTCGGGAAGGCCGGCGAATGAGCCGCCAGACGGCACCGAGGCGTTGCCCAGCAGGCCATACAGCGCCAGCGCCGCGCCGATGATCAGCGCCGAAACGCCTAGAGTGAACATGTGCACTTCCCTTGGAGACCGGCGTTCGAGCACGCCAATCCAAGCACCGTTGCGCTTTGACGACAATGTCACCGATCAGAGCGCGGATCAGGCGGAAATGACTCTAAATTTATCAATGATCTCAATGGCCTGTCAGGCCTGAGTCAGGTTTTCTCTACCAGGGTAGATGCCCTCGAAATGCTAGCACCAAGGGGCGGATGCATCGTCGCCCTACCTTTTCCCGCGCGTGCGAAATGCAGGGAGAAAGTGTCCGCCTGGGTGAACAGCTGCGAACGCTGATCCAGGAGCAACCGCATGGCATGGAGACCCCGAAAGCCAATCGAACTCAAGATCGTCACGGGCACCCTCCAGACCACGAGGGCCAACCCCAACGAGCCCAAGCACGCCAACTGGCCTCATCCCGCTGTACCAAATGACCAATTTCTGGGCCTCCCGCCGCGGCGTGACCTACGGGGCGACGGGCTACGACTACACGCGGATCACGCAGGCCCGCATCTCACGCTGAACGGCGCCCGGTGACGGCCAGCACCGCGCCCAGCAGGCCGAAGCCCGCGGCCAGCGGCGCGAAACCGGCGAAGCCGAAGGTGGCGATGACCAGCCCGCCGAGGCTCGCCGCGCCCAGCCAGCCGAAGGCCGCGCTGGTCACGTTCAGGCCGAGCACCGTACCCCGCACCTCATCCGGCACATTCGCCAGCGCGGCCATCAGGCTGGGGCGGGAGATGGCGGCGCAGAAGACGAAGACGAAGCCCAGTGCCACGGACCCCGCCAGCCCGCTGGTCCAGAGGAACAGCGGCACCGCCATGCCAGACGCCGCCAGCATCGCCCCCGCATAGGTCACGCGCCGGTCCGGCAACCGGTCCGCCAGCTGCCCGCCGACGATGGTGCCGAGGATGTTGCCCAGGGCGAAGATCGCCAGCGGAATCGCGAGAGTCGCGAGCGGCACGCCATAGGTCGCTTGCAGGAAGGTCGCGAAGAACACCACGGCCAGGCCGTAGCAGCTGCGCTCCGCCACCCCCATCGCCAGCAGCCGCAGCACCAGCGGCGACAGCGCGGCGCGGTAGCTGACGCTGGGCTTGCGCCCGCCCGCCGGCACCGGCGCCGGGCCTCGCGTGGTGGCGAACAGGCCGAGTGCCGCCAGCAGCGTCACCGCCGCCACGCACCAGTTGACGCCGCGCCAGCCGATGAAGGCGCCAATCCACGCCGCCACCGGCACCCCCACCAGCAGCGCCATGGACTGCCCCGCGATCACCCATCCCAGCGCCCGGCCCCTCTGCCGGTCCGGGACGCGGGAGGAGACCTCAGCCATCAGTGCGCCGGTGCAGGTGCCGGCGGAAGCGCCCGCCAGCGTCGCGCAGATCGCGACCCCCGCGAAGCTGCCGGACACCGCGACGCCCATCGTGCCCAGCGCGAGGCCGGCCGGCCCGAGCACCAGGAAGGGCCGGCGCCCGAAGCGGTCCGACAGCGCGCCCGCCATCAGGGAAGCACTGCCCCAGGCGATGGAGGTGAAGGCCATGACATTGGCCGTCAGCGTCAGGCTCGCCCCCAGGTCGCGCGCCATGTCCAGCAGGAAGGGCGCGCGCGTCGTGCCGCTGGCGGAGGCCGCGAACATGGCCAGGCATGCCGCGGCGATCAGCGCCCAAGGGAGGCCCCCCGGAAGGCGCTGGGGAGTGGTCAGCGGTACAACCCCTGCGCCGCCAGCCAGTCCTGGATCAGCCCTGCCACCGCATCCCCGTTGCGGTCCATCATGACCATGTGGCTGTTGCCGCGGATGCCGCGGGACGGCAGATCCACATCCTCCACGCTGCCGCCCGCTTCCCGCACCAGGGCGGAGAAGCGGCGCGCATTGGTGCGGATGACGGACCAGCGCGGGTCGGCATCGACATAGTCGCCATAGACCAGCAGCTGGGGAATGCCGCGGAGCTTTGCCGCTTCCGCCGCCACGCCCGTGCCGGCGGGTTCCACCAGCACCAGCGCTCGGAACAGGTCCGGCCGCCGCTGCGCCACCTGCCAGGCGAAGGCACCGCCCTGGCTGTGGGCGATGACGACCGAAGGCCCGGTACGCTCCAGCAGCGCGATATAGGCGGCGATCACATCCGCATCCGTATCCAGGTAGCGCGGCACCACCTGGCGCATGAAGTTCAGGTAGCTGGCCTGGTCGGTCGGGAACTGGTTGCCCGGCAGCGTGGTGCCGCGGGCGTGGGACCCCGCGCCATCGCCGATGCGGAACCGCTCCCACGGGTTGGCGGTGGGCAGGTGCAGCGGGGGCGAATAGATCTCAGGCGACATGGCGGCGCCGCTGCGGCCGCGCTCCACCGCATCGGTCACATAGGTGGTCCAGCCGCGGCGGAGGAAGAAATGCTCCCAGCCCTCCCGCCCGTCCGGCGTCGTCTCATAGGTCACGCCGGTCAGGTAGGCGCCGTGCCACAGCATGAGGGGCGCCGTGCCGCGCGTGGGGGCGGGGACCATGAAGCGGGCATACATCTGGCCCACGACATGCACGCCATTGGGGTCGATGCGCAAAGGCGCGCCGCCGACGGTCGGCAGGTATTCGCGCACCGGGCGGCCGGACAGCTCCACCAGGCGGCCGCCGATGTGGAAGGAGCCGAAACGCTCCAGCGTGATCGGGCCACCAGCCGGGGTTTGGGCCTGGGCCAGCCCCGGCGCCAGCAGCGCGGCACAAAGTGCCAGCGCGCGCCATCCCGTGATGCTCATGCGATTTCCTTCCCCATCATGTGACGTGCAGCATCCACCCGGCGGCGCGTGGAGGGAAGCCAGGGGGAGTGGCGCGCGGGCGCCACCGGCGCGACACTGCGCGCCAGACCGAGGAGGAAACCGCCCCATGAGGCTCCATCGCCGCGCCCTGATCGCGCTTGCCGCCCTGCCCTTGCCCGCCTTGGCACAAGGCACGCCCTGGCCGCAGCGGCCCGTGCGCATCGTCGTCCCCTATCCGCCCGGCGGCAGCAACGACGCCGTGGCGCGGCCGCTGGCGGAGATCATGCAGCGCCGGCTGGGCCAGCCCTTCGTCATCGACAACAAGCCCGGTGCCGGCAGCACCATCGGATCGGCGGAGGTCGCACGAGCGCCGGCGGATGGGCATACGCTGATGGTCACATCCTCCACCTTCGCCACCAGCGCGGCGGTGCAGCGCACGCCCTATGACGCTGCCCAGGATTTCGAGATGGTGGCCCTGCTGGCCACCGCGCCGCTGGTCGTGATCGCGACACCGGGCTTCCCCGCGAACACGCTGGCGGAAGCCGCGGCCTATATCCGCGCCAACCCGGGCAAGGTGGATTACGGATCCTCCGGCCCCGGCAGCATCAACCAGTTGGCGACGGAGCTGTTCGCGCGGGAAGCGGGTGGGCTGCAGATGTCCCACGTGCCCTATCGCGGCATGGGCCCGGCGACGACGGACCTGGTGGCGGGCACCATCCAGTTGATCTTCACGACCATGCCCTCCGCCGCCGGGGTGATCCAGGGCGGGCGGGTGAAGGTGCTGGGCTGGACGTCGGAACAGCGCCCCGCCAACGGCCCCGCCGGCCCGACGCCGCGGGAAAGCGGCCTGCCGAACTACGAGGCCGGGATCTGGTGGGGCTTGCTTGCGCGGCGCGGCCTGCCGGCGGAAGTACGCGCCCTGGTCAACGCCACGGCGAATGAGGCGCTGGCCGATCCGCGCCTGGCGAACTACCTGGCGACGGAGGGTGCGCGCCCCGGCAGCGGCGACGCGGCCTCCGCCGACCGCTTCCTGCAGGCGGACCTGGCACGCTGGAAGGCGGTGGCGACGGCCGCGAATATCCGCGTGGAATAGGACGCCGCGCTACAGGACGAAGTCCGAGGCCGTCAGGTTCAGCAGGCCGGTGAAGCGGATCACCATCTCCGCCGGCCCGCCCGATCCGTCATCGAAGCCGGCATAGGTATCCGTCCCGTCCTGCCAGATGCGGGCCTGGGCGGTGCCGGTGCCGGCAAAGGCGGCGGTACCGATCCAGAGGAAGGCCTGGTTGCCGGGCGCGGTACTCGGATCGATCGCATCCACCTGCACGCGGTCCTGCCCCTGGACGAAATCCAGGATGATGTCGGGCGAGGCCGCCTGGCTGCTGTCGAGCGTCGCGAAGATGAAGCGATCCAGCCCCGCGCCGCCTTCCAGCGTATCGGCGCCCAGACCGCCGGTCAGCGAATCATTGCCGCCGCCGCCCTGCAGCCGATTGGCACCGGCATTGCCGGTGATGACGTTCGCGTCGCCATTCCCCCCGCCATTGATATCGGCAGTGCCTGTCAGGAACAGGCGCTCCACATCCGCCCCCAGCGTGAAGCTGGCGGAGGCGTTGACGATATCGAGGCCTCCGGCGGCGATCTCCGTCACCACATCATCCGCATTGTCCACGGTGTAGACATCGTTCCCGGCGCCGCCCTCCATCGTATCCGCGCCCAGCCAGCCATTCAGCGTGTCGTTGCCGTCCTCGCCCCGCAGCAGGTTGTTCCCGGCATTGCCGGTGATGACGTTGGCGAGTTCGTTCCCGGTGCCGTCGATGTTGCCGGCGCCGGTCAGCACCAGGCGCTCCACCTCCGCCCCCAGCGTGAAGGTGACCGAGGCGCTGATGGCATCCAGGCCCCCGGCGGCGAGTTCCGTCACCACATCGTCCGCGTTGTCCACGGTGTAGACATCGTTCCCGGCGCCGCCCTCCATCGTATCCGCGCCCA
>NZ_JBHYGL010000001.1:0-600529 GCF_051859025.1 Falsiroseomonas sp. | reverse complement strand
TTGTCCACGGTGTAGACATCGTTCCCGGCGCCGCCCTCCATCGTATCCGCGCCCAGCCAGCCATTCAGCGTGTCGTTGCCGTCCTCGCCCCGCAGCAGGTTGTTCCCGGCATTGCCGGTGAGGAGGTTTGCCAGCGCGTTGCCGGTGCCGTCGATCGCGGCGGCACCGGTCAGCACCAGGCGCTCCACCTCCGCCCCCAGCGCGTAGGTGACCGAGGCATAGACGAGGTCCACGCCGCCAGCCGCGGCTTCCGTCACCTCGTCGCCGGCATTGTCGACGAAGTAGGCGTCGTTCCCGGCGCCGCCCTGCATCGTATCGGCGCCGACCCCGCCGCTCAGCGTGTCGTTACCGTCCTCGCCGCGCAGCAGGTTGTTCGCGGCATTGCCGGTGATGACGTTGGCGAGTTCGTTGCCGGTGCCGTCGATCGCGGCGGCACCGGTCAGCACCAGGCGCTCCACCTCCGCCCCCAGCGCGTGGGTGACCGAGGCGTAGACGAGATCGATGCCGCCAGCGGCCAGTTCCGTGACCCGGTCGTCGGCATTGTCCAGGATGAAGGCATCGTTGCCGGCCCCGCCCTCCATCGTATCGGCGCCGATGCCGCCGCTCAGCGTGTCGTTGCCGTCCTCGCCCCGCAGCAGGTTGTTCGAGGCATTGCCGGTGATCGTGTTGGCCAGCGCGTTGCCGGTGCCGACGATCGCGATGCCGGTCAGCACCAGGCGCTCGACCTCCGCCCCCAGCACGTAGTTGACGGAGGCGTTGACGGTCTCGATGCCGCCATCCGCCAGTTCCGTCACGACATCGGCGGCATGGTCCACGACGAAGATGTCGTTCCCCGCCCCGCCTTCCATCGTATCGGCGCCGAGCCCGCCATTCAGCGTGTCGTTGCCGTCCTCGCCGACCAGCAGGTCATTGCCCTCTCCGCCATTCAGCGAATCCGCACCGCCCTTGCCGAACAGCTCGTCATCGCCGCCGCGGCCGCCCAGCCTGTCGGATCGCCCGGTGCCGTCCAGCCTCTCGGCGCTGTCATCGCCGATCACCTGCCGCCCGGCCAGGTTCACGACGACGTCGCCGGATGTCGTGCCGCCCAGGCCGTCATCCAGCGTGACCGTCAGCGTCCGCCGTGCCTGGCCGAGATCGACGTCGCTGGCGAAGGTGATCGCCTCCACCACCGCCTCAACCGCCGCCACATCGACGGTGCCGGTCAGCGCGATGACGAAATCTGCGCCGCCGGTGCCGCCGCTGAAGCTGCCGATCGCCACGCCGCCGAAGCTTATATCGAAACCCGACACGAGGATGGCGCTGGTGTCGGCCAGGCTGATCCAATCCTCCGCCAACTGGCCGGACACGACGATGCTGCCGGAGACGAAGAAGCCATCCGGATCGGTCACGGTCACATCGGGGTCGAGCAGCACCGGCCCGGCCTCGATCTGCGGTGTCGAGACATCCAGCGTCGCGGCCAGGCCGGCAAGGACCGGAGGGGCCGAATCCAGCAGCGTGATGGTCTGGACCTCCGGTGTCGGGTCCTCATTCCCCGCCGCGTCCACGGCGGTCGCGGTGATGGTCCAGTCGCCGCGTGCCGCGCCCACGATGCTGTAGGACCAGGACCAGACGCCGCCGCCCTCGTCATGCAGGGCGGCATAGGCAAGGTTCTGCCCGCCATCCGGGCCTTCGACGAGGAGGCGGACTTCAACCACACCGTCGGGGACCTCGCCCCCGAGTTCCAGCGTGGCCGCCGTGCTGTTGACCGGCAGCGACGTGAAGGTCGCCTCCGGCGGCGTCGTGTCGATCGTGATCTCGATGGCGGGGGAGAAGTCGGAGACGTTGCCGGCGACATCGCTCAGCGTGAAGGTGACGCGGTGCGTGCCCTCCGCCAGCGTCGGCAGGTCCATTTCCCAGACGCCGAAGGGCCCGGCTGTCGTCGTGCCGACGGCGACGTCGTTGACGAAGACCGTGGCCGTGGCACCCGCATCGCCATAGCCCCAGACCAGCGGGGTCTCGTCATTGGTCAGGCGGTCATTGTCGAAGAGGCCAGTGTCCGACAGTTCGTCCAGTTCCGGCGCTTCCATGCCGCCGGGTACGAAGACGGGCGTGAAGTTCAGCGGGTTGGAGGAAGCGTCGGCGCTGGTGTTGCTGAACAGCCGCGTGCCGGCGGCCGTGCCGTCCGTGATCCAAAGCTCCCGCCCCCGGAAGCCGTCATCGGCCCAGAAGACGACATTGCCATCGGCCATGCGCGTCAGCGTGCCGGGGTCGGAGGAAGCCGCGCCGTCCTTGATGTCCAGCAGCAGGCTCGTGTCGCCGGTGACGGTGTCGAGGGCCCAGAGTTCCCGGCCGTAGGCGACCGTGGTGGCCGCGAAGACCACGCGGCCACCGACGGTTTCGACCATGCGGCCCGGCGCGCTGCTGTCGATGCCGGGCTCGATATCTGCCAGCAGCCGGGTGTCGCCGCTTGTGAGGTCGGTGATCCACAGTTCCGAGCCATGGATGTCGTCATCGGCCCGGAACAGTACCTTCCCATCGGACAACAGCGTGAAGTCGCCGGCCGCGCTGCCACCCGCGCCGTCCCGGATGTCCTTGAGGAGCGTGGTGCCGGCTTCGGTACCATCCGTGATCCACGGTTCCGCGCCCTCCCCGGGCGTCAGGCCCAGGAAGATGGCTCGCCCGCCGCCGACGGGGGTGAAGGCACCGGACGCGCCGGAAACATAGCTGTCCCCGAGCTGGACCGTGCCCGAAGCCGTGCCATCGGTGATCCAGAGCCGGCCGAACTGCGTGGAGAAGAGCGCCGTGCCGTTGCCGAGCGCCGTGATGTCCCGCGGCGAGGAGGAAACACCCGGCCCGTCGAGGTCCTTGAGCAGGGTGGTGCCGTCGGCCGTGCCGTCGGTGATCCAGAGTTCGCGGCCCGCGGCGCCGTCATCGGCGGCGAAGATCGCCTTCCCCACGCCGAGGGAGACGATGTCGCTGGCATCGCTGCCGGCCGCGCCCGGGTTGATATCCTTCAGCAGCACGGTGCCGCCGGCCGTGCCGTCCGTCACCCAGAGCTCGCGGCCCGCCACCCCGTCATCCGCGGAGAACAGGATCAGCCCCGCCGTGGCGTCCAGCGGCGCCAGGAAAAGCGGGTCGGCGCTGCCGGTCGGGTTGATGTCCTTCAGCACCGCGGTGCCGGCCTCGGTGCCATCCGTCACCCACAATTCGCGGCCGGTCGCGGGATCGTCGAGCGTGAACAGAACCCGGTCGCCGGGCAGCGCGACCAGGTTGCCGGGGCTGCCATCGCCCGCGCCCACCAGGCCATCGGTCAGACGATAGAGGCCGTCCTTGGTGCCATCGCTGATCCAGAGTTCCGTCCCCGTGGCCTCGGTGCCCGCGTTGAAGACGACGCGGCCATCGGAAAGGGTCACCATCTCCGCCGGATCGGCGGGGGTGGCGGATACGCCCGTGGTGTTCAGGTCGTCAAATTGGCGTGCGCCGTCCCGATCGCCGTCATAGATCCAGACCTCCCGGTCCCCGCCATCGCCGATGGCGGTGAACAGGACAGTGCCGGGATAGACCATCGTGAAGTCGCGCGGCGCGCTGCCCTGGTCGCCCGCCCGAATCTCCTGCAGCAGATAGGTGCCGTAGCTGGTGCCGTCGGTGATCCAGAGCTCGGCGTTGCCGGCCACATCCTCCGCGCTGAATAGGGCGCGGCCATCACCGATCGAGGTCAGGCCGGTGATATTGGCGAAATCGGGACCGGGTGCGATGTCGAGGAGAAGGCCGCCGATGGGCGTGTCGCCGTCGAAGTCGATGTAGCCGAGTTCGCGGCCCTCGGCCGCCGTCTCAAAGGTGAAGACGAAGGCGTCGGGGAGGGTGACGGTGGCGCCAGACATGGTGACCGCGAGGCCGAGGACCGTGAAGTCCCGGATCGCGCTGCCAGCGGCGCCGGGCGTGAGGTCGAGCCCGCCCACGACACTGTCGCCAGAGACGAGGAAGATCTCCTCCCCCATCCCATCCACATCGGCGATGACGATCGCCTGGTCACCGAGCAGCGGCACGATGGCGGAGATGGAGAGCAGCGCCCCGCCGAAGGCTTCCCAGCCCGTGATCGCGGTGGTCGCGCCGCTCTCGGCCTTGAGGAGGGTGACGCTGCCGGTCCCGTCATCCACCGCGAACAGCAGCGTGTCGTCCATCAGCGCGGCCAGCGCGCCGACCTGCCCGTTGGCCGGCCCCGGCGCGGCATCGAGGACCTGGGCGGTCCCGGCGGCGGTGCCGTCCGTCACCCAGAGTTCCCGCCCATAGGCCTGGGTTTCCGCGACAAAGAAGACGCGGCCGTCGTTTGCCGCGACGAAGCGGTTGGGCGTGACGGTGAACACGTCCCCGCCCGTCAGCGCGTAGGTGCCGAAGTCGCTGCCATCCGTCACCCAGAGCCGGATGCCATCGGTGGCATCGACGGTGGTGAAAACGGCGCGGCCATCGGTGGTCGCGGTCAGGTTGCCGATGACGGCGCCGGGGGCGAGGTCCGTCAGGGTGGAGGTTCCAGCCTCCGTCCCGTTCGCCACCCAGAGCTCGGGCCCTGCCGTGCCATCATCGCCGACGAACAACACGCGGTTGGTCGCGCCCAGCACCACCGGCGCGACGTCGTCATCGATACCGCTGCCGCCCAGCGGCGCGATGTTGACCGCCGGAGCGAAGGTGGAGCCCGAGCTGATGAACCATTCCCGTACGCCCGACCCGTCATCGGCACTGACGAGAACATCCAAGAACCGCGTGCTCACGGGGGCCTCGGTATCGATGAAGAGGGTCAGCGCGTCCGAGACGTCGGAGACGACGCCGCCGCTGACGGTCTGAACCCGGATGTCGTGCCGCCCATCGGCCAGCGCCTGGGTGGGCGTGATCGACCAGTTGCCGTCCGCATCCGCCGTGCCCGTGCCCAGCAGCCGGCCACCCACCAGCAGGCGGATATCGGCGAAGGCCTCCGCCATGCCGGTGATGGTGGGGGTGTTGTCATTGGTGACATTGTCGCCGACCGCGCCGCCATCCGATGCCTCGGCAAGTCCGGGCGCCAGCGGCGCGGGGCTGGCGATGACCAGCGCCAGGCCGGCGGAGGCCGGGCCGAGATTGCCCGCCGTGTCCACCTCCCGCGCCGTCACCATAGCGCTGCCGAGGTCGAGCGTGTCGGGTGGCGTGTAGGTCCAGCCGCCGCTGGCGGAGGCGGTGGCGGAGCCGACCACGGTGCCGTCCACCGTGATCTCCACCATGGCGAAGGCGGAGGCCTGGCCACGAAGACCAGGCGTGGCGTCCATGGTGATGCGGTCGCCGGTCACGCCGCTGTCGCTGGCGGGGTCGAGGCTGAGGGTCGGTCGCGTGGTGGGTGCGGTGGTGTCGATGACGAGGTTCAGCGGATCCGAGAATTCGGAAAGCACCATCCCTGGTTGCTGCACCGCGACCGCGACTGCATACGAGCCATCGTAGCGGGGGGCATCGTTGAAGGGGTCCAAATCGATGAGGGGGTCGAAGGTGTAGCTCCACACTCCATCGAGGACGGTCACGACCCGGACCAAGTAGTTGTTCACGAAAATGTAGAATGCGGCGCCTTCCGCCCCCGTCCCGTGGATGGTGGGTGACGGGACATTCGTGATGTTGTCACCCGGAATCCCCGAATCGGAGCCCGATGCCAGGTCCGGCGCGTTCGGCGTCGGGGAGGTTGCAAAACTCATCGTCCATCAACTCCATCGGCGCAGCGCGGGGCCTGGTGCTGGAAGGCCATTCTGGCTTCGCCACGGGGGGCAGCCAGGCGCCCCGCCGCGTTCTCGAACGGTCCTGCCCCGCCGCAACCACACGCGGCCGCGCGTCCATTCGTTAACGACACCTTTCCAACCTGTCACGAAACGAAAGACCCTCCAATCCCGATTTCACGAGACAGGTGAGACACTTGCGTGCCGCCGGCCCGCATGGGATCAGGGCGGGGATCAGCGCCGCCGGGAACCATGTCCGACGCCACCGTCCAGGTCCGCAGCGGCGGCGACAGCGCGCCCCCCTACCAGGTGGAGGCCTCCGCCGGCTTCGCGGCCTGGCTGCGGGCGCAGGACATCGCGCTGGCCGTCACCACCTACCAGATCGGCAAGGTCTTCCTGGTGGGGGCGGAGGATGAGCGGCAGCTCAACGTCACCGAACGTACCTTCGAACGCTGCCTCGGCATCGCGGCGGCGGGTGGCGCGCTGGCGCTGGCGGGGCGCAACGCGATCTACCGCTTCAGCAACATCCTGGCGCCGGGCCAGGTGCTGGAAGGCCACGACGCGGTCTATGCGCCGATGGCCGCCTGGTACACCGGCGATGTCTTCGCCCATGATGTCGGGCTGCTGCCCGATGGGCGGCCGATCTTCGTCAATACCCTGTTCTCCTGCCTGGCCGCGGTGGATGAGGCGACGAGCTTCCGCCCCGCCTGGCGCCCCCCTTTCATCACGCGGCTCGCGCCCCAGGACCGCTGTCACCTGAACGGCCTGGCGATGGAGGAAGCGACAGGCCGCCCGGCCTTCGTGACCGCCTGCGCCACCACGGACGAGCCGCGCGGCTGGGCGGCGCAGCGCGTGGGCCAGGGCGTCGTCATCGACCTGGCGCGGGATTCGGTGGTCTGCACCGGCCTGACCATGCCGCATTCGCCGCGGCTGCATGACGGGCGGCTCTATGTGCTGAACGCCGGCACCGGGGAGTTGGGGCTGGTGGACACCGCCGCGGGGCGGTTCCATCCCCTCGCCTTCCTGCCCGGCTTCGCGCGCGGGCTGGCGCTGCATCGCGGGCATGCGCTGGTCGGGCTTTCGCTGCCGCGGGTCAACCAGGTCTTCGCCGGGCTGCCGCTGGATGACCGGCTGAAGGCGGAAGGGCGCGCGCCGGAATGCGCCGTGCTGGTCGTCGAACTCGCCAGCGGGCGGGTGCTGCACTGGATGCGGCTGGGGGGCGTGGTGCGCGAACTCTACGACATCGCCATCCTGCCCGGCGCGCGGCGGCCCATGCTGGTGGGGCTGGCGCAGGGGCAGATCAACCGGCTGATCTCCGCCGGTCCTCCGACCACCCTGGCCGCCCTCGCACCGCGATGACCAGCCGGGTGACGCCGGCAACCCGTGCGGCGGAAGCGGCGGGCATCCCGTTCCGCCTGCTGGAATACACCTACGATCCGGATGCCGATGCCATCGGCCTGCACGCCGCGGCGTCGCTCGGCCTGGATCCGGCCCTGGTGTTCAAGACGCTGGTGGCGGTGCTGGACAGCGGGGAGATGGTCTGTGCCGCCATCCCATCCCCTGCACGGCTCGGCCTGAAGGCTTTGGCGGCCGCGGCGAGCGCGAAATGGGCGGAGATGGCGCCGCCCGCCAAGGCGGAACGGGCCACCGGCTATGTCGTCGGCGGCATCAGCCCCTTCGGCCAGAAGAAGCGGCTGCGCTGCTTCCTGGATGCCAGCGCGCTGGCGCATCCGGAGATCGTGCTGAATGGCGGCCGGCGCGGCTTGCAGATCCTGGTCTCGCCGGCCGACGCGGCAAAGGCGCTGGGCGCGACGGTCACCGCCATTTCCGCCTGACCGCGCGGGCCTGCCCCGCCCGGGCAAGGATTCCTTCACATCCCTTCCGCCAGACTGCGCGCCGTCCGGCATGTTCTGCTGCCTCAGCCCCTTTCCCAACGCCACGCTCAACACGCGCGACCTGCAGGTGATGCGCGTCTTCGCCGACATCGCCGCGCATGAGATCGGGCAGGAGGTGGCGGCGGCAGAGGCGCGCGCCCGGCAGCAGGCCGTGCTGCGCCAGGTGATCGAGCACCGGCAGTTCAGCCCGCGCTACCAGCCCATCCACACGCTCCGCCCCGCAGGGGTGGTGGGGTTCGAGGCGCTGTGCCGCTTCACGCCGGAGCCCTATCGCAGCCCCGACAAATGGTTCAACGCGGCGCATGAGGCCGGCATCGGCGTGGAGCTCGAACTGGCGGTGATGCGGGAGGCGCTGGGCGCGCTCACGCAGTTGCCCGAGCGCTGCTTCATCTCCGTCAACGCATCGCCCCCGGTCATCCTGGGCGGCACGCTGCTGGCGGAATTTGCGGGCCTGCCCCTGCACCGCCTGGTGCTGGAGGTGACGGAACACGCGCCGGTGGCGGATTACGACGCCCTGCGGGATGCGCTGGCGCCGATCCGCGCCGTCGGCATGCGGCTGGCGATCGACGATGTCGGTGCGGGATATTCCAGCATGCAGCACATTCTCCAGCTGCGGCCCGACATCATCAAGCTGGATATGGGCCTGGTGCGGGACGTGGACACGGACCCTGCCAAGCGGGCGCTCGCCGCGGCGCTGTGCTTCTTCGGGCAGGAGACGGGCGCGCAGATCGTGGCCGAGGGGATCGAGACGCTGGCGGAATGCCAGGCGCTGGAGGCGCTGGGCGTCTGCAAGGGCCAGGGCTACCTGCTGGGCCGCCCGATGGAGCTTGCGGCGGCGGTGCGCTGCCTGGCCTCG
Organism: Falsiroseomonas sp.; assembly: GCF_051859025.1. Taxonomy (GTDB): domain Bacteria; phylum Pseudomonadota; class Alphaproteobacteria; order Acetobacterales; family Acetobacteraceae; genus Falsiroseomonas. The sequence goes on along the minus strand of NZ_JBHYGL010000001.1, from coordinate 592,073 downwards.
CCTCCGCCCTGAACAGGCCGCTGGTGGGCTGCCAGCGACTTCCTTGGCCGCGGATGATTCGCGAAAGCGAGGGGAACCGTTATGGCGCGCGTGTCGATCCCTTTTGAAGGTAGGCCAGGCTGCCCGACCCGGCGGGCGGCGAACTCAGAGGATCGCGTTCGCAAGGCTGGCGCCCGCCGCGCCGAAGCCGCTCCACTGGTCACCGTCCCAGGCGTAGTCGTACTCGCTCCCAAGGCCATCCATGCCGCAGGGCTGGCCGCCGAGCGTGCCCCATGAATAGGTTGGCATGACGATGCCGGAGGACGCGTCGTAGTAGCTCGTGGTGTACACCGCGCCCGCGGGGGACGGGCCGCCCCACGCGTATTCCCCTTCGATCGAATACTTCCCGACGTCGTTCCTGATTATCTGGCCTGCCTCGAAGCGTTCGGCGATATCCACGACCCAGCCGGCATAGGCATCGCCATTATCCGCGGCAAAGGTCCATTGGAACAGCTTGACGACGTTCGCGTTCGCCAGATTGGCCCCGCCCGCACCGAAGTCGGACCATTCGTCCCCATCCCAGGCATAGTCGTACTCGCTGCCGAGGCCGCCCGATCCACTCGGGCTGCCATTGAGCGTCCCCCAGTAGTAGGTTGGCATGCTGACGCCTGCCGACGCGTCGTCATAGGACGTGGTATAGACCGTGCCGCGGCCGGTCGATCCGCCCCAGTGGTATTCGCCCGTTACCGCGTAGCGGCCGAAAGCGGTGTCGATGCTGTCGCCAGGGGCGAAAACGTCCCCATCCTCGACAAGCCAGCCCGAATAGCCGTCACCGTCCGACGACGTGAACGTCCAGCTGAATACCTTGGCGACGCTGGCATTCGCCGGATTGGCGCCCGCCGCCCCGAAATCACTCCATTCATCGCCGTCCCAGGCGTAATCGTATTCGCTGCCAAGCCCCGCTGTCCCGCTGGCTTGCGCGCCGAGGGTACCCCAGTAGTAGGTCGGCATCTCCAATTCCGCCGAACTGTCCCGATAGGTCGTCGTGTAGACAGTGCCGCGCCCCGCGGATCCGCCCCAGGCGTACTCCCCGGTGATCGTATAGCTCCCGGCGGCACCGCGGAGGATATCACCAGCATCATGGCGATCCCCATCCTCGACAAGCCATCCGAGATACGCGTCTCCGTTCGCGGCATTGAACGTCCAGGAGAATACCTTCGAGACGACAGCATTGCCGAGGTTGGCGCCGGCGGCGCCGAAATCGCTCCATTCATCGCCATCCCAGGCATGATCATACTCGCTGCCCAGCCCCCCGGTTCCTGAAGGACGCCTGTCCAGCGTCGTCCAATTATAGGTCTGCATGGCGACGTCGGCGGAGGCGTCGTAGTAGTCGGTGGTGAAGATGGTGCCGCGGCCCTCGGAACCCGCCCAGGCGGCCTCGACAGTGATTACGTAACGGCCGAAGTCGGATACGATCACATCCCCCACCTGGTGGCTGTTGCCGTCATCCACCAGCCAGCCGGAGTAGCAGTCGCCGTTCTTCGCGATGAACTGCCAGCCGAAGACAGCGTCGGGCGCCGATTCGGCACGCAGTTGAATGCCGTCGGCACCAGCGCCGATCGCATCATTCGCGACAAGCAGGATTGCATCGCCGCGCGTCAGGTCGCCGCAGCGCAATGCCGAGATGACATCATCGGCGAGGCCTGAGGCGTCGGCCGTCCTGCGGTCATAGGAGCCCAGAATCCTGTGCACGAAATCGCCGTCCGAGAGCGCGCCCAGGCCATGCTGCGTCGCCATGAACGAAGAAACCTGTGCGAGTGTCAGGTCCTGCTCGTGCGCCCGGAACTGGAGATCCTGCAACTCCGAGGCCTTGGGATCATAGCCGGCAGCGACCCGGTAGAGATGATGGATATCCACGGCGCCGGCGCGATCTGCCCAGATGCCATTGTTGGTGAACTGCCCGAACATCCGTTGCGACGCATCCGTCTTGGCGGTCTGGTCAGCGAAATACCCGGTCAGCGAGTGGCCATAATTCCTGAAGATATCATCCCAGCCGCGGAGGTCGTTTGCCGTAGGTGTCGAACCGGCGATCTTGTCGAACATGTTGTGGATGACGGACGTCGTGTTAGTCGCTGACGGCGTGCCCATCCGGCCCGCGAATTCCGGCGTCAATACCAGCCTGTTCGCAATCTGGAGTGTCGTTGCCTCTCCCGCTTCGATGTCGGCAATGTAGTCCCCAAGTTCGGCGGCACTCGGCAGGCGGCCCGTGAGCGAGAGCGAAATGCGGGCCAGTCGCATGGCATCGCTGCCGGTACCGAGGATGAGGCTGCTATCGAGGAACCTGATCTCCTCGATATCACTGAACGATACGGTCTGGCCGTTGGCGGTGAGCGTGCCGCTGACGCCCGCACTACCGGCCACGCGCTCCAGCGCTGTCGACCATGTAGACCTCAGGAAGCTGAGAGCCGACACATACAGCGTGTCATGCCCAGCGCCGCCATGAATGGTCGCGTTACCACTGCCGGCAAAGAAGCCATCGTCACCCGCGTCTCCCATCGCAACCCGCGAGGAATCGGAGGTTCTGTACCAGTTGTCGGTCAGGGAATGACTGAGTGGGCTGTCGAAATCGCCGACGATGCAGCCGAAGGGTTGATCGAGGCTGCTGGCGACAACCATGCTGCCGCCGAGCTTGTCGACAAGCTGCGCAACCGTCGTGCGGCCGGCGTTGATGCTCTCCGTCCAGGCACCGATCAATTCACTGGATGCAACGCCGAAGGCATTGTTGAACAGGCGGGCCACCAGTTGCGAGGTCGACAGCCCTGATCCAGCCGTCGCCAGGCAATCCTCGACCAGATCGTCGACAACCTCACGCCGCGCTCCGTCCTTCAGCCTGATCTCGTTCGCTATTCCGAATATCGTCTCATCGCCGGGTGTTCCGCCGAGGATTCTGTTCAGTCGCTCTGCGAAGAGAAAATCGTTGTCGCGTGACCATTTGCCGGTGGCGAGATCCAACTTTCCATCGAAGAAGATCAGTTCCTCGATGCCGGAAAAGACGTCCTGGCCATCGGGGGCGCTGATCAGGCCCCGAAAGCCGGTCTGCTCAAGCGGATCGCGCTCCAACTGCAGGTGATAGGCTTGCGTGTCGCCGCGCCTGGCATGCACGACCAGCGCGTCGCGGCCAGTGCCACCAAGGATGACATCAGCCCCGGCACAGCCGTCCAGCGTGTCGTCGCCGGCGTGGCCGAATAATGTGTCGTTTCCCTTCCCGCCCTCCATCCAGTCCCGGTCGGCGATGCCCACGATCATGTCCGCAGCGTTGTCGCCCCGGCTGATGAGGCCCCCGCCGGGCATCTGGCTCCATTGGACGGACAGGCCAGCCTGCTGTTCCTTTGTCCCGTAGATATACGCCAACGCCTTGGCGTCCCAGTTGCTGAGTTCAGACCTTACGCCACCCGCCGGATTCAACGTGTGCGACATGATTGTCGTGCCGCGATTATCCGGCATTTCGGACAGCCCGGTGTATCTCTGATCGAAAAGGTGCTTCATTCCGATCGCGTGCCCGAATTCGTGCAGAATCCAGGTGAAACCTTCGGTGCCGACATTCATGTTCAGCTTTTCGAAGGTGGACCAGTATTTCATGTTGATCCAGATATCGCCACTCACCCTGTTGGGCCCGGGCGGCATGATCAAACCCAGGCCGGAGGGCTCCAGGAACTCCTCCGCGCGCCAGATGATCTGGGCATTGTCGGGGTCCGTGACCTCGATCAGTTCGATGCCGGTCGCCCGGCTGTGCGCGGCGGCTGCCAGCCGGGCCTGCTCCCGGAACGACTCGGGCAGGATTGTCCATCTCCCTGTCGTGGTCGATTTATGCCCAGTAATGTCGCCGGCACCAAAGTCTGAGAAACTGTCGGCGAATGAATAGGTGACCACGGTGGGCTTCGAAAGTTTTCCTCCGGTCCAATAGGCCGCCCAGAATCCCTCATACAGCAGCGATGCAACCTCGCGCGAGGCAGCCGCAGGCGAATACTCGGTATTCCGAATGGCCGGATCGGTCAGGCGCTGTTCCGCCGTGATCGTTTTTTCCAGGCTCTGGCTGCTGCAACCCATACAGCTCATGCACCCGCCGGGAGGGCAGAAACTGGAAAGAAAGCCGTCGATATCGAAGCCAGTATCCGGAACGCTTGCCGACATAGCCATACACCTTGACACGCAACTCCCAGTAGCGGCGGCGCAGCAACCAATGAATGTTGGATTTTTCAGATTAATGGCGAGTACGGTGATGCTGTCTTCGATACGAAACGCCGCAGCTTTGCGGGTCTGTCCCTGGTCTTGGGGCGCCGTTCTGCGCCCTGCATTCGTGTCGCGGCACAGCAAGTGCAGAGGATCAATGCCGCCGAGGCCGCATGTCTCCCATCCCGTGCTGCAGGAGCGCGATGATTCTCGGCAGGCTGGGTCGCGAGGTCAGGCGGGCACAGCCGAGAGCCTGCTGGTGCCGGGTATCCTGCACCACCGGACGGGGCACGACCGTCCAGGGCGCCCGGTCGAAGCGGGCGGGATACGCGCGCGCTCCATGCCCTGCTGCTCAACAGGTTGGGCGCGTCATTCCTCGATGTCCGGTCCGCCATAGGCGCTGAGCCCGCCATCCACCGGCAGGATGCTGCCGGTCACGAAGCCTGCTGCCGGTGAGAGCAGGAAATCGGCCACCGCCGCGATGTCCGCCGCGTCCGCCAGGCGCCGCAGCGGAATGCGCGGCAACAACCTGGCATCCCCGCCGGCGAGTGGCCCAGCCGCGAGACAGTTCACGCGAATGCCGCTGCCGCCCCATTCGCAGGCCATGGTGCGCGTAAGCATTCCAATCGCGGCCGCCTCCGGCCCATTCCCATCGTCCTCAGGCAGGCCCAGCTGCCCAAGCACCGAGGTGAGGTTCACGATCGCACCATACCCCTGTCGCAGCATGATGCGCCCCACTGCCTGCGCGCCCAGGAAGATGCGGTCCAGGTGCCCCGGCCTTCCAGGCTCCGGATCGATGTTCAACAGGCCGTCGAGCCGGCCATGCCGGTCCATCCCACCGTCAACCGCTACCGCCAGCACGCCGCGCGCCTCAAGCCGCGTGGCGAGCGCCTCTCCGACCGGGCCCGGGCCGATGGCGATCACCGGCGCACCGGGGGGCGGCGCGACCGGGCTGGCACCGCGGATGACGTTCGCGTCCTCGCTGCCGCCATAGGCATGCGAAGCACCATCGGCGACGAGCAACGCACCGGTAACATAACCCGCGTCCGGTGAAGCGAGGTGCAGGATGGCGGCAGCGATCTCCGCCGGCGTGCCCATCCGCCCGAGCGGGATGCGGCGCACGGCCTTGGCCGGGTCCACGCGCCCCTCGGCGATGAGGCGTTCCACCAGTTCGGTGCGGGTGTAGCCGGGCGCCACGGCATTCACGCGGATGCCGTCGCGCGCCCAGGCGCAGGCGTGGTTGCGGGTCAGTGCAACAAGGCCGGCCTTGGAGGCAGAGTAGCCGTTGCGCAGCGGAATGGCGCGCAGCGCCGCGCCCGACGCGACATTGACGATGGCGCCGCCGCCCTGGCGACGCATCACCGCCGCTGCTGCCCGCGCCGCGATCGCCGCGCCATCCAGGTTCAGCGCCAGCAGGCTGCGGAACCCCTCGGCTGTCTGGTCCACCACCGCGGTCCCACCATCGATCCGCCCGGCATTATTGACCAGCACGTCGAGCCGACCATGCCTGTCCGCGATGCCTGCGATCATGGCGGCTACGGCGGCAGGATCGGCCATGTCCACGCCGATCGCTTCATGCGCCGCGCCGAGTTCCTGCGCCTTGATCCGCGCGCGGTCGCCATCGATGTCGGCCAGCAGCACACGGTCGCCGGCCGCGGCGAAGGCACGCGCCGTCGCCCAACCGATGCCGGCCGCGGCGCCAGTCACCAGGATGATGCGGGTCATGCCGGCGTGCTCAGGCCGCGGCCTCGATATGCGCCCTGACCCGGCCGGCCTCGTCCACCCAGCCGCGGGTTTCCGCGAAGGCGACCATGCCCGCAAAACCCTGCTGCCAGGCTGCATCCCCGCCACTGGGGGCGATGCGCCGGAGTGCCTCCGTACAGACCCAGGCGAACTCGCCGTCCAGCCGCGCCAGGCCGGCGAGCGCCGCTTCCGCAGGGCCGCTGCCGCGCGCGCCCGCGTCGAAGCGGATGGAAAAGCGCCGGAAATCGCCGGCCTCCTCCAGCACCGCTTCGCCCGCGCCCGTGATGCGGATCAGCACCGCCTCATTCCGCGGCGAGCGTGGTCGATGCGGCACCCGCGCCCAGTTCCTTGCGGATCGCCGGGATGATCCGCGCTCCCCACAATTCGATCTGCTTCATCATGGTCCGGTGGTCGAAATCGCCGAGCTGCGTCTGGATGGCGACATGCTTCGGCTTGAGGATGCGGATCTCCTCCACCATGCGCTCCACCACCTGGTCGACACTGCCGACCGGCAGGTTGGCGCGCATCTGCTCCAGCGGGATGTCGTTCGGGCTTTCTTCCTCATTCACCATGAAGCCGTCATCGGATTGCGCGCGGCGGTACTTCAGCGCCTCGGAGATGCGGCGCTGGTAGCGGGCATTCTCCAGGTAGCTCGTCACCTCCGCATCGCTGCCGGCATAGGCGCAGCGCAGCAGCGCGATCTTCGCGTCATCGATGCTCCTGCCCTCGCGCGCCGCGATGCCGGCCAGGCCCTCACGCATCTGGCGCAGCTTGTCCGTGCCTTGCAGCAGCGCGGTGACGAACAGGTTATGGCCCTCGCGGATCGCGCGCGCCTGCGTCTCCGGATGGCCGGTGGCGATCCAGATCGGCGGCATCGGCTTCTGCACGGCGCGCATGCTGATGGAGGTCAGCGGCAGTTGGATGTGCTTGCCGTCATAGCTGAACCCCTTCTCCTTCAGGCCGAGCTGAATCACGTCCAGGAATTCGTGGAAGATCGCGGGCGCGTCCTCGATCTGCACACCGAAGCGGTCGAACTCGAACTTCTGGTAGCCCGAGCCGACACCGAGTTCGAGGCGGCCGTTCGAGACGGCGTCGCAGAAGCCGGCTTCGGCCAGCAAGCGCGCGGGATGGTACATCGGCAGCACGCAGACCGCGCTGCCCAGGCGGATGCGCTTCGTCAGCGCCGCCATATGCGCCACCATCATCAGCGGCGAGGGGCAAAGACCGTAGTTGGAGAAGTGGTGCTCGGCATACCAGGCCGTGTCGAAGCCGGCCTGGTCGGCGGCCACGGTCTGCTCCACCGCGTAGTTCAGCACCTGCTGCGACGTCTGGTGGTAGCCGCGCTGCTGCATGAGGATGAAGATGCCGAATTCCATGGAAACGCTTCCCTTCCCGTTCTTGGCCCTTTGCTGCAGTCATCCTAGGCGCTAGCCATTCGCCGCAACAATACGCTATCCACGAGCAGTGTCTGTGCGTTTTCCGTAAAGGAAGGCCGATGAGCCGCCTGCAGGCCATGGAGCTCTTCGTGAGTGCGGTGCGGGAGGGCAGCTTCTCCGCCGCCGGGCGCCGGGCGGGGCTCTCGCCAGCCTCCGTCTCCCGCCAGGTGGCGGCGCTGGAGACGGCGCTGAACATCCAGCTGCTGAACCGCACCAGCCGCACGCTGGTGCTGACGGAGGCGGGCCGCGAATACCTGGCGCGGCTGGACCCGATCCTGCAGAACATCGCGGAGGCCGAGGCCGCCGCTTCCGCCTTGCAGACCACGCCGCGCGGGACGCTGCGGGTGCATTCCCGCTTGATGTTCGGCATGCGCGTGGTCGCGCCGCTGATCCCGGCCTTCCAGGACCGCTACCCCGAGCTGCGCGTGGAACTCCGCCTGGCGGAGCACCCGGCACGCCTGGCGGAGGAGGAGATCGACATCGACCTGCGCATCGGCGCGCCGCCCGATGCCCAGCTGATGCAGCGCCGCCTGCTGCGGAGCGAGCGCGTGCTGGTGGCAAGCCCCGCCTACCTGTCCCGCATGCCGCCGGTGGCCGCGCCGCGCGACCTGCTGGCGCAGCGCTGCCTGGCCTACTGGCTGGGGCCGGAAGACGTGGTGTGGCGCTTCCTGGCCGCTGGCGGGATGGAGGAGCTGCGCATCGCCGCCCATTTCGCCAGCAACAATGGCGAGGTGCTGCGCCAGATGGCAATCGCCGGCCACGGCATCGCGCTGCTTGACGACTACACGGTGCGTGAGGAGCTGGAGAGCGGGCGCCTGGAGCGGCTACTGCCGGCGGTGCGCGTCACCAACACGGGTTTCGACCTCGGCATCTATGCCGTGTTCCGCCAGACCAGCCTGCTGCCGGCCAAGACACGCGTCTTCCTGGATTTCCTGGTGGAGTCCCTGCCCGGCCTGATCGGTCACGGCTCCGCGCGTTGACCGACCGGTCAGTCTGCGTCAGGTTTCCGCCTGGGACAGGAGGGAACGCCATGCAGGCACGGCGACGCAGCATTCTCGCGGGGCTGGCTACGGCGGCGATCACGGGCCGCGCGGCGGCGCAGGGCAGGCCGGTGCGGCTGGTGGTGCCCTACAGCGCCGGCAGCGGGCCGGACATCTTCGCGCGACGGCTGGCGCAAGGCATGGCGCCGCGGATCGGCAGCGCTGTCGTGGTGGACAACCGCTCCGGCGCCACGACGATGCTGGGGGCGGAGCACGTCGCGGCCTCGGCGCCGGACGGGCTCACGCTGTTCATGGGCACATCGACCACCTTCGCCGCCAACCCGCATCTGTTCAACCGGATCAACTACCGGATCGAGCAGTTCCAGCCGATCTCGCTGCTGATCCGCACGCGCCTCGCGCTCTACGCCAGCCCAAACCTGGCGGCGACCGACATGCCCGGCGTCGTCGCGCTGGCGAAGGCGGCGCGCCAGCCGCTGCACTACGGCATCACCGGCCGCGGCAACTCCACCCATCTGACGGGGGAGGCGCTGAAGATCGCCGCCGGGATCGACCTGATCGACGTGCCCTACCGCGGCACGCCGATGATGCAGCAAGGCATCATGCGGGATGACCTGGCGCTGGCGATCGATGGCATCCCCGCCTGGCTGAGCCTGGTGCAGGAGCGTCGCGCCAAGGTGATTGCCGTGACCGGTGACGCCCGCGTCCCCGCCCTGCCGGACACGCCCACCTTCGCCGAGAGCGGCGTGCGTGACATCGGGCACCAGCATTGGTACGGGCTGCTCGCGCCGGCCGGCCTGCCGGCACCCGTGCTCGCCCATCTGCACGCCGCCACCATCGGCACGATGGGCGATGCCGAACTCTGGCAGAACCTGACGCATGAGGGCGCGATGATCGAGACCAACACGCCCGAGGCTTTCGGCGCGATGATCGCCGAGGAGACGGCGACCTGGGGCCGCATCATTCGCCGCATCGGCCTGACGCTGGAGTGATCAGGGAGCGTTTGGGACTGCCAGCGGCTCCGCGATGCCGGTGACACCGAGGCCGGTGATGGCGAAGAGCCCGCCGGCCTCGGGCTCCGGCGCCGTCAGGCGGTGGCTGCGCGAGATCGAGGTGAGGTAGAGCACGTCGAGCGCCGGGCCGCCGAAATTCAGGCTGGTCGGGTACCGTACGGGCATACGGATGCGCTGGACAAGGCGGCCGGTGGGATCGAAGCGGCCAATCTCACCACTGCGAACCAGCGCGAACCACAGATGGCCATCGGCATCCACCGTGCCGCCATCCGGCGCGGTGCCGAGCAGGGCGAAGTCCACCAGCACGCGCCGGTTGCCCGGCAGTCCCTCCCCGGCATCGTAGTCGAAGGCCCAGATCACCTGGCGCGGGCTGTCGGCGAGATACAGCGTGCGTCCATCCGGGCTGAAGCAGGGCCCGTTCGCGGTGACGATGTCCCCCGCCAGCTTCGTGACGCGCCCGCCCGCTAGGCGGTAGAGCCCGCCAAGCGGCGTGGTACCGGCGGCGAGGTTCATGTGCATCGTGCCCGCCACGAAGCGTCCCTGTCGATCCACCTTGCCGTCATTCAGCCGAATGTCGGGATGGGTGATGTCCAGCGGCACCACGGGCGCCAGGGCACCACGGGCCGGATCGAAGCGGCGAAAGCCGTCGGCCAGCGCCAGCAGCACGCCGCCATCGCGGCACAGCGCGAAGGAACCGACCGGCGCCGGGACCGTGAAAGCCTGGTGTACGCCCGTCGAGGGATCGAGCCGGTGCAGCACGCCTTCGAGGGAATCGACCCAGTAGAGGCGCTGCTCGCTGGCGCTCCAGACTGGGCTTTCGCCAAGCCGGTCCCGCGTGCCGCCGATCCGCGCGATCTCCATGCCGGCCCTCCCCCGCCAGGGTGGCGGCCGCTGACCGATCGGTCAATACTTGCGGGCGGACGGGCGGGAGGCCACATTCCGGCCTCCTGGAGGTGACTCATGGCGCGTGCGGCATCGACGGTTGAAGCGGGTGATTCCGCCGAGCGCATCCTTCAGATTCTGTCTGAATCCGCCCGGCTCTTCGCGACCAATGGCTATGACGGCACCTCGATGCGCGACATCGCAGAGGCCTGCGGCATCTCCAAGTCGCTGCTGTATCATCACTTCACCGACAAGGACGAGATCTTCGCCCGCATCGCGCTGGGATCAACGCGCGAATTGTACCAGTTCGTCTTCGACCGGCTGCCCGAGAGTGCCACACCGACGGAGCGCCTGCGCGCCTTCATGGTCGCGACAGGCGAGTATTTCCAGCGCTACCGCTGGGCCTGGCTCGCCTCCACAAGCGCCTTCTGGAGCGACCCGGAGCAGCGGCGCCAGAAGGAGCGGATGATGTGGCGCGACCGCTACGAAGGCCTGGTCCGCACGCTGATCCAGCAGGCGATCGATGCCGGCGAGTTCCGCCCGCTCGATGTGCCGCTGGCGGGCCGCCTGGTGCTCTCCGCGCTGAACTGGATGCACCGCTGGTACAAGCCGGACAAGGGTATGCCGGCGCCGCAGATCGCAGACGCCTATTTCGACATGATCTTCCGCGGCATGCGGGCCGAGTAGTCAGTCCAGCTTGAGCCCGATGCCGCGGATCAGCGCGCCCCAGCGTGCGCTCTCCGTCGCCAGCAGCGTCTGGAAGGTATCGGGGTCCATGCTGTCCAGCGTGGACCCCTGCGCCGCCCAGATCGACCGCAGATGCTCATTGCGCGACGCGGCCTGGACCGCGGCCAGGATGCGCGTCACTGCGGCATCGGGCGTGCCCGCGGGCGCGAAAAGACCGTACCAGTAGCCCTGCGCCAGGTCGGGATAGCCGGTCTCCGCGAAGGTCGGCACATCAGGCAGCGCGTCGGTCCGCCTCGTGCCGGTGACGGCGAGCGCACGGATCTCGCCGCCACGCACCAGGCCAAGATAGGTCGCCAGGCCATCGAAGCCGATATCGACATCCCCGCGGATGATTGCCTGAGCCGCGGCCGTGCTGGCGCGAAACGGCACGTCCTGCATCTGCAGGCCGGTGATCTGCTTCATCCGTTCACCCGCGAGATGCGCGACGCCGCCGCGCAGCGTGGTCGTGTAGGTCACGCCGTTGGGCTGGCGCCGGGCGTAGTCGATCAACTCCGCCACCGTGCGGATGGGCAGGCGCGGATTGGCATAGAGCGCGAGCTGCGCCTGGAGCAGCTGCGTGATCGGACGGAACTGCGACAGGCGATAGGGCAGGTCCGGCCGCAGATGGGGGTTGACGGCGAAGGTCGTCGACGACGTCATCAGCAGCGTGTAGCCATCGGGCCGCGCCTGCGCGACGGCCTCCGCCCCGATCTGCGTCGATGCGCCCGGGCGGTTGTCGATCACCACGGGCTGGCCAAGCGCCTCCTGCATCAGCGGCTGCATGCCGCGCATCAGGATGTCGGGCTCTCCGCCGGGGGAGAAGGCCACGATGATGCGCACCGGCCGTTCCGGCCAGGATTGCGCGCGCGCCGATCGCGCCAGGCCGAGCGAAAGCGCGCCACCGGCGAGTGCCCGGCGGCCGAAAGCGATGCTGTTCATGCTGCCCTCCCTATTCCAGCGTGATGTTCTTCTCGCGGATGATGCGGCCCCATTGGGCCATGTCCTGCGCCATCTGCTGCTGCAGCAGCGCCGGCGGGCCGGAGATGGCGCGCAGCGCCTCGCTGGCCAGGCGCTGGCGGATCGTCTCGCTCTCCATCGCCCGGTTCGCGGCCCCGTTAAGCCGTGCAACAACATCGGTGGGCGTGCCGGCCGGGCAGAGCAGCGCGGTCCAGAAGCCCGTGACAAGCTGAGGATAGCCCGCCTCCTTGAAGGTCGGTATCTCCGGCAGCAATGGCGCGCGTTCCGGGAAGGAAAGGCCGAGCAGGCGCAGCCTGCCGGCGCGGACATGCTCGATGGTGGTGGTCGGTGCCTCGACGCTGATCTCGATGATCCCGGCGAGGAGGTCGATGGTGGAGGGACCGTTGCCGCGATAGGCGACGTCGGTCAGCTCGATCCCCATGGCGTTGGCCATCAGGATGCCGAACAGATGTCCCACGCTGCCCGCACCGTTGGTGGCATAGCGCAGCGGGTTGCGGCTGGCCTTCGCGAAGGTCACGAATTCCGCGATGGTCCGGGGCGGCAGGCTCGCGTTGATGGTGAGCGAGAGCGGGCCGTCGAACAGCAGCGCGACGGGCGCGAAATCTTCCAGCGTATAGGGCAGCGTCGGGCGCATCAGCACGTTGAGTGGCAGCCCCGCCGTGCCGCCGACCAGCACCGTCAGCCCATCCTTCGGCGCGCGGGCCACCGCCTGCGTCGCGATGATGGCGTTGCCGCCGGGCCGGTTCTCCACGACGATGGTCTGTTCCAGCGTCTGCGCCATGTGCTGCGCCACCATGCGGGTGACGATGTCGGTCAGCCCGCCGGCGGCGAAGGGCACCACGAAGCGGATGGGGCTGGAGGATTGCGCGCGGGCGATGCCCGGCATGGACAGACCGGGCATGACCAGGCCGGCAGCCAGCAGCGCACGGCGGGACAGCATGGACATCGACGTCTCCTCCGCAGTCTTTCGTTGGCGCGATCCTATGCCCATGCTGACCGATCGGTCAACGCCCTGTGTATAGGCTGATTGCGGTTGCGGACGCTCAAGCGTGGCGCTACCACCTTGGGGACTGACCGATTGGACAGTAGCAAGTCCCGGTACAGCTCGAGTGGGAGGAAAACGGCATGTCCGCAGCATCCATGTCCGGCGACATCGTGACGCTCGAGGTCGCGGACCACGTGGCCCTCGTCACCCTCAACCGCCCGCCGGTGAACGCTCTGAACCGCGCAATGCGCGACGCCATCATCGAGGTGTTCGACGCGGTGTCGGAGCGCGACGATATCCGCGTCGCCGTGCTGACGGGCGCCGGCAAGGCCTTCTGCGCCGGCGCCGACCTCAAGGACCGGCCGGATCCCGGCAAGACCGGTGCCTTCCACGCCCATAACCGCGTGACGCGGGAAACGGGCAACGCCATCCGCGAATGCGCCAAGCCGGTCATCGCGGCCGTCAACGGCGCGGCGCTGGGTGCCGGGCTCGGGCTCATGGCGGCCTGTGACATCTACCTGGCGGCCGAGGATGCGGTGTTCGGCATGCCTGAGATCGATGTCGGCCTGGCCGGCGGCGGCGCCATGCTGCGCACCATCTTTGGCCGCTCCGCCATGCGGATGATGATGTACACGGGCTGGCGGCTGACCGGCGCCGAGCTCTACCGCCGTGGCATCATCGAGAAGGCGACGACGCGCGAGGACCTGCTGCCGGAAGCCATGCGCTACGCCGCCTGCATCGCGGACAAGAGCCCGCTGGCCATCAACTACGCCAAGACCTCCGCCAACATGGTGGACCTCATGCCGCAGCGCGATGCCTACCGCTTCGAGCAGAACTTCACCGTCGCCCTCTCCCGCACCGAGGACGCGAAGGAAGCCCGCACCGCCTTCGTCGAGAAGCGCAAGCCGGTCTTCAAGGGGCGCTGAGATGGACGTTATCGGCGCCGGCCTGGAAGCGATTCTTCAACCGCGCTCCATCGCCATCATCGGCGCGTCGCAGGATCCCACAAAGATCGGCGGCCGCCCGGTGGAGTTGCTGCGCCGCTTCGGCTTCCCCGGAGCGATCTACCCGGTGAACCCGCGCGCGGCAGAGGTTCAGGGCCTGCGCGCCTATCCCTCCATCACCGACCTACCCGAGGCGCCCGACCTCGCCATCATCGCCGTCGCCGCCGAAGCGGCGCCCGATGCGCTGGAGGCCTGCGCGGCGAAGGGCGTGAAGGGCGCGGTGATCTTCTCCTCCGGCTTCGCCGAACTCGGCGAGGCCGGCGAAGCGCTGCAGGCACGGCTGCGCGCAACGGCGCGGCGCACCGGTCTGCGCGTGCTGGGCCCGAACTGCCTCGGCGCGGTCAGCATCGCGGAACGCAGCATCGCGACCTTCTCCATTGTGCTGGAAGGCAGCCTGCCGCCCGCCGGGCCGATCGGCATCGCGTCGCAGAGCGGCAACCTCGGCAGCTACACCGCCCTGCTGGCGCGCGAACGCGACATCGGCATCAGCCGCTTCCTGACCACCGGCAATGAATGCGACGTGGACATCGCCGACGCCATCGCCTGGCTCGCGCGCGACGACGCGACGAAGGTCATCCTCTGCGTGCTGGAGACCTGCCGCGACGCCCCGCGCCTGGTGGCGGCGCTGGAGGAAGCGCGGCAGGCCGAAAAGCCGGTCATCGTGCTGAAGATCGGCGCCTCGGAGGCCGGCCAGGCGGCCGCGGCTTCGCATACCGGAGCGCTCGCGGGATCGGATGCGGTGTTCGATGCCGTGTTCCGCCGTGCGGGCGCCGTGCGCGTGTACAGCGTGGAGCAGATGCTCGACCTCGGCCATGCCGCCTCCGTGCTGGGCGCGCGGTTGCCGCGCGGCCGGCGGACGATGTTGCTGACGGCGTCGGGCGGCTTCGGCGTGCTGCTGGCGGATGCGGCCAGTGCGGCCGGCCTTTCGCTACCCATGCCGTCGGAGGCGACGCAGAAGCGCATCCTGGCCGCCGTGCCCTATGCCTCGCCACGCAACCCCGTGGATGCGACGGCGCAGATGTCGAGCCGCCCGGAAATCCTGGAGGCGATCCTCGCCGCCATCCTGGAGGACGACAATTGCGACGCGCTGCTGCTGCTGCTCTCCTCCTCGCTCTATCTGCCGCGGCTGCGCGGCGTCTACATGCCGACCTTGCGCGCGGTGAGGGAGAAGCATCCGGAGAAGGTCGTGATGCTCGCCGTGCACGGCCCGGCCGATGCGGTGCAGGAACTGACTGCGATGGGCTTCGCCGTGGTGGACGGCGTGGGACCCTCGGCGCAGGCGCTGGCCGGGCTCTGCGCGCTGGCCGCCGCGCGGGATTTGCCGCCGCCACCCCCTGCCCTGCCGCCCGCGCCGCCGCTCGACCGCGCGATGATCGCCAGCGAGGCCGGCGCGAAATCCGTGCTGGCGGCGGCTGGCGTGCCGGTGCTGGCGGAACGCGTGGTGGGCAGCGCGGCGGAAGCCGCTTCGGCCGCCACGGCGATGGGCTTCCCGGTGGTGCTGAAGATCGTCTCGCCCGACCTGCCGCACAAGACGGAGGTCGGCGGCGTCGTCCTCGACCTGCGCGATGCCGCCTCCGTGGCCGAGGCACATGACGCGATGCTTGCGCGCGTCCGCGCCAAGGCCCCGGCCGCGCGTATCGCCGGCGTGCTCGTATCGCCCATGGTCAGCGGCGGGATCGAGATGATCATCGGCACCAAGCGCGACCCGATCTTCGGCCCGGTGGTGCTGGTCGGCCTCGGCGGCATCTTCGCGGAGGTGATGCAGGATGTCGCCGTGCGCCCCGCGCCGGTGGATGAGGCGGAGGCGATGGCCATGCTGCGCAGCCTCAAGGCCTTCCCCGTGCTGGACGGTGCGCGCGGCCGGCCGAAGGCGGATCTGGACGCCGCCGCGCGCGCCATCGCCGCGCTGTCGCGCTTCGCCGCGCAGCACGCCGCGGATGTCGCGGAGATCGACATCAACCCCCTGCTGCTGCGGCCGGAAGGCCAGGGCGCGGTCGCGCTGGATGCGCTGATCGTCCCCGCATCGGAGCGACCGGCATGATGGACGGCATGCATCACGACCTCAGCGGCGACGCCTTCCGCGCGCATGTGCGCGACTGGCTTGCCGCCAACGTCCCGCCCGGCTTCCTGGCCGACGCGCCGGGCTATACGACGCCCACGCTGCAGCAATGCCGCGACTTCGAGGCAGCGATGCACCGCGCGGGCCTGGCCGGCATCACCTGGCCGCGCACCTATGGCGGGCATGGCCGGACGCTGCGCGAACACCTGGTCGCGAACCAGGAGATCGGGCGCCTCGCCTTGCCGGAAAGCGTGAGCTCCATCGGCAAGGAACTCGCCGGCCCGATCATCCTGGCGATCGGCACGGAGGAGCAGAAGCAGCGCTACCTCCCCGCCATCCTGGAGATGCGGGAGATGTGGTGCCAGGGCTTCTCGGAGCCCGAGGCCGGATCGGATCTCGCGGGGCTGCGCACGCGGGCCACGCGGGATGGCGCGGGCTGGCGCATCACGGGGCAGAAGATCTGGACGTCCGGCGCCGCCAAGGCCGCGCGCTGCCTGCTGCTGGCGCGCACCGGCCCGCTGGAGGATCGCCACAAGGGCCTCGCCCTTTTCGCCGTGCCGATGGATGCGCCGGGCATCCGCGTGCGGCCGATCCGCCAGATCAACGACAAGGATGGCGGCTTCGCCGAGGTCTTCCTCGACGACGTGCCCGTCGGACCCGAGGACGCGCTCGGCGCGCCGGATGAGGGATGGAACGCCGCGATCCGCGTGCTCGGCATCGAACGTGCGACGAACCGGATGTACCGCGCCTGGCGCTTCGAGAATGAGCTGCGCCACCTCGTCACCGCCTGCCGGCAGGATCCCGCGCTCGCGCCGCTGCTGCACGACGGCGCCTATCGCCAGCGCATCGCCGCCACCCTGGTCGACATCGAGATGGTGAAGGGCAATGTGGAGCCGGTGGTGGAGGCGCTGGTCGCCGGCGAGGCGATCGGCGCGCGCGGCAGCCTGATGAAGCTGCATTGGAGCGAGGCGCATCAGCGCTTCGCCGCGCTGGCGATGGAGATGCTGGGCATGGCCAGCCCCGATGCGCCGCCGCCCGTGCTGCAGGCCCAGAAGCGCTTCAAGGATATCTATCTGCAGGCGCGCGCGGAGACGATCTACGCCGGCACCACGGAAATCCAGCTCGGCATCATCGCCGATCGCGTGCTGAACCTGCCGCGGGGGAAGTGAGCATGGACATGATGCAGACGGGCCTCGATCCCGCCGAATTCGCGGACAGCGCCCGCAAGGCCGTCGCGGCCTGCCACGGCCTCGATCCCGTTGGCTGCGCGGCGCGGCTGGCGGAGGATGGGCTGCTCGGCGTGCTGGCGCCGGAGGAAGTGGGCGGCCTCGGCCTCGACCTCCGCTTCGCCCTGCCGGTGCTGCAGGCCGCGGGCGCCGGCGACCTGGCCTTTCCGCTGGCCGAGACGATCCTGCTGGCGCGCCATCTCGCCGGGCCGGCGCCGGCCATCGCGGCGGCACTCGCGGCCGGCGAGGCACGCGGCACCATCGCCTGGGCCGGCACCGCGCGTGCTGACCTCACCGGCACCGTCGGCCGCGCGCCGCTTGCAGCGGGGGCGCATTGGGTGCTGGTGCGGCTCGCGGAGGGCGCGGCGCTGCTGCCGGGCAGCACTCTCCGCGTCGCGAAAGCCATCGGGCTGGACGAGACCGCGCCGGAATACAGCGTGACGCTCACAGGCGCGGAGGCAGCCTGCCGCCTCGATGCCGTCGCGTGGAGCGCCCTGGCGGAGGAGGCGTCGCTGCTGCGCGCGGCGGCGATCCTCGGCGCCGCGGAAACCTCCCTCGCCCTCGCGGTGGAGCATCTCACGACCCGTCGGCAATTCGGCAAGCCGCTGGTCGCCAACCAGGCGCTGCGGCATCTGCTGGCGCGCCAGAAACTTGCACTGGAAGGCATGCGCGGCGCGCTGATTCGGGCCACCGGCTGCGGCGGGGATGCGGAGGGCGTGCTGGCACGGCGCGCCGCCTTCCTCGCCGCCGCCACGCATGGGCCGCTGATCGCGGAGGCCTCCATCCAGGCGCATGGCGGCATGGGCTTCACCTGGGACATCCCGGTGCATCGCCATCTCCGCCGAATCCGCGCGCTGGAGGCACAGGGCGAGGCCCCTGCCCTGCGCGAGGCAGTCGCCGCCGCCTTGATCGACGCGAACTGAGCCGGGGAGAGACGCAATGGACACCCAGGATTCGATGGCCGGCATGCTCGCGGGCCGCGTCGCGCTGGTGACCGGCGCCGGCAACGGCATCGGCCGCGCCACCGCGCGCCGCCTGGCCGCGATGGGCGCGGTGGTGGGGGTGAACGACCTCAAGCCGGAATTCGTCGCCGCCGCGGTCGCGGAGATCGAGGCCGCCGGCGGCCGGGCGATCGGCATCGCGCAGAATGTCGCGACGCGGGATGGCATGCGCGCCGCGGTGCTGGGCCTGGCGGAACGCGCCGGGCGATTCGACATCCTGGTGAACAACGCCGCCTGGGTCCGCTACCAGGCCGTGCCGGACATCGCGCCGGAGACGGTGGACCGCATGCTGGAGATCGGCTTCAAGTCGGTGATATGGGGCATCCAGGCCGCGGCCGAGGTGATGGATGCGGAGCGCGGCGGATCGATCGTCAACGTGGCCTCCACCGCGGGTCTGCGCGCCACGCCATCCTCCATCGTCTATAGCGGGATCAAGGCGGGGGTGATGGGCATCACGCGCGCCGCGGCCGCCGATCTCGGGCCGCGCCACATCCGGGTGAACGCCATCGCGCCTTCCGCCGTGCCGACCGAGGGTACCGCGAAGCACCGGACCGAGGAGAAGGATCAGCGCCGCATCGCGCGCACGCCGCTCGGCCGGCTCGGCACGGTGGAGGACATCGCCAAGGCGATCTGCTTCCTCGCGACCGACCAGGCGAGTTTCGTGACCGGCCAGGTGCTGGCCGTGGATGGCGGGATCACCACCACGAACATCTAGGTGGGGGGCCAGGGATCGGCCGGTGCTCGACGCCCTCCTCGCCGCTCGGCGACGGCCATCCCGCTGTCCATCAGCGCGCCGTCAACCGGTTGTCTGTCCGTGCTCCGTATCGCGACGGGAGCAAAGCTTCAGCTGATCGATCATCCAGCGTCCCGCAGGACCGGGCGGGGCGGCCGCGCGGTACACCGCGGAAATCGGCAACCGCAATCCACCCGGCGGAACATCCGCGACCGCCAACTCGACAAGCCGGCCCTCGGCCAGGTCCTGCGCGATGGCGTGCAGCGGCATGCCGCCCCAGCCCAGCCCGCTCAACAGGAAGGCGTGCCTGGCAAACAGGTCGGCGAGCCGCCAGGTGAGCGGTGACATGACGCCGAATTCCCGGCCTGCCACAGGTCGGACCGGTGCGTCAGCACCAGCTGAACATGCTTCGCCAGTTCCTCTCGCCCGATCATGCCGCGATGCGCGGCCAGGGGGTGGCTGGCCGCGGCGACCATGGTGCAGCCCACCGTGGTCACCTGCTCCGCCAGCAGCCCCGGCGGCAATAGCGGCAGCGACCCGACAAGGCCGAAGCTGGCACGGCCATCGAGGACAGGCTGCACGGAGCCGCCAAGCGCTTCGACGTAAAGCCGCAGGGGCGTGGCCCCGACGCTCACCGCCAGGGGTATCAAGCCAGTAAAAGCGGATTAGCCGCGGAAGCGGCCCTAAGCCGCTGAAATCACGCGGTGCGTGGAGGAGGGGAAGGGATTCGAACCCTCGATAGGGTTTAACCCCTATAACGGTTTAGCAAACCGTCGCCTTCAGCCACTCGGCCACCCCTCCTCAAGGGTGTTGAAGTTGCACGACGTATGCAGGCGTTCTCATAGCGGCAGAGGGGCGGGGGCACAAGCGCACCCCCGCCTATCCGTTCAGGAAAGCGTGACCTCGAAGCCCCGGGCGGTCGCCGGGCGGGCCATCATCCGCTGGTACCAGGCGGCGACGTTCGGCAGGTCGTCAAAGGGCACCTCATGCCGCTCATGGCGCCAGGCCCAGCCCAGGATGGCGAAATCGGCGATGGAGGGCTCGCCCTCGGTCGCCACGTAGTCCCGCCCGGCCAGGCGCTTCTCCAGCACGCCGTAGAGGCGCTTCGTCTCCGTGTGGTAGCGCTTGAAGCCGTAGTCCCGGGCAGGACCCTCGGGCTGCATCAGGAAGTGGTGGACCTGGCCGGGCATGGGGCCGAAGCCGCCCATCTGCCACATCAGCCATTCCGTCACTGCCACCTTGCCGCGCGGGTCCTTCGGCATGAACTTCCCCGTCTTTTCCGCCAGGTACAGCAGGATGGCGCCCGACTCGAAGACGCTGATCGGCGCGCCGCCGGGGCCATCGGGATCCACGATCGCGGGAATGCGGTTGTTGGGGGAGATGGCCAGGAAGGCGGGCTCGAACTGCTCGTTCTTGGAGATGTTCACGGTGTGGACCTTGTAGTGCAGGCCCATCTCCTCCAGCGCAACAGAGATCTTGCGGCCGTTCGGCGTGTTCCAGGTGTAGAGGTCGATCATGCGGGGTCCTCTCCTCACGGGTTGCGCCCGTGATCCCACGGCGCGGTGCGCCGGCAAAGGGGTGTGATGCACGCCGCGCTTGACCGATGCGGGCGGGGTTTGCGATTCAGGAGCGGTGAAACCTACCATCTCCGTCGGCAGCGGCGATGAAGATACGCTCTGGGCGGTGATCGCCACCGCCGGGCGTCTCAGCCGTGTCGCCAATGTCTACCGGAACCGCAACGCGGCGCTGGAGGATCGTGCCTGGCGGGCGCAGCAGGTCTCGGCCTATGAGGATTTCCTGCGGCGCTCCGAACAGCCGGTGCCGCATTACAGCGTGGCGCCGATCCGCCGCGCCGACCTGCCGAAGAAATGGAGCCCCCTGCCCGCGCTGGGTTTCCTTCGCGGGCAGTTCATCTAGCACTCGGCCGCCAGCGCCCCCGCCGTCGTGATGGCGATGTCGTCGCGCGCCGCCAGCCATTCCAGCGACTCCGCCAGGTAGCGGATTCGGTGCGGCGCCCCCATCACCCATGGGTGGATGCCGATACCCAGCGCGCGGCCTCCGCGCGGCTCCGCCACCAGGCGATCCACCGCATCCCGCACCAGGCCCGGCCAGCGCAGCACGGGGACGCGGCGCAGCACCAGGGTCTGGACATCGTCCCATTCCCCGGGCGGCGGCATGGCGACCAGGCCGGAGGCGTGGCGGTAGGGTTCCTCGTCATTCGCCCAATCCAGGCCATAGGCGAAGCCGGCTTCCGCCAGCAGGCGCGTGGTGCGCGCGGTGGCGCCGTGATCCTGGCCGAGCCATCCGGTGGCGCCGGGCCAGATCGCCGCCAGGCCATCGCGCGCTTCCCGGATGGCGGCGCGTTCCTCGGCCTCGGTGAGGCGGGAGGTCGGCATGCGGCTGGCGGAGACGCCATGCGCCACGGGCTCGAACCCCCGGTCGCGGCAGGCTGACACCAGTTCCGGGTGGCGTTGCGCGGCCATCAGGTTGACGGCCACGCTGGCGGGCAGTTTCAGGCGGTCCAGCAGATCCAGGATGCGCCAGGCGCCGATGCGATTGCCGTAGTCGCGCAGCGTATAGGCGGTCCAGTCCGGGGAACCGCTGAAGAAGGCGCCGCGGAAGCGCGGGTCGCGGTGGCTGTCGGCCGGCGGCAAGATCTCCGTGTGCTCGATATGCAGCAGCAGGTAGACGGCCAGCTTTTGGCCACCGCGCCAGGCGCGTTCGTGCCGCCAGGGTTGGGCGGAGTAGTCGTGGATGTCGTGGTCCATGCCGGGCGGGATGGTCATCGCATTGCCGCGTCGTAGTGGTGTTGCAGGTACCAGTCCGCCATCTCCGCGCCCGTCGCGAACCACACGCCCTCATGCTTCCGCATATAGGCCAGGATCTTGTCCAGGTAGCCGATGCGGTGCGGCCGGCCCATGAGGTAGGGGTGCAGCGCGACGCACATCACGCGCGGCTGCGTCTCGCCCTCCGTGTAGAGCGTGTCGAACATGTCGATGGCCGTGCGCAGGAAGTCCTCGCCCTCATTGGCGGCGGCACCGATCATCACGGCGTCGTTGAGGTCCATCTGGTAGGGGATCGACATTAGCCTGCCCGACCGCACGCGCACCGGGGTCGGCTGGTCGTCATGGTAGAAGTCGGTGATGTAGGAAATCCCCGCTTCCGCCACGAGGTCCGGCGTCACCAGCGTGTTCGACGCGGCCGGGGAGAACCAGCCGCGCAACTGCCGCCCCGTCATCCGCCGCCAGGCATCCACGCTGGCCTGGATTTCCGCGCGCTCAGCGTCCTCGCTGAGGTTCCAGTGGTAGCGGGTATTGTAGAGGCCGTGGCTGAACACGTCCCAGTCCCGCTTCAGCATGCCGTCCAGCACCTGGGGAAACATCTCCCCCACGCTCATGGAGAAGCTGACACTGCCGCGGATGCCGTGATGGTCCAGCACTTCCATCATCCGCCAGACGCCGGCGCGGTTGCCGTAGTCCTTCAGCGAATAGGACAGCACGTCGGGATGCGGCGTGCGCGGCCAGGGGTCGCGCGGGCTTCCCACCTGCGCGGGCATGAATTCGTAATGCTCGATGTTCGGACAGACCCAGACCGCGAGCCTCGCGCCCCCCGGCCAGGTGAGCCTGGGGCGGAGGGGCAGCGGGGCGTGCGGGAAGCGGGCCTCCGGATCGATCATCCCCAGTGGGCCGGTCTGGCCGAAGGCGCCGCGCCCTTGCGCGGCGGTCGAGGTCGGACCAGCCCACGGTTTCTCAGTCATGCCGCAAGGGCATCCTTGATGAAGCGGCCATCCTGCATGATGACGGAAAGGTTCTTCCCCTGCCCCGTCAGCAGCGAGAGATCGGCCAGCGGATCGCCCTCCACCACGACCAGATCGGCGAAGGCGCCCGGCGCGATGGTGCCGATCTTCCCTTCCATGCGCAGCAGCTTCGCGGCGTGGACGGTGGTGGATCGGATGACCTCCATCGCCGGCAGCACGCGCCCGCGGATGACGAATTCCTCCGACTGATGGCGATGCATCTCGCCCAGCAGGTCGGTGCCGAAGGCCATGGTGAGGCCCGCGCGCTGCATCTTCTCCAGGCTCTCCAGCCCCGCCAGGCGGACCGTGTCGATCTTGGCGACGCTCTCGGCGCCAAGGCCGAGCGATGCGCCCTCGATCTTCAGGTATTCGTAGGTGACGAGGGTCGGGCAGGCGATGGCGCCGGCATCGGCGGCCTTCCTGGCCGTCTTCTCCTCGATCAGATTGCAATGTTCCAGCGACAGGACCCCGCATTCCACGGCGCGGTCGATCGCCTGGTCGGTGTAGAGGTGCGCTGCGACATAGGTCTGCGCCATATCCGCCTCCTCCACCGCCGCGCGGATCTCATCCTTCGAGTAGCCGAGGAAGGCGATGGGGTCGGTCGGCGAGGCGACGCCACCATTGGCCATGATCTTGATGTAGTCGGCGCCGGCCTTGATCTCCTCCCGGCACGCCCGACGCACCGCATCCACGCCATCGGCGATCCGGCCCAGGCAGCCGAGGCGTGCTTCCAGATACGCCATGTCCCGGCTGTCATACCGCCCGCGGCCATCGCTGTGCCCGCCAGTGGCGGACAGCGCCTTGCCACAGATCACCATGCGCGGCGCGTCGAAATGCATCTCGTCCCGCGCCTGGCGCAGGCCCTGGGTGGCGCCGCCGAGGTCGCGGATGGTGGTGAAGCCGCGCATCAGCATGGCGTTCATGATCTTGGAGGCCCGGAAGGCGACGACCGCATCCGGCAGCAGCGCGTGGCGCGCCAGGTTCACCTCGCTCGCGATCACATGCACATGGGCGTCGATCAGCCCCGGCATCAGCGTGCGGCCCTTGAGGTCGATCACCCGGGCGGTGCTGCTGGCGATGGGCTTGTCGGACACCTCCCGGATCGTACCGCCCTCGACCAGGACATGCCCCTCGATCCCGCCATCGACTCGGCCATCCAGGATGCGGGCATTGGTGAAGACGGTGGCGGACATGATAGACCCTCGGGCGTTGACGGCGCGGAGGCTAGACCGGAATGCGCCGCCCAGACCACCCCCGGGAGCACGCCGAACCATGGACCGAACCGCCTTCGAGACCGCGCTGGCGCGGGATGGCTACACGGAAACGGTGGAGCGGACGCTGCCGCCGGATGAGGCGACGCCGGACCACACCCACCCCTTCGACGCGCGCCTGCTGATCCTGTCCGGCAACCTCACCTACGGCACCGGCGATACCCGCCAGACCTACCAGGCGGGGGAAAGCTTCGAGGTCACGCGCGGCACACTGCATGCGGAAATCGCGGGACCGGAGGGGGCTTCCTACCTGGCAGGGCGGCGGCGTCACGGAAGGTAGTCGGCGCCATGGCGCGCCGAAGTCGAGCATGGCGAGCCTTCCGGCAGCTCAGTGCCCGGTTCATCAGCAGACACTCCGTTGGTCACCGTGGCCGATGAGAGCACGAAGGTCTGGCCTGCGGGATGGATTGCCTGTCGCCCAGAACGGCGTCGCCCTCACGCCGCGTCCTGTATGGCCCGGTTGATGATCTCTGCAACATCATCGTCAGTGATCATGGACCTGGCGACGACGGCGATTGCCTCGCTCGCGGCCATCTCGACGATCATCTCCGCCGTCGACCGACTCGTCTGCTGGAAGCCCGCGCGCATGTCTTTCCCGACCGCGTCTGCCACGCTGTCGGCGAGCTTGCCGGGGAAGCGGTAGGCCTCTGCCGACAGCCACGCCACGAGGATTGGCAGCAGGATCCAGGCGACAGTCGCTGCCGTGGACAGGCCAAGCTTTACTGCCAGGAGCTTGACGAAGGCGCCGAGAAACGAACCGATTACGACAGCCTTCAGTTTGGTTGCGATCGCGGCCTTGAGGGCCGTGCTGGACAATATCTTGATGATGATTGGCTTCAGACTCGTTGCAAGCGTATGCACCATGACAGCCGCCAGCTTCGCGCCGACCGGGGTTGCCACAGCCGAACCTACCGTCTTCCCAAGCCCAGCCTTGATCGAGCCTATCGCGGTTGAGTCGATGTGTTGCGCCAACACGGTCTTGAGCTTTCCCGTCAGCGCAGTCGTCACCTGACGACGCATATGGGCAGGGACCCCGCCTTGATACGCATCGATAACGGCGGAAGACAGACCCTCGACGAACACCTCGCTTCGCAACACAAAGGGCACCAGAGCGTCAGATATCTTGTCGGAGGCAGATGCCAGTTCGGCCGCAAAAACGTCAGCGACCTTCGCCGCGGTGCCTTCGGACAGGATGGAGTCCAGCTTGCGGCCCTCGAAGTCCCTTTTCAGGACGAAGGCCGTCAGGGCCCTGACGTATCGCAGATCGGGAGGACGAGGCGCGAAAACCTCCAGCATGTCGCCGGATTCGCCACGCGACACGATGGTCAGACAAGTCAGGCGCTCCTGTGCCGCAATATAGCTGCGTATCGCCTCTTCGACGCCGGGAATGAGCGTGTCTTCGCGGCCGGCGATGATCATCGCAACTGCGTCCACGGCTGATTTACGCATGTCGTCCATCAAGCCGATCCTTCCACTTTGCTTCCGGCGGGCTGGTGGCGCGGCGTGTGGCCGCCGAGCGTGTGGCAATACAAGCAGACCGAACGGGGGATGAGGGGTGGCTAGGCAGCCCAAAATTGACGGGAGCGGCTGACACCGCCGCTGATGCAGTAAAGTAAACACCTGGTTGCGCATCTGAAACCAAATAGCCAACGATAATCGCACTGGCAAATAGATTCTGAACGAGTGGGGTTACGAAGTCCCGGTGGCGCGGATGCAGGTACGACAGAGCAGAGCGCCGTCACTTGCGCGCAACTTCAGGCGGGCCGATCGCGGGAAGCGACGCTGCCACCCTAGGTGTGCAGTCCCGGAGTGTGGTGGTGCGTTCCCCCGTGACCAGGAGGACGCCCTATGGCAGCAGGTCTTCACGGCTCAGCCCGAACGACGCCGCGAGTTCGAGCCGAACTCCAAGCGTCGCAAGCGTCGACCCGCGCCCTCGCCGCCCAGTACGGCTTGAACCCCAAAACCGTAGCCAAGTGGCGCGCCCGGCGGACCACCGCCGACGCACCGATGGGGCCACGCCAGCCCCGCAGCACCACCCTGACCGAGGCCGAGGAAGCAATCATCGTCGAGTTCCGGCGCCGTACCCTGCTGCCGCTCGATGACGTCATGGGCTGCCTGCGGGATACGATCCCGAAGCTCAGCCGCAGCGCGCTCCACCGCTGCCTGGAGCGTCACAGCATATCCCGTTTGCCCCAAAACGAAGAGGCGACCTCAAAGCGTAAGCGCTTCGCCGAAACCACCATCGGCTACGTCCATATCGACATCTGCGAGCTGCGCCTGGCCGAGGGTAAGCTCTTCATGTTCCTCGCCATCGACCGGGTGTCCAAGTTCACCCACGTCGCTTTCCTGCCGGCCGCAACCAAGCTGAACGGTGCCGCCTTTCTCCGCGAGGTCGTGGCCACCTTCCCCTATGCCATCCACACCGTGCTGACCGACAACGGCATGGCCTTCGCCGACCTGCCAAAATACCGCGATGGCCCCACCGCCCAGTGGATGGGCCACATCTTCGACCGTGTCTGCGGCGAGCACGGCATCAAGCACAAGCTCACCAAACCCTATCATCCCTGGACCAACGGCCAGGCCGAACGGATGAACCGCACCGTCAAGGAGGCCACCATCAAGGCCTTCCACTATCCTGACCTTGAGGCCCTCAAGGCCCACGTCCTGGCCTTCGTCCAAGCCTATAATTTCGGCAAGCATCTCAAGGCACTGCGATGGCAAACACCCTTCCAGGCCATCTGCGAGGCCTGGACCAAGGATCCATCAAGCTTCAAAATCAACCCGCACCATCTCATCCCGGGACCACACACCTAGAAGCCGACCCCCTCCGCCTCCAGCCGTGCCTTCACCAGCGTCTTCGGCACCTTGCCGTAGCCTGACTTGGGCAGCGCATCCCAGACCACGACGCGCAGCGGTTGCTTGTAGCGGGCGATGCGGTCGCGGAGGTGATCCAGCACCGCGGCCTCATCCACCGTCATGCCGGGGCGCGGCACCACGCAGGCGATGCCCCCCTCCCCCCACCGCGGATGCGGCATGCCCACCATCGCGCATTCCGCGACCGCGGGATGGGTCAGGATCGCCTCCTCTGCCTCCCGCGGATAGACGTTCGACCCGCCGGAGATGAACATGTCGGACGCCCGGCCGGTGATGAACAGGAAGCCCCGCGCATCCATCCGGCCGAGGTCCCCGGTGTGGAACCAGCCGCGGGCGAAGGCCTTCGCATTGGCCTCCGCATTCTCGAAATAGCCGGCGAAGACGGCGGGGCCGCGGACGCAGATCTCCCCGATCGCATCAGGCGGCAGGCGCGTGCCGTCCTCGCCGAGGATCGCGACCTCCATCCCCGTGCGGGGCGCGCCGCAACTGCCGGCATTTTCCGGCACGTGCTGGTCGGGGCGAAGGACGGTGATGTTGCCCGTGACCTCGCCCAGGCCGAAATACTGCACCAGGCAGGGGCCGAGCTTCGCCAGTGCCTCCGCCTGGTCGGCGTCATACATCGGCGCGCCGGCATAGATGACGTGGCGCAGCGATGAATGGTCGTGCCGGTCCACCGCGGGGTCGCGCACCAGCGCGGTCAGGATGGTGGGGACGGTGAACATGTTGGAGACGCGGTGCGCCTCCACCAGCGCCCAGGCCTCCGCCGGGTCGAATTTCTCCCCCGCCAGCAGCACCGAACGGGCGCCGCGCGCGACCTGCGCGAGGGCATGGATGCCGGCACCATGCGACAGCGGCGCCACCACCAGCGACGCATCGCCTTCGGTCGTGCCAGGCATCAGATCGGCCAGGTGGTTGGTGACGACGAAGGCCATCTGCCCATGCGTCAGCACCGCCGCCTTGGGCCGGCCCGTGGTGCCGGAGGTGTAGAAGAACCAGCAGGGATCGTCGTAGGCAACCGTGGTTTCATGATCCGGCGGCGGCGCCTCGGCAGCCGCCAGCAGCCTCCCATAATCCTGCTCCCCCTCCCCGGCATCCCCCACGGCGATGACGGTGCGGAGGTGGGAAGACGCTACCCGCACCGCCGCCGCATGGCCCGCGAAGCCGGTATCGCGGATCATCACCACGGCGCGGGATGAGGTGGCGAGGTAGGTGACCTCCGCCGGCGTCAGCCGGAAATTCGTCGGCACCCAGACGGCGCCGGCCTTGAAGCAGGCCCACATCGTCTCGAACATCGCGTTGGTGTTGCGGGAATGGACCAGCACGCGATCCCCCTTCCCCACGCCGAGGCCGCGCAGCGCCGCCGCCAGCCGGTCCACCCGGGCATCCAGTTCTGCGTAGGTCCAGGCGCGCTCACCCCAGGCGAGGGCCAGGGATCGCGGCAGGCGCCGCGCCGTCTGCGTCAGCAGCCGCCCGAGATTGGCGGCATTCGCCTGGCCCACGCTGTCCTCCCGCATCCTTCTACGGGGCGGAAGCCTACATCACGCCATGGCCCTTGCCAGCCTGCGGGGCGCGAAGCTGGCCGCATCCGCCATGGCCCAGGCATCGCGAAAGCGCGCATCATCGCAGCCCCGCAGCAGGGCGCCATCCTCCAGCCGGGGGAACAATTCGGCGAAGCTGCGCACATCCTGGCCGGAGACGCGGCGCATGAAGTGTTCGGGGCGAAGTTGCGATGGATGCTCCAGCCCCGCCGCCGCCACCAGATCGCCCAGCGCCTCCAGCGTCGCGGCCTGGAACTGGCGCACGCGCGTGGCCTTGTCCGGCACCAGCAGGGCGCGGCTGCGCGTCGGGTCCTGCGTGGCGACGCCGGTCGGGCAGCGATCGGTGTGGCAGGAGAGCGACTGGATGCAGCCCAGCGCGAACATGAAGCCCCGCGCCGAATTGCACCAATCCGCGCCCAGCGCCATGGCGCGCGCCATATCGAAGCCGCTGGCGATCTTGCCGCTGGCACCGATCTTTACGCGGTCTCGCAGCCCCACGCCGATCAACGCGTTGTGGACGAAGTCCAGCCCCTCCCGCATCGGCATCCCGATATGGTCCATGAATTCGAGGGGCGCTGCCCCGGTCCCACCCTCCGCCCCATCCACCACGATGAAGTCGGGCGTGATGCCGGTCTCCAGCATGGCCTTGCAGATCGCGAGGAATTCCCAGCGATGCCCGATGCAGAGCTTGAAGCCCGCGGGCTTGCCGCCGGACAGGCGCCGCATCTCCGCGATGAAACGCATCATCTCGATCGGGGTCGAGAAGGCGGAATGGCTTGGGGGGGAGACGCAATCCGTGCCCATCGGCACGCCGCGGGTCAGCGCGATCTCCGCCGTGACCTTGGCACCCGGCAGCACGCCGCCATGGCCGGGCTTGGCGCCCTGGCTCAGCTTCAGTTCCACCATCCGCACCTGGTCGCTGGCGGCGACCTTGGCGAAGAGTTCGGGCGAGAAGCTGCCATCGGCGTTCCGGGCGCTGAAATAGCCCGACCCGATCTCCCAGATCAGGTCGCCGCCATGCTCCCTGTGGTGCGGGCTGAGGCCGCCCTCCCCTGTGTCATGCGCAAAACCGCCATCCTTCGCCCCCTTGTTCAGCGCCTTGATGGCGTTGGCGGACAGCGATCCGAAGGACATGGCGGAGATGTTGAGCAGCGAGGTCGCATAAGGTTGAGCGCAATCCGGCCCGCCGATGACGATCCGTGGCGAGTGATGCGCCGGCGGCTTCGCGGCCATGGAATGCTGCAGCCATTCGAAGCCGTCCTTGTACACGTCGTACTGGGTGCCGAAGGGACGCTTGTCCAGCTGCATCTTGGCGCGCTGATAGACCACCGCGCGCTTGTCGCGGCTGAAGGGGGTGCCGTGCTTCTCATCCTCGAAGAAATACTGGCGCATCTCCGGCCGGATGCTTTCCAGGATGAAGCGGAGATGCGCGGCGATGGGGTAGTTGCGCAGCACGGCATGGGTGGGATGGAACAGGTCCCGCAGCCCCAGCGCCGAAAGCCCGCCCGTGACGGCCAGCGCCACCAGGGGCCAGAAGCCCGGCCAGGCCAGCAGAGACAACGCCGACAAGGCCGCGCCCCCCAGCGCCAGGGCCAGGGGGATGAAGCGGGCATGGGGCAGGCGGGGCATGGGCGCGTCCTCGAATCGCCCCATCCTATTCGCGAACCGCAACACAAGTGTTACGGCCGCGGTGACATCATGCGGGCCCGAATCAGACCGGCCCGCGTCAGACTGGCCGGTCGCCCTTCTCCACCTTCAGCGTCCGGTTATCCGCCGCCGGCAGCATCTTGGCGGGATCGCGCGTCACGACGATGTCCAGCACCGTCGGCGTGTCCGTGTTCTCCAGCCCCGCCCGGATGGCGTTGCCGAGCTTTTCGGGGTCCTCCACGCGAATGCCCTGGCAGCCCATGGCGTTGGCGATGTTCGCATAGTTCATCTCCACCAGGTCGGAGGATTGATAGTTGCCATGCCCGAACACGGCATGCTGCAGCGCCTTCACATAGCCGCTGGCCGCGTTGTTGAAGATGCAGGCGACAATGGGCGCGCCGACGCGCCGCGCCGTCTCCAGGTCGCCCATCGACATGTTGAAGCCGCCATCGCCCGTCAGCGATACCACGCGGCGCTTCTTGCCCACGCCAATCTGCGCCCCGATGCCGCCGGGAACGCCGTAGCCGATGGAGGCGAAGCCGCGATCCGCGACGAAGCCCCTGCCCGCCCGCTTGGTGTCGAACAGCAGCCCACCCCAATGCCCGGCGAAGCCGCCATCCGCGACCAGCACCGCATCCTCCGGCAGGATCTTGTTCAGTTCGCCCATCAGGCGCCCGACATTGATCGGGCTTTCCACCGATTCCAGCCGGTCCTTGGCACTCTCCAGCCAGGCGGCCATGCGCCGCGGCACTTCCGCGCACCATTCGGCGCGGCCACCCTTCCGCGGGCCGAGTTCGGCCAGCAGATCCTCCAGCCCGCAGCGCGCATCGCCGACCAGCGCCACATCCTGCCGCGTGGTCCGCCCGATCTCCTCCGCCACCACATCCAGGTGGATCAGCGGCACGCCCGCCGGCATCAGCGTGAAGCGCTTGGTCGCGATCTCGCCCAGCTTGCAGCCCACCACCAGCAGGCAGTCGCTCATCCCGATCAAATCATTGGCGATGCGCGAATAGCGGCCGAACACACCGGCGGAGAGCTCATGGTTGCACCCGATCGCGCCCTTGCCGGACATGGTGTGCGCCACCGGGATGCCCTGTGCCTCCGCCAGCGCCAGCAGCGCCTCGGAGGCCTCGCTGATATGCACGCCGCCGCCGGCCAGGATCAGCGGGCGTTCGGCCTTGGCGATCAGCGCCGCGGCGCGCGCCAGGTCGTCCCGCGCCGGCCGCGAACGCCGCGCCTGCGCCTTCAGCGTGCCGGGATCGATCCAGAAATCGCCGGCGTCGAAATCATGCTCGCCATGGGCCACGTCCTCCGGCACCGAGAGCAGCACCGGCCCCGGCCGCCCGCTGGTCGCCACCGCATAGGCGCGGCGCAGGTGTTCCGGGATTCGGGAGATGACCTCGACGCGGATCGCCTCCTTCACCAGGGGGCGCAGCACGTCGAACTGCCGCGCCTCCTGCGTCATGTTCTTCCAGGCGTGCTGGCGGTTGGCGTCGCCGACGATGGCGACCATCGGCATGCCCGCGTTGAAGGCCTCCGCCAGGCCCGTCGCCAGGTTCGTCGCCCCCGGGCCGAGCGTGCCATCCACAAGGCCGGGACGGTTCGTGACGCGCGCATAGGCATCCGCCGCGAAGGCGCCGCAGCGCTCATCGTTGATGAGGTAGTGCTGCACCTTCAACACCCGGCACGCCTCGTAGAATGGCAGCAGCTGGAAGCCGCCCATGCCGAACATCGGGCCGCTGTCATGCAGCTTCAGCATTTCCGCGAGTGCGGCGCCGCCGGACATCCGGCGCGTGGCGTTGGCAGTCATCAGGCGTGCTCCAGCATGGCGGCGACGAAGTCGCGCGCGGATTGTCCTGGCGCGCCACCCCGTGCGGCGGCCAGCGGATTGATGGCGGAGATGATCCCATCCCGCCAGGTGCTCATCCCGTCCCCGATCAGGGCGGTGTTGCAATCGACCGTGGCGCCCGCGATGCCGCGCGCCTGCAGGGCCGGCAGGCGGGAGATGCCGGCATCATCGATCCCGATCCCCGCATCATTGTAGAGCGCGGCGAGGACCGCGGCCTTCACCGCCGTCTCCGGCCGCCCGCCCAGAAGCCCGCCATGCGATCCCGTGACGACGATGTGGCCGGCATCCCCGGGCCCGACCAGTCCGTTCGAATCGAGGGCGAAGACGCGGACGCCGCCGCTTCCCGGCAGTTCGTACCGCGCCTCCCCCATCGCCCCGACATCGGGCGCCGCCGGCAGCGCCGCCGCTTCCAGCCGCGCCATCGCCTCCGCGCATCCCATGCCCGGCGCCAGGCCCAGCGCGGCGGCGGGCGCGTTGACGAAACTCAGCACGCCGCGGGCCATCATGTCCGCGCCATCTCCGATGCGCGCCGTGCGGAAGCCGACCGTCGCACCGGGCACGCCTTGCCCCGCCAGCCAGTCCAGCCCGCCGATCCCCGCGGCGTCCCGCCCGATTCCGGCATCATGCAGCATCACGGCGGAAACGCCCGCGCGCGCCGCATACCAGGCGGCATAGACGCCCCCATGGCTGGCGCAGCAGGCCGCGCGACCGCGCGCGGCGGATGACAAATGCGTAACGCTATCCAGGACCAGCGTGGCGCCGTCCATCTTCCCCCCGAGCCGGGTGTTTGCCACCCCGGCTTGATTCCTTCGCCCGCTCAAGCATCCTCCGCAAGCCCCCCGCATCGCGGCGGGGGGCCAAGGCAGACGGTTGGGGAAACGGGACCGGACCATGAACATAGGCCCAATCATCGATGGGGGCGACAACCGCGCGCGCCTCATCGCGCTCTACGGCACCATGTGCCGCATCCGGGCCTTCGAGGAGACGGCGCTCGCCGCCCACAAGGCGGGCGAGATCCCCGGGCCGCTGCATGTCTCGATCGGGCAGGAAGGCGTGGCCGCCGGGGTCTGCGGCAATCTCCGCCGCGATGACCGCATCACATCCAACCACCGCGGCCACGGCCATGCGCTGGCCAAGGGCGCCGGCGTCTCCGGCATGATGGAGGAATTGTTCGGCCGTGCCGGCGGGCATTGCCGGGGCAAGGGCGGATCGATGCACATCGCCGATTTCAGCGTCGGCATGCTGGGCGCGAATGGCGTGGTGGCGGGCGGCATCCCCATCGCGGTCGGCGCGGCGCAGGGCATCAAGCTGCTGGGGCAGGACAGCATCGTCGCCTGCTTCTTCGGCGACGGCGCCATCAACCGCGGCCCCTTCCTGGAAGGGCTGAACTGGGCCGTGCTCTACCGGCTGCCCGTCCTTTTCGTGTGTGAGGACAATGGAGTCGCCGCCTTCACCGCCACCGCCTCCGTCACCGCCGGCCCCGGCGTGGCGGCACGGGCGCAGGCGCTGGGCGTGCCCTGCACAAGCATCGATGGCAACGATGCCGCGGCAGTGGACGATGCCGCCGCGCGGCTGGTGGCCGAGATCCGAGGCGGCTCCGGCCCCCGCCTGCTGCACGCCACCACCTACCGCATCACCGGCCACACCAGCAGCGACCCCGCCGCCTGGCGCGACCCCGCCGCCGTCGCCGCGGCGAAGGAAGCCGAGCCCATCGGCCGCCTCCGCGCCCGCCTGCTGGCGGAAGGCGTGCCAGGCGCGATGCTGGACGGCATCCAGGGGGAGGCGCGGGCCGAGATGACCCATGCGCGGGAGGATGCGCTTTCCGCCCCCTGGCCCGATCCGGCCATCGCCTGGGAAGACGTGCAGGATAGCGGCGCGGTGGAGGCGCATTGATCATGGCGCAAGTCACGCTGGTGGAGGCCGCTCGCCTCGCCGCCCTGCAGGAAATGCGGCGCGATCCGACCGTCTGGGTGCTCGGCGAGGATGTCGCCCGCGGCGGGCTGTTCGGCCAGTATCGCGGCTTCCTCGACGAATTCGGAGCGGATCGCATCGTCTCCACGCCCATCAGCGAAAGCATGATCATGGGCGGCGGATTGGGCGCCGCGCTGGTCGGCACCAGGCCGATCATCGAGATGCGGATCTTCGACTTCGTCATGTGCGCAATGGATGAACTGGTGAACCAGGTCGCCAAGGTGCGCTATATGTTCGGCGGCCAGGCCAAGCCCGCCGTGGTGGTCCGCATGCCGCACGGCATCTGGCGCAACTCCGCCGCCCAGCACAGCCAGACGCTGGAGTCCTGGTTCACCCATATCCCCGGCGTCGTCGTCGCGGTGCCCGCCACGCCCGCGGATACGGCGGGGCTGCTGGTCTCCGCCATCCGCAGCGACGACCCGGTGCTGTTCTTCGACCCGAAGAACCTGTTTCCGCTGACCGGCGACGTGCCCGATGTGATCGAGCCGATCCCCTTCGGCAAGGCGCGTCTGGCACGGGCGGGCAAGGACCTGACCATCGTCACCTGGTCCGCCATCGTGCCGCAGGTGGAGGAAGCCGGCGCCATGCTGGCGGAGCGCGGGATCGAGGCTGAGATCCTGGACCTCCGCACCCTCTGGCCCTGGGACGAAGAAGCGGTCGCGACCTCCCTCCGCCGCACCGGGCGGCTGCTGGTGGCGCATGAGGCCGTGACGGTGGGCGGCTTCGGCGGGGAGATCGTGGCGCGGATGGTGGAACGCCTCGGCCCCGCCGCGATCAAGGCCGTGGCGCGGGTCGGCCAGCCCCGCGTGCCCGTGCCCTTCGCGCCCCCGCTGGAGGACGCGCTGAAACCTGACACGGCAAAGATCGTGGCGGCCGCGGAGGCGCTGGTCCGGCGGTAGCACCCCCGCGCCCGCGCGCATTCGTGTTCGCGCGCGGGGGCGCGGCATCATTGCGGTTGCCGCCGCAAGCGGCATCTTGTCGCCGTGGAATCGAGCCGCATCAGAAGCGCTGACGACATCGTGAGGGGGCGGGAGACAACCGCCCCGCGCCGGACGCTGCTGGCCGCCGCCCTGGCGGTGCCCATCGCCATCCAGGCCGTCGGCGCCTGGATCTCCTGGACCGCGACCTGGGAGGAAGCGACGGTCGAGGTCGCTCGCACCGCCGATGCCGCCGCCGAATACGCGCGCGCCATGCTCGAATCACACCGTCTGCGCGGCCAGCAGGTGGCGCTGCTGCTACGCGACATGCCGGATGAGGCGATCCGCGCAGAACGCGCCTCCCTCCACCTCCGCCTACGCGACGTGCTGGAACTGGACCGGCACGGCGAGGATTTCAGCGCCTATGTAATCGACCGCACCGGCCGCATCCTGGTAACGAGCGACACGCCCGATCCGCCGCCGGTGAACCTGCTGGACCGGCCCTATTTTGTGGCCATGAACCGCACCGATGCGCCGGATTGGCTGGTCGGGGAAGTCGCGCGCGGCCGCGCCAATGGCCGCGACTTCTTCACGGTGACGATGCGCCTCGACGGCCGGGCGAACGGGCTGCCCCCCGGCGCCTTCGGAGGCGTCATCAACATCTCCATCACGCCCGCCATGCTCGTCGCCGGCTTCACGCGCCTGCGCGGCACGTCGGAGGATGTGCTCTCCCTCGTGCGGCAGGACGGCACGCTGCTGGCGCGCACGCTGGAACTCGGCATCCCGCCGCCCTGGCCGCGACACACCACCGACGCCACCCTTGCCGCCATGGCATCGGGTCCCCGGCGGATCGAGGCGCTGGAGACCTCCGCCCTCGACCGTGTGCCGCGGCTGATCGTCTATCGCGCGGTGGAGGGATGGCCCGCCTATGCCGCGGCAGCGCGCGAGAGGTCGGTCATCATCGATCGCTGGCTGCGGCGCGTGGCCGTGCTGCTGGGCATCGGCATCCCCGCCACCATCGCGCTCGGCCTGCTGGCCTGGCGGGTGCGACGGGCGGACCTGGCCGCCGTCGCGGCGCGTGCCAGCCTGGAACAGCGCGTGGCGGAGCGTACCGCGGAACTCGCCCGTCGCAGCGACCAGCTTTCGGAGAGCGAGGCCAGGCTGCGCGTGGCGCTGGAAGCGGCGGACCTCGGCACCTGGGAAGTCGATCTCCTCACCCGCATCGCGCAGCGTTCCCCCCGGACGCTCGCGATCTTCGGCGCCCCGGCGGAGGACACGATCGGCCCCTATCCCGGCTGGGCCGACCGCATCCATGCGGATGACCAGGCGGCTGTCGCCGATGCCTTCGCAAGCCTCGCCGAGGGCACGTCCGACCTCTACACCGCCGAATACCGCTTCCACCATCCGGAGGGCCGCGTGGTCTGGGTGGAAAGCCGCGCGCGAGTCGTGGCGCATGACCGCACCGGGCGACCGCTGCGCCTGGCCGGCACGGTGCAGGACATCACCGCGCGGCGGGAGGCCGAGGAACGCCGCGCGCTGCTGGCGCGGGAAGTGGACCATCGCGCGAAGAACGCCCTGGCGGTGGTGCAGGCCGCGCTGAGGCTGACGCCGCGCACCACGCTCGATGCCTATGCCGCCGCGGTGGAAGGGCGCGTGGCGGCGCTGGCGCGGGCGCATACGCTGCTGGCGGATCAGCGCTGGGCGGGCGCCTCGCTCCGCGCCCTGCTGGCCGGGGAACTCGCCCCCTTCACGCTGCGTGGCAGGGATGATTCGACGGTGACGATGGCAGGCCCGGCGGTGCGCGTCGCGCCCTCCGCCGCGCAGAGCCTCTCCCTCGCTTTCCATGAACTGACGACCAACGCCGTGAAGTACGGCGCGCTGTCTCGGCCGCAGGGGCGCCTTGCGATCACCTGGTCGATCCGCCCGGCGACGGGCAACCTGGTGCTGCTGTGGGAGGAACGCGGCGGCCCGGCGGTGGCGGGCACGCCATCCCGCCGCGGCTTCGGCAGCCGCCTGGTGGCCGCCACCATCCGCGACCAGCTCGGCGGCATCCTGGTGCAGGCCTGGCAGCCGGAGGGGCTGACGGTGGAGATCCAGGTCTCGCTCTGCCGCGTCGCGGCGCCCGAGCCGGCGACGGAGGCCGATCCCCTGCCGGTGGGCTGACCGCCTACTGGCGCAGCAGCCGATACGCCGAAAGGCCCGAGACCCCGGCCAGGCCGAGCAGCACGCCCATCGCCAAAGCGCCCCCGCCGATGGCGCCCATCAACGCGCCGACCAGCGCGCCGAGCCCGAACTGGATGGTGCCCATCAGCGCGGAGGCACTGCCCGCGACCCGCCCCATGGGCTGCATCGCCAGCGCGCCCGCCAGCGGCAGCGTCGCCCCCAGCAGGCCGAGATACAGGAACAGGGCCAGCAGCAGCGGCACCAGCAGGCCGGACAGCACCGCCGCCAGCGCCAGCACGCCCGCCGTGGCCTGCACCACCAGCACCCGCGGCAGCAGCCAGCCCGGCGCGTGGCGGCGTACCAGCCGCGCGGTCACCTGGCTCGCCGCGATCAGCGCCAGGGCATTGGACCCGAAGGCCACGCCGTATTGCGCCGGCGTCAGCCCGTGCACGTTCATCAGCACGATCGGCGATCCCGCGAGATAGGCGAAGAGCCCCGCCATGGGCACCGAACTCGCCAAGGCCGGCGCCAGGAAACGCCGGTCCCGCAGGATGGAAAGGTAGGTGGCCAGCACCTCCATCGGGCCATCGCGACGGCGCTGATCCGGCGCCAGGCTTTCCGGCAACGTCGCCGCCAGCACGGCCAGCGCCACCGCGCCATAGATCGCGAGGAACCAGAAGATGCTGCGCCAGCCGAATCCCACCAGCATCCAGCCACCGAACATGGGCGCCAGGATGGGCGCCGCGCCCATCGCCAGCATCAGCAGCGACATCATCCGCACCGCACCTCGCTCGTCACAGAGATCCCGCACCACGGCGCGGGAGACGACGGTGCCGACGCAGCCGCCCAGCGCCTGCGCCAGCCGCAGCCAGGCCAGCGACTCCGCGGATTGCGCCAGGGCGCAGCCGATGGAGGCCAGGGTGAACAGCACCAGGCCCACCATCATCGGCACGCGCCGGCCGATGCGATCCGCGAGCGGCCCATACACCAGCTGCCCCAGCGCCATGCCGAGCAGGAAGGTCGCGAGGGAACGCTGCACCTCCGCCGGCGATGCCGCGAGATCCGAACCCATCGCCGGGAAGGCCGGCAGGTACATGTCCACGCCGAGCGGCCCCAGCGCCGTCAGGGCGCCGAGCAGGATCGCCAGGCGCCTGTAATGTTCCGGCATGCGCGATCGCCCCCATGCTGCGATGCAGCATGGCTAGACCCGCGCGCCTTGCCGCGTCCAGCGCAAAGCCATGCGCGTCGCACAGGTGAACTACGCAGTTACTGCGTGAGGTTGCGCGGATCGTCAGGGCGTGTGTAGCCTGACGCTGCGCAGCCCCGGCAAGTGTGGCGCGCGGGGGGTAGCGGATGGCGACAGTATCGGTGCGGCAGGCGAAGAAGGTCTTCGGCAGCACCAAGATCCTTCATGGCGTTGATGTGGAGATCGCGGATGGCGAATTCGTCGTCCTGGTCGGCCCGTCCGGCTGCGGCAAGTCCACGCTGCTGCGCATGATCGCGGGGCTCGAGAACATCTCGGGCGGCGAGATCTCGATCGGCGGCCGCGTGGTGAACAACGTACCGCCGAAGGACCGGGACATCGCCATGGTGTTCCAGAACTACGCGCTGTACCCGCACATGACGGTGCGGGAAAACATGGCCTTCTCCATGAAGCTGGCGAAGGCGCCGGCGACCATCATGGAGGAGGAGGTTCAGCGCGCGGCGAAGATCCTCGGCCTCGATGCGCTGCTCGACCGCTATCCCCGGCAGCTATCCGGTGGCCAGCGGCAGCGCGTGGCGATGGGTCGCGCCATCGTGCGCCATCCGCAGGTCTTCCTGTTCGACGAACCGCTGTCCAACCTCGATGCCAAGCTGCGCGTGCAGATGCGGTCCGAGATCAAGGAACTGCAGCAGCGCCTGGCGACGACGACAATCTACGTCACGCATGACCAGATCGAGGCCATGACCATGGCCGATCAGATCGTCGTCATGAATGGCGGGCGCATCGAACAGGCCGGCGCGCCGCTGGCGCTGTATGACCGGCCCGCCAACCTGTTCGTCGCGGGCTTCATCGGCAGCCCCGCCATGAATTTGCTGCCCGGCCGCATCGCCGATGGCGGCTTCCGCACCGATGGCGGCGCCCTGCTGCCCCTGCCGCCCGGCACCAGCGGCAATGCCGCGACCTACGGCATCCGTCCAGAACACCTGATGCTGTCGGATGCCGGGGTGGAGGGCACGATCGTCATCGTGGAGCCCACGGGTTCCGAGACGCAGGTGACGCTGCGCGTGGGCGAGACGCAGATCATCGGCGCCTTCCGCGAAAGGGTGCAGGGAAGGCCCGGCGAAGCGATGCGAATCATGCCCGACCTTTCGCTCGTGCATCTCTTCGGCCCGGACGGCAACCGCCTGTCCTGACCCTGCGCCACTGAACAACGAACAAGGAGGAAGCAGAACAAGATGGCCAATCTGATCACCCGACGCGACACCCTGGCCGCCACCGGCGCCATGGCCGCCGCCGCCACCGCCGGTGGCGCCGCGCAGGCACAGATCGCGACCCAGCCCGCGACGCCGCCCAGCCTGCCGATCGAACGCGGCGCCACGCTGCGCATGCTGCGCCCCGTGCGCTTCGTACAGCCGGATGAGGATGTCTGGCGCGCCAACTGCCAGCGCTTCGCCCAGGCGAACGGCATCGAGGTCCGCGTGGACTTCGTGGGATGGGAGGACATCACCCAGCAGACCGCCGTCACCGCGAATACCGGCGCCGGCCCCGACATCATCGTGGGCTTCGACGCGGGGCCGCATCTGTTCGCGGACAAGATCCACGACGTCACCGATGTCGCCACCTATCTCGGCCAGAAATACGGTGGCTGGCGGGCGCTGGCGCAGGCCTATGGTCGGCGCGGCCAGCGCTGGATCAGCCTGCCCTTCGGCGCCTCCGGCGGCCCGGCCATCTGGCGCACCTCCACGCTGCGGGAAGCCGGGTTCGACAGCGTGCCGGACGACCATGCGGGCTTCCTGCGGCTCTGCCAGGCGCTGCGCCGCATCAACAAGCCCGCGGGCTTCGCGCTGGGCAATGCGGTCGGCGACGGCAACGCCTTCGCGAACTGGCTGGTCTGGTCCTTCGGCGGGTCGCTGACGGATGAACAGGGCGCGGTCAGCATCAACAGCCCGCAGACCATCGCGGCGCTGAACTACCTGCGCGAACTCTACCCGACCTTCGTGCCCGGCACGCTGGCCTGGGGCGACATCAGCAACAACCGCGCCTACGCGGCCGGCGAATGCCACCTGACGCAGAATGGCGTCTCGTTGTACTTCTCCATGCTGAACGACCCGGCGCTGCGGCACATCGCCGAAGACACGCAGATGACGCCGATGCCGAAGGGCACGCTGAACGCGGTGCCGAATGCGGGCCTGACGCTGAACGCCATGGTGTTCCGCCACAGCCGCTTCCCGAACGCCGCCAAGGCGCTGCTGCAATACCTGTTCGAGGCGGAGCAGTACGATCCCTGGCTGCAGGCCAATATCGGCTACTGGTCGCAGCCCCTGAACGCCTATGCCGCCAGCGCCACCTGGACGCGCGATCCCAAGATCGCCGTGTTCCGCGACACCATGAACAACCCCTTCTGGAACGGCTACAAGGGCCCGATCACGGAAGGCTCCGTCGCCGCGACGGCGGACTACGTCATGGTGCAGATGTGCGCGGCCGTTGCCTCCGGCCAGTCCACACCGCAGGCCGCAGCGGCCGAAGCCGAACGCCGCGCCCAGCGCTACTTCCGCCGCCGCTGAAAGAAAGGGGGCCGGCCATCATGGCCGGCCCTTCCCCGCCGGGAGGGACCATGTCCGCCACCACCGCGCCTGTCTGGACCAAGACGCGCCAGCAACCCGGCGCGCTCGCCCGGCTGTTCGACAACAAGGCCTTCCTCATCATCGTCTGCCTGGCCCCCGCGGTCGGGCTGCTGATGACCTTCCTGACCTATCCGCTCGGCCTCGGCATCTGGCTGGCCTTCACGGATACGACGATCGGCCGCCCCGGCATCTGGGTGGGGCTGGAGAATTTCGAGTACCTGCTGGGAGACCCGATCTTCCTCAACTCGGTTTTCTACAGCGTCTTCTATACGGCCGTCGCGACCTTCGGAAAATTCGGCCTCGGCCTCTGGCTCGCGCTGCTGCTCAACCAGCACCTGCCGATGAAGTCGCTGTTGCGCGCCATCATCCTGCTGCCCTGGATCGTGCCGACGGTGCTGTCCGCCATCGCCTTCTGGTGGATCTACGACCCGCAATTCTCGATCCTGTCCTACCTCTCCATCAAGATGGGGCTGACGGAAGGACCGATCGACTTCATCAACACGGCCTGGCCGGCGCGCTGGTCGCTGATCTTCGCCAATATCTGGCGTGGCATCCCCTTCGTCGCGATCTCGCTGCTCGCGGGGCTGCAGACCATCTCGCCCTCGCTGTATGAGGCTGCCCTGCTGGACGGCGCGACGCCCTGGCAGCGCTTCCGCCACATCACCTTCCCGATGCTGATGCCGATCCTGGCGATCGTGATGACCTTCAGCATCATCTTCACCTTCACGGATTTTCAGCTGGTCTACGCCATCACGCGCGGCGGGCCGGTGAATTCCACCCACCTCATGGCGACGCTCGCCTTCCAGCGCGGCATCCCGGGCGGGCAGCTCGGCGAAGGTGCCGCCATCGCGGTGGCGATGATCCCCTTCCTCGTCTTCGCGACGCTGTTCAGCTACTTCGGCCTTGCCCGGCGCAAGTGGCAGCAGGGAGAGTCCAATGACTGAGGCCACCAATTCCGCCACCGCGGCGCCGGAGATGCTGAGCTGGGACAGCAAGTCCCGGCGGGTGGTGATGCTGTATGTCCCACTGGCCTGCTTCCTGCTGATCCTGCTCTTCCCCTTCTATTGGATGGGCGTAACGGCCTTCAAACCGAATGCGGAGCTGTACGACTTCGCGCAGCACAACCCGTTCTGGATCACCTCTCCCACCCTCGACCACATCAAGCACCTGCTGTTCAACACCAGCTATCCGAGCTGGCTATGGACGACGATGCTGGTGTCCATCGCGGCCACCTTCCTGTCGCTGTTCGCCAGCACGCTCGCGGCCTATTCCATCCAGCGGCTGCGGTTCCGGGGCAGCCAGTATGTGGGCCTCGCCATCTACCTGGCGTATCTCGTTCCGCCCTCCATCCTGTTCATCCCGCTGGCGACGATGGTGGTGCAACTCGGCCTGTTCGACACGCCCTTCGCGCTGATCCTGACCTACCCGACCTTCCTGGTTCCCTTCTGCACCTGGCTGCTGATCGGCTACTTCAAGTCGATCCCCTATGAGCTGGAGGAATGCGCGCTGATCGATGGCGCGTCCCGCCTGCAGATCCTGCGCCAGATCACCCTGCCGCTGGCGATCCCGGGCCTGATCTCCGCCGGCATCTTCAGCTTCACCCTGTCCTGGAACGAGTTCATCTACGCGCTCGCCTTCATCCAGAGCAGCGAGAACAAGACCGTGCCCGTCGCGATCCTGACGGAGCTGGTGACGGGCGACGTCTACCAATGGGGCGCGCTGATGGCGGGGTCCCTGTTGGGGTCGCTGCCGGTCGCGATCTTCTACAGCTTCTTCGTGGACTACTACGTCAGCAGCCTGACGGGTGCCGTGAAGGAATGACGGAACTCGGCTGTGGCGATGGCGCTTTCCATCGTCACAGCCGGAGTTGCCGCCCATGCCGCTCACCGCCATCGCCCTCAACTGCACGCTGAAGTCCGACGTCAGCGAGACATCTTCCACCGACACGATGATCGCCGTGCTCGCCAAGGCCTTCGGCGAGCATGACGTCACGCTGACGGAAACGGTCCGCGTCGCCGCGCTCGACATCAAGCCCGGCGTCACCTCTGATGAGGGCGAGGGCGACGATTGGCCCGCGCTCCGCGCGAAGATCCTGCGGCACGACATCCTCATCCTCGGCACGCCCATCTGGCTCGGCCAGCCCAGCAGTATCGCCAAGCGCGTGCTGGAACGCATGGACGCCTTCCTGGACGAGACGGATGACCAGGGCCGCATGCCCTCCACCGGCAAGATCGCCGTGGCCGCCATCGTCGGCAACGAAGACGGCGCCCATGCCTCCTCCGCCCTCATCTTCCAGGCGTTGAACGACGTCGGCTGGACCATCCCTCCGGGCGCCGCCTGCTACTGGGTGGGGGAGGCGATGGGCGACAAGGACTTCAAGGATCTGAAGCAGACGCCGGCCAAGGTGGAGGAAACCGCCGCCATGCTCGCGAGCAACGCCGCGCATCTCGCGGCGCTGCTCCAGCAGAAACCCTTCCCCGGCGTGGAGGAATAGCTACAGCTTGCGCTCCAGCGTCGCGATCAGGCTGCGGTTGTGGCGCGGCGTGATCCAGACCTCGTTCAGCACGACATGCGGCGGCAGGCAGGCGATGTAGCGGATCAGGTCGCCCACATCGGCGCTCTGCACCATCTTCGCCCGCTCCTCCGCGCTCACGGGGTTGGGGCGCTTGTCGAGGATCGGCGTCGCGACCTCGCCCGGCAGGACCACCGATGAACGGATGCCGTTGACGCATTCCTCCGCGTTGATCGAATGGCTCATCGCCACCACCGCGTGCTTCGCGGCGGTATAGCCGGGGCCGGACATGGGGGAGACGAGGCGGCCGGCCATCGAAGCCGTGTGGATCATCGCGCCGCCGCCCTGCTTCCGCATCAGCGGCAGCGCCACCGTGACGGCGTAGAAGGCGCTGTTGAGGTTGCCGCGGATCAGCTCATCCGCCCCCTCCATGGAGAGCACGCCCCAGCGGCGCGGCGTGATGTTCAGGCCGGCATTGTTCACCAGCACGTCGAGCCGCCCGAACTTCTCCTCCAGGAAGGCCCCGATGGCGGCGACCTGCGCGCCCACCATCATGTCGGCGGCCTGGACATGCGCCTCTCCGCCCTTGGCGTGGATCCGCGCCGCCACATCCTCCAGCGGCGCCACGCGGCGGCCGGTCAGGACCAGCGTGGCACCTTCCTCCGCCAGCGCCAGCGCCGCGGCCTCCCCGATCCCAC
Source organism: Falsiroseomonas sp. (assembly GCF_051859025.1). Classification (GTDB taxonomy): domain Bacteria; phylum Pseudomonadota; class Alphaproteobacteria; order Acetobacterales; family Acetobacteraceae; genus Falsiroseomonas. The sequence goes on along the minus strand of NZ_JBHYGL010000001.1, from coordinate 548,016 downwards.
TGCCCGCGCCCGTCACCCAGGCGATCTTTCCCGTCAGGCGTGCCATTGCGCCCTCCCTCCCCGCATTGCTGATACGCGAAGCCTACCAGCCCCCGCGCGCTTGTCGCCCCCCGGGGCGCGTGCAACCGTCCGCGGATCCGATTGGGGGAACGAAACGCCATGCCGAAGATCCTGACACCCGCGATCGCCGCCGCCGGTGGCTATGGGTACGAGATGGAGGCGCTGGAGCGCCTGGGCGCCGAGATCGTGGAATGCCCGCCGAACGAGGCTGCCTTCATCGCCGCCGCCGGCGATGCGGATGCGATCTACATGAAGGGCATGAAGCTGACGGCGGCGATGATCGCGGCCGCGCCGAAGGCCAAGGTCATCACCTGCGCCAGCGTCGGCGTGGACTACATCGATGTCGTCGCCGCCACGGCGCGCGGCATCCCCGTCACCAACTGTCCCGACACCTTCATCGAGGAAGTGGCCGACCACGCGATGATGCTGCTGCTGGCGACGCATCGCCGCTGCATCGAACAGGACCGCATGGTGCGGGAAGGCCGCTGGGCGCAAGGCAGGCCTCAGCTCAACACCGTGCCGCGGCTGATGGGCCAGACGCTGGGCTTCGTCGCCTTCGGCCGCGTCGCCCGCCTGGTCGCGATCCGCGCCAAGGCCTTTGGCCTGCGCCTCATGGCCTATGACCCCTTCGTCGATGAACTGACGATGTCGGCGCTGGGCGTCCTGCCCGCCAGCCTGGACCAGGTGCTGGCGCAGTCCGACTTCATCTCCATGCACGCGCCCGCCACGCCGGATACGGGCCACATGCTCACCACCAGGCATTTCGCGAAGATGAAGCCCACCGCCATCTTCATCAACACGGGCCGCGGCCCGACGGTGGATGAAGCAGCGCTGGTCGCGGCCCTGGAATCGAAGACCATCGCCGGCGCGGGACTCGACGTGCTGGAACAGGAACCGCCGAGTCCCGACAATCCGCTGCTGAAGATGCCGCACATCATCCTCAGCCCGCATAATGCCAGCGCCTCCGCCCGCTTTGATGAGGCGCGGAAGCGTCGCGCGGGGCAGGAGATGGCGCTGGTGCTCTCCGGCCGCTGGCCCATGTCCTGCGTCAATCCGACGACCCTGCCGGAATCGGGGCTGCGCCGCTGGCAGCCCTATGCGATGGAACGCGGGCCCAATAGCTGAAGGCCCTCGTCCCGGTGCCCGAGTTCTTCCTGCCCTTCCGCGACGAAGCCGCCTGGCGCGCTTGGCGCGCCACCCAGCCGCCCGGCATCGCGCAGGCGGTGGGCGTGGCGGCCGCGCGCCATGGTGTGACGGATCCCCTGACGGGCGTGATGGGCCTGGCGCCGGTCGATGCCCTGCAGGGCGCGCCCCGGCGCGCCCTGCAACTGGCCCTGCGCGTCGTCCTGCGGCGCCAGGGCTGGGCGCATCGGCAGGATCTCCGCATCATCGCCCGCACCGATCCTGCGCCCGCTTTGCATCGGCTGGGGCTGCTCGCGCCCCACGACTCGCTGCATGCGGAAGGGCGGGCGGACCTGCTGGTCGGCGATGCGGCGGGGTGGGAGAACGCCCTGCCCGCGCTGCGCCCCGGCGGCATCGTCATCGTGCCGCTGCCCGCCAGCATCGGCCCTGGCGCCTGGTCGCAGGTCGCAAGGCTGCGCGGGGCGGGCTTCGCCGATGCCAGCCTGGTGCTCATCGCCTCCGCCCGCCATGCCATCGCGACGGAGGGCGAGGGCCTGGTGCCCCTCCTCCTCGCCACCCGGGGCGTCGCGGCGGCGCCCCTGCCGGGCATCGAGGCTCCGGCCGGCCTGCCCGGGCGCCTGGCGGCGCTGATGGCCCTGCCGCGGTCCGGCACCACGCTGCTGACCGCGATGTTCCAGGTCCATTCGAAGGTGGACGCGGTGTTCGAGCCCTGGAACGGCCGCGTGCTGGACGGCGCCGCGGATGCCACCCTGCCGCGGCTGCTGGACAAGGCCGGCATCGCGCCGGACGCCAGCCGCTGCCTCTTCGTCAAGGAGACGGCGGCGCATCTGGACTTCCTCGGCCATTTCCGCCTGATGCTGGACCAGTCGCCGCTGCCATTGGACCGCGTGGCACTGATGCTGCTGCGCCGCCCCGCCCACACCTTCCTGTCGGAGGTGGAGCGCCGCGGCCAGTGGTGGGGGGACCAGGTGCCGCTGGATGCGCGGCAATTCGGCCTGTGGTGCGACAAGTATCGCCGGGCGGTCTCCACCATGCTCGCGATCCTGCGGGACCAGGACGGCACCCTGGTTGCGTTCGAGGCCCTGGCCGCGAACCCCGCCGCCCTGCTGCCGCGCATCGCCGCCCTGATCGGCGTGCCGGTCGAACCCGCGCAGTTGCACTACGAACGGCACCTCGACCTCAGCCTGGTGCGCGGCGACCTGAATGTGGGGCGCAACCCCACGCCGATCTCCGATGACAGCGTGCGGCAGCGCGCGCGGTCGGAACGCCTGGTCGGGCAGCTTGCCGCCGGCAGCCCGCACGCCGCCTGGTTCGATGCCCTCACCGCGCTGCATGCGGCGGTGGCGGAGGCCGGGCTGCTGCGCCACCGCGCCCTGCCCGCCGCGCTGCTGGAGCCCCTGGCCTGACGCGCCCCCTTGCGGCAGGCCGCCCTGCTGCCGCATTGATGATGCCGGCGCCGTGATGCGCGCCCGCCTGCCAGGAGACGAGCCGATGCGGCGCCAGCCATCCCGCGAAGCCGCCAGCCGATGAACGGCGGCACCCTCGCTTTGCTGCGCGGATTGCCCCAGCCGGCATCCGGGTCGACCCCGGACAAGCCTTCCCCGCCTACCTCCCCCACGCACTCGCATGGCACGGTGGAAAGCTGGACGGACACGCATGTCTGGGGCTGGGCAATCGACCCCGCGCGGCCGCACGAACCGCTTTCGGTCGAACTCTGGGACGGGGAGACGCTGATCCTTCGTACCCGCGCCGATCTCTGGCGCCCGGATGTCGCGCCCCCTGGCGGCGCGCCCGGCCTGCTCTGCGGCTTCAACATCGCGATGCCGCAGCATCTGCTGATCGAGCCCCGCCACATCCTGCACCTCCGCATCGCGGGCCGAGGAGAGGATCTGGCCAATTCGCCGCTCGTGCTCGACAACCCGAGGCCGCCCCTGCGGTGGGATGACGTGGCCGCGCTGCTGCCGAAGCTGGAAGCCCGCGCCGCCGCCGCGACCTCGGCCGCGGAGATGCGCGACCTGGTCGGGCCGGTCATGGCGACGCTCGGTGCCATGCTGCCCCGCTACACGGAACTCGCAGCCCAGGCCGGGGAGGACCGGACCCAGGCGACGATCGACCTCGCCTTCTCCTTCTCCGACCGGCTCGGCTCCATCCTCCAGGATTTCTGCGCGCGCTATCCGCGCCTGGCATTCCCCGATGCGGCCGATCCCGAGGTCAGCGTCATCATCCCCGTGCACGGGAAGTTCGCCTACACCTACCAATGCCTCGCCAGCATCCTGAAGGCGCTGCCGCGCACAGCCTTCGAGGTGATCGTGGTGGACGATGCGTCGATGGACGAGACGCTGTTCCTGCCCTCCGTCATCAGCGGCGCGGTGCTCTACCTGCGCAGCCCGCGCAATGGCGGCTTCATCGCGTCCTGCAACGCCGGTGCCGCCGCGGCGCGCGGCCGCTACCTGCTGTTCCTGAACAACGATACGGAAGTGCGCGACGGCTGGCTGGACGCGCTGCGCGACACCTTCGCGGAGCAGCCCGATGCCGGGCTGGTCGGCTCCAAGCTGATCTTCCCCGATGGCAGCGTGCAGGAAGCCGGCGGCATCATCTGGCGGCTGGGCGACGGGTGGAACTACGGCCGCGGCAGCCAGCCCGACGATCCGCGAATCTCCTACATGCGTGACGTGGACTATGTCTCCGGCGCCTCCATCATGGTGCCGCGCCCGGTGTTCGAGGCCCTGGGCGGCTTCGATACGCATTACAGCCCCGCCTATTACGAGGACACGGACCTCGCCTTCCGCATCCGCCAGCGGGGCCTGCGCGTGCTGTATCAGCCGCTGTCGGAACTGGTGCACCATGAGGGCATCACCAGCGGCACCGATGTGAAGGGCACCGGCGTCAAGCGCTACCAGCTCGTCAATGGCCGGAAGTTCTTCGACCGCTGGCGCGATGCCCTGTCCCAGCACCGGCTGAACGGGGATGAGCCGGAACTGGCCAAGGAACGCGGCATCACGCGCCGCATCCTCTTCATCGATGAGACGACGCCGACGCCGCAGGAGGATGCGGGATCGGTCGCCGCCGTCGCGCATATGCGCGCGATGCAGGCGCTGGGCGCCAAGATCACCTTCGTGCCGGCCGACAACATGGCGCATCTCGGCGCGCTGACGCAGGCGCTGCAGCGCATCGGCATCGAATGCCTGCACTACCCCTGGTACTGGTCGCTGGAGGAGGTGATCCGCAAGCGCGGCGCGGAATTCGACACCGTCTTCCTGCACCGCTTCGTCAACGCCTTCAAATATGCCGGCATGATCCGCAGCGCGATGCCGAAGGCTCGGATCATCTATTCGGTCGCGGACCTGCACCATCTGCGGCTGGAGCGCGAGGCCAGCATCACCGGCAGCCCTGCCATCGCGAAGGAAGCCGCGGTGCTGAAGGCGCGGGAAGTCACGGCCCTGGCGATGGCGGACCAGGTGATCGTCCATTCCACCCATGAAGCCGCCTACCTCGCCGGCGCGGTGCCGGAACATCAGTTGAACGTCATCCCCTGGACGGTGAAGGCCCGCCCGGGTGCGGCTTCCTTCGCGGATCGCCAGGGCATCACCTTCCTCGGCGGCTATCGCCACACGCCGAATGTCGATGCCGTGACCTTCTTCGTCGACCAGGTGATGCCGCATCTGCGGACCCTGCTGCCCGGCATCGTCTTCCGCATCGCGGGGTCGCACATGCCCGACAGCTTCCACCGGCTGGCGGCGCCGGATGTGCATCTGGAAGGCTTCGTGCCGGAACTCGGGGAGTATCTCGGCCGCCAGAGGCTGATGGTGGCGCCGCTGCGCTACGGTGCGGGGGTGAAGGGCAAGGTTCTGGAAAGCCTGGCCCATGGCCTGCCCTGCGTCGCCACCACCATGGCGGCTGAAGGCATGGGCCTGACCCATGCGGAGGATATCGCGCTCGCCGATGAGCCCCGCGCCATCGCGGAGGCCATCGCATGGCTCTACCAGGACGAGGCCGCCTGGCAACGCCTGCGCCACCAGGGGCTGATGTTTGTGGAACGTTTCTGCGGCGAGGCGGTGATCCAGGCAAAATTCAGGACCCTGTTCGACCGCCTGTCCTGAACCCCGCCGGCCGGCGCCCCGTTCCATTGGGCCGGTTCCCCCGGGGCGTCGCCTGTGCCAGTTTCCCTCCCCGCCAGATCACCCTATCCGCGCCCCGCATACGGGGCCGCAGAGGAGACGCGCATGTACGCCGACGTTCAGCTGTTCATCGATGGAAAGTGGCGCAACGCCGCCGGCAACCGCTCCATCCCCGTCCTGAACCCCGCGACAGAGGAAGTGCTGGCCACCGTCGCCCATGCCAGCAAGGACGACCTCGATGAGGCGCTGGCCGCCGCCGACAAGGGCTTTCGCCAGTGGAAGAAGGTCTCGGCCTATGACCGCTCCAAGCTGATGCGCAAGGCCGCCGACATCTTCCGCTCCCGCGCAGATGAGGTCGCGAGGCTGATGACGCTGGAGCAGGGCAAGCCCGTTGCCGAGGCGAAGATGGAGGCGCTCGCCGCCGCCGACATCATCGACTGGTTCGCGGAGGAATCGCGCCGCGCTTATGGCCGCGTCATCCCCGCGCGCGCCGAGGGCGTCTACCAGCTGGTGGTGAAGGAGCCCGTCGGCCCCGTCGCCGCCTTCACGCCGTGGAACTTCCCGATCAACCAGGTGGTGCGCAAGCTCTCCGCGGCACTCGCCACCGGCTGCTCCATCATCGTCAAGGCGCCGGAGGAGACGCCCGCCGCCCCCGCCGCGCTGATCCGCGCCTTCGCCGATGCCGGCCTGCCCGCCGGCGTCGCGAACCTGGTCTTCGGCGTGCCGGCCGAGATCAGCGAATACCTCATCCCGCATCCCGTCATCCGCAAGGTGACGTTCACGGGCTCGACCCCCATCGGCAAGCACCTGGCGGCGCTGGCAGGCGCGCATATGAAGCGCGTGACGATGGAACTCGGCGGCCATGCGCCGGCGATCGTCTTCGACGACGCAGACCTCGACCTGGCCGTGAAGACCCTGGCCGCCGCCAAGTTCCGCAATGCGGGCCAGGTCTGCGTCTCGCCGACGCGCTTCCTGATCCAGGAGAAGCTCTACGCCCCCTTCGTGGAGAAGTTCACCGCCTTCGCCGCAGCCCTCAAGGTCGGCAACGGGATGGATGCCGACACGCAGATGGGCCCGCTGGCGCATGAGCGTCGCGTCCCCTGGGTGGAGGGCCTGGTCGCCGATGCCCGCCAGCGCGGCGCGCAAGTGCATACGGGCGGCGAGCGGATCGGCAACAAGGGCTATTTCTACCAGCCCACCGTCATCACCGGCGTCGGCAAGGACGCCCGCATGATGAACGAGGAGCCCTTCGGCCCGCTGGCCATGATCGCGCCCTTCACCGACCTGGACGAGGTGGTGGAGGAAGCCAACCGCCTGCCCTTCGGCCTTGCATCCTACGCCTTCACCCGCAGCGCCAAGACGGCGAATGCCATCGCTTCGCGGGTCGAGAGCGGCATGATGACCATCAACCACCTTGGCCTCGCGCTGCCGGAAGTGCCCTTCGGCGGCATGAAGGACAGCGGCTATGGCAGCGAAGGCGGTTCGGAGGCCATCGAGGCCTATCTGAACACGAAGTTCGTGTCCCAGGCCGGGCTGTAACGCCCTGCCGAAGCCCTCTCCCCTGCCGGGGAGAGGGCGCCCCTACCCCAGCATCGGCAGCGACAGCGGCATCAATTCCTCGACCGTTGTGCCCGCGGGATCGCGCTCCGCCACCAGCGCCGCCAGCCTGGCCTGCTCCCGCGCCACATCGGCGGAAGCCCGCGCGCGGTCGATGGTCAGCACCTCTCCGCCCCGCACGCGCTGCACGCCATCGACGAAGACATCACGCACCGCGCGTTCGGCAGCGACATGCACCAGGTTGCGCAGCGGGTCGCGCGCCGGCTGCATCGCGGGGTGGTCCAGCGTGGCGATGACGATATCCGCCTTCGCGCCGACTGCGAGCCGCCCGATGTCATCGCGGCCGAGCACCTTCGCCGCCGCCGCCGTCGCCGCGTGGAAGACCCGCGCGGTGTCGCAGCGATGCATCGGCCCCGCCGCCGCGCGCGCCTGCAATTCCGCCACGCGCATCTCCTCCCACAGATTCTGCGGGTGGGTATCCGTGCCCATCGCGATGGCGATGCCGCGCTCCATATAGGCGCCAAGGTCATGCATCATCGACCCGTCCCGCAGGAACACCGTCGGGCAATGCGCGACAGCGGTGCCGGTCTCCGCCAGCAGCCGAAGATCCTCCCGCCTCGGCCAGAGGATCCAGGGATGCGCATCGGTGAAGACGGCATGGCCGAGGATGGTCGTCGGCCCCAGGAAGCCGAGGCCGTGCAGGTATTCGATCGGCGTGCAGTCATGGCGCCGCGTCATGCCGGCGAATTCGGCGATGCTCTGCGCGGCATGGGTGTGCAGGGGGCGCGCCTTCGCGCGGGCCAATGCCGCGCCCTGCTTCAGCAGGTCCGGCGTGCAGGTATCCACCTGCGCCGGTGAGACCATGGCGGTCAGGCGCCCGCTTTCATGCGCCTCCGCCTGGTCCATCACCTCCGCCGCCTCGGCGAAGGCCGCGCCGCCGAGGTCCGGCAGCCATTCGTACTGCGTCTCCTGCCCCGTCTCCGTGAACCAGTTGGCGGATCGGAACATCGGCGCCACCACGCCGCGCAGCCCGCTTTCCGCCAATTGCTCCAGCCAGCCGGGATAGGCGTGGCTCAGATCGACGGCGGTGGTGACGCCCGACGCCAGGAGTTCGGCATAGGTATAGCGCGCACTCGCGCGGATCGCTTCCGCATCCGGGATGAAGGCCTGGCGGAAGCGGTGGCGACCGGAATTGAAAAGCCGCGGATTGCCGAATTCCTCGACATAGCCGCGGAACAACGGCGATTGCCCGGGATGGCAATGGATGTTGATGAGGCCCGGCAGCACGATGGAGGCGCTGCCATCGATCTCCCGCGCCGCCACGCCGTCCCAATGCCCGCCAAGATGCACCAGGCGGTCGCCCGCGAAGGCAACATCGGCATCCCGCAGGTAGCCATGCCCGCCCGTCGCCCCGTCCCAGGCCACCACCCAGGCGGCCCGGCGGATGACGGTGACGGACATCGTCACCGAATGGCCATCCCGCGCGCACGGCCGACCGTGTCGTTCCACACCTGCGCGCAGCCGGGATAGGCTCGGTTGCAGCGCGCCGCCCATTCGGAAAGGATCACCTCCTCCGAGATCCGGCGCAGGCGGGTCTTGTCCGCATCGCTGACGGTCGCGAGCGTCATGTTGAAGGGCTGGTGCGCCTGGCGCAGGCATTCCGGCCGGCCGAGGCTGCAATTCGTCGCATCCTCATTCGTCGTGCGCGCCAGGTCCCACAGATCGTTCTCCATGCGGCTGAACTGCGCCAGGTAGGCTTCCCGCTGCGCCGGAGTCTGGCGGTTCCACCAGGCCAGATTCACCAGATGCGCCTGCACCGCGCCGGAGACCGACAGCGGCAGCAGGTGCGTCGTCACCTCCGGCCACTTGCCGGTATTGGCGGAGGTCGGCGAGGTGATGCCGCAGGACGCGACGCCACGCTGCAGCGCCGGATAGACCTCCGGGAAGGACAGCGTCACGGGCGTCGCGCCGAGGCGTTCCAGCAGTTGCGACATCGACGCGGTGAAGGACCGCACGCGCTGGCCGCGAAGGTCATCCAGTGTCCGAATCGGCTGGCTGCAGAAGAAGACCTGCGACCCGAAGGGCCAGATCGCGACGACCTTGGCGCCGAAACGCTGCTGGATGCGCGCGTCGAACACCTCCCGGAACGCATTCACCGCGCCGCGCAGTTCCTCGAGGTCCGTGGACACGCCGATCAGGTCGATGCCCTCCAGGAAGGGATCGTCGCGGGACGCCAGGCCGATCTGCGCGGAGACGACATCGAAGGTGCCGGCGCGCACCAGGCGCAGCGCATCGGCCATGTTGATGCCGAGGCCCTGGAACTCGCTGCGTTCGATGCGGACATTCAGCCCCGTGGTGATGCGCTCCATCGCGGCATTCTCCACCGGGAACTGGGTGGAGACCGCCTGCGACTGGCTGAGCCAGCGCACCGGCGCCTGCGCCATGGCGGCGCCGGCGGAGAGGGAGACGGCGAGCACGGCGCCGAGCAGGCTGCGGATTGGGTTCATGGGTATCCCCCCGGAGGATCGATGGCGCCCTCATTACGCGGCGGCCACGCGCCGCGCGCAAGGCGGCTGCGGCGCCCGAAGCGCGCGCGGGGGCATCAATAAGCCCACAAAATTAGCAAATCGCCCATTCCAACGCCAGCATCGCGCCTTTTGAGGCAGCGTGCATAATCCCGATGCCATTTCCCGGACGGAGTCGCGCCATGCGCCTGCTGGTCGCCAACCCCAACACCACGCCGCAGGTGACGGAGCTCTGCGCCAGTGCCGCCCGCGCCGTCGCCTCCCCGGGCACGGAAATCCTGCCGCTGACCGGCCGCTTCGGCGCCCACATCATCAACTCCCGCGCCGAGAACGCGATCGCCGGCCATGCGATGCTGGAGATGCTGGCGGAGAATGTCGCGGGCGCTGATGGCGTCCTCCTCGCCGTCTCCTACGACACCGGGCTTCTGGCGGCGCGGGAGGTCCTGCCCGTGCCTGTGGTCGGCATGACGGAAGCGGGCATCGCGGCGGCCTGCCTGCTCGGCACGCGCTTCGGCCTCATCACCTTCGGCACGCCCTTCATCTACCAGGAACTGGTGGCACAGCAGGGGCTGACGGGGCGCCTGGCCGGCATCCGCGCCATCACCGCCTCGCCCAAGGATGCCTATGCCGATCCGGCGACGGTTGACGCGAAGGTGGCCGATGCGGCCAGCGCCCTTGTGGCCGAGACGGGGGCGGAGGTGGTGGTGCTGTGCGGTGCCGCCATGGCCGGCATGCCCGCCCGCATCCGCGATGCCGTGCCCGTGCCGGTGCTGGATGGCATCGCCGCCGGCGTCGGACTGCTGGAGATGCTGGTGCGCATGAAGCCCGCCAAGGCGCGCACGGGCAGCCTGGCGCATCCGGGACAGCGGCCGACGCAAGGCCTGTCTCCCGCCCTCGCCGCGCTGCTGGCGGCGGGCGCGTGACGGTGCCCCCCACGATGGCACGGGAAATGCCTGGGCCACGCCCATGAATGACGGCAATCCCCTCACCCGCGTCCTCGGCCCGCCCGCCCGCGTTCTCGCCTTGGCCGGCGGCTGGTGGCTGCTGGGCTTCTCCTTCGTCACCTGCTTCGAGATCATCGCCCGGAAGTTCCTCGGCTTCTCGCTGCAAGGCATCGATGAGGTCGGCGGCTACACCACCGCCGTCGTCTCCTCCCTCGCCTTCGCCTGGGCGCTGGTGACGAAGTCCCATACCCGCGTCGATTTCCTGCTGGCCCACATGCCGGATTGGCTGCGCGCCTTCCTCAACGCCTTCGCCTATGCGTTGCTCGCGGCCTTTGGCGTCTTCGCCTCCCTCCGTGGGTGGGCGGTGCTGGAGGAGACGATCGAGTTCGACGCTCATGCCATCACGCCGCTCGGCACGCCGCTCTGGATTCCGCAATCGCTCTGGCTGGCGGGCCTCGTCGTCTTCGCCGCCATCGCCGTGCTGCTGGCCCTGCACGCCGCCTGGCTGCTGGTGACGGACCGCAAGCGCGTCAACCACCTCTACGGCCCCATGACGCTGGATGAGGAAGTCGCCATCGAGGCCAGCGCCATCGCGACGCGCACCGCCGGCAAGGATCTCGTCCCATGATCGGCGTCGGTGAGACCGCGATCGGCTTTGGCCTCCTGGTCGGGCTGCTCTTCCTCGGCCTGCATGTCGCCACCGCGATGTTCGCCGTCGCCGCCATCGGCGCGGTGGTCTATCTCAGCCCCGCTCTCGTCGCCGCGGCGGGGATGCAGTTCTGGGGTGCGATGGAGGATTACGTTCTCCTCTCCATCCCGCTCTACATCCTGCTGGGTGAGATCCTGGTGCGCAGCGGCAGCACGGACAGGCTGTACCAGAGCCTGTCGGATTGGCTGAACCCCCTGCCCGGCGGCCTGCTGCACACCAATGTCGGCGCCAGCGCCATCTTCTCCGCCGTCTCGGGGTCTTCCGTCGCGACCGCCGCCACCATCGCGACCGTCGCGCTGCCCTCCTTCCGCAAGCGGAAATATGATGACCGCCTGGTGCTGGGCTCCATCGCGGCGGGCGCGTCGCTCGGCAACCTCATCCCGCCGGGCATCGCGCTGATCGTCTACGGGGCGCTGACGAATACTTCCGTCGGTCAGCTCTACGCCGCGGCCGTCATCCCCGGCATCGTGATGACGCTGCTGTTCATGGCGACGATCATCGTCCTCGCCCTCGCCCGCCCCGACCTGGTGCGGCAGAAGGAAGTGCTGGACCCGCTGCTGGTGCGGCTGAAGCGCCTGGTGGATCTGCTGCCGCCGCTGGTGATCTTCACGATCATCATGGGCTCCATCTACACGGGCTGGGCGACTGTGACGGAAAGCGCGGCGCTGGCCGTGGTGGCGGCGCTGCCCATCGCTGCCTTCTATGGCCGGCTGAACGTGAAGATGCTGCATGAATGCTTCATCGCCACCGCGCAGCTTACCGCCATGTCCATGCTGGTGCTGGCTGCGGCCTTCTACCTGAACTTCGTCCTCGGCCTGCTGGGCGTCACGCCGGCACTCGGCAAATTCGTCACCGACCTCGGGGCGTCGCGGATCGAGCTGCTGATCGCGCTCGCCGTCTTCTACCTGCTGCTCGGCATCTTCTTCGAAAGCCTGCCCATGATGGTGGGTACCGTGCCCATCGTCTTCCCCGTGGTGGTCGCCGCCGGCATCGACCCGATCTGGTTCGGCGTCTTCATGGTGCTGATGTGCGAGGTATCATTGCTCTCACCCCCTGTCGGCATGACGCTCTACGTCATCCAGGCAGTGCGGCGGGAAGGCACCATCGCGCAGGTCTTCGCGGGCACCATCCCCTTCTTCGCCGCGATGGTGCTGATGACGGCGCTGCTGATCGCCATTCCCGAGATGGCGCTATGGCTGCCGCGGCTGATGTACACACCCTGAAGGGTGTGCCCTCAGGCGCCGGGCGCCGGCTCCGCCGGCTTGGCTCGCCGGACGACCGGCGGGCCGCATTCGCGGCCTCGCACGCCTTGGGCGTGCGCAAGTCACGCGGCGCGTGAGGGATCCTCATGCACGAAGGCCGCAATATCGGCCCCGCGCGTGATCCAGATATCCCCAGCGCGCGCCGCGATATGCGCCAGCGCGCGGTCAAGCTGCCGCCGGCGGAAGGGCTGGCCCATGATGTTGGCGTGCAGCGCCAGGCCGAAGACCAGCGGCACCTCCGCCGCATCCTCGATCATCTGGTCCACCTGGTCGATGACCATGTCGGTGAACTCGGCCGCACTCGCCTGGCGGCCGATGATGGCGACGCTGTCGTTGATCTCCTGCGAATAGGGCATGGCCAGCAGCGGCCCGGCATCCGTCAGCAGCCAGATCGGCTGGTCGTCCGCGCCCCAATCCATGATGTAGCGATAGCCCGCGCGGCGGATCAATTCCGGCGTCCGCGGCGTCTCCGCCAGCCAGGGCCCGAGCCAGCCTTCCGGCGGCACCCCTTCCTCCCCCGCGATGCGCGATGTCGCCTCCGCGATCAGCGCACGCTCCGCCTCCTCGGACAGCCCGGCCTGGCTCTCGGAATTGCTGCGACCGTGGCAGGCGATCTCATGGCCGAGGGCACGGCAGGCGGCGGGGAAGTCCGGCGCCTGGTCATAGACGGCGCTGTTCAGCAGCACCGTCAGCGGAATGCCATGGGCCTCGAACTGCCGCAGCAGCCGCCAGGCGCCAACACGCGTGCCGTATTCACGCCAGGCGTTGTTCAGCACGTCGGGCTGCGTGCCGCCGGGCACCAGATCCTCCACCAGCCCCTCGCCGAAGGCGTAGTGCTCGACATTCAGGGCAACATACAGCGCGAGCCCCTTGCCGCCCGGCCAGCGGAAGCGGGGCCTGTCCTCGATGGAGCGATGCGCGTAGCGTCCGTGGGTCTTCAGCATCACGTCACCGCCGCCAGTTTCGGGAATAGCGGCTTCAGCCGCTCATAGCTTTCGCGCCACAGCGGATGGATCGCGTCATACCGCGCCACCGCCGCCGGATCGGGTTCCACGCGCCCCGCCGGCGTCACGAAGCGGCCGATGGCATTCCAATCCTCGAAGGCGCCCACGCCAACTCCTGCGACATAGGCCGCGCCGAGGCATGACCCAGGATGCCCCTGCAGCAGCTGGATCGGCAGCCCCAGCACATCCGCCGCGATCTGCATCCACACGAGGCTGCCCGCCCCGCCATCGCTCGCGATCACCCGCGTCGCGCCATGGCCCAATTCGTGCAGAACTTCCAGGTGATGCCGGAAGCCGAAGCAAACGGCTTCCAGCGCCGCGCGCCAGACATGCGCCATGCCGTGATGCAGGCCGAGGCCGATCAGCGTGCCCCGCGCGTGCGGATCATGCAGCGGCGTCTTCTCGCCGAGGAAATAGGGCAGCATCAGCAGGCCCTCTGCCCCCGGCGTCACGCCGGCCGCCAGCGCATCCAGCTGCGCATGGGAAAGCCCGCCGCCCCATTCCCGCGCCACCCAGTTCAGCACCGCACCGGATGTCGCCATGCAGCCATTCGGCAGGAACAGCCCGGGCACCAGGTGGAAGTCGAGGAACAGCCGCGGATCGGGGCTCGGCGATCGCGTCGCCAGCAGCACATCCCCCGCGCCCCCGAATTTTATCAAAAGATCGCCCGGCGCCGTGACGCCGGCGACGAAGGCGGAGGCGACATGGTCAGCGCAGCCCGCCACCACCGGCGTCCCCAACGCCAGCCCCGTCAGCGAGGCCACCTCAGCCGTGACGCCGCCGATCACCTCATGCGGCGCCCTCAGTGGCGGCAGCAAGTCACGCGAGACACCGCCCAGCGCCACGAGATCATCGGCGATGCCGTCGGCCGCGAGGTCTAGAAACCCCGCCTCCAGCGCCCAGTTGCGTTCCAGGGACGCAGCGCCGCACAGCCGCCAGGCGATATCGTCGTAGCTGCCGCGGATGGTCGCGATGCGGGCGAACACATCGGGCTCATGCCGCCGCAGCCAGCGCAGCTTGGGCGCGACCAGTTGCTGGTTCACGCCATTGCCGGTGCGGGCGATGAAGGCGGCCTCATCGACCTCGGCGCGGATTTCCTCGACCTCGACGCTGGTGCGCCCATCGCTCTGCTGGATGCTCGGCCGCAGCAGGGCACCGGCCCCGCCCCGCAGCACCACCGCCGGCACCATCCCCGTGACGCCGATCGCCGCCACCGGCCCGGGCGATGCCGCCAGCATGTCCCGCAGGATGGCGACGGTGTTGTTCCACCACTGCTCCGGGTCTTCCTCCGCCCATCCCGGGTGGGGGCTGCGCAGATCGACCGGCCGCGACGCCGTGGCCAGCACCGCGCCCCCGCTTTCCACCAGGATGCCGATGGTGGAGGTCGTGCCGATATCGATCCCGATCAGCCGCGCCACAGGGTTAGCGAAGCCCCCGCACCCGGTCCATGAACCTCGCCACCCGATCCGGGTCCACCTTGTTCCAGGTATTTCCCTGGTGCTTGAAATGCGTGCCGATCACGCACCCATCGGCCACGCGCATGATCGTCTCGACATTGTCGATGTTCACGCCGGTATTGGCGAAGACTGGCGTGCTGCCCGCGCCGCGCCGCGCCGCTTCCAGGTCGGATCCCTCCACTGCCTGCCCCGTGATGCCGCCGGAGACGCAGATGACGTCGGCGAGGGAGGAGAAGATCGCGCTCCGCGCCCTTTGCTCGATGGTCCGCGTATCCGGCGTGCTGGCGAATTCCGCGTTGATGTTGAACAGCAGCTTCAGATCCTGCCGCCCGAGTGCCGCGCGCAGTCGCAGGGCGCCGGCGCAATCGGGCTCCCACATCCCCATGTCGCTGGCATAGACGCCGGTGAAGACCTCCCGCGCGAACAGCGCGCCCGTCGCCGCGGCGACGGCGACCGTGCCGACGGGGTCCCAGAGGTAGTTGACGCCGAAGGGCACGCGCAGCGCCGGCTTTGCCGCCGTCACCAGCGCCGTCATCGCCGCCAGGCTCTCGGGCGTTGCCTTCAGCAGATAGGGGCGGTCACCTTCGTTGCCGAACATGATGGCATCGACGCCGCCCTTCTGGAGGGCCGCGATATCCTCCAGCACATCATCCAGCAGCCCCGCCATGCCGCGCTTCGCGTCATACAGCGGCGATCCCGGCAGAGGGCCCAGATGGGCCATGGCGATCACCGTCTTCTTCGTCTCGAACAGCCCCGGGATCATGCTTTCCTCATCAGCTCATGAACACGCCGCCATTCACGTCCACGGCCAGGCCGGTCATGAATCGCGATGAATCGCCCAGCAGGAACACCACCACATCGGCCACGTCCTCCGGCTGCTGCAACCGGGCAAGCGGCGTCAGGGACACGTATTCCGCCCGCACCGCCTCCTCGGTCATGCCGCGCAGCTGCGCCTCCCAGACCACTTCGCGCTCCTGCATCGATGTCGCGACGAAGCCGGGGCAGACGCAGTTCACGCGGATGCCGTGGGGCGCCACTTCCTTCGCGATGGCCTGGGTGAAGCCGGCGACGGCGAATTTGCTCGCGGAGTAATGCGCCAGCAGCGGTGCGCCCACCTTCGCGGCCAGCGACGCGGTATTGACGATGGCCCCCTGCGTCCCCGCCGCCAGCATGTGCCGCACCACCGCCTGGTTCGTGAGGAACACGCCCTTGGCGTTGACGTCCATGTTGAAGTCCCACTCGGCCTCCGTCAGCTCCACGACGCGCCGCATGGTGGAAACGCCGGCATTGGCCGCCACGGCGTCGATCCCGCCCATCCTCGCCACGGCCTGGTCCACCGCCGCCGCCGTCGCCACGGCATCCCGCACATCCAGCGACAGCCCGAAGGCACCGCCGCCGGCCTCCGCCGCCACGCCCTCTGCCGCCGTGCCGTCGAGGTCCGTCACGCAGACCCGCGCGCCGGCCTTCGCCAGCGCCAGCACGATCGCGCGCCCGATGCCCGCGCCACCACCCGTGACGAAGGCGCGGCGCCCTTCCAGCACGCGACTCATGCGGGGTAGCCTGTGCGCGAAGAAGGTGCCGCCATGTCCATCCTGATCCGCAATGCCCATATCCTGACCTGCGACGAGGCCGGCCGCGAATGGCCGGAGGGCGATATCCTCATCGAGGGCAACGCCATCGTGGCGGTTGGCCCCACGCTTTGTCCAGACCGCAAGCCGGATCGCGTGATCGAGGCAAGTGGCATGCTCGCCATGCCGGGCCTCATCAACGCGCATTTCCACAGCCCCGGCAACTTCCTGCGCGGCATGGTGGATGGCCTGCCGCTGGAAGTCTTCATGCTCTACGAGGTTCCGCCGCTGATCGAAGGCGCGCCCGTCAAGCGTCTCAACTACGTCCGCACCATGCTGGGTGCGATGGAGATGCTGCGCCACGGCGTCACCACCGTGATGGATGATGCCTTCCACGTCCCCACCGCCGACCGTGATGGAATCGATGGCATCATGGAGGCCTATCGGGACAGCGGGATGCGCGCCCGAATCGCCATCGACCAGCCGCAGCTCGTGGAATACGAGAAATTTCCTTTTCTAAAGGAACTTCTGCCAGCCGAGGCCATCGCCGCGATGGATGCCGCGCCGCGCCAGTCCACGGAAGAACTCCTCGCCCTCTACGACCACCTGATCACCACATGGAATGGCACCTCCGGCGGCCGCATCGCCGCGGCGCTGTCCTGCTCCGCCCCCCAGCGATGCGAAGTGCCCTACCTGCAAGCCCTGTCGGCCCTGGCGCGGAAGCACGACCTTCCCTTCAACTGCCACATCCTGGAAACCAAGTTGCAGCGCGTGCTGGGGGAGGAGAAGTTCGGCCGCAGCCTGGTGAGGCTGGCGCAGGATTACGGCATCCTCGACGAATTCCTCGTCATCATCCACGCCATCTGGGTGGATGAGGAGGACATCGCCCTGATCGCGCGATCCGGCGCGACGGTGGCGCACAACCCCCTCTGCAACCTCCGCCTCGGCAGCGGGGTGATGCCGTTCCGCGCGCTGCGCGATGCCGGCGTGCCTATCGCCATCGGCACGGATGAAGCGGTGGCCGATGACGGCATCAATCCCTGGGCCGCGATGAAGATGGCGGGGCTGGTCCACACGCTGGCCGACGTGGATTACCACCGCTGGCCCAACGCGCCGGAGATCCTGCGCTGCGCCATGCAGGGCGGCGCGCGCGCACTTCGCTGGCCCTCCATCGGCCATCTTTCGCCTGGTGCGAAGGCCGATGTGATCCTGCTGGACCTCGATACGCTTCCCTTCACGCCGCTGAACGATTTGCAGCGCCAACTCGTCTTCTGCGAACCCGCCGGCAGCGTGCGCACCACCATCGTCGATGGCGCCGTCGTCTATGAAAACGGCCGTATCGTCACCATGGACGAGGCCGCGCTGCGCCAGGAAGCGCGCGACCTCACCGCCGCCTACCGCGAAGCCTTCGCCCCCGCCATCGAGGCCGCCCGCCGGCTGGAGCCCGCCTATCGGGAGATGGTACTGCGCGCCCATGCCCGCGATGTCGGGATGCAGCGCCGCCTCACGCGCTGATCGTTCCGCGGGCAATGGCCCACCCGCCTGCCACTGCAAGCGCCATATCCCGCCTGCCGACACGATTTTCCTCACCGGAACGGCACCACCGCCCCCTTGAAGCGGGTCTAGGCTTCCCCGCGTGGAAGCACGCAAACGCCTCTCGCCCGCCCTTCTCGGCTGGATGCTCGCCGCCCCGGCGGTGATCTTCCTGCTGGCCTGCTTCGTACTGCCGGCGGCGCAGACCCTCTACCTCAGCATCGGTGCGCGGACCGAAGCCGGGGTCATGCAATACGGCCTGACCCTGGAGAATTACCGCCGCGCCTTCGCGACCGACCTCTACTGGCGCGTCCTGCTGCGCACCATCCGCATGGCGACCTCGGCCGCGATCGTCGCCGCCATCGTCGGCTATCCCCTCGCCTGGGTCCTGGCGCGCGGCCGCCCCTGGCTGTCCCGTACCGTGACGCTCGTGCTGGTCACGCCGCTGCTGGTGAATGTCGTCGTGCGCAGCTACGGCTGGTCCGCCATCCTCAGCCGCAACGGCCTGATCTCCTGGGTGCTGCAGGGGCTGGGGTGGGAGGATCCGCCCGCGATACTCTACACGGAATGGGCGGTGCTCATCGCCTCCGTCCATGTCTTCCTGCCCTTCATGGTGCTGCCGCTGGCCGGCGCCATCGGCCGCATCCCGCCCGCCGCCGAACAAGCCGCGACGGTCGCCGGCGCGGGCCCCTTACAGCGCTTCCTCCGCATCATCCTGCCGCTCAGCCTGCCTGGCCTCGCTGTCGGCCTGCCGCTGGTCTTTTCCCTGACGGCCGCGGCCTTCGTGACGCCACAGATCCTGGGCGGCAACTTTTCTCCGTTGCTCGGCACGCTGATCGAACAGCAGGTGCTGACCCTGCATGACTGGCCCTTCGGCGCAGCACTCGCCAGCCTGCTAGTCGCAATGGTGCTGCTGGTGAACCTGGTCTTCATCGGCATCATCGGCCGCCGCATCAACCGCTGGGCCGCGGCATGAGCGACCGCCTCCCCTGGCCCCTCGCCCTCGTCACCGCTGTCCTGCTCGCGATCATCGTGGCACCGCTGCTGGTGCCGATCGCGATGTCGATCAGCGACACCCCCTACATCGTCTTCCCGCCGGAGGGATTCACCCTCGAATGGTATGTCGCCGTGCTGACGGAGCCGGAGGCCCAATCCGCGCTGCTGGTCTCGCTGAAGCTGGCGCTCGTCTCCACCATCGGCGCGCTGGCGCTCGGCATACCCTGCGCCATGGCGCTGGTGCGGATGCGCTTTC
The DNA here is from genome assembly GCF_051859025.1 of Falsiroseomonas sp. Taxonomy (GTDB): domain Bacteria; phylum Pseudomonadota; class Alphaproteobacteria; order Acetobacterales; family Acetobacteraceae; genus Falsiroseomonas. Next base: position 528,884 of record NZ_JBHYGL010000001.1, on the reverse strand, counting down.
CGGGCCGCGGCCTCGTGCAGGCGCTGGTGCTGGGGCCGCTCGTCGTGCCCCTCATCGTCACGGGCGTCGGCCTGTTGCAGACCTTCTCGCTGCTCGGCCTGCGCGGTGCCTTCGCGCAGATGTGGATCGGCCACATGGTCGTTTGCATCCCCTATGTCGTGCGGTCCGTCTCGGGAGCGCTGGCCACCGCCGATCCGACGCAGGAGGATGCGGCAAGGGTCTTGGGCGCCGGCCCCGTCGCCGTCTTCCTCCGCGTGATCTGGCCGCAGATCCGGCCCGGAGTCGCCGCCGCCGCCATCTTCGCCTTCATCATCTCCTTCGATGATTTCGCCATTTCCATGTGGCTCGCGGATGCCCGCAGCTTTCCGCTGCCGCTCTACCTCTACGCCGCCATCCAGCGGTTCTTCGACCCCTCCATCGCGGCGCTTTCGGCGCTGATGGTCTTCTTCGCGCTCGGCCTGGTTCTGCTGATCGAGAAGGGCCTCGGCATCGGCGTCCGTCGCATCGCCTCGTGACAGCAGGAGATCCAGCCATGCACGCCACCCGCCGCGCCATCCTCGGCACCGCCCTCGCCGCCCCCATCGTCAAGCCGCTCTCCGCCCAGCAGCGGGAGATCAGCGTCGGCATCTGGGGCGGCGCGCAGGGGGACTACGTCAAGCGCCAGATCATCCCGGCCTTCGAGCGTGACTTCGGCTGCAAGGTGCTGCCGGAGGAAGGATTCACGCTCGCGAATGTCTCCAAGATGCGGGCCACCAAGGACAATCCGCGCTTCTCCGTGATGTTCATCGACGACCTCGCCATCCCCATCGCGAAGGCCGAGGGTCTGATCAGCGAATTGCCGCGGGACCGCATGTCCGCCATGGCCAACCTCTACCCGCGCTTCCTGTATGAGGGCGGCTACGGCACCGCGCTCGGCATCTCGCTCGGCGGCATCTTCCACAACACGCGCGTGCGCCCGCCGGAGAGCTACGCCGAACTCTGGGAACCGCGCTACCGCGGCAAGCTGAAGCTCGTCAGCCCCAACAACACGCCCTCCATGTTCTTCCTCATCGTCGCCGCCGCGATCGAGACCGGGAAGCCCTTCGCCGAGGCGCAATACGAGATCGACAAGGCCTTCGACCGCGTCGCGGCACTACGCCCCAACATCCTCAACATCTTCGGCGATGGCATCCAGGCCGCGAATGAGATCGCGCAGGGCCAGGCCGATATCGGGCTCGTCGAGTATTCGAAATACGTCTACCCCTACACCAACCGCCGCGCGCCCGTGACCATGGCATTCCCGAGGGAGGGCAGCTTCGCCGGCACCAACTGCCAGGTGCTGGTCAGGAACGGCCCGCACCAGGACCTCGCCGTAGCCTTCATGAACCGCATGATCGAACCCGCGGTTCAGAAGGGCCTCTCCGAATTCGCCCTCACCTCACCGCCGGTCTCCGGCATCACCTTCGCCCCCGAAACCGCGCGCTGGATCGCCTACCCGGTGGAGGAGATGGACAAGCGCGGCCTCTTCACCCCGGACTGGACCTACATCAACGCGCGCCGCGCCGGCTGGACGGAACGTCTCAACCGGATCTTCTCCCTCTGAGCACGCCCGATCTCGGCCAGGGCGTCACGCTCCGCGCGCTGACGAAGAGCTTCGGCGCCACGCCGGTCGTGCGTGGCGTCGATCTCGATGTCGCGCCCGGGGAGATGCTGGCCCTGCTCGGCCCCTCCGGCTGCGGCAAGACCACGACGCTCCGCATGGTGGCGGGCCTCATCGAGCCCAGCGGCGGCGACGTGCTGATCGGCGGTTCGTCGGTGCTCGGCCAGCCCGCGCATCGCCGCAATCTCGGCATGCTGTTCCAGGCCTATGGGCTGTTCCCGCACCTCACCGTGGCCCGCAACGTCGCCTTCGGGCTGGACATGCGCCGCATCCCGAAGGCCGAGGCCGCGACCCGCGTGCGGGAAGCGCTGACGCTCGTCCGCCTCGATGCCTTCGCGGACCGCATGCCGGCGCAACTCTCCGGCGGGCAGCAGCAGCGCGTGGCCCTCGCCCGCGCCCTCGTCTATCGCCCCCGCGTGCTGCTGCTGGACGAGCCCTTCGGCGCGCTGGACCGCAAGCTGCGGGAGGAGATGCAGGTCGAACTTCGCCTCCTCGTCCGCCGCCTCGGCCTGACGACGCTGATGGTGACGCATGACCAGGAGGAGGCGCTGACGCTCGCCGACCGCCTGGCCGTGATGGAGCGCGGCGTGCTGATGCAGGTGGGCACGGGGACGGAGGTCTATGACCGCCCCGCCAGCCGCTTCGTGGCCGACTTCATGGGCGTCGCCAACCTACTGGAAGGCAAAGTGGCCGGCTGTGCAGAGGGCCTGGCCTTGCTGGACCTTCCCGGCGGCCTCCGCCTCGCCGCCGCCTCCCCGCCCCTTCCCACCGGCAGCCCGGCGGCGCTGGCGATACGGCCGGAGGCGCTGTCCCTGGTCCGGCCCACGGAGCGGTCCCCCACCACCATCCCCGGCACCGTCGAACAGGCGATCTTCAAGGGCCAGGGCCTGGATGTCTGGGTCGGCACCGCGGCTGGCCGCCTCCTCGCGCGGCTCGACCGCGCGGCCCTGGCCGAACCCCCCGCCCCCGGCACCCCCTGCGCCCTGCGCTACGCCCCCGCCCGTGCCATCCTGCTGGCAGGCCCCCCGGAGTCCCCCTGAATGCTGCCCGCCATCGGTTCCATCACGCCTTCCTCCAACCGCACGGTGGAGCGCACGCTTGCCGGAATCATGCGCCACATCCCGGGCGTGGACAGCTGCGTCGCGCGCATCACCTATTACGGCCCGGGCATCGGCCAGCCCAAGGATGGCTACGACACGGAACCCTATCGCCTGGCCGCCTGGCAGCTCGGCCACGCCAATGTCGGCGTTGTCTGCTGGAACGGCACGCGCGGCGCGGGCCTCGGCCTGGACGCGGACCGAAAGCTCTGCGCCATCATGAGCGAGGCCGCCAACTGCCCCGCCACCACCGCGACGCTGGACACCGCTATTCTCCTCGACCGGCTGGATGCGAAGCGCATCGGCTTCGTCACCCCTGGCGATACTGCCTATGCCGCGGAAGCCGCCGCCGGCTTCGGCCGCACCCTCGGCCCGGTACGCAGCCTTGGCCTGAAGGACAACCTCGCCTCCGCCGAACTCACGCCCGACCGCATCGGCGCCCTGGTGCGGGAAGTGGCGAGGGAAGGCGGCGCCGACGCCATCCTGCTGTGGTCCACCAACCTGCCGGGTTGGGAGGTGATGGCACCGCTGGAGGCCGAATTCGGCATCCCGATCCTCGACAGCGCCGCGGTTGGCGTCTGGGGCACGCTGGTCGCCGCGGGCATCGACCCGACCCCGGCGGCGCGCCTCGGCCGGATCTTCACCATCCCCAGGTAGCGGCTACTCCGCCGCCGCTTCCGGCACCTTCGCCTCATGCTCCGCGATCATGCGCGCGAGCATCCGGCGCATCAGCACGCCAGGGCGGTCGGACGGCATGTTCATCTCGATGCCCGTCTGGTCCAGCGGCACGTCGAAATCGGTGCTCTCCAGGATGTCCCGGTCCTCATCGGTCACGACGCGATCGAAGGCGATGACATCCTCCGCCTTCGCCTGGTCCTCCGTGTCGTTGCGATAGACGAACTGCACCACCATCGATGTCCCGTCGTCGATCGGCGTCGCGCAGGTAACGATGCTGTGGCTGAGGCCGTTGGGATAGCGGATGCGCAGCTTGCGCAGGAAGGGCGCATACCAGCGGCCGCTCATGTGGCGCACCGTGGTGTCGCTCTCCATGTTCAGCACCTTCTTCTGGATCTCGGGATTCCGCACCGGAACCTCCGTGATCATCATGAAGCCGTCGGCGTGTTCCTCGATCTCCAGCTTCGCGGGTTCGGGGTGCCCCTGGTCGCCGAAGCTGGCGCGGTGGACGAAGGCGAAATGCGCGTTGTCGAAGCTGTTCTCCATCAGACGCAGGCCCGCGCAGGTCCAGACCTCGTAGAACTCATCGATGCGGCGGAAGCCCAGGCCCTCCTCCTCGAATTCCGGCAGCGGATACAGCGGTTCCTCCAGCGCGACCCAGACATAGCCGTAGCGCGTCTCCGCCCGGTAGGACGGCACCCGCATGTTGGTCTGCCCCTGCCGGTCCACGGGCCGCTGCGGCACGCGCATCACCCGGCCCTCGCTGGAGAACTCCCAGCCATGATAGCCGCAGGCGAGCCAGCCATTGCTGTAGAAGCCCTTGGAGAGCTTGGCCGTCCGGTGGCAGCAGCGGTCATCCATCGCGGCTGGCTTGCCCTCTCCATCCAGCCACAGCACCAGGTCCTTACCGAGCAGGCGGAAGGGCTTCGGCCCATCCTTCAGATGGCTGACGGGGATCACGGGATACCAGAAGCGCTTCAACAGCGGCGTGGCAGTGGCGAGCATCCGGGGAGGCCCTTTCGCGGCAATGTGGCCCCCAGGGTGCAAATCCCGCCCGCCCGGCGCAAGCATCCATTCACGCGCCCCAGCGCGAAACCGCCCATTTCATCGCCATTTCGCCTACTGAGAGGGCAAAACCAGAGCGGATCGCCCCGTCGCCGGGCAAATCCCCCCTCCACCACCCGGCCGCCGCTTGCTAACAGCGCCGCAACCACAACCTCCCGGGAACCGCCATGATCCGCCGTCGCCACGCCCTTGCCCTGCTCGGCTCCGCCGCCCTCGCCGCCCCTGCGGTGCATGCGCAATCGCTGCTCGATGTCCGCTTCACGCTGGACTGGGCGCTGCAGGGGCCGCAGGGCGCCTTCCTGCTGGCGCTGGACCGTGGCTATTTCCGCGAAGCCGGGCTGAACGTCACGATGGACCGCGGCTTCGGCTCCGGCGACGTGCCGGTGAAGATCTCGGCCGGCGCCTATGATGTCGGCGTGGCGGACCTGAACCCCACCATCCGCATGCGCCTCGAACGGCCGGACAGCGACCTCTTCACCCCCTTCATCATCCATGACGCCACCGCGATGGCGATCATGACCCTGCGGCGGGAGAACATCCGCACCCCCGCCGACCTGGTCGGCAAGACCCTCGCCAGCCCCGAATCCGATGCCGGCCGCCAGCTGTTCCCCGCCTTCGCCAAGGCGGCCGGGATCGATGCCAACAGCGTCCGCTGGACCACCGTGACGCCGCAGCTGCGCGAACCCATGCTGGTACAGGGCCGGGCCAATGCCATCACGGGCTTCATCACGTCGGGCATCTTCTCCCTCCGCGGCCTCGGCATCCCGGAGCAGGACATCGTCACCATGCTCTACAGCGATGTCGGCGCGGATTTCTTCGCGACGTCGCTGATCACCACCCGCCGCTGGGCCACTGCCAATCCCCGCGCTGTCACGGGCCTGATCCGCGGCCTGGTCCGCGCGCAATACGACAGCCTGCGCGACCCCGCCGCCACCATCGCCAACCTCCGGCGGCGGGAAGCCCTGACCGATGTGGCGCTGGAGACGGAGCGCCTGCGCATGGCGCTGGACCGGCTGACCTTCACCGACCACGTCCGCCGCAACGGCTTCGGCCAGGTGGACATCCCCCGCCTGCAGCGCAGCATCGATGCGGTGAGGGAGGCCTTCGCCATCTCGCGCCCGATGCCGGCCTCGGATATCTACGACCCGTCCTACCTCCCCCCGGCCGCCGACCTCCGGCAGGCCTGAGGCGCTTCACGAAAGGTCCTGCCCATGGCCCCCCTTCCCACCCGCTATTGGCAGGACCTGCCCTGGCCGGCGTTCAAGACGCTGCCGGCCAATACCGTCGCCGTGCTGCCCGTGGCCTCCATCGAGCAGCACGGGCCGCACCTCCCGGTCTCGGTCGACACGACCATCAACCAGGGCGTCGTCGCCCGCACCCTGAAGGTCATCCCGGACGATTTGCCCGTGCTGGTGCTGCCGACGCAATCCGTGGGCTGCTCGGTCGAACACCTGCGCTTCCCCGGCACCATCACCACCACGCCGGAGACGCTGCTGGCCATCGTGGCCGATATGGGCGCCTCCGTCGCCCGGGCCGGCGTCAAGCGCCTGGTCATCGTCAACAGCCATGGCGGCAATGTCGCCGTCCTCGACATCGCCTGCCGCCGCATCCGCATCCAGCACAACATCCTGGCCGTGAACGCCATGTGGGCGCGCATGGGCAAGCCGGATGCGCTGAAGGACGAGATCGAGGGCCGCTACGGCATCCATGCCGGCCGCGACGAGACGAGCGTGATGCTCGCCCTGACGCCGCATCTGGTTCACATGGACAAGGCAGTCAACTTCGTGAGCCGCTGGCAGGGCGTTTCCAACGTCGCCCCGCGCATGGCCCCCGATGGCGGCGCGCCCCTGGCCTGGCAGGCACAGGACCTCAACCCCGCCGGCGCCGTCGGCGATGCGTCCCTCGCCACGGCCGAGATCGGCGAACAGCTCCTCGACTTCGCAGCGGAACGCATGGCCGCGCTCTGGACGCAGGTCGCCGCCTTCGATGCGGAATCCTTCCTGGCGAATGAGCCCTCCGCCCATGGCTGACATCGCCGGGCTCCTCGCCGCGCTGGACGGGATCGAGATCTCGACCGACCGCGCGCTGCTGCGCCAGAAGTCGCGCGACTTCTACTGGTACAGCCCCATCCTGAAGGCGATCCTGGACGGCAAGGCGGGCGAACTCTACGCCCGCCCGAAGGATGAGGCCGAGGTGCTGCGCATCCTGGCAGCCTGCCGCGCCGCCCGCGTGCCCGTCACCACGCGGGGCGGCGGCACCGGCAATTACGGGCAATGCGTGCCGCTGGAAGGCGGCGTCATCCTGGACATGACGGCGATGGCGAAGCCCATCGGCATCACCGATGGCGTCGTCGATGTCGAATGCGGGATGAAGATGATCGACCTCGACCTCTGGGCGCGCGACCAGGGGTGGGAACTCAAGCTCTGGCCCTCCACCAAGCGGACCGCCACCATCGGCGGCTTCGTCGCCGGCGGCGGCGCGGGGGTGGGCGGCATCGCCCATGGCACGATGCGGGAGCGCGGCAACCTTGTCGGCGCCCGCGTCGCGACGATGCAGGACCCGCCGGTGGTGCTGGACCTCGAAGGCGACGATGCCTCCCCGGTCAATCGCACCTATGGCACCACAGGCATCATGACGCGCATCCGCCTGCCGCTGACGCCGGCGCAGGAATGGCGCGACATCGCCATCGGATTCGAGAAGTTCACCGATGCCTCAGCCTTCGCCCTCGCGCTGGCCTTCGCCGATGGCATCCCGAAGAAGATGTGCGCGGTCTTCGACAGCCAGCTGCCGCCCTTCTTCCGCGCCATCGCGGATAGCGTCCCGGCGGGCCAATCCCTGGTCCTGACCATGGTCGCGCCCTCCGGCCTCCGCGCGCTGCGCGACCTGGCCCGCGAACACAACGGCACCTTCCTGGTGGAGCAATCGACCGTCGAGGCCGAGCGCGATCCGGACAAGACCCCCTTCTACGAATACTGCTGGAACCACACGACCTTGCAGGTCCTGAAGAAGGATCGCGGCGTCAGCTACCTGCAATGCCGCTTCCCCTTCGAGGATACGCTGGCCGCGATCGAGGCTGTGCGCATCCCCTTCCGGGACGAGGTCTGGATGCACACGGAATGCGTCCGCTTCGGCGGCCGCACCACCATGTCGGCACTCCCCGTCATCCGCTGGACCAGCGCCGAGCGGATGCAGGAGATCATGGCCGCCTTCGAGGCCGTGGGCATCGGCATCGCCAACCCGCATGTCCTCACCATCGAGGAAGGCAGCAACTACCGCCGCGTCCCCGGGGACCAGCTCGGCTTCAAGCAGCGCACCGACCCGCTCGGCCTGCTCAACCCCGGCAAGATGCGTGATTTCGTTCCCGTGGAGACCGCCGCATGACTGTCGCCGCCGTCATCGAATCGCTGCCCGGCATCAACTGGATCACGGACGCCGCTTTGGTCCGGCAGAAGTCGCGCGACTTCTTCTGGTACTCGCCCGTCCTTAAGCGCCAGCTCAACGGCGTCACCGCCGAAGCCGTGGCCTGCCCGCGTGAAGAGGCTGAGGTCATCGCCATCATGGCAGCCTGCGTGAAGCACCAGGTGGCGCTGACGCCGCGCGGCGCCGGCACGGGCAATTACGGCCAGGCCATGCCGCTGAAGGGTGGCATCGTGCTGGATCTCATGGGCCTGGACCGCGTGGTCTGGACGAAGCCTGGCGTGGTGCGGGCGCAGGCGGGCGTGAAGCTCATCGACCTCGATGCCCATACGCGGCGGGAGGTCCGCGGCGAACTGCGCTTCCACCCCAGCACCAAGCGCACGGCGAGCATCGGCGGCTTCATCGCCGGCGGATCCTCCGGCATCGGGTCCTGCACCTATGGCAAGCTGCGGGAATTCGGGAACATCCTCGGCCTTCGCGTCATCACCATGGAAGCCGAGCCGCGCGTGCTCGAACTTCGTGGCACCGATATCGACAAGGCCAACCACGCCTACGGCACCAACGGCATCATCACGGAAGTGGAGATGCCCCTGGCCCCCGCCTGGGACTGGGTGGATGTGCTGGCGGGCTTCCCGGATACGATCTCGGCGGCCCGCTTCGCGGAGGCGCTGATCGCCTCCGACGGCATCGCCAAGAAGATGGCGGGCGTGGTCGCCCCCGGCGTGGCGCAGACCTACTTCAAGATGCTGCAGCCCTACGTCCCCGCCGGCGCCGCCTGCGCCCTGGTGATGGTGGCGGAGCCCTTCCTGGAATTGCTGAAGCCGCTGCTGGACCGCTTCGGCGGCACGGAACTCTATCGCTGCGAGACGGAGAAAGCCGAAACGCCGCTGTATGAATTCACCTGGAACCACACGACGCTCCAGGCCCTGAAGGTCGACCGCAGCCTCACCTATCTCCAGACCCTCTACCCCGCGCCCAACCACTTCGCGCTGATCGAGAAGATGGAGAAGACCTTCGGGGATGAGGTGCCGATCCATCTGGAATTCGTCCGCCTCGGCGGCGTCGTTTCCTGCTTCGGCCTCCAACTCGTCCGCTACACCACGGAAGAACGCCTGGCCGAGATCATCGACATCCATGAGGATGCCGGCTGCCCCGTCTTCAACCCGCATGCCTTCACGCTGGAGGAAGGCGGCATGAAGCGGATCGACAGCGAACAGCTGGACTTCAAGCGCGTGGCGGACCCGCACGGCCTGCTGAACCCCGGCAAGATGCTGGCCTGGGACGACCCCGACTGGACGCCGGAGCGCAAGCGCAGCTTCTACCTCTACGGCCAGGCCGATGCGCCGGAAGTCGAGGAAGTGCTGGAGTAGGCCGGCCGCCCGCCCTCACGCCGAGTAGACCCAGGGTTTGCAGGCGCTGAGGGCGGGCATATGGCCCTCCACCACCAGGGTCAGCTTCACCCAGGCCTCCTTCGGCGCGCTGGCGCCGCCGGCCTGGTCGCGCAGCACGTCGAAGCAGTATTTGCTGTCCGTCAGCAGGCCGTTCGCATCGAAGAAACCCACCGCGATGCAGCCCTGCACATGGGATGGCCTGCTGCCGGGGTGCATCAGGATGTTGCCCTTCGTCGCCTCCTGCGTGTCGCCGAGCGCGGGGTTGATGACGAAGGATTTGTACTTCTCGTGCCAGTAGATGGCGGAGCCGTAGTAGGTCTGGCCGCCCTTCATGTGCATGTAGCCGTCCATGCGCTCGATCGTCTCGAACATCAGGCCGTGCACCCAGAGTTCCCCCACCAGGCCATGCGCCACCGCCGTCACCGGCTTCCCCCCGGCCATCTTCGGCTGCCCATCCTTGTCCTTCACGGTGTAGGTGTTCTTCACGAAGCGGTCGGTGCGCTTGTAGGTGATGATCGCGGTGCTCATCGGGGGGTCCTTCTCCAGGCCCCCACCATGCCCCGGCACCCGGGCCCGCCCCTGTTCCCGCGGGAACAGGCCATTTGCGCTGGACAGGGCAGGCCTAGCCCGGCACAATAGGAACATCATCCCAGCCGAGATGGGCGCCTCGGACCCCGCGACCGAACCCCGCGAAAACGGTGCTAAAAGGGCTAAAAGGGCTAAAGAGGTAGTATTTTTGAGGGCTCAGCCCAGCCAGTCCGGCCGCGGCAGGGCCTGGTAGGCCTCACGCAGGCTCTCCGACCAGCGTTGCCGCAGGAAGGCGAAGTAGGGGTCATCCTCCCCGATCCGCCGCCGCAGCCCAACCTGAAGCGCATCGCGCCGGATCACCGTCAGGTCGATGGGCAGCCCGACCGTCAGGTTCGACCGCAGCGTGCTGTCCATGCTGATCAGCGCCAGCGTCACGCCATCGGCCAGCGGCGTGGCGGGCGTCAGCACCCGGTCCAGGATCGGCTTGCCGTATTTGTGCTCGCCGATCTGCAGGAAGGGCGTATCTGCCGTCGCCTCGATGAAGTTGCCCGCGGCGTAGACAAGGAAGAGGCGGGGCGCGCTGCCCGCGATCTGCCCGCCGAGCATGATGGAGACATCGAAGCCGATGCCCTGCGCGCGCAGCGCCGGGCCATCCGCGTCGAAGACCTGGCGCACCGCCTCCCCCACCAGTTGCGCGGCGCGGAACATGGTCGGCACGGCGGCCAGGGTCTGCGTCTGCCCGCCCAGCGTCACGCCTTCCTGCAGCCGGTTCCACACGGCCTGCGTCACGGCCAAATTGCCGGCCGTCAGCAGCGCCATCACGCGCTCACCGGGCACCTGCTCCACGAAGGTCTTGCCGAAGACGGAGATGTTGTCGACACCCGCATTGGTCCGCGTGTCGGACAGCAGCACCATCCCCGCATCCAGCAGCAGGCCGACGCAATAGGTCATGCGCGATCGACGCGGACGCTATGCGCGAAATGCCCCGCGCCCGGCCCGCGCCGGATGCCACGCACCGCGCCGGCCTCGCTCTCATCAAGGCCGATGGCGAGGCGGATATGCGCGGCCGGCGCTGCGTCCCGCAGCACCTCCACGGATTGCCAGGCCTCCCCGTCCCAGCATTCCGCCCAGAGATGCGGCGCCGCCGCCTCCTGCCCATTCGCCCCGTCCCAGGCATAGCCGGAGATCATGCGCGCCGGCCTGCCGCCCGCCCGCATCGCGGCGAGGAACAGGTGCAGCAGCCCGGCCGCGGAGCCCTTGCGCGCGGCCAGCACTTCCGCCGCCGCCTCCGCCGCCAGCGGATCGACCTCGATCATCCCACGCAGCGTCGCCGCCAGGGCGGCTGGCGCGGGCATGCCGGCGGCCATCGCGCGGATCGCATCGTCCAGCGTGGTCAGCGCGGTTTCCCGCCGGAAGACCTCGGCCGGCAGCGTCTCCTCCAGGCCCGAGGGGCCGTCGGCGCCGCGCAGTTCCACTTCGCCGTCGACGGTCACGGACAGGCCGCGATGGGGCAGGTTGCGGGTCAGCAGCAGCGTGGTGTTGCCGTAGCCATCCTCGAAGCCCGGCATGGCGCCGCCGCGGTCGCCGGCGATCCGCCAGTGGCAGATGGTGAGGCCGGCCTCGTCCCGCGGCGTCAGGCGCAGCGCCTGGACGGTCATGGAATGGGGCTCGTCGAACTCCCAGTGCAGGCGGTGGCGCACACGCAGGCGCATCGTGGCTTGGCCCCTCAGCCGTGCAGGTAGAAGGCGGTGATCTCCCGCCCCAGGTCGATGTTGCGGTTGATCGCCTGGGTCAGGAAGGCATGCAGCCCGCCGGCCAGGATGTCCTCCACCCTTCCATAGCGCAGGCGGGCATGGATCTCCCCGGCCAGGCGATGCGCTTCCCCGCGTCGCCCGCCGTTGGATTCCGCGATGCGGTCCAGCACCTGCTCCACCCGGCTGTGGCAGGCCAGCAGGGATCGCGGCAGTTCCGGCCGCAGGATCATGAGGTCCGCCACCAGCTTCGGCTGCAGGCGCGTGTGATACACCCACTGGTAGGATCGCAGGGCGGAGACGGACCGCAGCAGCGCCTGCCACTGCGCATAGGCTACGGCACCTTCCGCACCCTCGCCGCTGATGCATTCGTGCTTGGCGTCCAGCAGCCGCGCCGTGTTGTCCGCGCGTTCCAGCATCACGCCGAGATGGGTGAAGCGCCAGCCATCGTTGCGCAGCATCGTGTCCGCCGCCGCACCGTTGAACAGCAGCGTGCGGGCGCGCACCCATTCCAGGAATTGCGGCAGGCGGTCAGGCTCGGCCGCCGTCGCGGCCTGGGCGCGCATCTCCCGCCAGGTGTCGTTCAGCGCCTCCCACATATCGACGGTCAGAGCGGTGCGGACGGCACGGCCATTGCCGCGCGCGGCCTCGATGCAATTGGCGATGGAGGAGGGGTTGTCGGGGTCCAGCGCCAGCCAGCGGATCACCGCCTCCGGCGTCACCTCGCGGTGCTTCTCCAGGAAGCCCGGCTCCGCGCCGGCGGCGACCAGCAGCATCCGCCATTCATCGACGCCGCCGCCGAGGCTGCTGGCCAGCCCTGCCATGCGCAGCGCCACCTGCATGCCGCGGGCGAGGTTGCCCGCGCGCTCCACATAGCGGCCCATCCAGTAAAGGCTGTCGGCGGTGCGGGAGAGCATGGCGGTCAGCCCCCCATCTTCTGGGACTGGGATTGGGTCTGGGACGGCGCCGGCCCGTCATCCAGCACCCAGGTGTCCTTGGTGCCCCCGCCCTGCGAGGAGTTCACCACCAGCGATCCCTCCCGCAGCGCCACGCGCGTGAGTCCACCGGGCACGATCCGCACATCCTTGCCCGTCAGGATATAGGGGCGGAGGTCCACATGCCGCGGCGCGATGCCGGTGCCGTCCCCGGTGCCCGCCAGCGTCGGCACGGTGGACAGGGCGAGCGTCGGCTGCGCGATGTAGTCGGCCGGGCGCGCCTTGATGCGGCGGGCGAATTCCTCGCGCTGTTCCGCCGTGCTGTGGGGCCCGATCAACATGCCATAGCCGCCCGACCCGCGCGCCAGCTTCACCACCAGCTCGTGCATCCTCTCCAGCACATAGGCGCGGTCGGATTCACGTTCGCACAGATAGGTCGGCACGTTCTGCAGCAGCGGGGCCTCATCCAGGTAGAAGCGGATCATGTCCGGCACGAAGGGGTAGATCGCCTTGTCGTCCGCGATGCCGGCACCCGGCGCATTGGCCAGCGTGATGTTGCCGGCGCGATAGGCCGCGAAGATGCCGGGCACGCCCAGCATGCTGTCCGGCCTGAACACCAGCGGATCGATGTAGTCGTCATCCAGCCGCCGATACAGCACATCGACGCGCTTCGGCCCGGCGGTGGTGCGCATGTAGACGACGGCGTCCTCGACAAACAGGTCGAAGCCCTCGACGACCTCCACGCCCATCTCATCGGCCAGGAAGCAGTGTTCGTAATAGGCGCTGTTGTAGTGTCCTGGTGTCAGGATCGCGACGCAGGGCTCCCCCTGGCAGTTCGGCGGCGCGGCTTCCTTCAGCGTCTCCAGCAATTCCTCGGGGTAGTGCCCCACGGGCATCAGCCGGTGCCCGGCGCAGAGTTGAGGGAACAGCCGCAGCATCGCCTCCCGGTTCTCCAGCATGTAGGAGACGCCGGACGGCGTGCGGCAATTGTCTTCCAGCACGTAGAAATCATCGGGCCCGGTGCGGACCAGGTCGATGCCGCTGATGTGGGTGTAGACGCCGCCTGGCGGCGTGAAGCCCTGCATCTCCGGCCGGAAGGCCTCGTTCTGCAGGACCAGGCTGGCGGGGATCAGGCCGGCGCGCAGGATCTCCCGCTTCGAATAGACATCGGCCATGAACATGTTCAGCGCCTTCACGCGCTGCGTCAGGCCCTTTGCCAGGCGGTCCCATTCCTGGCGGGCCAGGATGCGGGGGATCACGTCGAAGGGGATCAGACGTTCGGGGTCGCCGCCCTCGCCATAGACGGCGAAGGTGATGCCGACGCGGCGGAACAGCGCCTCGGCCTCCGCCCGCTTGGCGGCCAGGGCTTCCAGGCCGTGGGCCTTCAGCCAGGCTTCTATCCCGGCATAGGCCGGGCGCACGCCGCCCCCGGCATGCATCTCGTCGAAGGCGCGGCGCGATTCGTTCACGTGGTTGATCCGGAAGCCACTTTCCCCTCCCCCGACCATCGCGGAATACGATCGCCCTGGGAAGGGGCGCGCATCACACGGACCCGCTGGCCGAAACCCGGCCTGCCCGCCTGTTGGGCAGGCGTGCCGCCGCTGCGATCACCCGAGGCGCGGTCCCGGTGCCAAGGCAACCTCCCGGATCAGCTTGGCACGCAGCGCGCGGGCGAAGTCGCGGCGATCCTCCGCCCGCATCACGAAGGCGCCGGCACCGCCGATCACGTCCCGCTCATAGGCCGCGGCCAGGGCGCCGCCGGCCCAGTTCGACGACACCTCGATGGCAAGCGCGTTGATGGTGATGCCCTGCGCCACAACCCGGTCCCGCGCCTCCGGCGCCGGCACGCGGGATCGCATGTCGGGCCCATCGCCGGAGACATCGATGGTGCGTTCGGTCGCGGCCCAGGGGGCGGCGGCGATCAGCGCGGCGCTGTGCAGGATGGCATCCCCGATGGCGTTGAAGGATTGGCGGGACCGCGGCGCATCCCGCATCGCCCCCGCCGCGACGGCCGCGCTGGCGGTGTCCGAGACGCGGAGCCAATCCACCACCGTCGCGGCACCCCCGGGCGATCCCCATTCCACCATGGCGATGCCGATGGCGCCGCGGGGCTGGGACCGGATGGCGGCCAGCACGGCGGGGTGGGCGATTGCATCCGCGATGCCTTCCCGCTGCAAGGCGAATTCATCGGCGTCGATGGAGCCGGAGGCATCCACCGCCAGCACCAGCAGCGAATCGACCGACGATCCCTGCGCTGCCGCGGGCAGCGCCGCGAGAGCGGGGGCAGCGAGCAGGGCGCGGCGGTGCATCGCGGTCAGTTCGCGATGGCATAGGCCGGGCGGCGGGGGTCCGCGCCGGCATGGATCAGCCCGGTGGAGGGCTCGCTCAACACCACCTCCACGCTGCCGGCCAGCCAGGTGGTGGCCGGCCAGTCCTTCACCTCATGGCCGAGCGCCGTCAGCGCCGCGCGCGTCTCCGCCGGGATGCGCGATTCAACGGCCAGGCGCCCCGGGAAGTATTCATAGGGCGCGAAGGAGGAGGGGAAGGAATAGGTCGCGACGCGCGGTGCCTCGATCGCGTCCTGCACCTGCATGCCGAAATGCAGGATGTTCAGCATGACCTGCAGCATGGCCTGGATCTGCACATCGCCCCCCGGCGTGCCGAAGGGCATGACGCCGCCTTCCTTCGTCAGCACCATGGCGGGGTTGGGCGTCAGGCGCGGCCGTTTGCCCGGCGCGACACCAGCGGGGTGGCGCGGATCGGGCCGGTTCTGGGATCCACGGCCGGAGATCACCAGCCCCGTCCCCGGCACCACCGGCACGTTCCAGGACCCGTCGCTGGGCGTGGCGCTGAAGGCGTTGCCCCAACGATCCACGACGGCGACGTAGGAGGTATCGGCCTCGATCTTCGGCAGCGGTTCCTGTGTGGCGGGCGGCAGTTCCGTGCCGTTGCCGAGGATGGGTTCCGGCAGGCCGGGATGCGCGCGGCTGAGGTCGATGGCGGCGGCACGGCGGGCGATGTGGGCGGGGGAGAGCAAGGTCTCCAGCGGCACATCGGTGAAGGCGGGGTCGCCGAAATGGTACTCCCGGTCCGCCAGCGCGCCTTTCAGCGCCTCCGTGATCACATGCAGGTATTGCGGGGAGTTGTGTGCCAGGCCGTCCAGGCCGAGCTTCTCCGCGATCAGCAGCGCCTCCAGCAGCGCGGGGCCCTGGCACCAGGGGCCGCAGGTGATGACCTCATGCCCCCGCCAGGGGCGGCGCACCACGGGTTCGATGCGGGAGGCGAAGCTGGCCATGTCCTCCGCGGAGAGGAACCCGCCCTCCGCCTTGATGAAGCGCACGATCTGCTGCGCCAGGTCGCCCTTGTAGAAGGCGTCATGCGCGGCCTGCAGCCCGGCCTCCCGGCCGCCCGACGCCGCGGCGCGTTCCTGGTCCACCATGAAGGTCAGGCTGTTGGCGAGGTCCGTCTGCCGGAACAGCTCCCCGATCCGGGGCGGGCGGCCACCCGGCAGGAAGATGGCGGCGTTCTGCGGCCAGCGGGCATAGGCGGCCTTCTGCTTCTCGATGCTCTCGGCCAGCAGCGCATAGGTCGCGTAGCCGTCGCGGGCGTAGCGGATGGCGCCGGCGGCGATGTCGCCGAAGCTCATCGTGCCGTGGCGCCGCAGCGCCGTGATCCAGGCATCCGGCGCCGCCGGCACCACCATGCGCCGCACGCCGATCGGCATGGTGCCGCCATGTTCCCGCATGAAGACATCGGGCGGCGTCGAGGCCGGCCAATGGCCGAGGCCCGCGATGCTCTCCACCGTGCCATCGGCCTTGCGGATCAGGATGGGCGCCACGCCCGCGACGCTCACCAGGTCCGGCTGCAGCACGCCGAGCGCGAGCCCCGCCGCGCAGCCCGCATCCACCGCGTTGCCCCCGGCTTCGAGGATGGCGAAGCCCGCCGCGGCGGCGAGGTAGTGCCCCGCACTGATGGCGTGGCGTGTGCCGCTGATGGTGGGGCGCCCAGAGGGGGACGTGTCGGTCATGGCAGGCCTCGATGCATTCTGGGTGCGGAAGGCTCGGCGCCCGGGGGCTGCACTGTCAATGGCAGGGAACCATCGGGCGGCTCGGGCGTCGGCACCGCGGACCGATGCACGACACCTCATCCCCCACCCTGCCCGTCGCCAGCCATGGCGCGGCGCTGCTGCGCGGCCTGCGCGTGGAAGCCAGCGGCAATTCCCTGCCCGGCCTGCCCGCCGGCGCCGACCGGGATTTCGACTCCATCCTGGCCGCCTGGCGCCTGCGCCACCGCCGCGGCGGGGGGCGCGACCCCTTTGGCGACATCGTGCCGGAAGCGGTGGAGGCCGAGGCGCTGGACCAGGCGCTCGCCGGCTTCGCGCCGGTGGCGGCCGGGCTGGTGCAGGGCGCGATCGAGGATGTGGCCCACAACCTCGTGAAGATCATCCGCGCCTGCCTGGTGCGGCCGGAATGGCAGGGCACGCAGCGCCTGGTCGTCGGCGGCGGGTTCCGCGTGGCGCGGATCGCGGAACTGGCCCTGGCCCGCGCGGGCGTGCTGCTGCGGGCGGAAAGCCTCGGTTCCGCCGTCGCCGCCATCCGGCACGATCCGGCGGAGACCGGGCTCCTCGGCGCCGCCAGGCTGCTGCCGCTGCGGCTGCTGGAGGGGTCGGATGCGGTGCTGACCGCCGATCTCGGTCGGCGGAGCTTCCGCGCGGGGCTGGTACTGCCGAGGCTCGGCGTGGCGCCCGAACTGGCGGCGGCCTGCATCTGGCGGATGCGGGCCTGGGTGCATGTGGCGGAAGCGCCGGACCGGCAGCGCGCGCTGCAGGGGCTCGGCGCGCTGTTGGGGGAACTCGCGGGCACGGCGCGGGATGCGGGGCTGTCCATCGCCCCCGCCATCGCCATCGGCGTCCCCGCCCCGGTGGCCGGGGATGGCACACTCGGCGAGGGGGCGGAGTTGCTGCCGGGCGACTGGTCCGCTCCGGGCTTCCGCGCCGCCGAGGCGATCGAGGCGTTGCTGCCGCAGCGCGCGGCGGATGTGGTCCTGCACCACGCCGCCGTGACCTACGGCCTGTCGGAAGCGCCCTTCCACCGCGACATCGCGCGCTGGGGCGTGTTGCGCATCGGGGCGGACCCCGGCCACGCCCGTTTCACGAACCTGCCGCTAAGGCGCTGACCGCGGATCATCAGGCAATCACCTGGATCTCCGATCCCACAAATCCGGTTACCCCAAGAATGGTCGCGATCGCCGTCTGCCCGCCAGCATCCGTGCCGTTGGCATCCCACCACAGGATGCGGTCATCGGTGTCGAAGACGAACTGCCCGGTGCCCGCCACCGTCGCGACCCCCGCCGCATTGGCGACGTAGAGGTTATTGGCGACCAGATCGATGCCGATGGTCAGCGGGCCACCAAACCCGGCGGCGGAGACCTGGATGGAATCATCCGCCACGTTGTAGTCAGCGACGCGATCCGGCGCCTCCCCGATGCTTCGGAACAGGAACACATCGCTGCCGGTGCCGCCGAGCAGACTATCGTTGCCCGCGCCGCCCGTCAGCGTGTCATTCCCTGCGCCGCCATTCAGCGTATCGTTGCCATCAGCGCCCTCCAGCGCATTCGCCCCCCCATTGCCGACCAGCGAATTGTTCTGGGCGCTGCCCGTGCCGTTGATGTTCGCCGTGCCCGTCAGACTCAGCACTTCAATGAAGTCGACCAGCGTGTAGCTGACGGAAGAGGCGACCTGGTCGCTTCCCTCCCCGTTCAGTTCGAGGATCGCATCAGCCGCCGTGTCCACGAAGTAGATGTCGTTGCCAACGCCGCCGACAAGACTATCGGCCCCCGCGCCGCCATCCAGCCTGTCATTGCCAACGCCGCCCGACAGGGTGTTGCTGGCAACATTACCGGAAAGCGTGTTGTCCTGTGCGTTGCCCGTGCCGGCGATCGTGTCCGTCCCGCGGAGAAAAAGCGCTTCAGTGAAGTCGGACAAGGTGTAGCTGACACTTGAATAGACCTGGTCAGCGCCATCGCCATCGAATTCGATGACCGTGTCGCCCGAATTATCGACGAAATAGATGTCGTTGCCGGCGCCGCCAAGCATGACATCGGCACCGATACCCCCATCGAGGCGGTCATGGCCGCCCTCGCCGGACAAGCGATTGATTCCGGCATTGCCCGTCAGAGTGTTGTTTCCATCATTGCCAGTACCATCGGTGTTCCCGGAACCGCGCAGCACGAGTGTCTCGAGAAAATTCGACAGGATGTATGTGGCTGTCGAGAATACCTGGTCTGTCCCCTCCCCATTCAGTTCCAGAATCCTGTCGTTACTATTGTCGACATAGTACACATCATCGCCCACGCCGCCGGCGATGCTGTCCGCCCCCGTGCCGCCGTCCATCGTGTCATTGCCAACGCCGCCCGCAAGCGTGTCGCTATCCGTGCCGCCGGAAAGCTGGTCGTTGCCTTCGCCGCCGACCAGGCTGTCCGCGCCCGCGGCGCCGTTGAGGTTGTCGTTGCCACCGCTGCCAAGCATGATGTCGTTGCCACCGCTGCCGTTGATGGCATCCTGGCCCGCACCACCATCGATGGTGTCGGCCCCTCCTGACCCGGTGATCGTGTCACTGCCCGCGCCGCCCTCGATGACGTTGCCGACAGTGATGGCGACGGCCTGCGTTTCGGTGAATTCGCCATCGGTGGCGGAGACGACGATGTTGTAGACGTTGTTGCCACCGTTATCGAGCGGTGTCTCGAAGTCCGGCGCACTGACGAAGTGGACCGCGCCCGTCGCGCTATTGATGGTGAAGCGGGCTGCGTCGGTTCCGGCGATGCTGTAGTTGAGCACCGTATCAGCATCGATATCGAGGCCGATGACGGTGTAGGCGGGGGTGGTCATGTTCTCCGTGAAGGCGGCGGTGCCGGCCGAGACGATGCTCAGGCCCTCATTCACGTTGGTGACCGTGATGTAGACATCCTGGCTGACGGGGGCGCCAAGAACCGTGGGCGTGCCCGCGATATCGATCACGTCGCTGACGGAAACAACGATCGAATAGACGCTGCTGCGCGGTGCCTCGAAGTTCGGTGACGCGACGAACAGCACCTCGCCGGTACTGGCGTCGACCGAGAAGAGCGAGGCGTCGGCGCCCGAGATCGCGAAGACATGGGTCGCGCCGGCCAGGTCATCGTCATCCGTATAGGTGATGGTGTAGGCAATGCCCGTGTCGTTCTCCGCGAAGATCGCGTTGATCGGGGAAGATAGCACGGGCGCCACATTCACGTCGGTCACGGTGATGGACCGGTTGATGCTGGAGGTCAGGCTGCCATCGGACGCCGAGAGCACGACGTCGTAGACGTTGTCGCCATCGTCATCGAGCGGTATCTCGAAATCAGGCGCGTTGATGAAGGTGGCGCGGCCGGTCGTGGCGTTCATCGTGAACAGCGCCGCATCCACACCGCTGATCGAATAGGTGATTGTCACCGGACCGGCCGCGGCAGCGCCGCCATTGTCAGTCGCGGAGATGGAGAAGGCCGTCCCCGTCGCATTCTCCGCGAAGGTGGTCGGGCCAAGGTTGGTGATGACGGGGGCCGTATTCTCATAGACGTCCGCGACCGTGATCGAGACCTGCCTGGTCACGGTAAAGTCCGGGCCATCGGTGACCTCCAGCACGACGACGTAGACGTTGTCGCCGTTGAGGTCGGTCGGATTCTCGAAGTCGGGCGGCACGATGAAAGTCAACCCGCCAGTGAGGGCATCGAGCGCGAACAACGCATTGTCGTTGGTGCCGCCAGTGGCCAGCGAGGTGGTGAGGTACGACAGGTCACCGGTGATCGGACCGGCGGCGTCGCCGGTGTCGTAAACCAAGGCCGTATAGACGACCCCCGTACCGTTTTCCGCGAAGCTGGCGCCAGTGCCCGAAGAGAAGAAGGGGGCCGTATTCTCATAGACGTCGGTGACGGTGATGCTGACCGCCTGGCGTGCGGTCCGTGACCCGTCGGAGGCCGTGACGGTGATGTCATAGATGTTGTTCGTGTTCGCGTCGTCCGGCGTCTCGAAGTCCTTTGCCACAGTGAAGGACACAGCGCCCGTCGCGGTGTTGATGTTGAACTTCGAGGCGTCAGCGCCTTCGATCCCATAGACCAGCGTCACCGGCCGCTGGGCGACCGCATCGCCATCATCCGTCGCGGCCGCGGTGTAGACGATTCCGGTCGCATTCTCCGCGATCGTGCCCGTGGTACCGGATGAAAAGACCGGCGGCGTGTTCTCGTAGATCAGGTTGGTGACCTTGATCACCAGGTTCTGGGCGATGGGCTGGATGCCGTCGCTGACCGTGATGGTGACGTTGTAGGTATTGTCGGCACCGACGTCGCCGGGCGCCTCGAAATCCGGCGGGGCGCGGAAGGTCAGGTCGCCCGTCGTCGTGTTGAGGTTGAAGAGGCCGGCATCGGGCCCGCTGAGGCGCATTGTCAGCGTATCGCCATCCGGGTCCACGGCACTGACGCCGTAAATCGTGTCCTCTGTGTTCTCCGCCACGCTCATGCGAAGCGTCAGCGCCGCCACGTCGTTGGTGCCCTGGATGGTCAGCGTCACCGTGCCGGTGCGCACCAGCCCTTCCGCATCGCGCATCGAGTAGTTGAAGTCGGTGGTAGTGGTCTGGCCGGCCTTGAGAGACTGGAAGTTGACGCCGGGGTCATAGACCACCTTGCCGCCGACGATGCTGGCGGTGCCGACGAGGCCGGTCGTGTCCAGGCTCAGCAGCGTCTTGGCGGAGCCCGTCGTCGCCGTCAGGTCATTCGCCAGCACGTCGATGGTAACGGGCGCGCCGTCCTCCACCGCCGTCGCCCTGTCATCCACCGCGACAGTGGACGGTGCCAGGGTGATGACGAAAGCGTCGTAGTCGGTGCGGTCGCCATCATCGGCAAACCCGTACTTCTGATCGGAGACCACCACGACCTTGCTGCCATCGGGCGAAATCGATGCGCCCTGCACGTCGGAAATGACATAGCTGATCGTACCGGTGTTGCGATCCAGAACGTAGACGGCGTTGTGGCCAAATACATAGCCGGGCAAGTTGCTAACCATGCCGGTGAAGAGGATCTTGGAAAAGTCGTCGGATACGCCCTGGACGGGTTCCCAGCTGTAAATGTCATTGGGCCCAGCACTGAAAGGGGTTGCGCCCGATGCCACGAAGACGTCGATCAGTTCCCCGGTAACGAGGTTCTTCTCCATGACCCGGTATGTGCCGACGGTATCGCTCGGGCTGCTGTACTGTCTGACATCGAACAGCACCCGCGTCCCATCGGCCGAGAATACGGGGTGGGACGCATTGGCGAGGGTGAGCTGGCTGCCATCACTCGCCGTGCTGGCGCGGATGATCTCGCCGGTCGAAAGATTCTTGACGAAGACGTCGCCGCCCCGCTCGGCGGCCCCTCCGATCGTCGCAAAGTTCGTGTCATCAGCGACCAGATTCGTGGCAAGGCTGGTGAAGGCCACGAAGTTGCCGTCGCGGGAGAAGACCGCGTCGCTCGCCTGCCTGTTACCCGCTACACCCGCGGCGTTGGATGAGGCAAGCTGGTAGGCGCCGCCTACGACGTCCTTGACGAAGATCTGGGGTAAATTCCACGGAATATCCTCAGCAACAAGGTTCTCCGAGGTCGTCTTGATCAGGAAGCGCTGGCCATCGGCTGACAGGCTGAAGTTGTCGAAGCCCCGAAACGGCACCTTGCCATCGGCGGCAACGTCTGCCCGGACGAGCGAACCGGTGTTGACGTCGAAGACAACAAGCTTGGTGTCATCGGCTGTGCTGCCGGGGATGAGATTCGTGGCCCTCGTCACGGCGCCAAGCTTCGTTCCGTCCGCCGAGAAGCTGAATTCGCTGTAGCCGTAGTCCGTGAGCGCGCCCCCGATGGCCAGGAACGCAGGCTTCAACTCGCCTGTATAGAGATCCTTCAGCAGGATCGGCCGGTCGGCGGGTGCGTGCAGAGGGGCCGTTGGATTGAGGTTCATGGAGATCGAGGTGAAAGCGACCTGCGAGCCGTCGGCCGTAAACACCATACGGCCCAGGCCCGAATTGCTGTCGCCCTTCACGCCCGCGGCAGTTTCGCTGACGCGGCCGATGCCGCCGATGGTGGGCGATACGACTGAGGTCATGGGGTGCGATGCCTGGTCTGATCGTTGTTGCGACGACGACGCAGCCGATGAGCGGCCGTGAGGTTCGGCAAAGACTCTCACGGATTTACAGACTATTCAATTATTCGCGCAATCTTATATCTGAGACAGACCGCAAAGCCAGCAAATACCAAACATGAATAATTTGAAATAAATTGTCACCTGCACTCTTTAATTGTGCGGGCATTCAATATACTCGTTCAGCGGGAAGTCGTTGGCTACCAACCCACCCTTGAGCCCTTCACTCAACCCCGGCGTGCAGCCAAAGCCTCCAGACAGGCCTCGAACCCCGCCAGATCCGTCCATCGCTCGGATTCCGGCACCTGCCGGCGCAGCAGCACCCCATCCGCCGCACGGATGCCGCCGTCGATCATCAGATTGTCGACGAGGCCGAAGGATTCGAGGGACAGCCCCTCCCCGTCCACCCACTCGCCTTCGGTGTTACGGCGCGCGGCATCGCCGAGAAAGGAGCGTGTGCGGGTGCTGAAATCCGCGATGTCGTTGCTGTAGCCCAGCACCGGCCGGCCGAGGGCGCGCATGAAGCCCAGTTCGTAGACCGTGCCGGCATCGGCGGAGGGGCCGCGGAAGGGCGTCAGGTTCGCGACCAGCGCATCGCAGGCGCGGATATGCGCCTCATTCCGCAGATAGATGGCGTACCAGAGGTCCGGCGCCGCATCGGCGGCGGGATCGGGGCGCGGATCCGTGGGGAAGACGCCCTCCAGCCCATACTGCGTGCAGAGGCGCTTCTTCTCCGCCGCCATGGCGGCGGCATCGGGCAGGAAGACGTCGGGGCCGGCGAGATACACTTTCATCGCCCTCTCATGCCCCAAACGGGGGTGGTTGTGGAACGGGGGGCTTGCCGCAGATGGCTGCCCCGCGTGCAATGCGGCCATGAACCCTGAAGCCGAGTACAACAACCGCGCCCGCGTGCCCGAACACCCTGCCGTGATGGCGGGATGGCAGAGGGACGCCGCCGCCTGGCGGGAATCCTGCCCGCGCGCCGAACTCGGCCTGGCCTATGGGGCGGGGGAGCGGGAGCGGCTCGACCTGTTCTGGCCGGAAGGCGAGGCGTCGGCCGTGGTCGTATTCATCCATGGTGGATACTGGATGGCACTGGGGCGCGAATGGGTCAGCCATTGCGCGCGGGGGTTGAACTTCCATGGCGTCGCGGTGGCGGTGCCGTCCTACGACCTGGCCCCTGGCGTCACCATCGGCACCATCGTCGCGCAGATGCGCGCCGCCTGCGCCTTCCTGCATCGCCGGCACGGAAAGCGCCTGATGGTGACGGGCCATTCGGCCGGTGGGCAGCTGGCGGCGATGATGCTCGCGACGCAATGGCGGGCGCTGGACCCTGCCCTGCCCGCGGACCTCGTGCCCGCCGCGCTGCCGATCTCCGGCGTGTTCGAGCTGGAGCCGCTGCTGCCGACCAGCATCGGCGCCGCGCTCGGCATCACGGCAGAGGAAGCCCGCGCCGCGTCGCCGCGCTTCCTGCCGAAGCCCGGCGGCGTGATCCATTGCGTGGTGGGCGGCGACGAAAGCCCCGAATACCTGCGCCAGACCCGCGACATGGCCGCGGCCTGGGGCGGCACGGCGGAGGCTCTGCCCGGCCTGAACCACTTCACAGTCATCGCGCCGCTGGCCGATCCGGGCAGCGCGCTGGTGGGGCATGCGAAACGGCTTGCATGCCGGCAATAGTTCAAGCTTAAAATATCTGCGGGAGACGGAGGAACGATGATGCGTTTTGAACTGGGCCGGCGCGCTGCGCTGGGTCTCGGCGCCTCGGCGCTGGCCATGCCGCTGGTGGCGCGCGCGCAGGCGGCGCCGGTGAAGGTGGGGCTCGTCGCGGTGCTGACGGGGCCGCAGGCGTCGCTGGGCACGCATCTGCGGGACGGCTTCATGCTGGGCATGCGGCACCTGGAGAACCGCCTCGGCGGCCGCGGTGCCGAAGTGCTGGTCATCGATGACGAGCTTCGCCCCGATGTCGCCGTGACCAAGGTACGCGCGGCGATCGAGCGCGACCGCTGCGACGTGATCGTGGGTGTCGTCTTCTCCAACATCCTGGCCGCCATCATGCGTCCGGTGACGGAGACGCAGACCTTCCTGATCTCCACCAATGCAGGCCCCTCCCCCTTCGCGGGGCGCGGCTGCAACCCGTTCTTCTTCGCGACCTCCTACGTCAATGACCAGAACCACGCGGTGATGGGGCAGGCGGCGCAGGATGCGGGCTACCGCCGCGTCATGATCATGACGCCGAACTACCAGGCGGGGCGCGATGCCGCGGCCGGCTTCAAGTCCCGCTTCCGGGGCGAGGTGGTGGACGAGATCTACACGCCGCTGACGCAGCTCGACTTCTCGGCGGAGTTGGCGCGCATCGCGGCGGCGCGGCCGGATGCGCTGTTCACCTTCATGCCGGGCGGGCTCGGCGTGAATCTGGTGCGGCAGTATCGCCAGGCCGGGCTCGGCAACATCCCGTTCCTGTCCGCCTTCACGGTGGATGAGGCGGTGCTGCCGGCGCAGGGCGATGCGGCGGTCGGCTTCTTCACCGGCACCACCTGGACGCCGACGCTGCCCAACGAGCAGAACGCGCGCTTCGTGCGGGATTTCGAGGGCCAGTTCAACTACGTGCCCGCCAGCTACGCTGCCCATGCCTATGACAGCGCCTTCCTGCTGGACAGCGCCATCCGCCGGACCGGCGGCAATCTGGCCGACAAGGGCGCGCTGCGCACCGCCATCCGGGCGGCGGATTTCCGCAGCGTGCGCGGGAACTTCGCCTTCGGCGCCAACCACTTCCCCGTCCAGGATTTCTGGCTGGCCAAGGTGGCGAAGCGCGCGGATGGCAAGTTCCAGACCGAGCATGAGCGGAAGGTGTTCGACAACATCGTCGATCCCTTCGCGCAAGAATGCCGCATGCCCGCGGCCTGAGGGACGGGACGAGGGATGTCGACGACGCTCCTGCTGGTGCAGGGCCTGAATGGCCTGCAGCTCGGCATCCTTCTTTTCCTCATCGCGGCGGGGCTCACGCTTGTGTTCGGGGTGATGGATTTCATCAACCTGGCGCATGGCGTGCAGTACATGGTGGGCGCCTATCTCGCCGCCTTCTTCGCCGCGCAGACCGGCAGCTTCTGGGCGGCACTGCTGCTGGCGCTGCCGGCCGCGCTGCTGGTCGGGCTGCTGCTGGAATTCCTGGTCTTCCGGCATCTGTATGACCGCGACCACATGGCGCAGGTGCTGGCGACCTTCGGCGTGATCCTGGTGCTGAACCAGGGCGTGAAGATGGTCTTCGGCGCGGCGCCGCTACAGGTGCCGCTGCCCGATGCGCTGACGGGCGGCATCCGCGTGATGGACGGGCTGCTCTATCCCACCTACCGGCTCGCCATCATCGCGGGGGGGCTCGCCACCGCCGGGCTGCTGTGGTGGCTAGTGGAGCGCACCAAGGTCGGCATGCTGGTGCGCGCGGGCGCCACCAACGCGCCGATGGTGGCGGCGCTCGGCGTCGATATCCGGCGGCTGTTCATGGTGGTCTTCGGCTTCGGTGCCATGCTGGCGGGCTTTGCGGGGGTGCTGGCGGCGCCGATCCTCTCGGTGGAGCCCGGGATGGGGGACAACCTCCTGATCCTCGCCTTCGTCGTCATCGTCATCGGCGGCATCGGCAGCATCCGCGGCGCCTTCCTGGCGGCGCTGCTGGTCGGACTCGTGGAGACGCTGGGGCGGTCACTGATGCCGGACCTCATGCGGCTGTTCCTTTCGCCGTCGGAGGCACGACAGGTCGGCGCGGCGCTGTCCTCCATGCTGATCTACATCGCCATGGCGGCGATCCTGGCCTTCCGGCCCGCGGGGCTGTTCCCGGTGCGGGCGTCCTGATGCGCCAGCTCCGATCCGAACTGCCGGCCCTGCTGCTGCTGGGCGCGCTGGCCGCCGCACCCTTCGCGGGGTTCGGCGAAGGCTATGTGCTGACGCTGCTGGCCCGCGCCATGATCCTGGCGATGGCGGCGGTCTCGCTCTCCCTGCTCGTCGGCGGTGCGGGCCTCGTCTCCATGGGCCATGCGGCGATGATGGGCTTCGGCGCCTATGCCGTGGTGATCCTGGACGATGCGCGGATCGTGGAGGCGCATATCGTCCTGCCCGTCGCCATCCTGGCCGCCGCGGGCTTCGCGCTGGTGACGGGCGCGGTCGCGGTGCGGACCAGCGGCGTCCACTTCATCATGATCACGCTGGCCTTCGGGCAGATGGCCTTCTTCACCGCCACCTCGCTCGCGGGCTATGGCGGCGACGATGGCTACACGCTCTATGCCCGTAGCACCGTGGCCGGCGGGCGGCTGCTGGAGAACAAGCTGGCGTTCCACTATGTCTGCCTCGGCGCGCTGACCTTGGCCTGGCTGTTGTGCCGGATGCTGATGGCGTCGCGCTTCGGCCGCGTGATGCGCGCGGTGAAGGGCAACCCGATGCGCGCGCAGGCGCTGGGTTTTTCGCCCTATCCCTATCGGCTCACCGCCTACGTCATCGCCGGCGCCATCGGCGGCGCGGCGGGGTTCCTCTTCGCCAACGCCGCGGAATTCGTGGCACCCGCCTACATCTCCTGGCAGCGATCCGGCGAATTGCTGTTCATGGTGATCCTCGGCGGCCTGTCCGGGCTGCATGGCGCGATGCTCGGCGCGCTGGGCTTCGTGCTGCTGGAGGAGTGGCTGTCCCACCAGTGGGAGCATTGGCGCATCATCTTCGGCGTGCTGCTCATCCTGGCCGTGCTGTGGCTGCCCGGCGGGCTTTCCGGCATCCCCGCCCAGGTCGCGAGGGGGTTCCGCCGTGGCTGAGGCGCTGCTGTCCCTTCGCGGGTTGAAGAAACGCTTCGGCGGGCTGGCCGTGACGGATGACGTGTCGCTCGACGTCACGCCGGGCGAGATCCACGCCATCATCGGCCCCAACGGTGCGGGCAAGACGACGCTGATCAATGAGATCAGCGGCGTGCTGCCGGTGGATGCCGGGCAGGTGTTCTTCGGCGGGCGGGACATCACGGCGCTGCCGCTGCACCGCCGGGCGCGGCTCGGCCTGGCGCGCAGCTTCCAGATCACCTCCGTCATCGCCGGCTTCACGGCGCTGGAGAATACGGCGCTGGCGGTGCAGGCCGGCGACGGGTCCTCCTTCCGCTTCTTCCGCCCGGCATCTACGGAAACGGCACTGAACCAGGCGGCGATGGCGGCGCTGGATGCCGTGGGCCTCGCCGCGCGCGCGCAGGTTCCGGCGGGGGAGATGAGCCATGGGGAGAAGCGGCAGCTCGAACTCGCCATCGCGCTCGCGACCAGGCCCCGGCTGCTGCTGCTGGACGAACCGCTGGCGGGCGCGGGGCCGGAGGAGACGGAGCGGCTGATCGGCATCCTGCGATCGCTCCGCGGCCGCTACACCATCGTGCTGGTGGAACACGACATGCAGGCGGTCTTCGCGCTGGCGGACCGCATCTCCGTCCTCGTCTATGGCCGCGTCATCGCCACGGGACCGACCGAGGCGATCCGCGCGAACCCCGAGGTGAAGGCCGCCTATCTCGGCGAGGATGAGATGACGCTGGACGACGTCCCATGATCCGCCTCGCTGGCCTCACCGCGGGGTATGGCGGCAGCCAGGTCCTGTTCGGCGTCGACCTCGCGATCGGCGCCGGGGAGGTGGTGACGCTGCTCGGCCGCAACGGCATGGGCAAGACCACCACCATCCGCGCCATCATGGGCCTGCTGCCCTCAGTCGGCGGGCGCATCTGGGGCGGCGCGATCGCGATCGATGGCGCTGCCGTCGCGGGGCTGCCGCCGCACAAGGTGGCGCGCCAGGGGCTCGGCCTGGTACCGGAGGGGCGGCAGGTATTCCCGACCCTGACGGTGGAGGAGAATCTGCTGGCCACCGCCGCCCATCGCGGACCCGGCGCGCCGCGCTGGACGCTGCCCGCGGTGTATGACTTCTTCCCCCGCCTGCGCGAACGCCGGACCAATCCCGGCGCCAAGCTTTCGGGCGGCGAACAGCAGATGGTCGCGATCGGTCGCGCGCTGATGACCAATCCGCGCCTGCTCATATTGGACGAGGCGACCGAGGGCCTGGCGCCGCTGATCCGCGCCGAGATCTGGTACGTGCTGGCGCAGCTGAAGGCCGAGGGCCAGGCGATCCTGCTGATCGACAAGAACCTGGCCGCCGTGACGCGCCTGGCCGACCGCCATGTGGTGATCGAGAAGGGCCGCACGGTCTGGACCGGGACCAGCGCGGAGCTGGAGGCCGCGCCGCAGGTCAAGGACAGCTACCTGCACCTGTAAAGCCTTTACCGCTTTACAGGCCGGCGAGTCGGCGGCTTCACAGCTTTCACAAGACCGACGCAATGATGCTATAGAACTGCGCGCCCTGACGATGCATTTGAACACCAGACGAGTTCTGGAGGTTCGATCATGTCGCAGCTCAGCCGCCGTAGCATTCTCGGTGCCTTCCTCGCCGCCCCCCTCGCGGCGCCTGCCTTCGCCCAGCCCTGGCGGCCGGACCGGCCGGTCGAGCTCGTCGTCGGCTTCGCGCCGGGTGGTGGCACAGACATCGTCGCGCGGCTTTTCGCCAGGCATCTGGAAACGCGGCTCGGCCAGCCCATCACGGTGGTGAACCGGCCCGGGGCATCCTCCGAAGTCGCGCTGACCTATGTGGCGCGGTCGCGGCCGGATGGGCAGGTGCTGGGGCTGACCAACATGCCGTCCTTCGTCACCGTCCCGGTGGAGCGGCGGGCGCAGTACAACCTCGACAGCTTCGGCTTCATCGGCAACATCATGACGGACCCAACGGGGCTGATCGTGCGCGCCGACAGCCCGATCCGCGATGTGCAGGATCTGGTGCGCCGGGCGCTGGCGGATCCCGAGGGGATCGTCGTCTCCACCTCCGGCATCGGCACCGATGATCACCTGATGATGGCGCAGATCTCGCGCCTTACGGGGGCGCGCTTCACGCTGATCCACTACACCGGCGCGCCGATCCAGCGCACGGCGCTCATCTCCGGCCAGGTGCAGGCGAATTGCGTCTCCATCGGCGAATACGCGCCCAACCCCGATGGCGTGCGCTTCATCGCGCATGGCGGGGCGGAGCGCAGCCGCTTCGCGCCGGAGACGCCGACCTTCAAGAGCCTCGGCCTGGATTTCGAGATGTACTCGGAGCGCGGCCTGGTCGTTCCCTCCAACACGCCCTCCCGAATCCTGGAGCGCCTGCGCGACGCCGTGCAGGAAGCCGCCAGCGACCCCGCCACGCGCCGCAGCTTCGAGGCGCAGTTCATCGAGCCGACGCTGGAGCCCGGCGCGCAGTGGGAAGCACGGATGCGCGCGACCCAGACCCAGTATGCTGACCTGTGGCGCCGCGCGCCGTGGATCAACACCTGAATGGGGGGTGGTCCGCGTCATGAAGCTACGCCCGTGCCAGCGGTCAAAGAGCCACGGCCGGGCCTGGTGGTGACGAACAGGGAGCCGTCGCCGGACCGGCGCGGGCCACCAGAGGCCGCAGGCAGCGCGCCTGACGGTCAGTCCTTGAACTCGGCAGGCAGCACCGCGGCCAGGTGGTCGAAGACGGCGCGGTAGCGCCGCCCCTGGCGCACATCCGCGTGCGCCACCAGCCACACCGGCGTGCGCGGTGCGAAGTCAGCAACCAGAAGCCGCCGCAAACCCGGCACGCGGCTGGCGGAGCGCGTTTCCAGCACACCCATCCCGAGCCCGCTCGCGATGGCGTTGCGCTGGACCAGCATGCTGTCCGCCTTGAAGGCGAAGCGTGTCGCGGCGACGTCCAGCTTCAACCGCTCCGCCGCGCGCGCGCCGAGTGAGTCGCGGTCGAACCCGACCCAGAGATGGCCATAGATCTGGTCGAGGCCCGCGGGTTCCCCGTACCGCGCCAAGTAATCCTCCGACGCGAAGAAACCCAGCTCCATCATGCCGATCTGCCGTGCGATCAGCTCCGGCTGTTCGGGGCGGGAGAAGCGGATGGCGATGTCGGCGTCCCGGCGCAGCAGGTTCTCCACCTGCATGCCGATAGAGACCTCGATGGTGATTCCGGGATGGGTCAGCAGGAAGGGTTGCATCAGCGCGGGCAGGCGCTCGATCCCGAAGACCTCCGTCGTCGTGATGCGGACGGTGCCGGTCGGGCTTTCGGGCTTGCCGGTGATGGAGGCGGACAGCGCCTGCGCCGCCTGCTCCAGCTGCTCCGCGTGTTCCATCAGCGCCATGGCGCGATCCGTGGGGCGAAGGCCCTGGGGCGTGCGGTCGAACAGCGCCTCCCCCACCTGCTCCTCCAGCGTCCGGATCTGGCGGCCCACGGTGGGCTGGGTGAGGCGCAGGATCTGCGCGGCGGCGGAGAGGCTGCCCGAGCGCATCACCGCGACGAAGGCCTGGAGGAGGCTCCAGTCAAGGCCGTGCGTCATGATGTCACTGCATGTAACGGACGCTGGCTATGCATTATCGCATACCGGAGGAAGAACATTCGGCAATCCCGGAATGGGCACGCCGGCGGCATGTTCTGGCCACGGACGGCGACATCGGGTCGCCACCCCCTCTGAGAAGAAAGCCAACGACCATGACCACCATCTCCTCCAAGCTGACCCTGGCCGCCGCGCTGTTCGGCACCGCCCTCGCCTTCGGCACCGTCACCGCGCAGGCCGCCGAGGCGACCTCCTACCCCCGTTCGGTGGGCGCCGGCGAGAATAGCGAGATCGTCTATGCGCCGGGTTACCAGGGCAACATCGTCGGCGGCGGCCGCGTCGTGACCACGCAGATGCCGGGCAACGAGGTCGCCGTGACGTATCTGGATAGCCAGTTCGCCCAGCGCCAGGCCCCCGGCGTCGCGGCGCGGTCCATCAGCAACGGCGAGAACACGGATTTCGTGCTGGCGCCGATCGCCGCCCCCCGCGGCTGATGACCGTCCAGCGGGCGGCGGAGGCTACTCCGCCGCCCGCGGAAGCGACGCAGCTTCCGGCTTATGGCTCCGCGGGCGGGCCTTGAGCTTCAGGTCGCGCAGTTCAGCCTGGTCCTTCGCCGCGTTGCGCAGCAGCGCATCCTTGCCCCAGAGGTATTGTGGCGGGCAGGCGATGTCCTTCACGCCATACTGCGCCGCGGCGTGCAGGGTGAAGGATGGGTTCGTCAGATGCGGCCGCGCCAGCGCCACCAGGTCGGCACGGTTGGCGGCCACGATGGTATTCACCTGATCCGCGCTGGTGATGTTACCGACGCATAGGGTGGCGATGCCGGCCTCGTTCCGGATCATGTCGGACCAGGGCAACTGGAACATGCGGCCATAGGTCGGGCTGGCATCGGCCACCGTCTGGCCGGTGGAGACATCCATCAGGTCGGCACCGGCCGCTGCGAAGGCACGTGCGATGGAAAGGCAATCCTCATCCGTCAGGCCGCCTTCCGCCCAATCGGTCGCGGAGATGCGGACCGACATCGGCTTTTCCGCTGGCCAGACTTCACGCATGGCGGCGAATATCTCCAGCGGATAGCGCAGGCGGTTCTCGACGCTGCCGCCGTATTCGTCGTCCCGCGCGTTGGTAAGCGGCGAGAGGAAGCTGGCCAGCAGGTAGCCGTGCGCGCAATGCAGTTCCAGCATGTCGAAGCCGCAGGCGATGGCGCGCTGCGTGGCCGCGACGAAATCCGCCTTCACCTGGTCCATGTCCGCGCGGGTCATCGCCCGCGGCACCTGACTTTCGGGGTAGTAGGGGATCGCGCTGGCCGAGAGGATGGGCCAAGCGCCTTCCGTCAGCGGCTTGTCCATCCCTTCCCACATCAGCCGCGTCGCCCCCTTCCGCCCGGCATGGCCGAACTGGAGGCAGAATTTTGCCTGTGACGTCGCATGGGCGAGCGACACGATGCGCGTCCAGGCCGCCTGCTGTTCATCATTCCAGAGGCCCGCGCAGCCGGGGGTGATTCGCGCCGTCGGGCTGACGCAAGTCATCTCCGTAAACAGCAGACCCGCGCCACCCATGGCCCGCGCGCCGTAATGCGCCACGTGGAAATCGCCCGGCACGCCCTCCGGCGCCGAATACATGCACATCGGCGAGACGACGACGCGATTTGCCAGCTGCATCCCGCGCAGAGCAAACGGTTGAAACATCGGCGGCTTGCGCGGGTCGGCCGGGAGCCCCGCGGCCTGCGCTTCCTCCGCTACCGCACGCTGCGTCTCCGCCACGAATTCCGGCGCGCGCAGGGCGAGGTTGTCCCAGGTGATGGCCTTCGACCGCGTCATGACACCGAAGGCGAAGCGGGTGGGGGAGAAGCCCCAGAAACGCTTCACATGCTCGAACCACACCAGCGAGACGCCGGCGGCGTGCTGCGTCTTCTCCACATCCTCGCGCCGGTCCGTCTCATAGCGGTGGAGGCAGGCGGGCACATCGCCGCCGGCGAGGAACGCCTTGTGGAGGCCGATCGCGTCCTCCATCGCCAGCTTGGTGCCGGAGCCGATGGAGAAATGCGCGCTGGCCTTGGCATCGCCGAGCAGCACCATGTTGTCCTTCACCCAGCGGCCGCAGGTGATGGTCGGGAATTGCCGCCACATCGAGCGGTTGGTGATGAGGCGGTGGCCCTGCAGTTCCTCGGCAAACACATCCTCAAGATAGGCGGCCGACTCCGACTCGTTCATCGAACCCAGGCCGGCACGGTCAAAAGTGTCGGGATCCGTTTCCAGGACCCAGGTGCTGGCGCCGGCCTCGTACTGGTAGCAATGAGCGATGAAGATGCCCTCCGGCCGTTCCTTGAAGAAGAAGGTGAAGGCGTCGAAGGGGCGCGTGCTGCCCATCCAGGTGAAGCGGTTGGGGCGAAGGTCGACCTCCGGCGCGAAGTGGTCGCGGAAGCGTTCGCGGATGGGGGAATTGATGCCGTCGGCGGCGACGATCAGGTCGGCGTCCGGGAAGTCCTCCGGCGAGGCCTCCCGCCGGTATTCCAGCTCGACGCCCAGCGCGCGGGCGCGGTCGGAGAGCAGCATGAGGAGCGTGCGGCGGGAGCAACCGCAGAAGCCATTGCCGCCGATGCGGTGTTCCTGGCCCTTGGCGACAATGGCAATGTCGTCCCAATAGGCGAAGCTTTCCGTAATCGCACGGTAGCTGGGCTCGTCCGCGGCCTGGAAGGTGTCAAGCGTCGCGTCACTGAAGACGACGCCAAAGCCGAAGGTGTCATCCGGCCGGTTGCGCTCCACCACGGTGATGCGAGCCTGCGGGAAATCCCGCTTCATCAGGATGGAGAAATAGAGGCCCGCCGGGCCGCCGCCGATCACCGCGATGCGCATCGATGCACCTCCGCCCCTGACATCCGATACTTTAGGCTTCAAAGATTGGGCGGGCAACCGGATTGCAAGGTTGCGCCGCCGCCAGATGATGTTTTAGGCTTGAAGCATCGGAGGTCGGATGGAACCGTCGCCACTCCTCGGCAAGGCCGCGCTCGTCACGGGCGGCGGCACCGGCATCGGGCTCGCCTGCGCGCAAGCGCTGACGCGGGCGGGTGCGGTGGTGACGGTGCTCGGGCGGCGGGAAGCACCGCTGCGCGCCGCCGTGGAAGCGGGGGATGCGGCGGCGTTGCTGGTGGCGGATGTGACCGCCCTGCCCGAGCTGCCGCGCTTCGACATCCTGGTGAATGCGGCGGGCGCCGCGGAGAGCGCGCCCTTCCTGAAATCCGATACCGCGCTGTTCGACAGGATGTGGCGCGTGAACGTCATGGGCGCGGTTGCCGCGGCGCAGGCGGTGCTGCCAGGAATGCTGGAGGCACGGGACGGGCGCATCGTCATGGTGGCCAGCACGGCGGCGCTGAAGGGCTACCCCTATGTCACCGCCTATACGGCAGCGAAGCACGGGTTGCTCGGCCTGGTGCGGGCGCTGGCGCAGGAAGTGGCGGCCAAGGGCGTGACGGTGAACGCGGTGTGTCCAGGCTTTACCGATACCGCCATCGTGACGGAAAGCGTCGCCCGCATCGTCACCACCACCGGGCGCAGCGAAGAACAGGCCCGCGCGGAACTCGCGAAGCACAACCCGCAGAAGCGCCTCGTGCTGCCGACGGAAGTGGCGGCCGCCGTGCTGGCGCTCTGCCTTCCCGGCAGCGGCGCCCTCAACGGCCAGGCGATCGCGGTGGATGGGGGGGAGACGTGACCCCGGACGACATGATGCCCGCCCTGGTGGATGCAGAAACCGCGCTGGCCGGCGCGCCGCCCGGCCACAAGGATGAACTGCGCCTCTGGCTGCGCCTGCTGACCTGCGCGACGCTGATCGAGGGCGAGATCCGCACCAGGCTGCGCCGCGATTTCGATACTACCCTGCCCCGCTTCGACCTGCTGGCGGCGCTGGACCGCGCGCCCGCGGGCCTCACGCTCGGCGATGTCTCCCGCCGCATGATGGTCAGCAACGGCAACGTCACCGGCCTGGCCACCAGGCTGGAGGCCGAAGGGCTGGTGGAACGCCGCGCGCGGCCCGGCGATCGCCGCGCCCAGGTCCTGCGGCTGACCCCCAAGGGCAAGCGTGAATTCGCGCGCCAATCCGCGGCGCATGAGGGTTGGGTGGCGGAATTGCTGGGCGGGATGGACCTGCCCGAACGCGCATCGCTGTTCCGCCTGCTGGGCCAGGCCAAGGGCTCCGTCAGGGCCGCGCTATCGACCGAGGAAACACCATGATCACGGCCATCAACGGCCCCCTGGCGGATTACGCCGCGCAGCATCTCCGCCTGGATATCGAGGGCGGCGTTGCGACGCTGACGCTCAACCGGCCGGAGCGGAAGAACCCGCTGACCTTCGACAGCTATGCCGAGATGGCCGCGATCCTCCGCGCCGCCGTGCACGATGATGCCGTGAAGGCCTTCGTCGTGACAGGCGAGGGCGGGAATTTCTGCAGCGGCGGCGACGTGCATGAGATCATCGGCCCGCTGCTGGACCGCGACACAAAGGGGCTCATGCGCTTCACGGCCATGACAGGCGAATTGGTGAAGGCGATGCGCGCCTGCCCGCAGCCCATCATCGCCGCCATCGATGGCATCGCCGCCGGCGCCGGCGCCATCATCGCCATGGCCTCCGACATCCGCATCGGCACCGCGCGGGCCAAGACCGCCTTCCTGTTCAATCGCGTCGGCCTCGCAGGCTGCGACATGGGGGCCTGCGCCATCCTGCCGCGGATCATCGGCCAGGGGCGGGCGAGCGAGCTGCTCTACCTCGGCCGGTCATTGGGCGGCGATGAAGCCCTGGCCTGGGGCTTCTTCAACGCGCTCCACGCACCCGATGCCTTGCAGGAAGCGGCCGCCAAGCTGGCGCGTGAAATCGCGGAGGGGCCGAACTTCGCCCATGCGATGACCAAGCGGATGCTCCAGATGGAATGGGCCATGTCGCTGGACCAGGCGATCGAGGCCGAGGCCGTGGCGCAGGCGCTGTGCATGACCACGCAGGATTTCCGCCGCGCCTACGACGCCTTCGTCGCGAAGCAGCGTCCGCAGTTCAAGGGCGACTGATGGCAGACCGTACCTTTCTCGCCTGGCCCTTCCTGGAACCCCGCCACCGCGAGTGGGCGGCGGAGATGGAGGCCTGGGCCGACGCGCATGCCGAGGCGCTTTCCGACGAGCATGATGTTGATGGCAGCGTGCGGCGCCTGGCGCGCGCGATGGGCGATTCGGGTCTGCTGCGCGTGCCCTGCCCCACCGATGGCAGGCTCGACGTTCGCAGCCTGTGCATCGCGCGGGACATCCTCGCCCGCCACAGCGGCCTGGCGGATTTCGCCTTCGCCATGCAGGGGCTCGGCACCGGCCCCGTCACACTGTTTGGCACCGCGCAGCAACGCGAACGCCTGCTGCCCGGCGCGCGGGCCGGCACGTCACTCGCCGCCTTCGCGTTGAGCGAGCCTGAGGCGGGCAGCGATGTCGCGGCACTGGCCACTAGCGCGACGCCGGATGGCAACGGCCACTGGCGGCTGAACGGCCGCAAGACCTGGATCAGCAATGGCGGCATCGCCGGCCATTACATCGTCTTCGCCCGCACCGGGGAGGCACCCGGCGCGCGCGGCCTCTCCGCCTTCATCGTGGGCGCCGACGCGACCGGCCTGACCATCGCGGAGCGCATCGACGTGACGGCCCCTCACCCGCTGGCGACGCTGGCCTTCGAGGATCTGCGCGTCTCCGTCGATGACCTCGTCGGCAAGCCGGGCGAGGGCTTCAAGGTCGCGATGGGGACGCTCGATGTCTTCCGCACGACGGTCGGCGCCGCGGCGCTCGGCTTCGCGCGCCGCGCCTTCGACATGACGGTGGAGCGCGCCACATCGCGCAAGCTGTTCGGCGGCGCGCTGTTCGACCAGCAGATGAGCCAGGCCGCCATCGCCGACAGCGCGGTGGATGTCGAGACATCCGCACTCCTCGTCTACCGCGCCGCCTGGCTGAAGGACCAAGGGGCAGCGCGCGTAACTCGGGAATCCTCAATGGCCAAGCTGCACGCGACGGAAGCGGCGCAGCGCTGCGCCGACCGCAACGTGCAGATCCATGGCGGGCTTGGCGTCACCAAGGGCCACAAGGCCGAAGAACTCTACAGGGAAGTCCGGGCGCTGCGCGTCTATGAAGGCGCCTCGGAGGTCCAGCGCATCGTGATAGCGCGGGCCGAACGCGACAGTCGCACATCCAACTCATGAACCGGGAGACGGGGATGGACGGGATGATGACGCAGGCGTTGGGTGCATCTGCTCACCAGGACAGCTTCTGCCGGGACAATCTGCCGCCGCGCGAACAGTGGCCCGACTTCCTGCTGGACCGGCCGGAATTCCAGTATCCCGCGCGCCTCAACTGCGCCGTGGAACTGCTGGACCGGAATGTGGAGCGCGGCCGCGGCGACCATCCGGCGCTGGTGACGCCGGCGGAGATTCTGAGCTACCGGCAATTGGCCGAACGCGTGGACCGGATCGCGCATGTGCTGGTCTCGCGCCTCGGCATGGTGCCGGGCAACCGCGTGCTGCTGCGCAGCGCCAACAACGCCTGGATGGTCGCGGCCTATTTCGCCGTGCTGAAGGCGGGCGGCGTCGTCGTCGCCACCATGCCGCTGCTGCGCGCCAAGGAACTCTCTCAAGTGCTCCGCAAGGGGCGGATCACCCATGCGCTGTGCGATGCCCGGCTGGCGGATGAACTGCGCAAGGCGGATGGGCCGGACCTCCGGCACCTCGTCACCTGGGGCAACGGGATGCTGGAGGCGATGGTGGCGGAGGCGCCCGCTACCTTCACGGCCTGCGATACCGCATCCGACGATGTCTGCCTGATCGGCTTCACCAGCGGCAGCACGGGCGAGCCCAAGGGCACGCTGCATTTCCATCGGGACATGCTGGCGATCTGCGACGGCTACGCGATGCAGGTGCTGAAGCCCGAACCGGCCGACATCTTCATCGGATCGCCGCCACTGGCCTTCACCTTCGGCCTGGGCGGCCTGGTGCTGTTCCCCTTCCGCGTCGGCGCCACCGCCGTGCTGCTGGAAAAGGCGCCGCCGGAGGAACTGCCCGCCGCCATCGAACGCCACCGCGCGACCGTCTGCTTCACCGCGCCGACCGCCTATCGGATCATGGCCGCGAAGGCCGGGCAGCACGACCTCTCCACGCTCCGCAAATGCGTCTCCGCCGGCGAAACCCTGCCGGTGCCGATCTTCGAGGCCTGGCAGCAGGCAACCGGCCTCAAGCTGATGGACGGCATCGGCGCGACGGAGATGCTGCACATCTTCATCGCAGCGACCGAGGACCGGATCCGCCCCGGCGCCACCGGCATCCCCGTGCCCGGCTACCGCGCGAAGGTGGTGGATGATGCCGGCCGGGAAGTCCCGCGCGGGACGCCGGGGCGCCTGGCGGTGCAGGGGCCGACGGGGTGCCGCTACCTCGATGATCCGCGGCAGGCGCAATATGTCCAGGCCGGCTGGAACATCACCGGGGATACCTATGTCCAGGACCAGGACGGCTACTTCTGGTACCAGGCCCGCAATGACGACATGATCATCTCCGCCGGCTACAACATCGCCGGACCGGAAGTGGAATCCGCCCTGCTGACCCATCCCGCGGTGAAGGAATGCGGCGTGGTGGGCGCGCCGGATGCGGAACGGGGGATGGTGGTGCGGGCTTATGTCGTGCTGAAGGATGGCGTCATCGGCGACGCGGCCATGATCAAGGCCCTGCAGGATCATGTGAAGGCGGAAGTGGCACCCTACAAATACCCCCGCAGCGTGGTCTTCGTGCCCGCCCTGCCCCGCACCGAGACCGGCAAGCTGCAACGCTTCGCGCTCCGCAAACAGGCCGAAGCGGGCGCATGAGCCGCCCCACCCCCATCGCGGCCTCCACCCTGCCCGCCCGCGCCTTCCGGGGCCGGCTGCGCATCCGCTTCGGCGATTGCGACCCCGCCGGCATCGTCTTCTTCCCGGCCTTCTTCGCCATGGCGAATGGCATGGTGGAGGATTGGTTCGGCGACGACCTCGGCATCGATTTCCACGCCCTGCACGCGACGCGCCGCATCGGCACGGGCTTCGTGCATGCGGAAGCCGATTTCTTCCGCCCGGGCATGATGGGCGATCGCATCGCGCTGACGCCGATCCTGACGCGCATCGGCGGCGGGTCCTACGCGCTGACGGTGCATATCCATCGCGGAGATGATGAGCTGGCCAGGCTCTCCCTCGTCACCGCCACCACCGATCTCGATGCCCGCCGCGCCGTGCCGATCCCGGCCGATTTGCGCGCGGCGCTGGTCGCCTACCAGGAGCGTTGCGCCCATGGCTGAAAGCCCCCTGACCGCCCTGCATCCCCCGGGATGGCCGGCGCCCCGCGGCTACGCCAATGGCATGGCGGGGCGCGGGCGGATCGTGCTGGTGGGCGGGCAGATCGGTTGGGACACCGAAGGGCGCTTCCCCCCGGGCTTCGTGCCCCAGGTCCGCCAGGCGCTGGAGAACATCCTCGCGGTGGTGAGGGAGGCCGGCGGCGGCCCCGAACACATCGGGCGGCTGACCTGGTATGTCACCGACATGGCGGAATACCGGGCCAGCCTCGCCGAACTCGGCCCGGCCTATCGCGCCGTGATGGGCCGCAACTTCCCCGCCATGGCGCTGGTGCAGGTAGTGGCACTGGTCGAGCCCGCGGCGAGGGTCGAGATCGAGGCCACCGCCATCATCCCGGATTAAGCTGCGGGCGCTTCCGGCCCGGGTTCATCCGCCACGTCGATCGGCGCGTCCATCGCTTCGTCGGCATCGCGCTTCCAGCCGCGGCGTTCCTCGCACATCCGACGCGCCAGCAGGGCGGCGCCGATCGCGCCGGCACCCACGGCCAGCGTCGCCGCCGCGGCGGTCGCGACCGCCATGCCCATCATCGTGCCAGTCGCCATTCGCAGAAACATGGCCAGGTCTCCTTCGTGTCGGCCCTATCTGGGGCCGGGTCGCCTCGGGGCAAGCGGAATGGGGGGTGGTGGCAGGGACCGTTCCGCGGCGCAGGAGCACACGATGGCGCCATCGGCCAGGCGATTCGGCATGGTGGGCTCCCCGCAATGCGGGCACTCCACGGGCTCGGGCCGGGTCAGTTCCATGGCGTTGCATCCGTCGGGAGGGTGGCGGCCAGCAGGCGCAACTGGGTCAGCGCGCCGGCGGCAGCGGCTTCCTCGACGCCAGCGAGAAGCTCCGCCGCCCGCGTCCAGCCGGCATTGGCGGCGACGCCGCGCAGGGCATGGGCCACGGCGCGGGCTTCCGCCATGTCTCCATCCGCGGCTGCCGAGGTCAGGCGCGGGATGCGGGTGGTCCATTCCTGCCGGAAGGCCGCCTGCATGCCATCATGGCTGGCCGTGGCGGCCGGGGCGAGGATGGGGGTGTAGAGCGTGACATAGCCGCCCCCGGGCAACGGTGTGCGGCGCAGTTCCAGCAGGCTGCCATCCGGCCTTTCGCGCTGCAGGCGCTGCGGGACGGTGCCATCCTTGAACAGGCGGATCCGGCGCTCGGTCTCCGCTTCCGGATCCACCATGCCGAATTCGCCGGCCTCCGCCTGAAGGCGGATCACCTCCCTCAGCGGCATGCCGATGCGCAGTGCCCGCCGCGGCACGCCGGCATAGTCGGGAAAGCGGGGGTTCCAGCCCGCGAGGCGCAGATCCGCGTCAACCACCAGGATGCCATCCGCCATGGCGGCCAGCACGCCGTCCAGCATCCGCGCCTTGCTTTCCGCGCGTTCCGTCACCTCCCGCAACTCTGCGTTGGCGGCGGTCAGGTGGGCGTTCCGCACATGCAACTGCATGTCGCGCCGCCGCAGGCGCCGGGCCTGCACCACCAGCGCCAGCCCCGCCACGACGGCGGCCAGCACCAGCAGCGCGCCCAGCACGAAATTGGCGCCCGGTTCGTCCATGCCCCGCGCCAGCGCCGGGGCCGGCAGAAGCACCGCCAGGGCGAGCAGCGGGATGGGCATCATCGTCTCCCGCCTCATGGTTGCCGGTTAACACCTGCCTTCTACCCGCGCGTGCCGAAGGCCGGCAAGGTCGCGCGCACACCCCGCATCTGGCTGCCCCGCGTCAGGCGGGCTTGCCCCCGGGGGGCCCCATTGGCATGTTCCGCCCACTCCCAACCCCAGGGCGCGATCGAGGTGTCCCGGCACGGGCGTTCGGCAAGGAATGAGGCATGGCCAAGATCAAGGTGAAGACCCCCGTCGTTGAGATGGACGGGGACGAGATGACGCGCATCATCTGGGGGTTCATCAAGGACCGCCTGATCCTGCCCTACCTCGACATCGACCTGAAGTACTACGACCTGGGCGTCGAGTACCGCGACCAGACCGATGACCAGGTGACGGTGGATGCCGCCAACGCGACCAAGCAGTACGGCGTGGGCGTGAAGTGCGCGACCATCACGCCGGATGAGGCGCGGGTGGCCGAATTCGGCCTGAAGAAGATGTGGCGGAGCCCGAACGGCACCATCCGCAACATCCTGGACGGCACGATCTTCCGCGAGCCGATCATCATCAAGAACGTGCCGCGCCTGGTGCCGCACTGGTCGAAGCCGATCGTCGTCGGCCGCCATGCCTTCGGCGACATCTACCGCGCGGTGGAAATGAAGGTCCCCGGCGCCGGCAAGGTGACGATGACCTATACGGCGGAAGGCGGCACGCCGCAGGAGATCGGCGACTTCGTCTTCAAGGGCCCCGGCGCCTTCATGGGCCAGCACAACCTCAATGCCTCCATCGAGGGTTTCGCGCGGGCGTCGTTCAACTATGGCCTGAGCCGCGGCTATTCCGTGTACTTCAGCCACAAGAACACGATCCTCAAGGCCTATGACGGCAACTTCAAGGACATCTTCCGCGCCATCTTCGACGCCGAGTTCAAGGCGGAATACGACAAGCGCGGCCTGGTCTACGAAGATCGCCTGATCGACGACATGGTGGCCTCGGCGCTCAAGTGGGAAGGCGGCTACATCTGGGCCTGCAAGAACTACGACGGCGACGTGCAGTCCGACATCGTGGCCCAGGGTTTTGGTAGTCTCGGCCTGATGACCTCCGTGCTGCTGTCCCCGGACGGCAACACGGTGGAATCGGAAGCCGCGCACGGCACAGTGACGCGCCACTACCGCGAGCACCAGAAGGGCCGCGAGACCAGCACGAACCCGATCGCGTCCATCTTCGCCTGGACGCGCGGCCTGTCCTACCGCGGCAAGTTCGACGGCACGCAGGATGTCGTGGACTTCGCCGACGCACTGGAACAGGTCTGCATCGAGACGGTGGAAGCCGGCCACATGACCAAGGACCTGGCCCTGCTGATCAGCAAGGAGCAGCCCTACCTGAACACGCAGGACTTCCTCGCCAAGCTGGACGAGAACCTGAAGAAGAAGATGGGCTGAAGCCGGCGGCCGCCTTCGGCGTCTTGCTGGCACGTCTTTGCATGCCCTCAGACGCCGGGCGCGGCCTCCGGCCACTTGGCTTCGCGGCATCAGCCGCGGGCCGCATTCGCAGCCCTGGCCGCCTGTGGCGGCCTCGCGCCTCTACGTCGCGGCCGCCAGGGGAAACCCTGGCGGCCGCTTCCGTTCCGGGGCTAGACAGCGCGCATGAGCGAATTGAGCACCTTCGACATCGCCGGGCTGATCGTCTTCGCCGCCTGCTGGGCGGGCTACGCCACCGCGGTGGGCCGGGTGCCCCGCTTCCGCGATGCCAGCGTGATCGCCGCCATGGACGAACACCGGCGCCGCTGGATGCGCGCCATGCTGGACCGGGAGAACCGGATCGCCGACATGGCGGCGATCGGCAATCTGATGAACAGCACCAGCTTCCTCGCCACCACCAGCATCTTCATCCTGGGCGGCCTGGTGGCGCTGCTGGGGGCGCCTGACCTCGGCCGCCGCGTCGTCTCCGCCCTGCCCTACGCCATGGTGCCGGATGAGGTGGTGTGGGAGCTGAAGATCGCGCTGCTGCTGCTGATCTTCGTGAACGCCTTCTTCGAGCTGACCTGGGCGCTGCGCCAGTTCAACTACAGCTCCATCCTGGTCGGCGGCATTCCCGGCGCCCCCGCCACACCGGAAACCATCGCCCAGGCCGATATCGCCGCCCGCGTGCTGAACCGCGCGGCCCGGCACTTCAACACGGGGCTGCGCAGCTACTATTTCGGCCTGGCCGCGCTGGCCTGGATCGCGCATCCCGCCCTGCTGATGGTGGCGAGCCTGTTCGTGCTGCGCGAACTCTACCGGCGCGAATTCCGGTCCGAGGTGCGGGACGCCGTGCAACCGGCGGCCTGACCGGCGGGACCTTCACCGCGAAACCAGGCATCGGAATGCTGTGGCGGCGCCTCAGCCCCGTTCGATCCGGCGCAGCACGTCCCAGAATTCCTTGAAGATCGCGGCGCGGATGGCGGTGTCCGCCAATCCGTCGGGCAGGCGGTCGGGGTGGAAGGCGCGGGCGAAGGCGAGCTTGGC
The DNA here is from genome assembly GCF_051859025.1 of Falsiroseomonas sp. GTDB lineage: Bacteria > Pseudomonadota > Alphaproteobacteria > Acetobacterales > Acetobacteraceae > Falsiroseomonas. The sequence continues at coordinate 485,362 of NZ_JBHYGL010000001.1, read as the reverse complement.
CTGGGTGAACCGGTCATCCGCCGGCCGCTGCCAGGGTAGGCGCAGCCCGGTCCCTGGCCTGGCCGCCTCCAGCAGCGCCAGTTCGGCCCGGGCGACGCGAAGCTCCGCCTTCAGCCGGGCTACCTGTTCCGCCAGCACCGCGGTGCCCGGCCCGTCCCCGACCGCCAGCGGGGCGCGCCGCCAGCGCAGGCGCAGTCGCAGGCGACCCACCTGTGCCGCCAGGACGCCAAGCCGCATCCGGGGCTGCCGCAGCAGCCGCCAGGCCACGCGCATCAGCCGCCAGAGGGCATAGGCCACCAGCACGGGCAGGATCGCGATCAGGGTACCAGCGAGGGTGACGAGCATCGGGCCTTCCCTCCCCGGAAGGCCGTGGGAGACTCCGCGAGTTTCCTCGCCCCGCTGTTAACAGCCCCGCAACGCGAGGACGCGGTCGAGCGGGAGGGCGCGCCCGACCGCGCGCTTGCCCCCGATGCGGCTTTCGATGGTCGTCGCCATGGTCAGCGCGTTCAGCACCGCCTCCTCCGTCGCCTCCGCCGCCGCGACGAATAGCGGGGAGGCCTTGTCGTTCGGCAAATCGGCGTAGCGGGCGATGGCCCCGCGGCGTTCGGCGGTGCGGATCACCTCGGGATGGGTCGCGAAGGCCAGCGCGTAGTCGCCGGAGCCGTCGGAGAAGGCGGCGCCGGTGCGCGCGATGCCGGCCATGGCGCGGCGCGCCAGGCGCTGGAGGTTGCGGTCCGACAGCGGCGCGTCGGTCGCCAGGATGACCATGACCGACCCATCGGCATCGGCCTGCTGGGCCACATGCTCCGCCAGGAAGTATTTTCCCAGGCCACGCCCGACCTCGAGGCCCGCCATGCAGAGCGCGCCGCCGTAATTCGCCTGCACCAGCGCGCCGACGGTCCAGCCGCCGAGCGAAGCGGGCAGCACGCGGCTGGACGTGCCGATGCCGCCCTTCCAGCCGAAGGCCATGGTGCCGGTACCGGCGCCCACGCTGCCTTCCGCCACCGGGCCGGGGGAGGCGGCGGTCAGGGCCTCGGCGCAATGCGCGCCGGTGACGCCGCGGAGGCGGATGTCGTTCAGGCGGCCGTCATTGGTCTCGCCGACCACGGCATTGACGCTGCGGACCTGCTCGTTCCCGGGCTGGGCCAGCGTCCAATCCACCAGCGCCTCCACCGCCCGCCCGACGGCGAGCGTGTTGGTCAGCAGGATGGGCGTTTCCAGCTCGCCGAGTTCCTGCACCTGGGTCACCCCCGCCATCTTGCCGAAGCCGTTCATGGCGAAGAGGCCGGCAGGGACGCGACCGGCGTAGGGATTGCCGGGATGCGGGCGAATGGCAGTCACGCCGGTGCGCGTGCCCTCGCCCTCGATCACCGTGACCTGGCCGACCAGGACGCCGGCGACGTCGGTGATGGCGTTCAGCGGGCCGGGCGGCAGGATGCCGGGAGCGAAGCCGAGGGCGCGGGCGCGCTGGCGCTCCATCACCGATGCTCCGCAGCTGGCCATTCCGGCCGGTTCTCGTGCAGCACCAACGCGCTGGTGCAGCGGCGGCCTTCGAAATTGGCGATCACGACCAAGCCTCCGGAGGCGCCGAATCGGTAGAGCACCAGATAGTCCGACGTCTCCTGCCCCAGCGTGGAGAAGCCACGCACATAGGGCCGCGGGTTGAGCGGGGGGCGCTCAGGCGCCGCACCGAAGACCTCTGCGAGCATCGGCATCGTCAGGCACGCATCCGGGAATAGCAGGTCAAGGCTGCCCTGGTCCCGCATCGGCAGGGACCCCATGGCCGGGGCGTTCGGCTGAAACGCGTACAGCGCCTCGCGCAGCGGCGACTGCGTATCGAGCGGTCGGAGCGCCATGATGCGGGCCGGCGGCACCGCGACCCGCCGGTCCTCGGCGACCTCCAGGCGGAGCACCCGGCGGATCTCGTCCTGATCCGCGAGCGAGCCGCGCTGAGCGATCGACCTGACCCGTTCGAGCAAGTCGCGCAGCGACGCCAAAGGGGTGGCCGCCAGGCTCTCCGCGGCCGGCGCGGCACAGGAGCAGATCGGCACCAGGAGCGCCGCCAGCACACCAAGCCGGCGCGCATGGCGATACACCGCGCCGGTCAGGCGGCAACCCCAAGCGCCAGATTGCCGCTCACGCGCCGAGCGCGGCCCTGATCGCCCCCAGGGCCTCCGCCGCCTTCGCCGCATCCGGCCCGCCGGCCTGCGCCATGTCCGGCTTGCCGCCGCCGCCCTTGCCGCCGATGGCCGCACTGGCCGCGCGCACCAGCGTCACGGCATCGGTCTTGCCCTTGGCGGCCTCCCCGATGCCGACGAAGACGCTGGCCTTGCCTTCCGCGGTCGCGACCACGCCGACGACATCAGCCGTGCCGGATTGCAGGATGGCCTCGACCACCCCCTTCAGGTCCTTGGGCGGCATTTCCCCAAGCTCTCGCAGCGCCACGCGGAGGCCGGCGATGGTCTCGACCTCCGCCGCCGCACCGCCGGTCGCGAGCTTCTTGCGGAGGTCGCTGACCTCGCGCTCCAGCTTCTTGCGATCTTCCAGCAGGCTGGCGATGCGCTCCGCCAGTTCGGCCGGGCGCGCCTTCAGCACGGACGACGCCTCGTTCAGCTGGCGGTCCCGTTCCTCGATCACCTTCAGCGCGGCCTCGCCGGTCACGGCCTCCACGCGGCGAATGCCGGCGGCGACGGCGCCCTCGGCCACGATGCGGAACAGGCCGATATCGCCGGTGCGCTTCACATGGGTGCCGCCGCAGAGTTCCAGCGAATAGACGCCGAAACGCTCCGTGGCGTTGGGGTCATGCCCCATGGAGACGACGCGCACCTCCTCCCCGTACTTCTCGCCGAACAGCGCCATGGCGCCGATCTGCACGGCGGCGTCGGGGGTCATCAGGCGGGTGACGACCTCCGCATTCTCGCGGATGCGGCTGTTCACCTCCGCCTCCACCCAGGCGAGGTCCGCATCCGTCATCGGCACGGGCTGGCTGACGTCGAAGCGCAGCCGGTCCGGCGCGTTCAGCGACCCCTTCTGCGCGACATGGGTGCCGAGGCGGCGGCGCAGCGCCTCATGCAGCAGGTGCGTCGCCGAATGATGGGCGCGGATGGTGGAGCGGCGGGCGTGGTCGACCTCCGCCTGCACGGCCAGGCCGAGCTTGGCCTCCCCATGCGCCACGACGCCGACATGGACGAACAGGTCGCCGAGCTTCTTCTGGGTGTCCTTGACGATGATCCGGCAGCCCTCGCCGGCCGAAATCAGGCCGGTATCGCCGACCTGGCCGCCGCTCTCGGCGTAGAAGGGCGTCTGGTTCAGGATGACGGAGACCTCGGTCCACGCCAGGGCGCTGTCCACCACCTGGCCGTTGGCGACGATGGCCAGGATCTCGCCCTCCGCCGTCTCCGTGGAGTAGCCGAGGAATTCGGACGCGCCGAGCTTCTCCTTCAGGTCGAACCACAGCGTCTCGGTCGCGGCCTCGCCGGACCCGGCCCAGGCGGCGCGGGCGCGCTTGCGCTGCTCGGCCATCGCGGCCTCGAAGCCCGCGGTATCGACTGTCTTGCCCTCACCGCGCAGCGCGTCCTGCGTCAGGTCGAGGGGGAAGCCGTAGGTGTCATAGAGCTTGAAGGCGACATCGCCGGGCAGCGTGCCCCCCTCACCCAGCCTTCCCGATTCATCGGCCAGCAGGCCGAGGCCGCGTTCCAGCAGCGAGCGGAAGCGGGTCTCCTCCAGCCGGAGGGTTTCGACGACCAGCGCCTCGGCCCGCAGGATCTCCGGATAGGCGGCGCCCATCTGTCGGGTCAGCGCGGGCACAAGGCGGTGCAGCAAGGGCTCCCGCGCGCCCATCATGTGGGCGTGGCGCATGGCGCGCCGGAGGATGCGGCGCAGCACGTAGCCGCGGCCCTCATTGGACGGCATGACGCCGTCCGCGATCAGGAAGGTGCCGGCGCGAAGGTGGTCCGCCACCACGCGGTGGCTGGTCTTCCACTGGCCGTCCGGCTCCTGGCCGGTGGCCTCGGCGGAGGCCAGGATCAGGGCGCGCAGCGTGTCGGTATCGTAGTTGTCGTGCTTGCCCTGGAGGATGGCGGCGAAGCGTTCCAGGCCCATGCCGGTATCGATCGAGGGGCGCGGCAGCGGCACGCGGGTGCCGGGGGGGCCTTCCTCATACTGCATGAAGACCAGGTTCCAGATCTCGATGAACCGGTCGCCATCCTGGTCCGCGCTGCCGGGCGGGCCGCCGAAGATCTTGTCGCCATGGTCGAAGAAGATCTCGGAGCACGGGCCGCAGGGGCCGGTATCGCCCATCCGCCAGAAATTGTCGGAGGTCGGGATACGGATGATGCGGCTGTCCGGCAGGCCGGCGATCTTCTTCCAATAGACGGGGGCTTCTTCGTCCTCGGAATAGACGGTGACCAGCAGGCGGTCCTTCGGCAGGCCGAAATCGCGGGTCAGCAATTCCCAGGCATGGCCGATCGCCTGTTCCTTGAAGTAGTCGCCGAAGCTGAAATTGCCCAACATCTCGAAGAACGTATGGTGGCGGGCGGTGTAGCCGACATTGTCCAGGTCGTTGTGCTTGCCGCCGGCACGCACCGACTTCTGCGCGGTCGTGGCGCGGGTGTAGGGCCGCTTTTCCTGCCCCGTGAAGACGTTCTTGAACTGCACCATGCCGCTATTCGCGAACATCAGCGTGGGGTCGTTCCGCGGCACCAGCGGAGAGGATTCCACCACCTCATGCCCATTGCGGCGGAAGTAGTCGAGGAAGGTGGCGCGGATGTCGTTGCTGCTGGTCATCGCCTGATCGCTGCCATCGTAAGGGATGCCACCGCCGCGGCCGAAAGGCCCAAGCGAAAGCCGCGTCCCTTACCGCGCGATGAACTGAACGTCGAGGGTCGGACGTTGCGGGCCCAAAGCCGGAACTGCCATGCGGCCGCGCCGTTCGGGAGGATGAGGGTGGGCCGAGGAATGCCCGCCCAGCACCGGACACCCGAGGGAGGCCCATCATGGCCGAAAACTTCAAGTCACTGATGATCGAGGCGTTGCAGGACGCCTACAGCGCCGAGACCCAGCTGATCGAGGCCCTGCCGCAGATGGCGGAGGCCGCGCAAAGCCCGACGCTGCGCCAGGCCTTCGAGGACCACCTGGCCCAGACGAAGACCCATGTGGAGCGCCTGGAACGCGCCGCTGAGATGCTGGACGCCGACCCGGAAGGCGAGGAATGCGAGGCGATGGAGGGCCTGACCGCCGAGGCCGAGGAGATCATGGACGATCATGACGAGGGCCCGGTCCGCGACGCCGCCCTGATCGGCGCCGCGCAGAAGGTGGAGCACTACGAGATCGCGACCTACGGCACGCTCTGCGCCATGGCCAAGGCGGCCGGCATGCAGGAAGTGGCCGACCTGCTCGGCCAGACCCTGGCGGAGGAGAAGGCGGCGGATGAGAAGCTGACCATGCTGGCGGAGCGGGAAGTGAACCCCGCGGCACTCGCGGCCTGAACACGACAAAGGCGGAGGGGGGCAACCCCCTCCGCCTTTGTCATGTCTGGAAGGACGGACTACTCGGCCGCCGCAGCCTCGTCATTCTCCCCGGCCAGCATGGTGCTGGCCAGGCCATTGGCCTGGGCGCGGATGCGCTTCTCCACGCTTTCCGCCATGGCGGGGTTGTCACGCATGAACTGCTTGGCGTTCTCACGCCCCTGGCCGATGCGCTGGCTGTCGCAGCTGAACCAGGCGCCGGATTTCTCCACGATGCCCGCCTTGACGCCGAGGTCGATAAGTTCGCCGACCTTGGAGATGCCTTCGCCATACATGATGTCGAAATCCACCTGCCGGAACGGCGGCGCCATCTTGTTCTTCACCACCTTCACGCGGGTCTGGTTGCCCGTCACCGTCTCCCGGTCCTTGATGGAGCCGATGCGCCGGATTTCCATGCGGATGGAGGCGTAGAACTTCAGCGCGTTGCCGCCCGTCGTCGTCTCAGGGTTGCCGAACATCACGCCGATCTTGAGGCGGATCTGGTTCAGGAAGATCAGCAGGGTGTTGGAGCGGGAGACGCTGCCCGTCAGCTTCCGCAGCGCCTGCGACATCAGGCGGGCATGCAGGCCCACATGGCTGTCGCCCATCTCCCCTTCCAGTTCCGCCCGCGGCACCAGGGCCGCGACGCTGTCCACCACCAGCACATCGACGGCGCCGGACCGCACCAGCGTGTCGCAGATCTCCAGCGCCTGTTCGCCGGCATCCGGCTGGCTGATCAGCAGATTCTCCACATCCACGCCCAGCTTCTTGGCGTAGCCGGGGTCCAGCGCGTGCTCCGCGTCGATGAAGGCGCAGGTCCCGCCCTTCTTCTGCGCTTCCGCGATCATGTGCAGCGCCAGCGTGGTCTTGCCGGAGCTTTCCGGGCCGTAGACCTCGATGATCCGCCCCTTCGGCACGCCGCCAATGCCCAGCGCCAGGTCAAGGCCGAGCGAGCCGGTGGAGATGACCTCCACCTCCTCCATCGCCGCCTTGTTGCCCATGCGCATGATGGAGCCCTTGCCGAAGGCCCTCTCGATCTGGCTCAGCGCGGCGTCCAGAGCCTTCGTCTTATCCATGAGGCTCGCTCTCCCGAACTCCCGGGCCCGATTCCCGGTATCAACCTGGAGGCGCAATCCCCGGCCGGATCCTCACCCGCCGGTCACACCCCGCATCACCTTGGACCAGAAGGCATCGCGACTCCAAGTGCCGCGCAACCGCCTGCCCCTCGACGCGGAATATGGCCTAGAACGGCCAGCCCGACAAGAACATTTAGGAAACTTTCACCACCCCCTCCGGCAAAATGCCTTTCAATTCCGTGACCAGCGCGCCCAGGCTGTAGGGCTTGGCCAGCAGCCGGATGCGTTCCGCCGCCAGGTCCCGCCCCAGCGCCGCCTCCGCATAACCGGATACCAGCAGCACCGGCAGTCCCGGCCAGCGGTCCCGCAACCGGGCGGTCAGTTCCAGCCCGTCCAGCCCCGGCATCACCACGTCGGAGACGAGGGCCAGGGGCATGACCTCCGTCTTTTCCAGCATCTCCAGCGCTTCCTCCGAACAGCCCGCGCTCATCACCTCGAACCCGGCGCGGCGCAGCGCGCGTTCGGCCAGGCGCAGCAGCGGCACCTCATCCTCCACCAGCAGCACGGCCGGGCCGCCGGGGGCGGATTCGGGCATGGGCGGCGATGGGGGCGGGGCCGCGGCCAGCGGCGGCGCCACCATGGCCGCCGCCACCACCGGGTCCGCCGGCCCTTCGTTCCGGGGCATCCAGATGCGGAAGCGCGTCCCCTCCCCCCGCCGGCTGTCCACCGCGATGAAGCCACCGGATTGCCGGATGATGCCGTGCACGGTGGAAAGGCCGAGCCCGGTGCCCCCCTGTTCCCGCTTGGTGGTGAAGAAGGGGTCGAAGATGCGGGGCAGCACCTCCGGCGGGATGCCGGCGCCGCTATCGACCACTTCCAGCATGGCGTAGCGCCCCGCCGGCAGCGTCTCCGTCCCGATCGTCTCGGGCGAGAGCACCACGGCATGGCCCGTCGCGATGCGCAGCGACCCGCCTTCGGGCATCGCGTCCCGCGCATTCAGCGCCAGGTTCATGATGACCTGGTCGAGCTGCGTGGGGTCCATCCGCACGCGGCGGGCCGGTTCCTCCAGCGCGATCGTCAGCCGCACCCGGCTGCCGAGCAGCCGCCGCAGCAATTCCCCCATGGCGGAGACGGCGATGTTGAGGTCCACCACGCGCGGCCGCAGCGCCTGCTGACGCGCGAAGGCCAGCAACTGCCGCACCAGCGCCGCACCGCGCCCGGCGCTTTCCAGCACCTGGCGCAGCTCCGAAGCGGCCTCCCCGCCCGGGGCGCGGGACAGCGCGGCCTCGGCACTCCCGGCGATGGCGGTCAGCAGGTTGTTGAAGTCATGCGCGATGCCGCCCGCCAGCGCGCCCACCGCCTGAAGCCGCGCCGCGCCGGCCTGCTGTTCCGCGGGCCGCGCGGCGATGCGGGACAGGCGCAGCACCGCGCCACGTTCCGGCGGCGGCAGCTTGCGGTGCTCCATCTCCAGCCGCGGCGAACCCTCCGACGCCATGGCGATCGCCACGCGCTGCCCGGTGGCCAGCGCGCCCAGCGCCGCCTCCTTCCCCTCCGCCGCCATCAGCGCCCCGATCGGCAGGCCCGGGCGCGGCGGCAGCAGCGGGCCGCAGAGCCCCGCGAATTCGGCGTTCCACGTCACCAGCCGGTCCTCGGAATCCAACAGCGCGATCCCGGGCGAGGCCGCATCCAGTACCGCCCGCACCACGGCATCTTCCGCCGGGCGACGGTTGCGGCCGCGAAGCAGGTCCTGCAGGGTCCGGCGCGGATCAGGCATGCGGTTCTCCTCGACGACACCCTGGCGCGCGCAGGGGGGACACAGGCTGGCTCACGGCGTCAAGCATGCCGTGCGGCGGCGCCGTTCTGGCGCCAGACATAGGCGATGATCTCCGCCACGGCCTGGTAGTGTTCGGCCGGGATCTCGGCATCGACGTCCAGCCGCCACAGCGCGCGCGCCAGCGGCGGATTGGCTACCAGCGGCACCCCGGCCTTCGTCGCCGTCTCCCGGATCCGGGCCGCCATGGCATCGACGCCCTTGGCCACGATGCGCGGGGCGGCATCGCCGCCATCATAGGCCAGGGCCACGGCGTAGTGGGTGGGGTTGGTGATGACGACGGCGGCGTTCGGCACCGCGGTCATCATGCGGCGGCGCCCCTGGACCTGGCGCATCTGCTTGCGCCGCGCCCTCAGCATCGGGTCACCTTCCGATTCCTTGGCTTCGTCGCGCAGATCCTGGCGGCTCATCCGCATCTGGCGCGCGAAGCGGAAGCGCACCCACAGCACGTCCAGCACCGCGATGCCCGCGAAGGCCACGAGCGCCGCCAGCATCAGGCGCATCGCCACGGCCCCGGCCGCCACGGGCAGCGCCGCCGCCGGCTGGTGCAGCGACGCCTGCAGCGCGGCCAGGTCCGACCCCACATGCCACAACGCGGCGCCGACGATCACCAGCTTCGCCAGGGTGCGGGCGAATTCCATCAGGGCTTCCGGCCCCACCAGCCGCTTCAGGCCCGCCCAGGGGCTGATCTTGCTGAGCTTCGGCGCCATGGCATTGGCGGAAACCAGGCCCCTTGTCTGCGCCAGCGTCCCCGCTACCGCCCCCAGCGTCACCGCGGTCGCCACCGGCAGGACAACAAGCCCGCCCCACCAGAACAGCGTCATGGCGGCATTGGCCATGCCGAGTGTATGCGCGGATTCCAGCGCACCCCGCATCGCGCGCATCAAATCGGCGCCGATGGTCGGCAGGACCAGCATCGTCGCGAGCGTCCCCGCCGCAAGGCCCGACCAGCCCACCACCTCCCGCGACAGCGCGACCTGCCCTTCCTCCCGCGCCTTCTCGAGGCGCCTGGGTGTCGCGGCCTCGGTCTTGTCGCCGGCCTCGGGGCCATCGCCCTCTTCCGCCACGGCTCAGCGCACCCCGGGCAGGGTGGCGAAGCCGGCGCGGAGCGCCTCCAGCAGCGTCGCGATCATGGGCGGCGCCAGCAGCGCAAGAAGGCCGAGCCCCGCCAGGATCTGGCCCGGCACGGCGATAAAGAAGGTCTGCACCTGCGGCGCCAGGCGCGCCAGCAGGCCGAGCGCCACGTTCAGCAGCACGGCACCCACGACGAAGGGCGCCGCGATGCGCAGCGCGAGGTCGAGTGAATCCGCCCCCATTCGCGCGATCGCCAGCGCGGCCGACCCCGCCGGGAAGGGCGCGCCCGCGGGCATCACCGCGTAGCTTTCCGCCAGCGCCGCCAGCGGCACCTGGTAGAGCCCGGTGGACAGCACCAGCACCGCCGCCATCAGCGCGAAGGCCCGGCCCAGCGCCGTGCCGCCCATGCCGAGCGAGGGATCGAAGGCGAACAGGCTGGCAAGCCCGATCAGCGTCGCGATCGCCTGGCCGGCCATGGCGAAGGCCAGCACCAGGATGCGTGCCAGCGTGCCGATCCAGAGGCCGACGACGATCTCCGTCACCAGCAGCCGGGTGAGTTCGGCCAGGTCATCCGGCATCGGCGGCAGGCCCGGCGCCAGCACGGGCAGTAGCAGCGCCACCAACGCCACGCCAAGGCCGAGGCGCAAGGGCGCCGGCACTTCCGCCTCCCCCAGCCCCGGCAGCAGCATCACCGCCGCACCCAGCCGCGCGAAGACCAGCGCGGCCTGGAAGACCAGGCCGGGCAGCATCTGCAGCAGGGCGTGGTCGGCTTCCGTCACGGCATGCCGCCGAGCGCCACCATGCGGTCGAACAGCGTGCTGCTCCAACCCTGCATGACGGACGCCGTGAAGGGGCCCAGCAGCAGCATCAGCGCACCACCAATGACCAGCTTCGGCAGGAAGGCCAGCGTCGCCTCCTGCACCTGCGTCAGCGCCTGCACGAGGGAGACGGCAAGGCCCACCACCAGCACCGCGACCAGCGGCGGCCCCATCACCTGCATCGAGACCCAGATCGCTTCGCGAAGCGACTGGGCCATGGCTTCCTCAACCATCCCGCCCTCCTGGCACCCCGCAGCCCCTCATGGGCGCGGCAACACGCGCGAAAAGGCGCGCGTCAGATCGGCATCCGCATCACTTCCTGATAGGCCGCCACCACGCGGTCCCGCACCGCGACGGTGGTCTGCAGCGCGAGTTCGGCGCGGGAGATGGCGAGCACCGCTTCCGTCACGCTGCCCTGGCCCATCAGCGCCTGGGTGGAAGCGGCATCCGCGCTGCGGCCGAGTTCCACCGCGCTTTCCATGGCGCGGGTCAGCACGCCGCCGAAGCCGCCCTGTTCCCCGCCCTGGCTAGCCACCCCACCGCCGGCCTGGGCCGCATAGGCGGCGGCGGCGTGCAGCGCGCCGGTGGCGCCGGCTACCGGCATGGTGCCCTATCCGTTGCCCGCATGGTCAGCGCAGCGCCTCGATCGCGCGGGTCAGCATGCCTCGCGTGGTTTCCAGCACCGACAGGTTGGCGCTGTAGCTGCGCTGCGCCTCCCGCATGTCCATCACCTCCACCAGGCTGTCCACATTCGGCGTCTTGATGTAGCCGCGGGCATCGGCGGCGGGGTGGCTGGGCTCGTAGCGCGTCGGGAAGTCGCCGGGCGCCGTGCCGATGCGTGACACGCTCACCAGCTCCGCTCCCATCGCACGGTCCAGGCGGTTGGCGAAATTCACGGTGCGGCGGCGATAGGGATCGGCGCCCGCCGATTCCCCCGTGCTGTCGCGGTTGGCGAGGTTCTCCGCCACCACGCGAAGCCGGGTCGATTGCGCCGCCATGCCGGCGGCCGAGATGCGAAGCGCGCGATCGAGATCCATGCGGTGCTGCCCTCTCCTGCCGCCCCGCTCAGCCCTGGCGGCCGAGCGCGAGGCGGAACATGCCCATGAAGCTGCGATGCACGGCCATGGCCAGCGCATGCGCGGTATCGGTTTCGGCCATGCGGACCGCTTCGCGGTCCAGCGACACGGCGTTGCCATCCGGCGCCGTCTCGGATAGCGCGCGATCATGCGCCGTGCCCGACGCGGCCCGGCCACTGCCCGCGATGTGCGCGGGCGCGGTGCGCGCCAAGGGCGGGGCGCCCGCCGCGGACAGTACCTGGCCGAAGGGCAGGACATCCCTCGGCCGATAGGCGGGCGTGTCGGCATTCGCGATGTTCTGCGCCAGCACCACCGTGCGGCGATCCAGCCAGCCCAGCCGCCGCTGGGCCAGCGCCATCACGTCATGCCCCCTGCCGCTGCCGGTGGCTGGCCTTCCCGACGATGTGCCCGTGACGTCCATGCCCCTTTGTGCCCCCGGGGTGGTGAAGGAAGGGTTTCGATCGCCGGGGGACCTGACCTCCGCGCCGCCCCGGCCTGCCGCGATACGCGCAACATGAAGGTTGCGGCGTAGAGGAAACGTTCATCCACCCATGCGCCTATGGGCTCCATGCCGAAAAGCGCCACCCATGCCGAGGCCGTCCACGCCGCCATCGAGGCGATGGGCGGCACCGTGGCCGTCGCCCGCGCGCTGGTGGAGGGCGGACGGCGCGTGGACCTCGAGGGGCTGGACCGCGACGCGGCCTCCCTCTGCGCCGCCATCATGGCCCTGGCAGCGGAGGAGGCGAAAAGCCTGCGCCCCGCGCTTGAAGCACTGCTTCGCCAGGTGGATGGCCTGACCGCCGAGGTCGCCCGGCAGTGAGCCACCCCTGAACCGCGGCGCAAAACGCACCGCGGACTCAACACCCCAGACTCAACAACCCAGTCGAAACGGGACTCCAGGATGGAGCGGGATGAACGACATCAGCCTTCTGACCGCGGGCCTCACCGCGGGTGCCGCGCTGGTCGCGGTGCTGGCAGCGCTGCTGCTGACGGCGCGCATGGCCCGCGCGGCCGGGATCGGCGCCCGCGCCGGCCGCCGCCTGGCGGTGGAGGAGACGCTGGCGCTGGACAGCCGCCGGCGCCTGGTGCTGCTGCGCTGCGACGGGCGGTCCCTCCTGCTGCTGACCGGCGGGGCGCAGGACCAGGTGATCGGCTGGCTGCCGGAAGGCGGGCCACCGGCGCCGTGACGATGCTGGCGCTGGCCACGCTGCTGGCCCTGCTGTGGCCCGTGGATGCCGCGCTGGCGCAGAGCATCGCCATCGACCTCGGCGCCGCCGGCACCGGCCAGGGCGGCACCACCGCGCGGCTCGTGCAGCTGACGGCGCTGGTCGGGCTGCTCTCCCTCGCTCCCTCGCTGCTCGTGATGATGACGGCCTTTGGGCGCATCGTCATCGTCCTGGCGCTGCTGCGCAGCGCCATCGGCGCACCGTCCATACCGCCGAACCCGGTGCTGGTCGGCCTTGCGCTGTTCCTCACGCTCTTCGTCATGGAACCGGTGCTGCAGGCGTCCTGGACGCAGGGGATCCAGCCGCTGTCGGAGGGCCGCATCGGCGAGATCGCGGGGCTTCAGGCGGCGGCGGAGCCGTTCCGGCGCTTCATGGCGTCCCAGGTGCGGGAAGCGGATCTGCAGCTCTTCATGGACCTGGCGCGGCTGCCACCCTCCACGGCGGGGGAGGCACCCTGGCGCGTGCTGACGCCGGCCTTCATGGTCAGCGAGCTGCGCCGCGCCTTCGAGATCGGCTTCCTGATCTTCCTGCCCTTCCTGGTGATCGACCTGGTCTCAGCCAGCCTGCTCATGTCCCTCGGCATGATGATGCTGCCGCCGACGGTGGTGGCCCTGCCCTTCAAACTGGCCTTCTTCGTGCTGATCGACGGGTGGCGCCTGGTGGCCGGCAGCCTGGTGCAGGGATTCGTGCCATGATCGCGGCGGAGCCAGGGAGGATGCCGGCATGATCTTCACCACCACCAGCACGGTCGAGGGAAGGGAGGTCGATCGCTATCTCGGCGTCGTCTTCGGGGATGCCGTGCTCGGCGTGAATGTCTTCAAGGATCTGCTCGGCGGGCTGCGCGACATCCTGGGCGGCCGGTCGGGCACCTATGAACGGGAACTGGGATCGGCGCGCGATACGGCGCTGGCCAATCTCAGCCAGCAGGCCGCCGCCGTAGGGGCGGATGCCGTGCTCGGCATCGACATCGACTATGAGGTGCTGGGCAGCAGCAACGGCATGCTGATGGTCAGCGCATCCGGCACCGCGGTGAAGCTGAAGCCGGGCCCGGGCACCGCCGGCGCCAGCGCCACACCCTGGGGCCGCGCGCCCGGATAGCCGGACACGCGGTGCCGGGGCGTTTCAGCGCGGCAGGTTGATGCTGATGTAGGGCGGCAGGTTGAAGGCGCCCACATGGATTTCCGGCGTCCAGTAGCGGGTGGTGTCCAGCACCCCCGCGACATCGGCGCGGCGGCGGATCTCCTCCGCCGGCACCTGCCGCAGCGATGCATCCTTCGCCGCCCAACCCAGCGTCATGAAGCCGCCGACATAGGTCGGCACCGCCGCCACATAGGCCCAGTTGTCCGGGAAGGACCTGGCGCGGCGCAGAGCCGTCTCCCGCAGCTCATCGGCCTGCATCGCCGGCACGCCGCACTGGTTCACGATCAGCCCGCGATCGGACAGCAGGCGCGCGGCATTGGCGTAGAACTCGTCGGTGAACAGCACCTCGCCCACGCCGATCGGGTCCGTGCTGTCCACGATCACGACATCGAAGCTGCCCGCTTCCGCCTGCCGCACATAGTCGATGCCGTCGCCCACGATCACCTGCGCGCGCGGGTCGGTCCAGGCGTCGCCCGCGATGCCGGGCATGAATTCCTTGGCAAGGCGGATGACCTCCCCATCGATCTCCACCATCACGGCCTTCTCCACCGTGCGATGCTGCAGCACGCGCTTCAGCACGCCACCATCGCCCGCGCCGATGATCAGCACGCGCTTCGCGTCGCCATGCGCCAGCAGCGGCACATGCGCGATCATCTCCTGGTAGACGAACTCATCCATCTCCGTGATCTGGACGACGCCGTCGAGGAGCATGACGCGGCCATGCGTGAAGCTCTCGAACACCATGATGTCCTGGAAATCGGACTTCACGCGCGCAAGTTCGCGCTTCACGAGGAAGCGCTGGCCCCATTCGGGGTAGAGCGTCTCATTCACCCAGGTGTCGGTCGGCATGGTCTGGTCCGGGACTGGCGGCGGGGGGACAAGAAGAAGGGGGCGGGCCCTGCGGCCCGCCCCCGGCAGCGACGAACGGCCAGGCCGTTCAGCCGATCAGGCCGCGCTTGTGCTCGGCGAGCTGAACGCGCTCCGCGAGGAAGCCCTTCTTGAGGGCCGGCAGGGCCTTGTAGGGATCGCAGTCGCCGCAGACGAAGATGTCGAGCGCGGCGTAGTCGCGTTCCGGCCAGGTGTGGATCGACACATGGCTCTCCGCGAGCACCAGAACACCGCTCACGCCGCCATTCGGCGAGAAGTGGTGGAAGTGCCCGTGCAGGATGGTGGCGCCCGTGGCGAGCGCACCCTCCCGCAGGACCGCATCGATGTGGTCCGGGTCGTCAAGATTGGTGGCGCCCCACAGATCAATGATCAGGTGGGTACCCGCGTAGCGGACGCCATTGCGGTGGACGAAGTAGTCCTTCGTCTCACGAATCTCATCGGTCTGGGCGTCGCTCGGGGAATCCGAGACCATCCCCAGTTGGACGAGAGCTTCCATAGTTAGGGCTCCTTCCAGCCAGCAGATGACCAGGGTGATCGAACTTCGATCGGGTCAACGGCGCGCGCATATGAGGCATAGAGGGGGGGGGCGCAAGCGAAATCGGACCCCAGGGGTCCGAAAAAATGCGGGTTCCCCCCCGGGGGTAGCGCGACACTCCGATTGTGACACCCCGGGGGCAACAAGAAGATTATCGGGTCACGGGGCCGCTTTCCCGCAACCCGTCCAGCCGGCCGGGCAGCAGGCGCGCAACATCCAGTTCCTGCCGAAGCCGCGGCAGGTCATCCAGCCCCGCGATGCGCGCAGCCGTGATGACACCGAAGGCTTCTTCCAGCGGGCCGCCGGCCATGCGCGGTTGTTCCGCATCCCGCAGCGCGGCCAGCGCCGATTCGTCATTGGCTAGCGCCAGCAGCGCCGCCGTGCGCGCGATCAGCGGCCGGTGCTCCGGCGCCAGCGGCGTGCCCGCGGGCGGCAGCACGGCAGCCAGGTGCGCCTGCATCGCGGCGGCGGCGCCCGCCCAATCCTGCTGCTCCGCCAGCAGCGCGGCCAGTTCCGGCGCCGCCTGCGGCCCGGCCTCGCGGTAGCGCGCCACCGCCTCCTGCGCACGGCCCGCCCGGGCCAGCGCGCGGGCTTCCAGCATCCGGCGATCCTGCACCAGCGCCGGCGGAAGGCCGGGCGCCGCCGTTTCCTCCAGCGCCGCGATCGCGCCAGGCGCATCGCCGGCGCCGAGCGCCAGGTTGGCCAGCCGCACGCCGATGCGCGCCCGCGCCTCCGCCCCCGCCGCGCGCGCGACGGCGCGCCTCAGCACATGCGTCGCACGATCCACGAGATCCAACGCCGCGAGGCGATCGGCCAGCGAGCCCAGCGCCTGTTCCGTGCCCTCTCCCGGTGGCAGCAACTCGATATGGGAATCGAACAGCGCCACCGCCTGCACCGGGGGTTCCCGCGCGATGGCACCGACCAGCGCCTGCGCCTGACGCGGACGGATGGTCGAGGCCAGGTCAGGGAAGATCGTCTCCGTCTCCCGCAGCAGGTCGAAGGCGCCGCGCGGATCACCCGCGGCTTCCTTCAGCTCCGCCAGCCGCAGCCGCGCATCGCTTTCCAGCGCGTCGCCCCGCCAGGCCGCCAGCGAGGTTTCCAGCGCCGCGGCCGCGCCGGCCGCATCGATCCGCCCGGTGGCGAGGCGCAGCTCCGCCGCGCGCCGCATCGCGATCGCCCGCGCGCGCCGGTCCCGCCCGGCGATCAGCGCGTCGTAGCCCGCCAGCGCGGCATCGACATCCCCGCCCGCCTCCGCGATGCGCGCCCGTGGCAAAGCCAGGCCCGGGTCATCCGCTTCGCGCGCCGCCACCAGGCGGCGGGCGGCCGCGATCTCCCCCTGCTCCGCCAGCGCTTCCGCCGCCATCGGCAGCAGCCGCGCCAGAAGGGGCTCGGGGTAGGACAGCATCAGGGGCAGCGTGGCCGCCACGGCGGCGCCACCAGGCGCGGCACCTGCCTGGCCGCGCGCCATGGCGAGCAGCCCGCGCCACATCGCCAACTCGTCGCTGTCGGGGCCGGGATGGTCGAGGCCCGTCGCCTCCGCCACCCGGCCCGACATCAGCGCGCTGGCGCCATGCAAGGCGCGGGCGCGCTGGGTCTCCGCCAGGCGCGGATCGTCGCGCATCGCGAGCATCGCCATGGATTGCGCTTCCTGCGGCAGGCCAAGCGCCAGCAGCGCCTCCGCATGGCGCAGCCGCGCGGGGCCGCGGGCCAGTGGCGGCGCGGCGGCCACCGCGCCGGCGGCGTTGCGCACGCGTTCCTGCAGCGCCACGGGCGGTTCCGCCGGCAGGTCGAACAGGCGGGACATGGCGGCGGCGGCGCTGGTCGCGGCCGGCGGGTCCTGCCCCAGCACCAGCGGCGCCCCGGGCGCACCGGCCGCGATGAAGCGATCCTCCCGCGCCACCAGGGTCACGGCATCGGATCGCGGCAGCAGCGCGGCGCCGAGGCGCGTCGGCAGCAGGTCGAAGGCTGCGCCACGTCGGCCGAGCGGCACGGCCTCCGCGCCCCCCTTCACGGTGCCGACCAGCAGCAGGCTGCCGGTTTCGGGATCGACGACGGTCACGCTCGCGCCTGCCTGAGCGGCGCGCAGCATGATCCGCGGCGGCGGGCCGGGTTCGAGTTCGGGCAGGATCGACCGCAGCGCCATCGGTTCCGCCGGCGAATCGATGATCCAGGCCGGGCCTTCCCGCCGCAGGCGCGGCGCGGCGAAGGCGGCCAGCGGCAGGCGGAGCGTCGTCGATTGCGGATTCGTCGAAACCTCGCTGCCCGCCAGCGCCGCCTGGGATGCGAGGGGCGAGAGATCGAGCGCGAGCGGCGCATCGAGCACCATCACCCAGGACTGCCCGCGCCGGAACAGCGCGGCGCCGGTCCCGGCGGGGCTCGGCACCACGATCCCGGGCCCGGCGAGGAGCCGGACCGGCGTGCCGCGCGGCGCCGGCGGGGGCGTCGCCGCCTGCGGCGCGGTACCAGGCGCCGCCTGCGGCGCGGTACCAGGCGCCGCCTGCGGCGCGGTGCCAGGGGCCGGGAGGGCCTGCTGGGCCACCGGAACCACCGGCGCGGTCGCGATGGGCAGGTTGGGCGGCGTGCCGCCCGCCGCCCGAGGCGCGGCCGGCGGGCGAAGGACATCCGGCGCACGGGCCGGCGCGGCTTCCGCGATACGCGGCGCAGCCTGGGCGGCCGGCCGGGCCGATGGCGTGGGGATGGGCGGCGCCGGGGGCGGCGGGGGCGGAATGGCCGCCTGGCGTTGCGGCACGGCCTGCCGGGGCGGGGCCTCAGAATCAGCCTGCGCGGCTGCCGCCGGATTAGCTTGCGCGGCTGCCGCCCGATTAGCTTGCGCGGCTGCCACCGCGGGGGTCGGCACCGGCGCCGCCGTCTCGCCGGGATTCATCACATCGACGATGATCCGGTTGCCCAGCCGGAAATGCCGGGCACGCGCACCGGGGACGAGGGTGAATTCCGCCACCTCCCCCTCCACCGCCAGGCCCCGGAGGTTGCGCACTGGCCGGCTGGCGGCGCCGTTCTCGAAGGCCGCCGGGGCGGCGAAGCGGAGCGTCAGTTTCCCCTCCGCCTCCTCCACCCGGTAGCCGACCTGCCGCGGCCAGTCGAACACCACCCGTCCATGCGTCGCGTGGTCCCCGACCCGGATCGGCACCCTGTCCTGCGCCGCCACGGGAAGGGCGGGCAGGATCAGGCACAGCAGCGTGGCGGCCTGGCGGATCAATCGAAATCCGCCAGCAGCTTGTCGATGTCGGCCTGGCTGACACCGGCGCCGGGAAGCTGCGGCCCGTTCGCCAGCCGCCGCCCTTCCGTCTCCGATGCCGCAGCCGCCGGCTTGGGCGGTGGCGGGGCCGATGCCGGCAGGGAATGGCCGGCGGCGACGGCGCTGAAGCGCTCCGTCACCTGCGCCACCCGCTCCTCGATCGCCTTCAGCGCCGTCACCACCTTGCCGATGCGCTGGCCGGTGATGTCCTGGAAGCTGCAGGCCTCGTAGATGCGGGTGATGGCGCCGGACAGCGCCTCCGCCTCCCCGCCCCCCACGCGCCCGGCCACCCCCTCCAGAACCTCGCAGCAATCGAGAATCTCGTTGGTGGCCTGCGCCGTGTGGCCGACGATCGCATCCAGCTCATCCGTCGCGGACGGGATGTGGCTGATGTTGATGTCGTCCACGCGAAGGGAGGCGATCTCCTCCTTCGCCCGCGCGACGGTGCGGCCGAGCCCTTCGAGCTCCGCCAGCAGCGCCGCCTCTGTCGCCGTCAGGTCGCCGGCCATGCTGCCCAGCACGGCCCGCACGGCGGCATCGATCCGCGCCTCCTCGGGCGTGGCGCCGGCGTGCGCCGGCGCGATTCCGTCAGGCATGGACCATGACCTTCTCGATCTTCTCGCGCAGCGTCTCCGCGTTGAAGGGCTTGACGATGTAGTTGGACACGCCGGCCTGCTTGGCGGCGACCACGTTCTCCGTCTTGCTCTCCGCCGTGATCATGATGAAGGGCGTGTTCTTCAGCCGCGCATCGGCCCGCACTTCCTTCAGCAGGTCGAGGCCCGTCATCGGCGCCATGTTCCAGTCGCTGATGACCAGGCCGAAATTGCCGGCGCGCATCTTGGCCAGCGCCTCGGACCCGTCCGTCGCTTCCTCGACATTCTCGAAGTCGAGCTGCTTCAGCAGGTTCCGGATGATGCGCAGCATCGTCTTGTAGTCGTCCACGATCAGCACCGGTGTATTCTTGTCCATCGGCCTCGCGCCCCTGTTTCCCGTCGAATGTCCCGTCGATCCGCCATTCTGGCGCCAGTCACCGCACGGTCGGCCGCTCGGCGCGCAGGCGCGCCAGCTCCGCCGTCAGCAGCCTCGCCCGGTCGGGGCGCATCGCGCCCATGACCGGGGATGCCTTCGCTTCCCGCATCCGGTCCACGATGCGGACCAGCACGGGCATCTCCAGCTCATCGAAGATCGTCGCCGCATCGCGCGGGCGCATCCCTTCGTAGAGTTTCACCAGGCCGCGCAGCCCCGCTTCCTCGCGCTCCGCGCGGTCGCGTTCCAGGGCCTCCAGCCTTTGCTGCAGCGCGGAGAGTTCCTGCACCCGCTGCGCCAGCCGGCGCTCCGCGGCCGCCACCACCGTCTCCCGCGCCACGGCCTGCTGTTCGCGCGCCTCGATCTCCGCGCGCCGCGCGCGCAGCGCTTCCAGCACCGCGCGTTCCGCCTGCTGTTCCGGCGTCGGCCCCGGCGCGGCCTGCTGGGGCGCCGGGGCGGCAGGTTGGCCAGCGGGTTGGCCAGCGGGCGGCGTCGCGGGCGTCGCCGCGCGCGTCGGCTCCGCCGGGGCGGGGGTGGAAGCGCGGGCCGTGCCGATGGCGCCGGGGGATCCCGGTTCCATCCGGACCAGCCGGTCGATCTTGGCCACCACCAGCACGCCGGCCAGCACGGCGGCGATCGGCATCAGGCGCAAGCGCGGCAGGGACAGGCGGCGGATCATCTCAGCGCGCCTCCCGCAGCGCGCGCAGCAATTCACGCTCCGCCTCGCTCCGCGGCATGATGCCGCCAAGCGGGCCGGTTGGGGATGTGGCGGGCCGCGGCGCCTGGGGTTCCGGCGCCCGGTCCGGCATCCCACTCGCGATCGGGCGCGCGGCGCGCACCAGGCCGTCCAGCCGGTCCGCCAGCGATTCCGCCCGTTCGGCAAGGTAGCGCAGGTCGTCGCGCAGCGGCTCCGCCACCGCGACCTTCTCCGCCACCGAACGCCCGGCCTGTTCGGCGGTGGCGCGCAGCCGCGTCAGCGCCGCTTCCGCCGCCTCCGTCGCCTCCGCCATCCCCGCGGCGCCGTTGGTCACGGCGGCACCTTCCCGCCGCAGGGCGGCGATCTGGCGTTCCAGCCGCCAGGCGAAGGGAACGGCGACCGCCAGCAGCAGCAGCAGCGCCCCCTGCGCCAGCCATTCGATCGCGCTCATGCGCCCTCCCCCACCACCGGCCGGCGGCGTTCGCGTTCGATGCGCACGGCCAGGCGGTTTTCCCGCCGGCCCAGCTGCGCCTCGAACAGCGCGATCTCCCCGCAGCGCAGCCGCACCGGCGCGCCGGGGGGGGAGGAGAGCGTGAAGCTGTCACCCACATTCAGCCGCAGGATCTGCGACAGCGGCATGGTCTGCTCATCCAGCACCACATCCAGCGAGACGTCGGTCTGGCGCAATTCCTCCGCCAGGTGGGTTTCCCAGATGCTGTCGCGGCCGAAGCGTTCGCCCATGAACTGCTGCAGCAGCAATTCGCGCACGGGCTCCAGCGTGGCGTAGGGCAGCAGCACCTCGATCCGCCCGCCGCGATCCTCCATGTCCACCCGCATGCGCCCGAGCACGGCGGCGTTGGACAGGCGGGAAATGGCGGCGAAGCGTGGGTTCACCTCCAGCCGCTCGAACCGGAAATCCACGGGGCAGAGCGGTTCGAACGCCGCGCGCAGATCGCCCAGCACCACGCCGATCAGGCGTTCCACCAGCGTGCGCTCGATGGTCGTGTAGGGACGGCCTTCGATGCGCATGGCCGCGGTGCCGCGGCGGCCGCCCAGCAACACGTCCACGATGGAATAGATCAGGCTGCTGTCGACGACGATCAGGCCGTAATTGTCCCACTGCTCCGCCTTGAACACCGCCAGCATGGCCGGCAGCGGGATGGAGTTCAGGTAGTCCCCGAAGCGCAGCGACGTCATCGCATCGATGGAGATGTCGACGTTGTCGGAGGTGAAGTTGCGCAGCGTCGTGGACATCAGCCGCACCAGGCGATCGAAGACGATCTCCAGCATCGGCAGGCGTTCATACTGCACCAGGCCGGCGGAGATGATCCGCTCGATCCCCGTCTCCGCCTGGTCCCGCGATGGCCCGGATTCGAAGCCGAGCAGGCTGTCGATCTCGGCCTGGTTCAGGACGCGCGCGGCATCGGCGGGCAGCGGGGCGGCTGCCTCCTCCTCCGGCTGTGCGCCTTCCTCCTCCAGCGCCGCGCCCCAGGCGGCGGCGAGGTCATCATCCTCCGTCCCGCTCATTGGACCAGCATCTCCACGAACAGGACGTCGGTGATGCGTGCGGGGGCGGCGGCCAGGTTGGCGCGGGCGATCAATTCCTCCCGCAGCCGATGGGTCCCGGCGCTGCCGCGCAGTTCCTCCGGCCGCACTTCCCGCAGATAGGTCTGGAACAGATCCTGCAGCCGCGGCATGGCGGCCTGGACGACGGCCGTATCCTCCGCCCGGCTGATCTCGATCTTGGCGCGCAGCCGCACGAAGCTCGCGCGGCGACCCGGCACGTTCAGATTGGCCACGATCTCCGGCAGGTCCACGAAGGCAGGTGGGCTGCGCGGCGGGGGCGCGGGCTCGGCCGCCACCTCCGCGACCGGCTCGGGCGGTGGGCCCATGCCGAGCAGCTTCGGCAGGATGCCGGTGAACCAGAGCCCCGCCCCCACGCCGATGAGAAGCAGCAAGGGCAGCAGGATAAGCAGCAGCTTCTTCTTGCCGCCCTTCTTTGCGGCCGGCGAATCGCCTTCCGCCGCCTCCGCCTTGGCTGGTGCTGCCGCCGCCATCCTGTCGCCCGCGTCCTTCTGCCTGCGCGCCACATGTCCGGCACGCACCGCGTGCCGTCTGCCCAGCGCGCCTTGCGCGCCGCCGCCACCCGGTGGGGGGACGGAGGCGCACCATCGCCGGTCCGGCTTAAGGAAGGATTGCGATCGTGCCGGTGGCGGACAGGCCTGCCGGGCGCAAGGCGATTTTCTCCGCCCCCGGGCAAGCCTTGCCGGGCAACAGGGGCCGCGGCGCTGGCACGGGCCTTGCGGCAGGGCCCGCATCTGAATCGCGGAGTTCCCCCATGGACAGCCCCGGCTACATCGTCCTGTCCCGCCTGGTGGCCCAGGCGCGAGCCAATGCGGTCACGGCGAACAACATCGCCAATGCGGACACGCCGGCCTTCCGCGGATCCCGCCCGCTGTTCTCCACCGTGCTGGAACGCCAGCGGGGCACTGACCTGCCCCCGGGCGCGCGGGAAGTATCCTTCACCCAGGACCGCGCCACCTGGCGGGACGACCGCGCCGGCCCCCTGGCCACCACGGGCAATCCGCTCGATGTCGCGATCTCCGCCCCCGAGGGCTATTTCGTGGTCGACACGGCGCGGGGGGAGCGCTTCACCCGCGCCGGCCGCTTCGTGCTGGATGGCCAGGGCCAGGTGGTGGACCAGGACGGCAACGCCGTGCAGGGCGCCAATGGCCGGCCGCTGCGGATCGGCCCGGGCGAAAGCCGCATCGACGTGCTGTCGGACGGCACGCTGCGGACGGAAAACGGCGACGCCGGCCAGTTCCGCATCGTCCGCTTCGACGACACCCAGCGCCTGACCGCTGAGGGCGATCGCCTGCTGTCGGCACCGGAGACGATGCAGCCCCGTCGCGTCGACGCCCCCGGCCTGGTCCAGGGCGCGGTGGAGGGCAGCAACGTCCGCCCCATCACCGAACTGACGCGGATGACGGAGGAGCTGCGCGAATTCCAGTTCGTCACGCAGATGGCGGAGAAGGAAGGGGAGCGTCTTGGCACCGCCGTCGAACGCATCCTGAAGCGCCGATGACCCGCACGACAATCATGAACGACGCACCCACGCCACCGGCGAAGGATTCCTGAACCATGCGCAGCCTTCACATTGCTGGTACTGGTATGATGGCCCAGCAGACCAACGTCGAGGTCATCTCCAACAACATCGCGAATATGAGCACGACGGGCTACAAGCGCCGCCGCGCCGAATTCCAGGACCTGATCTACCAGAACCTCCGCCGCGTCGGATCGCAGAGCGCGGATACCGGCAGCGTCCTGCCCTCCGGCGCGCAGGTCGGCCTCGGCGTGAAGACGGGCGCGGTCTATCGCATCTCCGAACAGGGCAGCCTGTCGCAGACCGAGAACCGCTTCGACCTCGCCATCCGCGGAAATGGCTATTTCCAGGTGGCCCTGCCTTCCGGCGAGACCGCCTATACCCGCGACGGCACCTTCGCCCTCTCGCCCGAAGGCGTGATGGTCACGGCCGATGGCTTCGTCGTGCAGCCCGGCATCACCATCCCCGCCGCCGCGCGCGACGTGACCATCAATTCCAGCGGCGAGGTCTTCGCCAAGCTCGATGGCCAGGTGGCACCGCAGAATGTGGGCCAGATCCAGCTCGCGATCTTCGCGAACGAGACGGGGCTCGAGGCCATCGGCGACAACCTGCTGATGGCCACCCCGGGATCGGGCGCCGCCCAGGCCGCGGCCCCCGGGTCCCCCGGCTACGGCCAGGTGCTGCAGGGCTTCGTCGAGACATCCAACGTGAACGTGGTGCAGGAGATCACGAACCTCATCACCGCCCAGCGCGCCTATGAGATGAACAGCCGCGTCATCTCCGCCAGCGACGAGATGCTCTCCACCCTGACGCGGCTGCGGTGACGGCGATGCGGGTCCTCCTGTTCTTCCTGCTGCTGCTTACCGCCCCCGCGGCCGCGCAGGACAATGCCGTCATCAAGCCCCTGTCGATGGTCGACGACGCCGTGGTACGCCTGTCCGACCTGTTCGAGACATCGGGGCCGCGCGCCGGCGTCGTGCTCGGCCCCGCCCCCGCCCCCGGCCAGCGCCAGGTGGTGGAGGCCGCGCAGCTTCTGGCGATCGCGCGCCAGAACGGCATCGCCTGGCGGCCGACCGGCGGCGCGGACCGCGTGGTGCTGGAACGCCCCGGCCGCGCAGTGGAACGGGAGGAAGTGCTGGCCCTGCTGCGCCCCGCGCTCCGCGGCCAGGGCGTGGAGGCGGAGGCGGAGATGGAACTGCTGAACTTCAGCGCGCCGCTGGTGCCGCTGGCGGCCTTTCCGCAGATCGCGGTCGAACAGGTCTCCATGGACAGCGTGACGCAGCGCTTCTCCGCGACTCTGGTAGTGGCGGCGGATGGCATGGCGACGCAGCGCCAGCGCATCATGGGCCGCGTCCAGCCCACCGTGCCCGTGCTGGTGGCCGCACGCCGCCTCGCGATCGGGGAGGTACTGGGCCCGCATGACGTCCGCCTGGTGCGCCTGCCCGCCGGGCGCATCCGCCCCGGCGTGGCGGAGCGGCCGGACCAGGCGCTGGGCCAGGCCGTGCGCCGTCCCACCGCCGCGGAACAGCCGCTGATGCTGGCGGACCTCACGCAACCCCTGGCGGTGGAACGGGGATCGACGGTGACGATGCTCTACGACATTCCCGGCATGGCGCTGACGGCCCAGGGCCGGGCCATGGAGGGCGCCGCCCGGGGCGCGGTGGTGCCGGTGATGAACCTCGGCAGCCGCATCGTGGTGGAGGCGCAGGTGATCGCCCCCGGCCGCGTCCGCGTGGGGCCGGGCCGATGAAGGCGCGCCTCGCCCTGCTCGCCCTGCTGGCGCTGCCGGCCTGCGAGCGCCTGTCCGAGGTGGGCCGCCCGCCGGCCATGGCCGCGATCGAGAACCCGACCGCCGATCCGCGCTGGCGCCCCGTCTCCATGCCCATGCCGGCGCCGCAGGACCCGACCTCCGGCGCCAACAGCCTCTGGCGCCAGGGCAGCCGCACCTTCCTGCGCGACCAGCGCGCGGCCTCGGTGGGGGATCTGGTGACGGTGCTGGTCTCCATCGCGGATGAAGCCTCGCTGCAGAACCGGACGGAGCGGGAGCGGGACGGCACGGACACGCTCGGCCTGCCGCGGCTGCTGGGCCTGGAGACGTCGCTGACGCGCCTGCTGCCCAACGCGATCGATCCCAGCGCGCTTGTGCAGACCAATGGCGCGCAGACCAGCACGGGCAACGGCACGGTGCGGCGGACGGAGACGGTGACGCTGCGCGTGGCGGCGACGGTGGCGCAGGTACTGCCCAACGGGAATTTGGTGGTGGCAGGCCGGCAGCAGGTGCGGGTGAATGCCGAACTGCGGGACCTCCAGGTCTCCGGCATCATCCGGCCGCAGGACATCGCCAGCGACAACACGGTGAAGCATGACCGGCTGGCGGAAGCGCGCATCGCC
Organism: Falsiroseomonas sp.; assembly: GCF_051859025.1. GTDB lineage: Bacteria > Pseudomonadota > Alphaproteobacteria > Acetobacterales > Acetobacteraceae > Falsiroseomonas. The sequence goes on along the minus strand of NZ_JBHYGL010000001.1, from coordinate 459,721 downwards.
TATGGCGGCCGCGGCACGCTGTCGGACCTGCAGCAGCCGCGGATCGGGCAGCAGATCCTGGATATCATCCTGCCGTTCTGACGCGTGCCGACGGACGCTTGGGGGGTCTACGGGGGGCTGGCCCCCCGTTCCGCCCCGCACGTAGGGTTGGCGTCGCGGCTACGTGCGGGGCGGAAAATCGGCTTGGGGCTCGCCCCCCGTTCCGCCCCGATTGTAGGGTTGGCGTCGCGGCTACAGTCGGGGCGGACAAATCATGTGCGGGCGATTCTTCTTGCAGCGGGACCCCGCGGGGCTGGCGCGGTACTTCGAGACGCAGAACCCCACGCCGAACCACCGCGCGTCCTGGAACATCGCCGTCACGCAGGAAAGCCTGGTGGTGCGCCGCCATCCCGAAGGCGCGCGGCACCTGGATTCGCTGCGATGGGGGCTGGTGCCGTCCTGGGCCAAGGACAGCAAGGACGCGGCGAAGCTGATGAACGCCCGCGCCGACGGCATCGCCGAAAAGCCGTCCTTCCGCGAAGCCTTCCGCAAGCGCCGCTGCCTGGTGCCGATGGACGGCTTCTACGAATGGCGGAAGGCGGAGGACGACACCAAGCAGGCCTATGCCGTGGCTATGGCCACCGGTGAACCGATGGCGGTCGCCGGGCTGTGGGAAGGCTGGAAGCAGCCCGACGGCACCTGGCTTCGCACCTTCACCGTCATCACGACGGAGGCGAATGAGAAGCAGGCCCTGGTGCATCACCGCATGCCGGTGATCCTGCCGCCGGAGGTCTGGGACGCCTGGCTGGGCGCCGAACCGGCGGAGCCGGAAGACCTGCTTGAATTGCTGGTGCCCTGCCCGGCCGAGGAACTGGCGATCTGGCCGGTGGACAACCGCGTGGGCAAGGTGGCTGAGAACGATCCCCGCCTGCTGCGGCGCGACCCATCGGCCAGCCCCCCGCCGGAGCTGGACGACGCACCGCCCGACCTGGCTGGCTGACCCGCCTCCCCCACCGCGCCCGCCGCGCAAAGGGGGGTTGGGCCAGCCGGCCCCTCAATCGTCGCGGTGAACGCGTTCCATGCGCTCGTGGCGCTCCTGCGCCTCGATGCTCAGGGTCGCGATCGGCCGGGCTTCGAGGCGGCGCAGCCCGATCGGCTCCCCCGTCTCCTCGCAGTATCCGTAGGTGCCGTTCTCCACGCGCTCCAGCGCCTGGTCGATCTTGGAGATCAGCTTGCGGGCGCGATCACGGGTGCGCAGCTCCAGCGCGCGGTCCGTCTCGACGCTCGCGCGGTCGGTCAGGTCGGCTTCGATGATGCCGCCCTGGCCCATGGAGGACAGGGTCTCGCCCGCCTCCCTCAGCAGGTCACCCCGCCACTTCAACAGCTTCTGCCGGAAATACTCCAGCTGAAGGGGGTTCATGAATTCTTCGTCGCTCGACGGACGGTAGTCCGGCGGCAGGGTTACGAGCATGGCTTACTTCCCCAACCTTCGCCGCCCCAGGCCCGGCGCCCCGGTAGGCGAAAGCGGGCGGACCATAGTGTCGGCCATGGGTGGTGGGCAAGTCGTCATTTGCACGCAAGCCCCTGATGTTTGCCCCTTTTTCAGATTGATGAATCGTATGCGGCAGGTTCGCGTCGTGGTTCAGCGCCGCCCGCGCCGCGCCAATTCGACCCGCACGCGCACCGCGACCTCCGCCATCAGGGCGGCCAGCGCGGGCTCCAGCCCCGCCTGGCTGTCGCCGCCCAGCCGCGAAAGCCGTTCCAACCCAGCGGGATTTGCTGAACCGTCCAGCAGCGCGAGTTGCAGGCCGCGCAGGTCATCCAGCGCCTCCGTCGCCTGGCGCCGCGCGCGGGCAGCGCGTTCCTCCACCGGCACGGCGGCCCCGGATTCCTGAAGGGCGAGCAGGCTGCCCGGCGGCGCCGCGGCGCCCGCGGCCCCGGCTTCCCGTGCGGAGTCGCTGCCGGCTGCGGCCAGCCCGAAGCCCCCCGCCCCGGGCCGCGCCCGCCCGCGCCCCACCGCCCCCATCGCCCCCGACCGCACCGGTCCCACCGCCATCACCCAGTCCTCCACGCCTTCTGCGTCACGCCTTATGGGCCCCGCCTTATGGGCCAACCGCCTTTTGCCGCCCGGGGTGCAAGCCCTGCCCCGCCCCGGCAAACCCTGCCGCCCCAACCCCGTCCCAGGGCTGGCACGCCGCTTGCCCTTCACACCCCGCGTCCCGCCACCAGGACGGCGGCGGCACGGAGGAGAGCGTGGCGACAAAACATTGCCCGAGGATGAGCACGGCGCGGTGCGTGGTTGCCACGCTGCTGCTCATCCTCCTCATCCTTGCCCCGTCCCTTGCTGGAGCGCAGGTCCGCATCAAGGACATCGCGGATGTCGAGGGCGTCCGCGACAACCAGCTGGTCGGCTACGGCCTGGTCGTCGGGCTCAACGGCACCGGGGACCGGCTGCGCAGCGCCGTCTTCACCCGGCAATCGCTGATCGGCGTGCTGGAACGCCTGGGCGTCAACACGCGGGACCAGGAACGCCAGCTGGATACGCGGAACGTCGCGGCGGTGATGGTCACAGCCAATCTGCCGCCCTTCAGCCGCACCGGGTCGCGCATCGACATCGCCGTCTCGACGCTCGGCGATGCCACCAACCTCACAGGCGGCACGCTGCTGGTCACGCCGCTGCTTGGCGCGGATGGAGAGGTCTATGCGGTGGCGCAGGGCGCCATCGTCACCGGTGCCGTCTCGGCCCGTGGTGCCGCCGGTTCCGTCACCCGCGGCGTGCCGACCGCCGGGCGCATCGCCAATGGCGCGACGGTGGAACGGGAGATCGCCTTCCGCTTCGCCGCCACGCCGCAGATGCGGCTCGCGCTTCGCAACCCGGACCTGACCACGGCGCGCCGCATGGCCGCCGCCATCAACCGGCTTGCCGGCGGCAGCGTCGCCACGGCCAACGACCCGCGCACCGTCACCATCAACATGGCCGGCCGCGATGCCGTGGGCTTCCTGGCGGAGATCGAGCAATTGCGCGTGACCCCAGACCAGATGGCGCGCGTGGTGATCGAGGAAGCGAGCGGCACGATCGTCATGGGCGCCAATGTCCGCGTCTCCACCGTCGCGATCGCGCAGGGCAACCTCACCATCCGCATCACCGAAACGCCGCAGGTCAGCCAGCCCAATGCGCTTTCGAACGGGGAGACCGTCGTCGTCCCCCGCACCAATGTCGAAGTGGATGACCAGGCGGAGCGCCGGCTTGGCATCCTCCGCGGTGGCGTGACGCTGGAGGAGCTGGTGCGCGGCCTCAACGGCCTCGGCGTCGGCCCGCGTGACCTGATCACCATCCTGCAGACCATCAAGGCCGCCGGCGCCCTGCAGGCCGAGCTGGAGGTGCGCTGACCATGCTGGCCCCGACCCCGATTGCCACCAGCGCCGCGCCGACCCTGGGGCGCACGCCGCCCACAGCCGCGGCGCTGCGCCGCGCGGCGATGGATTTCGAGGCCCAGGCCCTGGGCGCCCTGCTCCAGCCGATGTTCCAGGGGCTGGAGACGAAGGCCCCCTTCGGCGGCGGCGCCGCGGAAGCGCAATGGCGGCCGATGATGGTCGATGCCATCGCGAAGGATCTGGCACGCGCCGGCGGGCTCGGCCTGGCGGATGCGGTGCTGCGCGAACTCACCAGGCTGGCCGGCGTAGCGGGCCAGCCCACCACGACGGAGAGCACGACCCGATGACCATGATGCAACCCCTCCTGATCGCCGCGCAGCGCCTGGCGGAGGCACTGCGCGCGGAGAACGAGGCCCTGGCGAAGCTGGACCTTTCCGCCGCCGCCGCGCTGGCGGGGCCGAAGAAGCAGGCCTCCGACGCCTTCGCCGCGGCCTTCGATGCCGCCAGCCGCACCGGCGCGCAGACCGAGCCGCGCGACCGCGCGCGGGTGGAGGAACTGGCCGGCCGGCTGCGCGACCTGGGTGTCGAGAACCGCCGCCTGCTGGAACGCGCGATCGACCTGCAGTCCCGCGTCATCGAGACCATCGCCGGCGCCGCGCGCCCTGAACGCCCCGGTACCTATGGAGAGCGGGGCGGAACGCGGGAGGGAAGGCCGGCGCCCATCTCCCTCGCCTCCCGCGCCTGAGGCCCGCGCGGGCGCTGCCACATGGACAGCGCCCCTTTCGCGGCGCAGCATCGGCCCACCCATGCTGCGCCGCCACGCCACCTTCATCGTCATCTCCCTGCTCACGCTCTCCGCCGCCGTCGCGGTGCTGCTGCTGCGCGGGGAGGCCGCGTTCCGCCACGCGCTGGAAGCGACCTGGGGGCTGATCCTCACCGTCGCGCCCTCCATCATCGGCGGCCTGCTGCTTTCCGCGGCGCTGCGGCAATTGGTGCCGCCCGGGGCGCTGGCGCGCTGGATGGGGGCGGAATCCGGGCTGCGCGGCCTGCTGGTGGCGACGGCGGCGGGCATGGCGATGCCGGGCGGGCCGGTGGCGGCCTTCCCGGTCGTGCTGGTGCTGGCGCAGGCGGGGGCGGATCGCGGCGCGCTGATCGCCTTCGTGCTCGCCTGGTCGCTGAACGGCTTCCAGCGCATCCTGGTCTGGGAACTGCCGATCCTGGGCACGGATTTCGCGCTGCTGCGCCTGCTGTGCGGCCTGCCGCTGCCGGTGCTGGCCGGGCTTCTGGCGCGCTGGCTGCCGATCCGCTGGACGCCGGAGGATGCGCCCGCCTTCAAGCCTGCGCCGGACAAAGGGCAATGAGCGTCGGCGTGATCGGCATGTGGGTGCTGGCGCTCGGCGCCCTGTTCCTGTGCCTGCGCCGCAGCCCGAGTGTCGCCCGCCGCGCGGTGGGGGAGGCCGGCACATCGCTGACGCGCGTCGCGCCGGTGATGCTCATGGCGCTGCCCATGGCGGCCTTCGTCGCGGAACTCATCCCCGATGGCTGGGCGGAACGCTGGCTGGGCCCGGATAGCGGCGCCACCGGCGTGCTGCTGGCGACGCTGGCGGGCAGCGTGCTGCCGGGCGGGCCCTTCGTCGCCTTCCCGCTGGTGCTGGGTTTTCTCAAATCGGGCGCCGGGCCCGCGCAGATGGTGGCACTGATTTCCGGCTGGGCGGTGCTCGGCCTGCACCGGACGCTGTCATGGGAACTGCCGATCCTCGGTCCCCGCTTCATCCTGCTGCGCCTGTCCGCCAGCCTCGTGCTGCCGTTCCTGGCCGGCATGGCTGCGCAGGCGCTGCTGCCGTTCTTCCCAGGCGCCGCCATCCGCTGACGCGCCGTTGCGGTTATGCCGCCGCTTCGGCATAGCGTGGCGACGATGCACCAGCACACGACAAGCGACGAGGAAGCCTGGGCCGCGCTGCTGCGCGCGCGCGAAGGCGGGACCGTGCCTGCCGGTGCGCTCGGCGATCTCTTCGCGCCCCTCTTCGCCACGCCGCGGGCCGATGATGGCTGCATCGTGATCGGCCGCCTGGCGCAGACGCTGGATGGGCGCATCGCCTGCGCGAATGGCGCCAGCCAATGGATCGGCGGCCCCGGTGACATCCTGCACACCCATCGGCTGCGCGCGCTCTGCGACGTGGTGATGGTGGGTGCCGGCACGGTGCATCACGACGATCCCCGCCTGACGACGCGGGAAGCAACCGGCCCCAACCCCGTCCGCGTGGTGCTGGACCCCGCGCGCCGCCTGGCCGCCACGCACCGCGTCTTCACCGATGGCGCCACGCCGACGCTCCTTGTCACCGCCATCGATGGCAGCGCGACGCAGGGCCAGGCAGAGGTGCTGCGCATCGGCGATGGCATGATAGACCTGCACGCCCTGCTGCGGGCCCTTGCGGCACGCGGCCTGCGCCGCATCTTCGTCGAGGGCGGCGGCCGGACCGTCTCCGCCTTCCTCGCCGCCGGCTGCCTGGACCGCCTGCACCTCACCCTCGCGCCCGTGATCCTGGGCTCCGGCATCCCGGCCTTCTCGCTGCCGGAGGCCGTGCGGATGGACCAGGGGCTGCGCTTCCACTGGGCGGTGCACAAGATCGGCGAGGATCTGCTGTTCGACATCCCGCTCGGCCGCCGGCGCCCGGGCAGTTGCGAAGGTGCCGCGCGATGAAGGCCACCGCATTCTGGACCATCGCGCCAGGTCGCGGCGAATTGCGGGAACAGGACCTGGCCGTGCCCGGCCCGGACCAGGTGCTGGTGCACACCATCGCCACCGGCATCTCACGCGGCACGGAGCGCCTGGTCTTCGAAGGCCGCGTGCCGGAAAGCCAGTGGCCCGCCATGCGCGCGCCGCTGCAATACGGCGACTTCCCCTTTCCTCTCTCCTACGGCTACGCCGCCGTGGGGCGTGTGCGCGCGGGCGCGGAGGCATTGCTGGGCCGGCGCATCTTCTGCCTGCACCCGCACCACGACGCCTTCGTGGCGCCCGCCGCCATGTGCATCCCGATCCCCGACGCCGTGCCCGACCATCGCGCGGTGATGGCAGCGAACATGGAAACCGCGGTGAACGTGCTGTGGGATGCGCGCCCCATGGTCGGCGAACGCGTGCTGGTCGTGGGCGCCGGCGTGGTCGGGCTGCTCGCCACCTTCCTGCTCGCCCGCATCCCGGGCATCGACCTCGCGGTCTGCGACATCGATGAAGCCCGCCGCGCCACCGTCGAAAGCTTCGGCGCCCGCTTCTGCGCCCCCGATGAGGCACCGGGCGATCGCGACCTGGTCATCCATGCCTCCGCCAGCCCCGCCGGCCTGCGCCTCGCCCTCTCCCGCTGCGGGTTCGAGGGACGGGTGGTCGAGGCCTCCTGGTTCGGCGACAAGGAAGTGGCGCTGCCGCTGGGCGAGGCCTTCCACGCGAAGCGCCTGTCCATCATCTCCACCCAGGTCGGCCAGGTGGCGCCCGCGATGCGCGGCAGGCGCGGCTATGGCGACCGCCTGGCGCTGGCATTGTCGCTGTTGGGCGACGCGCGCCTCGATACGCTGCTCGGCCCCGGCATCCCGTTCAAGGATCTGCCGCAATCCCTCGGCAAGGTGCTGTCGCCACCTGCCGGTGACGCGCAGCCGCTCTGCCCCTTCGTCACCTATATATAAGTGAGAGACCGCGCCCGATGTTCAGCCTGACCGTCGTCGACCACATCATGATCGCGCACAGCTTCCGGGGCGATGCCTTCGGCCCTGCGCAGCGCCTGCACGGCGCCACCTTCATCGTGGAGGCCGAGTTCCGCGCGCCGAAGCTGGATGACCTGCATCTGCTGGTCGATATCGGCCTGGCGAAGGATCACCTGCGCGCCATCCTCGCGCCGATGGACTACCGCAACCTGGATGCGGAGCCGGTCTTCGCGGGCAAGAACACCACCACGGAATACCTGTGCCTGCATATCCACGGGCTGCTGGCACAGGCGTGCCGCGACGGCGTGCTGGGCGATGGCGGCAAGGCCGTCACGGGCCTCAAGATCCTGCTGCGCGAAAGCCACATCGCCTGGGCCGCCTTCGAGGGCCCGGTCTGATCCATGCAGATTGCCTTCCTCGTTCCCGGCCCCATCACCGCGATCTCCGGCGGCTACGGCTATGACCGCCGGCTGATCGAGGGCCTGCGCGCGCTGGGGCACGATGTCACGCTGCATGAACTCACCGGCCAGCATCCGCTGCCGGATGACGTCGCCCGGGACAGCGCGCGCGCCGCGCTGGCGCAGGTGCCAGCGGATGCGCGCATCGTGATCGACGGCCTCGGCCTGCCGGCCTTCGAGCCGCTGCTAGATGAGCTGGCGCGTCGCGGCGCCGTTGGCCTCATCCACCACCCGACAGCGCTGGAACACGGCAACCCCGGGCCCGTGCGCGATGCGCTGCGAACAGCGGAACAGGCGATCTTTCCGCGCCTCGGCCGCCTGGTCGCGACCAGCAACCTCACCGCCCGTCGCCTCGCGCCGGAATTCGGCGCGGACCCCGCGCGCATCGGCGTGGTGGAACCCGGCACCGATCCCGCAGCGCGCGGCAGCGGCTCCGGCGAGCCCGGCTGCGCCATCCTCGCCATCGGCACGCTGATCCCGCGCAAGGGGCATGACGTGCTGCTGCGCGCACTCGGCACGCTGCCGGACCTCGACTGGACGCTGACCATCGCCGGCGGCGCGCGCGACAAGGTGCATGCCGATGGCCTGGTCGCGCTGGCCGAGGAGTTGGGCATCGCCCAGCGCGTGACCTTCGCCGGCGAAGTCGCCGACATGGCGCCGCTCTGGGCGCGCGCCGACCTCTTCGCCCTCGCCACCCATTGGGAAGGCTACGGCATGGCGGCCGCCGAGGCTCTGGCCCGCGGCATCCCCGTTGCCATCACCGCCGGCGGCGCGATCGCGGAGGTCGTGCCCGTGGGCGCCGGAATCATCTCACCCCCCGGCGATGTCGTCTCCCTCGGCAAGGCGATGCGCCGCCCGATCTTCGACACCGAATTGCGGGCGGAGATGGCGGAAGCGGCGTGGGAGGCAGGCCAGCGCCTGCCGCGATGGGAGGACCGCGCCAGCGCCTTCATCGATGAGATCGGGAAGGCAGCGCACTGATGACCGAAACCTTCGACGGCGATTGGCTCGACCTGCGGGAGCCCTATGACGCCGCCGCGCGCAATGTGGCGTTGGCGCAGCAACTCGCCGCCGCCCTGCCCGCCCGCCCGCGCATCCTCGACCTCGGCGCCGGCACAGGTTCGCTGCTGCGCTGGATGGCCCATTTCATCGGCCGCGCCCAGGCCTGGACGCTGGTGGACGCCGATCCCGAACTGGTGGGCCGCGCGTTCGAGACGATTGCCGGCCGCGCCCTCGAAGCCGATTGGACCGTCACCTGGCCCGGTCGCAAGACGCTGCTGGTGCATTCCCCGCAGGGCGCCTGGCGCGTGGAGGCGCTGGTCGCCGATTTGCGGGAGGCACCGGACAACCTGCCGCTCGATCAGATGGACGCGGTCGTGAACACCGCGCTCTGCGACCTGGTGTCGGAGGAATGGGTGCAGCGCATCGCGGATGGCTGTGCCGAGCACCGCCTGCCCTTCTATGCCGCGCTGAACGTGACGGGGCGGGAGCGCTTCATGCCCTCCCACCCCGGCGATGCGCTGGTGGCCCGCGGCTTCGCGCGCGACCAACTGCGGGACAAGGGCTTCGGCGGCACCGCGCTTGGCGCCCGCGCACCCGCCGTGATCGCCGCGGCCTTCGAGGCGCATGGCTACACCGTGCACCGTGCGCCGAGCGATTGGGTGATCACACGCCGCGATGCCGCCATGGCCGCCGAGATCGCGGATGGCCACGCCCGTGCCGCGATGGACCACGAACGCCGCGACCGCGCGAAGCTGCTGGACTGGATGGTGGATCGCCGCGCCCAGGCCGGGCTGCTGCGCCTTTCCGTCCGCGTCGGTCACACCGACATCCTCTGCCTGCCGCCTGAAAAGGGTTAAGCGATGCCCCTCCTCCTCGGCTGCATTGCCGATGACTTCACCGGCGCGACCGACCTCGCCTCCATGCTCGTGCGCAACGGCATGGCGACGGTGCAGGTCATCGGCGTTCCCACCGGCCCGCTCCCGGAAGCCGATGCCATCGTCGTCGCGCTGAAATCCCGCACCACGCCCGCGCGCGACGCCATCGCCGAAAGCCTGGCGGCGGCCGATGCGCTGCTGGCCGCCGGCGCGAAGCAGCTATTCTTCAAATACTGCTCGACCTTCGACAGCACGGATGAAGGCAATATCGGCCCCGTCGCGGATGCGCTGCTGAAGCGGCTCGGTGCCGGCTTCGCCCTTGCCTGCCCCGCCTTCCCCGCCAACAACCGCAGCATCTACCAGGGCCATCTGTTCGTCGGCGCGCATCTGCTGAACGACAGCGGGATGGAGAACCACCCGCTGACGCCGATGAAGGACGCCAACCTGGTGCGCGTGCTGTCGCGCCAGACGGAGGGCTCGGTCGGCCTCGTCCCCTTCGCCGTCGTGGACCAGGGCGCGACCGCGATCCGCCAGGCGATGACGCGGCTCGCCGAGGGCGGCCGCCGCTACGCGATCGTTGACGCCACCAGCGACCAGCATCTGATGGCGATCGGGGAAGCCGCGGCGAGCCACGCGCTGATCACCGGCGGATCGGGCGTCGCCATGGGCCTGCCCGCGAATTTCCGTGCCAAGGGCCTGCTGCCGGAACGCCCGGACGCCGCCGATCTGCCCGCCGCCGGTGGCCTCTGCGCCGTCATCGCCGGCAGTTGTTCCCGCGCCACGCTCGGGCAGATCGGCTTCGCGCGGGATCACGCGCCGGTGCTCGAACTCGACGCGCTGGCTACGCCCGACCCTGCCGCGCTGGCGGCACAGGCGCTGGCCTGGGCGGACGGCAAGCTCGATGCCACGCGCCCCATCGTCATCGCTGCCTCCGCGCCGCCGGAACAGGTCGCCGCCCTCCAGGCCAGGCTCGGCCGCGATGCCGCGGGCGCGCTGGTGGAACACGCGCTTTCCGCCGTGGCGGAGGGCCTGGTGGCGCGTGGCGTGAAGCGGCTGGTGGTGGCGGGGGGCGAGACCTCCGGCGCCGTCGTCTCCCGCCTCGGCGTCACGACGCTGCGCATCGGGCAGGAGATCGACCCGGGCGTGCCCTGGACCTTCGCGGCCCCCATCGGCATCCACCTGGCGCTGAAATCCGGCAATTTCGGCGGCCGCGATTTCTTCCTGAAGGCGTTCGATCATGTCTGAGGGCGCGCTGCGGATTCAGTTGGCGGAACTCGCGAAGTCTCTTTTCGATCGCGGCTATTCCGTCGGCACCGCGGGCAACATCAGCGTCCGCCTGCCCGATGGCTACCTGATGACGCCGACGAACTCCTCCCTCGGCCGGCTCGACCCCGCGCGGATCAGTCGGCTCGATGCCGAATGGCGGCACATCGGCGGCGACAAGCCGTCCAAGGAGGTCTTCCTGCACCGCGCCGTGCTGACCGCGCGGCCGGAGGCGGGCGCGGTGGTGCACCTGCACTCCACCTATGCCACCGCCATCTCCTGCATCGCGCCGGAGGGCGGTGAAGCCGAGATCCCGCCGCTGACGCCCTACTTCGTCATGCGCATCGGCCGCCGCCTGCCCTGCGTGCCCTACTACCGCCCCGGCGACGCGGCGATGGAGGGTGACGTCCACCAGGCCGCGCTGGCCGCCAAGGCCCTGCTGCTGGCCAACCACGGCCCTGTCGTCAGCGGTGCCTCCCTGGTGGAGGCGGTGAATGCGGCGGAGGAGTTGGAGGAAGCCGCGCGCCTCGCGCTGCTGCTGCGGGATGTGCCCGGCGTGCGGAGCCTGACCGCCGCGCAGGTTGATGACCTGCTGAACACTTTCGGTTAGCCGCTATAGCGACGCCGCGGGATCGATCCTGATCACGTAGCTCCGCCAATCCGTGCGTTCCGCGATGCGTTCATACAGCGCGATCGCGGCCGCATCGCCTTCCGGCACGATCCAGCGCAGGTGGCTCCAGCCCCGCGCCTCCCCTTCCCGCACGGCGGCGGCAATCAGCGCGCGGGCGATGCCGCGGCCACGCGCCTCCGGCCGGACAAACAGGTCATCGAGGTTGCCGCAGCGCCGGGCGAAGACGACCTCCGGCAGGTCGAAGAGGATGGCGAAGCCCATCGCCTTCCCGTCCTCCTCCGCCAGCAGCACCTCCGCCGCCGGGTGGCTGGCCAGCAGGGCGGCCTGCGCTTCCGGCGACGCTGTCTCCGCCCCGTTCAGCACGGCGCGCATCTCGGCCGCGTACAGCGCCAGCAGCGGCGCCAGACGATGCCGCTGGTCGCGCGGCAGGGGTGCGATGGTGATCGTCACGTCAGGCCTCCAAACGCGAAAAGGGCGCCGCCCGCGTGATGCGGACGACGCCCCCTCGCCGGGATCGGCAGGCGTATTAGGAAGCGGATTCCGGCGTCGTGGCAGGGGCCGGGGCGGCGGCGGCAGCGGCCTTCTTCGCGGCGCGCGTGGCAGCGGCCTTCTTCGCGGCTTCGCTGCGCGCGGAGGGGGCAGCAGCCTTCTTCGCCGCGGCCTTCGGGGCGGCCTTGGGGGCAGCGGCCTTCTTCGGCGCGGCCTTCTTCACGGCAGCCTTCTTGGCGGCCGGCTTCTTGGCGACGGCCTTCTTCGGCGCGGCGGCCTTCTTGGCGGCGGGCTTCTTGGCGGCGGCCTTCTTGGGCGCGGCCTTCTTGGCGGCCGGCTTCTTGGCGGCGGCCTTCTTCGGCGCGGCCTTCTTCACGGCGGCCTTCTTCGGCGCGGCCTTCTTCGCGGCAGCCTTCTTCGGCGCGGCCTTCTTCGGCGCGGCCTTCTTCACGGCAGCCTTCTTTGGCGCGGCCTTCTTGGCAGCCGGCTTCTTGGTAGCGGCCTTCTTCGCTGCTGCCTTGGGGGCGGCCTTCTTGGCAGCCGGCTTCTTCGCGGCGGGCTTCTTCGCCGTCTTCTTCGCGGCGGCCATTGCCATCGCCTGGGCGCGCGGGGCTGCGACCTCGGTCTCGGTCTCGGTCTCGGTGGTCACGGTGGTGTCGGTCATGATGGTCAGGATCTCCGATCTTTTTCCGGTGATGGTGTTCCGGCGGTGATGGGTCCGCGCGGCTTGCGCCGTGTCGTGCCCGCGAAGGCAGTTCGAACCGTGCGGCTCCTGGTCGGCGCGGATCCCGTATCGCGCCATCCCGGTGCAGCCGCCGTCCCGCTTCCGCCGGCGCCGGTTCGGGGCGCGTTGTCCGCGGCATCACGCCGCGTCGCGCCCCTACCGGCTTCTCTCCCGCCAACGGCCTGCGCCACGATGGCGCTGGTCGCCCGCGCCGCGATGGCGCTGTTCAGCGGTGCGGAACATGGCGTGCTGTGCACGATCCCCTGCTCCACGAGCCTGCGGTCCATGGACCGATCCTTCCTGCTGCGCTGCACCGCCCGTGTGTTCTGCGTGGCGTCGTCGCCGCGAGGATGAAGCCGCCTCGGCGCCGACGCTCACGCGAATCGCGTCAAGCGATGCGTGCATCGTCACGCTATCCGTGTGTGCAACCTGCCTGTCAAACGAAAACGCACGAACGACGTGCAGCGATGTGCATCGCATGTGCAGTGACGTGCGGAGCGACGCATCCGAAGGCAGCGACGGATGCCGTTCATCGATGCGGAGAGACGGTCGCGTTGCCGCTTCTCCGCATCGGAAGACGCCGCGCGATCATGCCGCGCGGCGTCGTCGATCAGCGTTCGCCGATCGGCTTCACCGGCCGCTGCTCGACGCCGGTGTAGTGCGACAGCGGGCGGATCAGCCGGTTGTCGGCCGCCTGTTCGAACACATGTGCAGCCCAGCCCGTGATGCGGGAGCACACGAAGATCGGCGTGAACATCGGGATGTCGAAGCCCATGAGGTAGTAGGCAGGCCCCGCGGGGAAATCGAGGTTCGGGTGGATGTTCTTCACCCGCATCATCTTCGCGGCCAGCACGCGGCTGGTCTCCATCCACCGCCGGTCGCCGACCACCTCCGCCATCTTCTCGGCGTATTTGGTCATCGTGGGCACGCGGCTGTCACCGTTCTTGTAGACGCGGTGGCCGAAGCCCATCACCAGCGCCTTGTGGTCGAACTTCCCGTCCAGCCAGTTCTCCGCCGCCTCCGGGCTGCCGATCTCCGTCAGCATGTGCATCACCGCCTCATTCGCGCCGCCATGCAGCGGGCCCTTGAGCGCCGCGATGCCGGCCGCGATCGCGCCGTGGATGTCCGCCCCGGTGGAGGTGACGGTCCGCGCCGTGAAGGTGGAGGCGTTGAAGGTGTGCTCCGCGTAGAGGATCATCGAGACGTCGAAGGACTTGATGACCTCCTTCGCCGGCACCTTGCCGAAGACCAGGTGGAAGAAGTTCTCACAGAACGGGAGCGACGCGTCCGGCGCGATCGGCTCCAGCCCCTTGGACAGGCGGTTGGTCGCCGCCACCGCCGTCGGCAGCTTGGCCAGCAGGCGCATCGCCTTCCGCCGCTGCGCGGCGTCCGACACATCGGCCGCCTCCGGATCCTCCGCCCCCATGAAGGACACGGCGGTACGGATCGCGTCCATCGGGTGCGCGTCCTTCGGAATCTCCCGCAGCACCCGCAGCATGGCGGGGGACAGGGCGCGGTTCGCCCGCTCCTCCGCCTGGAAGGCCGCCAGCTGCTGCGCGTTCGGCAGTTCGCCGTTCCACAGCAGGTAGGCCACCTCCTCGAAGTTGCTCTCCTCGCAGAGGTCCTGCACGGCATAGCCGCGATAGGTCAGGCTGTTCGTCTCCGGCATCACCTTGGAGACGCTGGAGACGTCGGCATAGACGCCGACCAGGCCCTTGTAGAGGGTCGGTGTGGCTTCACTCATGGCTTCACTCCCCTTGCCGCATCGCGGGCGGAACGCGGGGTTCCGCCCGCGGATGCGGGTACTCGTTAACGATCAGACAAGACGCGTCTCAGAAGATCCCGGGCTTGGCGTCCAGCAGCGTGCCCGCCGGCAGCGCCACGTTCAGCGCCGAGAGTTCGCCCGCCGGCAGGCTCGCCAGGTTCTGCGCGGCCTCCAGGAAGCGGTTCTGCTCCCGCACCGTGATGATGCCGTCGGTCAGGATGCGGAACTTGTTGATGTACTGGTCCCGCGCGAAGGGGCGGGCGCCGTTCGGGTGGGCATTCGCCACGCCGAGCTCATCAACCAGCTTCGTGCCGTCCTTGAACAGGATCTCGACCCGTCCGCCGAAGGACAGCTCCTCCGGATCGCGGGAGTGGTACTTGCGCGTCCACTCCGGGTCCTCGGTCGTCTCGATCTTGTGCCACAGGCGGACGGTATCGGCACGGCCGGCGCGCTTTGGCGCGTAGCTGTCCACATGGTGCCAGCGCCCGTCCTGCAGGGCGACGGCGAAGATGTACATGATGGAGTGATCGAGCGTCTCCCGGCTCGCCTTCGGGTCCATCTTCTGCGGGTCGTTGGCGCCAGTCCCGATCACGTAGTGGGTGTGGTGGCTGGTGTGGATGATGATCTTCTCGATCGCCTCCATGTCCTGGATCTGCTCGCGCATCCGGAACGCCAGGTCGATCAGCGCCTGGGACTGGTACTCGGCGCTGTGCTCCTTCGTGTAGCTGTCCAGGATGGCGCGCTTGGGCTCGCCGGCCTCGGGCAGCGGGACCTCGTAGTAGGTGGGGTCATAGACCGTCTTGCGGCCCTTGCTGTCGGCCTGCGTGCGGCCGGAGAGCACCCAGGCAATGACGGAATCCTCGCCTTCGTAGATCGGGCTCGGCGCGCCTTCGCCGCGCATGCAGCGGTCCACCGCCTCGATCGCCAGCTTGCCGGCATGGGCGGGGGCATAGGCCTTCCAGCTGCTGATCTCGCCCTTGCGGGACTGGCGGAAGGACACGCTGGTGTGCAGCGCCTGCTGGATGGACTGGAACACCACCTCCTGCTTCAGGCCGAGCATGGTGCCGATGCCGGCGGCCGCGGCGGGGCAGAGATGGGCGATGTGGTCCACCTTGTGCTCATGCAGGCAGATCGCACGCACCAGGTTGATGTGCAGTTCATAGGCCGTGGCCAGGCCGCGCAGCAGGTCCTTGCCCGACTTCCCCATGGCCTGCGCCACCGCCAGCATCGGCGGGATGTTGTCGCCGGGGTGGGAGTAGTCGGCCGCCAGGAAGGTGTCGTGCATGTCCAGCTCACGCACCGCCGTGCCGTTCGCCCATGCCGCCCATTCCGGGCTGACGGTGGTGCCGGACTTCACGCCGAACACGGTCGCGCCGCCCGCCTTCTTGGCGTGACCCAGCGCCATGCCGCGGGCGGAGACGACCGGCCGGCGGTTGATCGCGGCGATGGCGACGGAGGCGTTGTCGATGACCCGGTTGATGATCATCGCCTGCACGTCCTTCTGGACGGCAACCTTGTCCACGGCCACGCCGGCCATCTTCCAGGCCAGCTGGTCCTCGCGCTTCAGCAGCGCCTTGGACGGGTGGACCTTCACCGGATGCAGCTTCATCAGCGTTCCCCATTTGCTTCGGATAGTGACGCGACGTTTTGGACCCGCTTTGCGTGATCGTCCATTCCGATTGGCGTCGTGGCGCGATAGCCTTTCCGTATCGGATGGACCGCAGCGCCCATGGATTTTCGCCTCGTCAGACGGCTCGGCCATTTTCTCGCGGTGGCGGAGGAAGGGCATTTCGGTCGCGCCGCCGCGCGGCTCGGCATCTCCCAGCCGCCGCTTACCGCGCAGATCCAGGCGCTGGAGAAGGAACTCGGCGTGCGGCTGCTGGAACGCAGCGGCAAGGGCGCGCGCCCGACGCGGGAGGGTGAGGCCCTGCTGCCGCTGGCGCGCCGCATGGCGCAGGATGCGGGGCAGATCGAATCGCTCGCCCGCGACCTCCGCGCCGGGCGCAGCGCGCCGGTGGCGCTGGCCTGCGTCACCTCCGCCCTGTTCGACTACCTGCCGCCCCTCGTCCGTGGCCTGCAGGCCGCGCGCCCGGCCTCCGCCATCGCGGTGCGGGAGATGGATACGGCGGATGCGGTGGAGGCGCTGCGCCGTGGCGAGGTCGACCTCGCGCTGTTGCGCCTGGACCGCGACCGCCATCCCGTGAAGCTGCGCCCGCTGGGCCAGGATGTGCTGGCGGCCGCGCTGCCGGAGGAACATCCGCTCGCGAACCAGACAGGCCCCCTGCCGCTGGCGGCGCTGGCGGATGAGGCGATGCTGGTCCTGCCGCGCGGCATCAGCCCCGCCTATTCCGATGCCATGGTTGCCGCCTGCCACGCCGCGGGCTTCGCGCCGCGCGTGACGCGCGAAGTGGGCTCCGCCATGGCGCAACTCGGCTTCGTCGCCGCCGGCCTCGGCGTGGCCCTGGTCAGCGCCGGCATGGCCCGGCTGCGCCCGCCCGGCGTCGCCTTCCGCGCCCTGGAAGGGCCCATCCACGCCGTCGGCGTGGCGCTGGCCTGGAATGCGGAGCGGGAGAATGAGGCAACGCGCCTGGCACTGGAACTCGCCGATAGGTTGTTTTAGAGGAGCCAAACAATTACTGAATGAGTTGCCGATTCATCCATGATGCGATAACGAGCCGGTAACGTTCGGGTTCGTTCAGTGCATCGGCCATGGTTGGACAGGGCCCCATCCCGCCACCGTGGGTCCCGTCCGCCCGGCGCCGCGCCGGGC
This sequence comes from Falsiroseomonas sp., assembly GCF_051859025.1. Lineage (GTDB taxonomy): Bacteria > Pseudomonadota > Alphaproteobacteria > Acetobacterales > Acetobacteraceae > Falsiroseomonas. The sequence continues at coordinate 442,697 of NZ_JBHYGL010000001.1, read as the reverse complement.
GCCTTCACCGTCCTGCACCCGCGATCCCCGGCACCAAGGCAGAGGCTGAACCCGGATGAGCGGCACTTTCACCATCGATTCCACCAACACGTCCGAAGGCGATGGCGGCGGGGCCATCACGGCGCAGTTCCTTGTCAGGCGCAGCGGGCCAGTGGACCAAGCCTGGATCGGGTACTGGACGGTCAGCCCGACGGGGGGGAACCCCGCGGGCCTGGACGATTTCTTCGGCACCGCCTTCCCCTCCGGCACCGTGACTTTCGCGGCCGGCTCGCGATCCGCCCTCATCACCATGACCCGCCGCGGCGACACCACCGTCGAACCGGATGAGACCTTCCGCATCGACCTGGCGGCGACCAGTGGCGGCGTGTCCATCGCCAGTGGCATCGTCACGATCCAGGACGACGACAACTGGTACCGGATCGTCGCGCCGCCCGCCTCCATCACCGAGGGCGCCGACGCGGTCTTCACCGTCCGCCGCAGCCTGGCCACGGAAGCCGTGACGCTGACCTGGACGGCCGCCGCATCGGGATCGTCCAGCGCCGCCAGCGCGGCCGATTTCGGCACGACCGGCGCTTTCCCGACCGGCACCATCACCTTCGGGGTCGGGGAGACCTCGAAGCAGTTCGTGGTGCGGCCGGTCCTCGATGGCCGGATCGAAGGCAGCGAAACCGTCGAGATCAGGCTGTCGGGCATGCCCGATGGTGCCGTCAGGACATCCACCGGAAGCTTCACCACCCTGATCACGGATGGGGAAGCCGGGGTTTCGATCAGCGCCAGCCAGTCGAGCCTGGTAGAAGGCCAGCCCGGCAGCGGCACGGCCGCGGAAACGTCCTTCCTGTTCCAGGTCACGCGGTCCAGCGGATCGGGCCAGCAATCCGTGGACTGGGCCGTGACCGGCAGCGGCACGGCGCCGGCGAATGCGGCCGATTTCGTCGGCGGCGTCCTGCCCTCCGGCCGCGTCACCTTCGCGGATGGCGAGACGACCCGGACGATCGAGGTCAAGGTCGCGCGCGACCTGACGCCGGAAGTCGATGATCGCTTCACGGTCACGCTGAGCAACCCGTCCGGCGGCCTGGCGATTGCGACCGCCGCCGCCTCCAGCACCATCACCAATGACGACACGCCGGCGGCCTTCAGCATCGGCGCCGGCGTCGAATCCAGGCCGGAGGGGCAGTCCGGCACATGGGACTTCCAGTTCCTCGTTTCGCGGTCAGGCGCCACGGCGGTCACCCATGATGTCGGGTGGCGGGTCGTCTTCCCGGGCGATGGATCGCTGACGGCGGCAGATTTCGGGACCAGCACCTTCTCCGGCACGCTCCGCTTCGCCCCCGGCGACTCCCTGAAGATGATCTCGCTGCCGGTCCGCGGCGACCGGACAGCGGAAGCATCGGAAGCACTCACGGTCGAGATCTTCGCCCCGAACGATGATCCCAATGTCCAGATCGAGACCGGCACCGCGACCACCATCATCACCGACGACGATGTCACCTACCGCATCGTCGCGGATGCCGCCGCGGTGCGGGAAGGCGAGGCCGGCACGACGCCCTTCAGCTTCACCATCTCCCGCACCGGGCCGGCCACGACGGAGCAGGAGTTGGACTGGCGCGTCGCGCTGGATGCCGGGTCCACGACGAATGAGGCGGATTTCGATGCCGCCAGCCTTTCCGGCACCGTCACCCTCGCGGCCGGGGAGGCAAGCCGCACGATCACGATCAACGTCGCCGGCGACACGGAGTGGGAGGGCGATGAACGCTTCAGGGTGCAGCTGCTCTCCCCCGGCACATCGACCGTGCTGGCCAGCACCACCGCGACCATCCTGAATGACGAAACCCGGTTCGACATCCAGTCCGCCAGCGTGCAGCGGGCCGAAGGCCATACCGGCACCACGCCCTTCATTTTCACCGTCACTCGCGCGGGCCTGCTGGCGGAAGCCGCTTCCGTCGCCTGGTCCGTCGCCGGCAATGGCACCGTCCCGGCCGATGCGGCGGATTTCGCGGGTGGGGTCCTGCCAAGCGGCACCCTGACCTTCGCCGCCGGCGAAACCTCCCGCACCATCACCGTCAACGTCGCCGGTGACCGGGTGGTGGAACGCGCGGAACGCTTCACCGTGAACCTCTCGACGACGGAGGCCAGCCATTCCCTCGACGATGCGAGTTCGCTCGGCATCATCCTGGCCGATGACAGCGGCGTCGCCATCACCGCCCACCAGGCGGTGCGGACGGAAGGACACCCCGGCGCCAGCACTCCCTTCACCTTCCACGTGACGCGCACCGGCGCCACCGATACCGCGCAATCCGTCGCCTGGTCGGTCGCGGGTGTCGGCACCTCCCGGACCGGCGCCTCGGACTTCGTCGGCGGCGTCGCGCCCTCCGGCGTCGTCGAGTTCGCCGTCGGCGAGACGCGGCAGACCATCACCATCAACGTGGCCGGCGATTCCAGCCGCGAACTGGACGAAACCTTCGCCGTCCGCCTCTCCAGCCCCACCAACGGCCTGCTGATCGGCCAGGCGGAAGCGCAGGGCACGATCCTGCGGGACGAAACGGTGATGTCCATCGCCAGCACCACCGGCAGCGCGGCGGAAGGCACCGGCGGCACCACGCCCTTCACCTTCACCGTGACCCGCACCGGCTATGTGGATGCGGTCCAGACCGCCAACTGGTCTGTCGTCAATTCGGGCAGCAACGCCGCCTCCGCCGCCAATTTCGCCGGCGGCAGCATGCCGCGTGGCACGGTGCGCTTCGAGGCGGGCGAAACCACGCGCACCATCACCATCAACGTCGCCAGCGACACCACGGCGGAAAGGGACGAGAACTTCGCCGTCAAGCTGACGGGCGCCAGCGCCGGTGTCACCTTCTCTCCCGCGCAGGCGGTGGCGACGATCCTCAACGACGACACCAATGTCGGCATCACAGCCCTTTCCGCCAGCAAGGCCGAGGGCAATACGGGCACCACGCCCTTCACCTTCGCCATCACCCGCACCGGCCTGCTGGATGCGGAGCAGAGCGTTTCCTGGGCCGCGGGCTCGCTCGGCACCAACCGCGCGACGGCGGCGGATTTCGCGGGCCGGGTCCTGCCCTCCGGCAGCGTGACCTTCCTGGAGGGCGAGGCGCGGAAGGTCATCACCCTCGACGTGCTGGGCGATACGGTGGTGGAGGCGGCGGAAGCCTTCATCGTCCGCCTCTCCGCCCCCAGCGCCGGCCTCGTCATCACGACCGCCTCCGCCACCGGCCTGATCGGGAATGACGACGCGGCGCCCAGCGCCCGCCTGCTTCCCCCGGCGGATTGGGTGCTGTGAGCCGCCTGTCGTGAAACCGGACCCCGCAGACAAACCCGCCCCGTTGCGCTAGACCGTCGGTATGGATCTCTCCCCGGACCAGGTCAGGGCGGCGCGCGCCGCCGGCTGCACCTTCATCGCCGCCACCGAAGACCAGGTGGCTCGCCTCACCATGCAGCGGCGGATCTTCCGCATCGATGGTGCGCCCCACCTCGCGCGCCGCGCGCAGAGTGGGTTCTACGAGACCTACGGCACCCTCGCCCCCCTGCTGGGCCCGAGCGAGACCGGCGAACCCCCGGCGCCCCCGGCCGAAACCCTGCAGGAAGCCGAGGCCGCCGATGCCTCCGCCACCCTGGCCCTGGCCGCCGAAAGCCGGGGCGGGCGTGGTGCGCAGGTGATCCGCCGTGGCCGTCCGCGCAGCCCGCGCGGCGGCTGAACCACCCGCCTGCATGACCGCGCCGCTGCTCGCCCTGCGCGGGCTGCGCGTCGCCTTTCCCAGCCGGCGCGGCCTGGTCCGCGCCGTGGATGGCGTAGATTTCGACATCGCGGGCGGTGAGGTCCTGGCCCTGCTGGGCGAATCCGGCTGCGGCAAATCCGTCACCTCCCTCGCACTCATGGGCCTCCTCCCCGCCACGGCGCGGGTGGAGGGGGAGATCACCTTCCAGGGCCGCGACCTGCGCGCGATGGACCCGGCTTCGCTGCGCGCGCTCCGCGGCGATGCGCTCGCCATGGTGTTCCAGGAACCCATGTCGTCGCTGAATCCGGTCCTCACCGTCGGCCGCCAGGTGGCGGAGGCGCTGGTCGCCCATGGCCGCGCCGATCGCCGCGCCGCCAAGGCCCGCGCCATCGAATTGTTCGGGGAGGTCGGGCTCTCCGACCCCGCCAGGCGCTACGGCGCCTATCCGCATGAATTATCGGGCGGCATGTGCCAGCGCGTGATGATCGCGATGGCCATCGCCTGCGACCCCGCGCTGCTGATCGCGGATGAACCGACCACCGCGCTGGACGTGACGATCCAGAAGCAGATCCTGGCGCTGATCGAGGATCTCCGCCGCCGCCGCGGCACCGCCGTGCTGCTCATCACCCATGACCTCGGCGTGGTGGCGGAGAATGCGGACCGGGTCGCGGTGATGTATGCCGGCCGCATCGTGGAGACGGCGCCGGTGCGGGACCTGTTCGCCGCCCCGCGCCACCCCTACACGCGCGGCCTGCTGGATTCGATGCCCGACCTGGATGACGAGGACGCCATCCTCCACGCCATCCCCGGCCAGGTGCCGGACCTCGCCGCACTGCCGCCGGGCTGCGCCTTCGCCGCCCGCTGCCCGCGCACGACGGAGCATTGCCTGGCGGAGGCCCCGCCCCTTCTGCCGCACGGCCCGGGCCGCGCCGCCCGCTGCTGGCACCCGCTGTGACGCCGCTGCTGAAGGCCGAGGGCCTGACCAAGCACTACCGCGTCGCCCGCCCCGGCCTGTTCGCCCCGCGCCCCGTGCTGCGCGCGGTGGAGGATGTGTCCTTCGAGATCGCGGAGGGCGAGACCTTCGGCCTGGTCGGCGAAAGCGGCAGCGGCAAATCCACCACCGCCCGCCTGGTGCTGCGCCTGGTGCCCGCCACGGCGGGGCGCGTCGAATACCGGGGCCGCAGCGTGCTCGACCTGCCGGCCCGGGATTTCCGCCCGCTGCGGCGGGAGATGCAGATGGTCTTCCAGGACCCCGCCGGCTCGCTCAACCCCAGCTACAGCGTGCAGGACATCATCGAGGAACCGATGATCGTCCACCGCACCCCCGCCACGGCGGCGGAGCGGCGGGAGCGCGTGGCCGCGCTGCTGGCGCAGGTGGGGCTGGACCCCAGCCACGCCGCCCGCTGGCCGCATGAATTCAGCGGCGGCCAGCGCCAGCGCATCGGCATCGCCCGGGCGCTGGCGGTGGAGGCGAAGCTGCTGGTGGCGGATGAACCGGTCTCGGCGCTGGATGTCTCCGTCCAGGCGCAGATCCTGAACCTGATGCGGGCGCTGAAGGACCGGCACGGCCTGTCCTACCTGTTCATCGCGCATGACCTGGCCGTCGTGAAGCATATGAGCGACCGGGTGGCCGTGATGTATCTCGGCCGCATCGTGGAACAGGCGCCGCGCGCCGAGATCTGGCGCCGCCCCGCCCATCCCTATACGCGGATGCTGCTGGACGCCGTGCCGCGCGCGAGAGTGCCCGACCACCGCGCCGCCGCCGTGCCGCCGGGCGAGATCCCGAGCCCCGTCGCACCGCCCCCCGGCTGCGCCTTCCACCCGCGCTGCCCCGCGCGGATGGCGATCTGTTCGCAGCAGGCGCCCGTGGCGAAGGCGATCGCGCCCGGCCATCTCGCGGCGTGCCATCTATACTGACCTCAGGCGCCGGCGCCCGCTAAGCGGGCTTGGCTTCGCGCCTACGCGCTGGCGCATCGGGCCAGGAGCGTGCCCGGCGCGCGGGGCCACTGTGTGGCCCAGGGGCAACTATCCCACCACCACCCTGAACCCGTTCCCCCGCCAGAACCCGTCCGGCTCCAGGCTGCCGCGGTAATGCGCATTCGCCTTCTCCGCCGGTGAGGAGAAGCACCCGCCGCGCAGCACGCGCCGCCAATCCGGCGGCGCCTCCGCGGCCTCCCGCCCATCACCGCCGGTCCAGGGGTAGGCGAAGGATGGCAGCGCCATCTCCGGTCCCCAGAGCGTGTGGCACCATTCCCAGACCTGGCCTGCCATGTCCTCCACGCCCCAGGGGGACTTGCCGCGCGGGAACATGCCGACGGCGCAGGGCGCGTTGAGCCCGGCGCTGTCGCCATTGCAGCGATCGCCATCCCAGGGCGTGGCCCAGGGATGCACCGGGGCCTCGCTTTCGGGCTGGCGGCCGCGCGCGGCCCATTCCCATTCGGGCTCGCTGGGCAGGCGCACGATCTCGGTCGGGCCGATCCGGCCCTCCGCCCGCCACGTCTCCGTCAACCAGGCGCAGCAGGCGACGGCATCGCGCCAGGTCAGGTCGGTCGCCGGCGCATTGGCCAGCGCGGGGTCGTCCCGCGCCGGTGACACCCAGGCCCGGCCCATGGCCGCGACGAAGCGCGCATAGACCGCGTTGACCACGGGGTAGCGGCCCATGCGGAGGCCCCCGACCGCCACGCGGTGCATGGGCGCCGACGGCACTGCCAGCGGCGATCCCATCGCCACCTCCCCGCCCGGCACCTCGACCAGCGCGGACAGGTCGCGCGGATCGCCCCGCCGCGCCAATTCCCGCCCCGCCTGCGCGCGCTGCGGCACGCCGAGCCGCCCGCCTTCCACAATGGCGACCAGCGCCGCCACCAGGCCGGGCACCGGCCCCCGCTCGATCTCCGCCGCCAGCAGCGCGCCGGCATCGCCCGTGCGGACCAGGCAGGCAGCCAGCGGCGCGGCGATATCGGGGTCTGCCGCGACGACATGGCGCAGCACGGCGGGCATCCCGGCCTCATCCTCCAGGAAGCGCAGCGCGAGCATGGCGGGGCCCGCATTCTCCAGCATCCGGGCTGCCAGCAGCGGCCGCATGAAGCCGGCATCCAGCAGGTCGGCCTCCGCCGGCGTGGCGCGCACCAGCAGCGTGTCGCGCAGGATCGGCGCGGTCGCGGGCGCGACGCCGAGGCGCTGCGCGACGGCCAGGTAGCCCGGCAGGCCGAAGAGCGGCGCGCGCAGCGCTTCCGTCAGATGTGCCCGCTGCGCCGCCAGCAGCGGCAGCAGGCGATGGCGGCGGAAGCCCTGCGGCAGTACCCAGCCGCCCGCGACGGCCGGATCACCGACAACCAGCGCGCGCAGGCCGGGCCGTGCGGCGATGGCAGCCAGCGGCGCCGGGTCACTGGCATCATCCACCAGCAGCAGCGCATCCGGCGGCAGCGAATCGAGCGCGAGGGCCGGTTCCCAGAACACCGGAGTCGCGCGCGGCGCGTCCCAGGCCTCGGCCTTCGCCAGCCCTTCCTCGTTCCGCACCACCGGCATCGGGTCCGGCGGCGCGCCGCCAGCGAAGCGCGCGACATGGCGCAGCATCGTCGTCCGTCCCGCGCCCGGTGGCGCCAGCAGCAGCAGCTTCGGCGCCTCCGCCGCCAGTTCCAGCGCGGTGCGATGCACCGGCGCGGTCAGGGAAGCGGGGCCGCGCCGCAGGCCCTTGGCGGCGCGATCCTCCTCCGTCCAATCCGTCAGCAGCGGGATCACGTGAAGAGCTTCGCGACCTCCGGATTGTGGAAGCGCTGGATTTCGATCGCGTAGCCCGCGGGGTCCTCGAAGAAGAAATGCTCGCAATAGGTGCCGCGCTGCAGGCCGGTCAGGTTCTTCACGCCCGCCTTCTCCATCCGCGCATGCCAGCCCGGCACATCCTCGGCCACGATGGTCAGCAGCACGGCGCTGGTCGGCTGGTGCTTCAGATGGCCCTTCACGCCATCGACGATGCCGAAATAGCTGCCGGGCGCGATGCGGTAGATGCGGGCCATGCCCTGGTCCAGCACCAGTTCGAAGCCCATCACCCCTTCATAGAAGGGCACGACCGACATCATGTCCTCGTAGTAGAAAAAGGTGATGGCGTAGTCGGGCTTGGACATCGGGGTGCTCCGTTATGCAGCGCGCCGGCGGTAGGTTCATGCCGCTCTCCGGCGGGGGTTGAACCAATCCGCCAGCGCGTCGCCGATCAGGTTGAAGGACAGGACGGCGAGCAGGATGGCGATCCCCGGCGCAAGCGCAACCCAGGGCGCGTCCCGCAGATAGGCCAGGTTGCCCGCGACATCCGCGCCCCATTCCGCCGCCGGTGGCTGCGCACCCAATCCCAGGAATCCCAGGCTCGCCGTCTGTAGGATCGCGCCGCCCAGCGCCAGCGACGCCTGCACCAGCAGCGGCCCGATCCCGTTCCGCAGCACATAGCGCAGCAGCAGCCGCGGCGTGCCGACGCCGATCGCCATCGCCGCTTCCATGTAGGGCTTCACCGAGATCGCCAGTGCCTGGCTGCGCGCCACCCGGGCGAACTGAGGCGCGAGCGTGATGGCCACCGCCAGCATCGCATTCTCCAGGCTCGGCCCGAAGGCGGCCGCCAGAGCGATGGCCAGCACCAGGCCGGGGAAGGCCAGCATGGCATCCACCAGCCGCATCATCACCATATCGGCCGCGCCGCCCGCGAAACCCGCGACGGTGCCAAAGCTGACGCCGATGACGAAGGCCAGCGCCACCACACCGATCCCGATGGCGAGTGTCGCCCGCCCGCCATGCAGCACCCGCGCCAGCACGTCGCGTCCGAAGAAATCCGTGCCCAGCCAATGCGCGGTGGAAGGCGGCACCAGCTTGTTCGTGATGTCGATGGCGATGGGCGATGCCGTGAAGAAGGGCCCGACGAGCACCGCCAGCAGGATCGCCGCCAGCAGCCCCGCCCCCATCAGCGCCAGGCGGTTCCGCGCCCAGAACGCGCTCATGCCCCCATCCGCTTCCGGATGCGCGGGTCCAGCATCGCCTGGATCAGGTCCACCGCCAGCGACACCAGCATGAACATCAGCGCGAAGACCAGCGTGGCGCCCTGGATCACGGGATAGTCCCGGTTGCGGATGGCATCGAACATGAAGCGGCCGATGCCTGGCCAGGCGAAGACCGTCTCCGTCAGGATGGCGCCGCCCAGCATCTCCGCGAATTTCAGCCCGACCACCGTCACCGCGGGCAGCAGCGAATTGCGCAGCGCATGGACGAAGAAGACCGCGCGATCCGGCAGGCCCTTGGCGCGGGCGGTGCGGATGTAGTCCTCGCCCATCGTCTCCAGCATCGTGTTGCGCACGAAGCGGCCGAGGGTGGCCGCCAGGAAGGCCGCGAGCACTGTCGTCGGCAACAGCAGGTGCCGGAAGGCATCCCAGGCGGCCTCCCCATCCCCGTTGAGCAACCCGTCCAGCACCGCGAAGCCCGTCACCGGATCATCGAGGAAGAAAGGGCTGGTCCGGCCGGAGATCGGCAGCCAGCCCAGCGCGATGCCGAACACCAGTTGCAGCACCAGCGCCAGCAGGAAGGCCGGCATGGAAACGCCGAGCAGCGAGACCAGCCGCACCGCATGGTCGAAGCCCGTATTGGCCCGAATGGCGGAAACCACGCCCAACGGAATCCCGACGACGATCGCCACCAGCAGCGCCAGCACCGACAATTCGATGGTGGCGGGCAGCCGCAGCAGGATCTCCTGCGCCACGGGTGCCCCCGTCTTCAGCGACCGCCCGAGATCGCCCTGCAAAAGGCCCCCGAGATACGAGAGAAACTGCATCCCCATCGGCTCATCCAGCCGAAGCTGCGCCCGCAGCGCCGCGATCTGCACATCGGTGGCGCCGGGGCCGAGCAGCGTCACCGCCGGATCGCCCGGGATGAAGCGCGTCAGGTGGAAGATGATGACCAGCACGAGGAAGAGCACCGGCAGCAGCGCCCCCAGGCGCCGCAGCGCGTAGCCCCCCATCAGCTATTCCTTGAACACGCCGAAATACTCGTTCAGGGGCGGCGCGCTGTTCACCACCAGGCCCTTCACATTGGCCCGCTTGAAGACGATCAGCTTGTTGCTGAACAGCCAGGCCGCGGGCACGCGATCCATGATCTGCCGCTGCACCTGGAAATACAGCTGCTTCCGCGCCTCGAAATCCACCGTCGTCTGGGCGCGCAGGATCAGCGCGTCCAGTGCCGCATCGGCCGGCATGCGGAAGGTCATGGCGCTGTCGGCGAGTGACGACAGGTAGCCGATGGTGATGTGCGCATCGGGGTCGTTGTACCAGGGCTGGCGGCCATCCAGCGCCACCTCGAACCGCCCGGCCACATGCAACGCGCGCAGCGCCGGGAATTCCGTCTGCGCCACCGTCGCCTCGATCCCGACAGCCGCCAGGTTGGCCTGGATGAAGGTGGCGACGGCACCCCAGAGGCTGCCCTGGAAGCTGTAGAGCGTGAGCTTCAACTGCCCCGGCTGCACGCCCGCTTCCGCCAGCAGCGCCCGGGCGCGCGCCACGTCGTATTTCGGCGCCATATCGCGGATGGCGGGGTCGAAGGCCCAGGAATTGGTCGGCAGCGGCCCATAGACCCGGTCCGCCGTGCCGCCCAGCACGCCATCCAGCAGCCCGTCATAGTCGATGGCGTGGGTGATGGCGCGGCGGACGCGCACATCCCGCAGCGGCCCCTGCAGGCCGGAATTGTTGAACTCCAGCTGCCGGATGATCTGGCTCGGCACCTCGATCACCTCGATCCCCGGCCGCGCCCGCAGCGCCCGCACATCCTGCGTCGGCAGCGCGGCCAGCTGGGCGTTCTGCTGCACCAGGTCGATTCCGCCATTCTCCAGCTCCAGCCGGCGCGTGGAGGCATCGGGGATGACGCGGTAGATGATGCGCTGAAGGCGGGGCGCGCCGCGGAAATGGTCGGGGTTCGCATCCAGCACCACATCGGTGTCCGGCCGGTAGCTGCGGAACTTGAAGGGCCCGGTGCCGACGGGGTTCACGTTGAACGCCGCCCCATGCCGCGCCACCGCCGCCGGGCTGACGATCGCCGCCTGCGGCTGCGCCAGCAGCGACAGGAAGACCGGCATCGGCTCCTTCAACGCGATGCGCAGTTCCAGCGGCCCCGTCACCTCGATCGACTCGATCAGGCCGAAGGTCGCGCGCATGAAGGGGTTGGTGTCGCGCGTGCGTTCCAGGCTGAACTTCACCGCCGCCGCATCGCAGGAAGTGTCGTCATGGAACTTCACGCCGGGGCGCAGCGCGAAGGTGAACAGCTTCCCGTCGCCCGACACCGTCCAGGACCGCGCCAGCCGCCCTTCCAGCTGCGCGAAGGCCGGCGGCGTCCAGGCCACCAACGTGTCGAAGACGTTCAGGATGATCTCGCTGCCGATCGGCTCCGCGCGGTTCGCGCCGGGCTCCAGCCCCGCGGGATCGGCATTCACCCCCACCACGAGGATGCGGTTCCGCGCCGCCGCCGATTGCGCGGCCGCTCCTTTCGGCAGGGCGGCCAGACCGAGCAGGGAGGCGAGTTGACGCTTGCCGAACTTCATCGCGCTGAATCCTTCTAGCAACCGAACGCTAGCCCACACGGGCACCCGGTCAAGCAATTGCTGCGGCGCGAGCTTGACCTTCCGATCGATAGACGGGAGTGGTGATCGCGCCCAGGTTGTGGCACCCCACGCCACCCGAAAGGATGTCGCCCGGCGTGAGACGCCCCCGCAACGCCCTGCTCCCGATCGGCTTCGGCACGGTGCTGCTGCTGGGCGCGCCGGCGCATGGCCAGGTGCCGCCCCCCCTGCCCGGCATCATCGAACGCGTTGCACCCGCCGAGGCCCCGGCCCTCGGCCCCGCCTTGCTGCCGCCCGAACCCACCGCCGCCACCGGCCCCGGCGCCGCCCGCCGCCTTCCCATCGGGCGCATCGCCATCACCGGCAACACCGCCCTGCCCGCCTCCCTGCTGCGCCCCCTCCTGGAGGGGCAGGAGGCGACGCTAGCGGAGGTCGAGGCCGCGCGCCTGGCCATCCTCGGCGCCTATCGCGCCGCCGGCTTCGCCTATGTCGCCGTCGCCGCCACGGCCAGCAGCGGCACGGCCAGCAGCGGCACGGAAGGTCGCATCGACCTCCGCTTCACGGTGACGGAGGGCTTCATCGCCGACATCGCGCTGGAGGGTGCGGGTATTGGCCCTGCCGAAGCCCAGGTCCGCCGTCTCCTGGCGCCCCTGCTCGGCCAGCGCCCCTTGCCCCATGCCGCGCTGGAACGCGCGCTGCTGCTGGCCGGCGACATCCCTGGGATGGAAGCCCGCGGCCTGCTGCGCCCGATGGAGGGCGATCCCGGCGCGCTGCAATTGCTTGTCCGCCTGACGCGCCGCCCGCTTTCCGGCTTCGCCAGCCTGGACAACCGCGGCTACAGCCTGACCGGCGCCTGGCAGGGGCTGCTGGTCGGCCAGGTGAACAGCCTGACCCGCTTCGGCGAACGCACCGAACTCGCTTTGCTGCGGACGGATGCGAATGGCCAGGGCTTTGCGCAGCTCTCGCAGGAATGGTTCCTCGGCGGCTCGGGCCTCCGGCTCCGCGCCTTCGCGGGTGCGGGCCGCGCGGCACCGGGATCGGCGCTGGCGGCGCTGGGCTACCTCGGCGAGACGCGGGTGGCCGGCATCGGCCTCAGCCATCCGTTGATCCGGTCCCGCCCCCGCAACCTGGTGCTGACCGCGCAATTCGATGCCTTCGACAGCGAGGTGCAGACCCGCCCCTTCCCCGACGCTGCCCGCCAGACCGCCAGCCGTGATTCCGTGCGCGCGCTGCGGTTCGGCATCGAGGGCCAGGCGCAGGACGCCTTCCTGTCCTTCCTGCCCGCCGCCGCCACCAGCACGCTGACGCTCCGCGCGCATCGCGGCCTGGAAGCCCTGGGCGCCAGCGATGGCAGCGGCGGCGGCACCGCCCGCGCCGGCAGCGATTTCAGCTTCACGCGCATGGTCGCGGAAGCATCGCGCCTGCAACCGCTGCTGGTCCCTGCCGAGGGCTGGCTGCTCTCGGCCTACGGGATCGCCGCCGCGCAATGGAGCGACGATTGGCTGCCGCCGGCGGAGAAATTCTACCTCGGCGGCAACCGCCTCGGCCGCGGCTTCCACGCCGGGCAGCTATCGGGCGACCGCGCCATCGCCGGCACGGCGGAGCTGCAACTGGCCACCGAATTCGACCTGCGCTGGCCGAATGGCGGGACGCGCCTTGGCACGCAATTCTACCTGTTCCGGGACGAGGCCCGCGCCGCCGACAATGGCAGCGACATCGCCGCGCGGCATTTGGCGTCCTGGGGCGGCGGCATCCGCCTGCAATTCGATGAGCGCGCGCAGATCGATGTGGAGGCCGTCCGCCGCCTAACCCGCACGCCGGAAGGTGCCGGCGTGCGCGTGCTGGAAGCGGATGCCGTCTATCTGCGGCTGCTGCTGCGCTACTGACCCAGGCCGAGGGTCTTCATGGCTTCCGCCTCCGCGATCGCCGCGGCACGACTACGCGCGCCCCAGGTGGCGCCGCCGATATGCGGCGTCAGGATCACATTCGGCAGCTTGGCCAGGCGTTCCGGCACCACCGGTTCCGTATCCAGCACATCCAGCGCCGCGGCAGCGATGGTGCCGTTCTCGAGCGCCTCGATCAGCGCATTGGTGTCCACCTGCGGCCCGCGCCCGACATTCACGAGGATGCCGTCCTTGCCGAGGGCGGCGAGTTCCGCCGCGCCCACCACGCCCCGCGTCTCCGCGCCGCCCGGCAGCACGATGACGAGGAAGTCGGAGGCCGCCGCCAGCGCGAGCATGTCAGGCAACAGCGTGAAGCCGAGCCCGCGCGCCGAGGGGCGGTCCAGGCCCACCACCGTCATGCGCGCCGCCTGCGCCCGCGCCGCGATGGCCTGGCCGATGCGCCCCAGCCCCGCGATGCCCATCGTGGAGCCGGACAGCGTCTTCCCCGGCCGGAAGCGCCCCTTCGCCACCCAGGTGCCGCTTCGGGCGAAGGCATCCGCCTGCACCAGATCCCGCCCAGCCGCGATGGCGAGGCCCATGGCGAGGTCGGCCACGTCATCCGTCAGCGCCTCCCCCACCGGCCTTACCGCGATGCCGCGCGCCGCCATTCCCGTGAAATCCAGCCTGTCCGTCCCCGCGCCGAGCGAGATCACCTGCCGGAGGTTCGGCAGCTGTGCCAGCATCGCCGCGTCGCAGCCCGTATTCGCCATGGTGATGAGCACCGCGACCTCCGCGCGCTCCGCCTCGCTCAGCGCCGCCACGGCGGCCGGCCCGGTGACGGGGCGCAGCCGCCCGGCTTCCACCAGCTTCGGCATGCGCGCGCCGGGAAGGACATCGTAGAAGATCACGGTTCCGGGCAGCGGCATGGGCGGGGCTTTCCTGTCTCGTGCCACCGCAATGCCGCAGGCCCGCGCGCCTGCCTAGTCGTCCAGCGCGATCTCCGCCCGCAGGAAGGGCGCGACGTTTCTCTCCACGAGGTCCACGCCCAGCCCAGGCCGATCCGGGATCGCCACGCGCCCGTTCCTGACCTGCGGCTCCAGCGGCTGGTCCACGAGGTCGAAATGCGCGGGCACCCGGAAGGGGTAGAGTTCCTGTATGAGAAAATTCGGGATGCACGCATCCACCTGCAACGCCGCCGCGGTCGCGACGGGCCCAGCGCAGAGATGCGGCTGCACCCGCATGTTGTACATCTCCGCGATGGCGGCGATCTTCTTCGTCTCCATCATGCCGCCGACCGTGCCGATATCCGGCTGCACCACCGCCACCGCCCGCAATTCGAACAACCGCTTGAAGCCGTAGCGGGTGTAGAGGCGTTCGCCGGCCGCCACCGGGCAGCGCAGCCCGTCGGCGACCATCTTCATCCCCTCGGGATCGAAGGGATCGACCGGCTCCTCCAGGAACATAAGGTCGAACTCCTCCAGCCGCCGGCCGAGGCGCAGGATGTCGGCGGTGGCGAGTTCCGCGCTCATATCCACCATGATGTCGACCTTGGGCCCGACCGCATCCCGCACCGCCTTCACGCGGGCCACGGCCAGATCCTCGAAATCCCGGTCGAATTCGCGGCGGGAGACATGGGCGAAGATGCCGTTGGGGTGGTTCCGGATCGGCGTCGCCAGCGGATAGAACTTGATCGCGTCGTATCCCGCCTTCAGCGGGATCTCCGCCGCCTTCGCCGTCTCATCCGCCGTCACGGCGCGGAAGGACCAGCCATTGGCGTAGCAGCGGACATCCTTCCGGTAGGACCCGCCCATCAACTGGTAGACCGGCACGCCGAGCGCCCGGCCCTTGATGTCCCACAGCGCCGTCTCGATCGCGCTGATCGCGGCGTAGATGATCGGCCCGCCGCCCTTCGCCCAGAAGGTGTGGTCATAGAGGTCCGACCAGATCGGCTCCACATCATGCGGGTCGCGCCCCAGCACGATCTTCCGCAGCATCTCCTCGATGATGGCGGCGGCGCCGGTGACGCCGATGCCATAGGCCAGCGCGGCCTCCCCCAGCCCCTGGATGCCGTCATCGGTCCAGAGGCGAAGGATCAGGGGCCGCCGCCCGTCGATCTCCGTCAGGTAGATCTGCGCGCGGGTGATCTTCATGGGGCGGCCCCTACTGGTTCAGGCGACTTCGGCGGTCTCGAAGGTCAGGCCGGAATAGAAGGTCAGCGCGCCCGGCATGTTCTTGAAGCCCGTCACCTGGCGGCGCATCGCGTAGCCCTGGCTGCGCCAGGTCAGGCCCACGATCGGCGCCTGGTCGATCGCGATGCGCTCCATCTCCCGGTAGATGTCGCGGCGCTTGGCCGTGTCGAACTCCGCGCGGCCCTGGTTCAGCAATTGCGTGATGCGGTCGATCTTCAGGCCGAAGCTGCGGACGTAGGACGGCGATAGCGAGCCATCGACGAAGTTGGCGATGCCATCGGGGTCGTTGCTATCGGCGGCCGTGCCCATCACCGCCATGTCGAACTGGCCGCGATTGCCGATGGACACCCGCGTCGCCCAATCCGGCATGTTCAGCTCCGCCCGGATGCCGACGGCGGCCAGATGCTGTTGCACCACCTCCGCCGTGTCCTTGTGCATGCCGTATTGCGCGGTGGAGAGCAGGTTGCAGCTGATGCCGTTGGGGTGCCCGGCTTCCGCCAGCAGGCGGCGGGACAAAGCGGGGTCGTACTTCCAGCCTTCCTTGAACTCCGCATTGTAGAAGGGGCTGGATTCCGGCACCGGCAGCTGCATCAGTGGCGATCCGCGCCCGAAGAAGGCGGCCCGCACCAGCTCGTCGCGCCGGATGGCGTGCGCCACCGCGCGGCGTACCCGATGATCGTTGAAGGGAGCCCGGCTCCCGTTGAAGACCAGGAACATGAAGGCGCCGTCCACCGCATCCAGGCTCAGGCGCTGGTCCGCGGCGATGGCATCGAAGGACTGCCAGGGCACATATTCGATGAGGTCCACATCGCCCGACCGCAGCGCGGCGACGCGAAGGTTCTCATCCGCATAGGCCACGGCGCGGATGCCGCGCAGCTTCGGCAGGCCGGGCCGGAAATAGCCGCGGAAGGGCTCGAGGTCGATCGAGGTGCCGCGTTCCTGCGCGCGGATCATGAAGGGCCCGGCGCCCACGAAGGTGCCGCGCGGCGAGTTCCGGGAGATGATCGGCAAATGGTAGGACGCCATCCAGATCGGCAGCGTCGCCACCGGTTCCTTCAGGAAGATGCGCACCGTCAAATCGTCGGGCGTCTCCACCCGCTCCACCCCCTGCATCTCCGCCCGGAAATAGGCGGTGGAGCGTTCGGCCGCGATCTGCTCGATGGTCCATTTCACGTCCGCCGAGGTCACCTTCTCCCCGTTCTGGAAGCGGGCGTCGCGCAGCTTGAACTCCCAGCCCTGCGTGCCGATGGGCGACCAGCTTTCCGCGAGTTCGCCCCGCAGCGCGCCATCCGGGCCGTAGGAGGTGAGGCCGCGATAGATCATCAGCTTGATCGTCGCCGCCGCCGTGCCGGTGTTCTGCCAGGGCTGGATCGACGGCGGGAAGGAGGAGAGGGCGAAGCGCAGCACGCCCCCCGTCTGAGCCCTGGCCCCCGGCATGCGGAGAAAGGGCAACATGCCCGCGGCGGCGGACCCCGCCAGGACGGCACGACGCGATGCTGACATGCTCATTGGTTCTTTCCCTTCCCTGTTTCCGGACAACGACTTACGCAGTGTGGCGATAGACCTCGCGCGCGGTGGCGGCGCTGATGGTGCCCTCGGCCAGGTCGCGGGCCAGGGCTGCGGGTGAGCGTGCTGCCGGCGGGCCGTAGCCGCCAGCGCCCGGGCTCACGATGGCGAACCACTGTCCCGCCTTCAACTCCGCATTGTCACGCTCGAACACGACGCCAGGCCCGCATTCCACCGCCCCATGCCCGCCCGGGCCGCCGCCCAGCAGGCCCCAGGATTGCGAGGTGAGGCGGGAGACATCGACGCGCACGCGGCAATCCTCATCCGCGCGATACACGCGCCTGAGGCCCATGCCACCGCGGAAGGTGCCGGCGCCGCCGGAACCCTCCACCAGCTCGTAGCGCAGCAGGGTCAGCGGATACTCGGTCTCCAGCGCCTCCACCGGCAAATTGGAGGTGTTGGTGACATGCACATGCACGCCATCCAGCCCGTCCTTCGTCGCCCGCGCGCCGCCGCCGCCGCCCATCGTCTCCAGGTACACCCAGATCGGCCCGTCGCCCTTCCGCTGACCGATGAAGGTGGCGACGGTGCAGACGGAATTGGAACAGGCCGTGACCCGTTCCGGCACCGCCTGAGCCAGCGCGCCGAGAATCAGGTCGGAAACGCGCTGGCAGGTCTGCACCCGGCCATTCACCGCGGCGGGATGCGTGCAGTTCAACACCGTGCCCGAAGGCGCCGTGATGGTCAGCGGGCGCGCCAGCCCGGCATTCGGCAGGATGGTGGGATCGACCACGGACTTGACCACATAATAGGCCGTGGCCAGCAGCGCCGTGTAGGTCATGTTGAGGCCGGCGCGGAGCTGCCTCGGGCTGTCGAAATGCAGCGACATGGCATCGCCCGCCACCGTCACCGTCACCTTCAGCGGCAGGTGGGTCGTGACCTCCGTGCTCTCGAAGACATCCTCGAACACCCAGGTCCCGTCGGGGATGGCGGCGATGCCGGCGCGCATCTTGCGCTCGGCATAGTCCAGCAACGCCGCGCCGGCGCCAAGCACGACCCCCGTGCCGTATTTCCGGCACAGCGCCTGGAAACGCTGCACGCCGACGCGGTTGGCCGCCATCTGGGCGCGCAGGTCGGACAGGCGTTCGCGCGGCACCTGGCAGTTCAGCAGGATCAGGTCCAGCACATCCTTCTGGATTTCCCCGGCGCGATACAGCCGCACCGGCGGGATGCGAAGCCCTTCCTGGTAGATGTGCTGGTGGCCGCGATCCGCGAAGTCCGAATGGTGCGCCAGGTTGACCGTCCAGGCGACGATCCGGCCCTCTACGAAGATCGGCTCCGCCAGCACGATGTCCGGCAGATGCGTGCCACCGCCGGCATAGGCGTCATTGCCCACGAAGACATCGCCCGGCTGCATCGCCGCCACGTCATGCAGCTTCAGGATATGCGGCACGATGCCGATGAAGCTGCCGAGGTGGATGGGGATGTGTTCCGCCTGGCACAGCGTGTTCCCCGCTATGTCGAAGAGCGCGGTGGAACAGTCCCGCCTTTCCTTGATGTTGGTGGAGTAGGAGGCGCGGATCAGCGCCTCCCCCGTCTCCTCGACGATGGAGGACAGCGCCGCGCCGATCACCTCCACGGTGATGGGATCGAGGGTGCTCACGGCGATATCCATCAGCCCGCGACCTCCAGGATGAGGTTGAGATAGGCATCGACGCGCGCCGTCATGCCAGGCAGCACCACGGTGGTGGTGTCCATCTGCTCGACGATGGCGGGGCCGGTGAAGGCGTTGCCGGGGTGCAGCGCATCGCGGCTGTAGATCGGGGTTTCCACGAAGCCGCCGGCCTCCGGGAACCAGACCTCGCGCTTGCCGATGATGGCGCCCGATGCATCCGGCCCGCGATCGGGGTGCGATGCCAGCTTCGCCTTGGCGACGCGGCCCGTGGCTTCCAGGCGCAGCGTCACGAGCTGGATCGGCTCCTCCTCCGCCACGAAGCCGTAGCGCTGGCGGTGGCTTTCGGTGAAGCCGGCGGCGAGGGCAGCGATGGTCTCCACCGTCACCGGCCCCGGCGGCAGGGCGATGGGCAGTTCGTAGTTCTGGCCGGCGTAGCGGATATCCGCCGTGCGGGTCAGCGCGCGGTCGCCCTCCGCGATCTCCTCATGCGCGAACCAGTCTTCCGCCCGCGCCACCAGCCCATCGAAGGCCTGCGCCACATCGGCGACCGAGGCCTCGGTCGCCGGCATCAGCCTGGTCGCGGCGAAATCGGCACGAAGGTCCGTCAACAGCAGCCCCATGGCGCAGAGAATGCCCGGGTTGCGCGGCACCAGCACGCGCTTCATGTCGAGCTCGATCGCCAGCCTGGCCGCATGCAGCGGCCCCGCGCCGCCGAAGGCCATCAGCGTGTAGTCGCGGGGGTCATAGCCCCGCTGGATGGAGATCACGCGGATCGCGCGCGCCATGTTGGCCGTGACGACGCTGATGATCCCCTGCGCCGTCTCCATCACGCCAAGGCCGAGCGTCGCAGCCATCCCGGCGATGGACGCCTTGGCCAGCGACTGATCGATCTTCATCCGCCCGGCCAACAGGTATTCCGGGTTCAGCGTCTGCAGCACAACATTGGCGTCGGTCGTCGCCGGTTCGCTGTTCCCGCGCCCGTAGCAGACCGGCCCCGGGTCCGCCCCGCAGCTCCGCGGCCCCACCTTCAGCAGCCCGCCGCCATCGATATGCGCGATGGAGCCGCCACCCGCCCCGACCGTGTGGATGTCCAGCATCGGCGCCTTGATGGGGTAGCCATGCACGGTCGCTTCTGACGCCAGCTTGCACTGCCCGCCATTCAGCAGCGCCACATCGGTGGAGGTGCCACCCATGTCGAAGGTGATGAGGTCCGGGAATCCCGCCAGCGCCCCGATCGCCTGCGCGCCGACCACGCCCGTGGACGGCCCCGACAGCACCGCCCGCACCGGCATCGCCGCCGCCGTGCCGAAGCCGATGACGCCGCCATTGGATTGCGTGAGATGCGGCGTCGCCGTCATGCCGAGGTCGCGCAGCCTTGGCGTCAGGCGCTCGATATACCGGCGCATGACCGGGCCGAGATAGGCGTTCAGCACCACCGTCGAAAGCCGCTCGAACTCCCGGAACTCGGGCGCGATCTCATGCCCGGCACTGATGAAGACCTCCGGCATCTCCTCCCGCAGGATTTCCACCGCGCGGGCCTCATGTTCCGGCCGGATGAAGCCGTAGAGGAAGGACACCGCGATCGCCTTCACCTCCGCCGCCTTCAGCGCGCGGGCGGCGGCGCGCACCGCATCCTCATCCAGCGCCAGGTCGATGCGGCCGTCATGGCGCACACGCTCCGCCACCTGGAAGCGCAAATCGCGCGGCACCAGCGTCGGCGGCTTGTCCGCCTGCATGTCATAGAGGTCGGGGCGCTTCTGCCGCCCGATCTCCAGCAGGTCCCGGAAGCCATCCGTCGTCACCAGGCCCGTCTTCACGCCGCGATGCTGGATCAGCGCATTGGTCGCGACCGTGGTGCCATGGCCAAAATAGGTGATGGGCGCGCCGGGCTGCGCAGCCTCCGGCGCCACCATCCGCATGCCTTCCTCGACGCCCTGCGCGATGCCGCGGGAGGGATCGTCGGGGGTGGAGGACACCTTCCACACCTCGACCCGGCCGTCATCCTCGTCGAACAGGCAGACATCCGTGAAGGTGCCGCCGGAATCAACGCCGACCCGCCAACGCGCCATGCTTCGCCATCCTCAACAAGCGGCCTGACTGCCGCCTCGGCGCAACTATCCCGTTGCATTCTCGGGCCCGGCAAGCACCTATTCACCGGAATGACAGTATTCGCCGCATATTCTCATTGAGTGGAAATACCGGCGCGGTATCGGAGCATTCCCGACCCATGAGCGAAATTGGCCCCGACAGCACCGTCTCCGGCGTCGGCCGCGTCTTCACCCTGCTGCGCCTGGTGGCGGAAGCACCGGCCGGTGGCCTGCGCCTGACCGACATCGCTGCCCGCGCCAACCTGCCCCGCCCGACCGTACACCGCCTGCTGCGCGCCCTGGCGGCGGAAGGCGCCGTGGCGTTCGAGCCGCGCGGCAAGCGCTACACCCTCGGCCTCGACCTGTTCCTGATGGCGGCCCGCGCGGGCGATGCCACGGGGCTGCGCGACCTGGCGCGGCCGACCCTGCTGCGCCTCACGGCCTCGCTGGGGGAGACGCTGTTCCTACTGGTCCACAATGGCTACGACGCCGTCTGCATCGAACGCAGCGCGGGGCCGCTGCCCATCCGGTCCTTCACCGGCGATATCGGCGGGCGGGTGCCGCTCGGCATCGGACAGGGCGCCACCGCCATCCTCGCCTTCCTGCCCGCGGCCGAGCAGGACGAGATCGTGCGCCACAACCTGCCCCGCATGCGCGATTTCGGCGGGCCGGATGAGGCATCGCTACGCGCCGAGATCGCCCGCGTGCGGCGGGAGGGGTTCTGCGGCGGCGCGGCCGGCCTCATCCCCGGCATGGCCGGCCTCGGCGCGCCGATCCTGGACCGCGACCAGCGCGCCGTCGCCGCCATCAGCATCGGCACCACGACGGACCGCCTGACGCCGGAGCGGAAGGAGGTGATCGCGGAGATGCTGAAGCGGGAGGCCGCGGCCATCGGCCGCCAGATCAACCCCTTCGACCCGACGCTGCGCCGCGCCGGCGCGGCCATGGCCGGATGAACCGTCAGTCGTCGCTCCGCTGCCCGAACCAGCGGCCGGTGCGGCTCCGGTAATCCTCCCACGCCGCGCCGAAGCGGGCGGCCAGATGCCGTTCCTCCCGCAGCACCGCCAGGCGCAGCACGGCGAAGGACGCGATGGCGGAGGCCAGCAGGAACCAGAGATTGCAGAAGGCCAGCGCCGCGCCCGCCAGCATGATGCCATTGCCGAGGTAGATCGGGTTGCGCGACCAGGCATAGATGCCGGTGGTGACAAGGCGGGAGGCCGGGCGGTTCGGCAGGATATTCGCCTCATGCATCCGCAGCGTCAGCACCGCCGCCACATCGAGGCCGAGCCCCAGCGCCATCATCGCCCAGCCGATGCCCTCGGCGATGTTGCCATCGAGCCAGTCCGGCGCGGGGGCCACACGATGCAGTCCGAACGCCGCCAGGGCCGCGGCGATGAAGATCACCGGCGGCCATGGGATCGTGTTAGGGGGCGGCGCAACATTGGGCACGGGCGCAGTGTGGCGGAAGCCGAGACTTCACGCCACGCGTGATTTCGCAGCGCAATATTCTATTCCAAGAGCCCCGCAAGCGCCCCGCCCCCCGGGACCTTGTCGAGCCGATAGGCGCGGATCGCCGTGCCGGCAAACAGCGCCGCGCGCTCGCCCTCCCCCGCCTCCGCCGCCAGTCGCTTGAAGGCGTTCCAGATGGCGGCGTAGCTGGCCATGCCCTTGTCCACGGGGAAGTTGCTCTCGAACATGCAGCGCCTGGCGCCGAACAGCTCGATCACCGTCTCCACCCAGGGCTTCCAGGCCGCTGCCAGCGCCAGGGAAGTCGGCGGCAGCGCATGGTGGTGGAAGTCATGGCCCGTGACCTCCATCGCCAGGCCGCCGATCTTCACGAGCACATTCGGCAACTCGGCCAGGGCGCGCATATCCGCCCGCCAGGGGTCGAAGACCTCCGCCCGCCTGCCCGCGAAGGGCCCGACGCCGAGCGCGCCGCCGATGTGGTTGACGATGACCGTCGCCTCCGGCACCGCCCGCGCCAGGGCCAGCACATCACGCAATTGTGTGTGATAGGCCCAGACATCAAGCGTGAGGCCCAACGCCGCCAGGCGCCTGGCGCCCACCGCGAAGGCGGGCTCCGCCAGCGGCCCCGGCGGGGGCGTGATAAGGTTGGACCGCACCGCGGGGTCGGGATGCCAGGCCGTGCGGTTGCGCACGCCGCGGAACCGCGCGCCGGCGATGGCCACATGCGCCTCCAGCACCGGCGCCACGGCATCGCCCAGCAGCAGATCGGCGAAGCCCACGATGCCGGCGCAGGCAAGCGTTTTCCCATAAGCGCCGCTTGCCGCCGCGGCGGCCGCGCCGTTGACGAACTCGGTCTCCCCCAGCGGCTTCAGCGCCGCCGGCCCGTCGGGGCGGTACATCGACGCGCATTGGATGAAGACGGTGGCGCGGATGTCGTGGCCGCTGCCGGTATCCCGCAGCAGATCCGGCAGCAGATACGTCTCCCCGTCCCGGTCCCACAAATGGTGGTGCGGATCGACGATGGGCCGCGCGGGGTCGAGGATGTCCTCCCGCTCCCCCAGCGCCAGCCAATCCTCCCGGATCTCCACCTGCTTCGCGGCATTCAGGCGCCAGGACGGGATCACGGCCCTCAGCCCTTGATGAGGATAACGGCCTCGATCTCCACCGCGATGCCGCGCGGCAGGCTGCCCATGCCGACCGCGCTGCGCGCCGGGCGGCCATTGTCGCCGAACACCTCCACGAACAGGTCGGTGCAGCCGTTGATGACCTCCGGATGCCCGCCGAATTCCAGCGTGCCGCGCACCATGCCGAGCACCTTCAGGATGGTGTCCACCCGGTCCAGGCTGCCCAGCGCCGCGCGCATGTTGGTCAGCAGGTTCAGCCCGCAGAGCCTGGCCGCGGCATAGCCTTCCTCCACGCTCATCCCCGCGCCGAGCACGCCGGTGATGGAGGACCCATCCGCCCGGCGCGGCCCGACGCCCGACAGGAACAGCAGCCCGCCGCCGATCCGCCACGGCACGTAGTTCGCCAGCGGCACCGGCGGGTTCGGCAGTTCAAGGCCCAGTTCGGCCAGGCGGGCTTCGGCGGACATGGCGTTCTTCCTCAACGGTCGCGCCACTCTGCCGCCAGCCCGTCAGAAATGCACCAGCTCCGGCGCGAAGAAACCGAGCCCCGCCAGCACCGCGCCCACCACGCCCAGCCCGACCGAACCCAGCGCCAGCAGCGGCACCGCGGTGATGATGGAAGCCGAGGCCAGCACGATCGCCACCTGGAACGCGGCCGAGGCGAATTCGTAATTGTGGTAGGCAGCCATGTTGCGATCCCGCTTCGCCTCCGCCGCCCGCGCCCGCGCCGCCAGTTCGCGCCGCCCCTCGCCGGATGAAGGCTCGCTCTCCCACCGATCGGCCGCGCCGCGCCAGGCCTGCTGCTGGCGCTCGATCGCCGCCACCGCCGCGGCATCGGCGCGCAGCACCTTCTCCAGTTCCGCCTCCTCCGCCGCCGTGCGCACCACGGTCTGGCGGATGGTGCGGGCCTGGAAGAAGGCCCAGAGGTTCGCCGCCTCCACATTGCGGCTGATCGCCTCGGTCTGCGCGCTCTTCGCGCCCGTCTCCGCGATGGCAAGGAACAGCGCGAGGATCGCGATCAGCAGGGCGATGCGCTTGTCACCCCCATGATCGCCATGATGATGGCCGGCCACTGATCAATTCTCCGACAGAAAGGGGCGCCCCTTTGCCGAAGCGGCCGGGGGAACGCAATGCGCCCGCATCCACCGTCACCACGGCGAAACGACGCCCGCGCTGCGGCGTTGGCGCGGCCATGAACGCCAGCGACCTGATGCCCAGCCTATCCGGCCTGAACTTCCTGCCGCACCTCCGCGACCTCGGCATCGCCTACGCGCTCGCCTTCATCATCGGCTGGAACCGGGAAAGGGAGGACCGCAGCGCGGGGCTGCGCACCTTCCCCCTCGTCGCCGTCGCCTCCTGCGGATTCCTGCAGGCTACTGAAAGCATCACCGCCGGCGAACCCGAAGCGGCGGCGCGAATCGTCGAAGGCATCATTACCGGCATGGGCTTCATCGGCGGCGGCGCCATCCTCAAGCAGGGCGGCGAAGTCCACGGCACCGCCACCGCCGCCTCACTCTGGGCCACCGGCGCCATCGGCGTGGCCGTCGCCCTGAACGCCTACGACGTCGCCATCGTCATCTGCGGCTTCACCACCGTGACGCTGTACGTCATGGCCCACCTCAAATCGCGGGAGCGCGGATGAGCGCTGGGCGGCGTAAGGCATTCGAAGGACGGCGCGGGTGGCCGCAGAGAGGGGTGCTGCCCCTCTCCGCACCTCACCCCGCCAGGGTCCAACGGGACCCTGGACCGCGAGGTTTTGTCGGAAGGCGGGAGAGGGGCACCGCGGTCGCGCTGGCCATCCGCGCGCTCCGGGCCCCTCTCCCGCCTTCCGATCAATTCATGGGTTCCCAAGGGCCCGCTGGCCCTTGGCAGGGTTGGGGTATCGGGGAAGGGACAGCGTCCCTTCCCCGGGCAACAAGCGCGCCGTCCGAACGCCTCACGCCGCCTCCGCCGCGCTCTCCCGCCCCCGGATGAAGTCGGCCGCGCGTTCGGCGATCATCAGCGTGGTGGCGTAGGTGTTGGCCGATGGCATGGAGGGCATGATGGAGGCGTCGACGATGCGCAGCGATTGCATCCCGTGCACCAGCAGGCGGTCATTGACGACGGCGGTGGGGTCCGTGTCCGGCCCCATGCGGGCCGTGCCGATCAGGTGGTAGGTGGTGCTGCCGTTCTTCTTGGCGAAGTCCAGCAATTCGTCGTCGGACTGGACGGAGGGCCCGGGCAGGGTTTCGCTTTCCAGGAAGCGGGAGAGTTGCGGCGTGTTCAGCATCCGCCGCACCAGGCGCATCCCGGCCAGGTGGACGCGGATGTCCATGGGGTCGGAGAGGTAGTTGGGGTTGATCTCCGGGTCCTCGAAGACGTTGGTGCTGCGGGCGCGCACCCAGCCCGTGCTTTCCGGGCGATGCTGCCACGAACCGGCGGTGACGCCGGGGTAGTCGTCCAGGATGTAGACCTTGCCCTCGGCGTAGCTGCCGGGCGTGAAGACGCATTGCAGGTCCGGCTGGTCCAGACCCTCGAAGCTTTTCCAGAAGACGTGCACATGGGATGGCGCGGTGGCGAGGATGTTGGGCTTCCCCAGTGCCCAGCGCGCGAGCTGCGCGCCGAGCTTGAGGCCGCGGCCGAGCTGGTTGAGCGTCTCCACCCCCGGCTTGGCGCGCATCACCAGGCGGGATGCGTAGTGGTCCCGGAAGTTGGAACCGACGCCACGAAGTTCATGCACCACCGGCACCCCCAGCTTGCCGAGCAGGTCCGCCGGCCCGACGCCCGAGACCTGCAGCAGCCGCGCCGTGTTGCAGGTGCCGGCGGAGATGATGACCTCCCGCCGCGCCATCACGCGCTTCGGGGTTTCGCCGGGGCCATGCAGGTATTCGATGCCGGTCGCGCGCTTGCCCTCGAACAGGATGCGGCTAGCCCGCGCATTGGTGCGGACTTCCAGGTTGGGACGCGCCATGGCGGGCTTGAGGAAGGCGCGGGCGGCGGAGACGCGGCGGCCGTTGCGGATGGTGCGCTGGTAGTAGCCGACGCCGGCCTGGTCGCCGGAATTGTAGTCCTTGGCACGGGGAATGCCGAGGCCGAGGCAGCCCTCGATGAAGGCCTCCGACACCGGATGGATCCAGTCCATGTCGGTGACGGGGATGCCGCCATCGGTCTTGCCGCGCGTCTCCCCGATTTCCTTCCCCACTGGGCCGATGCGATTCTCGCTGCGGCGGTAATAGGGCAGGCAATCCGAATAGCCCCAGCCGCGATTGCCGCGCTGCGCCCAGCTGTCGAGGTCTGCGGGCTGGCCGCGGTTGTAGATCATGCCGTTGACGGAGGACCCCCCGCCGAGCGTGCGGCCCTGGGTGGTGCTGATGCGGCGGCCGCCCGTCATCGGGATGCCCTCGGTCTTGAACTGCCAGGTGACGCCGGGATCGGCCAGCGTCTTCACGAAGCCGGCGGGCAGATGGATGAAGGGGTTGCGGTCCGGCGGCCCGGCTTCCAGCACGCAGACCGTCACGCCCGGGTCGCTGGTCAGCCGGTTGGCGAGGACGGAGCCGGCGGCGCCGGAGCCCACGATCACGTAGTCGAAATTGTCTTCGGCAGACATCGCGCCTTGTCCTAACCCTGTCCGCGCCAGGATAGGGAGGGCGGGGCGTCCCCGCAAAGATGGCGCCGGCGTTCATCCCGCCGTGATCGCCCCCCCGCTGCCGGGCTGGCGTGCTAAGCCAGAGGGGACCTCCGCCGGACCTTCCATGCCCCGCTGGCTTCCGCTTCTCCTCGGCTTCCTGACCGCCGTCGGCCCGCTCTCCACCGACATGTACCTGCCGGCCTTCCCCGCCATCGAGGCGGAGCTGGGCACGGGCTGGGGTGGCGTGCAGATCACGCTGGCGGCCTGGTTCGTGGGACTCGCGGTGGGGCAGCTGGTGCAGGGGACGCTGGCGGATCGCCTCGGGCGGAGGCGGCCGCTGGTGATCGGGACGGCGATCTACACCGTGGCCTCCGTCGGCTGCGCGCTGGCGCCTGATATGATGACCCTTTCCTTCTGGCGCTGCGTCGCGGCCTTCGGCGGCGCGGCCAGCGCGGTGATCCCGCGCGCGATGGTGCGCGACCTGGCGACGGGGCATGAGGCGGCGAAGCTCATGTCCCGCCTGATGCTGGTGATGGGTGCCGCGCCCATCCTGGCGCCGACCATCGGTGGCCTGCTGCTGGTGGGTGGCGGCTGGCGGACGATCTTCTGGGCCTCCGCCTTCTATGGCGCGGCCTCCTGCGCCCTGGCCTGGACCCTGCTGCCGGAGACGCTGCCCCCGCATATGCGCAGCCGGCGGTCCCCGCTGGGGATGCTGGCGGATTTCGGGCGCATAGCAACGGAGCGCGGCTTCATCACCCATGCCGTGATGGGCGGCGCGGCGATGTTCGCGGTCTTCGCCTTCATCAGCGGCGCGCCCGACGTCTACATCCAGCAATACGGCATCGCGCCGGCGCAGTTCGGCCTGTTCTTCGGCATCAGCGCGACGGGGTTCATCGCGGCATCCCAGGTCAATCCCTGGCTGCTGCGGCGGCTCGGCACCAGGCGGGTGCCGACGCTGGCGCTACAGGCCAGCTTCGCCGCGGTGGTGGTGATGGCGGTCTGCGCGGCGACAGGCTTCGGCGGATTCCTCGGCATCTTCATCCCCTCCGTGGTGGCGCTAGCCTCGACGGGGCTGGTCTTCCCGAACTCCGCCGTGGGGGCGCTGGCGCGCCATGCGACGCGGGCGGGCAGTGCCTCCGCCTTGATGGGCACGCTGCAATTCGCGCTGGCCGCGCTGGGGGCGGCGTTGGTGGGCGCGCTGAGCAACGGGACTCCGCTGCCGATGGCGCTGATGATGCTGCTGGGCGTGGGGCTGGCGGCGGCCGCCGCCGGGTTCCGGCCGCGGGCGTAAAGCGGATTGAGGGCGTTTAGAATTTGAGGACCACCGCCCCGCTCTGCCCGCAAGTCATTGATCAGACATGAAACACGCCCTAAATTTCTAAACGCATTTAGGGCTTTTAGTCGTTTTAGCACCGTTTGACGGGGGGCCCCGCCCCGGCCGTGGAAAGGGCGCTGGCGGCAGGAACGTAGCAGAAACATCGCGGGCGGTTCCAGGGCTTTCCGGGGGGCTTTGCCCTTGTCCGTGTCGGCCCTACCGTCCCCGCGCTTCGGTGGGGAATGGTGATGGCGCGCAAGCGGGTTCTGGTGGTGGGGGCGGGGATCGTGGGGCTTGCCCTGGCCTGGCGGTTGCAGCGCCTGGGCGCCGATGTCGCGATCGTGGACCCCGAACCCCCGGGCGAAGGGGGCGCCAGCTTCGGCAATGCTGGCGCCATCTCCACCAGTTCCGTCGTGCCGCTGGCGACGCCGGGCGTGCTGAAGACGGTGCCGCGGATGCTGCTGGACCCCGCGGCGCCGCTGCATATCCCCGCCGGCTACTGGCTGCGCGCCGCGCCCTGGCTGGCCCGCTTCGTCGCCGCCGCGACGCCCGCCACCGTGACGCGAGTCGGCCAGGCGCTGGACCAGCTGCTCCGCCTGGCCACCGAACAGCACCAGGCCCTGGCGCGGGAGGTGGGGGTGCCGGAGGTGCTGGTCGCCAACGGGCAGCTCTATGTCTACCGGGACGAGAAGCAGCTTTCCAAGGATGCCGGCAGCTGGGCGATGCGCCGGGCCCATGGCGCCGATGTCCGGCAGATCGACCGCAAGGCGATCGAGGCGCTGGAGCCCTCGATCGGCCCGGCCTACCAGATCGGCATCTTCCTGCCGGACCACACGCATTGCGCCTCCCCCGCCCGCTATGCGCGGGCGGTGGCGGAGGCCTTCCGGGAGGCGGGCGGCGAGATCCGGCAGGACCGCGTGCTGGCCCTGACCACGCAGGATGGCCGCGTGACCGGCGCGCAGGGCGAATACATGCACCACACCGCCGAGGAAGTGGTGGTGGCCGCCGGCGCCTGGTCCGCGCGCCTGGTCGCGCCGCTGGGCTACCGCATCCCGCTGGAAACCCAGCGCGGCTACCACGTGAACCTGCCCGACACCGGCCTTGCGCTGCAGCGCCCGGTGATCCCGGCGGACCGGAAGGTCTTCATCACGCCCATGGAAGGCGCGCTGCGCGTCGCCGGCACGGTGGAATTCGGCGGGCTGGAACGGCCGCCGAACGAGGAACGCGCGCGGCTGCTCTATGGCGACCTGGCGGCGGTCTTCCCGCAGGCGCGGGTGGAGGAGGCGGAAGACTTCTGGATGGGCCACCGCCCCTGCCTGCCGGACAGCGTGCCGGTGATCGGCCCGGCGCAGCGGGTGAAGGGCCTGTGGTTCGCCTTCGGGCACGGGCATCTCGGCCTGACCGGATCGGCGCCGACGGCCGAAATGCTGGCGCCGCAGATCATGGGGCGACCGGGGAATCTGGACATGGCGGGGTATGCGGCGGAGAGATTCTGACCCGCCGCAGCCCCCTATCCCCCTACCGTCTCCCGCACCGCTTTCCCCGATCGCGCGCGCCGGGCCGTGCCGAGCTCCTCCAGCATCGCCGCCAGCATCCGCACCTTGCCGTCCCAGGAGAAATGGCGCGCCAGGTGGTGCTGCGCGGCGTCGGCCAGGCGGTCGGCCAGCGTGTCGGAGCCGCCGACGCGCACCACCGCCGCGGCAAAACCGGCGGCATCGATGGCGACCTCCATCTCCACCCCTGGGGTCACGCCCAGGCCCTCCGCCCCGATCGGCGTCGCCACGACGGGACAGCCGCGCGCCATGGCGTCCAGCGCCTTGATCTTGGTGCCGCCGCCGAAGCGGTAGGGCACCAGCGCCAGGCGCGCATCGCCGTAGAAATCATCCAGGCTTTCGACGAAGCCGCGCACCACCACGCCCTCCGCCGCATGGTCCGCGGCGAAGGCGGGGATACCGGGGCCGGCGATGTGGAGTTCCATCTCCGGCAGTTCCCGCCGCACGGCGGGCCAGATGGCGGCCAGCAGCCATTCCAGCGCGTCGCGGTTCGGCGCGTGGTCGAAATTGCCGATGAAGGCGGCGTAGCCACCCCGGCCCCTTCCCGGCGCGCGGGGGAGGATCTCCGCCGCCACGGGGCTCAGCAGGCAGGGCGTGTCGGGGAAGAAGGATCGCAGCACGCCCTGGTCATTGTCGCTCAGCGCCACCAGCCCATCGGCCTGCGCGTACCAATGCAGTTCGTAGCGCAGCCAGGCCAGCCAGGCGACCAGCCGCGTCAGCCGCTTCGCGCCCCCCCGCGCGCTGCGCCATTCCCTGAAGCGGGAGACGATGGCGACATCCTGCGTATCCACCGCCACCGGCACGTCCCCGCAATCGCCGGCGTATTGCGCCATCTGCGGGAATTGCAGCAGCGCGGCCTCGGCATCGGTGGTGGCCGCCAGATGGGCGATGGCGCGGGCCATGGCGGGGCTGGCCATGCCGCGCACCTCCCGCGGCTGGCGCAGCACCACCTGGCTCAGCTGCCCCCATTTGTCGGAGAGGCCGCCGGAGGCAGCGGGCATGGGCACCAGCGTGACGCTGGCGCAAAGGCGTTGCAGCGCGCGGCGCCCACCCTCCGCATCATGCGGCACCTGGTCGAAGGCGACGAAGTGGATCGCGTAGCGCGCGGCCAGGCGTTCGAGCAGCTGAAAGCACAGCACGCCGCCGCCGATGCCGCAGGTCGGGTGATAGGGCCAGGGTGCGGCGATGATGAGCGACGGGCGCCGCGGCGCCGCAGTCGGAACAGGCGCAGGCCGCGCTGTGATGGTATCGAGCATGGGGTCCACTTTCGTCATGTGCCGGGCCCGGACGATCCCGGCACATCCCGCCGGGCGGCCCCGCCGGATGGAGGGGCTGGACCGGGCCGCCGGCGCAGGCGTCGCGCCGGCGCCGCCCGCCTCAACCGGCGGGACAGGGCTGTAAACGCAGTGCGGGGCCGGGGTTCCCCGGCGGGGATCAGACGATCCAGGCGCCCGTCATGTCGGGGGTCACCGGGGCGACGCGGGTGCCATCGGCGTTCCAGCCCTCCGGGATGTACCAATGGCCGGTGACGGCGTGGTTCGCCTCCATCTCGGCGGCCAGGCCCTCCCAATCCACGACGGCGTTGGCCACCGGGGCGGGCGGCGGCAGCGGCGTCGGGTCGGGCGTGGTGCCGGATGGCGGGGGTGGCGGCGGGGGCGTCGCGGTCGTGGTGCTACGCGTGCCGTCGGCGTTCCAGCCCTCCGGGATGTACCACTGGCCGGTCAGCAGGTAGTTCGCCTCCACCGCGGCGGCGAGGCCGTTCCAATCCACCACGCCGGCTGCCGGGGCGGGCGCGGGGTCCGTCGGCGCAGGCGGGGGCGGCGGCGTGGCGGGGGTACCGCCCGAGAGCGGTTCGTACTTCACGTCATAGACGGTCAGCGATGTCTCGGGCTTGTTGTTGTAGAAGGCGAAGACGTGGTTCCAGCCGCCATCGGCGAAGTCCTTCGGCACGGCGACGGTGAAGACCGCCTGCGTCACGCCATCCACCTTCATCGTGATGCGATCGGGTTCCCAGACGGCCTGGTAGGTATGCGCGACCCCGGGGCGGATCGCCGGATCGTACCAGAGCTGGGAGAAGCGGTCCTGCCCATTATCGTCCCAATGCAGCGCCGCGTATTGCTGCCCATCGCCGGCTTCCGAGGTCTCCGCGATGTCGATCTCCGACAGCGGCCACTCATTCGGCGCGTTCCAGAGCATGATGGCGGAGCCGGGATAGATTCCCTCCAGCATCGCGTTGATCGTGTAGGTTCCGTAGCCATGGCCCATATCCGCGCTGCCCGTCGCCTCCATCATGCCGGAGGTCAGGTAGTATTCCGGGGAGTGCAGCGTGATCTGGCCCGCGACGGAGGTATCCACGTTCCAGGTATCGGGGAAGTTGACGATGCCCGCATCGAAACTGTCGAAGAAGGGCTGGTAATAGGCGGGCGTGATCGCGGGGTCGGTCAAGGTCGCGGACATGGGTGGTCTCCTGGCTCACCCACAGGAACGAGCGCCGGCACCGAGGTTTCCCTGGCTGCCGCCTTCGGCATCACGAAAACCCTTGCGGTTGCAGGAACCGCGCGGTGCGCGGCCCGGCAAGGGTCGGGGGGCGGTCAGGTCCTTCCCATTCCCGCCACGCCCATCGCCCGCATCGTCTCCTCCAGCGCATCCAGCGCGCGGCCGATGTCGTGTTCCGTCACCACGCCGATGCAGGCGATGCGGAAGGTGTTGGCGGCGGCCAGGCGGCCGGGGAAGATGATGAAGCCGCGCTTCTTCATCCCCTCATACAGCGCCTTGAAGGAATAGGCGGGGTCGAGCGGTTCGTGGAAGGTCGCGACGATGGGGGACGCGACCTCATCCTCCAGCAGCGTGCGGAAACCCATCTGGCGCATGCCGTCCACCAGGCGGCGCCAGCTGCGGCGGTATCGTTCGTGGCGGCCCGCGATGCCGCCCTCCTCAGCGTGTTCGCGCAGCGCCTCCGCGAAGCCCAGCAGCAGATGCGTCGCCGGCGTGAAGCGGAACATGCCCGTGCGGTCGAGGTGCTGGTTCTGGTCCCACAGGTCGAGCGTCAGGCTGTGGCAATTGCCCTTCGCTTCCTCGAGCGCGGATTTCTTGGCCACCACCCAGGCCAGGCCGGGCGGCGCCTGCAAGCCCTTGTTGGCGGAACAGATCAGGGCATCGAAGGACAGCGTCTTCGCATCCAGCGTGAAGGCGCCGAAGCTCGCCACCGCATCGATCAGCAGGCCCTTGCCGGCGCGCCGGCACACCGCGGCGATGGACTCGACCGGGTTCAGGATGCCGGTGGAGGTCTCGCAATGCACGACCATCACATGGGTGATGCCGGGGTCGGCGGCGATGGCGGCCTCGAACTGCCCGGGCGTCGGCGGCGTGTAGGGGGCGGTGCGGAAGCTGGTGAAGGGGATGCGGATGCGGCGCGCAATCTCCACCAGGCGGTCGCCATAGACGCCATTGGTGTGGATCAGCAGCTTGCCGTTGGGCGGCACGAAGCTGCCGATGACGGCCTCCGTGCCCGAGGTTCCGCTGCCCACCAGCGGAATCGCGGTGTGCGTGCCATGCGCGTTGCAGAGGTCCAGCAGGTATCGCCGCGACCAGGCGATGGTCTCCTGCATCTCCGCCTCGCCGGAAGCGAGGTCCCGCAGCATGGCGCGCTTGACGCGCATGGACAGGGTGACGGGACCGGGGGTGAGCAGCAGGGGCTCATCCTCAATCCTGGTGTGGTCGATCTGGTCCATCGGTGCCCCTTCCGCCGCCCGCGCATGGTGCCATGCGGGGCGGCGGGGGCAATCGGTTTCGGCGCGCGATCGAACACGCCCGCGGGCGCGTCAGGCGGCGATGCGATCCGGCACGTCCCGCGCCACATCGGCCAGGATGGCGAAGGATCGCAGCCGCGCCTGGTGGTCATGGATCTGCGCCGTCACCATCAATTCATCCGCGCCGGTGCGGGCGATGAACTCGGCCAGGCCGCGCTTCACACTCTCCGGCCCGCCGACGATGGAGCAGGAGAGCGAATGCGACAGCATCGCCTGCGCCTGCGGGTCCAGCATCAAATCGGCCTTCGGCGGCGGCAGCTTGCCCGGCGTGCCGCGACGCAGGTTCAGGAAGGCCTGCTGCAATGACGTGAACAGCAGCCGCGCCTCCGCATCCGTCTCCGCGGCAAACACGTTCACGCCGAGCATGACATGCGGCTTCGCGAGCCGGTCGGAGGGCCGGAAACGCTCCCGGTAGATCGCGACCGCATCCATCATCTGCCCCGGCGCGAAATGGGAGGCGAAGGCATAGGGCAGGCCGAGCATGGCCGCCAATTGCGCGCCATAGGTGGAGGAGCCGAGGATCCAGGCCTCCACGCTCTCCCCCGCGCCCGGCACGGCGACCAGGCGCTGGCCGGGCTCGGCCGGCTTGAAGTAGTTCAGCAATTCGATGACGTCGCGGGGGAAATCCTCGACATCGCCATCGAGGTTGCGGCGCAGCGCGCGGGCCGCCAGCTGGTCCGACCCGGGCGCGCGGCCAAGGCCGAGGTCGATCCGCCCGGGATGCAGCGCGGCGAGCGTGCCGAATTGTTCCGCCACCATCAGCGGCGCGTGGTTCGGCAGCATGATGCCGCCGGCGCCGATGCGGATGGTCCGCGTCGCCGCGCCGACATGGGCCAGCGCCACCGCCGTCGCGGCGCTGGCGATGCCGACCATGTTGTGGTGCTCCGCCATCCAGTAGCGGGTGTAGCCGTGCCGTTCGGCGTGCTGCGCCAGCGACGCCGAATTGCGTAGCGCATCGCCCGCGCTGCTGCCTTCTGGGATCGGGGAGAGGTCGAGGACGGAAAGCTTTGCCATGGGGGCCATATGGGGGGTCACGCGCCCTCGGGGAAGCGGGAGAGCCAGTGGCGGGCGATGCTGTCGCGCCGCGCGAACCAGGCGCCGCCCTTGTCACGCATGTGGCGCAGCAGCCGGTCCAGCCCCGTGATGCGGCCCGCGCGGCCAATCATGCGGAGGTGCAGGCCGATGGAGAGCATCCGCGGATGGTCGGCGCCTTCCGCCCACAGCGCGTCATAGGCATCGACGCAATATTCCGTGAAGTGGGCAGCGGTGGTGAAGCGCTGGCTGCCCTGGTGGAAATGCATGTCGTTGGTGTCGAAGCTGTAGGGCAGCACCAGGTGCCGCGTTTCGCCGACCCGGGTGAAGAAGGGCAGATCGTCGCTGTAGGCGTCGCTGTCATAGAGGAACCCGCCATGTTCCAGCAGCAGGCGGCGCGTGTTGGCCGAGGGCGCGGACCTGGTGTGCCAGCCCAGCGGCGCCGTGCCGCAGGCATCCCGGATGGCGGCGACGGCGCGGGCGATGGTCGCGCGTTCATGCGCTTCCTCCATGCCGGCGTGGCGTTCCCAGCGCCAGCCATGGCAGGCGACCTCATGCCCCCGCGCCACGGCATCCTGGGCCAGCCAGGGCGACCGCTGGATGGCGCGTCCGCAGGCATTGAGGGTGGAGGGCGCGCCATGCGCATCGAGCACCCGCATGATGCGGTGGTAGCCGACGCGCGTGCCGTATTCGAAATGGGTGTCGCGGCAGGGGTCGGGCCCGCCCTTCACCTCATCCGTCACCTCATAGACCGCCTCGTTCCGCTCATCGCCATCGATGATGGAGAGTTCCGCCCCTTCCTCGACATTGACGACGAAGGAGACGGCGACGCGCGCCCCGCCTGGCCAGCGGGGGTCAGGCGGGGTGGCGCCATAGCCGAGGAAGTCGCGGGTGTCGGTCAGCAAGGTTCGGGCTCCGCCGAGTCGGGAGCCCTCATCCTATATCGCGATGGCGTAGGCGGGGCGGCGTGGATCGGCGGCGGCGGCGATCAACCCGCTGGCGGGGTCGGTGCGGATCACCTCCACGCAGCCCGCCAGCGCCGTCCATTCGGGCCAGTCGGCGATGACATGGCCGCGCGCGGCCAGCGCGTCCCGCGTCTCCGCCGGGATGCGGGCTTCCAGGGACAGGCGCCCCGGGAAGTAGTCATGCGGCGAGGATGATGACGGGAAGGCATAGGTGGCGACGCGCGGCGCCTCCACCGCGGCCTGGGGTTCCATGCCGAAATGCAGGATGTTCAGCAGCACCTGGAGCATCGCCTGGGGCTGCACGTCATTCCCCGGCGATCCGAAGGGCATGATGCCGCCATCCGCCAACTCCACCATCGCCGGGTTGGGCGTCAGCCGCGGCCGCTTGCCGGGTGCGTAGCCCGCGGGATGCGTCGGGTCCGGCCGGTTCTGGGAGCCTCGGCCGGAGACCATCAGCCCCGTCCCCGGCACCAGCGGCCCGGTCCAGGACCCGTCGGATGGCGTGGCGGAAACCGCGTTGCCCCAGCGATCCACGACGCAGACATAGGAGGTCCCGGCCTCCACCGGCGGCTCCTCCTCCGCCGAGACCGGCGGCTTCGCATCGGCGCCGGCTCCGATCAGGCGTTCCGGCATGCCGGGATGCGCGCGGGCCGGATCGATGCCGGCGGCGCGACGCGCGACATGCGCCTCCGACAGCATCGCCACGATCGGCACATCGATGAAGTTCGGGTCGCCCACATGGTATTCGCGATCGGCGAAGGCGCCCTTCAGCGCCTCCGCGATCACATGCAGATATTCCGGGGAGTTGTGCGCCAGGCCATCCAGCCCGTGGCGTTCCGCGATCAGCAGCGCCTCCAGCAGCGCCGGGCCCTGGCACCAGGGGCCGCAGCCCAGCACGCGGTGGCCGCGCCAATCGACCGCGAGCGCAGGTTCGATGGGGCTGCGATAGCGGGCCATGTCCTCCATGGTCAGGAACCCGCCCTCCCGCGCCTGGAAGGCGGTGATCTCCCGCGCCAAATCGCCCTCGTAGAAGGCGGCGCGGGCGGCCTCCAGCCCGGCCTCGCGGCCCCGCCCGGCGGCGGCCTTTTCCTGGTCCATCATGTAGGCGATGGAGCGCGCCAGGTCGGACTGCACGAATTTCTCGCCGACGAGCGGCGCGCGGCCGCCGGGGTGGAAGATGGCGGCGTTGTAGTCCCAGCGGGCGTAATCGGCCTGGCGCTTATGCAGGCTGGTGGCGAGCAACTCGTACATCGCGAAGCCCTCCGCCGCGAAGCGCCAGGCGAAGCCCGCGATGTCGGAAAAGCTCATCGTGCCGTGCCGTCGCAGCGCGGTGATCCAGGCATCCGGCGCCGCTGGCACGACCGTCCGCAGCACGCCGGGCGGCATCTTCCCGCCATGCTTCTCCCGAAACAGGTCCGGCGGAATCGATGCCGGCCAGGGGCCGAGGCCCACGATGGTTTCCACCCGTCCATCCGCCATGCGGATCATGATGGGCGCCACACCCGCGACGCTCACGATATCCGGCTGCAGCACCCCCAGCGCGAAGCCGGCCGCGCAGGCGGCATCCACCGCATTGCCGCCGCCCTCCAGCACCGAGAAGGCCGCCGCGGTGGCGAGGTAGTGGCCCGCGGACACCGCATGGCGCGTCCCCGTGATGGTCGGCCTGGTCAACGGCATGGATGCAATTCCTTCAATCAGGCCGTGGTTCAATCAGGCCGGGCGCCGGACCGCTTCACCACATCCGTCCAGCGCGCGATCTCCGCCGGCAGGAAGGCGGCGAATTCGGGCGCGGAGAGGGAGCGCGGGCGCATGCCCGCATTGGTCATGATGTCGCGGAAGCGCGGGCTTTCGGTGATCCGCCGGATCGCCTCCGCCGCCGTGCTGACGATGTCCGCCGGCGTGCCCGCCGGCATGGCGAAGCCGAGCCAGCCGCTCGCCTCATAGGCGGGATAGCCCACTTCCGCGAAGGTCGGCACCTCCGGCAGCAGGGGGTCCCTGCCCTGCCCCGTGGTCGCCAGCGCGCGGATGGTGCCGGCGCGGATGCCGGGCAGCAGCGCGTTGATGGTGTTGAAGGTCATCTCCACCTGGCCGCCGAGCAGATCCGTGATGGCCGGCGGGCTGCCGCGATAGGGCACATGCGTGATGTCCACCTCCGCCACCAGGCGGAACAACTCCCCGGCCATGTGGGTGGAGGACCCGCTACCCGCCGAGGCCCAGTTCAGCGCGCCGGGCCTGGCCCGCGCCGCCGCCACCACATCCGCCACGCTGCGAAACCGGCTATTCGCCCGCACGGCCAGCGCGCAATCATTGCTGGCACCGAGGCCGAGCGGCGCGAAGCTCGTCAACGGATTGTACTGCACATCCGGGATGATCGCCGGCGCGATGGCGAGCGAGGATGAATTGACCACGCCCATCGTGTAGCCATCGCGCGGCGCCTTCGCGAGGGCCTCCGTCCCGATCGTGCCGCCGGCGCCGAAGCGGTTCTCCACCACCACCGGCTGGCCCCAGGCCTCCGACAGCCCCTGCGCGACGGCGCGGCCGAGGATATCCATCCCCGCCCCCGCCGCGGCCGGCACGATCATGCGCACGGGGCGCGTGGGCCAGTTTGGCTGCGCCCGAAGCCCGCCCGCCCAGCCGCCACCCATCAGCGCCGCCAGCCCCGCGCGTCGCGTCAGCAAGAGCGCCATGGCCCTGCCCTCCTCCAACCCAGGCGAGCCTAGTCCGCCCCGCCAGCCCTGGACAATCGCCGCTTCCGGCATCGGCGTGATGCCCCCGGCGCCAGCCGCACGATGCCCCCCGGCGCCAGCCGCACGATGCCCCCCCGGCGCCAGCCGCACGATGCCCCCCGGCGCCGGCCGCACGATACCGCGGCACCGCGCGCCGCCTGCCGCGTTGTCGGCGCGAACAGGATCGGGAACGGGCCATGCGCGACCAAGTGGCGAAGACAAGCTGGATGATCGCGGCGGCAGCCCTGGCCGGGGCACTCGCCATCCAGGCCGCGGGCCGCCCGCCCCCGCCACGCCGCCTGGTGGGGCGCGGCACGCAGCCGGAACCCGCCCCCGAACCGGCCCAGCACAGCACCGGCGCCGGCCGCCACGCCGCCACGCCATCCGACATCCCCGCCCGGGGCTGGTGGGACATCCTGAAGCGCGCCGCCAGCGAGGCCGGCAGCGACCGCCTGCTGACCGAAGCCGCGGGCGTCACCTTCTACACGCTGCTGGCGCTGTTCCCGGGCATCGCGGCCCTCGTCTCGCTCTACGGCCTCATCGCCGATCCCGCGACCGTGTCCGACCACCTCGGCGCGCTGTCGGGCTTCATTCCCGGCGGGGGCATGGAGATCATCAACGAACAGGTCACGCGCATCACCTCCAAGGAACAGAC
This sequence comes from Falsiroseomonas sp., assembly GCF_051859025.1. GTDB lineage: Bacteria > Pseudomonadota > Alphaproteobacteria > Acetobacterales > Acetobacteraceae > Falsiroseomonas. The sequence goes on along the minus strand of NZ_JBHYGL010000001.1, from coordinate 403,797 downwards.
AACCCTCGGCCTCTCCGCCCTCATCGGCATCGCCCTCTCCCTCTGGAGCGCGAACCAGGCGGCCAAGGCGCTCTTCGACGCGCTCAACGTGGTCTATGAGGAGGAGGAGAAACGCGGCTTCATCCGCCTCAACCTGGTGAGCCTGGCCTTCACGCTGGGCGGCATCGCCTTCGCCATCCTCGCCATGGTCGCCGTCATCGCCCTGCCCGTCATGCTCGGCGCCATCGGGCTCGGCGGCACGGCCGAAACCCTGCTGCGCATCGCCCGCTGGCCCCTGCTGCTGCTGGGCATCGCGCTGATCCTGGCCTGCCTCTATCGCTGGGGACCGAGCCGCGCCGAAGCCCGCTGGCGCTGGGTGACATGGGGCAGCACCTTCGCGGCCCTCGCCTGGCTCGCAGGCTCCGCCGGCTTCTCCTTCTACGTGGAGAATTTCGGCACCTACAACGAAACCTACGGATCCCTCGGCGCCGTCATCGGCTTCATGACATGGATCTGGATCTCCGCCTCCGTCGTGCTGTTCGGCGGCGAACTCAACGCCGAAGCCGAACACCAGACCGCCCGCGACACGACGACAGGACCGGAACTGCCCATGGGGAGCCGCGCGGCGCGGATGGCGGATCGCGTGGCGCCGGGGTGACGTAGGGCGTTGCGCTGGTGGCCTCGGGGAAAGGGCTCCGCCCCTTCCCCGAACCCCTTCCCCGCGAGGGGCCAGCGGGCCCCTCGACCCCTTGTGGTTGGAAGGCGGAGGGAGGGGCAAGACGCGCGTTCATGCCCGGCGCGCGCTCGGTGCCCCTCCCTCCACCTTCCAAAAAACCTCGCGGTCCAGGGGCGCGACGCCCCTGGCGCGGGAGAGGTGCGGAGAGGGGCGCGCAGCCCCTCTCTGCGGCAACCAGCGCAGCCCTACGTCACCCCCGCGTCGCGCGGGCCAGCAATCGCTTCGCGCGTTCCACGATGGGCAGGTCGATCATGGCGCCTTCGAAGGCGACGGCGCCGAGGCCTTGGGCGAGTGCGTCGTCGAAGGCGGCGATGAGGCGGCGGGCGCGATCGAGTTCGGCGGGGGTTGCGCCGTAGATTTCGTTGATGATGGGGACGTGGGCGGGGTGGATGCAGGAGGCGGTGGCGAAGCCGAGGTTTTTCGCGCGGGTGAGCGCGGCGCGGTAGGCGTCGAGGTCATCGATCTGCGCCAGCGCCCCGAGCGAGCCCATGGGCAGGATGTTGGCGCTGCGGGCGGCGGCGATGCAGTGCATGGCCCAGACATACATGCTGTCGGCGGAGGGGATGCCGCCGAATTCCGTGGCCAGGTCTTCCGCGCCAACGGCGAGGGCTGCCATGCGCGGATCGGCCGCGGCGATGGCGTAGAGGTGGGGGAGCGAGGCGGCGGTTTCCGCGAGTGCCAGGAATCGCGTGCGGCCGATCGGGATGCCGTGGGCGGCTTCGCGCGTGGCGACGACTTCGGACAGCAGGCGGATGTGTTCCGGGCCCATGACCTTGGGCAGGATCAGGCCGGTCGCCCCGGCGGCGATGGCGGCGGCGATGTCGGGCAGCGCGAGCTCCAACGGCCGATTGATCCGGACGATGACATCGGCGCCGGATTGGGAGACGCGCGGTGCGGCGGCGGCGAGTGCCGCGCGGGCCGTGTCCTTGGAATCGGGCGGGATGCTGTCTTCCAGGTCGAGGATGATCGCGTCGGCGCCGCGGGTATGCGCCTTGGCGATGAAGCGCTCGGCGGTGGCCGGAACGAAGAGAAGGGAGCGCCAGTTGGGGGTCATGCGGTGGGTGCTTTCGCGGCGCCGGCTGCCATCATCCGGGCGATCTGGTTGGCATCGTAGCCGAGCTGGGCGAGGAGTTCTTCGGTCTGCGCGCCGAGTTGCGGCGCGGGCAGCTTGTCATCGCGCATGCCGCCGCTGAAGCGGTTGGGGATGCGGGTGCGGCGAAGCGCGCCCTCGGTCGGGTGGGATTCGGGCTCGAAGAAGTTCACATCCGCCAGGTGCGGGTCCTGCATCAGATCCTCGAAGGTGTTGTAGCGGGCGCAGGGGATGTCGCGGGCGGAGAGGATCTCCAGCCATTCCGCCGTGGTGCGCTGCGCCATCGCGGCCTTCCGGATGGAGAAGTAGTAGGGCGCGTTGGCGGTGCGGGCGCTGGCGCTGGACAGGCGCGGGTCGTGGCGCAGTTCGGGCTGGCCGATGGCTTCGAAGAATCCGAAGGCCTGGGCATCGGTGTTGGGGCCGATGGTGATGAAGCCGTCCTTCGTCGGCAGCGGGCGGTAGTCCGGGCTCAGCAGGCGGCCATCGCCGGAGGGGCCGGTGGGCGGGTCGAAGGTCGCGGCGCCCATGTGCTCGCTCATGACGAAGCTCGCCATGTTCTCGAACATCGGGACCTCGATCGCCTCGCCCTTGCCGGTGCGTTCGCGACGGAACAGGGCGAAGCCGATGCATTGCGCGGCGATGAGGCCGGTGACGTGGTCCGTCATCACCATGGGCACGAAGCGGGGCTCGCCCGTGGCGCGGTGGAAGGTGGCGGCGACGCCCGAGAGCGACTGGATGACGGGGTCATAGGCCGGGCGATTGGCGTAGCGGCCTTCGCTGCCGAAGGCGAGGATGCCGCAATGGATCAGCCGCGGATTGAGCGCCGCCAGCGTCGCGGGATCGAGGCCGAGGCGTTCCAGCGCGTTGGGCCGGACATTGCTGACGAAGACATCCGCCGTTTCCAGCAGCTTCCGCATCGCCGCCATGCCCTCCGCCTGCTTCAAATCGAGGCAGATGGAGCGCTTGTTGCGGTTGAACTGGATGAACTTGCCGGACATGCCGGGATTGCGGCTGCCCTGCGCCAGGCGGCGGAGGATGTCGCCCTCCGGCGGTTCCACCTTGATGACGTCGGCGCCCTGGTCCGCCAGCATCCGCGTGCAGATGGGGCCGACGACGACGGAGGTGAGGTCGATGACGCGAATGCCCTCCAGCGGCCCGCCGCTCACGCGCCGCACTCCACGACCATCTCGGCGGCCTGGTGGCCATCCTTGTCGGCGACCCAGGCGCGGATGGTGGTGCCGTCCGCAACGCCTTCGAGGCGCGCGGCGTCGCCCACGAACAACGGCCGCATAAGGCGGGCGGAGAAGGATCGCAGCGGGCCTGGCGCTCGCTTCAACGCGGCATCCAGCAGCAGATGCATGGTCAACCCGCCATTCATGACGACGGCGGGATAGCCCTCCGCGCCGCGCGTGTAGTCGGCGTCGTAATGGATGCGGTGGGCGTTCCAGGTGATGGCGCCGTAGCGGAAGACCTGGACGGGGTCGAGCAGCGTGGAATCCGACCATTCGGCGCCGGGCGGCGCGGGGATGGGTGCGGTGGTGGTGCTCGCTGCGCCGGGCGGCACCGCTTCCCGGTAGATCGCGTCGAACTCGTCCACGGCGAGCGTTTCGCCGCGCGCCGTGATGGTGTGGCGCATGGTCAGGACCACGATAGTGCCGCTGCGCGCGGCCTTGGGCGCGATCGCGGCGACCTCCACCGTTTTCGTCGCATCATCGCCGACGCGCAGCGCGCCATGGATCCGCACGCGTCGCCCGGCGCCCATGCGGCGGGGCAGCGGGATGGGGGGCAGGAATTCGCCCTTCCGGGGGTGGCCGTCCGGCCCGATGGCGGAATGCCGCGCCACGTCGCTGAAGAACAGGTTGAACCAGTGGGAGGGGATTTCGCTCCCCTCCTGGAACGCATCCGGGTCCAGGTCGAAGGTGCCGGCGATGCGGCGCACAGCGGCCAGCGCGATGCGTTCCTCCACCACGCGCTTGCGGCCGATCCAGCCGGTCAGTTCCGGCATCGCGGCGGCGACATCCTCGGCGGCGCTCATTCCGCGACGAGCCTCAGGCGGCGCACCAATGCGGACCAGATTTCGCCCCGCTGGCGGAGGAAGGCGCCGAATTCCTCCGGCGTGTTGGGGGCGGCGGGGTCGGCGCCGACGCGGAGGAAACTCTCCCGCACAGCGGGCGTGCGCAGCGCGTCGTTCAGCGCCTCGTTCATCCGCGCGATGATCTCGGGCGGCGTGCGGGCGGGGACGGCCAGGCCGAAGGCGTTCACGGCCTCATAGCCCGGCAGCGTCTCCGCCACCGTCGGCACATCCGGCCATTGCGGGTTGCGCTGCGTGCCGGTGACGGCGAGCGCGCGGATGGAGGGGCTGCCCTTCACGGGCTCCGCTTCCGGCAGGCCGAGGCTACGCGCCTGCACGCGACCGGCCAGCAAATCCGTCATGCCCTGCGTCGATTGGCGATAGGGGACGTGGACCATCTCGATCCCCGCTTTCTCCGACAGCAATTCCATCGACAGATGCGTGGTCGCGCCGACGCCGGAGGAGGCGTAGTTGATCCGGCCGGGATTCGCCTTGGCGTAGGCGATGAACTCCGCCAGGTTCCGCACGGGCAGGCTGTTGTGCACCAGGATCACGTTCTGCGCCGTGGTGAACAGGCCGATCGGCGCGAAATCCCGCTGCCAGTCGTAGCTCAGCGTCCGGTAGAGCACGGCGTTGACGCCACCCAGCGGACCGGTCGAGCCCACCATCATCGTGTAGCCATCGGCGGGGGCGCGGCTGACGATCTCGGCGGCGAAATTGCCGGCGGCACCGGGGCGGTTGTCCGCCAGGACGGGGGTGCCGAGGCGCTGGGCGATAGCCTCCCCGATCAGGCGGGAGACGACATCGGTCTGCCCGCCGCCGCCATAGGGGATGACCAGGCGGATCGGCCTTTCCGGCCAGGCGGCCAGCGCCAGGCGCGGGACCGCCAGGGTGAAGGCCGCGCCCAATGCGGCGCGCCGTCCGATACGGACCATGCTTCGCTTCCTCCGATATTCTTGGGAGGAAGCCTAGGCCAGCCCGACGACGGCGCGCACCCCCCCCTGGCGACCGTTTGACGATACCGGACGGGTCGGCTCCGCGGTGCTTTTCCGTCCCTGCCGCGTTGGTCGGCTTGCCGATGCAACCAGCATCGGCCGCGCCGCCCGCCTTGCAGGAACGAAAAATCCCCTACGGATCCTCAGCCGCCGGCATCGTCAAACGGTCTGTCATGCGATCGCAGGCTTCTTCAAAACGCGCAGCATCAGCGCCGTGACGACCGTGCCCGCCACCAGCGCCACGATGTAGCCGAGCAGATGGGACACCGCGTTCGGGATGGGCAGCACGAAGATGCCGCCATGCGGCACGCGGAGCTCCGCGCCCACCATCATGGACAGCGCGCCCGCCACCGCGGAGCCCACGACGAGGGAGGGGATCACCCGCAGCGGGTCCTTGGCGGCGAAGGGGATCGCGCCCTCGCTGATGAAGGCCAGGCCCAGTACGCCGGCGGCCGGCGCGGCCTCCCGCTCCTCCGCCGTGAAGCGGTCGCGGAACAGGTAGGCGGCCAAAGCGAGGCCGAGCGGCGGCGTCATGCCCGCCGCCATGGCAGCGGCCATGGGCGCATAGACCTCGCTGGCGATCAGCCCGGTGGAGAAGGCATAGGCCGCCTTGTTCACCGGCCCGCCCATGTCGAAGGCCATCATGGCGCCGATGATGAGGCCGAGCGCGATGGCGCCGCTGCCCTGCATGCCGCGGAGGAATTCCGTCAGCGCAGCCAGCGCCGTCGCGACGGGCCCGCCGGCCACGTAGATCATGAACAGCCCCGTCACCAGCGCGCCGGCGACGGGCAGGATGAGGACCGGCTTCAGCCCCTCCAAGGTGCGAGGCAGCTTCAGGTTGCTGTTGAGCCAGGCGACGAAGTACCCCGCCACGAAGCCCGCCACGATCCCGCCGAGGAAGCCCGCATTGAGCTGCCCGGCAATCATGCCGCCGATCATGCCGGGCGCGATGCCGGGCCGGTCGGCGATTGAATAGGCGATGTAGCCCGCCAGCGCCGGCACCATCAGGGCCAGCGCCGCGCGCCCGCCGATCTGGAAGAGCGCGCCGGCAAACGTCCCCTTGTGCGCGTCGTCGAAGGCGTAGATGCCGCCGAAGGCAAAGGCCAGCGCCACCAGCAGCCCGCCCGCCACCACGAAGGGCAGCATGAAGGACACGCCGGTCATCAGATGCTTGTAGGGGCCCGTCGCCTGCTTCTTCGCGGGCGCCGCCGTGGTGGCGCCGCCGCCCTGCACCGTCGCCTCCGCCAGCGCGCGCGCCACCAGCGCCTGGCCGCCATTGATCGCGGGCTTGGTGCCCGAAAGGAACACGCGCTTGCCGCCGAAGCGCGAGAGTTCCACCTGCGTGTCGGCCGCGATCAGCACCAAATCGGCCGCCGCGATATCCTCGGCCGTCAGCGTGTTCTGCGCGCCGACGGAGCCCTGCGTCTCCACCTTGATCGAATGGCCGAGCGCCTTGGCCGCGCCCTCCAGCCCCTCCGCCGCCATGAAGGTGTGGGCGATGCCGGTGGGGCAGGAGGTGATGGCGACGATGCGCTTCGCGGCGCTGGCGGCGGGCGCGGGCGCGTGGCCGGCCCAGGCGCGGTCCAGCACGGCCATCGCATCGGCCAGCACATCCTCCACCCGCGCACGGGTCGGCGTCAGGCCGTCCATGCCCTGCGGTGCGGCAGCATCGCCGACCAGCAGCAGCGCATCGGCCTCTGGCTTCGCGGGCAGCGGGTGGAGCACGCCGCGGGGGGTGCGGATTTCCACTGTCAACTCACGGCCACCCTTGCGGGCGGCCTGGCGCAGCGCCTCCGCCGCCAGCATGGCCTGGACGGGATTGTCGCCCCCCTCCACCACCGCGATCACGCCGGACATGTCGTTTCCTCCGTCATTCGATGGGTTCGGGGCGGAGCGTGGCGGCAATCGCCTCCACCGCCGCGCGGCCGGGAATCTGGGCGCCGGTCTTCTGCAACTTGCCCGCGGCGAAGGCGGTGGCGCGGCAGGCCAGCGCCGGCAGCGGCAGATTGTCGGCGAGGCCGGCGACGATCCCCGCCACCATCGCATCCCCCGCGCCGACGCTGCTGGTCACGGGCACCGCGGGCGGGTGGACCCGCAGCACGGCATCGGAGGTGACGAACAAGGCCCCCTCCCCCCCCATGGAGACGACGACGAGCCCGACGCCCTGCGCGGCCAGCCTTCGCGCGGCCGCCAGCAGCGCGGTGGCATCCGGCAAGGCGTGCCCGACCAGGCCTTCCATCTCATGCCGGTTCGGCTTGATGGCGTATGGCTTCACCGGGCCTGCCAGCACCGCCTGCAGCGCCGCGCCGCTGGCATCCACCACGACCCGCACGCCGCGCGCGGTCAGCGTCGCGGTCAGGCGCGCGTAGAGGTCGGGGGCCACGCCGCGCGGCAGGCTGCCGGAGAGCACGGCGATGCCGCGCGCCTGCTCCGCCGCCGCCAGGCAGGCATCGAGCGCGGCCTCATCCGGCGCCAGGCCCGGCAGGTTGATATCCGTCGTCTCGCCGCTCGACTGGTCCAGCAGCTTGATGTTGGTCCGCGTCTCGCCGGCGATGCGGGTGCAACGGTCCGCGATGCGTTTTTCCGTGAATAGCGCGCGGAAGATCGCGTCATTGTCGGCGCCGAGCAGCCCGGTGGCCGTGACCGCCGCGCCCCAATCCGCCAGGCAGGATGCGACATTGATCCCCTTCCCCGCGGCATGGCGTTCCTGCCGCAGGGCCGGGTTCACCTGGCCCGGCAGCAATGCCTCCAGCGCCACCGTCACATCGATGGCAGGGTTGAGCGTGAGGGTGAGCATCACGCCGCCGCCTGTTCGGCCGGGGCCAATTCGGCCTCCAGCGCGCGGACATCCTCGGCCGTCGCGCAGGCCAGGGCGCGGGCGGCGAGCGCCTTGAGGTCCGCGAGGGTCGCGCCGCGCAGCAGCGACTTCACGGCGGGGATATCGCGCGGCGTCATGGACAATTCGCGCACGCCCATGCCGGCCAGCAGCGCGGCGCCGAAGGGGTCGCCCGCCAGGCCGCCGCAGACGCCGGTCCATTTCCCCGCGCGCTCCGCCGCCTGCACCGTCATCGCGATCATGCGCAGCACGGCGGGGTGCAGGCTGTCGGCCTCCGGCGCCAGTTCCGGGTTCTGGCGATCCATCGCCAGCACGTATTGCGTCAGATCGTTGGTCCCGATGGAGAAGAAATCCACGTGCCGCGCCAGCGCATCCGCCTGCACCGCGGCGGCCGGGACTTCCACCATGATGCCGATGGGGATTTCGGGCGCCCCGATCGCGGCGCGGATGCGGTCGCAGGCCGCGCGCAGCGCGATCACCTCCTGCACCGAGGTCACCATGGGGAACATGATGGACAACGCGCCGCCTTCCTTCGCGGCTCGGAACAGGGCGCGCAATTGCGGCTCCATCAGATCGGGCCGGCGCAGCAGCAGGCGCGCGCCGCGCACGCCGAGGAAGGGGTTCGCCTCCACCGGCAGGCGCAGATGAGGCACCTGCTTGTCGCCGCCGATATCCAGCGCGCGGACGATCAGCGGCTTGGCCCCCAGCGCATCGATCATCGCGCGGTAGGTGGCGAACTGGCTGTCCTCATCGGGTGTGACGCCGGATTCGAGAAACAGGAACTCCGTCCGCATCAGGCCGACGCCCTCCGCGCCCTGCGCCAGGGCGAAGGCGGCCTGGTCCGGCAGGTTGATGTTGGCCGCGACCTCGATCCGCGTGCCGTCGCGCGTGGTGGCGGGCTCCGCGCGCAGCGTCGCCTCCCGCGCACGGCGCTCCGCCTGGCGGGCGATGAAGGCGCGGGCGGCGGCGAGGTCCTGTTCCCCGGGGTCGAGGTGCAGGCGCCCCGCAATGCCATCGATGATGGCCTCCGTGCCCGGCTTCAGGTCCAGCAGCCCCGCCCCACCCGCGACCAGCGCCGGCACGCCCAGCGTCCGCGCCAGGATGGCGGTGTGGGAGGTGGGGCCACCGGTGGCGGTGGCCAGGCCGACGACGCGATCGGGGTCGAGCCCCGCGGTGTCCGATGGCGAGAGATCCTCCGCCACCAGGATCACCTTGCCCTCCGGCAGGTCATGCAGCGTGCCGCCGGCCAGCGAGGGGTCGATATGGCCGAGCACCCGGCGCCCGACATCGCGGAGGTCCGCCGCGCGGCCCGCCAGCACGGGGTTGCCCAGCGCCGCGAGCGATCCCGCGATGCGGTCCACCGCCTGGTGCCAGGACCAGGCCAGGCCATGGCCCTCCACCATCAACTGGCAGGTGGTGGTGATGAGGTCGGGGTCATCCAGCAGCCCGGCCTGGGCCGTGAAGATGGCGGCATCCGAGGCGCCGAGGCGCCGCGCCGTATCATCCTCCAGCGCCTTCAGCTGGGCGCGGGTGGCGCGGATGGCGTGTTCCAGCCGCGCGCCACCCTCCGCCAGCGGCAGGGGCAGGTCGGGGATGGCGGCGTCATGCGCGGCCAGCAGGTGGATGCGGCCGATGGCGAGGCCGGGGCTGGCGCCGATGCCGGCCAGGGTGATGACGCGGCCTGTCGGCTCGAACCCCCGCACGGTGGTGGTGGCGCGGCGGGCGGCGGTGGCGGCATCCGCCTTCTCCTGCGCGGAGAGGCCCGTGATGGTGGCGCGGAAGCGCGCCAGCGCGGCGGCGGCGTCCCGGCCCTCCGCGGAGATGGTGACGGCATCCCCCGGGCGGAGACCCAGTTGCAGCAGCGCGATCAGCGCGCCGGCATCGGCGGCCTGGGCGCCGTGGCGCACCTGGATGCGCGCGCCCGTCGCGCGGGCCGCCTCCACCCAGCGCGTGGCGGGGCGGGCATGCAGGCCGGCGGGGTAGTCCAGCACCCAGTCGAAACGCTCCGCGAAATCCGTCGCGGCGGCGGCGGGGGCTTCGGGCGCCTCGGCGCCAAGGGCGGCGATGATGGCGCCGGCATCCTCCACCGTGAACAGGCGGGCCAGCGCGGCTTCATCCTGCATCAACCTAGTCAGGCGGCGGAGGATGGCGATGTGTTCGTCCGACGCCGCCGCGATGCCGACGATGAGGTGCGCGCGCTGGCCTGGATTCCACTCGATGCCATCGCGCACCTGCAGGATGGCCAGGCCGTTGCGGCGGACCAGGTGCCGGTCTGCGGCCAGGCCGTGCGGGATGGCAACGCCATGGCCGAGGAAGGTGTTCGCCGCCCTCTCCCGCCCTTCCATGCTGGCGGCATAGGCGGGGTCGGTGCAGCCGGCGGCGGCGAGGAGTTGGCCCAGCTGCTGGATGGCGTCCTGCTTGTCGGCGGGCCGGGCATCGAGGCGCACGAGATCCGGCGCGATGGCCATGGAGGGGCTGGCGGACGCGATCGGGGCCATGGGGAGTTTCCTGCCTGACGCTTGGTTGCTGGTAATGAAAACGTTTTCACATCGCCTGTCAAAGAATTTTTAAGAGATCATGACCACTGCGGCGTGATGGCCGTTGAAGCGAGGGCCGTGCTTCGTCATGCTGCGGTCCAGCCGATGAAATCGATCACATCCCCCTCCCCACCCCAGCCTGCCGTGGGCATCAAGGACGTGGCCCGCGCCGCCGGCGTCGCGCCCGCCACCGTATCCCGTGCGCTCGGCAAGGGGCCGATCAGCGACGCGCTTCGCGAACAGGTGATGCAGGCCGTCCGCGCCACGGGCTACCGCCCCAATTTGGCCGCGCGGCGGCTCCGGTCGCAGGAAACCGGCACGATCGGCCTGATGGTCGCCGACATCGCCAACCCCTTCTTCACCGGCGTCGCCCGCGCCGTGGAACACGCGGCCTTCGAGGCCGGGCTGCGCGTCATCCTCTGCGATTCGGACCGCGATCCGGCGCGGGAGGCCAGCTACCTGCAGCTGATGCAGGAGGAGCGCGTCACGGGCCTCATCATGGCGCCGACGCGCGCGACGGCTCAGCGCCTGGCGGGGATGGCGCTGGACCTGCCTACCGTGCTGATCGACCGCGCCGGCCCACCCGGCCTGTTCGACAGCGTGCTGCTGGACAATGCGGAGGCCGCTTCCGGCCTGGTGGACCACCTGGTCGCCAAGGGCCATCGCCGCATCACCGGCCTGTTCGGGGAGACGAGCGACACCGGCCGCGCGCGGGCGGAGGGCTACGCCACCGGCATGGCCCGCCACGGCCTGGCGCCCGATGCCCGCTTCATCCCCCCCGCGACGCCGCCCGCCGAGGCCGCGCTGGCCGTGCTGCGGGAGGCTTCGCCCGGCGCGCTGCTCGCCGCCAATTCGCTGCTGCTGCTGGGCGCGCTGCGCGCCAGCCGCCAGGCGGGGCTGCGCGTGCCGAGCGACGTCGCGCTCTGCGGCTTCGACAATGAGCCCTGGACGGAGCTGGTGGAACCCGGGCTGACCGTGGTGGAGCAGCCGCTGGAGGAAATCGGCCGCGGCGCCATGCAATTGCTGTTCGACCGGCTGCGGGACCCGGGTGCGCCCGTTCGGAAGGTGATGCTCAGCGGGCGGCAGGTGGTGCGGGGATCGACCGCGGCGCGATAGGCCTCAGCGGCGGGAACGGCGCCCGGCGGCGCGCTTGGCCTTCGCCTTGGGCCGCGGCTTCTGCCGTGGCTGGGGCGCGGGCTTCGCCTTGCGCGGGGGCGCGGCAGGCTTCGGGCTGGCAACCGGCTTCGCGATGACAACCGGCTTCGGCACCGGGATGCCTTCCGGGCCGGCGTAGCGCTGCAAGGTCGCCTCCGCCGCCAGATGCGGATAGGCCTTGGCGCCCTTCGCCCAGGTGCGGGCAAAGGCCGCGACCTCCGCCTGGTCATGCCCGCGGATCGCCTGGACCAGCGCCTCCGCCGCCTGGGCGGGCTTCAGGCGCTGCTGCTTCAGCAGGCGCACATGCCATTCCCGCGCGCGCAGCGGGCACCAATCCACCAGCGATTCCTGCAAGGCGCGCCGCACCACCGGGGGCAGTTCCTCATAGGCGCGATAGGCATCGCCCTTCAGCGTGCTGCGGGGCCGGGTGGCCATGCTGTTGTCCATCGGCGCCTTCTAGCGAAGGCAAGCCCTCGGGCAAACGAAAACAAGCATCGCCCGCCGCGCGGCAGCCATGCCTCAGCTTGAGGCGTCGTCGCCCGAGATCGCGAGCTGCGCCAGCCACTCGTCGAAATCCGCGACCAGTCGCGCGGCCCCGGCCTGCCGCAACACAGCCGGCACCACCGTCGTCGTCAGCGCGACCACCTGGCAGCCCGCGGCAATCGCGGACCGCACGCCGGCCGGCGCATCCTCATGCACCAGGCAGGCGGCGGGATCGATGCCGAGGCGGCGGGCGCCCTGCTGGTAGGGCTCGGGATGTGGCTTGCCCGCGCGAACATCCTCCGCCGTCACCCGCGCGGCGAAGCGGGCGGCGATGCCGAGTTCGGCGAGGACGAAATCCGCATTCTCGACGCCCGCGCTGGTCACCACCGCGCAGGGGACGCGATGCGCGGCGAGATGATCGAGATAGGCCATCAGTCCCGGCACCGGCCGGATCGCGCCCCTGGCTAGGCGGCGATACGTGCCCTCCTTCAGCCGGTCGCAGGCCTCGACTTCCGCAGCGCCGGGCTGGCGGCCCGTGAGGGCGGCGAGGATGTCCGCGTTCCGGCCGCCATGGATGCGGGCATCGTCGTCGCCGATCGCGATGCCGAGGTGTTCGGCCGCGTAGCGCTGCCAAGCCTGGGTGTGGAAATGGCTGTTGAGGGCGAGGACGCCGTCCATGTCGAACAGGACGGCGCCGGGCAGCGCCCTCACACCGTCAGCCCGCCATCCACCACCACCGTCTGGCCCGTGACCATCGCGGCACCCGCCAGCAGGAAGACCATCACCTCCGCCAGATCTTCCGGCGTGCAGCGGCGCTTCAGCAGGGCGTTGTCGATGGACGACGCGCGCTGTTCGTTCGTCCATTCGATCATCCAGGTGCTGTCCACCGCACCCGGCGCCACCGCATTCACCCGGACCTCCGGCGCCAGGCCGCGCGCCAGGTTCTTCGTCAGGCTGATGACGCCGGCCTTGGTCGCGCCATAGGCCATGGACGACCCGGCCGAATTGATGCCGGCGATGGAGGCGGTGTTGACGATGGCGCCGCGGGACGCGCGCAGCGCCGGCGCAGCCGCCTTGGCGCAGCGGAAGACGCCCAGCAGATTCACCTCGATCACGGCCTGCCAGAGTTCCTCCGTCAGCCGGTCCAGTTCATGCGGCGCGACGGAGGTGCGCGTGCCGGGGGTGCCGGCGTTGTTGGCGAGGTAGTCGAGACGCCCGAGATCGGCGACCGCCTTGTCCACCATCGCCGCCGCGCCCACGGCATCGGCCACGGAACCCGGGGCGGAGATCACCCGCGCCCCCGTCTCCGCCGCCAGCCTGGCCACGGCTTCCGGCCCGCGCGGATCATCCGCCAGGTGGTTGATGGCGACGGCGCAGCCGCTGCGGGCCAGCAGCGTGGCGGTGGCGTAGCCGATGCCCGATGCACCGCCCGTGACCAGCGCGGCGCGGCCCTTGAGGTCGTAGGTGATCATGCGCTTCGTCCTTCTTGACGCCCTTGGCCCGCCATCGTACCGATCCGCCGGATCGCGCGCTTCAATTCCATCAGCCGCCGGTCCCGCGCCTCGAACAGCGCGGCCGGGTCCTGTCCTCCCCAATCGTAGAAGCCGGCGCCGGCCATGACGCCGGTCTTGCCCTCGGCCACCAGCGCGTCCACCGCCTCGCACTTCCCCCGCACCGGCGGCGGTTCGTACATGCGGTTGGAGAGGCTCGCCTGCATGAAGGGAAGCCCGGTGAAATCGGCCTTGGCCAGCATGCCGAGGATGGGGAGGCGAAGGGCGATGCCCTCGATGATCGCCGTGTCGATCTCCTCCGCCGTCGCCACACCCTCATCCAGCAGCTTCTGGATCTCCAGCCCCATGGCGGATTGCACGCGGTTGGCGATGTAGCCCGGGACGAATTTCCGCATGACCACGGGCGCCTTGCCCATGGCGAGGCAGAGTTCGCGGGCGAAGGCCACGCAGGCGGGGTCGCATTCCGGTCCGCCGACGATGTCCACCAGATCCACCAGGTAGGGCGGCGTGTACCAGTGCATGATGATCGCCCGCGCCTGGCGCCGCGCCGGGATCAGCGGGAAGGGATCGAGGTAGCTGGTGTTGCTGGCGATGATCGCGGACATCGGCGCCACCGCGTCGATCTGGTCGAACAGCACGCGCTTGGCGTCCGGCTTCTCGATGATCGCTTCCACGATCAGGTCCGCATCCTCCACCGTCTCCGCCAGCGTCGGCAGGCGGGTGACGGCGCCGTGAAGCCAGGCGGCGTCGCGATCCGCCGGCGCCTCCCCGGCCTGCACTAGCGTAGCCAGCGCCGTCTCCATCAGCGGGCCCGCCTTGTCGAGCGTCGCCATGGCGCTGTCGGTCAGCCGCACCTCATGCCCGCCCAGCGCATAGACCAGCGCGAGGGCGTGCCCCATCGTGCCGGCGCCGATCACCGCGACCTTGATGGCCATGCCTTGAACTACTCCGTCGGTGTGTAGGGTTCGGGGGCGCGGGCTTCGATGTCCGTCCGCACATCGATCACGACCGTCTCGCTGGAGGCCAGGGCCTCGCGCAGCGCGGGGCCGATATCCTCCGGGCGTTCCACCACGATGCCGCGCAGGCCGAAGCCGCGGGCGATGGCGGCGAAATCGGCGTGGTCGCCGAAGCGCAGCAGCTCCGCCGCCGCCGCCGGATCATTCCCCGCGGCGCGGCGCAGGTTGGGCCAGCCCTGGCCGAAGCCCTGGTTGTTGTTGACGACGCAGACGACGGCGATGCCGAGGCGCTTGGCCGTCTCCAGCTCCGCCAGATGGTAGTGGAAGGCGCCGTCGCCGGACCAGCAGAGCACGGGGCGGTCGGGCGCCGCGCATTTGGCACCCAGCGCCGCCGGAAAGGCCCAGCCGAGCGAGCCCGCGGCGCGCTGGTAGCCCGGGCCCGCGAGATCGATCATCGTGCCGGTCCAGATGCCGGAATAGCCGGTATCGGCCACCAGGATGCCATCCGCCGGCAGCGCCGCGCTGATCTCCGCGCAGAGCCGCGCGGGGTCGATCGGCACGGCGTTGCTGGCCAGGCGCGGGGCAACGCCGGCGCGCCATGCCGCGACCATCGCCGCGGCTTCGCGGGCGAAGGCATTGTCGCGATCCGGCCGGCCGAGCTGGTCCAGGACTTCGGACAGCACTGCGCGCGGATCGCCCAACAGCGCCACCGTTGCGGGCAGGCTGCGGTCGAATTCCAGCGGGTCGGCATCGATCTGCACGATCGGCACGCCGGCGCGCGGCAGGCGCCAGCCATGCGTCATCTGGTCGCCGGTGTCGCAGCCCACCAGCACCACCAGGCCGGCCTGCTCCAGGACCTTGTTGGCCGGCGGCGCGGAATAGGAACCGGCCACGCCCGCGACGCGGGGATGCGCCGTCGGCAGCAGGGCGCGGGCGCCGAGGGTGGTGAGGATCGGCGCCTCCAGCGCCTCCGCCAGGGCCAGCACCTCCGCCCCGCAGCCCGAGAGCATGGCGCCGTCGCCGGCCACGATCACGATGCGCTGCGCGGCCCCCAGCGCGGCGACGGCGGCGGCCACCGCATCCGGGTCCGGGCCACCCCGGAAGCGGGGCGCGACCAGCGCGGAGAGGTCGGCGGGCGGCTCGCTCACCCGCCCCTGTTCCACCACCTCCGCCATCAGCCCGTGCAGGTCGAGATGGACGGGGCGGACGGGGACGGACACCGCCGCCGCCCAGGCCTGGCGCAACAGCCGCGGCAGATGCGCGGCCTCCGCCACCTCCGCCGAGAATTTCGTCACGGCCTGGAACAGTGGCGCATGGGCCACTTCCTGGTAGGCGTTCCGGTGCTGGGCGGCGTGCGGCTTGCGGCCGGTCAGCGCGATGACGGGGCTGCGGGCGAGATACGCATCCTGCAACCCGGCGGCCAGGTTCGCCGCCCCCACCGACTGCGCCGCCACCACGCCCGGCCGGCCGCTGACGCGGCCATAGGCATCCGCCATGTAGACGGCGGCTTTCTCGGTATGCGCCAGCACCGGCTTCACGCCGAGCCGCGACAGCGCCAGAAGCGTCGGCCGCAGCACCGCATCGACGAAGAAAACATGGCTCTGCCCGGATGCCGCGAGGCTCCCCGCCAGCCATTCGGCACCGGTCATCATCGGTCGTTCCCCCATGCCGCCAGCCTGCCCGCGCATGGCAGGTGGGGCAAGACGGGGATCAGGACCCGCGGTAGGTCGCGTAGCTCCAGGGCGTGCAGAGCAGCGGCACGTGGTAATGCCCCTCCCCCTCCCGCAGCGTCACCACGATCGGGACCTGGTCCAGGAACCCCTCGCCCCCGAAATGCGCGCCGATGTGGAAGCGTAACTCGTAGGTGCCGGCGACGAAATCGGCGGCATTCATCAGCGGCGAATCGGTGCGGCCATCGGCGTTGGTCAGCGCCTCCGTCACCTTCACGCGGGCCTCGCCCTGCAGCCGGAACAACTCGACGCGCACGCCCTGGGCTGGCCGGCCGGAGGCGGTATCGAGGATATGGGTGGTCAGCGCGCTGGCCTTCATGTCAGTCGGCTCTCGCCCCTGCCGCGACCCAGGCGAGGATCTTCTGCCGTTCCTCCGTCGTCATCTCCGTCATGTTGCCCGGCGGCATCGCCTCCGTCGCCACCTGCTGGCGCATGGCCTGGGCCCAGCGGCGGATCTGCGCGGGGTCGTCGAAACGCACGCCCTTGGGCGCGGCGGCAATACCCTCGAAGGTCGGGCGGGCGGCGTGGCAGGAGGCGCAGTGGGATGCGGTGATGGCCTGGACCTCCGCGAAGCTGGGCACATCCATGCCGGCGATGTCCGGCCCGCGCTTCGGCATCAGCATGATCGCCAGCACCACGATCACGGCAATGGCCATGGCGGGCAGCATCACCTGGTTCTTGCCGATCTGCCGCAGCACGAAGAACTGCCGCACCAGCGCGCCGGCCAGGGTGATGGCCAGCAGCACCACCCAGTTCCAGTCGCTGCTCCAGGTCATGGGGTAGTGCGGGCTGATCATCAGGAACAGCACGGGCAGCGTCAGGTAGGTGTTGTGGACGCTGCGCTGCTTGCCCCAGCGGCCGTATTTCGGATCGGGCTCCTGCCCCGCCTGCATGGCGGCGACCATCTTCCGCTGCCCGGGGATGATGACCATGGCGACATTCGCCACCATGATCGTCCCCGTCATCGCGCCGATCTGGAGAAACGCCCCACGCCCGCTGAAGATGTGACAGGCCACGAAGGCGGAGACCACCAGCAGCGCGACGCCGAAGATCGACAGGTTGCGCTCATTCTCCGCGAACTTCGACTTGCAGACCAGGTCATAGACCACCCAGCCGCCCACCAGCATCGCCGCGGAAATCGCGACCGCGACGCCGGGCGAGAGGTTCATCACCGCCGGATCGACCAGGTAGGTGGAGGCCTGGCCCCAGTAGATCAGCATGAACAGCGAGAAGCCGCTGATCCAGGTCCAGTAGGCTTCCCATTTGAACCAGTGCAGCTTCTCCGGCAGTTGCGCCGGGGCATTCAGGTACTTCTCCTTCCGGTAGAAGCCGCCACCATGGATCGCCCATTGTTCCCCCTTCACGCGGGGGTTGCCGTCCCTCGGCGGGTCCAGCTGGTTGTCCAGGCCGATGAAGTAGAAGCTGGTGCCGATCCAGGCGATGCCGGTGATCAGGTGCAGCCACCGGATGAGCAGGCTGGCCCAGTCGGAGAGGTAGGCGAGGTCCATCGGCATCCCTGGGGCGCATCGCGGCGCCGTTCTGTCCCCGGCGCGGATTGGCGCCGTTTTGCCCCCGGCGCCGAAGGGCGCCGTTTTGCGCTGCAACAATCGCGAAACGGGGCCCAGGGGGCAAGGGGGCTACCGCACCTCGTGCCAGGGCTCCGCCCGCTCCCCCCGCCGGAACAGGATCATGCTGTCGAAGAAGCTGACGCTTTCGGTCGTGCGGCACAGATCGCTGACCGCGTCCGCCGCCCCCCGTTCCCCGGGCGGGATGCCGAGCCGGTCCATCGACCCCGCGCGCCCCGTCCATTCATGCAGGCGCTGGCAGACGCCGAAGGCGACGTCGTAGATCGACCGCCCCTGCGGGTCATCGGCGAAGGGGCCGCCCCAGAAGGCGGTGTGGGTGTCCTCGATCAGATAGGCGCCGGGCAGGCGCATGGCGGGGTAGAGGACATCGAAGGTGGTGATCTGCTGGCGGGCGGTGTGGCCGCCATCATCCAGCACGATGTCGGGCGGCCCCATTTCCGCCAGCGCGGCGCGGAGAAAATCAGGGTCCGCCTGGTCCCCCACGAAGACCTTGGCGCCGGGCAGGCCATGGGCTTCCGTCGCCGGGTCGATATCCATGCCGAAGATGCGCGCCTGCGGGCCCAGGTAGTCCTGCCACATGCGAAGCGACCCGCCGCGCTGCACGCCGATCTCCAGCATCGTCACCGGCCTGCCGCGGAAGGGCGCGAAGGCCTGGTGATAGACCTCGAAGTAATGGTGCCATTTGTGGATCGGCGGCTGGTCCTGCCTGCCCTGCAGGAACCGCAGGTACAGGGGATTGTCGGGCGCGCTGTGGTGCATCCTGCGGGGCCTCTGCTCGCCGGCCTGCGGCCGGGGGTGCCCGCCGGCCTGTTGCCGGGGGTCCCGCCCGGCATAGCCGCGGCCCCGCCAATAACCGGTTAAGCCGTGGCCGCGATCAGGTCGGCGGTGGGCACGATGGCGACCGAGGTCCGCCCCTCCACCAGCGTGGTGTAGATCACAGCCTGGTCGCGGGCGCAGAAGCGGGGATGGGGGTGGCGGTGCAGCTCATCCTCCACCGGCGGCGTCATGCGCGCGAATTCGATGGATCGGCCGGTGTCCCGGTTCAGGAAGCGCAGCAGCCAGGCGGGGCCGCCCTTGTTCTCGCCGATCCGGTGGTCGGCCACGACATAGCGTTCGCAGGCGCTGGCATGGGTGTGCCAGCCGGTCCCGCGCCAGACCAGCTCCGCCGCCCCGCTGGCGATGTCGAAGCGCATCACCCCCTGGCGGAAATCGACGAACCACACGGCACGCCCATCCGCGCCCCACACCTCATGCCCCGCCTTCCGCCCGGGCGGGCCGACCGGCCCGAAGCTGCCGGACCGGCGGTAGAAGAACATGCGGTGCTCATAGGGCTCGCTGACGCCGGAGGTCATGTCCACCTCATCCTCCCGCGCCAGCAGCACCAGTTCCGGATCGGTGGGCGAGAATTGGCCATGGTTGAAGTGGGACGGGCTGCAGAACCAGGGCTCATACCCGCCATCGGCCAGGTCGAGCGCGCCGATGAAGCAGCGCGTGCCGATCCGCGAATCGAGCAGCAGCCGCGACCCGTCCGCGCTGATGCTGGGCTGGGTGACCAGACGCTGGAGGAGGCGGCGGTGCGTCATCTCGAAGGGCAGGCAGCCGAGGTGGCGCGGCACCGCTTCGGGATCGGGGCCGCGGCGCCAGAGATCCCGGTTGTTCGCCCAGACCAGATCCCCCGTCGCCGGGTCCGCCGCCGCCCCGCCATCGCTGAACTGGTGGTCCGGCAGGCGCGTGACCGTGCCGCGTTCCAGGTCCACGACGCCCAGCATCCGCCCCGCCTTGGCCGACCCGGCCCAGGGCGTGAACCAGGCGAACCAGAGGAAGCGCAGCCCGTCGTCGCAGGACGGCTTGCCGAAATAGAGCGTCTGCGAGGAGACCGAGGGCGGCATCCGAAGCAGCCAGCTGTCGATGCCGCTGGCCGGATGGGTCGACCGCGCGAAGATGCCGGGCGCCGCGGCGCGCAGCCGGTCCACTGCCGAAACCATCGTCATGCCCGCCCGCCTCCCCAATCCCCCGGGCATTCCCACCGGCGTGGCCCGGGGGCCATTCACCTTGCCGTGCCCGCTGCTCCGCCACTTCGTAACCCCCACGGATTATCTTAGGCTACGCTGCACGTCCAAGCCGGGAGTCCGCCGATGCGCCGTCGCCTTGTCATCCTCGCCGTGGTTGGCGGGCTTGCCCTGCCGGTCGCCGGCGCCGTCGCCCAGGCGGAGGCCGAGCGCCGCGTGGATGCCGCGATCGAACGCCTGCGCGTCGCGATCGGGCCCGATGCCCGCATCGTCTGGGGGACGCGCCAGGTCGACCCCGTCTCCGGCCGCACGCGGCTGACCGATGTGGTGATGACCGGCGGCGACCGCCGGGTCACGGTGGCGGAGGTGCTGCTGCAGGAGGTTTCCGACGCGCGCCTCGGCCGCGCAGAGTTCCGCGCCCTGCTGCTGACCGAGGGCAAGGGCGAACGCACGGAGGTCGCCCGGCTGGTCCTGGGCGGCGTGCCCATCCCTGCCGCCGGGCAGGGCCTGGACCTGGCGCGGCTGGAGATCGGGGTGCTGGAGGCGGAGGCGCTGAACATCCTCAGCGCCGACGGCACGCTGACGCTGGGCCGCCTGAGCGCCGAGGGCTACGCCCCCGGCGCGCTCGGCCAGGCGTCGCTGGAGGGCCTGGAATTCCGGGGCGCCGGCAGCAACCGGAACAGCGGCCGCGTCGGGCGCATCACGGTCGCGGGCGTCACCATGCCCGCCCCCGGCCAGGATTTCGACATCAAGGACTTCACGCTGCGCAGCGCCAACCTCGAAGGGATCAGGGTGGCGGATGAGGAGAAGCAGGTCGATGTGTCGCTCGGCCGCCTGGCGCTGCGGGACTTCGTGCCGGGGCGGCTGATGGACCTGGCGATGGAGGGGCTTTCGGTCGGCACCCAGTTCGGCACCATGGGGCCGGGCGTCTTCCGCCTGGGCCGCGTCGTGGTGCAGGGCATCGATGCCGCGGGGCTGGCCACCGCCTGGTCCACCAACATCCAGCCGCCGGACCCGGCGCCGGGCGTCCCGCAGCTGATCCAGCTGGAGGGGATCACCGCGGAAGCCAATGGCGCGCCGCTGTTCAGCCTGGGCCGCATCCAGGCCGATGGCAGCGTGGCGGCCGATGGCGTGATCGGGGGCTCCCTGGTGGTGGACGGGCTGCGCGTGACGCTGCCGCGCGGCACCGCGCCGCCGCTGGAACAGCTGGGCTTCACGGAAATCGCGGGGGGGATGGAGATGCGCGCCACGCTCGCCCGCGCCGGCGGTGTCCTCGCCCTCAGCCCGTGGCGGACCCGGTGGAACGAGGCCGGGACGCTGACGCTGGCGGGCCGCTTCCGCGACATGCCCGCCCCCCTGCCCGGCACCACGCTGGACCCCGATGCCCAGGCGGCCGCGTTGATGAATGCGCGGGTGGAGGAGGTGACGCTGTCCTGGCGGGACCAGGGGCTGCTCGGCCGCGCCATCAGCTGGCAGGCGCGCCAGCAGCGGGTGCCGGAAGCGCGGATCCGCGACCAATGGGCCCAGATGGTGATGGCCATGCCCCTGCCGGGGGATGCACCGCCCCCCCGCCGCGGCGCCGCGCCGCCCGCCACCAAGGGCGCCCCGGCGCCCGCCGCCGGGGGCAAGGCGGGCCCCGCGCCGGCCGCCACGGGGCCCGACCCCTTCGTCGCGGTGCGGGAGGCCGTCGCGCAATTCATTCGCCAGCCGCGCGAGATCGAATTCACCCTCCGCCCGCCCCGCCCCATGGCCTTCGGGGAAATGACGGGCCTGATGGGCGCGGGACCGTCGGAGGGCGCGCGGCAGCTGGGCCTGACGGTGCGGCTGCCCTGACGGGCGGGCGGCGGCGACAGCAACGCCGCGACAGGCCGCGGATTGCTTGACGCTGGCCCTTCCCGTGGGCCTTCTGCCGGCACAAGGCGCCGTCCGGCATTCCCCCGCCTGAAAGAGGCCCCCCTGAACCAAGCCCCGTGGTCCCGCCTCCGGTCCGGCCTGCAATCCCGCCGCGCCGTCGGACCGGGCACGCTGCGGGGGCATCTGCTCGGCATCGCGCTGTTCGCCGCAGCGCTGGCGGGGCGCTTTGCGCTGGCCGGGGTGCTGCCGCCGGCGGGGTTCCCGTTCCTGACCTTCTTCCCCGCCGTGCTGCTGGCCACCTATTTCGGCGGCATGGGCCCCGGGCTGCTCACCGGCGCGCTCAGCACCCTGGCGGCCTGGTATTTCTTCATCCCGCCGGTCCACTCCTTCGCCCTGGCCACCACGGCCGATGTCATCGCGATCGGCTTCTTCATCGCCATCCTGCTGGTTGACGTCCTCGTCATCGATTTCATGAACGCCGCCGTGAACCGGCTGGAGGAAGAGAAGGCCCGCAGCGCGGGGCTGGCGGAGGAGTTGCGCCGGATGAATGCCTCGCTCGAGGACCGGGTGCGGTTGGAGGTGGCGGCGCGGGAGGCCGTGCAGCTCAAGCTCGCGCAGGATCTCCGGCTGCGCGCCCTCGGGCAGCTCGCCGGCGGTGTCGCGCATGACTTCAACAACATCATGCAGGCGGTGCAGAGCGGGGCGAGCCTGATGCGCCGCCGCGCCGAAAGCCCCGATGCCGTGCGGCACCTCGCGCAGATGGTGGAGGAAGCGACGCAGCGCGGCGCCTCCGTCACGCGCCGCCTGCTGTCCTTCGCCCGGCGCGGCGAATTGCGGCTGGAGCCGGTCGATCCCGCCAGCCTCGCCCGCGGGCTGCAGGAGATCCTGTGGCACACGCTGGGCGGGCGCGTGACGGTGGTGATCGAGGCCGAGGAGCCCCTGCCCGCGCTGGTGACGGATCGGGGCCAGCTGGAAACCGTGCTGGTGAACCTGGCGACCAATGCGCGGGACGCGATGCCGGGCGGCGGCACCCTGACCATCAGCGCCACCGAGGAACGGGTGACGGCGGCGGGGCTGCATGGCCTGGACCCCGGGCACTACGTGAAGTTCACGGTGCGGGACACCGGCGCGGGCATGACGGCGGAGGTCCTGGCCAGGGCTGGGGAGCCCTTCTTCTCCACCAAAGGCGCCGGTGCGGGCACCGGGCTGGGGCTCGCCATGGCGCGGGGCTTCGCGGAGCAATCCGCGGGCGCCATGGCGATCGACAGCGTGCCGGGCGCCGGCACCGCCATCAGCATCTGGCTGCCCGCCGCCGAGGCGCAGGATTTGCGGGAGCCGGCCGCGGCCGCGCTGCTGGCGCCCGCCCGACCGCTGCGCATCCTGCTGGTGGATGACGATGCGCTGGTGCGCGACTTCCTGGCGGAAAGCCTGGGCGAACAGGGCTTCACCGTGCTGCGCGCCAGTGGGGGCGCGGGCGCGCTGTCCCTGCTCTCGGCCGGGGAGCGGCCGGATATCGTGGTGACGGATTACGAGATGCCCGGGATCACCGGCCTGGCGCTGATCGACGCCGTCCGGGACGCTTCCGGGCCCACCCCCATGCCCGCCATCCTGCTGACCGGCAATTTGGAGGAAACGCTGGACGGGCAGCTGGCCGGCCGCGTCGCCATCGACCCGCTGCTGCTGGTGCTGCGCAAGCCGATCCTGGTGGAGGAACTGGCGGGCGCGCTGCTGGCGCTGGATGGCCTGGCGCAGGGCGGCGCCCCCGCGCAACACCCTGCCAGCGCCCGCCCCACCCCGTTGATCTGACGCCTGTTCCCCGCCAAACAGGGGCGCGTAGGGACAGGGGACAGCAGGCATGGCCGCATCGGACAGCACATCGGTCGAAGCCGCGCCCAACCTCGTCGCCGCCGTGTCCGAAACCCGGCAATGGGACCGCATCGCGCAGATGGCGCGGCTCGGCGGCTTCACCGATGCCGATGGCCATCAGGGCGTGAACCGCGCCGCGCTGACGAAGCTGGACCGGGAGTCGCGCCGCCTCCTGCTCTCCTGGGCGCTGCCGCTCGGCCTCAAGCCCTCCGTCGATGTGCTGGGCAATCTGTTCCTGCGGCATGAGGGGACGGAGAAGGACGCCGCCCCGGTCATGGCCGGCAGCCACATGGACAGCCAGCCCAATGGCGGCCGCTTCGACGGCATCTGGGGCGTGCTGGCGGCGCTGGAGGCGGTGCAGGCGATCCGGGAAGCCGGCATAGCCACCAGGCGCCCGATCGAGGTCGTGGCCTGGACCAATGAGGAAGGCGGCCGCTTCGCGCCGGGCTGCATGGGCAGCATGGCCTGGTCCGGCCACCGCCCGCCCGATACCTGGGACGACACGGCGGACAGCGAAGGGCTGCGCTTCGGCGACGAACTCGCGGCGCTGCTGGCCGCGGAAGCGGATATCCCGCGCCGCAGGCTCGGCATCGTGGAGGGGCCGCGCCCCTTCGCCTATGTCGAGCCGCATATCGAACAGGGCCCGCTGCTGGAATCGGAAGGGCTGGATATCGGCGTCGTCACCGGCATCCAGGGCAGCCGCTGGTTCCTGGTGGAGATCGAGGGCAAGACGGACCATGCAGGCACTGCGCCGCTCTCGCTCCGCCGCGATGCCGTGCAGGACATGGTGCGCGTCATCAACGCGCTGAACGCGCTGATGGCGGACCCGACGGACGTGCTGCGCTTCACCGTGGGGCGGATCGAGGTCGGCCCCAATTCCAGCAACACGGTCGCCGACCGCGCGCGCTTCACCATCGATTTCCGCCACCCGGACCCCGCGGTGCTGCTGCCGAAGGGCGATGCGATCGAGGCGACGGTCAAGGCCGCGCTGACCACCTGCCGTGCCACGGTGACGGAACGCTTCCACGCTTTGCCCGCCCGCTTCGACGCCATGGTGCAGGATTTGATCGAGGGCGCCGCCCGGTCCCAGGGGCTGAAGAGCCGCCGCATGCCCTCCGGCGCCTTCCACGATGCGCAGTTCCTGGTGCCGGTCTGCCCGACCGGGATGATCTTCATCCCCTCCCGCGGCGGCGTCAGCCACCACCCCGCGGAATACAGCACGCCCGCCCAGGTCGCGAACGGCGCGCGGGTGCTGGCGCAGGTGCTGGCGGAGCTGGCGAACCGTTGAGGTTGCGGAACCGGGGCAGGATGCTCCGGGTAAGTTGAATCGGCCCCGCGCGGCCCGCCCTGCTATGCCGGATCAAGGCCTGCCCCGGCCCGTGGCGCCGGGCGCGGCCGCTGGCAGCCGAGAGACACACTGCATGGGCGTTGAGGATATGGGCGGCGCCCGGCCCACGACGGGCGCGCCGGATGCCGGGCTCACCGCCTCGACCGCGCTGGACACCATCCTCCGCCTGATGCGGCAGTCCCGCCAGCCGATGTTCGTGGCCTGGGGCCCGGCGCTGGCCTTCCACTACAACGATGCCTACGCCGTGATCCTCGGCGCGCGCCACCCGCAGGCCCAAGGCCGCCCCTTCCAGGAGGTCTGGCCGGAGATCTGGGACGCCCTCCTGCCCCTGATCCGCCAGGCCCTGGCCGGCCAGGCGACCTGGAGCGAGAACCTGCACCTGGTCATGGAACGCCACGGCTACCGGGAGGATACCTGGTGGACCTTCTCCTACAGCCCGGCGCATGACAGGGATGGCCGGATCGCCGGCATCTTCTGTTCCTGCATCGAGACCACCGGCCAGGTCCTGGCCGAACGCCGGCTGCGGGAGAATGAGGGCCGGTTCCGCGCGTTGCTGGATGCCGCGCCGGCGATGATGTGGGTCACGGACCGCACCGGCTTCTGCACCCATCTCAGCCGCAGCTGGTACGCCTTCACCGGGCAGACGCCCGCCAATGCCCTCGGCACCGGGTGGCTGGAGGCGGTGCATCCGGATGATCGCGTCCGGGCCAAGGCCCGCTTCCTCGATGCCGTGCGGGACCGCGCCGAATTGCGGCTGGACTATCGGCTGCGGCGCGCCGATGGCGTCTGGCGCTGGGCGATAGATGCCGCGCAGCCGCGCCTCGCGGCCACCGGCGACTACCTCGGCCATGTCGGATCCGTGCTCGACATCACGGAGCGGCGGGAGGCGGAGGAACGCCAGGCGCTGCTGGCGCGGGAAGTGGACCACCGCGCCAAGAACGTGCTGGCGGTGGTGCAGGCCGTGCTGCGCCTGACCCGCGCGCCCGACATGCCAAGCTTCGCCCGCGCCGTCGAAGGCCGCGTCGCCGCGCTGGCGCGGGCGCAGACGCTGCTGGCCAAGGATCGCTGGGCGGGGGCCGATCTGCGATCCATGGTGGAGGGCGAGATCGCCCCCTTCCTGGTGGAGCACGGCCAGCGGGAAAGCCGCGCCACGCTGCGCGGCCCCGCTGTGGTGCTGCCAGCCGCGGCCGCGCAGCCGCTGACCATGCTGGTCCACGAACTCGCCACCAACGCCATGAAGCATGGCGCGCTGTCGGTGGAGTCGGGCCGCCTGCTGGTCAGCTGGCGGGTGGAGGGGCAGGCGCTGCACCTCGACTGGGTGGAGACCGGCGGGCCGGCAATCCTGGCCCCGCCGCTGCGCACCGGCTTCGGCACCAGGGTGCTGGATAGCACGGCGCGCGGGCAGCTTGGCGGCACCATGTCCCTGGAATGGCGCGCCACCGGCCTCGCCTGCCGCCTGACGATGCCACTCGACCGCCTGCCGGGGCAGGAGGAGGAGGCGGTTCCGGGCCTGGCCAGCTAGGCCGGGAGGCCTTCCGCCCGCAGCGCCGCCGCCAGCCCCGCCGCATCCCGGAAATGGTGCGCCCGCATCCCCACCGCACGGGCGCCGATCACGTTCTTCTCGCTGTCATCGATGAACAGGCAATCCGAGGCGGCCAGCCCGTTGCGGTCCAGCAGCCGGCGATAGATGGCGGGATCGGGCTTCAGCAGCCCTTCCTCCGCCGATACCACCACATCGATGAAGCGGGTCAGGAAGGGGAAGCGGGCCTGCGCCTCCGCGAATTTCTCGCTGGAGAAATTGGTGATGGCGTAGAGCGGCACGCCCGCTTCGCGCAGCCGCTCCAGGATCGCGACGCTGCCCGGCACCTCCCCGGGCACCATCTCATGCCACCGGTCGCTGTAGGCGGCGATCAGCGGGGCCTGGTCCGGGAACAGCGAGGTTCGTTCCGCCACCGCCGCCGCCCATCGCCGGCCGCGATCCTGTTCCAGGTTCCATTCCATGGTGCAGATGCGGGCCAGGAAATCGGCCCGCCCGGCGGCATCCGGGATCAGCTTGCGATACAGGTGCTCCGGGTCCCATTCGATCAGGACATTGCCGACATCGAAGACCACCACCGAAGCCGCCATCGCCGCACCCCCCGCTATGCCGATCTCTATGCCGGCGGCAGGGTAGCCGCGAAGGGCTCCTCGATCCCAGCCCGGGCGAGGTCGGCCACCAGGCGCGCCGCCGGGTCATCGCCGCGGCGCACCGCCTCCGCCGCCGACAGGGCGTAGAGCAGCAGAGCCGGGCCCGCGAGCCCGATCCGCAGCCCGACACGGCCCGCCCGCGCCAGCGCGTCCCTCGCCCGCGGATCGTCCCCCGCCATCTCGGCCAGGGCATCCAACCCATCCCCCGCCAGGGGCGACGGCTTGCGGAGATCAACCATGCCGCGACGCGGCCATCACACCACCCCTCCTGTCGCGCGCCCCTTCGGCCCGCATGAACATCCTGTCAGCCCGCCGGCACCCATAGACGCCGGAATCGCCGGAGCCGAGTGACATAAGGTTACGGGAATTTCACGAGAAGGGCACCCCCCCTCCCGGTCCTGGCGCACGACCCTTGCCCCGCCCGGCCATCGGGGGCAGACAGGCGCCCCCTCCATCCTCCCCGGATGCCCGCGCCCCATGAATGACCGCATCTCCCTCCCCAAGGACCGCATCCGCATCCTGCTGCTGGAAGGCATCGCGGACAGCGCCGTGGACCTGTTCGGCTCCGCCGACTACGTGACCATCGTGCGGGAGAAGAAGGCGCTGGAGGGCCAGGCGCTGATCGATGCGGTGAAGGGGGTCCATATCCTCGGCATCCGGTCCCGCACCGAGGTGTCGGAGGAAGTGCTGGCCGCCGCCGACCGGCTGATCGCCATCGGCTGCTTCTGCATCGGCACCAACCAGGTGGATCTGGCCGCCGCCGCCCGCCGCGGCGTGGCCGTCTTCAACGCGCCCTTCAGCAACACCCGCAGCGTGGCGGAGCTGACGCTGGCGGAAGCGGTCATGCTGATGCGCGGCATCGTCGAGAAATCGAACAGCGCCCACACCGGCGGCTGGGACAAATCGGCCGCCAACAGCTGGGAGATGCGGGGCAAGACGCTCGGCATCATCGGCTACGGCAATATCGGCAGCCAGCTTTCCGTCCTGGCGGAAGCCTTCGGCATGCGCGTGCTCTACCACGACCACACCGGCAAGCTGCCGCATGGCAATGCGTCGCCCGCCGCATCGCTGCGCGACCTTCTGTCCCAGGCCGATGTCGTGACCATCCACGTGCCGGAAACGCCCGACACCGTCGGCATGATCGGCGCGCGGGAACTCGGCTGGATGAAGCCCAGCGCCATCTTCATCAACAACGCCCGCGGCACGGTCGTGGACGTGGACGCGCTGGCCGATGCGCTGCGGGAAAAGCGCATCCTGGGCGCCGCCGTGGACGTCTTCCCGGTGGAGCCGAAGCGCAACGGCGACCCCTTCACCAGCCCCCTCCAGGGCCTGCCCAACGTGATCCTGACGCCCCATATCGGCGGCAGCACGGCAGAGGCACAGGACCGCATCGGCCAGGAAGTCGCCCGCAAGCTGGTGGACTACAGCGACACCGGCGCCACCATGGGATCGGTCAACCTGCCCCAGGTGCAGCTTCCCGTCCGCCCCGCCGGCGCGCGCTGGACGCATCTGCACCGGGACGCGCCCGGCATGCTGTCCCGCATCAATGAAAGCTTCGGCCGCCGCGGCCTGAACATCACCGCCCAGTACTACCAGACGGATTCCGAACTCGGCTACATCGTGGTCGAAAGCGTCGAAGCCCGCGCGGAGGCCGAGGCGATCCTGGCGGAACTGCGCGAACTGCCGGGGACCGTGCGGGCGCGCCTGATCTACGAGCGGCGGTAGCACGGGTTGCCGCAGGGAGGGCGTTGCCCTCCCCGCACCCCACCCACCAGGAGGCGGGGGCCTCCTGGACCACCGGCAATAGATGCAGAAAGGGAGGGGGGCACTTCGGCCCCCCTCCCTTTCTGCATGTAAAGTCCCGGCGGGGCCCGGGGGGCGCCACGCCCCCCGGCGGGGGTGCAGGGGGCAGAGCCCCCTGCAAGCGCGCCCTACCTGATCGGCGGCGCGTACATCAGCCCGCCGCGCGTCCACAAATCGTTCACGCCGCGCGGCAGGCCCACGGGCGATCCGGCGCCGAGGTGGCGGTCGAAGATCTCGCCGTAGTTCCCCACGGCCTTGATGGCGTTGTAGGCCCAACGCCGGTCGAGCCCCATGAAGGGCCCGTGGTCGCCGGAGACGCCCAGCAGGCGGCGCACATCGGGGCGTTCGCTGCGCAGCATCTCATCCACATTGGCCTGCGTCACGCCAAGCTCCTCGGCCTCGATCAGGGCGAAGATCGTCCAGCGCACGATGTCGAACCACTGGTCATCCCCCTGCCGCACCGCGACGCCGAGCGGTTCCTTCGAGATGAGGTCGGGCAGCACGATGTGCTCCGCCGGGTTGCGCAGCGCGGTGCGCGTGCCGGCGAGCTGGGAGGCATCCGTGGTGAAGACGTCGCAGCGGCCGGACTGGTAGGCCAGGCGCGTCTCGTCATTGTTCTCGAACACCAGCGGGCGGACGGTCAGCCGGTTCGCTCGCGCCCAATCCGCCAGGTTGAGTTCGCTGGTGGTGCCGGCGGTGACGCAGAAGGTCGCGCCATCCAGCTGCGTGGCGCGCGTGACGTTCAGGCTGCGGCGGATCAGGAAGCCCTGGCCATCGTAGAAATTCACGGCCGTGAAGTTCAGGCCATTCGCCGTGTCGCGCGAATGGGTCCAGGTGGTGGTGCGGGGCAGCACATCGATCTGCCCGGCCTGCAGCGCCGTCATCCGGGTGGAGGAGGTGAGCGTGGTGAAGCGCACCTTCGATCCATCGCCCAGCACGGCGGCCGCGACGGCACGGCAGGTATCGGCATCCAGCCCCGCATAATTGCCGCGGCTATCCATCACGCCGAAGCCCGGCGCGCCGGGATGCCCGCCGCAATCCACCACGCCCTTGGCGCGCACGGCCGTCAGCGTCGGCCCGGCGGAGACGACGCCCTGCGCCACCGCCGGCAGCGCCGTGGCGGCCAGCGCGACCAATGCGGCCAATGTCCTGCGGATCATCACGTCCCTCCCCGATCGAGGCGCGCGGTTCGTGCCGCGGCCCATTGGAATCCCGCGATCCCGCCGAGCACGGCGACACCGATCCCGAAACGCACGACATCGTCCAGCACATGCGCGAATGCGGCGACCAGGCCCGCCACCATCATCGCGATGCGCAGCGGCCAGCCGGTACTCGCCAGCAGGAAGCCCGCATAGCTGGCCGTGATCAAGGTGAGCGCCACCAACTGGATGCCCGTCGCCAGGAAGATGTCCGTGAACGACCCGCGCAGCATGATCCCGGGGTCGTAGATGAAGGCGAAGCCCACCGTGAAGCCGGCGATGCCGAAGCGCGTGGCGTGCACGCTGGTGATGGTGGGGCTGGCCTTGGCGATGGCCGCCGCCGCGAAGGCCGCCGCCGCCACCGGTGGCGTCGCATCCGCAATCACGGCGAAGTAGAAGACGAAAAGATGGGCCGCCAGCGGGTCCACGCCGATGCTGCGGCCGAGTTCCAGCACCTGCGGCACGCCGATCGCGGCCGCGATGATGTAGGCCGGCGTCGTCGGGATGCCGAGGCCGAGCACCAGCACCGTCAGCGCCAGCAGCACCAGCAGCAGGCCGAGGTTGCCGTCCGCCAGGCCCTTGATGATGCCGCCGAAGGCCACGACCATGCCGGTCGCCGTCAGCGCGGAGACGACGATGCCCGCGCCGGCGATGGAGACCGCGAGCGGCGCCATGGTCAGGCCCGCCTGCGCGAAACTCTCCCCGATGTCTCGCAGGCTCATCCGCGTGCGCTTCTTCAGCATGGCGACGACGACCATGGCGACGGTGGCGCAGAAGGCGGCGTAGTTGCCGGACCAGCGTTCCGCCATCATCCAGACCAGGACCGCGATCGGCAGCACCAGGTGGACATCCGCCAGGACTTCCCGCCAGGCGGGGATATCCTTCAGGGCCATGCCGGTCATGCCCTTCTTCTTCGCCTCGAAATGCACGGCGGAGAGGATGGCGAAGTAGTAGAGCACCGCGCCGATGGCGGCGGCGACGATGATGTCGCCATAGGGAATGTTGGTGATCTCCGCCATCACGAAGGCGGCCGCGCCCATCACCGGTGGCATCAGAGCGCCGCCGACGGATGCCGCACTCTCGATACCCCCCGCGACGGCCGGCTTGTAGCCAATGCGCTTCATCAGCGGGATCGTCATCGCCCCCGTGGTGATGACGTTGGAGACGGAGGAACCGCTCATCGTCCCGAAGAGGCCGGAGGTGATGACGGCGACCTTGGCCGGCCCGCCGGTGTAGCGGCCGGCGGCGGCGGCGCCGAGGTTGCTGAACAGCCGCCCCGTGCCGCTGCCCTGCATGAAGCTGCCGAACAGGATGAAGACGGCGATGGTGGTGGCGACGATGCCCGTCAGCGGGCCATAGACGCCGCCCGCCGTCGGCACCAGCCAGGCGGATTCGACGATCTCCTGCGGCGTGAAGGGGCGCGCATTGAAGATGCCCGGGACCAGGTAGCCCCACTGCATGTAGGCGAGCGAGCCCGCCACCATCCAGGCCAGGCCAGGCTCCACCGCGCGGCGCGTCGCTTCCAGCAGCGTGACGATGCAGGTGATGCCCAGCGCCATCATCATGGGCGTGAAGGGATCGACGTATTCCATGCGGTCCGCGACCGCCATCCAGTTCCACATGACCCAGGCATGGGGCACCGCACTCGCGATGGCCCAGCCCCAGTCGAACAGCGATGGCCGCGTGGCCGGCGATTTCCCGGGCCGAGCCGGATACAGAAGAAACAGGATCGGCACGAAGACGAGCAGGTGGAACCCGCGCATCTGGATGGGTTCGGGGAAGCCCACCGCGCCGAAATAGAGATGGACCGCGGCAGCCGCCGCGGCCCATGCCCAGCACACCCACTTCAGTGGGCCCGAAAGGTCACGCATTCCGGCGTGCGAGGATCAGGGTGCCCCTCAGGCCGGCATCACGCCGGCTTCGCGGAAGGCGCGCGCGGCGCCGGGGTGCAGCGGCAGGCCGTTGTACTTCCAGGCCTCCCGCGGGTTGAAGGCGGCGCAGGATGCGTGGATCTGCGTCAGCCGCGGCCCGGCATTCTTGATGAGGGTCCGCGTGATGCCATGGGCCACGGGCTCTGGCAGGGAATTGTGGACCATGATGACGGTGTCCATCGTCGTCACCATCATGTCCTGCGTCTGGCCGAGGCTGGGGTAGGTGTTCGCCGGCAGCAGGCCCTGGTTGTAGGCGAAGGTATCCTGCAGGTGCTTGCGCACATCCTCCGGCCAGGCAACCAGGCGCGTCGCGCGGCGGCCCTGGCCGATCTCGGTCAGGATCGCGGCCGGCTTGGCCAGCGCGCAATACAGGTAGTCCACCTGCCCGTCATTGTAGGCCGCCGCGATATCCGCATAGGACCCGTTGAGGTAGCGGCCGCCGGAATTGCGGATGGCATCCGGGCTGGTGCCGAGGAAGCGGAGGATGCGCTGCAGCGTCATCTCATCCGTGCTGGACCGCTGCGGGCAGGCGATGCGCAGGCCACGCTGGGTCAGGATCTCCCGCATCCCCTCCGGCCCCGCATCGGCGCGGCGGATCAGATTGTGCTCGGTCGGGCTGTAGCCGACGCCAAGGGAGGAGATGTTCTCATGCTTGGCCGTGTAGGGTTCCTCGCCCCGCGCGGCGGCGGCGGCAAAGGCATCGATGCCGAAGCCGACCTGGGACTGGTTGTTGTTCACGCGGGTGGAATTGGCGAGACCGCCGCCCGGCACGACGCGCAGCCGGATCTGCGGATTCTCCTCCGCGATCAGCGAGGAGAAGCCGGCGGCGATGGTGTACCATCCGCCGCCGACCGACCCCGCGACGAATTCGAAGGTCTGCTGCGCCTGTGCGGTCCGCACGAAAGGCGATGCCAGCGCGGCGGCGGCACCCAGCAGCGCGGCGCGGCGCGGAACGAACAGGGCCATGATCTTTTCTCTCCCAACCTGAGGCCGGGATCATGCGCGGCATTGCGCGCGCTGGGCAAGGCCCGGCATCCTTGCCTCTCCGTAAGCCGGGAGTCTCCCTCGATGCGCCGCCGTACGCTGCTGACCACCCTCGCCGCCGCCCCCCTCGCCGCCCGCGCCGCCCCTGCCCTTGCCCAGGGCAGCGCCGCGACCACGCTGCGCTACATGCCGCAGGCGGACGTCACCTCCATCGACCCGATGAGCACGACGAGCTACGGCGTGCGCAACCACGGCCACATGTGCTGGGACACGCTCTACGGCCCGGACGAGAATTTCGTCATCCGCCCGCAGCTCGCCGCCGGGCACATGGTGGAGGATGACGGGCTGCGCTGGATCTTCACGCTGCGGCCCGGCGTTCGCTTCCACGACAACGAACCGGTCCGCGCGCGCGACGCCGTCGCCTCCATCCAGCGCTGGTGGGCGCGGGACACGCTGGGCCAGACGCTGCGGGACCGGACGGACGCGATCACGGCGCTGGACGACCGGCGCTTCGAGATCCGCCTGAAGCAGCGCTTCGGCCCGATGCTGGAAGCACTCGGCAAGCCCAGCTCCTACCCCTGCTTCATCTTCCCCGAACGCTTCGCCACCGTCGATCCCGCCCGCCCCTTCACGGAAGTCGTGGGGTCGGGCCCCTATCGCTGGGTGGCCGCCGAACGCCTCTCCGGCGCCCGCGCCGTCTACCAGCGGTTCGACGGCTATGTTCCGAACCCCGCCGCGCCCAGCCTGCTCGGCGGCGCCAAGATGGCGCATTTCGAACGCGTGGTCTTCAACTGGATCCCGGATGCCGGCACCGCCGCCGCCGCGCTGCAATCCGGCGAGATCGACATGTACGAACAGGTGGCGCCGGACCTGCGCGGCCTGCTCGCCCGCCACCGCGACGTGGTGCTGGACCGCGTCGATACCGGCGGCCTGGTAGCGCATCTCCGCTTCAACCAGCTGCACGCGCCCTTCGATGACCCTGCCGTGCGCCGCGCGCTGCTGCATTCCATCAACCAGTCCGACTTCATGACCTCCATCATGGGCAATGACCGGCGCCTCTGGTCCGACGGCATCGGCGCCTTCCCCACCGCATCGCCGCTGGCGAATGACGAGGGGATCGCCGCCATGACATCCCCCCGCAGCGTGGACCGCGCGCGCGAAGCGCTGCGCGCCGCCGGCTACGCCAACACGCCCGTCACCGTCCTGCACCCCACCGACGTCACCAACAACAACACCATGACCACGGTGCTGACGGATGTGCTGAAGCGCAGCGGGCTGAACGCCGACAGCGCGACCAGCGACTGGGCCACCGTCCTGCAGCGCCGCGCCAACCAGAATCCGCCCGGCCAGGGCGGGTGGAACGCCCTCATCGTCCTGTTCGGCGGCGTGGACCTGGCCAACCCCGGCGTCCACCCGCTGCTGCGCGGCAATGGCCGCCAGGCCTGGTTCGGCTGGCCCACCAGCCCCACCCTCGAAACGCTGCGCGACGAATGGCTCGCCGCCCCGGACCTCGATGCGCAGAAACCCATCGCGCGCCGCGTGCAGGCAGCGCTGTGGCAGGACGCACCCTACATCCCGCTCGGCCAGTACTACACCGACGCCGCCTGGCGCCGCGGGCTGGTGGGGATCCAGAAGGGGATGACACTGCCGCTGAACATTCGCCGCGGGTGAACGCGCTGTGCGAGAGGGACGCTGTCCCTCTCGCGCTCTCCCTGCCAGGGGCCAGCGGGCCCCTGGACCCCAGGCTTTTCATCGATGGGTGATGGGAGGGGGTTCCAAGGGGCCGCTGCCCCTTGGCGGGTGGGGCGCGGGGAGGGCAGAGCCCTCCTCGCACAACCCGTTTGCACCCGGCGCATGCCCGGGTGTATCGCCCCCTCATGATCCGACAGTTCGCGCAGTTCTACCGGCCGCATATGCGGCTGGTCTTCATCGCTTTCGGCTGTGCCGCGGCGTCCGGCTTGCTGGAGCTCGGCTTTCCCATGGCCGTGCGGGCTTTCATCGATCACCTGCTGCCGCGGCAGGACATGCAGGTGGTGGGGTTGGCGATCGCGGGTCTGCTCGCGGTGTATCTGCTGAATGCGGTGCTGATGGCGGTCGTCACCTATTGGGGCCATGTGCTCGGCATCGCGATCGAGACGGAGTTGCGCGCCCGCGCCTTCGATCACCTGATGCGCCTGTCCCACCGCTTCTATGATGAGGAGAAGACCGGCCACCTCGTCGGCCGCGTGACGAAGAACCTGGAGGATATCGGGGAGGTCGCGCATCACGGGCCGGAAGATCTGCTGATCGCGCTGCTGACCTTCGCCGGCGCCTTCGCGCTGATGGTGATGGTGAGCCCGCAACTGGCCCTGCTGACGGCGCTGATCGTCCCCATCATCGGCTGGGCCGTCGCGCATTTCGGCGGCAGGATGACGGGCAATTGGCAGGCGCAGTTCCGGCGCGTCGGCGCCTTCAATGCGCGGATCGAGGAAGCGGTCGGCGGCATCCGCGTGGTCAAGGCCTTCGCGAATGAGGCGCATGAGAAGCGCCTGTTCGCCGCCGACAATGCCGGCTACCAGCGCACCAAGCTCGACGCCTATCGCATCATGGCCATCGGCACGACCTTCAACTACCTCGGCATGCGGCTGGTGCAGCTGGTGGTGATGCTGGCGGGCGCGGTGTTCATCGTGGGCGGCAGCCTCACCATCGGCGATTTCGTCGCCTTCCTGCTGCTGGTGAACGTGTTCTACCGGCCGCTCGAGAAGATCAACGCGGTCATCGAGACCTACCCCAAGGGCATCGCCGGCTTCCGCAGCTACCTCGATCTGATGGCGACGAAGCCGGAGATCGAGGACGCGCCCGATGCCCTGCCCGCCCCCGCCTTGCGCGGCGCGGTGCGGTTCGAGGGCGTGAGCTTCGGCTACGACCCCGCCCGCCCCGTGCTGCGCGGCATCGACCTGGCGGTGGAGCCCGGCCAGACCATCGCCCTCGTCGGTCCCTCCGGCGCCGGGAAGACCACGCTGTGCTCCCTGCTGCCGCGCTTCTACGATGTGCAGGCGGGGCGCATCACCATCGATGGCATCGACATCCGGCGCATGACACTGTCCTCGCTCCGCGCCCAGATCGGCCTGGTGCAGCAGGATGTCTTCCTGTTCGCCGGCACGATGCGGGAGAACATCGCCTATGGCCGCCTCGGTGCCTCGGATGAGGAGATCATGCAGGCGGCGCGGCGCGCACGGCTGGATGCGCTGATCGCGGAGATGCCGGCGGGCCTCGACACGCTGATCGGGGAGCGTGGCGTGAAGCTCTCCGGCGGGCAGAAGCAGCGCATGGCGATCGCGCGCATCTTCCTGATGAATCCGCCGATCCTGGTATTGGATGAGGCGACGAGCGCGCTGGACACGGAGACGGAGCGCGCGATCCAGCTGGCACTGTCCGAACTGGCACAGGGCCGCACGACGCTGGTCATCGCCCACCGCCTGGCGACGATCCGCGACGCCGACCGCATCGTGGTGGTCACGGCCGACGGCATCGCCGAACAGGGCACGCACCAGGATCTGCTCGCGCGGCCTGGGCCGTACCGGCGCCTGCATGAGGCGCAGTTCGCGGACCAGGCTTCCTAGGGTCCAAACCCAGTCATCTGCCGGGCGCCTGGCCGGTCTCGCGCGGCATCCGCGGCGTCAGGCCACTTGCCGATGCAACCAGCATCGGCGGCGCGCCCCTCCTTGCGGCCTGCCACGCGAGACCGGCCATCCGCCTCGGGTCTGACTGGGTTTGGACCCTAGCCCGGCGTCGCCAGGCCCCGCGCCAGGGCCAGCACCACGGTGGAAAGCTGCGCCCGCAGCGCTGGCAGGGGCGTCGTCTCCAGCTTCTCATCGAGGCCGAGGGAGACGATGCCATGGACGGCCGCGAAGACGGACCGTGCCAGCGCCTCGCGCTCCGCCCCCGGCATGAGCGCGGCGAGCGGCGCCTCCACATGGCGGAACACCCGGGCGCGCTGGGCGCGATAGGCGGCGGGCACCTCAGCCTCCGAGGGCAGCCGATGCTCGAACAGCGCGGCCCAGCGCGGGCGATGCGCCGCCGCCCATTCGAGATAGGCGAGCGAGAGGGCCAGGATGCGCTGGGCCGGGTCCGCCCCCTCACCCGCGGCGCCCGACATCGCCGCATCCAGCAGATCCAGCGTCCGCGCCTGCACGGCGAAGACCAGCGCATCGAGGTCGGGGAAGTGCAGGTAGATGGCGCCGAGCGAACAGCCGGCCTCCTTCGCCAGGTCGCGCGCCTTCAGCGCGGCCAGGCCCCCTTCGGCGATCCGGCGCTCGGCGATGTCGATCAGGGCGGCGCGCAGCGCGGCCTGGCGGTCGGTGGTGGACATGGGGGGCAGCATAGCGGTTGAACGGCGTTCAGAAAACGATTGAACAACGTTCATCGTGATGGCATAGCGCATTGAACGTTGTTCATGGAACCCATCATGCACCCGATCCTCACCCCACCCACCCCCGCGGCGCGGCGAGCGCCGGACCTGCTTGACGGGCTGAAGGACCTCGTGACGGCGGTCGCCGGCGTCATCCTGACCTTCATCATGCTGGAACAGGCCTCCTGGTTCGGCCTGCCCTGGCAGGTCCGGCAGGTCATCGGCCTGGCATTGCTGGCCGCCATTCCCGCCATGCTGCTCATCGCGCTGCCGCTGAAGACGCTGAAGCTGGGTTGCGGGCGGGATGCGCTGATGCCCTTCGCCATCGTCCATGCGGTGGCGATCATCGTCTCCGTGCCCGCCTTGCTGGGGCCGGGGCTGCCGACGGTGTTGATGACCTTCGTCCCGCCCATCGGCGCGTTGCTGCTGGTGGTGTTGAACATCGCCCTGGGCTTGGCCGTCTGGTGGCCCGCCTTCCTGGTGGCGCGGGTCACGGGGCGGCGGCGTCCGGCGCTGCTGCTGGCCGCGGCGGTCTTCGCGGCCCTCGCCATCCCGCCGGGCCTGGCCTCCCGCCTGGTGGCGGAGCGGGAGGCCGCGCCGCTGCGCGCCGGCGATGTCGCCGGGCGGCTGGAAGGCGCCGCACCGAACCGGCTGGAAATCGCCGTGACCTCGGTCGCGGAACGGGGCTCGCCGCAGCCCTTCCGGGATGCGCGCTGCGACACGCTGTGCGAGGGCCTTCTGCGCTCCGGCCAGGTGGACCGGCTGCGCATCACCTGGCAGGCGCCGGATGCGCCGCCGCGGAGCATCATCTACGCCGCCGGCGCGCCCGAGACCTGCCGCGCGGGGCGGCCCTGCGTCGCCACGGTCGAGGAGGCGGATTGGGCGCCCTCCCCCCGGCTGTCGGTGACGGAAACCACCCTCCCGGGGCCGCGCGTCGGGGACCGCCGCGGCAGCCGCCTGGTGACGCGCTTCGAGGTCACGCTGCCCGATGATGGGGGCGACCGCCTGGTCGCGCGGTCCACCATGGTGCGCGCGGCGGTGGTCACCATGCCGGTGCTGGTGGACTACAACTGGGTGGACCACCAGACCGCGGTCGTCGGCGTCTCTCGCCTGCACCGGGTGATGAACCCCATCGAGATGCGGGACCTCCTCGTCAACACGCTGGGCTACGCCGTGCCGCCCGATCAACGGCCTTCCTGACCGCGCCGCGCGAGGCCATGCTGCGCGCAACACCAACGGGAGGAACCGCCATGCTCCGACGCAGCCTGCTGGCCGCCGCCGCGCTTCTCGCCGCTCGCCCCTTGTTTTCCCCCGGGGCCTTTGCCCAGCCCGCCGATGCCGCGACGCGGGCGCAGCTTCTCCCCGCCGGGCGCCTTCGGGTCGGCATCGGCGTCGGCCCCGCGGCTTCCGCCTTCTGGGCCATGCGCCAGCCCGATGGCACGGCGCGGGGCGTGACGGTGGCGCTGGCGCAGGAAGCCGCCAGCCGGCTCGGCGTGCCGCTCGACCTGCTGCTGCTGAACTCCTCCGGTGAGGTGGTGGAGGCCGGGGCCACGGCGACGCCGGCCTGGGACCTCTCCTTCATGCCCGTCGATGCCGAACGGGTGGCCAGGCTCGATTTCGGGCCGGACTACTACCTCTCCACCAGCACCTACCTGGCGCCGGCGGGCAGCCCGCTGGCCAGCGTGGAGCAGGCGAACACGCCGGGCATCCGGCTCTGGGGCGTTGCCAACACGACCACCATCCGCGCCAGCCAGCGCACCGCGCCCCGCGCCACCATCACCGCCGCCGCCAGCCTGGACCAGGTGATGGCGGCGATCGCGCGCGGCGAGGTCGATGGCGTGGCGCTGGGGCGTGAATCGCTGGACAGCCTGCTGCCCCGCCTGCCCGGCGCGCGGATCCTGGACGGGCATTTCCACGCGCTCGGCACCGCCATCGTCGTGCCGCGCAACCGGCCGTTGTCGCACGCCTGGGCCACCGCCTTCATCGAAACGGCCAAGGCCGATGGCACGGTGCGGCGCGCACTGGATGCGATGGGCATCACCGGCCCGGTGGCGCCGGCGGGCAGCCGCACCGCGGGGGCCTGAATAGTGTTGCAACGGGAT
Source organism: Falsiroseomonas sp. (assembly GCF_051859025.1). Taxonomy (GTDB): domain Bacteria; phylum Pseudomonadota; class Alphaproteobacteria; order Acetobacterales; family Acetobacteraceae; genus Falsiroseomonas. The sequence continues at coordinate 364,459 of NZ_JBHYGL010000001.1, read as the reverse complement.
GACGCGGGGGGATACACCGCCCGCGGTTGAGCAAGGCGACAGCATCGTTCGAAGGGAAGGACCCCGGACCATGTCGATCGCCCATGTTTTGCGTCACAAGGGAAATGCGGTCATCACCGTCCGGCCGGACACATCGGCCGGCGATGCCGCGCGGCTGCTCGCCGGCCACGGGATCGGCGTGCTGCTGGTGCGCGATGATGGCGGCGCCATCCTCGGCCTGCTGTCGGAATCCGATATCGTCCGGGCCGTCGCCGCGCGGCCCCGTGGCGTCGCGGGGCTCGACGTCGCCGCGCTGATGCTGCGCGACCCGCTGCTGGTGCGGCCGGAGACCTCGATCCCCGTCGCCATCGACCTGCTGGCGGAAGGCGGCCAGCGGCATCTGCCGGTGGTGGATGCGGGCGGCGCGCTGGTCGGCATCCTGGGCCTGGCGGATCTGGTCCGGCACCGCGCACCCGCCGATGGCGGCACGCATACGGAGCGGCGGCCGCGCGGCCCCCTGCACTGAACGCCACCATTTGAGATTTCCGCCGGAAATCGGCGGCCCGCAACATTGCGGAAACGTGAACCCTACCGATATGCGCCACGCGGAGGGGAACGCACACTAAGGGCCGGCGCAGGGAGCGCTCATAACCATGAACATCGAAGCCGTATTGCGGCTGACGAGCCATGGGGTCATCGCGGTGTCGCCGGAAAGTCCGGTGGCGGAAGCAGCGAGGTTGATCGCGGCACACCGCATCGGCGCGGTGGTGGTGCAGGACCGCGGCGGCAACGCCATCGGCCTGCTCTCCGAATTCGACATCGTCCGCATCGTGGCCGAACGCCGTGCCGGCATCCGCGGCCTGGCGGCGGAGGATGCGATGCGCCGTACGCCCATCTCCGTCCTGCCCGATACCAGTGTTGCGGATGCCATCGCGATGATGGCCGATGGCGATCTGCGCCACCTGCCCGTCTGCACGCGGGATGGCCGTCTGCTCGGCCTGGTCGGGCTGCGCGACCTGCTGCGCCACCGGCCCGACCCCGCCGCCCATCCGGGTGCCGCCGAGGGCCAGGACAACAGCCGCGCCTATGTGAACTGAACGCGGCGCCACTTTTGCCTGCCCCCGGCGCGCAGCCCGCGCTGGCGGGCCCGCGCTTTCCGGAGACGCCTTGATGATTCAACGCCGCCTGCTGCTCGGCACCCTTGCCGCGCCCCTGTTCGCGCCTGCCCTGGCGCGGGCCCAGACCCCCGCCTGGACACCCGATCGCCCGCTGCGGCTGCTGATCGGCTTCCCGCCCGGCGGTGCCTCCGATGCCGCCGTCCGCATCATCCAGCCCAGGCTTTCGGCACTGCTCGGCCAGACGGTGGTGGTGGACAACCGCGCCGGCGCCGGCGGCAATCTGGCGGCGGAGGCCGCGGCGCGCAGCGCGCCGGATGGCACCACCCTCGTTTCCGCCAATATCGGCACCCTCGCGGTGAACCCGGCGCTGGTGCGGCAGATGCCCTTCCATCCCGTGAACGATTTGGCGCCGCTGTCGCTGATCTTCAACGCGACCAATGTCCTCGTCGTGCCCTCCTCCCGCCCCTGGCGCAGCGTGGCGGAGCTGGTGGCGGCGGCGAAGGCGCGGCCCGATACCATCACCTACGGCACGGGCGGCGTCGGATCGCCCGGGCATCTCTGCGGCATCCTGGTGGACAAGCTGGCGGGCACGCGCACCGTCTCCGTCCCCTATCGCGGCGGCGGGCCGCAGATGCTGGGGCTGGTGGCGGGGGAGCATGATTTCTCCTTCTCCCCGATGGGCACCGTGACCAGCCACATCGCGGCCGGCACGATCCGCGCGCTCGGCGTCTCCACCCGCGCCCGCGCGCCGGAACTGCCCGACGTGCCGACGATGATCGAGGCCGGGCTGGCGGATTACGAGGTGCTGAACTGGGACGGCATCCTGGTGCCGCGCGCGACGCCGGCGCCGATCCGCCAGCGCCTGGGCGACGCCATCCGCCAGGTGCTGGCGGAGCCAGAGATCGTGGCCGACTTCGCCAGGCGCGGCCTGACGCCCCGCCCGACCAGCGAAGCCGCCTTCGCCGCGCAATTGGCCGCGGACAGCGAGACCTGGCAGGGCCTGATCCGCGCGGCGGGCATCGAGCCGAGCTGATGACAAAGGCCCGGCCTTGCGGCCGGGCCTTCTGTCGTAACCGTAACCGTTTCGTCACAACCCGGGATTGCCGCCACTCGCGCCCTGGTCGCGGATTTCAGGTCGGCTGGATCGCCGCCCGGCGCCGGCGCCACCACCAGCGCGCCACGAAGAAGCCGAGCACGGTGAAGGCGATGCCACCGATGGCCCAGAAGATGTTCTCCACGCCCAGCCAGGCGCCCAGGAACCACCCCGCCCCCACGAAGCTCGCGGCCCAGACGCCGGCGCCGATGAAGTTGAGGATGGCGAAGCGGCGATAGGACAGCCCCGCCATGCCGCAGGCCGCCGCGGCGACGTTGCGGATGCCGTAGAGGAAGCGGAAGCTCAGGATGAAGTAGGCGCCGTATTTGTGCAGCAGGATGGAAGCGCGTTCGAAATGCTTGCGCGCCTTGGGCATCCGTTCCAGCAGCCGCGGGCCGAATTTCCAGCCGAGGTAGAACCAGCACTGGTCCCCGCAGAAGGATCCGAACCAGGCGGAGAGCATGAGCAGCCAGGGATCGATGAGCCCGGTCGCCGAACCGACGGCCGCCGCGGCGATGACGAAGGTCTCGCCCTCGAGGAACGCCCAGAGGAACACGCCGAGATAGGCGAGTGAGCCCCAATCCTCCCAGATTTGTGCCAAACCTGCTCTCCCGCTCGTGATGAGCATGACTGATATGCAGGATGATGAAAAGACATCCAGAGAGCATTAATGCGGCGTCACATTTAAGACAGGTGCGGCAATAAGCTCAGAATTCGTTCCTCAGAATTCGTATCGCAGCCGCGCCGTCCCGCCGATGCTGGTCACGTTGCCGCTGAACTCGCCCTCCATCCGGCTGTGCAGCGTGATGCGGTCGGCCAGCGTCACCTCCAGCCCCGCCCCCACCAGCGCCGCGTTGCGGTCCGGCCGCGCGCCCGTCGTCACGAAGCTGGTGCTGCGTTCGCCGGCGAAGTTGGACAGCATGCCCGCTTCCCGATCCAGGTAATGCGCCCAGGCCAGGCGCCCCACCAGCCGCAGGTTCAGGCCGAGCGACCGGCCCAGCATGCTGGTCTGCCCGACCTCATACTCGCCGCCCAGCCCGATCTCCGTCCGGGTCGTCGCCTGGGTGGCGGGCTGCACCGTCAGCGCCGCGGCCGCGGCACCGCCCGTGGCGGTTTCCGAATAGCCGTCGCTCCGCGTCCAATGGCCCTGGTAGGCGAAGGCGGGGATGGGCGTGAAGCCGCCGATCTTCGCCATCTCATAGGCGGCCTCGACGCGCGTGGACCAGGTCTGCGGCACCGTCTCCGCCCGCGCGGCGCCGTTGAGGTAGCTGAGCGAGCGGCTGGTATCGGCCTCCATCCGCGTATGGCTGCCGGCGAAGCCCAGGAAGAGCGGGCCGAACCAGTGGGAGCCGAAGAGGCCGCCCTGCGCCACCTCCCCGCTCGCCCGTCCCTGCCCGCCATCCAGCGTCGCCTCCCCCTGCCCGCCCGCGAACGCGAAGCCGAAGGTGGTCCCGGCGCCGAGGCGCATGTCGGTGCCGACCGCGCTGCCGGCATTGCGGGTCTGCCGGGTGGAGGAGCCGACCGCACCCTCACCGGCATTGCGGCCATAGCCGCCGATCGCCGCGACCCAGACGGAATAGGGCTGGTCGGAGGATCGCTCCCCCCGCCGCAGGCGCGACCCGTCCAGCATCGCCGCGAGGAACTGCGACGCCGCCTGCTGGCTGATCGCGGCCGGCGCGGTGCCGGCTTCGCCCGTCAGCTGCCGGGCGGCGGCGCGCGTCTGGCCGGCGGGGGCGTTGAGCACGCCGAAGAAGGGGTTGGCATCGCCCGACCGCTGGTCCAGCGCATTCGTCACATTGACGACGTTGGTGGGCTCATCCGGCGCCAGCGTCGGCCCCAGCGCCTGGGGCTGCAGCACCAGCGACACGCCGGTGGGCGTCAGCGCGATCAGCGGGTTCACGCCTGGGCCGAAGCTGCCGGTGGTGGAGACGGCATCGAAGGCACCCGTCCGCCCGCCCGTGGCGTTCACCAGCACGAGGGGCGTGTTGAAGGTGAAGCTGCTCCCGATCGGCACCAGTTGCAGCGTGCCCGCCAGCGTCGCGGTGCCGGAGACGTTGATGCGGTCCGCCGCGGCTCCCTGCACCTCCATCACCGTCACCGATCCCGGCTGCAGGACCAGGTTGCCCAGGATTCCCAGCGTGCCGATGGAATTGCCCGGCGCGATGCGGCCCGCGACGCTGGTGGACCCCACCGTGCCGCTGCCGCCGAGCAGCCCGCTTGCCTCCACGCTGACGGGGGAAGCCAGGCTGCCATTCACCAGCAGCGTGCCGCTGCGCACCGTGGTCAGGCCGGTATAGGTGCTGGCGCCCGTCAGCGTCAGCCGCCCGCCATTGTCGATCACCAGGCCGCCGCCCGCGCCGCCCACGGCCTCGCTATCCGTGATGGTGCCGGAGAAGGTGCCGCCCGCCGCGCCGATCGTCAGGGTCGTGCGCCCGAGTTGCACCGTGCCGGCTCCATTGAGCCCGGCGATGCCGGTGGCCCGGCTGGCCACGCCCGATACGTCGAACAAGGTGTCGGCGCCGAGGGTCAGCGCGCTGTTGGCGATCGACCCGGCGCCGGACAGCAGCAGCCCGCCGGCCTCCACCACCGTCGGCCCGGTGAAGCTGTTGACGCCGTCCAGCACCAGCGTGCCCGGGCCCCGGTTCACCAGTGAACCCGCGCCGCTGATGCTGGCGCTGTAGTCCAGGCTGCCGCCATGGTTGAAGGCCAGCGTCGTGCCCGCGGCCAGCGCCACATTGCCGGCGACAAGGCGGGGGAAGCCGCCATCGCCAACGGTCAGCGACCCGCCTTGCAGCGTGATGGTGCCGGTCAGGCTGCTCCCGCCTGTCAGCACCCGCGCCTCATTGCCCGCGAAGGTGACGTTGCCCGTGCCGGTGATGTCCAGCGGCAGCGCGCCGCCCGCGACGGTGCCGATGGTCAGCGTGCCCGTCCCGAAGGTCTCGATCGTGCCGCTGGTGGCCGACAGCGTGCCGAGGGTGAAGGCCGCCATCGGCGCCGAATCGCTGCCCATGCGCAGCGCGCTGCCGGCCACCAGGTTCAGCCGCGCGCCATTGCCGGTCGCGTTGCCGAAGACCTGCAGCGCGCTCCCGCCGCCGCCCAGCGTGATGCGCGCCGTGCCGAGGGAGCCATTGGCACCCACGCGCAGCACCCCGCCCGAGGCCATGCCGATGCTGGCATTGCCGAGGCTCGCCGTGCCCGGCGCGGTCATGTTGACGTCGATCGAGGCCGCGTTGGTGACGGTGGCGTTGCCAAGGCTGGAGGCCCCCAGCAGCGCGATCGGCACGCCATCGATGGTCGCGCTGCCGCCGCTGGCGGTGCCGGAGAACTGCACGAGCGTCGGCCCGCCCGTGCCCCCGCTGACGACGGCATTCCCGAGGCTCGCCCCGTTCTGCAGCACCAGCCGCACCTGGCCGCTGGGATCGGCGGGGCTCAGCAGGATGGTCGGCGCGAAATCGGACGCATTGGCGATGCCGCCGCCGTTCAGCGTCAGCGTGACATCGTTGCCGAAGCCGCCATTCAGGGTGATGGCATAGGCCGGCGCACCGGCCTCGAAGGACAGGGTATCGAAGGCCAGCGGGCGGTTGAGGAAGGTGTTCGTGGTGCCCGAGGCGCCGAAACTGGCCGTGCCGGTCGGCACCGAATCGGGGCTCCAGTTCCCGTTCGATCCGAGGTCCCCGAAGCTGAAGCCGTTCCAGGTGCCGTCCTGCGCCGCGGCGGGCGCGGAGACGAGGGCGAGGCAGCCCAGCAGTGGCGCGATGCCGCCACCCATCCGAAGCCGTGCCATGACGACGCTTCCCCCGCACTGACCACGCGCCGGTCAAGAACCTTGCGCAAGGACGGGAGCTTAGTGGGGCAGGCGCCGAAGCGTTAACGGAATCGAACGGATGGTCAGCAGGCCTCGGCGCGGAACACCCGGCTCGGCGTGACGAATTCCTCCTGCGCCGCCACGGTCAGGATCTCCCGGCTGCCGGCTTCCGCCGTGCGGCGCAGCAGCCCGTAGATGGAGGAAGCGGCGGCGGAGAGCGCGACGGAGGCCTGGCCCCAGCGCAGGCGGTGGAACAGGAAGAGCGCCGCGATGGCATCCCCCGCGCCATTGACGTTCACGGGCAGCAGCGGCGTGCGGACGCGCCAGAACTGCCCGCCATCCGCGGCCAGCAGGTCCATGGCGTCGGCGGGCGTGTCCTCCACCCGAAGGCTTGTCACCAGCACGCAGCGCGGGCCCTTCGCCTGCAACGCCGTCACGGCCCGCTTCGCCTGGTCCAGCGTCGTGACGCTGGTGCCGGCCATCCATTCCAGCTCGAACTGGTTGGGGGTGATGATGTCGGCGGCGGGGATGGCGCGGTCGCGCATGAATTCGGGGATGCCGGGGCGGACGAAGATCCCCCGCCCGACATCGCCGATGACGGGGTCGCAGCAATACATGGCGGCGGGGTTGGCGGCCTTCACCCGTGCGGCGGCATCCAGGATCGCCTCCCCGATCTCCGCCGCGCCCATGTAGCCGGACAGCACGGCATCGCAGCGCGGCAGGGCGCCGCGCTCGGCGATGCCCTCCACCAGCTCCTGGATCAGCTCCGCCCCGAAGACGCTGCCGCGCCAGGCGCCGTAGCCCGTGTGGTTGGAGAACTGGACCGTGTTCACCGCCCAGACCTCCGCCCCCAGCCGCTGCAGCGGGAAGACGGCGGAGGCATTGCCCACATGCCCATAGGCCACCCAGGACTGGATGGAGAGGATGTTCAGCGGGCGCCCCGAGTCGGAGGGGGAGGTGGCCTGGTTCATGCGCGTGGTCCTGCTTCCCGCCCCGCTATGGCGCCGGCGGGCGGCGCTGATCAACCCCGGGATGCCGCGGCCGGCGGGATGGCGGGCCCCGCCACGCCAACGGTTGCGCCAAACCACGCCCTACCCTATAGCGCGCCTTCCCAGTGCCTGCCGGTCACCGTCGGCGGGACCATCTGTATGAGCGGCGGACCGATGAAGCCCGACATCCATCCCGAGTACCACACCATCAACATCATCATGACGGATGGTACGACCTTCACCACCCGCTCCTGCTACGGGAAGGAAGGGGATACGATGCGCCTCGACATCGACCCGAAGTCCCACCCGGCCTGGACCGGCCAGCAGCGCGTGATGGACACGGGCGGCCAGATCGCCAAGTTCAACAAGAAGTTCGCCGGCCTCGGCGTCCGCAAGGCGGGCTGAGGCACCGCCGGCGGGGCAACCCGCCGAGGTCTTTGCGCGTGGTGAAGCGCGCCGCCGGGGGCACCCGCGGCGCGCTTTTTCACGTCCGCACGCCCCCTTGAACGGCGGGGTGCCGCTGCTTAACTCCTGCATCGCTGGCGGTGCCCGATCGGGGCCGACAGCGCGGACCAGGGGTCCAGGTCGCCCGGTATCGGGGACCGTCACAGCCCCTCGGATTCGCCGTGCAACGACCTTGCTCCCGCAGGAGGTCTTCCTATGAACACGCTCGATTTCGCCCCCCTCTTCCGCACCGCCATCGGCTTCGACCGCATGGCCCGCCTGGCGGAGACCGCCCGCGCGGCGGCCGAGGGGTCCAGCTACCCCCCCTACAACATCGAGAAGACGGGCGAGGACAGCTACGTGCTGACCATGGCCGTCGCCGGCTTCGGGCCGGAGGACATCGATGTGGTGACACATGAGAACACGCTGACCGTCGCCGGCAAGGCCCCGCAGGCCCAGCCGGAGCATGGCCGCGTGCTCTACCGCGGCATCGCCGGCCGCGCCTTCGAACGCCGCTTCGTGCTGGCCGATCACATCGTGGTGGAAGGCGCAGACCTGCAGCACGGCCTGCTGCATGTCGCGCTGCGGCGGGAGGTGCCCGAAGCCCTGAAGCCGCGCCGGATCGCCATCCAGGCCGGCACGCCGAAGGTCATCCAGAACGAGGCGGTCCCGCAGGCCGCCTGACGCGAGCAATTTGGCCGGCGGGGAAACACGCCGGCCTTTCCGCTACCCCCGCGGCCCCAACTTGAAGAACGCCGAGGCCGCGGCCCTGCTCGCCTCCCGCTTGCCGATCTCGCGCTCCGCGCGGCCGATCTCCTCCCGCAGCGCCTCGATATAAGCGCGCAGCTCCTCCACTCCCCAGGCATCGATCACCGGCGGCGTGAACCGGTTCCGGGGCCGCGGCCCCTCCTCCTCCATCATTCCTGCTCCCCCTTTTCCTCGGGCTTTGACCCGGCCCGGCCCCCTCTCTATATCCGATGCTGACGAGGCGCGGGCGCCCCGGCGAGCGTTTCCGCTTGCCCAGGCGGCGGCCGACCACCAAAGGGTAGAACATGAAGACGCCCCTGATGCCGAAGGCCACCGCGGTGTGGCTGATCGAGAAGACGTCGCTCTCCTTCGAGCAGATCGCCGATTTCGTCGGCATGCATCCGCTTGAGGTCCAGGCCATCGCCGATGGCGAGGTGGCGCAGGGCATCGTCGGCTACGACCCCGTCGCGAATGACCAGCTGACGCGGGAGGAGATCGTGCGCTGCGAGGCATCGCCCGGCGCGCGCCTCCAGCTCACGGAACGGTCGATGCCGCTGCCGAAGCAGCGCGGCAAGGGGGCCCGCTACATCCCCGTCGCCAAGCGCACGGAACGCCCGGACGCCATCGCCTGGCTGCTGCGCAACTATCCCCAGCTGTCGGACCCGCAGATCGTCAAGCTCCTCGCCACCACGAAGGAGACGATCGCGAAGGTGCGGGACAAGACCCACCCCAACACGCCGAACATCAAGCCGCGGGATCCCGTGACGCTCGGCCTCTGCACGCAGACGGCCTTGAATGAGGCGGTCGGCACCGCGATGGAACGCCATGGCGGCGGCCCGATTCCGCCGCCCCTGCCGATGGACGACCAGGCCGCCTGAACGGTGTTCCCTCCCCCGCGCTTGCGGGGGGTTGGCGGCACTGCCGCCAACGCCAGGGGCTGGTCAGGGTGGGGGTCCGGCCAGACCTCCCCCCACCCGACGCGCCTTAGTGCAGGCGCGTTCGCAGCTTCTCCATCTCTTCCTTCAGGCGAAGCTTCTCCCGCTTCAGCCGGACGAGTTCCAGGTCATTCGGCTTCGGCCGACATACCTCCTGGGCGATCCGTGCCTCCAGCGTCGCGTGCCGTTCCTCGAGGGATCGGATGCGTGCAGCTTCAGCCATGCGCAAGTTCCTTGTCCATTGCCAAGCGGGGCAAAGGCAGGACGGTCCGCGCCACGGTATGAGCGCCACGATCAACTGGAACGCGGCACCAAGGCACCGGGGGCGCGCATCCGTCCCTTCTGCGCCCGCGCCTGTCATGTTATGCCGACCCTCGGCAGGGTCCAGCACTATGTTTGCGATCCGCCGGGTCGAGCGGCACGTTTTTTCGAGGGACGCTAACCCTTGATCAACCGTTGTTTCGCGGCCCCGATCTGCCTCTTCAACCGGCACCCAGGGGGCGCATGCAGGCCGACCGCGACAGCCTTCTCCGACGCCTGCATGAGCTGCGGAGCGAGCACCGGGACCTCGACACCGTCATCGCCCGCCTGAGCGAGGCCGGGACCGATGCCCTGCAGCTCCAGCGCCTCAAGAAGCGCAAGCTGAAGCTGAAGGACGAGATCGCCTGGCTCGAAGGCCGCCTCGTCCCAGACATCATTGCCTGAGGGTTCCCCCATGACCGAAGCCGTTGCCGACGGGGCCCCGCCCCGTGTCGGCGTCATCATGGGCTCGACCTCGGATTGGGAGACGATGCGCCAGGCGGCGGAGGTGCTCGCCGCGCTCGGCGTCGCGCACGAAACACGCGTGGTATCGGCCCATCGCACGCCGGACCGCATGGTGGCCTATGCCAAGGATGCGGCGGGGCGGGGCATCCAGGTCATCATCGCCGGCGCCGGCGGCGCGGCGCACCTGCCGGGCATGGTCGCGGCCTTCACCACCCTGCCGGTCCTCGGCGTGCCGGTCGAAAGCCATGCGCTGAAGGGCATGGACAGCCTGATGTCCATCGTCCAGATGCCCGGCGGCATCCCGGTCGGCACGCTCGCCATCGGCAAGGCCGGCGCGCTGAATGCCGGGCTGCTGGCCGCCGCCATCCTGGCGCTGAACGATCCCGGCCTGGCGGCCCGCCTCGCCGCCTGGCGCGAAGCGCGGACCGATGCCGTGCCGGACAGCCCAGCGTGAGCAACCCCGTGCCCCCGCCCTTGGCTCCCGGCTCCACCATCGGCATCCTCGGTGGCGGGCAACTCGGCCGCATGTCGGCGCTGGCCGCGGCCGCGCTCGGCTATCGCTGCCACGTCTTCGCGCCGGAGGGTGACAGCCCCGGCATGCAGGTGGCCGCCGCCCGCACCGTGGCCGGCTATGACGACACCCAGGCCCTCGCCGCCTTCGCCGCCGCCGTCGATGTCGTGACCTTCGAGTTCGAGAACGTGCCGGCCGCGACGCTCGATGTGCTGGCCCCCCTGGTGCCCTGCCGCCCCGGCGTCGCCGCGCTGCGCATCGGCCAGGACCGCGTGGCGGAGAAGCGCTTTTTCGAATCGGCCGGCATCCCGGTCGGCCCCTGGCGCGAAGTCACCAGCCGCGAATCGCTGCACGCGGCCATCGCCGCACTGGGCCTGCCGGCGGTGCTGAAGACGACCCGACTCGGCTATGATGGCCGCGGCCAGGCGGTGCTGCGCTCCCCCGGGGATGCCGATGCGGCCTTCGATCGCCTGGCGCCGCATCCCCTCATCCTGGAAGCCTTCATCCCCTTCGCGAAGGAGGTCTCCGCCATCGCGGCGCGCGGTGCCGATGGCCAGGTCGTGACCTTCGACGCGGTGGAGAACCGCCACGCCCACCACATCCTCGACCTCTCCTTCGCCCCGGCCCTGGTGCCGGATGCCGTCGCCACCGCCGCCCGCGCCCATGTCGCCGCCGTCGCCACGGCGCTGGATCTGGTCGGCATCCTGGCGCTGGAGATGTTCCTGCAGGCCGATGGCACGCTGCTGGCGAATGAAATGGCGCCCCGGCCGCATAATTCCGGCCACTGGACCATGGATGCCTGCGCCCATGGGCAGTTCGAGCTGCATATGCGGGCGGTCGCCGGCCTGCCCCTGCCCGATCCGGGCCGGCATCACGATGCCGTCATGAAGAACCTGGTCGGCCCCGATTCCTTCGCCGCCTGGCCTTCCCTGGCCGCCATGCCGGACGTGGCGCTGCATCTCTATGGCAAGGCGGAGGCCCGGCCGGGCCGGAAGCTGGGCCATGCGAACCGCCTTCTGCCGCCGGGCAGCCTCGCCCAGGCCAGGGATCCGGCCGACCTCTCGCCCCTGTGACCGTTTTGCCATGGTCGCGTGTGTCCTGAAGGCCACACACCACTGATTGTGCTGCAACCGCGCTGACATCACCGATCAGGCAATGTTAGTCTGGTTCCCATGCAGCCGCCCTGGACGGGGGCATCGGCGATCAAACGTCGATGAGGTGGTCCGGTCGGGTGCGACGCACCTGTGATCAAGGAGATTGATCGAATGACATTCCGCAAGGCCCTGCTGGCCGCCACCATGCTGGCACTGCCGCTCGCCGCCCAGGCGCAGCCGGTGACCGGCTTCTACATCGGCGCTGGCGCCGGCGTGAACATGCTGCAGGAATCGGACATCAACCTGAGCGGCCCCGCGGTCGCCGGCCTGACCGGCCCGCAGCGCAACGGCTCGGTCGAGTTCAACTACGGCTATGTCGGCGTCCTCAGCCTCGGCTACGGCTACGGCAACGGCCTGCGCGCCGAACTCGAAGGCAGCTTCCGCGAGAATGAGGTCGACGGCGCCAGCGGCTTCCAGGCGCTCACCCGCCCGCTGCGCGCGGACGGCAAGGTCCGTTCCTACGGCGTGATGGCCAACGCCTTCTACGATTTCGACATGGGCGCCGGTTCCTTCATCTTCCCCTATGTCGGCGCCGGTATCGGCATGCAGTGGCAGGAATTCTCGTCCGTCCGAGTCCGCGGCGCCGGCGGCGGTGGCAGCCTCACCCTCGATGGTGAACAGGGCCGCTTTGCCTACCAGGCGATCGTCGGCGCCGCCTTCCCGATCAACGCCAACCTGTCCGTGACGGCGGAATACCGCTTCATGGGCACGCAGCCGGTCGAGTTCGACATCCGCAACGCCAACGGCGTGCGTGGCACGGCGGAAGCCGACAACTTCAACCACAGCCTGCTGATCGGCCTGCGCTACGCCTTCGGCGCCGCCCCGGCCCCGGCCCCCGTCGTCGCGCCGACCCCGGCCGCCGCCCCGGCCCCGGCCCGCACCTTCCTGGTGTTCTTCGACTTCGACCGCGCCGACCTGACTGATCGCGCCCGCCAGATCATCGGTGAGGCCGCGACCAACAGCCGCACCGGCACGACGCGGATCGAGGTTTCCGGCCACGCCGACCGTTCCGGCACGCCGCAGTACAACCAGCGCCTGTCCGAGCGCCGCGCCGCCGCCGTGGCCGCGGAACTCGAGCGCCGTGGCGTTGCCCGCTCCGCCATGGCCATCCAGGCCTTCGGCGAGAGCCGCCCGCTGGTCCCGACCGCGGACGGCGTGCGCGAGCCGCAGAACCGCCGCGTCGAGATCGTCCTGCGCTGATCCAGCGCCGGACCTTCTTCGGCCCGACACGGAAGGGGGGTGCCGCAAGGCGCCCCCTTTTTCGTTGCGGGCCCGCCACCAAGAAATCACGTGAGGAAACCATCCCATGATCCTGATCGGCCGCAATCTTTCCCCCTTCGTCCGCCGCGTCGGCGCCAGCCTGGCCGTGCTCGGCATCGCCTATGAACAGCGCCACTACGGCACGGTGGACCAGCGGGCGGAGATCCTGTCCCTCAACCCGCTCGGTCGCGTGCCGGCGCTGGTGATGGATGATGGAGAGGTGCTGGTGGACAGCATCGCCATCCTGGACGCGATCGATGATCTGGTCGGCCCGGACCGCGCCTTGGTCCCCGCCACCGGCGCGCCCCGCCGCGCCGCCATGCGCGCCCTGGCGCTGGCCGTGGGGGCGACGGAAAAGCTGGTCGCCTGCTACCAGGAAACCAAGCGCCGCCCGGCGGAACTCGTCTGGGCGGATGCCGCCACGAAGCTGCTGGACCAGGCCGCGGGCGGCTTCGCGGCGCTGGACATGATGGCGACCGGCCAGGAATGGCTGTGCGGGGACCGGATGACCCAGGCCGACATCACCGTGACCGCCTCGCTCGATTTCGCCGATGTCGTGATGCCGGACTTCACCGCCGGCCGATTCCCCGCCCTGCTGGCGCTGCGGGACCGCGCCAACGCCATCCCGGCCATCGGCGATACGCGCTGGAAAGCGTAAGCCTTCCTGCCATTGCCCATGCGATGGGCAAGGTTATTCGCCATCGCGCCCCGCATGGGCAATATCCCGGCATGTGATGAAAAACGCCGCAAATACGATGTTGCGGCGCAGCATATTTGTCTTAGGTTTACCCCCGGAGGGTACGTGCAAGACCGGTCCACCATCTCGGTGAAGGAAACCGCACGTGAGCACCTCCCCGCTCCTGAGCAGAAGGCTCGTCCTGGGTAGCGCCCTGGCCGCGCCGCTTATCCTCCGCACCGGCGCCGCCCGTGCGCAGGAACCCGTCGATGTCGAACTCGTCCTCGCCGTCGATGTCAGCCGTTCGGTCGATGAGGTCGAACAGGAACTCCAGTTCAACGGCTACGCCGCCGCCTTCCGCGACCCCAAGCTGCTGGAAGGCATCGCCGGCGGGCCGCTCGGCCAGATCGCGGTCACCATGTTCACCTGGTCCGACTGGCACATCCAGGAGATGATGGTCCCCTGGATGAAGATCGATGGCCCCGCCGCCGGCGAACGCTTCGCCGCCGCGGTGGACGCCGCCCCCCGCCGGACCTGGCTCTACACCTCCATCTCCGGCGCCATGGACTACGCCGCCAACCTCTTCGGCCGGGGGTATGAGGGCACGCGCAAGGTCGTCGACATCTCCGGCGACGGCGTGAACAATTCCGGCCGCCCCGTTGCCGAAGCCCGCGCCGATGCGCTGGAAAAGGGCATCGTCCTCAACGGCCTGGCCGTTCTGGACCGCACCCCCACCCCCTGGGCCGCGGGGCTGCCGCCGCTGGATGACTACTACCGCACCGAGGTGATCGGCGGCCCCGGCGCCTTCCTGATGGTGGCCGAAGGCTTCGACGCCTTCGAGACCGCGGTGAAGCGCAAGATCATCCGGGAGATCGCCAGCGCACCGGCGCCCGGACCACTGGTGGAGCGAGCCTTCGCGTGAAGAACGACGCACAAGGCACTGATATTGAAATATAGATAGGGGGAGCACTGCTCCCCCTTGCCGCCGCGCCCTACCGGCCGCGGCCGGTCCTCTCCTGCAACGCATCGATGCGCTTGGAGGCATCGGCCTTGCTGAGGCCGGGGTCGAATTCCTCGCCCGCCTCCTCGCTCAGCGTCTTGAGGTAGGAAGCCTGCGCCCCTGTCATCGCCTCATCGCCCGTGGTCCAATCCGCGGGGTCCTTGATGGTGTTGGACCCGGGATCGGGATTGGTCTTGGGGTTGTCGTCCATCGGTTCGGGCTGCTTCGCCATGGCCTGGTCCTCCGTCCTGTGTTGCCAGAACGTTCACGGCCACCGATGGGTTCCGCCCCGCTTCAGTACAGGTTGGCGGAGAGCCTCGCGGGCGCATCCGCGTCATAGACCTTCCCATCCACCGCCCCGCCCGTCGCGGATTGCAGCAGGTCGCCGGCCGTCGGCAGGGTGGCTGGCCGCTTCGTCTCCCCCCAGAGCTTCGACCGCAGCAGGGCGCGGGCGCATTGGAAGAACACCTCCTCCACCGTGATGCGCAGCACCGTCGCGGGCTCCCGGCCCTAATGCGCCAGGCGCGCCCGCAGCGCGGGGTCGGTGCTGATCACAGCCTTGCCGCCGACGCGCAGCGTCTCCCCCGACCCCGGCACCAGGAACAGCAGCGCCACATTCGGGTCGCCGATGATGTCGCGCAGCGCGTCGATCCGGTTGTTGCCGCGCCTGTCGGGCAGCAGAAGTTCGGTCGGCGACACCACCTGCACGAAGCCCGGCCCGTCGCCCCGGGGCGTGCCATGCACCCGCCCATCCGCGTTGCGGGTGGACAGGATGCAGAAGGGGCTGCCCGCGATGAAGGCGGCGCTCGGCGCATCCAGGTCGCGGCGCACCTTCAGCACGGAATTCGGCACCGCCGCGCCATAGAGCGCCTCCAGCGCCTCCAGGCTCGTCACGGCATGGGGGTCGGTCATTGGCGCTTCAGGCATGGGGCCATCCTGCCCATGCGGGCCCGCTCAGTCCAGATTGGCGATGTAGCGATGCGCCGCCGTGTCCAGCAGCGTCACGCGGCGTTCCACCGGGCGGTCCTGCAGGTCGAAGGCGATGCGGGCGATCTCCAGCAGGGGCGCCCCCGCCGCCAGCCCCAGCAGCGCGGCGTCATCCGGCGCGGCGGCGATGGCGGCCAGGCGTTCCTCCGCGCGGGCGATCGTCACGGCATGGTCGCGCTGATACAGGACGTAGAGTTCATCCGTCATCTCCCGCCCCACCGGCAGGGCGAAACCCGGGAAGCGCGCGGCGGGCAGCCAGATGCGTTCCAGGATGCAGGCGGCACCGCCCACCATCCGCCCGCGCTTCACCCGATGCACCGGATCGCCCTCCGCCAGGCCCAAAGGCGCGGCTTCCTCCGCGCTGGCCGCGACGGTGGCGCATTCCAGCACATGGCTGGTCGGCGCCCGCCGCTGCCCGTCCAGCGCGGTGATGCGGAAGAAGTGGAACAGCGCCCGTTCGGAGGTATGCGCCGCGACGAAAGTGCCCCTGCCCTGCCGCCGCTCGATCAGCCGCCGGCGTTCCAGCCCCCCCAGCGCCTTCCGCACCGTGCCCGGGGAGACGCCGAGTTCTGCCGCCAGATCGGGCTCCGGCGGGATCATGGCGCCCGGCGCCCAGAACCCCTCCGCGATCCGCCGTGTCAGGATCGCTTCCGCCTGGGCGTAGAGGGGCTTGGAATCCGGGCGCGCCTGGTTCATCGCTTCAGCGTCGGCGCCGGCTGCCCGTCCAGCACCACATTCACCACGGCCGGCTTGCCGGAGGCGATGGCCCGGTCGATGGCCGGCCCGATCTCCGCCACCTCCGTCACCTGCTCCCCATGCCCGCCGAGGGCCACCGCCACCAGATCGTAGCGCGTGCCGGGGGCTAGTTCGCAGCCATGGGCGCGGTTGGCGCCATAGTCCCGGATCTGGATCTGGTGCTCCGCATTCCAGCGGCTGTCATTGCCGACCACGGCGACGAAGGGCAGGCCGTGGCGGGCGGCGGTGTCGATCTCCGCCATGTGGAAGCCGAAGGACCCGTCGCCCATCAGCGCGATGACGGGGGCCGGGCGCGCGGCGCGGGCGCCGATGCCACCCGCGGCGGAGCCGCCAATGGCAAACGGAATGCCCACGCCGATGGCCCCCGCCACGCCATTCACGGCGCGGGTATCCGCCTTCACCATCGCCATGCCCCACTGCCCGATCTCGCCCCCGTCGCAGATGAAGGTGGCGCCGTGGCGGGCGACAGCGTCGTTCACGGCGGCGCAGAGCGTCGCGGACCGGATCGGCCCAGCCGCCTGCGGCGTGGACCACTCGGCAGGCCGCCAGGTGATCGCTTCCCGCACCGTCGCCGCCCATTCCGCATGGCCGGGCGTCACCGCCGCCGTCAGCGCGGTGATGGCGCTGGTCGGGTCGGCGATGGCGGCCAGCACCAGCCTCTCCCCCAGCAGCGCCTGGGCGCGGCCGACCAGCGCGGCCTCCGGCTCCAGCAGGATGAAGCGGCAATCCGCCGGAATCGGCTTGCCAAAGCCGAGGGTGAAGTCGAGCGGCTTGCCGATCAGCACCACCAAATCCGCCTGGCCCAGAACCTCCCTCAGCAGCCCCAGCGTCGGGTCCGCCAGGCCGCGGGGCGATTGCATGGGCAGGACCGGCAGGCCGGACGCCGCCTCCAGCCCCCGCTGCAGCGCGAAGCCGGCGGGGGTGCAGAGCGCGGGCGGCGCCACCAGCACCGGCCGCGCCGCCCCCGCGATGGCCTGCGCGACCAGCGCCGCCGTGGTGGGTGAGAGCGCCATGGGGCTGAGGGCGGGGGTGGGCACGGGCGCGTCCACCGCCTCGCCCTCCAGCACATCGGTGGGCAGGGACAAATGCACAGGGCCCGGGCGGCCGGACATCGCGATGGACACGGCCTTCGCCACATCCGCCGCCATGCCGCCGGGGGTCTGCGCCGCCCAGGCCGCCTTGGCCGCCGGCGCCGCCATCGCCACCTGGTCCAGCTCCTGGAAGGCGCCGAGGCCGATCTGGTTCAGCGGCGCATGGCCCGACAGCAGCAGCACCGGGACCTCCCCCTGCCAGGCCGTGCAGAGCGCGGCCGCCGCATTGGCATGGCCCTGCCCACCCGTCACCAGCGCGACACCCACCTGGCCGGTCAGCCGCGCCCAGGCATCGGCCATGTGGACCGCCGCGGCCTCGTGCCGCGTGTGAACGATCTCGATCCCCGAGCCCACCAGCGCGTCATAGACCGGCATGATGTGGTTGCCGGACAGGGAGAAGATCCGCCCCACCCCCGCCGCAAGCAGGCCCTTCACCAGGATGTCCGCGCCGCGCAATGCCATGGTCTCAGCTCTCCAGTCCGGGTCTTGTGTCTGATACAAGACCATGCAAGCCTTTGATGGCGCAAGGGGAGCAAACGGATGAACGCGGCATCGCCGACGCTTCGCGTCCGGATCTGGCGCGGTAACGCCGAAGGCGGCGCCATGGCGGATTACGCCGTGCCCGCCCGCGCCAACCAGACGGTGCTGGACGTCGTCACCTTCATCCAGCGGGAGGTCGATCCCACCCTCGCCTATCGCTTCGCCTGCCGCGTCGGCATGTGCGGGTCCTGCGCCATGGTGGTGAATGGCCGCCCCCGCTGGACCTGCCGCACCCATGTCAGCCGTGTCGCCAAGGATGGCGCGCTTGAATTGCGGCCGCTGTCCAACCTGCCCGTGATCCGCGACCTGGCCACCGACATGGCCCCCTTCTTCGACAAATGGGCCAAGGCCCGCGGCAGCTTCCAGCCCAAGGACGCACCCGATGGCGCGGTGCCAGAGGAATTCGCCCCGGGGGAATTCGCCGTCGTTCCCCCTGCCTCGAAACAGCGGGAGGCCGCGGATGCCGGGATCGAATGCATCGGCTGCGGCGTCTGCTACGCCGGCTGCGACATCGTCGCCTGGAACCCGGATTACCTCGGCCCCGCCGCGCTGAACCGCGCCTGGACGCTGGTGAATGATGTGCGGGATGGCGGGAAGAAGGACCGGCTGGCGGCGGTGGCCGGCGATGCGGGCTGCCATGCCTGCCATTCCACCCAATCCTGCACCGCCCATTGCCCGAAGGGCATCGACCCTTCCGGCGCCATCGCCGGCCTCAAGCGGGGCATCTTCTGGGGGGTGCGATGAACGGCGTGCAACTCTGGGCCGTGCAGCGCGGCACGGCGATGGTCCTGGCGCTGGCGGTGGTCGTCCACCTCGTCACCATCCTGGTCGCGGTGCGGGGCGGGCTTTCCGCCGCCGAGATCATCGGCCGCACGCAAGGCAGCTGGGCCTGGCTCGGCTTCTACAGCGTCTTCGCGCTGGCGGCGGGGCTGCATGGCGCGATCGGGCTGCGCGCCATCGCGGCGGAATGGGCGGGCTGGCGCGGGCGGGGCTACGACCTGGCCTGGGTGGCGATCGGGCTGCTGACCGCCGCCTTCGGCATCCGCGCCGCCTTCGGGCTGTTCAGCTCATGAGCCACTGGCGCGGCCGCGGCCATCCCGCCTGGATCGCCTTCCTGGTCCATCGCCTGTCCGGCCTGGCGCTGGCGCTGTTCCTGCCCGTGCATTTCTGGGCGCTCGGCCAGGCCATCCAGGGGGAGGCCGCGCTGGAGGGCTTTCTCCGGTGGTCCAACAATCCCGTCCTGAAGGTGGCGGAGACGGTGCTGGTGGTGCTGCTGGCCGCGCATCTGGCGGGCGGGCTGCGCGTGCTGGCGCTGGAATTCCTGGGCTGGCGGGCGCAGCAGAAGACGATGGTCGCGGCCTCCGCCGGCTTCGCCTTCGCCACGGGGCTGCTGTTCCTGCTGAATACAGGCGCATGAGCCTGGAAATGGCCGTGCTGGTCGGCGCCTGCTTCGTGGCGGCCTTCGCCTCAGGGATGGCGGGCTTCGCCTTCAACCTGATCGCGGCGGGCATCCTGTTCCACTGGCTGCCGCCGCAGGAAACGGCGCCGGTCCTGGTGGTGGGGTCCTTCATCATCCAGCTCGGCACCATCCGCGCCGTGCTGCCCGCCATGCGCTGGGCGGTGCTGCGGCCCTATGTCGTGGGCGGCGTGCTGGGCACGCCACTCGGCATCGTGGTCCTGAAACTGACCAGCGCGGCTTCCATCACGGTGGGCATCGGCGCGCTGCTGGTGGTCTATGCCGGCTACACCCTGGCCCGCATCGCCCTCAAGCGCGCGCCCCACGCCTTCACCACCGGCCCCCTGCCCGATGCCGGCATCGGCTTCGCCGGCGGCGTGCTGGGCGGGATCGGCGGCTTCTCCGGCGCGCTGCCGGCGATGTGGGGGGATCTGAAGGGGCTCCGGAAGGATGAGGCGCGGGCCATCTTCCAGCCCTTCATCGTCGCCATGCAGGCGCTGGCCGCGATCGGCCTTCTCGCCGGTGGCTTCTTCACCGCCGACAGCGCCATCATGCTGCTGGCCTGCCTGCCCGCGCTGGCCGCCGGCGCCTGGCTCGGCGTGCGTGCCTATGGCGTGATCCCGGCCGAGGGTTTCCGCCTGGTCTTGCTGGTGCTGCTGCTGCTCTCCGGCCTGTCGCTGGTCCTGTAAGGGAGGAAGAACGATGACGCTGATGACACGTCAGGGCGTGGAACCGCTGCGCATCGCGCCGGAGGCGATCGAGGAAGCGGCCAAGCTCCTCTACATCCGCGCGCTGAAGATCCTCCCCGACGACATCAAGGAAGGCTTTTCCAGCCTGGTGGCGACGGAGACGGATGAGACCGCGCAATCCATCCTGGCCACGATGGTCGAGAATATCGGCGTGGCGGAGCGAACGGAGAACCTGCTCTGCCAGGACACCGGCATCCCCATCTTCAACATCGAGATCGGCCGCAATGTCGAGATTGATGGCTGGGCCCTGAAGCAGGCGATCCGGCGGGGGACGGAGCGCGCCACGCGCGAACACCCGCTGCGCAGCTCCGTCGTCCACCCCATCACCCGCCAGAACGAACACACGAGCTGCGGCGCGCATGTCCCCGTCATCAACATCGATTTCGTGGAGGAGGAGCGCGTGCTGCGCCTGGCCATGATCCCCAAGGGATCGGGCAGCGAGAACGGGTCCTTCCTGCAGATGCTGATCCCGGCGGATGGCCTCAACGGCGTGAAGCGCTTCGTCATCGATGCCGCGATGAAGGCCGGCGGCAAGGTCTGCCCGCCGACCATCATGGGCATCGGCATCGGCGGCACCAGCGACCTCTGCATGCACCTGGCCAAGGTCGCCGCGACGCGGCCGCTCGGTTCGCGCTGCACGGACGAACAGGGCGCGGCGCTGGAAATGTCGCTGGCCGATGCGGTGAACAGCCTCGGCATCGGCCCCCAGGGCCTGGGCGGCGACAGCACCGCCTTCGCCGTGCATGTGGAAATCGCGGCGACGCACATCACGATGAACCCCGTCGCCGTCAACATCCAGTGCCACAGCGCCCGCCGCGCCAGCGCCACCTTCACGCCGGATGGCGTGAGCATCGGGTTCTGACGCCATGACCCACCACACGCTGCACATGCCCTGCACCGAGGCCGATATCCGCAAGCTACGCATCGGTGATCACGTCACCTTGCAGGACACGCTGTTCGGCATCCGCGACGCGACCCAGATCCACATGTTCGACCATGGCCGCCGCACGCGCTTCGACCTCAACGGCCACGCCGTCATCCACACCGCCCCCAATGTCCGCAAGGTGGACAAGCGCGCCACGAATGACAGCGGCTATGAGGCTGTCTGCATCGGCACCACCACATCGGACCGCATGGAACGCTTCACCCGCCCCCTGATGGAGCGCGAGGGCGTGCGGATCATTATCGGCAAGGGCGGCCTGCGTGAATCGTCACAACAGGCTTTCGCCGATCTCGGCGGCGTCTACCTCGCCATCATCGGCGGCACCGCGGCGCTGGAGACGACCTGGATCGAGGCGATCGAGGATGTTGACCTCGACGATCTGAACCCTGAAAGCCTCTGGCGATTCCGCATCCGTGACTTCGGGCCGTTGCTCGTGGCCATGGACAGCCATGGCGGAAGCCTGTTCGCTGAGGTCCAGCAGAAGGTCCAGGACCGGCGCGCCGCCGCGCTGGCCCGATTGGGGGTTACATGATCGCCGTCGTCGTCGTTGCCGTGGGTGTCCTGATCGCCGTTCTCGTCGGCGCGTCCGACGGAAGTTCCCAGCCCCTGCCGCAGAACCCGCCCGTGACGCAGGAGGATTGCGGCTGCGGCGTGCCGGCCTCTCCGAGAGGGCCGCGATGACGCGCATCCGCCACCACACCACCGACATCCTCGTCATCGGCTCCGGCGGCGCCGGGCTGCTGGGCGCGCTGCACGCCAAGGCGGGCGCGCCGGACCTCAAGGTCACCGTCGCGGTGAAGGGGCTCCTCGGAAAATCCGGCTGCACCCGCATGGTCCAGGGCGGCTACAACGTCGCCCTCGCCGCGGCCGATTCAGCCGAGCGCCATTTCATGGATACGCTCGACGGCGGCAAATGGCTGAATGACCAGGACCTCGCCTGGACCCTCGTCACCGTCGCGCAACAACGCATCCGCGAATTGGAAAACCGCTGGGGCTGCTTCTTCGACCGCAACCCCGATGGCACGATCCACCAGAAGGCCTTCGCCGGCCAGACCTTCGACCGCACCGTCCACAAGGGCGATTTGACCGGCATCGAGATCATCAACCGCCTGGCCGAACAGACCTGGGCGCGCGGGATCGAACGGCTGGAGGAACACCGCGCCCTCGCCCTGATCCCGTCCAGGGACGGCGCCCGTATCAGCGGCGTGCTGCTGATCGACATCCGTTCGGGCGACTACGTCTTCGCGAAGGCCAAGGCCGTGCTGCTCGGCACCGGCGGGGGCCCGACGATGTACACCTACCATACCCCCTCCGGCGACAAATCCTGCGACGGCATGGCGATGGCGCTGCGCGCCGGCCTCAGGCTGCGGGACATGGAGATGGTGCAGTTCCACCCGACCGGCGTCCTCGCCGGCCCCGGCACCCGCATGACCGGCACGATCATCGAGGAAGGGCTGCGCGGTTCCGGCGGCTTCCTGCTCGGCGGCGACGGCGAGCGCTTCATGCACAAATACGATTCCCGGAATGAACGCGCGACGCGGGACATCGTATCGCGGGCGATGTACCGGGAGATGCTCGCCGGCAACACCAACGAGCATGGCGGCCTCTACATCGCCATGGCGCATCTCGGCCCCGATCGCGTGCGGCGTGAATTCAAGGGCATGGTGGAGCGCTGCGCCGATATGGGCTTCGACCTCGCCGGCGGCCAGGTGCCGGTGGTGCCGACGGCGCACTACATGATGGGCGGCCTCGTCTTCCGCCCCGATGGCAGCACCGATCTTCCGGGCCTGTTCGCGGCCGGGGAGGATACCGGCGGCGTGCATGGCGCGAACCGGCTGGGTGGCAACGGCGTCGCCAACTCCACCGTCTTCGGTGGCATCGCCGGCGACAGCATGGCGCGCTTTGTGCCCCGCCATGGCGCCTTCGAGGACCGCTGCCCCACCGCGCTCGACGCCGCCATCGCGCTGGCCGAGGCGCCCTTCGCGAAGCCCGCCCGCAGCCTCACGCCGCTGCGCGACGCGCTGCACAAGCTGATGTGGGACAAGGCCGGAATCCTGCGCAACGAAGCGGGCCTCGACGAAGCCGCCAGCGGCCTCGATGCGCTCGAAGCCGAACTCGATTCCACCGGCATCGCCGATGGCGCGCGGGGCTTCGACCTGGCCTGGCAGGAATGGCTCAACCTCCGCTCCCTGCTGCTGGTCAGCCGCGCCATCGTCACCGCCGCACAGGCCAGGCGCGAAAGCCGCGGCGCGCATTTCCGCGAGGATTTTCCGCAAACGGACAGTGACAGCGCCGGCCTCAGCGCCACCATCACGACGCTGCGCGCGGACAACCGCATCGCGCTCGACTGGCAGCCCGTCTCCTTCAGCCGGATCAGGCCCGGGCAAAGCCTGCTGCCCGCCGCCGCGGAATAGTCACGCGGCGCCGGGCAACCGCCCCCCCGCCCGCCCCGTTCCTCCTGCCACGGCCGCCGATCTGGGCGGCACGGGTGAGAGAGGAAGCGATGCCATGGACGATATCTCCAAGCTGATGATCGACCAGCTCAAGGACGCCTACAGCGCCGAACGCCAGGCTCTGCGGGCCATGCCGAAGATGATGAAGAACGCGACGCACCCCGCACTCAAGCAGTGCATCCAGATGCATATGGAACAGACCGAGGGCCAGGTGGAGCGCATCGAGCAGGCGCTCGAGATGATCGGCGGCAAGCCCGGCCGGAAGGTCTGCGAGGCGATGCGCGGCCTGGTCGAGGAAGCGACGCATGAGATCGAGGAGAACGATCGCGGCGAGATGCTCGACGTCCTCATCATCGCCGCCGCGCAGCGGATCGAGCATTACGAGATCGCCGCCTATGGCACGATGGTCACGCTCGCCAAGGCCGCCGGGCAGAAGCAGCTCGCCGACCTCCTCGCCCAGACCCTGGCGGAGGAGAAGGAGACCGACCAGAAGCTGACCGATGTGGCGGAATCCGAGGTGAACCCCGCCTTCATCCAATCCGCCCAGGGCAGCGCGGAAGCCAATGAGAACAGCCGCGGCTCCAGCCGTCGCAAGGCTTCCTGAACCCATCCCCGCC
Source organism: Falsiroseomonas sp. (assembly GCF_051859025.1). Classification (GTDB taxonomy): domain Bacteria; phylum Pseudomonadota; class Alphaproteobacteria; order Acetobacterales; family Acetobacteraceae; genus Falsiroseomonas. The sequence goes on along the minus strand of NZ_JBHYGL010000001.1, from coordinate 340,391 downwards.
GGGCGCGTGCCCGGCGGGGCCTTCCGCTGCTTGACAGCCACGCCCGCTGGTCGCCAACAATGGTGCTCAGGGGCCTTCGCGATCGCCCCGTGAGGCGTCAGCCCAAGCATCGCGTCCACTCATCCCGGATGGACGCTTATGCCCTCCCCCAATTCGATCACCGTGCAGCACCTCGCTCGCCAGGTGGGCCTGCCCGATGCGCCCGTCATCCTCGATGTCCGCATCGCGGAGGATGTGGCCGATGACCCGCGCCTGCTGCCCGCCAGCGATCAACGCAGCCATACCCATGTCGCATCCTGGGCCCGAGACTTCGATGACCGCGACGTGGTGGTGGTCTGCCAGCGCGGCCTGAAGATCAGCGAGGGCGTCGCCGCCTGGCTCCGCCATGAAGGCGCGCGGGCGGAGGTGCTGGAAGGCGGCTTCGCGGCCTGGCGCGATGCGCGGATGCCCCTGGTGGAACCAGCCGCCATCCCGCCGCGGGATGCAGAGGGCCGCACCGTCTGGGTGACGCGCGCGCGCCCCAAGGTGGACCGCATCGCCTGCCCCTGGCTGATCCGCCGCTTCGTCGATCCCTCCGCCGTCTTCCTCTACGTCGCGGCATCCCAGGTGGAAGCGGTGGCGGAGCGTTTCGGCGCCACCCCCTTCGACATCGAGGGCGTCTTCTGGACCCATCGCGGGGAAGGCTGCACCTTCGACACGATGCTGGAGGAATTCGGCCTGCGCACGCCCACGCTGGAACGCCTGGCGATGCTGGTGCGCGGCGCGGATACGGGGCGGCCGGACATGGCCCCGCAGGCCGCAGGCCTCCTCGCCGTCTCGCTCGGCCTGTCGCGCCTGCACCGGGACGATCTGGCGCAGCTGGAAGCCGGCCTCGCCCTCTATGACGCCTTCCACCTGTGGTGCCGGGATGCGACGGAGGAGGTGCATGACTGGCCCGCCTCGGGATCCCGCTGATGGACACGCGACCCCCGCCCGCCTTCCCCACGCTGAAGGAAGCCGCCCCCGTCTGGTGGCGCATCGGGCTGCTCAGCTTCGGCGGCCCCGCCGCGCAGATCGCCCTGATGCACCGGGAGGTGGTGGAACAGCGCCACTGGATCTCCGATGCGCGTTTCCTGCACGCGCTGAATTTCTGCATGCTGCTGCCGGGGCCGGAGGCACAGCAGCTTGCCACCTATCTCGGCTGGCTGATGCATGGCGTGAAGGGCGGGCTGCTGGCGGGCATCGCCTTCATCCTGCCCGGCGTCGCGGTGATGATGGCGCTGACCATCCTCTACGCCACGCTCGGCGACGTGCCGCTGGTGGGGGCGCTGTTCTTCGGCCTGAAATGCGCCGTGCTGGTCCTGGTGGTGGAAGCCCTGGTCCGCGTCGCGCGGCGCGCGCTGAAGGGGGGCATCGCCTGGGGCATGGCGCTGGCGGCCTTCGTCGCGCTCTTCGCCTTCGATGTCCCCTTCCCCGTGGTCGTGCTGGTAGCGGGGCTCGTCGGCTATGCGCTGCCGCATGCCTTCGCCGGTGGCGGGCATGGCGCGGCCAAGGCGGGCCCGCCGGCGCTGCTGGATGCGCTGATCGCGGCCGACCCCGGCCGCATCCCCGCCATGACCGCGGCGGCCCGCCGCGCCGGCCTGGTGGCGGTGGCGCTGTGGTTCTGGCCGGTGGCAATGCTGATGGGCGCCGGCACCTTCGGCGACATCGCCTGGTTCTTCTCCAAGATGGCGGTCGTCACCTTCGGCGGCGCCTATGCCGTGCTGGCCTATGTCGCGCAGGAAGCGGTGGAGTTCTACGGCTGGCTTTCCGCCGCCGACATGCTGGCCGGGCTCGGCCTGGCGGAGACCACGCCGGGGCCGCTGATCCTGGTGCTGCAATTCGTGGGCTTCCTGGCGGCCTTCCGGGATGGCGGCATCCTGGGCGGCATGGCGGGCGCGATGCTCACGGTCTGGGTCACCTTCACCCCCTGCTTCGCCTTCATCTTCCTCGGCGCCCCCTTCGTGGAGACGCTGCACGCCAATCCGCGCCTCAAGGGCGCGCTGGCGGGGGTGACGGCGGCGGTGGTGGGCGTGATCGCGAACCTGGCCCTGTGGTTCGCGCTGCGCGTCATCTTCACGCGGGTGGAGAAGCTGGCGATCGGCCCGATGGTGCTGGACGTGCCGGACCCGCTGAGCATGGTGCCCGATGCGGCGGCGCTCAGTGCGCTGGCGGCGGTCTGCCTGTTCGTCCTGAAGCTCGGCGTGGTGCGCACGCTGGCGGTGACGGCCGCGGCGGGCTTCGCGGCGCGGACGCTACTGGGGTAGCGTTTCCGCAGCCAGGATGCCCATCAGCCGCCCGGCATCCTGGCCCGGCGCGAATATCGCCAGGCTGCCCTCTGGATATTCGGCCTGCGCCAGCCCGCGGCCGAGCACCATGCCGAGCGGCACGATATGCCCCACCAGGATGTCCGTGGCGCCAGCGGCGGAGGGCCTGCCCGTCCGCGCCCGCAGCCAGGCGATCTGCCGGGCCAATTGCGCGGCATCGGGCGTGTAGTCATCCGCGGTCAGCAGCGGCTCCACCACCGCGCGCGCGCCGAAGGCCAGTTCGGCGGTATCACGCGCCCGGAACACCGGGCTCGCCAGCACCTGCCCCAACGGCACGCCGAGTGCCGCCAGCGCGCGCCCCGTGCGGCGGGATTGTTCGCGCCCGGCCTCGCTGAGGTTGCGCTGCCCGGCGCGGTTGGAGAGGTCCCCCGTATCCACCTGGCTGCGATCCGTGATGCCATGCCGCATCACCACCACCACGCCACCGGCCCGCAGCGCGGCGACCAGCCCACGCGCGGCCTCCCCCTGCGCGGTGGCGGCGAAGCCGGGCCGCGCCAGCAGGAGGGCCGGCGCGGCGAGGAAGGAACGGCGCCGCATCAGCCCAGCGTGAACGCCTCATGCACCGCCGTCTTGATGCCGCCGCCCACGATCGGGCCGCCGCCGGCGACGTAGATGAAATCCCCGATCGTCACCGCGCCCATGCCGTGGCGCGGCGTCGGCATCGGCGCGTGGTGCTGCCAGGTGTCGGAGGCCGGGTCGTAGCTTTCCATCTGGCCATGCACCTGGCCGGTCAGCTCCCGGTTCACGAAGACGCCGCTTTCGCCGCCCATGGCGAAGAAGCGGCCCCGATAGACCACCAGGCCATGGCCCGACCGCGCCGTCGGCAGGGGCGACCGCGTGGTCCACTGGTCCGCCGCCGCGTCGTACACATGGTGCAGGCCGGTGTTGTATTCGAAGGTGTTGAAGCGGCCGCCCACGATGTGGATCAGGCCGTTATGGACGACGACGCCGGCATGGTCCCGCGCGCCGGGCAGGGCCTTGCGGCGCTCCCACCGGTCCGCCTGGGGGTCATAGACCTCATGCCAGCCGACCGAGGCGCGTTCCGTATCCGGGTTCGACGCGCCCCCGATATGGTGGATGCGCCCCCCCACCGCCGCCAGCGCGCCGGCGCCGCGCGGCCGCGGCATGTCCGCGATCCGGTCCCAGCGATCGGCGGCGACGTCATAGGCGAAGGCCAGCACATCCGCCTGGCGGTTCTGCGCGGTGAAGCCGCCGAAGGCGTAGATCTTCCCCGCGCTGGCGACGACGCCGACATGGTTCGCGCCGCGCGGCAGGCGGGCCTTCTCCACCCAGCTGTTCGCCGCCGGGTCGAAGACGTGGTGGTAGCTGTTGTCCACCCGCTGCTCGGCATAGCCGCCGATGACGTGCAGCTTGTTGTCCCATTCCGCGGCCCAGGCCATTTCCGTGCGCGGCAGCGGCAGCGTCGCACGTTCCACCCAGCGGCCCGGGGGGCCGGCCGGGGCGGGGCTGTCCACGAAGCGCTGCGCGTATTGCGCGGGGGTCAGCGTGACGGGGCCGGAACCCCGCAGCGGTGCCATCCGGTCGGAGGGGATCGGCAGGCCGTGATGAGGCACCGCCTGCTGCGCCCGCGCGGCACCCGCGCCACCCAGCAGCGCCGCCGCGCCGCCCAGAATCGCCCTGCGGTTCATGTCCCGATCTCCGGATCCGATGCATTCCCCATAGCGAAACCATCAACGCGCTGAAAGGTGCAATCGTTTGCCCGCGCGGAGCGCAAATCGTTTGCCCGCACGGTGCGCGACATGAACCGCAGGGGGGCGAAGATCGGCCCATGGAACCATCGCCCGCGGCTAACGATATGGGCCCTGGCCGGCAGGCGGCCCGCGCCGCCTGCCCGAGCGCCACCAGGAGCCGCCCATGACGCCCCGCCTTGCCCTGATCCTCGCGCCGCTGCTCGTGCTGGCCGCCTGTTCCGATCCGAATGACCGTAACCAGCGGGCGCTGACGGGCGCCGCCATCGGCACAGGCGCCGGTGCGCTGATCGGCTCCGTCACCGGCAGTGCCGGGCGCGGCGCGCTGATCGGCGGCGCGCTCGGCACCCTGGCGGGGGCGCTGACGCCGCCGCCGCAGCCCGATGCCATCCCCACCGAACCCCGCCTGGCCCAGCCCTACGACCCCCGCTATGGCGGCTGGTACGACCAGTACGGCCAATGGCACCACGGCCAGCCGCCGCAGGGCTACCAGCCCAACTACAAATAGCCCTGTTTCAGCCAGCCCCGATCCTTCCGGCTTCGTGCTAACTGGCCGGCAACGCTCCCGCATTCTATTGTGCGCCGGAGGATCGAAGCTTTCATGCGCCTGCCTCGTCGTGCCCTGCCGGCCCTGGCGGCATCCGCCCTGGCCACGCCGATCCTCGCCCCGCGGGCCGAGGAAGCGGTCCTGCGCGCGGGCGGCACCGGCATGGCGCTGGCCGCCATGCGCCGCGTGGCCGCGCTCTACGCCGCGCTGCATCCCGGCCACAGCGTGGAATTGCTGCCGAGCCTCGGCACCGGCGGGGGCATCCGGGCCTTGCTGGCACGGGCGATCGACCTTGGCCTGCTGGCCCGGCCCCTGCTGCCGGAGGAAGCGGCCCGCGGCCTTAGCGCCCGCCCCTATGCCCGCACCCCCATCGCCATCGTCACCGGCGGCGGCACGAACAGCGCGGCCATCACGCTCGACCGCTTCGCCGCCATCCTGCGCGGCGATGTGACGACCTGGCCGGAAGGCAACCGCCTGCGCCTGGTGCGGCGGGAAGCGTCGGACTCGGACTGGCAATTGCTCGCCGGCCTTTCGCCGGAGATGGCGCGCAGCGTCGCCATCGCGCTGCGCCGCCCCGGCCTGGTGACGGTCGGCACGGACCAGGAGAATGCGGAAGCCCTGCAGGCCATGGCCGGCTCCATCGGCGTGATGTCCATCGGCCAGTTGCGGGCGGAGGCCCTGCGCCTGCGGCCCCTGGCGCTGGAAGGCGTCGCGCCAACCCTGGATGCGGTGGAAGCGGGGCGCTACCCGCTGTCCCGCACGCTGCACATCGCCTGGGCCGCGGACCCCGTCCCCGCCGTCGCGCCCTTCCTCGACTTCCTGGCGGGCGACGCCGCGCGCGAAACGCTGCTCAACCTCGGCTACGGCCCGCCCGCGCCGTGACGGGCCTGGATACCGGGCGCATCGACCCGCGCATCGTGCGGGTCATCACCGCGCTCGCCCTCACCGTCTCCTTGATCGTCATGGTGGCGCTGCCGGCGGCGTATCTCGTCTCCGCGCGCGTCGCCATCACCGCCACGCTCCAGGCCCGGGCGGGGTCGGCTGCGAATGTCATGACCGAATTCGTCACCCGCAATCCCGATGCCTGGGTGTACGAGAATGCGCGCATCCTGGGACGCCTGACCCCCTTCACCGAAGCCGAGGCGCCGAAGCACTGGCGCGTGCTGGACGGGGCAGGCAGGCCGGTCGCCACCATCGGGCGGCCGGCTGCGAAGCCCGCCATCGCGGTCCGCCATCCCATCTATGATTCCGGCGTCGTCGCCGGGTCGGTGGAGATCTCCCGCTCCATCAACGACGTCGTCGGATGGACCGCCTTCCTGGCCGTGATCGGCATGGCCCTGGCCGGCGCCTCCTTCGTGCTGCTGCGGTCGCTGCCGCTGCGGCTGCTGGCGGAATCGATGGAGCGGCTGGACCGGCTGCAGGCCCAGGAACGCGACCGGGTGGCGCAACTCGCCCAGGCCTCCAAGCTCGCGCAGCTCGGCGAATTGGCGACCGGCATGGCGCATGAGCTGAACCAGCCGCTGACCGCCATCACCCTGGCCGCGCAGAACGCGCTGAAGCAGCTGGAACGGGGCGCGCTGGACCCCCCTGCCCTCGCCGGCCGGCTGGACCGCATCCTGCAGATGGCGCGCCGCGCCTCCACCGTCATCGACCACATGCGCATCTTCGGCCGCATGGGCGGGGAAGCCAGCGGCCCCGTCCCCCTGGCCGCCGCGGTGCGGGGCGCGCGGGACCTGCTGGCCTTCAAGCTGGAACGCCACCGCGTGCGGGTGGTGGAGGATCTGCCGCTCGACCTGCCTTCCGTGGTCGGCCAGGCCGTGCCGCTGGAACAGGTGATGGTCAACCTGATCGCCAATGCCTGCGACGCCTATGGCCCGGCGCCGGAGGCCACCGATGCGCCGCCGCGGATCATCGCCATCGCCGCCACCGCCGCGGATGGCTGGGTGCGCCTGGCGGTGCGGGACGAGGCCGGCGGCATCCCGCCCGACATCCTGCCCCGCATCTTCGCCCCCTTCTTCACCACCAAGCCGGTGGGAGAGGGCACAGGCCTCGGCCTGTCGATCAGCTACGGCATCATCAACGACATGGGCGGCACGCTGGCGGCGGATTCCGCCGATGGCAGCACCACCTTCATCATCAGCCTACCTGTAGCGCCAGCGGCTGGCACGGCGGCAGCGCCAGCAGGCTGACCCTCAGGCGTCCCGACCCCGCAGCGCCCGCACCAGGCGCTTCGTCCCGTCCACCTGCTGCCGGACCCAGCCGCCGGAGGCCAGGCTCTCGGGGGCGGTGGGATCGCCCGTGCTGGGATAGCGCCCACGGTCGAAATCCGCCGTGCCGAAGACCCAGTCCCAGATCGGCAGCAGCACCGCGTAGTTCTTCCCCGTGGCGCCGGCCGAGAGCAGCCCGTGATGCAGCCGGTGGAAGCGGGGCGAGACCAGCAGCCTTTCCCCCACCCGCCCGAAATCGAGCCGCACATTGGCATGGGACAGGCTCTCCCCCAGTCGCAGCACCAGCAGGATGATCGGGAACTGGCCGGGCGGCACGCCGATCGCCACCGCGATCACGCCGAACCAGGCGGCGGCGATGACATCGTCGATCACGTGGTTCCGGTCATCGGTCCAGAAGGTCATCTGCTTCTGGGCGTGGTGCACGGAATGCAGCGCCCACCACCAGCCGAAGGTGTGCTGGAAGCGGTGGCGCCAGTATTCGCCGAAATCCAGGATGACGATGTAGATCAGCAGCGCCAGCAGCGGGGTTTCGCGGAGGCCCGGGAAGGTGCTTTCCAGCGTCGGCGGCACCCAGCCGCTATCGGCGATCAGGCCCTCGATGCGCACCTGCACGGCGGCGAACAGCACGAAGGCCAGCAGCGGCAGGATGCCGAGCCGCGCGAGCAGCGTGTAGACCACGTCGGTCCAGACCGCGCTGCCATCTTCCCACCGCTCCACCGGCCGCCAGGCCTCCAGCGGCCGGCACACCAGGTAGACCACGCCGATGCCGAGCAGCCCGAAGACGAAGAAGTCGAGCCAGTGGAAGGCTTCCTCCGCCCAATCCATCAGGCCGAGCGCATACATCGCGGGCTGCACCGCTTCCTCGAACAGCCAGCCCGTGAACAGGCCGTAGGTATCGGCCATCCAGTCGAACATCAGGCTTTCCCCTCGGCCGGCAGCGCCTCGAAACACAGGCCGCGCGCCATGAGGCCGGTGATCAATTCTTCCAGGATGCCGGCGAAGGGTTCACGGCGGCTGCGCACGCCCCAATGCATCACCAGCACCTCCCCCGGCTGCACCGCGGCCAGGTTGCGGCGCAGCAGCGCGGCATTGGGGTGGGCGGCGCTGTCGAGTTCGTCGCCGAGGAAGCCGTTGCGCGTCCAGCCCTGGTGGCGCAGCCCGCAGGCGGCGGCCAGGCGCACGGCGTTGGGCGTGGTGATGCCGCCGGGGGCGCGCCACAGCGGCAGCACGCGGGCTTCCGGCGCGAAGCGGCGCAGCGCCTCGATCGGCCGGGCGAGTTCAGCGCAGAGGCCCTGCTGGTCCAGCACCTCCTGCCCCTCGTTCCGGCGGGACCGGAAGGTGGTGCGGCCGGGCGCCGGGTCGCCCGCGAAATACCAGTGCCGCCAGGTGTGGCTGGCGAAGGCGTGGCCTTCCGCGACGCGGGCGCGCCAGAAGGGCGCCCAGGCATCGGACAGCGTGGTATCGCCGCGGAAGGTGGGTTCGTTGGCGATGAACAGCGTGGTGGTGATGGCGTGGCGGCGGAGGATGGCGGCGATCGCCTCCGCCTCCCGGCTCCAGCCCGTATCGATGGTCAGGTAGACCGGCCCCCGGCAGCCCTGCGGGGCGCGCTGCGCCAGCGCGGGGGCCGCCATCAGCCCGGCCCCGGCGCCGAGAAACCCCCGGCGCTTCAAGGCGTGCGGCGCAGCGATGCGGGGATGGCCGGCGCGGCCGGGATGCTGCCGGGCACGATGCCGGCGGGCGGCGGCGCCCCGGCATGGGGGCGGCGCGGCAACGGCGTGGCCAACGGCCGGGTGCCGGATGTGGCGCCCGCCATGGACAGCGCGAAATCACCGCCCACCCCGTCCCGCCGCGGCTTGAAGAAGATGCCATGCGGGGACCGGCCGACGCGCACCGTCTCCCACGTGTCACCCCGGGGGTCGAGCACCGCGACCCGGCCGATCCAGCGCAGCGTCATCCAGACCCGCCCCTCGGGGTCGAAGGTCAGGCAGTCCGGCCCGCCCGGGATCGCCCAGGTCCGGCGCACCGCCAGCGTCTCGGGATCGATTTCCGCCAGGCGGCTGTCCACCCGGCTGGTGGCATACAGGCTGCGGCCATCGGGGGATGGGAAGATGGTGTGCGCCCCGCGGCCCAGCGTGAAGGCCTGCCGAACCTCCCGCGTCACCGGATCGAGCGTCACGAAATGGTCGCTGCCCATGATGCCGATGATGAGCCTGCCGCGATGCCAGATGATGCCCGCGGGTTCCGGCCCCACTTCCTGGGTCCAGAGATGGGTGCGCGTGCCCATGTCGAAGGCGGCGACGGCGCGGTCCCCCTGCATGGTCACGAAGACCGTGCGGCTGTCCGGGGTGAAGGCGACGTGGCTGGGCTTGTCGCCCGGGCGGAAGCGGTGGACCAGTTCCAGCGTCGCGGCATCCAGGATATCCACCTGGTCCCGCCGCAGGCTGGCGATCACCAGGTACTTCCCGTCCGGGCTGTATTCCAGGTGGTAGGGGTTGGAGATGCGGGCCCGGCGCAGCACCTCCCCCGTCTCCGGCTTCACGAAAAAGACCTCGTTCCCCCCGCTATCCGCGATGACGAGTTCGGACCCGTCCGGCGTCAGCACCAGGTGGTGCGGTTCGCGCAGCACGGGAATCCGCCGCACTTCCTGCCGCGTCACGGCATCGAGCACGGTGATCGAGGCCTCCCCCGAATTGAGGACATAGACCAGGTCGGCCCGCGCGGCGGGCGTGATGGCCAGCAGGATCGGCAGGACCAGGGAGGGAAGGCGCCAGCGCAATGGAAGGGACTTTCGGGTGGCCGTGATCCACCCCAAAATCGGGGCGGGCCACCCGAATGTCCAGCGGGCGTGAGGCTAAACTAAGGTCATTCCGCCGCCGGCTGCCCGGCCGGGACGAAGGCCAGGGACACGCCATTCATGCAGTAGCGTTCCCCGGTCGGCGGCGGCCCATCCGGGAAGACATGGCCGAGGTGCCCGCCGCATTGCGCGCAATGCACCTCCGTCCGCGTCATGAAGAAGCTGCGGTCCGTGGTGGTGGCGATGCCGCCGGGCAGCGGGCGGAAGAAGCTCGGCCAGCCCGTGCCCGATTCGAACTTGGTGCCGGCGTCGAACAGCTCATGCCCGCAACCCGCGCAGGCGAAGATGCCGGGGCGCTTTTCCCCGTTCAGCGGGCTGGTGCCCGGCCGTTCCGTGCCATGGCCGCGCAGCACGCGGAAGGCCTCCGGGGAGAGGACTTCCCGCCATTCGGCGTCCGTCTTCTCCACGGGGAAGTTTTCCGCAGTCTTGGTCTTGCCGAAGATGGACATTTCTTCTGGTTCTCCTTCAGGCCGCGGCCGACTTCAGGCGATCGGCGAAGGTCTTGCGGAACTTCGCGACCTTCGGCGCCACCACCACCCGGCAATAGCCGGACCAGGGGTTGCGCGCGAAGTAGTCCTGGTGCTCGGCCTCCCCGGGCCAATAGTGCTGGAAGGGGAGCAGTTCCGTCACCACCGGGCCGGGATAGAGCCTGGCGGCCTCGATCTCCGCCATCACCTGGCGCGCCGTCGCCTCCTGCTCCGCGGAATGGAACAGGATGATGCTGCGGTACTGGGGGCCGACATCGTTGCCCTGGCGGTCCTTGGTGGTCGGGTCATGCAGGGTGAAGAACATCCGCAGCAGATCGGCGTAGGAGATGACGGCAGGGTCGAAGACCACCTGCACCACCTCCGCATGCCCTGTCTTCTTGCCGCAGACTTCCTCATAGCTCGGGTTGGCGACATGGCCGCCGGAATAGCCGGAATGGACGCTGGCGACGCCGTTGAGGTGCCGCAGCGCGCCCTCGATGCACCAGAAGCAGCCGCCCCCCAGGGTCGCGGTCTCGGTCGCCATGCTCTCTCTCCTCATGTTGCCGACGAATGTGGGCACTTCGCCGCCCGGTGTCAGGGGGTTATGCCGGCCTTCGCCGGGGGGTTCCGCTAACCGCGGCGCGGGGGCACCCTGCGCGGATGACCGAACCGTCCCTGTCCGATGCCGTCGCCTTCGCCGAAGCGAACGAATCCCCCTTCCCGCGCGACCTGCTGGCGCATCTGGAGGCCGGGCATTTCGACCCGCCGCCCCACAACGCCGTCATCGGCCCCGTCTTCCCCCGCGGCGCCCCCAACGGGCTGATCGAACAGGGCGGCCGCCGCCTGGCCGGCTGGGGCGACACGCGCCAGGCAGACATGACCTTCAGCGTGGCGAAATCCTACCTCAGCCTGCTGGCCGGCATCGCCCATGGCGACGGCCTGCTGCCGGACCTCGACGAGCCCGTCCGCCGCCGCGTCCATGATGGCGGGTTCGAGAGCGACCAGAACGGCAACATCACCTGGCGCCACCTGCTGACGAATACCTCGGAATGGGAGGGCGAGCTTTTCGGCAAGTCCGACCTCATCGACCGCGGCCGCGACCTGGCGCGGGAGGGCGCCGGCCCCAAGGGCGTCGCGAGGCCGTTGCAGGCACCCGGCACCCACTGGGAATACAACGACGTCCGCGTGAACCGCCTGTCGCTGTCGCTGCTGCATTTGTTCCGCCGCCCGCTGCCGGAAATCTTCGCGGAGCGGATCATGGACCCGATCGGCGGCAGCCGGGACTGGGTCTGGTACCCCTATGACAATGCCTGGGTGGAGATCGATGGCCGCCGCCTCCCCTCCGTCCCCGGCGGCACCCATTGGGGCGGCGGCATGCGGATCGGCGCGGAGGACCAGGCCCTGGTCGGCCGCCTGGTGCTGAATGACGGGGTCTGGGCGGGGCGCCGCATCCTGCCGGAGGGCTGGGTGAAGCAGTCCCTCGCCCCCTGCCCGCTCAACCCGAGCTACGGCTTCCTGTGGTGGCTGAACGGTGCGGGGCGCTGGCCCGGCGCACCGGCGGACAGCGTCTTCGCCATGGGCGCGGGCGGCAACGTCACCTGGATGTGGCCCGGCGCCGATGTGGTCGCCGTGCTGCGCTGGGTGAACCCGGACAAGGTCGGCGCCTTCTGCGGAATGGTGGCGAGGGCGCTGGCCCGCTGATCAATCGGGCCTGATGCGGGTGATCTTGGTGCCCTCCAGGCTCAGCGTCGCCATCAGCCCCTGCTGCCCGAAGGTCACGGAATAGACGGACTGGCTCATGGTGGAGGAGGTCAGGCTCCCCGCCATGCCCGCATCCAGCGCGACGACGGAGGGTCCGGTCCCGATCTCCCACCCCTCCGTCCGGCGGAAGAAGCTGAAGGCGGCGTCCGTCATGAAGAACATCGCCAGTCCATAGGCCTGCGCGCCGATCTGCAGGCCGAAGCTGGCGCCCGCGAAATTGTAGTAGCCGAGGTGGGACCAGGGCTCCGGCGCCGGGGTCTCCACGCGGGAGGCCGGCGGCACCGGCACGGGGGGCGCGAGCGGCGTGCCCGGCGGCTGCGGCCGCGGCAGGGGCGCGGGCACGCGTTCCACCCGCGCATGGGGCGCGCCACCGGCGAACAGCGCGCCATTGCCATACTGCCCGCCGATCGCGAAGCCCGCCCGGATGATGCGGGGGAAGACCAGGATCGCCCGCGCATTCTCCGACAGCACCCGCGTCGCCTCCCCCTCCCGCATCCGCCGCAGGGCCGGGGTGGCGGCGTCATCGATCTCCCGCCGCGTCACCGCATGGGCAGGACGCGGCGCGAAGGGCAGCGCGGCAAGGGGCAGCAGGTGGCGGCGGCGGATGGTCACGGCGGTGTATCCTTGCGGCTGGCGTCCATTCTCGGGGCGAAGCGTGGCAGCGCGGTGGCGCGTTTCCTCACGAATCAGCGATGATGCGCGTCAGAGATAGTGTGGGGGCACCAGCCCCTTCGCCCGCGCCTCCCGCGCCAGCCCCTCCCGGTAATCCGGATGCGCCAGGCCGATGATCGCCTTCGCCCGCTCCGCCACCGACCGCCCCTTGAGGTTCGCGATCCCGTATTCCGTGACGACAAACATCATGTCCGACCGCGGCGTGGTGACGACATTGCCCGCCGTCAGTTCCAGCACCACCCGGCTCCGCCGCTCCCCCCGCTTCTCATAGGTCGAAGCCAGGCAGATGAAGGATTTCCCGCCGCGGGATGCATAGGCGCCGCGCACGAATTGCAACTGCCCGCCCGTGCCGCTGATGTGGCGGTGGCCGTCGCTTTCGGAACTGGCCTGGCCCTGCAAATCGATCTGCGTGGTGTTGTTGATGGCGATCGCCCGCGGGTTGCGCGCGATCACATCCGGCATGTTGGTGAAGTCCACGGGATGGCAGATGAAATCCGCATTATCCGTGATGGTGTCGTAAAGCTTCTTCGTCCCCAGCGCGAAGCTGTAGGCGATGCGCCCGGGGTCCGTGACCTTCTGCGCCCCCGTCACCAGCCCCGCGCGGTACAGATCGACCAGCCCGTCATTCAGCATCTCGCTATGGATGCCGAGGTCCTTGACCCCCGCCTCCAGCAGCAGCGAACACACCGCGTTCGGCATGCCGCCGATGCCGATCTGCAGGCAGGCCCCATCCTCCACCTCCTGCGCGATCAGCCTGGCCACGGCGCGGTCCACATCGGTCGGCGTGGTGCTCGGCAGTTCCGGCGTCGGCGTGGCGTCGCCCTCGATCAGGTAGTCCACCTCCGTCGCATGGATGCGCACATCGCTGCCGTGCACGCGGGGCAGGCTCGGCGTGATCTCCAGCACGATGGTCTTCGCGCGTTCCATGACCGCGCGATGCCACAGGCTGGTCGGGCCGAGGTTGAAGAACCCGTCGGCATCGGGCGGCGTCGCCTTGATGATGGCGATGTCCACGCGATCGATGAACCGCCGGTAGTAGTCCGGGATTTCCCCCAGATTGCAGGGGATGTAGTGCGTCCGCCCCGCATCATGCTGGCGCCGGTCATAGCCGGAGAAATGCCAGTTGAAGATGGTGAAGACCCGGCCTTCGGGATCGGCATCCAGCACCGCGCGCGGGCGCATGGACAGGCAGTTGCGAATGGTGATGTCGCGGAGTTCGCCGACGCGCTTCGCCAGCGCCCGGTCGAAGGCATCGGGCTGGCTGAAGGTGATGCCGTAATCCAGCACGTCGCCCGGCTTCACCAGCAGGGCGGCCTGTGCGGCGGTGATCATCCGGGCGCCGCCCGGGTTGCTCGATTGCGGCATCTTGGTCCTCCTGATGCCGAAACTAGGCCGCGCGGCCGCGTCGCGCCAAGGGCGCGCCTAAGAGTCGCGCCAAGGGCGCGCCTCGGCGTTATGCCAAGGGCGCGCCTCGGCGTTATGCCAAGGGCGCGCCTCGGCGTTACGCCAAGGGCGGCGGGGTCTCCCCCGCCGCCCCGCGCCCGTCAGTCCTTGAAGGGGTCGAACTCCCCCTCCCCGGCCATGGCCACCGCGAAGGGGCGCAGGCGATGGCGCACCACCACCGTACCCTCGTGATGGGCCAGCACATCCGGCAGGCGGCGATAGGCCATCGGGCTTTCGTCCAGCTCCCCGCCGGAGAGCAGCACGCCGCGTTCCTTCAGCCAGGCCTCCATCTGGGCCTGGCTGAAGCGGCGCTTCGCCTCCTTCCGCCCGAAGACGCGCCCCGCGCCATGGATGGTGGAATAGAGCGCGCGGCGTGACGCCTCGCTCTCCACCCCCTCCACGATCACGGCGTCATCGCCCATGGACCCGCCGACGAAGCCCCGCTGGCCCGGGAAGGCCGGCGTCGCCCCCTTCCGCACCACCCAGACCGACCGGCCGCCATGCTCCTCACGCCAGGCGTAGTTGTGATGGTTGTGGACGCTGTCCGTCACCACGCCGCCGATGATCCGGCGCACGCGTTCCACCACCCATTCGCGCCCGGCATAGGCGTAGCGCCCGGCCAACTCCATCGCGGCGAGATACCGCGCGCCAAGCTCCCCATCCTCCGCCACCACGGTCGGCGGCACATGCATGCCATCCTTCCCGCCCGCGATCTTGAGGAAATGCGTGGCACTGGAATGGCCAAGGCCACGGCTGCCGAAATGCACGCCGATCCAGACGAAGCCCGCCTCGTCCCGCATCAGGTCGACATAATGGTTGCCGCCCCCCACGGTGCCGAGCTGCGCGGCTGCCTTCTGGCGATAGTCGCGCATGCCGGACGCCTCCCACGCCGCGTCGTCATCCAGCACGGCGTGCTCCACCCTTTCCCCATTCGCGCGGCCGACGCCGAAGCTGACGGCGGCGCGGATGTCGGACAGGATCTGCGGCACCCGCGCCTCGATCGCCGTGAAGGGCGTGTCGAGCCGCACGGCCATGTTGCCGCAGCCGATGTCGAAGCCGACGCCGGAGATGCTGACCTGCCCCTCATAGGCAATCACGCCGCCGACGGGCTGCGCGTAGCCGAGATGCCCATCCGCGCAGAGCACGCCCGCCACCGCATGGCCGACGCGCATGCAGTTGCGCATCTGCCCGATGGTCGCTTCCTCATGCTCCCCGAAGATCGCCAGCGGCGAGTCACGGAATCCCTCCGGCTGATGCGCGATATTCGCCGCCGCCTCCGCCATGCGCGCCTGGTTCAGCGCATCGCGCGCGGCATCGCGGAACAGCGTCCATCCCGGCATGGTCTTGTCGGGCTTCAGCGGGTTCGGCACCCGGGCTTCGGGATCCTGCCCGGCTTCGAGGGCCAGGGCGCGGGCGCGTTCCTCCAACGGGTCGGGACGGCGGGTCACGGTGGTGGTTCCTTCGAGGTGATCGCAGGCCAGGCCTGCCATGGCCGCGCCGACAAGACGCGGGGCGCGCGCTCTACACGCGATTTCGCGCGGGATGCAACGAAATTCCGCGCGCATTCCCAGCACCGCGCCGACGTCCTAGCCTGCCGCCAACACCCGGAAGGAAACGCCATGCCCCGCTTCATCGTGCTGCCCGGCGACGGCATCGGGCCGGAAATCACGGACGCCACCCTCCATGTGCTCCGCGCCGCCGATGCGCGCTTCGGCCTCGGCCTGACCTACGACTTCCACGACATCGGCCTGAAGACGCTGGCCGCCCAGGGCACAACCCTGCCGCCTTCCGTCATGGAGGCCGCGAAGTCCTGCGATGGCGTCATCCTCGGCCCCATCAGCCATCTCGACTACCCGACCAAGGACAAGGGCGGCGTCAACGTCTCCGCGGCGTTCAGGGTGGGCATGGACCTCTACGCCAATGTCCGCCCCGCGCGCACGCGCCCCGGCCTCGGTCGCGGCCACCAGCCGCTCGACCTCGTGATCATGCGGGAGGCGACGGAGGGCTTCTACCCCGACCGCAACATGTTCATGGGCAGCGGCGAATTCATGCCCACGCCCGATGTCGCGATCTCCATGCGGAAACTCACACGCCACGCCTGCATCCGCATCGCGGAGCGCGCCTTCGAACTGGCCCGTATCCGCCGCCGCAAGGTGACGGCCGTGCACAAGGCCAACACCTTCATCGTGACGGACGGCTTCTGGCTGCGCTGCGTGCGCGAAGTGGCGGAACGCTTCCCCGATGTGGTGCTGGACGAGATCATCGTCGATGCCTGCGCCGCCATCCTGGTCCGCGACCCCCAGCGCTTCGACGTGCTGGTGGCGACGAATTTCCACGCCGACATCCTCTCCGACCTCGCCTCCGAACTCTCGGGCGGCCTCGGCCTCGCGGGTTCCACCAACGAGAATGAGTTGCTCTGCTGCGCCCAGGCCCAGCATGGCAGCGCGCCGGACATCGCCGGGCAGGACAAGGCCAACCCGGTGTCCCTGATCCTCTCCGCCGCGATGCTTCTCGAATGGCATGAGAAGCGGCGCGGCAACGCGCAGGCTGGCGCCGCCGCACGCGCCATCAACGATACGGTGGATGCGCTGCTGGCGGACCCCGCCACGCGAACCGTGGACCTCGGCGGCCCGATGGGCACGCGGGCCTTCGGCCAGGCCCTGGCCGCCAGGCTGGCCGGCTGAGATGCGCCGCCGCGCCCTCCTCGCCCTGCCCGCGCTGCTCCTCACGCGCTGCACCGGCGCGGCGACGGGCGGCACGGCCTTCACCTTCGCGAACGGCATCGGCACGCGGGCGGGCGGGCCGAACCTCGCCCTCTACGCCCAGGCCGATGGCGGCTTCACCCGCGCCACGGCGCGCAACTGGGTCCAGCCGGCGACGGTGGTGGATGGGCTGTCCCGCGCCGACGAACTCTTCCCCGCCAACCCCATCCCCGCCGGCACGGCCACGCCCTGGCGCCGCGCCCCCTCAGAGCCCTCGATCGGCTATGAAGGCGCCGCCGTGCTGGGCGGCGGGCGCTACGACATCGATGGCTACCTGGACCGCAACCCCGCCACCGGCCTGCTGGTCGCGAGGGGCGACACCATCCTGGTGGAGCGCTACCAGTACGCCCGCACCCCCGCGCACCGCTTCGCCAGCTTCTCCATGGCCAAGACGATGACGGCGCTGCTGGTCGGCATCGCGCAGGCCGAGGGTGCGATCGGCAGCCTCGATGCGCCGGCCTCGGCCCATGTGCCGATGCTCGCCGGCACCGAATACGGCGCGACGCCGCTCCGCCACCTGCTCACCATGTCCTCGGGCGTCCGGTTCCGGGAGGATTATGACGGCACCGACGACAGCGCCATTCTCGGCCGCAACACCATCGGCCGCGCGACGCCAGGTGGCGCCGTCGCCGTGGCCCCCTTCAACGACCGCATCGCGGCCCCCGGCGCGCGCTACTACTATGCCTCCGCCGAGACCTATGTGCTCGCCCTCGTCCTCCGCGCCGCCCTCGCCCGCCCGCTTTCCGCCGTGCTGGCGGAGAAGGTGTGGGGCCCGATGGGCGCGGAGGCCACCGCCACCTGGATGACCGACGCATCCGGCACGGAGCTCGGCTACATGGGCGTGAATGCTGTGCTGCGGGACTATGCGCGGATCGGCCTGCTGATGGCCCGCGGCGGCGCCACCCCTTCCGGCCGCCAGGCGGTGCCGGAGGCCTGGATCGCCGCCATGACCCGCGCCCATGTGGCGCAGGCCGGCCGCTTCTATGGCTATGGCTACCAGACCTGGATCTTCCCGGACCGCGAGAGCTTCGCCCTCCAGGGCGTGCGCGGCCAGGTGATCTTCGTGCATCCCCGCAGCCAGTTGGTCATGGCGCATACCGCTGTGCGGCTGGCGTCGCGCGACCAGGGGGGCGCGGATGCGGTGGCGCTGTGGAACGGGGTGCGCCGCGCGGTGGGGTGAGGCGGGCTTAACGGTCGAAGTCGGTGAAGTTGCTGCGATCCGGCCAGCTATAGGTCGCGCTGGTCACCTTTGCCTTCCGCAGCGCATCCCGCACCTCGACGGAAACCCACAGGCGATACCGGTTCACCTCGTCCCGGAACAGATGCTGTCCGGCCACGACCTCATCCCGCAGGATGATGCGGTCGTAGTCGGGCGGCAGGTAGCGGCTTCCGTATTCGGTGTTTACCACCTCAAGCCCGCTCGCCGCATGGTCATAGGCGGGCAGGATATTGACGACATCCACCATGGCGTAGTCGCCGGCCGGCAGCACGGTGCCGTCGCCCAGTTGCACCTCGACCGGCAGGATGTCGACCGCTTCCGGCTGCAGGCGCGCGAAAACCGCGGCGCAGCGCGCCGAGGCGAGCAGCCACCAACTGCTTTCGAACTCGCAAAGATCTGCCAGGTTGGACGCCTTGCGGCTGCGCGTGCGGAAGCGCGGCGTTGGCGCATCACGCATGGGATCAGCCGTCCAGCCACGGCCCTCGCCAAGCGAGTGGTACCCCTCCGGCCTGTTGATCCACTCGACGCCCGGCCACCGCCGCGCGGGATTGCAGTTGAACCGCAGGAAGCGCCGGTTGGCCGTGCCCGCGAAGGCAGCGTCATCGGCCTGGTTCTGGCGGAAAAGCGCCGAAATGCGTGCGAACCTTTCGGCGGACAGGGATGACGGGGATGGCGTGTCATCTGTTGCCATGTCGCGCCGCCTCCGCTTCGAACGTCCGGGCCTTCATTGCCACTTCGGCATCGCCACCCGCAAGCGATGCGCCCGTCAGGCAGCCCTCCGCCCGAACCGCGCCCGCCAGGCCGTCGGGCTCGTCCCTGTCCTCGCCCGGAAATGCAGCCGCAGCGTCGCCGCCGTGCCGAAGCCCGCCTGCATCGCGAGGGCCTCCATCGGCAGGTCGCTCGTCTCCAGCAATTCCTGCGCGCGCGCCACGCGTTCCGCCAGCAGCCAGGCGCCCGGCGCCATCCCCGTCGCCTCCACGAAGCGGCGATGCAGGCTGCGCAGGCTCATCGCGCCCTCCGCCGCCATCCGTTCCAGCGGCCAATCCTGATCCAGGGTGGCGCGCATCGCATCCAGCAGCGGCGCCAGTCGCGTGCCCGGCCGTGGCGGCACCGGGCGGGGGATGAACTGCGCCTGCCCGCCCTCCCGCTGCGGCGGCACCACAAGCCGCCGGGCCACGCTGTTCGCGGCCTCCGCGCCGAAATCGCGCCGCACCAGGTGCAGGCAAAGATCCAGCCCCGCCGCGCTGCCCGCCGCCGTCAGAACGCTGCCGCCATCCACATACAGCACCGCCGGGTCCACCCGCAGCGCCGGGAAGCGCGCCGCCAGCGCTTGCGCGTAGCGCCAATGGGTCGTGCAGCGCTGGCCATCCAGCAGCCCCGCGGCGGCCAGCACGACGATGCCCGAACACAGCGACATCACCCGCGCGCCCCGCCCATGCGCCGCCCGCAGCGCCGCGCAGACTGCGTCGGGCACCGGCGCCTCGATCCCCCGCCAGCCCGGCACCACCACCGTGCCCGCCTGCGCCAGCAGATCGAGCCCCGCCTCCGCCGTCACGGTCACGCCGCCCGCCGCGCGCAGCGGCCCCGCGCGCTCCCCCGCCACGGCGAAGCGGTACCAGCCCGGCCCCATCTCCGGCCGCGCCAGCCCGAAGACCTCCACCGCCAGGCCGAATTCGAAGGTGCAGAGCCCGTCATAGGCCAGCGCGACGACCAGCGGATTGTGCGGACCATTTGGCATGATCCTGACGATAGCTGGCATCCCTGCCAGTCGCCAGCACGGACCCCAACCGCCACCCTTCGGCCACCCCAACCGCAGGAGGCCCCGATGCCCAACCCCGTCACCGAAACCCAGGCCGCCCCCTCCGACCAGGCCGCCCGCCACTTCGCCGCCAAGCTCTCCTTCGAGACCGATTGCGACGACGTCCACACCGCGATGCGCGGCCCCGATCCCGGCTTCGTCCTGCTCGACGTGCGCGGCCCCAACGCCTTCGCCCGCGGCCATGTCCCAGGCGCGCTGAACCTGCCGCGGCGGGAGATGACGCCCGAACGCCTGGCCGCCTGGCCGCCAGCCACCCTCTTCGTCGTCTATTGCGCCGGCCCCCACTGCAACGGAGCGGACAAGGCGGCGGTGCGCCTGGCCTCCCTGGGTCGCCCCGTGAAGCTCATGATCGGCGGCTGGACGGGCTGGCTGGCTGAGGGGTTCGAGGCCGCCCACTGAAGCGGGGCGCTGAAACGGGGTGGCGAAGCGCGCGGCCACGCGTTACCTCGGCCCCAACAACCACACGGAGGCCGTCCATGCTGCGCCGCGCGCTGCTCGCCACCCCGCTCTTCCTGCCGGCCCTGGCCCACGCCCAGGACAACTGGCCGAACCGCCCCATCACCCTGGTCGTCCCCTGGGCGCCGGGCGGGTCGAACGACGTCACCGCCCGCCTCGTCGCGCCGATGCTGGCGGAACGGCTCGGCCAATCCGTGGTGGTGGAAAACCGCGCTGGCGGCGGCGGCTCCATCGGCATGGGCCAGGTCGTGCGCGCCCGGCCGGATGGCTACACGCTGCTGATCTCCTCCGCCTCCAACCACGTCTTCCACCCCCTCGTCTCGCCCGACCTCGGCTATGATGTGCGCCAGGTGCTGACGGGCATCGCGATGATGGTGGATGTGCCGAACGTGCTGGCGGTGAACCCCGCCACCGGCATCACCAATGTGCCGGAACTGCTGGCCCGCATCCGCGCGACGCCCGGCGGCCTCTCCTTCGGCTCCTCCGGCACCGCCTCCTCCAACCATCTGGCCGGTGAGCTGTTCAGGATGCTGAACAACGTCGAGATGGTGCATGTCCCCTATCGCGGCGGCGGCCCCGTCGCGACGGACCTCATCGCCGGCACCATCCCCATCGCCTTCATGAACCTGCCGACCGTGATCGGGCCCGCGCAGTCCGGGCGCCTTCGCATCATCGGCGTCGGCACCAGCGAAAGGGTGCGCTTCCGCCCGGACATCCCGACCATCGCGGAACAGGGTGTGCCAGGCTACTCCGTCCGCAGCTGGACCGGCCTGTTCGGCCCGCGCGGACTGCCGCGCCCCATCGTGGACCGGCTGTCGGAGGAGATGCGCCGCATCCTCGACAGCGATGCGATGAAGGCCCGCCTCGTGGACCTGGCCAGCGAGCCGATCTGGATGGACCCCGCCCGCACCGATGCCTTCGTGCGGGAGGAATTCGACCGCTGGGGCCCCGTGGTGCGCGCCGCGAAGGTGACGGCCGACTGAAGACCCTTCTCGGTGCCCTCAGGCGCCGGGCGCGGCCTCCGGCCGCTTGGCTCGCCGCACTGGCGGCGGGCCGCATTCGCGGCCTCGGCCGGCGTGACGCCGGCCGCTGACTGGCGCACCATGTCAGCGCCTTCCACGGAGAGCGCCAGCCTTGCCCCGCATCGTGACCATGGCCGCAGCCCAGCTCGGCCCCATCCCCCGCAGCGAAAGCCGCGCGCAGGTCGTCGAACGCCTGCTGGTGCTGATGCGGGACGCCGCCGCGCGCGGCGCCGACATCATCGTCTACCCGGAAGCCGCGCTGACCGCCTTCTTCCCGCATTGGTGGATCGAGGATGAGGCCGAACTCGATTCCTGGTTCGAGACGGCGATGCCGTCGAACGAGACCGCGCCCCTGTTCGCCGAGGCGAAGCGCCTGAGCATCGGCTTCCACCTCGGCTACTGCGAGCTCGTCCATGAAGGCGGCCGCAAGCGCCGCTTCAACACCGCCATCCTGGTCGACAAGTCCGGCGCCATCGTCGGCAAATATCGAAAAATCCACCTGCCCGGCCATGCCGGGCACGAGCCCTGGCGCCCCTTCCAGAACCTGGAGAAGCGCTACTTCGAGATCGGCGACCTCGGCTGGCGCGCCTGGCGGACCATGGGCGGCATCATGGGCCTGATGATCTGCAACGACCGCCGCTGGCCCGAAGCCTGGCGCGTGCTGGGCCTGCAAGGGGCGGAGATGGTGATGCTGGGCTACAACACCCCCCAGCACGACCCCGCCATGCCGCAGACCGACCCGCTGCAGGATTTCCACAACCACCTCTCCATGCAGGCGGGCTGCTACGCCAACGGCACCTGGGCGGTCTGCGTGGCCAAGGCCGGGGTGGAGGAAGGCATCATGCAGATCGGCGGGTCCTGCATCATCGCCCCCTCCGGCCAGATCGTCGCCCAGGCGCTGGGGCGCGGCGATGAACTGGTGATGGCGGCCTGCGACCTCGATGCCTGCACGCCCTACAAGGAAACGATGTTCAACTTCGCCCGGCACCGGCGACCCGAACATTATGGGATGATCGTCGAAAGAACGGGTTCCGTGTCGCCAGACTGAAAATGATCCTGTTCGGCGTGCCCGGTTTTGTGGCACTGCTGCCAGTGCGGTGGACGTTCTGCCGCCGGTGCATGCCGACTCAAGGAAACCTCCCCCAATGACAGATGCAACGGACTTCGTGGAGCTTGCGCGGATATGGCGCGGGCCTGCGGTTGAAAGCGTGCACAGCGGCGCGGTTGTCGTCACCAACATCGACGGCCGCCTGGTCGGCTGCTGGGGCGATGCCGGGACCGTCACCTTCCCGCGCTCCTCGCTCAAGCCCTTCCAGGCCATCGGCCTGATCGAGAGCGGCGCGGCGGATGCGCTGGGCCTCAGCGACGAACACATCGCCATGGCCTGCGCCTCCCACGGCGCGGAACCCTTCCAGGTGGCGCTGGTGCAGGATTGGCTGGGCCGCCTCGGCCTGGATGAATCCGCCCTCGTCTGCGACCCGGCCCTGCCGCGCGCGCAAGGCGACATCGTCGCGGCCTGCCAGGCCGGCGGCCCCCGCCGCATCTTCCACAACTGCTCCGGCAAGCATTGCGGCTTCCTGTCGGTGGCGAAGCAGCTCGGCGCCGGGCTGGACTACGCCAACCCCGCGAACCCCGCCCAGCAACTCTACATGGACGTGCTGAGCGAATACCTCGGCCGCGATGCCCGCAAGCTGCCGATGGGCTATGACCATTGCGGCCTGCCCGCCGCCGCCGTGCCGATGCGGGACATGGCGACCGCCATGGCACGCCTGGCCGTCGGCTGGTCCGCCAACAGCGCACGCCGCGCCGCCGCCAAGCGCGTGGTCCGCGCCATGACGAACCACCCCGACCACCTCTCCGGCATGGATGCCGCCACCTCCCGCCTCGTCCGCGCCGCCAAGGGCAAGGTCGTGCTGAAGGGCGGCGCCGAAGGCTACCTGCTGGCCGCCGCGCCGGAACGCGGCCTCGGCTTCGCGATCAAGGTCGCGGACGGCGGCAGCCGCGTGAAGTGGGGCGTCCTGGCCCGCATGCTCGGCCATTACGACGTCATGCCGGAAGCAGAGGCCGAGGCCCTGATCCAGCTGGTGGAACCGCCGGTGCCCAACAGCAACGGCGCCGGCGGCAACCGCACGGAAATCGTGCTGGAAGCCCCCGTCCCCACCACCCCCACCGAAGCCAGCCTGGCCTTCTGGATGGGCGGCGTGAAGGAAGCGCTCTTCCCGTAAGGGACAGGGCGCGAGGCCCGCACCCCCCCGGCCGTCCCCGTTGGGGAGCGAGGGCCGGACGGCGGGGGCGCGGGCCGTGTCGCGCTGGTGGCTCGCCAGGGGGCTTTGCCCCCCGGCACCCCCCACCAGGAGGCAGCGGCCTCCTGGACCACCGTTTGATGGGAACAGGAGAGAGGGGCTGGAACGCGCGCTGTCACAGCGGTCGCGCCGGCCCCTCTCTCCTGTTCCCATGAAGGGGGTTCAAAGGGGCCGCTGCCCCTTTGCGGGGGTTGGACGCATGCGTCCAACGAGGGGCAGCGCCCCTCGCCGGGCTACCCCATCGCCGGCAATGCGCGCCCCGCGGCCAGCCTCAGGATCCGGTGCGGGCGTTCGACGCCGATCAGGCGGTGCACGATCAGGATGACGCTGCGGCCCTGGGTGGCTTCGCCGAGCGTTTCCAGGAAGGCGCGTTCGGTTTCGGAATCGAGCCCCGCGGCGGGTTCGTCCAGGATCAGCACCGGTGCGTCGGTCAGCAGCGCGCGGGCCAGGGCCAGGCGGCGCGCCTGGCCGCCGGAGAAGCGGGCCCCGGCTTCCCCGCAGCGGGTCCCGAGGCCTTCCGGCAAGGCGCGCACCATCTCCCCGATCCCGGCGCGGTCCAGCGCCTGCCAGAGGTCGGCTTCGGGCGCGTCGGGGCGGGCGAGGCGGAGGTTGTCCTCGATGCTGTCGTCGAACAGTCGGGCGTCCTGCGTCAGGCAGGCGATGCGGGACCGGACGGCATCGGCAGACAGCGTCGCGATATCGACGCCACCCAGCGTGATCCGCCCGCCCTGCGGCGCGGC
Source organism: Falsiroseomonas sp. (assembly GCF_051859025.1). Lineage (GTDB taxonomy): Bacteria > Pseudomonadota > Alphaproteobacteria > Acetobacterales > Acetobacteraceae > Falsiroseomonas. The sequence goes on along the minus strand of NZ_JBHYGL010000001.1, from coordinate 316,044 downwards.
GAGTTTCAGCAGCAGGGAGGTGAGCGTGGATTTGCCGATGCCGGAGGGGCCGAGAAGTGCGATGCGCGCGCCCTCAGGCACATCGAGGTCGAGGCCGTCGAAGACCGGCGGCCGGTCCGGCGCCCAGGCGAAGGACAGGCCCTCCACCTTGATGGCGTGGCCCTTCGGCAGCGCGGCCGGTTCGGCCGGTTCGGCGACGGGCGCGGCCTGGTCGGCGGCTTCGAACAACCGGCGCGCGCTGGCCCCGGCGGCGGCGAGGGCAGCGCCGGCGCGGGGCAGCAGGCCGAAGGCCTCGGCGGCGGCGGTCGCCAGGAACAGGCCGAGCACCGCGGCGGCCACGCCGCCCTCCCCGGCCGCCAGGCCATAGGCCAGCGCGCCGAGCATCGCGGCCTGGGTCAGCAGCATCCCCGCCGCCCCGCCATAGGCCGCGCGGCGGGACAGCGCGCGCTGCGCGGCGGCCAGCGCCGTGCCTTCCTGGTTGGCGCGGGCGGCGGCGCGCCCTTCGGCGCCGGCGGCCAGCGTATCCTCGATGCCGGTCAGCGGATCGACCACGGCGGCGCGGAGCGACCCCTGCGCCACCGCCACCCGTTCACCGGCCGCGGCGGCGCCGGGCGCCAGCAGCGGCGGCAGCAGCAAGGCGAGGGCGAGTGGCACGCAGACCAGCGCCGCCAGCGGCAGCGACACCGCCCCCAGCACGACGGTGATGGCCAGCACCGCCGCCAGCGCCGCCACGCCCGGCACGATGGCACCGAGATAGACGCGGTCCAGCGCATCGATGTCCGACACCAGCCGCCCCAGCAGGTCGCCTGCCCGCCGGAAGCCGAGCCCGGCCGGCAGCCGTTCCGCCAGGCGCCGGAAGAACCAGACGCGGGTATCCGCCAGCGCCCGGAAGGTCGCGGCATGGGTGACCAGCCGTTCGAGGTAGCGGAACACCGGCCGCAGGATCACCACGGGCCGCAGCCAGAAGAAGGCCGCCGCGCCGCCGGCGAAGATGGCGGCGGGCGTCACGCCCTCCGCCACGCCGCGCCCGGCCAGGCCCAGCAGCGCCAGGCCCGCCAGCGACGCCGCGCAGGCCATGGACAGCCCCGCCACCAGCCACCAGGTCCGGCTGCGCCACAGGCCGAGCACGCGGAACAGGTCGGCGTTCATTCGCCCGCCATCCGGGCGCCCACGGCGCGCCCGCCCTCGATCTCCAGCACCCGGCCCAGCGTGCGCTGCGCCAGGCGGGAATGGGTGGCGATGATGGCGGTGCGCCCGGCACAGAGCCGCCGGATGCTCTCCAGCACCTCCGCTTCCGTCCCCGGGTCCAGATGCGCCGTCGGTTCATCCAGCAGCACGAGGGGCGCGTCGCGCAGGAAGGCGCGGGCGACGGCGACGCGCTGCGCCTGGCCGCCGGACAGGCCGAAGCCGCCCTCCCCCACCAGCGTGTCCAGCCCCTCGGGCAGGCCGCGCGCGAAATCCATCACCCGCGCGGCCTCCGCCGCCGCCTCCACCTCCGCCGGCGTCGCCTCCGGCCGGGCGAGGGCGATGTTCTCCCGCAGCGTGGCGCGGAACAGGTGGGCGCGCTGGCCGACATAGGCGGTCAGGCGCCGGAGTTCGGCGGGGGCGAGCAGCGTCGCGTCCTGCCCGTTGAAGGCGATGCGCCCGCTATCCGGCCGCCGGAAGCCCATGAGCAGCCGCAGGACGGAGGATTTGCCCGCCCCGGACGGCCCCGCCAGCACCAGCGTCTCCCCCGGCATCACGCGGAAGCCCAGCCCATCGAGGGCCGGCGGGCGGGCGGGGTCGTAGGTCAGCTTCACGTCCTGGAAGGTGACGACCAGCTTGTTCGGCACTTCCTCCAGCCGGTAGCCGGGCGACGCGCCATCGTCTTCCAGCAGCGGCGCCAGTTCGGCGGCGGCACCGCGGGCGGCGAGGCGTTCGTGATAGGCCTGGGAGAAGGCGCGCAGCGGCGCGAAGAAGGCCGGCACGAGCAGCAGGCAGAAGATCGCCCCCGCGGGGTCCGGATGCGTCAGGCCGAGGATCGCCCCATGCCGCACCGCGAGGCACGCGATCGCCGCCGCGGCCAGCGCCTCCAGCGACGCGGAGGACAGGAACGCCACCCGCAGCACCCGCATGGTCCGCCCGCGGAGTTCATCCGCCGCGGCCCGCAGCGATGTCGCCTCGGCTTCCTGCTGCCGGAACAGCACCAGCGTCGGCAGCCCCCGCATCCTGTCCAGGAACCTTCCCGAAAGCCGGTCGAGTGCGGAGAACTGCTTCCGGCTGGCTTGTGCCGCGCCGATGCCCGTCACCGCCATGGCGACCGGCACCAGGAGCCCCGCCACCAGCAGGATCGCGCCCGATGTCGCATCGACGGAAAAGGCCGCCGCCGCCACCAGCGCCGGCCCGGCCATGGCGAGCATCGCCGCCGGCAGCCAGCGCGTGAGAAAACCTTCCAGCGCCTCGATCCGGTCCACCACCAGGGCGGCGCGTTCGCCGACCGGGCGCTGGTCCTCCGCCCCCGTCGCCAGCAGCCGGGCGAAGGCCTGGTTGCGCAGGCGGGTCTTCGCGGCCTCACCCGCCGCGATCAGGGCGCGTTCCTGGGCGATGCCGATCGCGGCCGAGAGCAGCGCCAGCGCGCCGGCGGCGGCCAACTCGTTCCATCCGGCGTCGCCGATTCCCAGCAGCCGCGCGATCAGCAGCGCGATCAGCCAGGCCTGGCCGATCCCCACCGCGACCTGCCCGATGCCCAGCACCAGCGGCACGGCCAGATGGGCCCGCGCCGCGCGCGCCTCGCGCCGCAGCAGCGCCCCGGCCGCCCCCTCACCTTGTCTCACCCGTGCCATTGCCGCGGACCATAGGACACAAGCACGGAACGGTCATCCCACCCCCTGGCGCGATCTTCGGGGTTGCCGCCTGTCGCGAAATGACCCACCTCCGCCGCGATCCGCCGGAGTTCCCCGATGCTGCCCACCCATGGACGCTACGACTACGCCGCCTGGCGCGGCCGCACCCCCTATGCCTGGCCCAATGGCGGCAAGCTGGCGGTCTATCTCGGCGTCAACCTGGAGCATTTCGCCTTCGGGGAGGGCCTGGGCGCCGAACTCGCCCCCGGTGGACCGCAGCCCGATATCCTGAACTTCGCCTGGCGGGACTACGGCAACCGCGTCGGCGCCTGGCGGCTGCTGGAGACGCTGGACGAACTGGCCCTCCCCGCCACCCTCCTGCTCAACAGCGCCATGTATGACTACGCGCCGGACCTCATCGCCGCCCATCGCGCGCGGGGCGATGAGATGGCGGGCCATGGCCGCACCAATTCCGAACGCCAATCGGTGCTGCCGGAGGCCGAGGAAGCAACCCTCATCGCCGACTCGACCGCGGCGATCCTGGCCGCCGAGGGCACGGCGCCCCGCGGCTGGCTCAGCCCCTGGATCGCGGAGAGCCGCACCACCCCGGACCTGCTGGCCGAGGCCGGCTACCGCTACACCATGAACTGGTGCGCCGATGACGCGCCGGTCTGGATGCGGACGCGGGGCCGCCCCCTGCTGGCCATGCCCTACCCGCAGGAGGTGAACGACATCCCCTCCATCGTCGGCCGCAAGGATGGCGGCGATGCCTTCGCGCAGATGATCCTGGATGATTTCCACGAACGCCTGCGCCAGACCCGCGATGGGCTGCCCCAGGTGATGGGCATCGCGCTGCACCCCTACATCATCGGCCAGCCCCACCGGATGCGGCACCTGCGCCGCGCGCTGGCCGAGATCGCGCAGCACCGCGACACCGTCTGGATCACGACGGCCGGCGCCATCTTCGACCATGTGGCCGCGCTGCCGCCCGGGATCGTTCCCGGCGATCCCCGCGTTGCCGCTTGAGTCTCCAGGAGCATCGAAGCCCGTGATCCGCCGCCTGCTGCTCGCCCTGCCCCTGCTGCTCGCCGCCTGTGCGACGCCGCCTTCCTCCCCGCCCCCCGCGACGGTCGCCAGCGTGGACCTGGCCCGCTATGCCGGCACCTGGCATGAGGTCGCCCGCTTCCCCAACAGCTTCCAGGACCGCCCCGGCCGCGAATGCCGCGCCACCACCGCCACCTACACGGCGCGGCCCGACGGCACGATCGGCGTGGTCAACCGCTGCCAGGATCTGCGCGGGGAGGAACAGGTCGCCACCGCCAGCGCCTATGCCGTGGACGGCAGCGGCAACGCCAAACTGAGGGTGACCTTCTTCTGGCCCTTCTACGGCGACTACTGGGTGATCGGGCTCGACCCGGATTACCGCTGGGCCGTGGTGGGGGCTCCGGGGCGGAATTTCCTGTGGGTGCTGTCGCGGACGGCGGCGATGAGCGAGGCGGATTACGCGGCGGCGGTGGAGGTGGCTCGGGGGCAGGAATTTGAGGTGGGAAGGTTAAGGCGGGAGGAGAACCAGGCGGGAGCAAGGATGTGGTCGACGCGTAGCCCTTGAAGATCACCCGTCGCTCATCCGTTCAAGCGTCTGATCGTTTGCCTCAATCCATCGCTCAAAATTTTCAATTAGTGGCGGCCAAACCTCGTCATATTCGTGCAGAAACGTCTCCATGCACATTTGCAGTGCATCAAGATGTGTGCCGCCATAGAGCTCCATCCATCTATTAGCAAAAACAGTCTCATATTCAGAATAATTTGTACTTGAGTAACCAGCCATCATACCTTCATAATTTGGGTGGGCGCTCTCCGACATTCGGCCATACATCACCGCTATACCAGGATATCGTTTTTCGCATTTCTCAAGCACTGTCAGAATATTGACGGCTGCAAGGTGAGTGGACCCGTCGCGTGATCCAAGCAGCAATTTTGAAGTCGTTTCACCGAAGGCACTGAACGAAATTGCACCATCGATCACGCGCTGAATAATTTGATTTAGATATATGAGTACCGATAAGGTTTCTAATCCACTCCGCAGAAGAATCCGCGAGCCAAGCCCATGCCCCGCATTATGCAGCGAAAACGACTGCGATGCCAAGTCATGAAATCTCCAAAATGTTACTTCACGTAACATCCAAACACGAAACGGCGCTTTCCACTTATAAACAATAGGATTTCGCGAAATTAACCCAGCAACTGGAATATTTGGCACAAGACATTTTTTCCAGTCGGCGAGATTTATCTCAATTGGGTGCATCGCTAAACGTCTCCCATCGTATGCACCCGTTAGTGCAACTATCGCGCGCGCTCAACGACTTCCGCCCGAGCCCAACATAGCTGTCGTGACCCCCGACAGCCGCCCTGTTCTCAAGCTGGGCGCCAAGCCCGCCGTCATCTGCATAGTATCGAACGCCTCCCTCAACCCCATCCCCATCACGCACCCACGGCTCCCCTCAACCGGGCGCGCTGTCCCTCCCCCGCACCGACGGCAGCGCGCCATCCAGCACCGCATCCGCCATGGCGCGGACGGAGGCATGGCGCCCGCAGACCATGCGTTCCCCGATGTTCCGCCGCAGCCGGTCCAGCCGCCGCCGGATCGGCGCGCCGGACAGCAGATAGCGCAGCGGGCTGCCCGCGGTGGCGACCTGCACGGCCAGCCTTTCCGCCAGCGCGGCATCCGCGCCCAGGGGCGGCGTATCCCCGCCATGGCGGCGGCGCAGCACCATGGACGTGCCCTCCAGCTCCTGTCGGGTCAGCGCGGCGAAGCCCGCCTGCCACGCCACCATGGCCAGCGTCTGCGGCGTGAAGTTCCAGATATGCGCGGTGTGGAAGGTGTTCGCCGCCTGCTTGCGCACGCCCAGCAGGTTCGGCACCTCGATGAACAGCAGGCCGCCCGGCGCCAGCCAACCCTCGATCCGCGCCAGCGCGTCCCAGGGATCGGCCAGGTGCTCCAGCACATGGTTCAGCGTCACCAGGTCGAGGCTGCCGGGCACCACCCCCGCCTCCTCCAGCCCCCCGGTCTGCACCGCCACCCCGTAGGTCCGGCGCGCGAAATCGCCATAGCCGAGGTTGGGTTCGATGCCGCTCGCCGCGAAGCCCGCGCGCTGCATCACATAGGTGAACTCGCCGGAGGATGCGCCCACATCCAGCACCCGCGCGCCCGGCTTCAGCAGCGGCGCAAGGCGCCCGGCCCGCGCGATGGCGCCCCGCAGCGCCCGCAGCGCGTGCTTCCGCTTCGGCTCCCACCCCCCCTTGTAGGCGACGCGGTAGCGCGTGGCGTAGAAGGCGGCGACCTCCGCCGGGTCCGGCAGCGGGTGGTGGCTCACCAGGCCACAGCCGCGGCAGACCACGGTGGTCAGGGGCTCCATCCCCCGCCCGCGCGTCGCCAGCACCTGCCGTTCGGTGCCACCGCACAGCCGGCAGGGGCTTGCCGGGATGCGCGCGGCGATCTTCATGTTCTGGTAGGACATGCGCGTCCGGGTAGCAGTGCATGGCCCCGCGACGCTGACGCGCGCTGTCAGCGTGATGTCAGCCACGATGGGCTACGGCGGCATCACCCGGCCAGCGGCCAAGCGGGGGCGATACTGGTGGAGGGCGGGCGGGCGCGATGCGGGTTCTGGTGGTGGAGGATGAGGCCGGCATCGCGCAGGATCTGCTGCGCGCCCTGGCGGCCGCCGGCTTCGCGGCCGAACACGCGGCCGATGGCGCCACCGCCTGGCAGCGCGGCGGGGTGGAGCCCTTCGACGCCGCCATCCTCGACCTCGGCCTGCCCGGGCTGGACGGGCTGTCGCTGATCCGCCGCTGGCGCGCGGAAGGCGTCGCCTTCCCCATCCTGGTCCTGTCGGCCCGCGGCACCTGGTCCACCCGGGTGGAGGCGATCGACGCCGGCGCCGACGACTACATCGTCAAGCCCTTCGCGATGGAGGAAGTGCTCGCCCGGCTGCGCGCCGTGCTGCGCCGTTCCGCCGGCCGCGCCACCAACATGCTGCGCGCCGGCGACCTCGCCCTCGACCTCCGCGCCCGGCGCCTGACCAGGGGCGGGGAGGAGGTGGAGCTGACGCCCCTGGAATTCCGGCTGCTCGCCTACCTCATGCACCATCCCGGCCGCGCCGTGCATCAGACCGAACTCACCGAGCACCTGTATGCGGAGGAAGCGGATCGCGGCGACAATGCGGTGGAAGCCCTGGTCGCGCGCCTGCGCCGGAAGGTCGGCGCCACCGCCATCCGCACCCGGCGCGGCCATGGCTATGTGATCGGGGACGCGCCGTGACGCAGTCGCGCCGGGAGGGGCCGTGACGCGGTCGCTCCGCGCGCGCTTCGCCATCGTCGCGGTGGTGACGGCGCTGGCCGCCGCCGGCGCCGTCGGCGGCGCCGTGCAGGGGTTGTTCGAGCGGCATGTGGAGCGGGAGTTGCTGGCGGAGCTGGATGCGGATCTCCGCTTCCTCGCCCGCGGCGTGGCGGCGCGGGACGGGGCCGCGACCCTTACGGTGCAGCCGCTGCCCGACCCCCGCTTCCTGGAACCGATGTCCGGCCTCTACTGGCAGGTGCGGAACGAGGATACCGGCGCGGCGCTGCGCTCCCCCTCCCTCGCGGGGTTCGATATCCCGCTGGCGCCGGATGCGCTGCGCGGCGGCGAACGACAGCGCCACATCGTCACCGGGCCGGAGCGCGGCAAGATGATCGTGCTGGCACGATGGGTGGATGACGGGGCAGGCACGCAAGCCCGCTACCGCGTGGCCGTGGCGATGGACCGCAAGGTGATGGAAGCCGCCAACCGGGCCTTCGTGATGGATCTGCTGCCGGTGCTGGCCAGCATCGGCGCGGGGCTGATGGCCGCCTTCGCCCTGCAGGGGGCCATCGCGCTCTGGCCGGTGCGGCGCGCCCGCCGCGCGCTGCGGGACCTGCGGGCGGGGCGGCGGGACCGGCTGGGCGGGGCCCTGCCGGCGGAGCTGGAGGAACTCGCCGCCGATTTCGACGCGCTGCTGGACGCACAGCGCCACAGCACCCGCCTGGCACGCGAACGCGCGGCCGACCTGGCGCATGGGCTGCGCACGCCCCTCGCCTTGCTCGGCGCCCGGACGCGGGAATTGCGCGACCGCGGAGAGGCCGAGGCCGCCGCAGCGATCGAGGAGGTGACGGCCGGCATCGATGCGCGCGTCACGCGCGAATTGGCGCGCGCCCATATACGCGGCCCCGGCCCCCGCAGCGGCCCCACGCCCCTAGCCCCCGCCGTCGCGCGCATCGCCGGGGCGCTGGCCCGGATGCCGGCGGGCGGCGACCTCGCCTGGCGCCAGGACATCCCGGCGGCGCTGCTGGCCCCGGTGGATGAGGGCGACCTGACCGAACTGCTCGGCGCGCTGCTGGAGAATGCGGCGAAATGGGCGCGGTCCGAATTGCGCATCACGGGGGAGGAGGCGGATGGCGCGGTGGTGCTGCTGATCGAGGATGACGGCCCTGGCATCCCCGCGGAGCATCGCGCCGCCGCCCTGGCACGCGGCGTCCGGCTCGACCCCGACCGCAGCGGCACGGGCCTCGGCCTGGCCATCGCGGACGACATCATCCGGGCCTATGGCGGCGAATTGCGGCTGGAGGAAGCGGCGCAGGGCGGGCTGCGCGTGCGGATCACGCTGCCGGTCCCGGCGCGGAGTACCACCTAGGGCCTGTGGACACTTGGCCCGGGATGCGATCGGCGAGTGGATTTTCGTGCATGCCAAGGGGGCGCCGCAGCGGGGTCAGGGCGGCGATGGGGTTCCATCGTCGCCCTGACCCCAACGCCCCAGGCGCGGAAAGACGCCGCCGAGCGCGCCCGCAGCCAAGTGTCCACAGGCCCTAGCGGGCTGTGGAAGAACGCTACCGGCCCACCCGCAGCAACGGCGCCGCCCCCAGCGGCGCCAGGATGCCCGCCAGCGGCGCCTCCACCGAACAGCGCACGCCCTCCGCCTCGAAGTCGATCCGCGTCGTGCCGCCGAGGTCATGCGCCAGGCTGCGCTCGATCAGCCGCGTGCCGAAGCCTTGCCGCGCCGGCGGCGCCACCCGCGGCCCAACCGGCGGCCCGCCGCGTTCCGCCCAATGCAGGCGGAACACCGGTGCCGCGCCCGCATCGACGGACCACCGGATCTCCACCTGCCCGCCCGGCACCGACAGCGCGCCGTATTTCAGCGCATTGGTCGCCAGTTCGTGCAGGGCCATGGACAGCGCCACCGCCACCCGCGGCACCAGCCGCAGGGGCGGGCCGGTGACGCGGAAGCGCGCGCCATCCGCCCCGCCATGCGGCGCCAGCACGCCGGCCACCACCTCCTCCATGCTCGCACCCGTCCAGCCATCCCGCGTCAGCACGTCATGCGCCGCGGCCAGCGCCAGGATGCGCGCCTCCAGCCCCTGGCGGATGGCGGGGTCGGCGCCGCGCAGGCTCTGCGCCGCGATGGATTGCACGGTGGCCAGCGTGTTCTTCACGCGATGGTTCAGCTCATGCACCATCAGCTGCAGCCGGTCGGCATCGGCGCGCCGCGCCGTCACATCCTGCTGCGCGCCCCGCACCGCCGCCACGGCGCCCCCGGCATCGCGGACGAATTCACCGCGGCTGGCGATCCAGCGCGTCTCCCCGTCATCGGCGCGGCGGATGCGGAATTCGAAGGCGAAGTCGCCTGAATCCTGGTTGGCGATCGCCGCCAGGCGCCGGTCCCGCAGCCCGTCCTGGTCCTCGGGATGGATCAGGTCGAGATGCGGCCCCCCCAGCGCCATGGAAGGCGGCGGCAGCGCCGGGTCCAGCCCGTACAGGCGATACATCATCTCGGACCAATGGGTGTCGCCGGTCGCGAGGTCGCAGGAGAAGAAGCCGATGGCCCCGGCCTCGCTCGCCATGCGCAGCCGCGCCTCGCTCTCCCGCAACCTGGCCACGGCCTGGATGCGGGCGGTGATGTCGACCGAGGTGCCGATCAGGCCCACGACCTTCCCCATGGCGTTGCGGAACGGCGCCTTGGTGGACAGCCAGATCGCCGGCGTCCCGTCCGGCAGGCTCACCACTTCCTCCACCTGCTCGGCACTGCCGCTGTCCATGATGCGCTGGTCATTCGCCATCACGACCGCGGCCTGGGCGGGGTCGTCGATGAAGGCCGCATCCGTCCGGCCGAGGATGGCATCCAGCGGCTTGCCGATCAGCACGGCCACGCCTTCATTCGCCACCAGCATCCGCCCGTCCCGGTCCTTGGCGTAGACCACGCCGGGCACGGCGGCGACGAAGGCGCGCAGCAGCGCGGCGGAACGGTCGCGCTCCGCCTCCAGGCTGCGCCGCGCCTCGATGTCCAGCAGCACGCCCGGGAAGCGCAGCGGCGCGCCATCGGCGGCCAGGTCGACGCGGCCATTGGCCTCGATCCACCGCATCACGCCATCGCGGCCGCGGACGCGGTACTGGTGGGCATAGGGGCCTCCACGGCCGATCGCCTCCGCGATCGCGGCGCGCAGGCCTGGCAGGTCATCGGGATGGACGGTGGCGATCACCTGTTCCAGCGACAGCACGCTGCGGGCGGATGGCGTACCGAGGCCGAAATAGAAGGCGAAGCGCTCATCGATGATGAAACGGTCGGTCGTCAGGTCCCAGTCCCAGGTGCCGACGATGGCGCCGGCGGCCAGGGCCAGGTCCACGCGCTCCGCCTCCAGCCGCAGCCGCTCCTCCCGCCCCGCCATGGCGGATTCCAGCGCGACGAAGCCCAGGCGCAGCGCCTCCACCTCCGCCACCCTTGCCGGCGGGATGGCGGCGGCGGATTGATGGGGCATCGGCCCGCCATGTGCCGCCAGGGCGCGGGCATGCGCCTCCAGCCGCCGCAGCGGGCCCAGCACGGCGCGCGCGGCCAGCGCCGCCAGCCCGCAGCCGAGCAGCAGCGCCACCAGCGCGCCCGCGCCGAGGGTCAGCGCCGGAACCCGCCAGGCCGCATCGAAATCCGCGGCGGGCTGCGCGACGGCGACGATCCACCCCGGGGCGGCCCGCAGCCGGTGGAAGCCGAACACATGCTCCGCCCCACCGGAGGCGACGGCACGGTGGAAGCCGGATTCCGCGGTGGCGCTGCGCCGCCGGTTCTCCGGCGGGATCGGCTGGCCGAGGCGCCGTTCATGCAATTCGTCCGACCGCGCGACCACCGCGCCCCGCCCATCGGCGAGGAAGGCGAAGAACCCCGCCGGCAAATCCTGCGCCACCAGCAGCCGCCGGAAGGTGTCCGGCGCCATCCGCACCGCGATCACGAAGGCGATCCGGCCCTCGCGCTCCACGGGCACGCCGACCGCGGCCATGGGGCTGCCATCCGGGCCCACCGCCAGGTCCGCCACGACGGCCTGCCCCGCCTCCGCCGCCGGACGGAAGGCGGCCGTGCCGGTGGCGGGGGAAGGGGTGCCCGGCGCCACGGCCGTGTCGATCACGGGGCGCAGCGTGGCCGCCTCCAGCAGCAGCGCGGTGGTGCCGAAGGCGCCGGCGACGCGCCGCGCCTGTGCGCCAAAGCGCGCGAGGTCGGGATAGGGTCCATCCAGCGCCTCCGCCGCCGCCAGGCCGCGCACGATGCCGAGGTGCCGGTCGATCTCCCGGTCCAGCGCGAAAGACAGGCTGTGCGCCGTATCCAGCAGTCGGGCCGCCGCCGCCTCCTGCCGGTCCCGCACCGCCTGCCAGGCGGCGAAGCCCCCGAAGCCGAGGGAGGGCAGCAGCACCGCCAGCACCAGGCCCGACAGCAACGCGGCGAAGCGAAGCCGCGGCATCACCACCGCCCCCCGATGGCACGCGCGGGCCCCTCGCATCTCACAGCCGCTACTCCAGTACAGGCATGCCCGACACCGGGGGCCGGGGGCTGACTATTCGGCGTGGTGCGGCGGATGTCGCGCCCGGCCCGATCACGAAACCGCGTGGTGGGCGCGGCGCCGGGGCAGGACCGTGCGGCTAACCGAGTTCGAAACTCGTGATCCCGAACAGAAGGGGCAGGGCCAGATCGGGCGCCGGGCCCGTGTACATCCGCGCCGTCTCGAACACCGGCGTGAGGCCCAGCGCCTCCGCCAGCGCCACCGCGTCACGCTGCGGTTCCGCCACATCGAGGAACACCGGCCCGCCGGCCGGCACAAGTTGCGCGATGAGCGCCGCGGCCAGGCGTTCCGCCACGCCGCGATCCTCCGCCACCAGGGGGCCGATCTTGTGCCCCTCCCGCGCCGGGCGGATCACGCCGAAGCCCGCCACCGCCCCGTCCCGCACCACCGCCAGCGCGACATGCGCGGGCGCCGAGAGCCAGGCGCGCAGGAAGTCCTCCCGCGCCGCCGGGAACACGCTCCGGTCCAGCGCCGCCAGCGCCGCGAAGGGCACCGACGCGGCCTCCACCACATCTGCGCCAACGGGCCCCAGGGCCGCGGGCACGCCGCCGAACCGAATGTTGTTCCACGCCAGCGAGAAGCCGGATTTCCGGTAATTCGCCTGCTGCGCCACCACCCCGTCCAGCCCGACCAGCCGGCCCGAGAGCCGCGCCATCGCCGCCTGCCAGACCACCATGCCGAGGCCCTGCCCCCGCACCTCCGGCCTGGCGATGTAGAAGCCGATGAAGCCGAAATCCGCGCCGTAGCGCGTGGCCGCGATGACGGAAGCGAGCCGGCCCCCTTCCGCCACTCCAAGAAACAGCCCGGGATCCTGCGCCAGGAAGCACGGCAGATCCGAAAGCCCCGGATTCCATCCCTCCGCCGCCGCCCATTCGACGGCGGTGGCCGCTTCCTCCGGCGTCAGCCCGCGCACCAGGCTCAATGCATGAGGTCCCCGCCATTGGGGGAGATCGTGGCGCCGACGAAGAAATCCCCGCCCGGCGAGGAGGCCAGCAGCAGCGCCGCCGCCGCGATCTCCGCCGGCTTGCCCACGCGCCCGATCGGCAGCCCCGCCCCCGTGCGTTCCGCCCAGCCTTCCCCCAATTGCGCCGTCAAATCCGTCGTGACGGGGCCGGGCGCGATGGCATTGACCAAAATACCCTTCGGCGCGCCTTCCCGCGCCAGCGCCCGCACGAAGCCGACCAGCGCGGCCTTGGCGGTGACATAGGGCACGATCCCGATGCCACCCTTGAAGGCGAGTTGCGACGCCGTGACGATGATCCGCCCGCGCCCGCGCGCCGCCATCCCGTCCCACACCGCCTTGGCGCTGACCCAGGCCGCCTTCACATGCACGGCGATGACGCGGTCGAAATGCTCGTCCGGCAGGGTCTCGAACGGCCCGCGGAGGTTCATGCCCGCATTGCTGCACAGCACGTCGCAAGGGCCGAGCGCGGCTTCCGCATCCCCGATGAAGCCGCGCAGCCCGTCGCTATCCGCCACATCGACGGAGCGATGAAAGGCCCGCCGCCCGAGCGCCGCGATCCCGCCCGCGACCTCCGCCGCGCCGGCCTCGTCATCCAGATGGCAGAAGGCGATGTCCGCGCCTTCGCGGGCAAACAGCAGCGCCATCTCCCGCCCGATCCCGCGGCTGCCGCCGGTGATGATCGCGACCTGTCCCGCCAACTGCCCACTCATGCCATCAGCCTCCGCATTGCCCGGGAAAACTCTTCCCCGATGCCGATGGCGTCAACATGCCGCCCGGCCTCCACCCGCACGCGCCCGCCGCAGACCACCGTCCGCACCGGGTTGCCCTGCCCGCTGAACACCCAGGCATCCAGCAGCCCATCACCCTGCCGCCCGACCAGCGTGGGATGCGCGGGGTCGAGTTCCACCAGGTCAGCCCGCATCCCCGGCGCGATGGCGCCGATCTTCCGGCCGCTCGCCTGCGCCCCGCCGGCCAGCGCGCCTTCCAGCAGCGTCCGCCCGGGATGCGGGTTGGCCGCCCCCGTCGCCACCGCCCGCGCATGGTCGCGCAGCCGCTGGCTCGTCTCCAGCTGGCGGAGTTCGTCGCGAGGCGCCGTCCCCACATGGCTGTCCGTCCCGATCCCGAACCGCCCGCCCGCCGCGAGGAACCGCGTCAGCGCAAACGTTCCATCCCCCAGCGACGCCTCGGTCGAGGGACAGAGCCCCGCCACCGCCCCCGTCTTCGCCAGGTCTTCCACTTCTCCATCGTCCATGTGGGTCGCGTGGATCAGCACCCAGCGTTCATCCACCGGCAGGCTGTCGAGGATCCAGCGCACCGGCCGCTTGCCCGTCACGGCGATGCATTCCTCCACCTCCCGCGGCTGTTCGGCCGCGTGGATGTGGATGGGCCCGTCATAGCCCGAGATCTTGCGGATCATCGCCGGCGTGCAGGCGCGCAGCGAATGCGGCGCCAGCCCTACCGACATCTGGGGATCACCGGCGCAATCCTCCCGCGTCCCCTCCACGATCCGCGCGAAGCCATCGAGTTCATTGAGGAAGCGCCGCTGCCCCGCATGGGGCTCCTGCCCGAAGATGCCGCCATGGCGATACAGCGACGGCAGCATCGTCATCCCGATGCCCGTCCGCCTGGCCGCGGCGATGTGGCGCTTCGCCATCTCGGCCGGGTCGTCATGCGGCGTGCCGTCGGGTTGGTGATGCAGGTAGTGGAATTCGCAGACACCGGTGAAACCGTGTTCCAGCAATTCGGCGTAGAGCTGCGCGGCGACGGCCCCCGCATCCTCCGGCGTGAACAGCCCGACGAAGCGGTACATCGTCTCCCGCCAGGTCCAGAAACTGTCGCGGCCTTCGGGGCTGCGGCGTTCCGCGCCGCCGGCCATGGCGCGCTGGAAGGCGTGGGAATGCAGGTTGGGCACCCCGGGCACCACATGGCCGGACAGCCGCCGCGCCGTGCCCTGCGCCCCCGCGAAGCCCGGCGTCACGGCGGTGATCCAGCCCGCGCCATCGACCTCGACCAGCACATCCCGCGCCCAGCCGCCGGGCAGCAGCGCGTCGGTGGCGATGAAGCGCCGCGTCACCATGGAACCGTCCCCCCTGAACCCGTCCGGCATGGCGGATTCACGTCAACCGCGCAACGGGCCGCGCGAGGACCGGACCGTCACCTCATGCCGGTCCCCCGGCCAGGTGATGCGCGCCGCCGTCACCGGCTGGTCGCCGCGCCAGGTCCGGCGTTCCATCACCAGGCAGGGTGCGCCCGCCTCCATCCCCAGCGCCGCCGCCATCCCGGCATCGGCGGCGGCCGCGCGGATGCGATGCTCGGCTTCCGTCCAGGGCACGCGTTCCAGCAGCCAGGTGCCGGGGGGCGCCTCGACAAAACTCTGCCCCACCGCTTCCGGCACGGCATCCAGGCTGACCAGCCGGTCCTCCATCGCCGCCGGCACCCCTTGGCTGTCATGCCGCACCAGCAGCGCCAGCACGCGCGCCCCCTTCGGCAGAGCCCCCAGCCGCGCGCGATCCGCCGCATTCGCCACCCGCACCGCCCGCTTCAGCACGGCATGGGCGTGCCCCGGCACCGTCTCCCGCATATCGGGCACGCCGAGCAGCTTCTCCTCCGATGGCGGCGCCGCCACGAAGCTGCCCGCCTTCCGCCGCCGCACCACCAGCCCCGCCGCCACCAGATCGGACAGCGCCCGGCTCACGGTCATCCGCGCCACGCCGTGTTCCGCCACCAGCTCCTGCTCCGACGGCACCCGATCCCCGGGCTTCAGCACGCCCGAGAGGATCAACCCCTCAATCTGCTCGCGGATGGCGGTGTGGCGGGGTTTGGTCATGGCGCATTATGTCTAGACATAATCCAGCCCATCGGCAATGCTGATCCCACGATCACGGAGCCCCGTCATGTCCGACCCGCGCCGCCGCAATGCCCCCGCCATCCGCGCCCCCCGCGGCCTCGACATCACCTGCCGCCACTGGACCACGGAGGCAGCGATGCGGATGCTGATGAACAACCTCGATGACGAGGTCGCGGAAAAGCCCGGCGATCTGGTGGTCTATGGCGGCATCGGCCGCGCCGCCCGCGACTGGGACAGCTATGAGCGCATCATCCACACGCTGAAGCGCCTGTCCGAGGACGAAACGCTGCTGGTCCAGTCAGGCAAGCCCGTCGGCGTCTTCCGCACCCACAGCGACGCGCCGCGCGTCCTGATCGCCAATTCCAATTTGGTCCCCCGCTGGGCGAGCTGGGAGCATTTCAACGAACTCGATCGCAAGGGCCTGATGATGTACGGCCAGATGACGGCCGGTTCCTGGATCTATATCGGTTCCCAGGGCATCGTTCAGGGCACCTACGAGACCTTCGTCGAGGCCGGCCGCCAGCATTTCGGCGGCAGCCTCAAGGGAAAATGGATCCTGACCGCCGGCCTCGGCGGCATGGGCGGCGCGCAGCCGCTGGCCGGCGTCTTCGCCGGCGCCTCGGTCCTCGCCGTCGAATGCCAGCCCAGCCGCATCGAGAAGCGGCTGGAAACCCGCTACCTCGACCACCGCGCGGAAAGCCTGGACGAAGCGCTGGCGATGATCCGCACGGCCTGCGCGGAGGGCCGCGCGATCAGCGTCGGCCTGCTCGGCAACGCCGCCGACGTTTTTCCCCAGCTTGTCGCCCGCGGCGTCGTGCCGGACATCGTCACCGACCAGACCAGCGCCCACGACCCCGCCAATGGCTACCTCCCCGCCGGCTGGACACTGGAGAAGTGGGAGGCGATGCGGGAGAGCGATCCCGCCGCCGTCGCCGCCGCGGCGAAGCGCTCGATGGTCGGCCATGTCCAGGCCATGCTCGACTTCAAGCGGATGGGTGCCGTCGTGATGGATTACGGCAACAACATCCGCCAGATGGCGAAGGAGGAAGGCCTCGCCAACGCCTTTGATTTCCCCGGCTTCGTCCCCGCCTACATCCGCCCTCTTTTCTGCCGCGGCGTCGGCCCCTTCCGCTGGGCCGCGCTGTCCGGCGACCCGGAGGACATCCGCAAGACCGACGCCAAGGTGAAGGAACTGATCCCGGACGACCAGCACCTCCACAACTGGCTCGACATGGCCCAGCAGCGCATCGCCTTCCAAGGGCTGCCCGCGCGCATCTGCTGGGTCGGCCTCGGCCAGCGGGACCGCCTCGGCCTGGCCTTCAACGAGATGGTCGCGAAGGGCGAGATCGGCCCGATCGTGATTGGCCGGGACCACCTCGATTCCGGCAGCGTGGCGTCACCCAACCGGGAGACGGAGGCGATGCGCGACGGATCGGATGCCGTCAGCGACTGGCCTTTGCTCAACGCGCTGCTGAACACGGCGTCGGGCGCCACCTGGGTGTCATTGCATCACGGCGGCGGCGTCGGCATGGGCTTCTCCCAGCATGCCGGCATGGTCATCGTCGCCGATGGTACCGAAGCCGCCGCCCGCCGCCTCGCCCGCGTGCTGTGGAACGACCCAGCGACCGGCGTGATGCGCCACGCCGATGCGGGCTACGACATCGCCATCGACTGCGCCCGCGAACAGGGGCTCGATCTGCCGATGGTGACGCGATGACCGCCCCTCTCGCCACGCTGCGCGCCATCGCCGGCGGCACGCAGCCTGAACTCCCCCAGGATTGGCGCGCCGTCACGCAAGCCTCCGCCGATGCGCTGGCACGCCGGCTGGAGACCGGGGAGGCGCTGTACGGCGTCAATACCGGCTTCGGGAAGCTCGCCTCCACCCGCATCGCACCGGACCGGCTGCGGCAATTGCAGTTGAACCTGCTGCGCAGCCACGCCGCCGGCACCGGCGCCTTCCTGCCCGCCCCCATCGTGCGCCTGGTGCTGGCGCTCAAGGCCATGTCGCTGGCGCGCGGCGCCTCCGGCGTGCGGCCCGTGGTGGTGGACGCGCTGCTCGCCCTGCTGTCGCATGACGTGCTGCCGGCGATCCCCGCCAAGGGTTCCGTCGGCGCCTCCGGGGACCTCGCGCCACTCGCCCACATGTCCCTGGTGTTGATCGGCGAAGGCGAGGCTTTCGCGGGCGACCAGGTGCTGGACGGCACCCAGGCGCTGGCGCTGGCCAATATCGCGCCGCTGGAACTCGGCCCGAAGGAAGGGCTCGCGCTGCTGAACGGCACGCAGGTCTCGACCGCCATCGCACTGGCGGGCCTGTTCGCCGCGCAGGACATGCTGCGCACCGCGCTGATGGCGGGTGCCATGTCCGTGGACGCCGCGCGCGGTTCCGACACGCCCTTCGACGCCCGCATCCACGCGCTTCGCAACCAGCCCGGCCAGATCCGCTGCGCCGCCACGCTGCGCGCCCTGATGGAGGGCAGCGCCATCCGCGACAGCCACCGGGAAGGCGACAGCCGCGTGCAGGACCCCTATTGCCTGCGCTGCCAGCCCCAGGTCGCCGGCGCCTGCCTCGATCTGCTGGACAACGCCGCCACAGTCCTCGTCCGCGAAGCCAACGCCGTCACCGACAATCCGCTGGTCACGGCGGAGGGCGATGTCCTCTCCGGCGGCAATTTCCACGCGGAGCCCGTGGCCTTCGCCGCCGACACCATCGCCCTCGCCATCGCGGAGATCGGCGCCATCAGCGAACGCCGCATCGCCCTCCTGGTCGATCCCGTCCTCTCCGGCCTGCCCGCCTTCCTGGTGGCGGAGGGCGGCATCAATTCCGGTTTCATGATCGCCCAGGTCACGGCGGCCGCGATGGTGGCGGAAAACCGCGCCCTCGCCACGCCCCGCAGCGTGGACAGCCTGCCCACCAGCGCCAACCAGGAAGACCATGTCAGCATGGCGACCAACGCCGCTTTGCGCCTGGCGGAGATGGCCGACAACCTGGCCACCATCCTATCCATCGAACTGCTCTGCGCGGCGCAGGGCCTCGATTTCCACGCGCCGCTCCGATCCTCCGCCGCAATCGAGCAGGCGAAGGGATTGGTGCGTGGCGCGGCGGCGCATTGGGACGCCGATCGCTTCATGGCCCCCGACATGGCGGCGGTGAAGCGCCTGGTGCAGCATGGCGCCTTCGCTGCCCTGGTGGACCTTCCCGCATGAGCTTCGACCGCGTCTGGACCGATGCGCATGTCGCCACGATGGTTCCCCGGGATGGCGACCCGCTCGGCATCATCGAGGATGGTGCCATCGCCGCGAAGGATGGCCGCATCGCCTGGGTCGGCCGCCGCCGCGACATCCCCGCTGGCGCCGCCATCACGACGCGTTGCGACGGCGCCTGGATCCTGCCCGGCCTGATCGACTGCCACACCCATCTGGTCTTCGCCGGCGACCGCGCCCGCGAATTCGAACTGCGCCTTGAAGGCGCGAGCTACGAAGCCATCGCCAAGGCCGGCGGCGGCATCCTCTCCACCGTCGCCGCCACCCGCGCGGCGACGGAGGAAGACCTGATCGCCTCCGCCCTCCCCCGCCTCGATGAATTGCTCGCGCAAGGCGTCACGACGGTGGAGATCAAGTCGGGCTACGGCCTCGACCTCGATACTGAATTGCGGATGCTGAACGCGGCCACCGCGCTGCGGGCGAAGCGGGACGTGACCATCAAGGCGACGCTGCTGGCCGCCCATGCCGTGCCGCCGGAATATGCGGGCCAGCGCGCGAAATTCGCCCGCCATGTCGCCCGCCACATCGTTCCCACCATCGCGGCGGAAGGCCTGGCCCATGCCGTCGACGTCTTCACCGACAGCGTCATCGGCTTCACGCCGGAGGAGACGGAGGAAGTCTTCGCCGCCGCCCGCGCCATGGGCCTGCACGTCAAGCTCCACGCCGACCAGTTGCGCGACGATGGCGGCGCGGCCCTGGCCGCGCGGTATGAGGCGCTGTCCGCCGACCACATCGAATACGCCAATGCGGAGGGCATCGCGGCGATGGCGAAGGCCGGCACCGTCGGCGTGCTGCTGCCCGGCGCCTACTACTTCATCCGCGAAACCCACCTGCCGGACATCGCGGCCATGCGCGCCGCCGGGCTGCGCATGGCGCTGGCGACGGATTGCAACCCGGGCTCCTGTCCCTCCCCCAATTTACTGCTGATGCTCAACCTCGGCTGCACCCTGTTCCGGCTGACGGTGGCGGAGGCGCTGGCGGGCGTCACCACCCATGCCGCGGCGGCGCTGGGCCTTTCGGATCGCGGCGCGCTGGCGCCGGGGCTGCGCTGCGACCTCGCCCTGTTCGCCATCAACCGCCCTGCGGAGCTCTGCTACTGGCTTGGTCGGAATCCCTGTATCGGCCGCGTTGTGGTGGGCCAGTGAACGCCGCCGAGCTGACGGAGCGCGTCCGCACCGGCGTGCCGCTGGCCGGCGCCTGGGGGGTCGAGGTGCTGGAAGCCGCCGATGGGCGCGCTCTGCTCCGCCTGCCCCAGCGCGAGGATCTGCTGCGCCCCGGCGGCACCGTCTCCGGCCCCGCCCTGATGGGGCTGGCGGATGTGGCGATGTGGGCGGCGCTGCTGACCCTGACGGGCGGGCGGGATGAGAGCCTGACCGCAAGCCTTTCCATCACCTTCCTCCGCGCCCCACCCCCCGGCGCGGTGCTGGCGGAGGCGCGTGTCATCAAGAAAGGGCGGACGCTGTCCTACGGGGAGGTCACGCTGCGCGCGGAAGGTTCGGCCGATCCCTGCGCCCATGTGACGACGAGTTGGGCGGCCGTGCCCCGCCTTTCGGGAAGCGTCTGAATCATCCGTGAACTCATTGCAGTTAAACACCAAGCCGTGTCGCATTACGGTCTTGAAATCGACACGAGCCGGGTCCAGCCTTTCATCTGAGGCCCGGGCCCCTCTGGCGGTCTGCCCCCCGGCACCCGCGATGTCGGGCCTCCCACTGAGCCGCCGCGCCCCCGCGCAGCGACGGAACAAGGAGGTCTGGGGATCATGGATGGGAGCATACCGCCCGGCGGCCTGTTGCCAGGAGGCACCCTGCAAGGGGGAACGCTGATGGCGCGCCTGGTGAACCGCCTGGCGGATCTGGAACGGCTGATCGCCGCCGAACGGTCTCGCGGCGTTCCCGATGAAATCGCCATCCGCCGCCTGAGCCGCGAGAAGCTGCTGGCACGGGACCGGATGGCCGCGCTGATGGGCTGCGCCATGCCCCGCTGGGCCCGGCAGGACCCGGAGCCATAAGGCGCTGAACCGCCGGGACTGGCTGGTGGTGGGCGGGCTCTTCGCCGCAGCCCTCCTCGCGGGGTGGCCGCGTATCCGGGAATGGCCGGTGATGCGCTACCTCCGCGGGGATTGCCGATGGGGCCGCCGGAGCTGCGGCTGACCGGCGATTTTGCTTGCCTGGCGAGGTTGTTCTCTTTATGTTCTATATAGTCCTCCAGGAGGACTTCGATTGTGGTGACCCGCATCAACGATTTTGCCAAATTTTCAACAGACTGAGGCTTCTTCGGTGGCGGTGCGATGGACCACCCGACGGATGACGGCGGCAGGCAGATCGATTTCACCCGTCGCCTGAAGCTCGAGTTCCAGGGCAGCCGGATTACTTCCCATGCCGGGCTGCTGCGGCAGGCGGTGTTCGGTCGTGTCGCCGGACATGAGGATATGAACGACGCCGATCGCCTGGCGCATGATCCGACGGGGCGCGCGGTGGTCAATCGCGGTGGGCTGGATAGCCTGGCCGCCTCGACCAGCCAGATGGGCCGGTTACAGACGGGCTGACTGACCAGCAAGGCGAAACTGGCCGATATGGCCGATCTCTCGGGCACCTGGATCGACCGGGTTCATGCCCACAATCCTGGGCCTGTCATCGTTCTCGACCTGGACAGCAGAGTCAGTGAGACCTGCGGCACCCAGGAAGATAGCGCCTGCAACGGCCATGTTGGCTGCATCCGTTACCATCCCCCGTTCGTGTTCAAGCAGTTCGGCGACCGGGAGCGGTGCGCGCTGCGGCCCGGCAGAGCGTGGCCGAGTGGCACGACGCGCCGGCACCCGTAATCGCGCGATACCGGGGCCGGATGCAGCGCCGGAGTTTCCGCGCCGACGCGGCCTTCGCCAAGCCGCACGGCTACAAACTGCTGGAGGCCGAGGGCCAAAAGTACACGATCCGGCTGCCCGCCAATCCCGGCTCCGGCAGAATATCGCCTGGCGGCTCAAGCGTCCGGTCGGACGCCCGGCGCATGGCCGCAATCACGCCAGCTTCAGCTATCGCGCCGTATCCTGGAGTGAAGCCCGCCGCGTTGTAGCGAAGAGCGAACGGCACCCTGGCGACCTGCATCCCCGCGTCGGGTTCGGCGTGACCAACGTGACCCGCCCGGCCGAGCGGGTGTTCGCCTTCTACAACCAGCGCGGCACAGCGGAGCAGCTTATCAGGGAGGGCGAGAGCGCAATCATCTGGACCCGGCTGTCCTGCATGCGCTTTGCCGCCAACGCGGTGCGGCTGCACGCCCTGGCCTACAACCTGGCCCACTTCCTCCGACGCTGGCACTGCGGGCAAAGGTCAAGCACTGGTCGCTGACCACGCTGCGCGATCGGCTGGTCAAGACCGGCGCCAAGATTGTCCGGCATGGCCGCTGGATCGCCTTCCGGATGGCAGAGATCATGGTGCCGCGCGCTGTTCCTGCAGATCGTCGCGGCAATCTCCGCGCTGTGCCCCGGGGCGCCACGCCGATGGTCAGCTTCGCTGTTGGTATCGGTCGCGCAGACCGGCGGCGGGAGAACCGCGTCCAGATTGCACGCGGAAGGACACAACTTCCGCGACAGCGGGGACCACGCACCACTCCGACGCCGCGCAGGCGCCATCCGTGCGCTCTCATCGTCTCCACGGTGGGATTGACCACCCATCCGGGGAATGTTTACTCATTTAGAAAATAGAATTTGCCTGACAGAGGAGCAACGCAGCCTTGATCAAGTGCGCAACCTGGATGGCGGGGGCCTCGATCGGCGCCCTGTTGCTCACGGCCGGATGGGGTGCCGGCGCCGCTTTCGCTCAGGAAGCCGCCGACGCGGCCCCGGTCTTCGAAGTCCATTGTCTCTGCCAGAACGGCCATGACCCCAAGCGCTTCTCAGGCGAAATCGCGGTGAACGATGCGAACAGGGAGGCGCTGCGCGCGCGGATCGAAACCGGCGCGCTGGCGCTGCGGCGCAGCGTCGTGCTGCGCGCTGGCGCCTGCTCCCCGCGGCCTTGGCGGTCCGGCGATACCGGCAGTTGCGGCAGCAGCAGCCGGCAGGTGACGCTGCCGAGCGGCGAGCGCCAGACCACCCGCGCCGACAACGCGGAGGCGACCGGCGATCGTCGCATCCGGATCACCGATACCGGCGGCATCCCAACCCTCCGCGACGTGCCGGAGGGTACGGTCGCTCTCGACCCCGTCCGCTGGGCGCGGGTCAACGTCGTGACGGTCAGCGGGCAGCACCTGCCCTGAAGCCGGGTAGGTCGCGCGCCACGACCCGCTTCCTGTTCGCGTTCCCACAGAGCGAAGACTCGAAGCGCGCTGGCGAGGGGCAGTGCCGGTTCGGGGCGCGCGGGGTCCAGCGGTTCGTGAGAGGTACCGACGATGGGGGCGAGACCTCGTCCTCCAGCAATGTGCGGAAACCTGCGTGCCGCATGCCATCCGGCAGGCGCAGCCCGCTTCGGCGGTAGCGGGCATGGCGGCCTTCGATGCCGCCTTCCTCCGCGTGTTCTCGCGGCGCCCCCGCGAAAGCCAGCAGCAGCTGGATGGCTTGCGTGAAGCGGAACATGTCGGCGCGGCGGCAGATGGCGGCGATGGGTTTGATCGGGTTCAGGATGCCGATCGAGGTCTCGCATTGGGCGACCATCACATGGGTGATGCTGCTTCCAACCATCACGCCCGCGAGCCATGCCCGCAGGCCCACCCGGTGAGAGCCAGAGGCAGCCGCGAAAACGGCACTAAAAGGACTAAAAGGGCTAAATCGGGTTTAGATTTTAGTGACTAAAAAGTCACACCCTCACGGCGCGACGCTCCGCCTGCCCGTGAACAGCACGGCGCCCAGCATGGCCGCGACCGCCAGCGCCACGCCGGCCAGCTTCAGCAGCCCGAGACTCTCCCCCAGCAGGGTGACGGACAGGATGATGGCCGCCACCGGCATCATGGTGGAGACGCAGGCCGCCCGCGTCGCGCCCAGGTATTCCGTGGCCTTGGCATAAAGGCTGATGGCGATGACGGAGGACATGATCCCCTGTCCCCCCATCTGCAGCGCCGCATCCTGCCAGCGCAGGTCAGGCACCGCGCCGAAGCCCAGCAGCACCCAGGGCGGGATGACCACCAGGGCGGAAATCCCGCAGATCGCCGCCGTCGCCGGCAAGGCCGGGATCGACCAGCGGCGCAGCAGCACCGTGAATCCGCCCCAGATCGCGCCCGCGAAGAACAACAGGATATCGCCCCGCCAGGCCCCGGGATGGTCGCCCTGCAACCCGTCCCACCCCAGCAGCAACAAGCCCAGCGCCAGCGCCCCCAGCGCCACCACCCGCCCCCGCGTCGGGACCTCCTTCAAGGCCGGAATGGCCAGCAAAGCCCCGGAAACGGCCGCGGTGATGGGGGCGATGGTGCCGCCATGGGTGGCCGGCGCGAAGACGACGCCGCCGCCGAACAGCAGCGAATTGCCGAACCCCCCGCAACACGCCAGCACCAGCAGCCGCCAGGGCCCGACGCGGGCCAGCGCGTGGCGCCCCCGCCAGGCGAAGGGCAGCAGGATAAGCGCCGCCGTGGAGAAGCGCAGGACCGACAGATCAAGCGGCGAGTACCCCGCCAGCGTCCCCGCCCGCGCCACCACCGCCTGGCTGCCCCAGGTGATGGCGGCCGTCAGGCCGAAGAAAAGCCCGAGGGCAAGGTGGCGTCGGGCTGCTGTCACGCCCCGAAGCTACCCCGTGGCGGCGCGGCTTCCCAGGGGCTCAGTCCAGCACCACCACCGCATCACCCATGCGGATGGCGCCACAGGCCGCCGTGGCCGCGTAGAGGCCGACGCAATTGTCGAAGTGATGCACCACGGTCTTCTGGACGGAGGGATCGCGCAGCGCCCTGTCCGGATCGACCTGCACCATCGCGCAGCGGGGAATACCCTCATTCACCAGCAGCGCCGCGCCACTGCCGAAAGCCAGGCGCCTGCCCTTCAGCGCCTCTTCCGGCTCGCTCGTCTCGATCAGGACGTTCAGCCGGAAGCGCCGCGGGTCCAGCGCCGCCCCATGCATCGCATCCACCAGGCCAAGCCCGCCGGTGGTGCCGAGGGAGACGGGCATCGTGTCGAAGACGCCCCGGCCCACCTGCATCAGCCCGATGGGCTGCCCGGCTTCCGCCGCGAGGCGCGCCAGCAGCGCGGGGTCGTGCAGATCCATCTCCTCGCCCTCCGGAATCCGCACCGTCACGGCGCTGGTCCGGGGGTCGTCGGGGTCCGCGTAGCGGGGCTGGTGCAGCACCATCGCCGCGACGTTGCGCGCCGTCAGCCAGGGAAAGCGCCCGCGCTCCGCCAGCCGGTGGAAGGCGAATTGCCGGTCGCCGAGGATGCCCGGCCAACGCAGTTCCAAGGCGTCGCGCGCCTCGCCGCCCATCGACTTGACGGGAAAGCGGCGGAGGTCGCGGACATGGCCGATGAGGCGGCTCATTCCGGCGTGATCCCGGCGCGGCGGATGACGGGTTCCCAGCGCGCCCGTTCTTCCTGCGTCGCGGCGGCGGTGGCGGCGGCGCCGAGGAAATCGGGCTCGAACCCCCGGTCGCGCAGGCGCTGGGCGAAGCCAGCGTCCGCCACGCTGTCCCTCACCGCGCCCTCCAGCACCGCCACCACCGCGGCCGGCGTCGCGGCGGGGGCGTAGAGGCCGTACCAGAGCTCCGCCACATAGCCCGGCAGCGCCTCCGCCACCGTCGGCACCGCCGGCCAGCCGGGCAGGCGCGCGCGGGTGGTGACGGCAAGTGCGCGCATCCGCCCATCCCGCACCAGCGCCTCCACCGACCCGGCGGAGGTGAAGAGCATCTGCACCTCGCCGCTCACCACCGCGGCGATGGCGGGGCCGCCGCCGCGATAGGGCACGCCGGTGATGCGCGTGCCCGCCATCTCGTTGAACAGTTCGAAGGCCAAATGCTGGCTGGTGCCGGCGCCCGGGACCGCGCAGTTCAGCGCGCCGGGCCGCGCCTTGGCATCGGCGATCAGGCCGGCCACGTCCCGCGCCGCCAGATCCTTGTGTACCACCAGCATCATGGGCGTGGAGGCCGGGCGCGCCACCGCGGCGAAATCGCGCCGGCTGTCATAGCCGGGGCTGCGGAACAGGACCTCGTTCACCGCCAGGCTGCTGCCGGTGAAGAGCACGGCATAGCCATCGGGGGTCGATTGCGCGACGGCGACCGCGGCGATGTTGCCGCCGGCGCCGCCCCGGTTCTCCACCACCACCGGCTGGCCCAGCGCCTCCTGCATCCGTTGCGCCAGCAGGCGCCCCAGGATGTCCGTGCCGCCGCCGGGCGGGAAGGCGACGATCAGGCGCACGGGCCGCGTCGGGAACCTTTCCTGCGCGCCGGCTGGCATCGCCGCCATCGCCAGCCCCGCCGCCAGGGCGCCCCGGCGCGTCATCGCAGTCACGGACATGATTTTTCCTCCCCGGGGCCGATTCCGGAGCATGAACCCGCCCCGAGGCTTGGCCGTGCCCCGGGAGCCATCGTATGGGAAGACATGCTGACACAGAAGGCCAAGTCCGGTCTCAAGGCGCTTTCCGTGCTGGCGGAAGCGGGCGCGGCCGCGCCCTCTCGTCGCGCCACCATGCCGATCCAGGAGATCGCGGAGCGTGTCCAGGCGCCGAGGAAGTTCCTGGAAGCCATCCTGCTCGATCTGCGGCGGCACGGCTTCGTGGACAGCCTGCGCGGCAAGTCCGGCGGCTATGCCCTGGCGCGGCCCGCCACGCAGATCGCACTGTCCGACCTGATCCGCGCCATCGATGGGCCGCTCGCGCCCATCCCCTGCGCCAGCCTCACGGCCTATCGCCCCTGCGTCGATTGCGCGGAGCCCGCGGATTGCGCCATCCGCCGCGTGATGCGCCAGGTGCGGGATGCGACGGCGGCGATCCTGGACGGCACCATGCTGGCCGACATCGCCACGCCCACCCCGCGCCCGGCCATCACCGCCCTGCTGGACGTGGTCGCCGAGGGGAGTTGATCGAGGCCTCCCCAGCCGGACCGTGGTTCGGGGAACCCGATCAGCGTGGGGCAGGCAGCGCGTAGCGCCCGCCCGGAGGATCAGGACACCGGCGGGCCGCAGCGGCGCCAGACGGGCTCGATCGGGCCATTCGCCGCCTGCACGCGGACGGCATTGTCACCCATCAGGCGCAGATCGACCCGGCCGCCGGCGCCAGGCTCCCCGGCCGGCGCGGTGTAGCTGAAGCCGTGGCGGTCATACTCCCCCGCCATCCGCGCCCCGCCGGGGGAGAGCAGGTTCGGCCCCTGGATGGTCAGGCGAAGCCCGCCATCGCTGCACCAATGCCCGTCGATGGCATCGGCGCGCGCCATGCCGGGCGCCATCGCGACGCCTCCTGCCAGCAAAGCGAGAAGGGGAAGGGAATTGCGGGCCATGGCCGTTCCTCCTGAAGCCTTGCGAGGCTAGCGCGACCCGGCGCGGCGCTGCCAGCGTCATGCTGCATACAATGCGACCGTTGCTGCCCAGCAATGGGGCAGCCCTCCCCCATGGCGGGCCGGAGGAGCAAGGAAACACGCCGTGGGCGAGCGCGGCACGGCGGTTGCAACCAATCCGGCAACCCAGGGAGCCTCCTCCATGCGCCGACTGACAGCCAACCCGCTCGACGCGAAGACGCGCCTCAACCGCTGCGGCTGCGGCCAGCATGGCAGCGCGATGGAATGCGCTGGCGCCGCGCCGTCCACCGAGCGGGCGATGGCGGAAGTCGCGGAGGCCGCCGTGCTGCGCGCCACCTTCCGCCACGGCCCGACGCGCCGCGCGCTGGTGGAACGCTTCGGCGCGGCGACGGTGCTGGCGGCGCTGGCCTCCGTCTTCCCGCTGGATGCGGCGAAGGAGGCGATGGCCCAGCCCGCCGGCCCGCCGGAGAAGCGGGACCTCAAGGTCGGCTTCATCCCCATCACCTGCGCCACGCCCATCATCATGGCGCATCCCATGGGCTTCTATCAGCGCCACGGGCTGAATGTGGAAGTCATCCGCGCCGCCGGCTGGGCCGTGATCCGCGACCGCGCCATCGCGCGTGAATTCGATGCCGCGCACATGCTGAGCCCGATGCCACTCGCCATGTCCCTCGGCGTCGGCGTCGCGCAGCCCATCCCCTTCGCCGTCGCGGCGATCGAGAACGTCAACGGCCAGGCGATCACGCTGGCGACCAAGCACCGGGAGCGCCGCAACCCGCGGGACTGGCGCGGCTTCCGCTTCGGCGTGCCCTTCGACTTCTCCATGCACAACTACCTGCTGCGCCACTACCTGGCGGAGAATGGCATCGATCCCGACCGGGACGTGCAAATCCGCTCCGTGCCGCCGCCGGAGATGGTCGCCAATCTCCGCGCCGACAACATCGATGGCTTCCTCGGCCCCGATCCCTTCAACCAGCGCGCCGTCTTCGATGGCGTGGGCTTCATCCATCTGCTGACCAAGGATCTGTGGGACGGCCACCCCTGCTGCGCCTTCGCCGTGCCGCGATCGATGATCACGGAAACGCCCAACACCTTCGCCGCCCTGATGCGCGCGATCGTCGAAGCCACCGCCTATTCCGCCAAGGCGGAAAACCGGCGGGAGGTCGCGACGGCGATCAGCGGACCGAACTACCTGAACCAGCCGGAGACGGTGGTGAACCAGGTGCTGACCGGGACCTATGCGGATGGGTTGGGCCAGGTGCGCCGCGTGCCGGACCGCATCGGCTTCGATCCCTTCCCCTGGCATTCCATGGCGATCTGGATGCTGACGCAGATGCGCCGCTGGGGGCAGTTGCGGCAGGATGTGGACTACGCGCAAGTCGCGAACCAGGTATTCCTGGCGCTGGATGCCGGCCGCGCGATGCGCGAACTGGGCCTGCCGGTCCCCGCCAGCCCCATGCGGACGGAAACCATCATGGGCCGCACCTTCGACCCCGCCAGCCCCGCCGCCTGGACCGAGCGCGCAGTTCGCGCCTGATCCCATGCAGCAACAGGTATCGTTCTGGCGCGCGGCAGCGCTGTCGCTGCTGATCCTCGCCGTCTTCCTGGGGGGGTGGGAGGCGGCGATCCGCGCCGCCACCACGGCATCCGGCCCGCCGGTCGATCCCGAATATGCGGCGCTGATGGGCCAGGCCGCCGCGCAGGGCGGGCAGACCGCCATGCCGGCGCCGAGCGACATCGCGAAGCGGCTGTTCGAGCTGTTGCGCGACCCCTTCTATGTCCGCGGCCCGAACGACCAGGGGATCGGCGTGCAGATCGCCTATTCGCTGCTGCGCGTCGGCGCCGGCTTTCTTCTGGCTGCCGCGGTCGCCATTCCGCTGGGGTTTCTCATCGGCATGTCGCCGCTGCTGAACGCCGCGTTGAACCCCTTCATCCAGGTGCTGCGGCCGGTCTCGCCGCTCGCCTGGATGCCGCTCGCGCTCTACTCCATCAAGGACAGCTCCATCAGCGCCGTCTTCGTGATCTTCATCTGCTCCATCTGGCCGATGCTGCTGAACACGGCCTTCGGCGTGGCCAGCGTCCGGCGCGAATGGATGAATGTGGGGCGGACGCTGGAAGCGGGGCCGTGGCGGACGGCGACGCGCATCATCCTGCCCGCCGCGGCGCCCACCATCGTGACGGGGATGCGCATCTCCATCGGCATCGCCTGGCTGGTGATCGTGGCGGCGGAGATGCTCGTGGGCGGCACGGGGATCGGCTACTGGGTCTGGAACCAGTGGAACAACCTCTCCATCGCCGACATCGTCATCGCCATCCTGATGATCGGGCTGGTCGGGCTGGCGCTGGACCGGCTGCTGGGCCTGCTGGCCCGCGCCGTGGCCTGGACGGAATGAACATGGTGGCCCCCGCAATGATGGAACGGCCGGACGTATCGGTGGAGGGCATCGCCCGGCGCTTCGGCGCGACGGCGGTGTTCGAGGATGTGTGGTTCAGCGTCGGCAAGGGCGAGTTCGTCTGCCTGGTCGGCCATTCCGGCTGCGGCAAGACGACGATCCTGAATATCCTGGCGGGCCTCGACGCGCCGGATGATGGCAGCATCATCGTCAGCGGGAAGGAGATCACGGGCCCGTCGCTGGACCGCGCGGTGATCTTCCAGTCCCACGCGCTGATGCCCTGGATGACGGCGGCGCAGAATGTCGGCTTCGCGCTGTCCTGCCGCAACCCGCATTGGAACCGGCGGATGTGCGAGGATGCGGCGCGGGAGGCGCTGGGCCGCGTCGGCCTCTCCCACGCCGCGGACCGCAAGCCCGCGCAGCTGTCGGGCGGCATGAAGCAGCGCGTCGGCATCGCCCGCGCGCTAGCCATCCAGCCCAAGATCCTGCTGATGGACGAACCCTTCTCCGCCCTGGATGCGCTGACGCGCGGCGCGTTGCAGGAGGAGGTGTCGAGGCTGGTGACAGATTCCGGCCAGACCGGATTCATGATCACGCATGACGTGGATGAGGCGATCCTGCTCGCCGACCGCATCCTGCTGATGTCGAACGGCCCCGGCGCGCGCATCGCGGAGGTGGTGGTGAACACCCTGCCCCGCCCGCGCACCCGCGCCAGCCTGCACCACATGCCCGGCTACCACGCGCTGCGCGACCATGTGCTGGACTTCCTCATCACCCGGTCGCGCGAATTCGTGGCAACCAACCCGCCTGCCGGATGGTCCGCGCGCGCGGTGCCGGAATCGCGACCCGTTGCCTGAACCAGGGAGAGCCCCGTGAACGACGCCAAGGCCGAGCTCGGCAAGAAGATCCTCAAGATCAAGAAGGCGAAGGGCCTGAAATGGGCCGACATCGCCAACCGCATCGCCATGTCCCCGGTCTGGACCTGCGCGCTATGCATGGGGCAGATGAGCGCCGAGCCGCACCACGCCGCGGGCATCGCCGATATCCTGGATCTGGATGAGGAAGACGCCGCGACGCTCTGCGAGATTCCGTATCGCGGCGCCCAGCCCATGCCGCCGACCGACCCGCTGATCTACCGCTTCTACGAACTCGTGCTGGTCTACGGCACGAGCTGGAAGGAGATGATCCATGAGGAGTTCGGCGACGGCATCATGTCCGCCATCGACTACGACATGATCCTGGAACGCCAGCCCGACCAGAAGGGCGATCGCGTGAAGATCACGATGACGGGCAAGTTCCTGAGCTACAAGCGGTATTGATGGCCGGGCGCCGCCGGCACCCGGCGGCGCCGATCACCCGCCCATCGCCACCGCGACGGCATCGCGTTCCGTCGCCGTCATGTGCAGGCCGAGGCGCGAGCGGCGCCACAGCACATCCTCCGCCGTCCGCGCCCATTCCTCCCGCACCAGCCAGTCGATCTCCCGCTGCGTCAGGCCCGCGCCGTAGTCCCGGCCCAGCGCCTGCCAGCCCTCCGCATCGCCGATCAGCGCGGGGACTTCGCTGCCATAGGCGCGCAGCAGCCGGGCGCGGGTGTCGGCAGGCAGCCAGGGGAAGCGATCCGCGAGGTCCGCTTCCATCGCCGCCAGGTCGCGGCCACCGAAATCGCCGCCGGGCAGCGGGGCCGTATCGGTCCAGGATTTCGCGTCACGGCCGATGGCATGGGCCACCTTCTCCACCGCTTCCTCCGCCAGGCGGCGATAGGTGGTGATCTTGCCGCCATAGATGGACAGCAGCGGTGCCGCTTCGGTGTCCAGCTTCAGGACATAGTCGCGCGTGACGGCGGAGGGATTGTCCGCGCCATCGTCATAGAGCGGCCTGACGCCGGCATAGGACCAGACGATATCCGCCGGCGTCACGGGCTTGCGAAACTGGCGCGTGACGGCGGCGCAGAGGTATTCCGCTTCCTCCGCCGTGCAATGCGCCGTCGCCGCATCGCCTTCATGCGGCACGTCGGTGGTGCCGATCAGGGAGAAGCGGCCCTGGTAGGGAATGACGAAGACGACGCGCCGGTCGTCATTCTGCAGGATATAGGCCTGCGGGCCCTCATACAGCGCGGGCACGACGATGTGGCTGCCGCGGATCAGGCGCACGCTGCCGGCGGGCTTGGCATGGGCGGCATCCTGCGCCGACAGCACCCAGGGGCCGGCGGCGTTCACCATGGCGCGGGCGCGCACGGCGCTGTCGCTGCCATCGGCGCCGCGCAGGCGTGCGGTCCAGCCCTCCGCATCGCGCTCCGCGCCGGTGAAGGCGGTGCGGACGCGGATATCGGCGCCACGGCGCGCGGCATCCTTGGCGTTGAGGACCACCAGGCGGCTGTCCTCCACCCAGCAATCGGAATAGGCGAAGCCGGCGGCGATGCTGTCCGACAACGGCGCGCCATAGGCGTGACGGCGGAAATCCAGGCTCTCCGCCGGCGGCAGGCTGACGCGGCGCGCCAGATGGTCATACAGGAACAGCCCCGTGCGGATCAGCCAGCGCGGCCGCATCTCCGGCCGGTGCGGCAGCACGAAGCGCATGGGCCAGACGATGTGCGGCGCGATCTTCAGCATCACCTCGCGCTCCGCCAGCGCCTCCCTCACCAGGCGGAACTCATAGTGTTCGAGGTAGCGGAGACCGCCATGGATGAGCTTGGAGGAGTTCGAGGAGGTGGCGCCCGCGAGGTCGCCCCGCTCCACCAGGCAGACGGAGAGGCCGCGGCCGACCGCATCGCGCGCGATGCCGACGCCATTGATGCCGCCGCCGACGACGAGAAGGTCGAATTGGTCAGCCATGAGGGTCAGATGAGCCTCGTTCGGATGCGCGTGACGACGATCTCCGCGATGACCACCACCGCGAGGATGGCGAGCAGCACGGTCGCGACGCGGTCCCACTGGAAGAAGTTGATGGCGTCATCGAGCACGACGCCGATGCCGCCGGCGCCGACCAGGCCGAGCACGGCGGATTCACGGACGTTGATGTCCCAGCGGAACAGCGCGATGCCCCAGAAGGCCGGCTGCACCTGCGGCCAGACGCCCTTGAGCATGGTACTGCCCCAGGGCGCGCCGGCGGCGGTCAGTGCCTCCAGCGGGCCGGGCGAGGATTCCTCCAGCGCCTCCGCCAGCAGCTTGCCGACGAAGCCGATGCTGCGGAAGGCGATGGCGAAGGTGCCGGCCGCGGGGCCCGGGCCGAAGACGGCGACGAAGATCA
Organism: Falsiroseomonas sp.; assembly: GCF_051859025.1. GTDB lineage: Bacteria > Pseudomonadota > Alphaproteobacteria > Acetobacterales > Acetobacteraceae > Falsiroseomonas. Next base: position 283,215 of record NZ_JBHYGL010000001.1, on the reverse strand, counting down.
GCGCCCAGACCAGGGAATTCACGGAACGGGAGGACACCAGGATCAACTGCGCCGTCACGTTCAGCACGGGAATGCGGCAGATGTTCCGCGCCGCCATCAGCGCGATCGGGATCGCGAGGAACAGCGACAGGATGGTGCCGAGGGTTGCGATGTGCAGCGTCTCCACCAGCGCCACATGGACGCTGGGGTAGTAGTGCGCGACATCCGGCGGCCACATGCGGACCAGCAGGTCCGCCATCTGTTCCGGCGCGTCGATCAGGAATTCCGGGATGATGTCGATGCTGCGCACCGCCCAGACCGTGGCCGCGACGATCGCGAGCCAGACCAGCCAGCGGCCGATCGCCTCCGCCGGCGTCAGGTAGGTCCATTCCCGCATCAGGGGCTTCATTGTCGCGTTCATCGCAGGGCTGCCCGGATACGGCCGGAGACGAGCTCCGCCACGAAGATCAATGCGATGATGGACAGCAGGATGGCGCAGACGAAATCGTAGTCGAAGCGCTTGAAGGCGGCGAAGAGCGTGCCGCCGATGCCGCCCGCGCCGACGATCCCGACCAAGGTGGAGTTACGCAGATTGCTGTCCAGCTGATACAGGGAGAAGCCGATGAAGCGCGACGCCACCTGCGGCAGCACGCCATAGAGCAGCACGGCGCCGGGCCCCGCGCCGGTGGCGCGGATGGCTTCCACCTGCTTCATGCTGATCTCCTCCACCGCTTCCGCGAAGAGCTTGGCGACGAAGCCCATGGAGGCGACGGTCAGCGCCGCCACGCCTGCGAGCGCCCCGAAGCCGAGCGCCTTCACGAAGAGGATCGCGACGATGACGTAGTGCAGGCTGCGGCACACTGCGATGACGCCGCGGATGGGCGCGCTGATCCAGGCCGGCGCCAGGTTGCGCGCCGCCATCAGGCCGAGGGGCAGGGAGATGATGATGCCGAGCACCGTGGACAGCACCGCGATCTGCAGGCTTTCCAGCATGCCTTCCAGCAGCAATTCCCAGCGCTCGAAATTCGGCGGCACCATGCGGGCGAGGAAGCGCCCGGCCTCCCCGAAGCCGACCGACAGCCTGGCCCAGGAGATGTCGAGCTGCCCGATCGCATAGGCGCTGTAGAGCGCGACGGCGATCAGGCCGATGCGCGCCGTCCAGCTGGGCTTGAAGGCCTCCCGCGCCGCGACGGTCGCGCTCACAGCCAATCCTCGCCGCCATAGATCTGGCGCAGGTGGTGGGGCTGGAGGTCGCCGGGGGGCCCGTCAAAGACCACGCGGCCGCCTTCCATGCCGACGATGCGGTTGGCGAAGCGCTTGGCCAGTTCGACGTTGTGGATGTTGATGACCACGGGAACATTGGCGGCCTGCGTCAGGCGCGCGAGGAGTTCCATGATCTCCACCGCCGTCTTGGGGTCGAGCGAGCTGGTCGGTTCATCCGCCAGCAGCAGCGCGGGGCGCTGCATCAGCGCGCGCGCGATGCCGACGCGCTGGCGCTGGCCGCCGGAGAGGGCGTCGGCACGCCGCGTCGCATGGTCCGGCAGCCCCACGGCATCCAGCAGCTCGAAGGCCAGCGCGATGTCCTCGGCCGGGTACTTGCGCAGCCAGGCGCGCCACAGCGGCACGTAGCCGAGGCGGCCGGAGAGCACGTTCTCCATCACCGTCAGGCGTTCGACCAAATTGTATTCCTGGAACACCATGCCGATGCGCCGCCGCGCCAGGCGCAGCTGCCCGCCGCGAATGCCGGTGAGCGGCGCGCCATCGAGCGTGATCTCGCCCTGCGTGGGCTCCACCAGCCGGTTGATGCAGCGGATCAGCGTGGATTTGCCGGTGCCGGAGGGGCCGATGATGGCGGTGATCCCCTCCGGCGCCAGATCGAGGTCGATGCCGCGCAGCACGGGCTTGCCGGGCACGTATTCCTTGACGAGGCCCTTGATGACCAACCCTTGCCGCGCGGACATGGTTACTGCACCCGCGGCGCGGCGGGGGCAGCCGGCGTGGCGGCCGGTGCCTGCTGCTGCTGCTGGCGCTGCTGGTTGCGGCGCTGCTCGGCCTCCAGTTCACGGCGGCTTTCGGCATCGAAGGCGGCGCGGTTGTAGGGGGCGTTCACCGCATCCGCCACGGCGCGAACGGGCGCCCAATGCTCGGCATAGTTCGCCGGCCAGAAGCGGTCATTGCCGCCCATGTCGCGGCGCATCTGCTCGGGGAAGCGGTAGTCGTAGAAGCACTGGCGGATGCGCTGCGCGAGTTCGGGGCGCAGGTCATGGGCCAGCGCGAAGCTGCTGGTGGGGAACGGGTCGCTTTCCCAGATGACGCGGAAATTCTCCCGCCGCACCTGGCCGCGGCCGATCATGCGGTTGTAGACGTCGGACGCCACCGGCGCGGCATCGTAGTCCCCGGCATTCACGCCCATCACGCTGCGGTCATGCCCGCCGGAATAGACGACGCGGTAATCCGTATCCGGCGTCAGGCCGAGGCCCGGGAAGAAGGCGCGCGGCGCGAGATTGCCGGAGTTGGAGGTGGCGGAGGTATGCGCCACGCGCCGGCCCTTGAGGTCCGCCAGCGTCTGGATGTTGCTGTCGGCGCGCACGATGGTGACGACGCGATAGCTCTCGAAGGATTCCGGCCCGCCCTTGATGGCGAAGGGAACGGCGCCGGCCAGGTTCACGGCGAAGGCGGTGGGGCCGGTGGAGAAGCCGGCGATGTGCAGGCGGCCGGATCGCATCGCCTCCACCTGCGCGGCGTTGGACGTCACCTGGAAATAGACGGTGCGCTTGCCCGTGCAGCTGGTCAGGTAGTCCAGCAGCGGCCGGAACTGGCTGGCATAGAGGGCGGGGTCCTCGACCGGCGTATAGGCGAAGACGAGGGTGGACGGATCGCGCTGGCGCGATGCCTCGCGCGGCGCATCGGCGACCATGTCCCGGTTCTCGTCGCAATAGGATTCGTCGAGTGAGCCGCGGAAGCCGCAGGCGGCCGTCTGGGCGGAGGCTGCCCAGGGCATGGACGCCATCAGCGCGACCGCGAAACCCGCGGCGGGGGCGAAAATCTTCATGGGTGGTGCTTCCTCTCCGTGTTGTTGCGGGCCGCGATCACGGCCTCGGTGAATTCGACGAAGCCGGCGCCGCCCTCGGCGCTGGCGATGTAGGCGGGCGGCGTGGCCATGCCCGGCAGGAAGGGGGCGACATTCGCGACGCCCACGGAAAGCGGGATCCTGCCGAACATGGGCGCATCGTTCGGGCTGTCGCCGAGGAAGGCAACCTGGCCGAGCACGTCATCCAGGGGCTGCCACAGCGTGGCAAACAGATTCTCCACCCCCGCGCGCTTGTCCCATTCGCCCATCCAGGCATTCACATGGATGGAGGAGACCTTGGCGGCCGCGCCGCCCGCCTGGAAGATCGCCGCGATGCGCTCCGCGGCGCCAGGCGCCAAGGGCCCGACATCCTCCGCGAAATCCACGGCGACATCGAACAGGCGGAAGGGCTGGTCGGCGGCGATGGCGCTGCCTGGCACCTCGCTCAGCGCCTGCGCTGCCAGGGCATCGAGCGTCGCGCGGCGGGCCAGGCGCTCGGCCTCCGGCTGGGCGGTCCAGCGGCGCATGCGGCGGCCGGCCTGGTCCAGCGAATACCAGAGCGCCCCATTCTCCCCCACCACGGCGGCGACGGGCCAGAAGCGGGCGATCATGTCGCACCAGCCGGCGGGGCGGCCGGTCACGGGCACCACCTGGATGCCGGCGTCGCGCAGCCTCTCCAGCGCGGCATAGGCGCTGGCGTCGAGGCGCCCATGGGTGGTGATGGTGTCGTCGATATCGGCCAGCACCCAGCGCAGCCCGGCCAGCCCCCGGGGCGGGGCCTGGTGCAGCGGGATCGGGGCGGGGTGCCGGGTCTCGGACAGGGCGGGCGCTTTCGTGACGCTTTGATGACTGTGGCAGGTACGATATTCGATGTGGAGGGTCAAATAGGATCTGGGCGATCACGGCCCCGCGACTGTCACCGCCACCCCGGCCTCCGCCAGTGCCCGGGCCAGGGCGCCATCGGGGGCGCGATCGGTGACGAAGTCCGTGAGTTCCGCCATCGGGCAGATGCGTTCCAGCACCTCCCGCCCGAATTTTTCCGAATCCGCCAGCAGGATGCGGCGGGTGGCGCGGGCCAGCATGGCGCGCTTCACCCAGGCGGCGCGGCTATTGGCGTCGCAGGGGCCTTCCGCCGTCAGGCCTGTTGCCCCAACCAGGGCGACATCGGCGTTGAAGCGGGCCAGGAAGTCACCGGTCTCCTGGCCATAGACGCCCTGTTCCGCCCCGCTGACATCGCCGGGGCAGAGGATCACGCGGGCGTGGTCGGCCAAATCCTGCGCCGCGCGCAAGCTGTTGGTGAGCACGGTGACCGCCATGCCCCGCGCCGCCAGCGCCCGTGCGGCATGGCCCGTGGTGCTGCCGGCATCCAGCATCACCACCGCCCCCGGCGCGAGCATCGCGGCCGCCGCCGCGCCGATCCGCGCGCGCTCCGCCACCGCCATGGTTTCGCGGGACGACAATTCGGGCTGCAACCCCGCATGGACGACGCTGGCCCCGCCATAGGTCCGGCGGACGGCGCCCTGGCTGGTCAGTTCCTCGATGTCCCGGCGGACCGTCTCCGCCGCCACGCCGAATTGCGCCGCGAGCGCGGAGATCCGCACCGTCGGATCGGTGGCGAGGGCGGCGAGGATGCTGCGGTGGCGCTCCGCCTTGGACGGGGCGCCGCTCGGGCGGCGGGGCATATGTGGAAGGTGCCACATTCATCGCGGGACGCCAACCGGTCTTCCGGGGTGGAGGGCCCGGTGCCAACCTTCCGGCATGACCGCCCCCCGCATCGCCTGTATTGGCATGGCCGCGCTCGACCGCACCTACCGCATGCCGCGCCTGCCGCCGGCGCCCGGCAAGTATATCGCCGCGGGCTACAGCGATGTCGGCGGGGGCATGGCGGCGACGGCCTCCGTCGCCGTGGCCAGGCTCGGGGGCGATGCGCTCTGGGTCGGGCGCACGGGCGATGATCCCGCAGGCGAGTGGCTGCGCGCGGGGTTAGCGGCGCGGGGCGTGCGGCATCTGCCGGAACTGGTGGCGCCCGGCGGCATCACGCCCAATTCGGCGGTGCTGGTGGACCCGGATGGCGAGCGCATCCTGGCCGTCTTCCCCGGCGCCGGCCTGGTGGAGGCGCCGCGCTTCACGCTGGATGGCGTCGCCGCCGTGATGGCCGATCCCCGCTGGGCGGATGGCGCCGCCCACGCCTTCACGCTCGCCTGCGCCATGGGCATCCCCCGCGTGCTCGATGGGGAAGTCGGCGCCGGCGACATCCTGCACCGCCTGGCGCCGATGGCGGACCACATCCTGTTCTCCGAGCGTGGCCTGCGGGAGTTCACCGGCATCGACCATCCCGCCGAGGCGCTCGCCGCCGTCGCCGCGCGCTTCGATGCCGTGCTGGCCGTCACGCTCGGCGCCGCGGGCAGCCTGTGGTGGCGCGATGGCGAAGCGCGTCTCCTGCCCGCCCCCGTGGTCCAGGCGGTGGACACCACGGGGTGCGGCGATGTCTTCCACGGCGCCTATGCGCTGGCCATTGCGGAGGGTGAAGCGGTGCCGCAGGCCGCCCGCTTCGCCACCGCCGCCGCCGCGCTGAAAGCCGCCAAGGGCAGCGGCTGGGATGCAGCGCCTGGCCGCGCGGCGGTGGAGGCGCTGGTCGCTACCGGCTGGTAGCCACCCCGCCGCCGCATGGCGGGCTTGCAGCGCGCCCCCGGCCCCGCCCATGCTCCCCCCGGAATGACGCGCCGGACCAACCGGTGCCTGTGGGAGGTTGCAGCATGTCCATCATCACTGGTCGCCGCGCATTGCTCGGCACCGCCATCGCCGCCCCCGCCCTGATGGGCCGCGCGGCGCAGGCGCAGACGCGGCTTCGCTGGGCGCATGTGTATGAGACCAATGAGGCCTATCACACGCAGGCACTCTGGGCCGCGCAGCAGATCCAGCAACGCACGCAGAACCGCTGGGCGATCGAGGTTTTCCCGGCCTCGGCGCTGGGCAATGAGCCCACGATCAACCAGGGCCTGGCGCTCGGCACCGTGGACATGATCTACACCGGCGTCGCCTTCGCCGGCGCCACCTTCCGCCCCATCGCGATCACCAACGCGCCCTATGTGCTGCGGGATTTCGAGCACTTCATGGCGTATCGCGAAAGCGACCTGCTGCGCGACATGATGGCCGGCTACAACCGCCAGACCAACCACCAGTCCCTCGCGCTGACCTATTACGGCGAACGCCATGTCACCGCGAACCGGTCCGTCATGCGGCCGGAGGATATGCGCGGCATGAAGCTGCGCGTGCCGCAGGCGCCCCTCTTCCTCATGTTCACGCGCAGCGTCGGCGCCAACGCCACGCCGATCGCCTTCGCGGAGGTCTATCTCGCGCTCCAGCAGGGCACGGTGGACGGGCAGGAGAATCCGCTGCCGACCATCCAGGCGAAGAAATTCCATGAGGTGCAAACGCATATCTCGCTGACCGCGCACATCACGGAAAGCCTACTGACGATCGTGTCCGGCAACACCTGGCGCCGCCTGAACGATGCCGACAAGGCCGTGTTCACGGAGGTACTGAGGGAGGGCGCGACGCGCGCGACGAATGAGATCCGCGCAGCGGAGCTCGCATTGCCGGCGTGGTTCACCACCCAGGGCAAGACCGTGCAGCGCCCGGACCGCGCCGCCTTCCGCGCCGTGGCGCAGCCGCTGCACAATGACGCCGCCGCGGGCGCGGGCTGGACGCGGGAGCATTACGACCGCCTGCAGGCCATCGCATCCCGCGCCGGCTGAACGGGGCGCCGGGCCTCGCGGCCCGGCTTTCCCTAGCGGAGCACGATCGGTGTGAAGGCTTGCCGCCGCGCGATCTCCGCCTCGTCCCACTCGATGCCATTGCCCGGCGCCTCCGGCGGCGTGGCGAAGCCATCCTTCACCACCACGCGGCTCGCCGCGATGTCATCGAGTTGCGGAATGTGTTCCAGCCACGCCCCGTTCGGCACCGCGCAGACCAGCGGCAGGTGAAGCTCCATCAGGAAATGCGGGCAGACCGGGACGTTGAAGGCCTCCGCCAGATGCGCGGTCTTCAGCCAGGGCGTGATGCCGCCGATGCGCGCGACATCCACCTGCACGATGGAGCACGCGCCACGCGCCAGGTAGTCACGGAACTGCGCGGGGTGATACAGGCTTTCGCCGACGGCGACAGGGATGCGCGTCGCGGCGGAGAGCCGGACATGGCCTTCCACATCCTCCGCCGGCAGCGGTTCCTCATACCAGGCGAGGTCGAGCCCGGCCTGTTCGAAGGCACCGGCACGGCGGATGGCTTCCGCCACCGTGAAGCCCTGATTCGCATCGGTCATGACCTGGAAGCCATCACCGACGACGCGGCGCACGGCGGAAAGCCGCGTGATGTCTTCCTGCACCGTGGCACGGCCGACCTTGATCTTGGTGCCGGCAAAGCCGTTGGCGAGTGCTGCTTCCGCTTCGGCCACGATCTCCGCCTGGCTCATGTGCAGCCAGCCGCCTTCGGTGGTGTAGACGGGGATGCGCGGCTTGGCGCCGCCGGCCAGCTTGTGCAGCGGCAGGCCGGTCTTCTTCCCCCGCAGATCCCACAGCGCCGTGTCGATGGCGGCGAGGCTGAGTGCCACCAGCGGGCCGACGCTAAGCGCGTGCGTCTTCATGAAAAGATCGTGCCAGATCGCATCGATGCAGTCGGCGTCTCGCCCCAGCAGCATCGGGCCGAGGTGGTCGCGCAGCAGGGCCACGATGGACGATCCGCCCTGGCCGATGGTGTAGCTGTAGCCGATGCCCGTCGCGCCATCGCTGTCGGTGATACGCATCATCGGCGTCTCCTGCGTCGCGAAGGACTGGATCGCGTCGCTGCGGACCACCTTCGGCGGCAGATCCACCTGCAGGATTTCCAATCGTTCGATCCTGGACATGCTATCATTCCTCCCTTTGCTGGCCGGAATGATAGGGTCGAACCGCGTCCGTGGGAGCATTAATGTCGTGCAGCCAAAAGGCACCGATGACGACGATCTCTTCGTCGCGCTGACGCAGGAAGTGGCCGATGCGCCGGAGGAGAAGGCGGATCTGGCGCCGGAGGACTGGCTTTCCGTCCTGCTGTTCTGGGCGCTGGCCGGCGTGGTGTTCCTGCAGTTCTTCAGCCGCTACATCCTGAATGACAGCATCGCCTGGACGGAGGAGATCGCGCGCTACCTGCTGATGGTGCTGACCTTCACCGGCAGCGCCATGGCGGCGCGGCGGGGCACGCATATCGCGGTGGAATTCATGCCCACCATGCTGCCGCGGGCGCCGCGGCGATGGCTGTTCCTGGCGGCCAACATCGTCGCCACGGGCTTCTACGCCATCCTGTGCTACCTCTGCTGGCAGGTAGCGCAGGCCATGCAGTTCCAGCCCATGGTCGTCATCGATGTGCCCCTGTCCTGGGTCTATCTCTCGATCCTGGTCGGCCTGGTGCTGACCACGCTGCGCGCCGCGCAGGCCGCCATCCTGCGTTTCCGGCGGGGGGAGCCGGAACGTGTCGAGGATCCCTCCCTCGGCGGCGTGCATCTGTGAAGGCGGCCCGATGACCTGGATTCTCTTCGCGGGCTTCCTCGGCCTGATGCTGCTCGGCGTGCCCGTGGCCGTGGCGCTCGGTGCGGGTTCGCTGATCTATGTGTGGTTCGACCAGTCGGTGCCGCCGCTGGTGGTGCTGCACCGCATGGCGTCGGGCGTGGACAGCTTCCCGCTGCTCGCCATCCCCTTCTTCGTCATGTCCGGCAGCCTGATGAATTCCGCCGGCATCACCGAACGCATCTACAGCTTCGCAACCGCGTTGGTGGGATGGCTGAAGGGTGGGCTCGGCCATGTGAATGTCGTGGGGTCCGTGATCTTCGCGGGCATGTCGGGTACGGCGGTCGCGGATGCCGGCGGGCTCGGCAATATCGAGATCAAGGCGATGAAGGAGCATGGCTATCCCCTGCCCTTCGCCGTCGGCCTCACGGGTGCCTCCGCCACCATCGGGCCGATCATCCCGCCATCGCTGCCGCTGGTGATCTATGGCGTCTCCGCCAATGCATCCGTCGGCCAGTTGTTCGCGGCGGGGCTGATCCCGGGGTTGCTGATGGCGCTGACGCTCATGGCTTCCGTCGCCTGGGTCGCGCATTTCCGCGGCTTCGGGCGGGATGCGGAGTTCCGCTGGACGCGGCTGCGCTACACCGCCAAGCGCGCCTTCCTGCCGCTGATGACGCCGGTGCTGCTGGTCGGCGGCATGACGAGCGGCGCCTTCACGCCGACCGAAGCCGCCATCGCCGCCACCTTCTATGCGCTGTTCCTCGGCATGGTGGTGTACCGCACGCTGACCTTCCGCGGCCTGATGCGCGTGACGATGGAGACGATCGAGACGACGGCGGTGGTGCTGCTGATCGTGGCGGGCGCTTCCATCTTCGGCTGGCTCATCACCACCACGCGGGTGACGGAGGAAGTGGCGGGCGCGGTGCTCGCCATCACCGACAATCCCCTCCTGGTCCTGCTGCTGGTGAATATCCTGCTGCTGGTGGTGGGCTGCTTCCTGGAGACGATCGCCGCCATCACCATCCTGGTGCCGGTGCTGCTGCCGCTGATGATCGCGATCGGCGTCGATCCCGTGCATTTCGGCATCATCATGGTGCTGAACCTGATGATCGGGCTGCTGACGCCGCCGGTGGGCATGGTGCTGTATATCCTGGCGCGCGTCTCCGGCCTGACCTTCGAACAGACGACGCGGGCCTGCGCGCCCTTCCTCATCCCGCTCTTCATCTGCCTGGCGCTGGTGACCTATTGGCCGGGCATGGTGATGTGGCTGCCGACGCTGATTTATCGCTGACGGCAGCCACGCAGGCTCAGTCCACCGTGATGCCCATGCTGGGGATCAGGCGCGCCCAGCGCTCGCGCTCCGTCCGCAGCATGGTCGCCGCCTGTTCCGCGGTGCCGCCCACGGGTTCCGCGCCCAGGCTGCGCATCCAGGCCACTGCCTCCGGCGTGCGGATGGCGCGGTTGAGTTCGGCATTCAGCCGCGTCACCACCGCGGGCGGCAGGCCCTTCGGCCCGACCACCACCTGCCAGGACGACACCGTCAGTTCCGGCAGGCCAAGCTCCGCCAAGGTCGGCACATCCGGCAGCGCGGCGCTGCGCGTCGCCGTCGTCACCGCGATGGCGCGCACCCGCCCTTCTCGCGCCAGCGGGATGGTGGTGGTGACGTTGTCCACGAAGAGCTTGATCTCGCCCCCCATGATCGCCGTCAGCGCCGCGGCCGACCCGCGATAGGTGATGTGCTGCAGATTGAGGCCGAGCGCGCGGGACAGCAGCGCGCCGGTCAGGTGGTTCGACGAACCGGGCCCGACGGAGGCGTAGGGTTCCTCCGGCCGCCGCCGCAGCCATTCCACGAAGGCCGGCCAGGCCTGGGGCACGTCCATCCCGCCTACGAGGACATTGGGCTGGTCCCAGACATGGATCAGCGGCGTGAAATCCTCGGCCGCGTTGTAGGGCAGGCGCCCCGGCGTCAGCGCCGGGTTCACCGCCAGCGGGCCCATCGGCGACAGCGACATGGTCAGCCCATCCGGCTGCGCCTTGGCCGCGGCATCGAGAGCGAGCTGCGCGCCAGCGCCGGGCCGGTTCTCCACCACCACCGTCTGGCCCAGCGCCTGGGTCAGGCTGTCCGCCAGCCTTCGCGCCAGAAGGTCCGCCGCGCCGCCGGGCGGGAAGCCCACCAGCAGGCGAAGCGGCCTTCCCGGCTGCCAGGCGGCCTGCGCCTGCGCCCCGCCCGTGATCGCCACCGCCGGCAGCAGCCCCGCCATCGCCCGTCGCGTGATCCGCATCGTCCCATCCCCTGCCTTGCCTGTGGGATACAGGCTACACACACCCGGTAAGCATCGTGAAGGCGTCCCGTGTGGCTGCCGCTTCCCGATCGGCGGGCCTATGCTCCGCCGGGTATCTGAGGGGGATGGCAGATGGAGGCCGATGTCACCGTCATCGGCGGCGGGCTGGTGGGGTCCTGCATGGCCTATGGGCTGGCGCGGCTCGGCGCCCGGGTGCTGGTGTTGGATGAGGGCGATGTCGCCCGCCGGGCGTCGCGCGCCAATTTCGCGCTGGTCTGGGTGCAGTCCAAGGGCATGGGCATGCCGCAATATTCGGCCTGGTCCTACGGATCCTCCGAAGGCTGGGCGGATTTCGCGGGAATGCTGGCGGAGGAAACGGGGATCGACGTGGTGCACCAGCGCCCCGGCGGCTTCGCGCTGTGCCTCTCCGACGATGAAATGGAGGCGCGCACGCGCTACATCCAGCGCCTCCAGGCCCAGCCCGGCGCGCCGGCGATTCCCTATGAGGTGCTGGACCATGCCGGTGTGAAGCGGATGCTGCCGGATATCGGGCCCGATGTGGTGGGCGCAATCTATTCGCCGGCCGACGGGCATGTGAACTCGCTCAAGCTGTTCCGCGCGCTGCATGTCGCGAACGGCAAGCGCGGCGTGGCCTATCGCCCCGAATGCGTGGTGGACAGCATCGAGGCCCGCGACGGCGGCTTCCGCATCGCCGGCAGCTGGGGCGAGGCACGGAGCGCGCGCATCGTGCTGGCCGCGGGGCTCGGCAATGCGCGCCTGGCGCCGATGGTCGGGCTGGATGCGCCGGTCATTCCCTCCAAGGGCCAGGTGCTGATCACGGAAAAGGTGTCGCCCTTCCTGCACTACCCCATGGGCACCATCCGCCAGACGGACGAAGGCGGCGTGATGATGGGCGACAGCCAGGAGGATGCGGGCTTCGACACGGTGGTGACGAACCCCGTCATCTCCGTCATGGCAGAACGCGCGATGCGCATGTTCCCGCTGCTGCGGGACCTCAATGTGGTGCGGACCTGGTCGGCATCCCGCGTCATGTCGCCGGACGGATTCCCGATCTATGCGCAGTCGAAAGCCGCGCCCGGCGCCTTCGTCGTCACCTGCCATTCCGGCGTCACCCTCGCCGCCGCCCATGCGCTGACCCTGGCGCCGCAGATCCAGGCCGGCGCGCTGGCGGATGAGCTTTCCTGTTTCAGCGGCACGAGGTTCCATGTTCCGCAGGCTGCCTGATTTCCAAGCGGAGACGATCCGCTTCAGCTTCGATGGCGCGTCGCTCACGGCCCGGCGCGGCGATACCGTCGCCGCCGCGCTGCTGGCGAACGGCATCGCCACCTGTCGCGCCACACCGGCGAAGGGCACCGCGCGCGGGCCGTATTGCCTGATGGGCGTCTGCTTCGAATGCCTGGTCGTCATCGACGGCACCGGCAACCGCCAAGGCTGCCTGGTGGCGCTGGAGGATGGGATGCGCGTCGAAACCCAGGCCGGCGCGCGGCGCGCGGTGGCGCCATGAACCGCATCGACAGTGCCGACCGGCTTTCGGCCCGCTACGACCTGGTGATCATCGGCGCCGGTCCCGCCGGGCAATCCGCCGCCATCACGGCCGCGGGACTCGGCATCGCGACGCTGGTGGTGGATGAGAACCTCGCCCCCGGCGGGCAGATCCATCGCGGCATCACCACGACTCCGGTGCGGGACCGTGCCGTGCTCGGCGCCGATTACTGGCGCGGCCTGCCGATCGCGCAGCGCTTCCTGGCCAGCGGCGTGGACTACGCGCCCGCCGCCAAGCTGTTCAGCCTGCTGCCCGCCGGGGACGAACCCGGGCGCCATGCGGAGATCGAGCTTGGCGTGTCCATCGCCGGCCAGGCGAGGCCGGTCTTCGCGGGCCAGGTCATCGTCGCGACCGGCGCGATGGAACGCCCCTTCCCCATCCCGGGCTGGACGCTGCCCGGCGTGCTGACGGCCGGCGCAGCGCAGATCGCGCTGAAGGCGCATGGCCTGGTGCCGGAAGGGCGCGTGGTGCTGGCGGGCACGGGGCCGCTGCTGCTGCTGGTGGCCGCGCAGTTGCGCGCCGCCGGCGCCACCATCACGGCGGTGCTGGACACGACCCCAGGCGCCAATCGCGCCGGCGCGGCGCGGCATGTGCTGGACTTCCTGCGCTCCCCCTACCTCGCCAAGGGCCTCGCCTTGCTCGCGAAGGCACGGGGCGGGCCGCGGCGCGTCACGGGCGTCACCGCTATGCGGGCAGAGGGCGAGGATCGCCTCCGCGCCATCACCTTCACCACAGGCGGCGGCGAACAGCGGATCGAGGCCGATGTGCTGCTGCTGCACCAGGGCGTGGTGCCCAACACCACCATCTCCAACGCCATCGGCTGCGACCACCACTGGGATCCGCTTCAGCTCTGCTGGGTGCCGAAGCGCGATTCCTGGCTGGCCAGCAGCGTGGAGGGCGTGGCCATTGCCGGCGATGGCGGCGGCATCGCGGGCGCCGACTGCGCCGCCGAAAGCGGCACGCTGGCCGCCATCGGCGCCGCGCATCGCCTGGGCCGGATCGACGACGGGACACGCGATGCGATGGCGGCGCCGGTGCGCGCGGCGCTGGATAAGCTCGGCCGCGGCCGCGCCTTCCTCGACGCGCTCTATCGCCCGGCGGAGGGCTTCCGCATCCCAGCCGGCAACGACACCATCATCTGCCGCTGCGAGGAGATCACGGCCGGCCAGGTGCGGGACGCCGTGGCGGGCGGCGCCACTGGCCCGAACCAGCTCAAGGCGTTTCTTCGCTGCGGCATGGGCCCCTGCCAGGGGCGCCTCTGCAACCTCACGGTGACGGAGATCGTGGCGGCGGAGCGCGGCATCTCGCCGGAACAGGCCGGCACCTATCGCCTCCGCCCGCCCTTCAAGCCGGTGACGGTGGCGGAGATCGCCTCCCTCCCCCAGACCAACGCGGCGGTGAAGGCGGTGGTGCGGTACTGACCGGCGTCACCCCTCCAGTGCCCGCCGCAGCCGGTCCAGCAGCCCGGCGCGGGTGGTGTCGTCCGGCGCGCGCTCGATCGCTTCCTCGATGCCCAGCAGCAGGGCGGCGCGGGCATTGTGCCAGTCCGGCCGGCCGACGCCGGCGGCATCCCCCCGGCGGCCCCGGCCGGGCTGCCTGACGGGGGCCACGCCGGGTTCCAGGGCGAAGACCTCATCCAGCACGGGGCGGATGACGCGGTCGGGGGTGACGATGCCGCGGCCCTCGACCCGCTTCGCCAGGCCCTCGATCGCCTCCTCCTCCCCATGCACCAGGAAGACGCCGCCGGAGACGGGGGCGCGCGCCTCGATCCACCGGCCGAGCTCGGGGCCGTCGGCATGGCCGGAATAGCCCTGGATGGTGGCGATGCGCGCCTGCACGCCGAAGCTCTCACCCTGGATGCGCACCCGCGTCGCGCCATCCTGCAACAGCCGGCCGAGCGTGCCGCTGGCCTGGAAACCCACCAGCGTGACCAGCGCGTTGGCCTCATGCAGATGCTGCTTCAGGTGGTGGCGGATGCGCCCGGCCTCGCACATGCCACTCCCGGCCAGGACGATGCCGAACCCCTCCGCGCGCGCGAGTTCGCGGCTTTCATTGGCGTCCTGCACATGGCGCACCAGCGGCGATGCGAGGGCGTCGCGCATCGCCTCGCCCTCCGTCATCTCCGCCGCGTGGCGGCTGAACAGCCGCGTGGCGCGAGAGGCGAGTGGGCTGTCGATGTTGATCATCGCGCGCGGCACCTGGCCTTCCTGCATCAGGCGGACCAGGTCGAAGACCACTTCCTGCGCGCGTTCGACGGCGAAGCTCGGGATCAGCACCGGGCCCTGGCGTTCGGCGGCCCAGCGGACGAGCTTCGCGAGTTCGGCGCGCCGCGCCTCCGGCGTCACCGTCGGCCGATCCTCATCGCCATAGGTCGATTCGCAGATCACGTGATCCACGCCGGCCGGTCCCTCCGCGCCGGGCTGCAGGCCGCCCAGGTCGGGACCGATATCGCCGGAGACGATGACGCGCATCGGTGCCGGGCCGGCGAACTCGATCTCGATGGAGGCGGAGCCGAGCATGTGCCCCGCATTCCACCAGCGCGCGCGGATGCCCTTGCCCGGTTTCAACCAGGCGCCGGTCTCGATCGGGCTGAAGGCGCCGATGGTGCGTTCGGCGTCGGCGGCGGTGTAGATCGGCTCCACCGGCGCGGCCTGGAAACGCCGGCGGTTGCGGCGGTTCAGCTGCTCCACCTCCGTCTCCTGGATATGGCCGCTGTCGGGCAGCATGACGGAGCAGAGGTCGGTGGTGGCCGGCGTCGCGTGGATTCGGCCGCGGAAGCCGTGCTTCACCAGCTTCGGCAGCAGGCCCGAATGATCGATATGCGCGTGGGTGAGCAGCACGAAGTCGATTCCCCTGGCGTCGAAGGGGAAGGGTTCGTGGTTCAGCGCCTTCAGCGTCTTGGGGCCCTGGAACATGCCGCAATCCACCAGGAAGCGCGTGCCGTCGTGGTCGAACAGCAGGCAGGACCCGGTGACGGTGCGCGCGGCACCGCAGAAGGTGAGCGAGACAGGCATCGCATCCTCCGCGCCGACCGTTTCCCGGCGGCTTCCTGGCGCGCATCATGGGCACCGCATGAGGGGGGAGGCAACCGATGCCACGC
This sequence comes from Falsiroseomonas sp., assembly GCF_051859025.1. Lineage (GTDB taxonomy): Bacteria > Pseudomonadota > Alphaproteobacteria > Acetobacterales > Acetobacteraceae > Falsiroseomonas. The sequence continues at coordinate 267,683 of NZ_JBHYGL010000001.1, read as the reverse complement.
CGGCCAGCCAGCGGCGCGAAGGACCATGGCCCCGCCTATCGCCTGGCGCTGTTCGACCGCGAATTCCTGCTCAGCCCCACCATGCGGGGCGTGCGGCTACAGGTCGAATGCGCCAAGGCGGATGAGGCGCTGCGCGCCTGGGGCGTGCGCTCCACCATCGTGGTCTTCGGCGGGTCGAGGGTGCGGGAGGATGGGCCGGGCGAGCAGCCGCGCTGGTATGCGGAAGCCCGCGCCTTCGGCCGGATCGCCAGCGAAGGCGGCGGCGCACTGCACCCCGTGGCCGGCGTGCGGGACCATGTGATCGCGACCGGCGGCGGCCCCGGCATCATGGAGGCCGCCTGCCGCGGCGCGCATGACGTCGGCGCGCCCGCCATCGGCTTCAACATCCGCCTGCCGCAGGAACAGGCGCCGAACCCCTACACCACGCCCGCGCTGACCTTCCAGTTCCACTACTTCGCCATCCGCAAGCTGCATCTGGCGATGCGGGCGCGGGCGCTGGTGGTGTTCCCTGGCGGGTTCGGGACGCTGGACGAGTTGTTCGAGCTGCTGACGCTGCGCCAGACAGGGCGGCTCGGCCCCGTGCCGATCATCCTGGTGGATGAGGGCTATTGGCGCGGCCTGATGCGGTGGGAGGCGCTGGAGGAAGCCGGCATGATCGCGCCGGGCGAGCTGGCGCTGCTGCGCTTCGTGGCCAACGCAGAGGAAGCCTGGAGGGCGATCGAATCGGCGCTGCCGCTTCACCTGTCCCGCTGAAGCGCCCCGCCCGCATCAAGCGGGCGGGCTCCAGCTTCAGCCGAACGGGCCGCTGGCGCGGCTCAGCCAAACGGCCGCTGGCGCGGCTCAGCCAAACGGCCGCTGGCGCGGCTCAGCCAAACGGGCCGCTTGCGCGGCCACGCATCTGGCTCTCCCGCACGATGCGTTCATGCCCGTCGCGGGAGTTCTTGACGCGGTATTCCCGGTCCACCTGGTCGTTCGGCAGTTGGCGGACGACGGTGTAGGTGCCGGCGGGGGCGGAGCCGTCATAGCGGCCGGGCACGAATTCGATGGTCTGGCCGACCGTGAAGGTATGGCGTGCCATGGGCAATCCTCGCGGAGCGCGCAGCCCCCGGACAGGCGGGGGCGGAAGGGCTGGCGGTCCGCGCGCCAGGCGATCCTACGTCAAGTCTGGCCTACGTCGCGTGGGCCGCAGGTCATGTCGGGCCCAGGTCACGTCGGGCCCAGGTCACGTCGGGTCCGTTAGACACCAGGCGACATCAAGGCGGGCCGGCATCAAGGCGGGTAAAGGGGGCGGGCCAAGAGCGAGGGCCAAGGGGAAGTGCCGCAGGGGCGGCGGTAGGCCCCTCAAAGCGAAACGGCGGGCGCTCGTCGCGCCCGCCGCCTCAGATGCACCGCAGGGGGCACCACCCAGGATGGCCAAGGCCATCCCGGATAGCGGCCTCAGGCAGAGCGCAGGTTGGTCGCGGAGGTCTTGCCCTCGCGGCCCTGCTGGATCTCGTAGGCGAGCTTGTCGCCTTCACGCGGCTCCTGCAGGCCGGAGCGCTGGACGTCGGAGATGTGCAGGAACACGTCCTTGGAGCCGTCATCCGGCTGGATGAAGCCATAGCCCTTGGTCGCGTTGAACCACTTAACGGTGCCGGTCGCCATGAGGATATCCCCTTCATGTCTGTGTCCCGACGAGCGAACGTCGCCCGCCGGATCGAGCTTTGAGGGGAAACGAAACCCGGGCTCGGCGCTCGGTAACGAGCAAGGAGAGCAGGCCGAACCAAACAAGGCTGACTACGTGATTATGGTGCCTTCCGCCCTTTCCCGCAACCCATAACTGCATCGACCACACGCTTCGGTGGTCACGGTGGCGCGCTTTCGGCGCGGGAACAGTCGCGGGGAGCCCCGCGGAAAACGCAACGGTCAGGCGTAGCGGACCAGCTTCTCCAGCCACCGCGCCGCCAATTCCAGCTTCTGGTCGCGCAGTGCCCTGTGCCAGCCCCACAGCGACGCCATCAGCATCATGTTGTGGCCCGTGACCTCCGGCGGAAGGGCCCGCGCCCAGCCGATGCGGTCGACCTCCGGCTCGGCCAGCACTTCATGCGTCGCGTAGAAACGCCAGCCCGTGCCGATCGGCGCCAGCGCCCAATTGTCCCACTCGACGATCGTCATGCCGCCATCGGCGCCGACCAAAATGTTCCCGCAATGCATGTCGTCGTGGAAGACGAACATCGGCATGGAATCCAGCAGCGCCACGATGTGGTCGAAGCGACGCGCCACGATCAGGGCGACATCGTCGATCGAACAGGCCCGCAGCTGCGCCTCCACCCCTGCCGGCAGCGTCCGGGCGATCAGTTCCTTGAGCCGGTCGACGAAAACCGGGACGAGGCTCGGCCCCTTGGCGAGGCCCGGCGGCGGCGCCTTCGCCCAGTAGCGATAGAGAAGCTCGTCATGCGTCGTCATCCAGCGGTCGATCGGCAGCGGCGTGCCATCGAAGTAGGCCCGGAAGGTGGAGACGAAGGGCCCGTCCTCCAGCGTGCCGAAATGCCGCGGTGCCATCAGCCGGTCCGCGTCCACCGTGCCGAACAGCAGGCCTTCGGCATGGGCGCGGCGTATGTCGCGCTTGTCGGACCGCATCACCTTTTCCACCACCTCCACCCCTGCGGTCCCATCGGCGAAGGCGATGGCGTGACGGAACAGGGCCATGTCGAACAGCCCCGGCCGCATCCGCGTGGTGTCCAGCGCGGCCACGGGATGCCCGGTCGCCCCGCCGAGGAAGGGGGCGAGGCGTTCGATGGCGGGCGTTGCCTCGAACCGCGCGACGAAGGCGTCCTGCAGGGCCGCACGCTCCGCCGCCTGCCCGGCTGACCAGGCCTGGCCAGCGTGGCCGGCTTCGACCAGCAGCTCATAGGCCAGCTGCGCCGTCTTCCAGCGGGAGATCCCGGACAGTTCCTCCGCCACCGCCACCAGCGGCGCGGCATCGCTCAGGCATGAATCGGGTTGGAATGCTTCCGCCTGGCGGCCCAGCACCGGCGCCAGCCGGGCCGCCGCCGCGGCACGATCACCACCGCGCAGCAGGGCCAGTGCGTCGGCCAGCGCGGCATGGAGCCCATCGCCCACGGTCGTCGTCATCCCCCCGGTTGGTGCCGCGCCGCGGCTGGAGGCGATGCATGAAGCGGCATGCAGCAGCGTCCCATCCCGGCGCTCCTGCCATGCCAGCGCGCCTTCGTTGATACGGTCTCTCGCAAATGTGACACAGTCTTTACGGCCAGCCAAACCGCCCCTAGAACGAATGCCCCATGGCGCACTGGCGCCGGGCGATGCGGCCGCGCCGCGCGGTGGCCTCCCGAGGGGTGACGATGGCAGCGTGGAGCCGGGGTTTTGCCGGCGGCGTCCCGGCCGAGGTGGCGGGCTCATGATGATGATCTACCGCTGCGTCTGCTACCCACGGACCGGCAGCTGGGACAGCCTGAACCTCGACCTCGACGAGAAGAACATCCTCTTCCACGTGTCGGTGCGGCCGGACCGCCGGCAGATCGTCGTGAACGAGTTGGTGGATGGCAGTTGGGGCGTGGAACGCGCCCTGCCGGTCGACCTGTCGGCGACCGAGGTGCTGCCGCTGCTCGTGATCTGCACATCCGCCCATATCCACCTGCTGGTGGGGGGCGAGCTACGGGCCACCATCGCGGTGCTGTGGCCGCAGGGCCGGCAGGTTTCCGTCCGCACCAGCATGGCCTGGTTCGCGAGCGACGCCTTCAGCCCCTTTAGCCCCCCTGGCAGCCCCCCTGGCAGCCACCCTGGCACCACCACCACCCGCCAGGGCTGGCTGCCCGGGGAGGGGATTGGCGGGGAAGCGCTGCGCGGCTTCGTCCAGGCGCCGGAATGGCAGGGCGGGCCCGTCGCCATCACCATCGGGGCCGAACGCTTCACCGCCCAGGCCATCCCGGCACCATCCGCCCCGGGGCTGCCGGCAGGCTTCGTCGTGCCGCTGGACCCCGCCGCGCGCGAAGCCCTGGCGCAGGCGGAAGCCAAGACGCGGGTCGCCACGCGGGTCACGGTCGATTTCAGGCTGGAACCGACGGAAGCCGGGGTGGTGCCAGCCGATGGCATCCCGACGGCGCAGGGCTGGGTGAACCCGCCCGGCGTCGTGGAGAGCGTCGTGGAAGGGCGGATCACCGGCTGGGTGCGCGGCCGCGGCGCCGTCCCGCGGCTGGAGGTGCTGCTGGATGGCGCGCCGGTGCAGGCGCAGGTGACGCTGGGCACGGAACCGCGCTTCCCCCGGGACTGCCTGCTGGGCGCGCGGCGCAGCCGGGAAGGCACGGGCGACGGCTACGCCCCGGAACGCCGCAGCGCCTTCACCATCGACCTGCCGGCGGAGGTGGTGGCCCGCGCCCGCGCCAGCGGGGCCGTGCTGCAGGTGATGGGCGATGGCGCCAAGCTGACCGGCGGCAGCCTCTCGCTCGGCGCCCAGCGGCGGGATGCGGAGGCCGCGCCGGACGCACCGGCGGAGGAACCGGCGCCGGCGGCGACCGTCGCCTCCGGCCACACCGGCGGCAGCGTGCAGGTGCTGCGCATGGATGTCCCGCCCGCGAGCGCGGAGGATGTGTGGCTGGACCTGGTGGCGCCGAATGGCGACATCCCGCTGCACCTTCGCTACCGCGCGGCGGAGAACTGGATCGTCACCAACCACTGCACGGATGGGGAATGGGGGTCGGAGACGGTGCTGGGCCGCCTGCCGTCATCCTGGTACCGCCTGGTGGTGGATGTGGAGGTCGGCGCCGGGCGCTGCATCATCGCCGTGAACCACGCCCCCTGGGGCGAGGTGACGGGCACGCTGCTGGGCAGCGAGGAATTGACCGTGCGCGGGCCGCATCAGCGCTTCGCCCGCGGCGTGCCGCGCGCGGCGCCGCCCGCGCCTTCCGCCACGCCGCCCGCCGGCGCGGTGGACCGCGTGCTGCGCGACGCCGTGCTGGGCTGGGCGGTGGATGCCGCGCCGGATGCGATGCTGGAGATCGACATCGGGGAAGGCCCGGTGCGGATCGCGCCGCGCTGGGTGGACCTGCCCGGGCTGGCGTCCCGGCTCGGCCGGCCCGGCGCGCGGATCGGCTTCGAGGCACCGCTGCCGGAGGTGCTGTGCGGCCGCCTGGCCCGCCACCTGCGCCTGGCGCGGCTGTCGATCGATGGCAGGCCGCTCAGCCTGCCCCCCGCCTGGACCAGCGCGGTGACGGAAGTCGATGGCTTTGTCCTGCGGGGAGAGGTCGTGGGCACGCCGGCCGGCCGGGCGCCGGTCATCGGCCTGATGGTCGGCGGCAGGGCGCGGGCCGTGGCGGTTGGCGTGTGGGCGGAAACCCCCCTGCCCGGCCTGCGCACCAGCGGCGGCAGCCAGGCGAGGCATGGCTTCGAGATCGAGCTGCCCGGCACGATCTGGACCGATATCGGGGAAGCGCGCGACGCCGGCCTCGAGGTGACGGTGGATGGGCGGGTGGTGGAGCCCGGGCGGCTGCTGTTCACCCGCGCCATGGCGCAGCAGGCGCTGGTGCGGGCGGCGCAGATCGGCGACGGCACCGCGGCGGCGCAGTGCAACGCGCTGCTGGCCTCGGAACACCTGGCCTTCGGGCGCTTCCTGCCGGACCTGCCGGCGGATGCGGCGCGGTTCCACGCCGAATTCACCCGCCGCATGAAGCTGGACGGCTTCGTGGCCCGCCAGGCCGCGCCAGCGCGCGCCACCGCGCACGGCGCAAGCCAGGCGCCGGAGGCGACGGCGGACGATGCGCAGCGCATCGCCGTCTGGCGCGCGCTGCGCGCCGTGAATGCGCGGCTGTCCTCGGACGGGGAGCCCATCTTCTACCACGCCCGCCTGGTGGAATCCGCCCATGGGCTGCAGGGGGAGGCGCGGGAGCATTTCTGGTTCGGCCTGGTGCCGCCGCTCTGCGCCACCGACGAATTGCCGCTGCTGGACCGCGCGGTGCCGCTTTCCACCTGGTTCCACCAGGAGGAACGGCCGGATGCATGGGCGCTGAGTTCCGCCATCGCGCTGCTGGCGGCGGCCGGGGAGGCTCGGCGCGCGACCGATGCGCTGTACCGGCTGGCGGGCAGCATGCAGGGCTGGATCAACACCGCCTGCATCGGCTTCGCGCTGCGCCACCTGGAAGGCCGCGCGGCGGAGGGCCAGCTGGCGGAGGCGGAGCTGGAGCGGTTCCGCTACGCCTTCCTCGCGCTGCTCGACGCCTTCAAGGGCGAATGGTTCTCCCGCCTGCATGACCGGCACCTGGTGGAGGCGCTGGTCCTGCTGCTGGACCGCCGGCATTTGATGCCGGACTACCTGGCGCAGGACATGGTGCGCGCGGCGCTGCGGCATTACGGCCTCTCGCCGTCCTTCTGGGCCCGCTGGAACGCCGGCCCGGCGAAGCGGGAGGCCGGGCAGGACACGCAGATCGCCGTCGCATGGCGGCGCTTCCGGCAGGTGGAGGCCGGCCTCGGCGATCCAGAGCGCGTGGACCAGCGGCTCGGCACCCTGCATGCCGGGCTGCAGTTCTTCCGCGCGAATGGCAATCCGGAAGCGGTGGTCTGGATGCGCGAACTGGCGGCGCATGCGCTGCGCCCCGGCAGCATCGCCAATTCCGGGTCGGTCGGGCGGCTGCTGACGGATCTGGTCGCGCTGGATGCGCGCGATGCGGTGCGGATCGCGGCCATGCCGGGGCTTTCGGCGCCGGGGGGGCTCTCGGGCCTCGGCATCGCGCCGGACGGGCTGCGGGACATGCTGCGGGAAATGCGCCCCCAGCCCCGGGGCATGACGGAACAGGCGCAGCGCGCGCTGTGCCGGATGCTGGTGGCGCCGGAAATGCCGCCGGCAGCGGCGGAGGCGCGCGACCTGGCGGCGATGCTGGCCGATGCGCGCTACCTGCATGTCGGCGCGGACATGCTGAGCCTGATGGCGGTGCGCCAGGCGGCGGCCCAGCACCCCGGCGCCGCGCCGGCCGGGCGCGCGCTGGTGCGCCGCTTCGCCGCGGCGGTGATGCGCGCGGTGGAGGAAGGCGGCGCGCCGCATTTGCCGGCGCCGCTGCTGGCCGGCCTGTCGCGGCTGCTGCAGGTGCTGGAAGGCCAGCGGACGCCGGAAATGGCGGAAGCCGTGACGGCGCTGCAGGCGCTGCGGGATGCGATGCACCTGCGCTTCCGCCACCACCACGACCAGGCGCTGACGCCGGTGGCGCGGCCCGCCATCGCCTTCGATCCCGCCGCGCTGGCGGGGGACGTGCTGGTCTGCGTCTATTCCTGCAACAAGTACCTGGACACCCGCGTGGCGGCGATCCGGGAGACCTGGATGCGGGAACTGGCCGCGATCGGCGCGCGCTGCATCATCATCGTGGGCGATGGCGACGACCGGCTGGATGGCGACGTGCTGCGCCTGGCGGTGTCCGACAGCTATGAGGACCTGCCGCAGAAGACGCTGCGCATGGTGGAATGGGTGCATGCCAACACCGATGCGCAATACCTCATCAAGATCGATGACGATTGCTACCTGAGCACGGAAAACTACTTCGGCACGCTGGACTACCGCGCGCACCATTATCACGGCCGCCTGCTGGAACGCGCCATCGGCGGCACGGACCGCGTCTGGCACCATCTGAAGTCGAGCAGCGAGCGCGCGCGCGGCATCGACCGTTCCCCCGAACCGTCGCGCTACTGCGATGGCGGGGGCGTCTATTCCCTGTCCCGCTTCGCCATGGGCCGGCTGGTCGCCGCCACGCAGCGGCGGGACGGCCAGCGCCTGATCGCGCGGTCCTTCATGGAGGACAAGATGGTCGGCGACCTGCTGGCCATGGAGGAGATCTTCCCCGACAACACCGACTACGAAAGCTACCAGCGCCGCCGCACCTTCGGGAACGCGCATCCCATCGGCATCTACGAGAACACCTTCTTCCCCAGCGCGCTGGGCACCGCGAAGGTGGCGCATCTCGACCTCGACCGCGACCAGGCGCGGGCCCATGCGCTGCGCGGGCAGATGGACCTCAGCCCGAAGAAACTATGGCCAAGCTTCACGAGTGTCGGCACCGACCACACCAACCACCAGCTGGAACTGCTGAGCGGGGCGGAGGTGCTGGCGCGGGTGCAGGCGGAGCCGATCGGCGTGGTGCTGGCCGCGCGGAACGAGATGACGATGCTGCCGCATCTGCTGGACCACTACCGGTCCCTCGGCGTCAGGGCCTTCTACGCGGTGGACAATGCGTCGGATGACGGGTCGCGCGAATGGCTGCTCGCGCAGCCCGATGTCGTCGTCTATTCGGCGGCGGGGGAATACCGCACCTCCCATTACGGCGTGACCTGGCAGCAGACCGTGCTGGCACACCACTTCGTCAGCCGCTGGGCGGTGGTGGCGGATGCGGATGAATTCCTGATCTATCCGAACTGGCGCAACCGCAGCCTGGCGGAGCTGGTCGCGGCCGTCGAAGCCGAACGCGCCAATGCCGTGCCGCTATGGATGGTGGACCTCTATCCTGCCGGCCCGCTGGATGAGGCCGATTTCTCCACCCGCCCGCCCTTCGAGGCCGCGACCTGGCTGGACCGCGAACCCGTCCAGCCCTTCCACCTGACCAGCTGCTTCTACAGCAACCGCAGCCAGCAGGTCTCCGCCCTGCGCCACCGCCTGCTGCCGGACAGCGAACCCAATGGCTTCGTGGCGGAGAAGGTGGCGCTGTTCCGCTACCAGCCCTGGATCCGCGTCAGCGAAGGCATCCACAGCGCGGCGAATGTCCGCCTGTCCCGCCAGCCCGCGGTCTTCGCGCATTTCAAGTATCACGCCGGCTTCCGGCGGAAGATCCTGGAGGAGATCAGCCGCGGCCAACACTACAACGGGGCCGCGGAATACAAGCGCTACGCCGCCATGGTGGCGGAAAGCGCCGGCGCCTTCGGGCAGGAGGGGCTTTCGGTCCAGCTGGGCGCGGATGGCTTCCTGCCCCCGGAGTCCCGTCGGCGCTGATTCGCGAGTCTCGAAAATGATATTTGTGGATCACTTCGCCGTGATACGCGCCCGGGCTGGCCGCCCGGGAGACCAGGTGCCGCCGGATCAAGCAACGAAAATTCTATCGTTTACAGCGCGATAAAGCCCCACCTGGCGCAATGGGCGCCCGGGCGCCCTTGCGACCGCCGCCAAAGAGTGCACCTGTGAATGTGAAGGTTATGCGCTTACTCAATTTGGTTAAGCGACATTCTCAAAAATAATACTTTTCACTATAAAACACAGCGCCTAGCGTCAGCCCGGCTTTCACGAGTTTGTCATACAACCATGTTGATCGCGCAGCATCCGCCGAGTGGCGACCAGGTGATGCTCGCCTCCCCGGAGGCGGGTCCGGGGTCGAACGCCCTCCCCCCTGGTCTCCCCCCCTCCCTGGTGGCGGCGATGCGGGAGCCGGTGCTGCTGATCGCGGCCATCGAATGGGCCCTGGCGCGGGACGTCCTCGCGGTGCCGGTGCCGGTCCTGGCCATCGAGCACGACGCCACCCTGGGCCTTCTGCTGCACGCCGAGGGCAGCCGCTTCCCGCTGCCCGCCATGCCGCCCCTCTGCGTCGCCGCCATCGCCTTCACGGATGAAGGCGAGACCGCCTTGCGGATCGCCATCGACCAGGCCCCGGGCGGAGAGACGGTGCCCGCCATTGCGCGGATGCAACCCGGCGATGCGATGGGGCTGGCCACCGCCGTCGTCTCCGGCACCACCGCCGTGCTGCGGCGGCAGGCGGCGCTGCTCACGGGTTCGCTGCGCAGCCTCGGCCAGATGCGCGCGGCGCATGAGGATCACCAGGGGCGGCTCGCGCAGCTGGAAGCCTATGTCGCCCGCGACAACCGCCAGGATTTCGACGAGGTCTTCGCCGAGCAACCGGCGGGGGGCGAGGATGCGGCCATCCGGCTCGGCCGCGGCGCCAATCTCGGCGGCCTGAACCAGTTGCTGCCCATCGCCAGCCGCGGCGTCAGCGCCATCGCGCTGCACCTGGATGCCGCGCCGGCCATGCGCGACGCCGTGCTGGTGGTGCGGCTGACGAGCCTGGAGGACGGGCAGGAACGCGCCGCCTGGCGCCTGACAGCGGACCGTCTGAAGGCGGGCTGGCAAGTGCTGGGGCTGGAACGCGCGCTGACGGGCCTGTCCCGCACGCTGCGCCTGGCGGTGGAGGTGCCGGAGGGCACGCTGGCCCTGTCGCTCGGCGGCAACCAGCCCCTGCCCGCCTTCCGCGTCAGCGGCGAGGACGGCACCGCGCTTGCCCCGCGCAGCCTGGCCTTCCGCGTATGGACCGGCCTGCCCGGCGTGATGCCGCCGGTCACGGGCATCGACCATGCCGAGGGCAGCGAAGATCTCGGCCAGGGGTGGGAGGAAGTGCCCGTCCTGCCCGACTCGATCGAGTTGTCCCGCGACGGCGCCAGCGCCACGCGCCGCGCGCTGGATGATGACAGCCTGCCCTGCGACCCCGCCCGCGCGGGCGTCACCCTGGGCCGCATGGCCGGCGCGCTGCCCGCCGGCACGCTGGTCGCGCAGGCCACGGGCCGCATCGTGGGGGAGGCGACGGAGCCGGTCGAATTCGCCCTGGCCGCCGCGACGACGGCGGCGGCGGCGCTCGACCTCTCCGGCCAGGACAGGCCGGCGATCGGGTGGTCCGGCTGGGTCATGGCGGATGAGGATGGGCTGGCGCCGCTGCGCCTGTTCCAGGCCGAGGGCACGGAAGCACGGGATCTGTTCGTGCTGACGCGCCGGATGCCGGGGGCGGAGGGCACGCCGCCGCGCGCCCGCATCGGCGGCCTGCGCGCCACCGTCGCCGCCGCCCAAGCCGGCCAGGTCCAGGCCCGCGAGGCCCCGGCCACCGGCGCGACCCCCTCCTCCCTGGCGCCTCTCGTGGAGGAGGCGGATGAGACGGAAGTGGCGCAGGCCTTCGTGCCCGCGCGGGATTTCCGCGGCACCGGCTTCCATTCGCTGGAAGGCGGCGGGGATCGGACCTGGCGCTGGCTGGGCGCGGATGTGAACCTCAAGCTCGACAACGTCTCCCGCCACGCCACGCGGATCGAGGTGCTGATCGCCGCCACGGCGCCCGGGCTGACCGAAGGCGCCATCACCTGTTCAGTGAACGGCGTGCCGACGCGCGCCAATTTCGCCACCACCGCGGATGGCGGGGATGGCGGGCTGACGGCGCTGATCCCGCTGCCGCAGGCGGCGCGGCGCCGGGACCGGAGCGTGGTGCTCGACCTCGCCTTCGGGCGTGCGCACCAGCCGCCGGGGGATGGGCGCGTGCTCTCCGTCGCCTGCACGGGGCTGCGCATCTCCGCCTGAACGGCGCTTGCATTCCCGGCCGCCGGGCTGCAACCCATGGGCGGCATGATCCCCCCGGCCATCGCCATCATCGTCCCGGTCTTCAAGCACCCGGGCCTGCTGCCGGAGGCGCTGGACGCCGCGCTGGCGCAGCGTGGCGGCGTCTCCGTCGCCATCGTCATCGTCGATGATGGCTGCCCCTATGAGGAAACGCGCACCATCGGCAGCGCCTATGCGATGGCGGAGCCCCGCGTCACCTACCTGCGCAAGCGCAATGGCGGCCTCTCCTCCGCCCGCAATTTCGGCATCGACTACGCGCTGCGCGCCTGGCCGGGGCTGGAGGCGATCTATTTCCTGGATGCCGACAACCGGCTGACGCCGACCGCGATGGCCAATGCCTTCGGCCTGCTGCGCCAGGCCGGGGTGGATTGGGTCTATCCCAGCATCGACAAGTTCGGCATCGAATGGTCCGGCAACTACCAGGCCCCCTATTCGCGCCTCGCCCACGTCACTTTCGACAACATCTGCGAGGCCGGCAGCCTGGTGCATCGCCGCGTCTTCGATGCCGGCATCCGCTTCGATGAGACGATGAAGGCGGGCTACGAGGATTGGGAGTTCTGGATGCAGGCCCTGGCCAGGGGCTTCCGCGGCCGGTGCCACCCCAGCTTCGGCCTGGAATACCGCCAGCGCGCGGAAAGCATGCTGCGCGACAGCAACCGCCAGCGCGCGGGCATCCTCGCCTATATGCGGGAGAAGCACCGGGACCTGTTCTCGCTGCGGAACCTACTGGCATGGGAGCATGAGGAAGCGCCGCGCTTCGCGCTGTTCACCGAGGCTTCCGGCGATGTGCTGTGGTTCAGCGACGTGGATGCGACCCCGCGGCGCATGACGCTGGACCAGCACGCGGAATCCTTCGCGGCGGAGGAGGTGGAGCCGGAGACGCTGGGCACGCCCCCCTATGCCATCTGGCTGCCCGCCGCCGCGGTGGCGGCGCTGCGGCGCGCGGGGCTTTTCGCCAACCTGCTCTGGCACCTGCAGCGCCTCTGCGCCACGCGCCAGGCCGTTGCGATCCACCTGGAAGCGGACCGTGGCGGCATGGCGCTGGAGGTCGCGGCCGATGCCCCGGCCTCCGCCCCCATCGGCTTCGCCGCCGGCCAGGCCGCGCTGCGGGAGGCCGTGGGGGCGGAGACCCCGGGCGGCTGGCTGGCCGCGGTGGCGGAGGATGCGGACAGCCCTCAACTCGGCCGCCTGCTGCTGCGCTTCCCCTGCCCGGAGGATGCGCTGCTGGTCGGCGCCCATGCGCCCAACCCCGTCGCCACCGCGGCGCGGCTGCGGCAGGACCATGACCCCGCGCGCCGCCGCCGCTGGATCTGGCGCAAGGCGGGCGCCACCCCCGCCATCCGCAGCTATGCGGACTACCTGGCCGCCGCCATCGGCGCGGATCACGTCATGCCGCGGCGCCGGGGCGCGGGGGGGCGGCATGTCGGCTTCGCCGTGCCGGGGGGCATCGCGGATGGCGTCGGCCGGGTCGCCGCCGCGCTGGCCACGTCGCTGCGCCAGGCGGGATACGTGACCCACCTGTTCGTCCTGGAACAGCCGGGCCTGGTGCTTGGCGACGGGCTGCGGGATGCCTTCGACAGCGTCTCCTTCCTCGGCCAGGCGCTGCCGAAGGAAGGACCGCACGACTTCCTCGGCCAGCGCATCGCCCTCGCCGGCGATCTGGAGGGCGCGGCGCCCGCGCTGCTCGGCCTGATGACGGAGCTGGATGTGCTGGTCTGCAGCCATGTGCCGGCGCTGTCCGCCGTGCTGGGCGATCTGCGCAAGCAGGGCACGAAGGTGGTGGGGCATCTGCACGCGCTGGAGCAATCGGCGCTCGGCCGCGGCACCGGCCACCCCTACCTCGCCTTGGCGTTCGAGCATGTGCACGACCTGCTGCTGGCGCCATCGCCGTCGCTGGTGGATTGGCTGCGCGGCGCGGGGGTGCCGGACGCGAAGCTCTGCCTGCTGCCGCCAGCCGCGACGCTCGCCATCACGGCGGAGGAACGGGACCGGCTGGTGACGACGCGGCGGAGCCGGCGGCCCGGGATGCTGCGCGTGGCGCTGCTGCTCGGCCCCTCCGCCAGCCCCGCGGTTCGGGAAGCGCGTCTGCGCCTGGTGGCGGTGACGCGGCAGGAGGGGCTGCCGATCGACTGGATCGCGGTGGGGGAGGCGCTGGACGCGCGGCTCCGCCGGCGTCTGGCGCCACTCGGCGTCGGCATGGCGGAAACGCTGGCCGATGCGGTGGCGGGGGCGGATCTGCTGCTGCTGCCGGAAGCGGCGGAAGCGACGCCGATGGCGGTGCGGGATGCCCAGCTTCTGGGCTGCGTGCCAGTCCTGCCGGCGGGCAGCCCTGCCGCGGCGCTGGTGGAAGGCGGCGGCGGGCTGGTGGTGGCGGATGAGGCAGCAGTGCTGCCGCTGCTGCGGGACCTCGCCACCGATTCCGGGCGCCTGTCAGGGCTTTCCGCGGCGGCGGCGGCGGAAGGTGCCTCCGCCCCGGGATCGGATGCAGCGATCCGCGATTTCCGTGACCGGATGGCGCGCTGGTTCCCGCCTGCCTGATCGACCCGATGGCGCAACCCTTGCTAGGCACTGGCCTGTCCCGGGGAAACACCATGACCGAAGACCAGGCCGAAGCCCTGATGAACGCCGCCGCCGCCGCGCTCGCCTTGCCGGTGGCGCCCGAATCCCGCCCGGGTGTCATCGCCAACCTTCGCCTGGCCGCTCGCATGGCGGCGCTGGTGGAGGACAAGACGCTGGACGTGCACCAGGAACCCGCGCCGGTGTTCCGCCCATGAAGGCCGCCGCCACCGCCCATGCCATCCGCAGCGGCCGCCGCCGCGCCATCGATGTGGCGGAGGAAGCGCTTGCCGACATCGCGGCGCGCGATCCCCGCTACAACGCCTTCACCGAGGTCACCGCCGCCCGCGCGCGGGCGGAGGCCCTGGCCGTGGACCAGGCCATCGCCGCCGGGCGCGATCCCGGCCCGCTGGCGGGCGTGCCCTATGCCGTGAAGAACCTTTTCGACCTCCAGGGCATCGCCACCTTGGCGGGTTCGAAGATCGAGCGGGACGCAAAGCCTGCCGCGCGCGACGGCTTCCTGGTGCGGAAGCTGGCCGCCGCCGGGGCCGTCTGCACCGGCGCGCTCAACATGGATGAATACGCCTACGGCTTCACGACGGAGAACGCGCATGAGGGTGCCTGCCGCAACCCGCATGATGTGACCCGCATCGCGGGCGGTTCGTCGGGCGGTTCCGCGGCGGCGGTGGCGGCGGGGCTGGTGCCCCTCACGCTCGGCAGCGACACCAACGGGTCCATCCGCGTGCCGGCGTCCCTCTGCGGCATCTTCGGGCTGAAGCCGACCTATGGGCGGCTGTCGCGCGCCGGCACCTATCCCTTCGTCGCCTCGCTCGACCACCTCGGCCCCTTCGCGGGCGATGTGGCGGACCTGGCGCTGGCCTATGACGTGCTGCAGGGCTTCGACCCCGATGACCCCGCCCAGACCCGCCAGCCGCTGGAAGCCGTGACGCCGCGGCTTTCCGCGGGGATCGAGGGACTGCGCTTTGCTGTCGCCGACGGCCATTTCGCCCGCAACGGCCATGCGGAAGCCTTCGCGGCGGTGGAGGCGATTGCCCGCGTCACCGGCGCCACGCGGCGCCTGGTAGTGCCGGATGCCGCCCGCGGCCGCGCGGCGGCCTTCCTGATCACGATGGCGGAGGGCGGGAACCTCCATATGCCCGACCTTCGCACGCGGGCGCAGGATTTCGATCCCGGCACGCGCGACCGCTTCCTGGCCGGCGCCATGCTGCCCGCGCATTGGGTGACGCAGGCGCAGCGGCTACGCGCGGATTACCGGGCCTCGGTCCTCAAGCTGTTCGCGGAGACGGACATCCTGATCGCCCCCGCCACGCCCTTCGCCGCCACGCCCATCGGCCAGGCGAATATCGAGCTGGAGGGAGAGCTGGTACCGATCCGCCCCAACCTCGGCATCTTCACCCAGCCCATCTCCTGCATCGGGCTGCCGGTGCTGGCGGTGCCGCTGGCGGATCCCTCCGTCGCCGGCACGCCGAACGGGCTGCCGATCGGCGTGCAGCTGATCGCGGCGCCGTGGCGGGAGGATGTGCTGTTCCGCGCGGCGGCGGCGCTGGAACGGGCCGGGGTGGTCGGGGCACCGCCGGCGCGGATGTAGGGCCGCTCCGCCGGCGCGGGCGTAGCCTATCCGAAATAGGCGGCGATGAGCTTGCCGCCGATCTCGTGAATGGTCGCCTCAACCTCATAGATCGCGGCGATGGCATCGGGCCGCATGATGGCGGCGGGGCTGCCCTGCATCAGCACGCGGCCATCCCGCATGGCGACGATATGGTCGGCATGGCTGGCCGCGAAGTTGAGGTCGTGGAGAACCACCACGATCGTCTTGCCCAGTTCCTCCGCCGCGCGGCGCACCAGGCGCATCATCGCCACCGCATGCTTCATGTCGAGGCTGTTCAGCGGCTCATCCAGCAGGACGTAGTCCGTGTCCTGGCAAAGCACCATGGCGACGAAGGCGCGCTGGCGCTGGCCGCCGGACAGCTCGTCCAGGAAGCGGCCGGCCAGATCCTCAAGCCCGAGGTAGCGGAGCGCGCGGTCCACATGTGCCGCATCGTCCCGCGTCGGGCGGCCACCGGAATGGGGGTAGCGGCCGAAGGCAACGAGGTCCCGCACCGTCAACCGCGCGGGCAGGTGGTTGTCCTGCCGCAGGATGGACAGGCGCCTGGCCAGCACGGCGCCTGGCGTGCGCGCCACATCCAGCCCATCCACCGTCACGCGGCCTTCCGACATCGGCAGCAGCCGCGCGATCATCGACAGCAGGCTGGATTTCCCCGCGCCGTTCGGCCCGATGATGGCGGTGACGCCGCCCTTCGGCAGGGTCAGCGTCACGCCATCCACCACCACCGCATCGCCGTATCGCCGGGTGACACCGATCGCCTCGATCATCGCAGCTTCCCCCGGACCAGCAGGGCGATGAACAGGATGCCGCCCAGGAAATCGATGATGACGCGCAGGCTGGTGTCGAAGCCGAAGCCGTGTTCCAGCACCGCCTGCCCGCCCGCCAGGCAGGTGACCGCCAGCAGGAAGGCCGCCGGCAGCAGGTGGACATGGCGGAAGGACGGCATGACCGCATGCGCCAGGTTCGCCACCAGCAGCCCAAGGAAGGTGACAGGCCCGACCAGCGCGGTGGAGACGGAGACCAGCATCGCCACCATCAGCAGGATGCGCGTGACCTCCCGCCGGTGATCGACGCCGAGCGCGATCGAGGCATCCCGCCCCAGCGCCAGCACGTCCCACCGCCGCAGCGCGCGGAGGCCGACCAGGCTGGCGGCGAAGGAGGCGATGGCGGCGATGGCCAGCAGCCCGTGATGCGGGCTGTTGAAGCTGGCGAAGAAGCGGTCCTGCAGGAAGGCGAATTCATTAGGGTCGATCACGCGCTGCAGGAAGGCCGACAGGCTGCGGAACAGCACGCCCAGCACCACCCCGCCCAGCACCAGCAGGTGCAGGCTGCGCCGCGCGGCCCCGAACAGCACGGCATAGAGCAGCAACGAGAAGACCATCATGGCCGCGACCTCGCCCGCGAACAGCAGGCGGCGATCCAAGGCGGCGAAGGCGCTGGCCCCGAGGGCGAAGACCAGCACGGTCTGCACCAGCACATAGAGCTGGTCGAAGCCCATCACCGCGGGGGTCAGGATGCGGTTGCCCGTCGCGGTCTGGAACAGCACGGTGGAAACCGCGACGGCATGCGCCACCAGCAGCATGATGGCGAGCTTGGCGGCGCGGAAGGGCAGCGCGAAACCCCAGGCACCATTCACGCCCCAGGTCATGAACACCGCTGCGCTGCCCAGCGCCAGCAGGCCCAGCAGCGCCAGCACCAGGCGCGGATCGCGCGACGCCGCCATCATGCCAGGCGCGCCTGGCGGCGCAGCAGCAGCGCCAGGAACAGCGCGGCACCGACCACGCCGACGATGGTGCCGACAGGGATCTCATAGGGGAAGCGCAGCACCCTTCCCAGCAGGTCGCAGGCCAGCAGCAGGATGCCGCCCAGCACCGCGATCCAGGGAATGGCGCGGCGCGCATGGTCGCCCATCGCCATCGCCACCAGGTTCGGGATGACCAGGCCGAAGAAGGGCACCATCCCCACCGTGACCACCACCGTCGCCGTCACCATGGCGATGATGAAAAGCCCCATCGCCAGCACGCGCCGATGGTCCAGGCCGAGGCTGGTGGCGACATCCTCCCCCATCGCCGCCACGGTGAAGCGATCCGCCGCGAACCAGGCCACGACCGTCAGCGCGAAGGCGACCCAGAGCAGCTCGTAGCGCCCCTCCAGCACGCCGGAGAAGTCGCCCGCCATCCACGCATTGACGGATTGCAGCAGGTCCATCCGGTAGGCGAGGAAGGTGGTCGCGGCCTCGATCACCCCGCCCAGCATCAGGCCAAGCAGCGGCACCATCAGCACCGACCGCAGCGGGACCTGGCGGAGGATCGCCAGGAACAGCATCGTGCCCACCAGCGCGAAGCCGGCGGCGACCAGCATCTTGACGATGATCGGTGCCTCCGGCGCCAGCACCATCACGGCCAGCAGGCCGAGGCTGGCGGATTCCGCGGTGCCGGCGGTGGAAGGCTCCACGAAGCGGTTGCGGGCGAGCAACTGCATCAGCAGCCCCGCGACACCGATCGCCATGCCAGCCAGCAGCACCGCGACGGTCCGCGGCAGCCGGCTGACGAGGAGAAGCTGCATCGCCGGGCCGTCCGGCCCCTCCGCCACCAGCCGCGCGGGCGTCACCTGGCCGACGCCGACGAACAGGCTGGCCACCGCCAGGCCCAGCAGCAGCAGGATGGCGAGGCCGAGGCGAAGCGGCACGATCAGGCGGCGCCGTAGGCGGCCGCGATCTCCCGCACCATCAGCGTGGTGCCCTGCAGCCCGCCCGGCGCCACATACCAGGTCACGGGGTCGAGGTAATGGACGCGGCCCTGCCGCCAGGCGCCGGTCTGGCGCACCAGCGGATTGTCCAGCAGCCGTCGCGCCCCGCCCGCGCGGCCGATGGCGGCATCGCGGTCCACCACGAACAGCCGGTCCGGATTGGCCTGCAGGATGAACTCCGCCCCCACCGCCTGGCCGTGGGAGGAGACGGCGAGGTCCGGCACCGCCGGCGCGACGCCGAGTTCGTCATGGATCAGGCCGAAGCGGGAGCCGGGGCCATAGGCGCTCATCCGCGTGCCGGTGGTCAGCACGACCAGCGCCTTCCCCTGCCCCGCCGCACGGGTCCGCGTGGTGGCGACGGCATCGCGCAGCGTGGCGATGGCGCTCCGCGCCGCATCCTGCCGCCCGAAGATGCCGGCGAGCATCAGGGCGTTCTCCTCCACCCGGTCGATCGTGCCGCCGGTGCCGCCATGCAGCACGATGGTGGGGGCGATGCGGGACAGGTCCGCATGCTTCGCCGCCGACCGCCCGCCGATGATGATGAGGTCGGGGCGCGCGGCGTTCACCGCCTCGTAATTCGGCTCGAACAGCGTGCCGAGGCGGGCGTAGCGCGGATCGGCATAGCGGGAGAGGAAGGGCGGGAAGGTGGTGCCGGCGACACCGATGATGCGTTCCACGCCGATGGCGTCGAGAATGTCGAGCGCGGCGATGTCGAAGACCACCACGCGCTGCGGATCGGCGGGGATGGCTGCCTCCCCCTGCGCGTGGCGCACCAGCCGCGCCGTCTGTTGCGCGGCGGCAGGCGCGGCGATCAGGCAAGCAGCGGCGGAGAGCAGATGCCGGCGGGTAGGCGCCATGGGGAGGGCTCCTTGAGAACAACGTCGCGACGGGATGGTATTGCGACTTATTCTCATTCGCGGCCTGCCACAAGGCCCGGGTCACCCCCCGCGCAGCAGCCGGGCCAGGGCTTCGTCGGTGGCGGCCGGCGCGGTGAAGCCGACCTCCCGCCGCAGCCGCGTGGTATCCGCCACCATGCGCGGCACCTCCCCCGGGCGATCGGGCAGCGCGCCCATGCGCAGCAGGTCCGGCCGGCCGGCCAGGCGGGCGATGGTCTCCGCGATGTCGCGGATGGAACGCCCCTCCCCCGCGCCGATGTTCACCGCGCCGGTGACGCTGCTGGCCGCCAGCGCCGCCAGCGCATCCGCGACGAACCAGGTGCTCGCGAAATCGCGGATGGGGCGGCCGGAGGCGCAGCCGGCCTCCCGCCCCTGCCGCAGTGCCAGCGCGACGGAGGGCACCAGCCGTTCAGGATGCTCGCCAGGGCCGAACAGGTGGAAAAGGCGCGCCCAGGCCACGGAAAGCCCCTGCATGGCCACCAGGCGCCCCGCCAGCGCCGCCTTGGCGATGCCGTAGGGGGTGGCGGGGGCGATGGGGCGCGTTTCGGGCCACAGCGGCTCATCGGGCTCCGTCGCGTATTCGGCGCAGGACCCGATGCCGATGAAGCGCCGGCCGCCGTTTTCCGCGAAGCGCCGGGCGAGCGCGGTGGAGGCTTCCAGCCAATCCGTGTTCTGCGGCGCGGTCCAGAAGCGGCCATGTTCGACATACCAGGCGGCGTGCACGATCACGCTGGGCTTCACCGCCCGGAGCAGCGCGGCCTGGTCGGCTTCATCCAGCAGGTTCGCCCGCAGCACGGGCCCGGCGGCGCGCCACGCGGCGGCTTGGACCTCGAAGCCCCGCGCGGCCAGCGCCGCCGGAAGAAGGCGTCCGACGAAGCCGCTGGCGCCCGTCACCAGCACGCATTCAGCCATGCAGCGGCCAGTCCCGGTCACGGTCGCTGATCACCGCCGGCGCGGCAGGCCAGGGGATGGCGAAGGCGGGATCGTCCCAGCGCGCCCCGCGCGCGAGGCCAGGCGCGTAGGGCGCGTCGATCAGGTACTCCACGACTGCGTCATCCGTCAGCGTGATGAAGCCATGCGCGCAGCCCCGGGGAATGAAGAAGGCGTTGCCCTGTTCGGCGGAGATCACCACCGCTTCATGCCGCAGCACGCCGCCGGGGCGAAGATCCAGCGCCACATCGAAGACCGCGCCGCGGATGCAGCGTACCAGCTTCTGCTCCTCCGCCGGCGCGGCCTGCCAATGCAGGCCCCGCAGCGTGTGGCGATGCGTGTTCTCCGACAGGCTCGCCTGCGTCGGCGTGAAGTCCAGCCCCGCTTCGGCGAAGCGCGTGGCGCACCAGCCGCGCAGGAAGGCGCCGCGGGCATCGCGCGCGCGGTCGGCCAGCACCTCCACCACCCCCGGGATGGCGGTGGGCCGGAACCTCACGGCAGTTCCGTGATGCGCGGCACGGCGGTGACCAGGCGCCCCGCGAAGCCGCCACGGCGCAGCGCGGCCGCGATCTCCGGCGCGATGTTCCAGGGCAGGACGAGGATGTCGTCGAGGCCCATCGCCAGCAGCGCCTCCGGCGTCACCACCGGGATATGGCTGCCGGGCAGCAGGCGGCCCTGCTTGGCCGTGCTGCGATCCGCGACGGCCAGGATGGCGGGCGCCTTCACCCCCGCCGCGTTCAGCAGCGTGTTGCCCTTGGCCGCCGCGCCATAGGCGCCGATGCGCCGCCCCTCGCCCGCCGCCAGCCAGGCGCGCAGCCCGTCCAGCACCGCGCGAACCCGCGCCTCGAACCCCTGGTAGAAGACGTCAGTGTGGAGGCCGCGCGCCGCTTCCTCCGCCCGCAGCGCCACCACGGCATCGGACGATTCAGCGGGCGCCTGGCGGGCCATGACGCGCAGCGACCCGCCATGCGTCGGGAGCCTTTCCACATCGACCACGGCAAGGCCGTGGCGTGCCAGAAGAGCCTCCATGCTCAGCAGGGACCAGTAGGCGTAGTGCTCGTGGTAGATCGTGTCGAACTGCACGCCATCCACCAGGGTGACGAGGTGCGGGCATTCGATGGAGACCATGCCCCGCGACCCCGCCAGGATCGCCATCCCCGCGACGAAGTCGTTCACATCCGGCACATGCGCCAGCACATTGTTGGCGACGATCAGGTCCGCATGGCCACGCCGGGCCACCAGGTCGCGCGCGCTGTCAGCGCCGAAGAAGAACACCTCCGTCGGCACTCCCGCCTCGTTCGCCATGGCGGCGACATTGGCAGCGGGCTCCACGCCCAGGCAGGGAATGCCGGCGGCGACGAAGTTGCGCAGCAGGTAGCCGTCATTGCTCGCGACCTCCACCACGAAGCTGCCGGCGCCCAGCGAAAGCCGCTGCGTCATCCCCGCGCAGAAACGCGCGGCGTGGTCGAGCCAGGAGGAGGAGGCGGAGGAGAAATAGGCATAATCGGAAAAGATGCCGACCGCATCGACGATGGTGTCGAGTTGCACGAGCCGGCAGCCCTCGCACACCATGGCGCGCAGCGGGAAGACCGGTTCCGGCGCGTCGGCGCGGTCCGGCGGCACGTAGGAATTGGCCACCGCCATGGTGCCAAGGTCGCAGAACACGGCGCCGAGCCGCGCGCCACAGGCGCGGCAGGCGGTGATGCGCGTCGCGCCGTTCATGCCACCACCGCCGGGGCCAGGAGGCTTTCGCGGATCGCCGCATCGGTCGCTTCCACCATGCTCTCCCCGCGCTGCCAGGCCGCGTACCAGGCCGCGGTCTCCGCGATGGCGCGCGGCGTATCCAGGCGCGGCGCCCAGCCGAGCGCGCGTTCCGCCAGCGAGGAATCCAGCGCCAGCCGCTTCGATTCATCCATCACCGGGCCCTCGACCGCCTGCCAGTCCACGCGCATCCCCGTCGCCGCTTCCCAATGCCCCAGCAATCCGCGCACCGACAATTCGCCATCCCTCGGGCCGAAATTCATCGCCGCCGGCGCATCGCCGGTTGCCAGCCTTTCCGCCAGCATCAGGTAGCCCCGCAGCACGTCCAGCACATGCTGGAAGGGGCGCGTGGCATCCGGCCGGCGCAGCATCAGCGGTTGGCCTGCGACCATGGCGCGCACGAGGTCCGGCACCAGCCTTTCCGTTCCGAAATCCCCACCGCCGATGACATTCCCCGCCCGCGCCGTGGCGATCGGCGGCAAATTGCGCGCGAAGCTGGCGCGCCAGGAGGCGACGGCGAGTTCCGCCGCGGCCTTGGACGCGCTGTAGGGATCGGCGCCGCCCAGCCGGTCATCCTCCGCGAAGGCGCGGCCGGCGCCATCATTCGCATAGACCTTGTCGGAGGTGACGATCACGGCGACGCGCAAGCCCGGCAGCCCGCGCATCGCATCCAGCACCGCGACGGTGCCGCCGAGGTTGGTCGCGAAGGTGCCCGCGGGGTCCCGGTAGCCATCGCCGACGAAGGCCTGCGCGGCCAAATGCAGCACGACCTCCGGCCGCGCCGCGCGCAGCAACCGCGCCACCGCGGCGCCGTCGCGAATGTCGGCGCGGTGATCGGCCTCCAGCAGGGATGCGACATCCAGCGCCGCGAAGGCGGAAGGGCCGGGGCGCGGGTCCAGCGCGATGCCCGTCACCGTCGCGCCCAGCCCGTGCAGCGCGCGGCACAGCCAGGACCCCTTGAAGCCCGTATGGCCGGTGACAAGCACGCGCCGGCCACGCCAGAAATCGCTCACCATACTCTCCAGGGCGCCCGGCCGGACGCCCAGAGGCGTTCCAGCAGGTCGCGGTCACGCATCGTATCCATGGGCTGCCAGAAGCCCGGATGGTCATAGGCCGCCAACTGACCGTCCTGCGCCAGGCCGCGCAGCGGTTCCTGTTCGAAGACCGTGGCATCGCCCTCGATCCGCTCGATCACGCGCGGCGACAGCACGAAGAAGCCGCCATTGATGGTGGCGCCGTCGCCGGCGGGTTTTTCCATGAAGGCAGTCACGCGCGCGCCCTGCCGTTCCAGCGCGCCGAAGCGGCCGGGCGGCGCCACGGCGGTGACGGTGGCGTCCCGCCCCTGCGCCCAGTGGAAGGCGACCAGCGCGCCGATATCCACATCGCCGACGCCGTCGCCATAGGTCAGGCAGAAGGCTTCCTCATCCCGCAGCAGATGCGCCACGCGCTTCAGCCGCCCGCCGGTCTGCGTCTCCTCCCCCGTATCCACCAGCGTGACACGCCAGGGCATCTCGGCCGGGCGCAGCACATCGATGCGCCCGCTGGCCAGGTCGATCGAGATGTCGCTGGCGTGCAGCCGGTAGTTCAGGAAGAACTCCTTGATCTGCCAGCCCTTGTAGCCAAGGCAGATGACGAAGTCCTGCACCCCATGCGCGGCATAGCCCTGCATGATGTGCCACAGGATGGGGCGGCCGCCGACCTCCACCATCGGCTTCGGCCGCGTTGTGGTTTCCTCCGCCAGCCGCGTGCCGCGCCCGCCGGCCAGGATCACCGCCTTCATCGTGCCGCGACCTCCGCCGCCTTCGCGTAGAACTGGTCCACGAAGCGCTGCGCCTGGCCCAGCGGGTTGCGCCGGATCATCGGGCGCAGCCCATGGCGCAATTCCCGCCGCCGCGCGCGGTCCCGCGCCAGCGCCTCCGCCTTCGCCACGTATTCATCGACGCTGAAGGCCGCGAGGTCGCCGACACCGGCATTGCTGAGGTTCGACCAGGCGAGCCGTTCCGGAAAGCCGGCGCCGACCAGGCTGATGGTCGGCACGCCCATCCACAGCGCCTCACAGGTCGTGGTGCCGCCGACATGGGGCAGGCTGTCGAGCGCGATGTCCATCGTGTTGTAGTAGGGCAGATGCTTGCCGCGCACGCCGACGAAATCCAGCCGCGTCGGGTCCACGTTCCGCCGCGCGAAGGCGATCCGCGCATTATCCATGAACGCCATGCCGGAAGCTTCGGGCCGCACGAACAGGAAGCGCGAACCCGGCACCGCCCGCAGCACCGCCGCCCAGGCATCCAGGCAGGCCGTGGTGAATTTGTAGGGGTTGTTGGCCGTGCCGAAGGTGATGCAGTTGTTGCGCTCCTCCGGCAGCCCGTCATGGATCGGCTGGTCGTTGAAACCCAGCCGCCCGAGCACCACCCAGCTTTCCGGCATCTCGAAGGGCTGTTCGATCAGCAGGCGGGGGTCTTCCGGCTTGATGTAGGGATCGACCAGCACGTAGTCGATCTGCTCCAGCCCCGCGGAATGGGGATAGGCCAGCCAGCTGGCGCCGATGCGGGCGGGGCGATGGGCCATCACCTCCAGCTTGTTCATCGCCGTGCTGCCGCCGAGTTCGAAGAGGATGTCGAGCCCATCCTGCGCGATGCCCTCCGCCACCTGCGCATCGGGCTTGCGGGGCCACCAGCGGAAACCGGCGGCGCGGCGCTCCATGATCTCCTGCACCCGGTCGCGCTCACCCTCGTAGAAGGAATAGCAGAAGACCTCGACCTTGTCGGGATCGTGCAGTTCGATGAGGGGCAGCGCGAAATAGCTGACGGGGTGGTTGCGCAGGTCGCTCGACATGAAGCCGATGCGCAGCTTGCGGCCGGTGGCGATCGCCGGCATGGCGGGCAGCGTGACGGGGGTGATCTTCGCCGAGGCGCGGCGCCCCCAGGCGCGATGCCATTCGACGATGTCGATCCTGTCCTGCAGCGTCTCCACCTGGCCGAGTTCGTAATGCACGGCGGAATGGCGGCCTTCCGCCAGCCAATGCGGCAGCAGCCCGCGCAGCGGGCCGGTCGCGGCCAGCCGGTCCTCATCCATCACGCGCTGGAACACGGTGCGCAGCCCGCGCGCCAGCCGCGCCATGCGGTCGGGGTGCTTTTCCAGCAGCCCGCAGCCGATGCGGTAGGCTTCCTCGAGATGCGCGACCTCATCGTCGTAGCGGCTGCGGCTGAGGCTTTCCATCAGCGCCTCCGCCGCTTCCCAGGATTGCGGGTTGGCGGCGACGGCGCGCTTCAGCGCCTCATTCGCCGCGCGGCGATTGCCATCGCCATGCAGCCGCGCCAGGGCAAGGTTGGCGTTCAGATCGCCCGGGTTGGCGGCGATGGCGCGTTCCAGCGTGACCATCGCATCGGCCGTGCGGCCAAGCTGCAGTTGCAGGCGCCCGGCCAGCACCTCCGCCGCCTGGTCCCCCGGCCGCGCCGCGCGGGCGCGTTCGATCACCGACAGCGCGCGCTCCGCCTCCCCTGCCTCGATCAGCAGGGAGGTCAGGATGGCGGCCGCATCGCGGTCGCGCGGGTCGAGCGCGAAGGCCTTCTCCAGGCTGGCCCGCGCGCCGTCCCGGTCCCCCAGCACGCGCAGGCACCGCCCGTGCAGGCGCCACAGCTCCGCATTGCGTGGATCGATCTTCAGCGCGCCCGCGAAGGCGGCCGCGGCGCCGGCGTGATCGGCCTTGAGTTCCAGCGTGTTGCCGATGTTCTGCCAGGGGGAGAGGCTGCGCGGTTCCAGCCTTCGCGCCGTCTCCAGCATCGCCAGCGCCTCATCCAGCCGCCCCGCGCGCTTCAGCAGCACACCCATCAGGTTGGCGAGGGCGAAATCCTTCGGCTTGCGCGCCTGCACCGGCGCCACCACGGCCACCGCCTCCCAATGCTTGGCCAGCGCGCTGAGGGAGAGGGCGTAGGGCGTTGCCAGCGCGGCGGCGGAGGCGCCTGCGGCAAGCGCCTGGGCGAAGGCCTCCACCGCCTCCGCATGGCGGTTCCACTGCGCCAGCAGACCCGCCAGCTGCTGCCAGGCCATGGCATTGCCGGGCTGGTCGCGCAGCCTGGCGCGCAGGGCGGCCTCTGCCGCCAGCGGGTCCGGGGCGGCGGGCATCGGCTTCGGCCGGGGAACGGGGCGCTGCATGGGCGGGCGGTGATGACCGGTCGATGGGGACACCGACCGCCGGTGTCTCTACCGCGGGTTGCCTATCACGTTTCCTTGTCCCCACACAGACGGGGCTACCGCCCCCCGGCCCAGCCCCGCCCTGGCACGGCCGCCAGCAATTCGCGGGAATACGGGTGCGCCGGCGCCGTCAGCAGCGTCTCCGCCGGGCCTTCCTCCACCACCTCCCCCCTCTGCATGATCGCGACGCGGTCGCAGACCTGCGCCGCCACCCGCAGATCATGCGTGATGAAGACCATGGAGAGGCCGAGCTTGCGGCGCAGCGAGGCCAGCAGATCCAGCACCTGCGCCTGGACCGAGAGATCCAGCGCCGAGACCGGTTCATCCGCCACCAGCACATCGGGCTCCAGCGCCAGGGCCCGGGCCAAGCCGATCCGCTGGCGCTGGCCGCCGCTGAATTCATGCGGGAAGCGGTCGATCGCGGCGGGGTCGAGGCCCACCAGGCGGAACAGATCCTCCGCCCGGTCCTTGAGGTCCGCGCCGCGGATGCCGCGCATGGCGATTCCCTGCGTCACCAGGTCGCCGACGCGCCGCCTCGGGTTGAGCGAGGTGAAGGGGTCCTGGAACACCATCTGGATGCGGCCCGTCTGCGCCCGCCAGGCGCTGCCGCTGAGCCTGGTGATGTCCGTGTCCAGCACGCGGATCGCGCCCTGCTCGGGCTCCACCAGCTTCACCAGGCAGCGCGCGAGAGTCGATTTCCCAGACCCGCTTTCGCCCACGACACCCAGCGTGGTGCCGCGGCGGAGCGTGAGGGACACGTCCTTCAAGGCGGCCACGGTGCGGCCGCGGCGGCGATAGGTCTTGTGCACGCCCTCCACGCTCAGCACCGCGGGCGCGCTGCTGGGGCTGTAGGGCGGTGGGCGCAGCGCGGGCATCGCGGCGATCAGCGCCTGGCTGTAGGGGTGGCGCGGGCTGTTCAGGATGGTCGCGGCCTCCCCCTGTTCCACCACCTCCCCCTGCCGCATCACGGCGATGCGCGTCGCCACTTCCGCGACCACGCCGAAATCATGGGTGATGAACATCACCCCCATGCCGCGCCGCGCCTGCAAATCCCGGATCAGCGCCAGGATCTGCGCCTGCGTCGTGACATCCAGTGCGGTGGTGGGCTCATCCGCGATCAGCAAGGCGGGTTCCAGCGCCATCGCCATCGCGATCACGCAGCGCTGCCGCTGGCCGCCGGAGAGTTCATGCGGATAGGCGCGCGCGATCTGCCGCGGCTCCGGCAGGCGCATCGTCTCCAGCAGGTCCAGCACACGATCCGCGATCTCAGCCCGGCCGAGCGTGGTGTGGATGCGGAAGGTCTCCGCCACCTGCGATCCCACGGTGTGCAGCGGGTTCAGCGCCGTCATCGGGTCCTGGAACACCATGCCGATACGCTTGCCGCTGATTCGGCGAAGATCGGGCAGCGAGAGTTGCAGCAGGTCCTGCCCCTCGAACAGGATGCGCCCGGCGCTGGCGCGCACGCCGGGCGGCAGCAGGCCGAGGATGGCGGCCGCCGTCAGCGACTTGCCCGACCCGCTCTCGCCGACGACGCAGAAGACCTCACCGCGATCGATGCTGAAGGAAACGTTGCTGGCGGCCAGCGCGCGGTCCGCGCCCCTCGGCAGGGCGATGGACAGGTTCTCGATGGACAGCAGCGCGGTCATCGGCGGCCGAGCCTCGGGTTCAGCAGGTCGTTCACCCCCTGCCCCACCAGCGAGATCGCGAGCACCGTGACGATGATGGCCAGCCCCGGCAGCGCCGCCACATACCAGGCGCTGCGCAGTACGCGCCGCCCATCGCCGATCAGATTGCCCCAGCTGGCGATGTTCGGGTCCGACAGGCCGAGGAAGGCCAGCGCGCTTTCCTGCAGGATCGCCAGCGCCATCACCACGCTGACATAGACGATGACGGGCGGCAGGGCGGAGGGCAGGATTTCCAGGAAGATGATGCGCGCATGCGGCATGCCGAGGGTCCGGCAACTCAGCACGAAGTCGCGCGACCGCAAGGTCAGGAACTCCGCCCGCGTCAGCCGTGCCGGCGCGGTCCAGGACACGGCGCCGATGACCAGCGCCAGCGTCGTTACCTCCGACCCGAAGATGACCACCAGCATCAGCAGCAGGATGAAGCTCGGCACGGTCTGGAAGGCTTCCGTCAGCCGCATCAGCGCCGCATCGGTGGCCCCGCCGAAATAGCCGGAGACGGCGCCCACCAGGATGCCGATGCCGATGGCGATGCCCGTCGCGACCACGCCGACGAGAAGCGAGACGCGCGCGCCATGGAAGATCTGCGCGGCGATGTCGCGGCCGACGGAATCGGTGCCGAGCAGCAGACCTTCCTCCGTGAAGGGCGGCGTCAGCGGCGCGCCGGCCAGCGAAAGCGGGTCATCCGGGAACAGCCACCCGGCACTGGCCGCCATGGCGATGACCAGCAGCAGCAGCACCAGCCCGATGACCGCGGCGGTCGAGGAGGCGTAACGGCGAAGCGCGGCACCCATGCTCTCACGCCCCCACGTCGATGCGGGGGTCGAGCCGCGCATAGATGATGTCGATCACCAGATTCACCGCGATGACGAGGA
The DNA here is from genome assembly GCF_051859025.1 of Falsiroseomonas sp. Lineage (GTDB taxonomy): Bacteria > Pseudomonadota > Alphaproteobacteria > Acetobacterales > Acetobacteraceae > Falsiroseomonas. The sequence continues at coordinate 239,088 of NZ_JBHYGL010000001.1, read as the reverse complement.
CGGAGGACATGACGGTGATGCCGAGCAGCATGTTCAGATCCCGCTGCACCACCGCTTCCTGCGCCAGCCGCCCGAGGCCGGGGAGCGAGAAGACGCTTTCCACCACCACCGCACCGCCGAGCATCGATGAAGCCTGCAACCCCGCGATGGTCACCATCGGCAGCAGCGCGTTGCGCAGCGCATGGCGGAACAGCACCGCGCGTTCCTGCAAGCCCTTGGCGCGGGCGGTACGCATGAAGTCCAGCGTCATCACCTCCAGCATCGCGGTGCGCATCACCCGCAGATAGACCGCGAAGAAGATCAGCCCGAGGGTGAGCGCCGGCATCACCAGATGCCGCGCCATGTCCAGCAGGTGGGCGATGCCCGTATGCCCGGCGCGGAGGTCGGAAATGCCGCCCGCCGGCAGCCAACCCAGCGTGACGGCAAACAGCACGATGGCCATCAACCCGAACCAGAAGCTCGGCATCGAATAGACCAGCATGCCGAGCACGGAGATGATCGTGTCAGGCCATCGATGGACGTAGCGCGCGGCGACGACGCCGACGACGCAGCCCGCCGTGAAGGCCATGGCCATCGACGTCACCATCAGCACCACCGTCACCGGCAGGCGTTCCAGGATGAGGTCGATGACCGGCTTGCCATAGGCAATGGACAGCCCGAGATCGAGCGTGGCCAGCCGCCCGACATAGCCCGTGAACTGGGCGAAGACGCTGCCATCCAGCCCGTAATAGCTGCGCAGCAGCTTGCTCAGCGTATCGTCGCTGGTACCCATCTGGCCGATCAGCGCATCCACCGCATCGCCCGGCGCCAGTTGAAGCAGGAAGAACAGCACCGCCAGGATGATGCCGAGGCAGGGAATGCTCAGCGACAGCCGGCGCAGCACCAGGCGGAGGATGCGCATCTCAGGCGGCGATCCACAGATCGGACCAGTGGCTGCCGGTCCAGCGCGGGTTGTTGTGGTCGTTGCGGAGCTTGACCGCGGTGACGGAGGTATAGACCTGCTCGATCGCCAGCCACATCGGCAGTTCCTGCATCACCATCTCCCCCAGTTCGCGATACAAGGCGCGGCGGCGATCCGGGTCCACGGCCTCGGCGGCGGCATCGATCAGCCCGTCCATGGCCGGCGATTCCCAGCCCCACTGGTTGCTCCAGGGCACGCCGCGCGGCTGGCCGGATCGCAGGAAGACGGTGGTGCTGATCTGCGGGTCGTTGCGGAAGCCGATGGTCTCCCCGGTCAGGTCGAAGTTCCAGTCACGCATGACGTTGGCGAGGTAGCCGGCGCTGTCATAGGTGGTGATGGACAGGCGGACGCCGATGCGGGCGAGGGATTGCTGCACGAAGGTCGCGAAGCGCACGGCATCGTCGCCATTGGTGCTGGTCATGCGAAGCGTCATGCGGATGCCGCCCTGGCCGCGGCGGAACCCGGCCTCATCCAGCAGCGCCTCCGCCCGGCGCGGATCGAAGGGATAGTCCGTCAGGTCCGGGAAGTAGAAGGCGGAAAAGCTGGGCTGCAGGCCGAGCCCGCGCCGGCCGAGGCCGAGCAGGAAGCTGCGCACGTAGAAGTTCACGTCGATGGCATGCGCGAAGGCGCGGCGCACGCGCACATCCTGCAGTTCCGGCTTGCGGTGGTTGAAGCAGAGCGTGTTGCCGATGGAATTGGCCTCGTTCCCCTTCTGGGAGACGCGGAACCGCGCCTCCCGCCCCAGCCGCACCAGGTCGGTGCGCGGCAGGCTGGAGAAGATGCTCATGTCCACCGCGCCGGATTCCACCGCCGCCGCCGCCGCCGCGGGGTCCGCGATGAAACGCGTGATGATGCGGTCCAGATAGGGCTTTCCCGCATCCCAGTAGTCCGGGTTGCGTTCCACGATCACGTGCTGGCCGGCGGTATAGTTGACGAATCTGAAGGGCCCGGTGCCGATCGGCGCCATGTTCACGGGGTTGGCGAGGAAATCCGTGCCTTCGTAGAGATGCCTAGGCGCGACATAGGACAGCTCCGTGCCCGCATAGAGCATCAGTCGCAGCGGCATCGGCTTGCTGAAGCGGAAGATCGCCGTCAGCGGATCGGGCGTATCCACCGCCACCAGATTGCGGAACACGATGGTCCCGTAGTTCTGCACGCGGCGCCACATCTCCATGGCGCTGAACTGCACATCGGCCGAGGTGAAGGGCCTGCCGTCATGCCACTTCACGCCATCCCGCAGGCGGAAGGTGATGGCGAGACCATCGGGCGTGCTTTCCCAAGACGTCGCCAGGCGCCCCTGCGGCTGACCTTCGGCGTCGAGGTCCACCAGCGGCTCCACCACCTTGGCGGCCAGATTCGTGATACTGAAATTGCCGCGCAGCGCCGGCATCAGGAAGCGCGGGTCGGTCGCGACCTGCACCGTCACGGTGCCGCCGCGCCGCGGTGTTTCCTGCGCCTCGGCCGCGCCGCCATGATACGCCAGGGCCGCGCCGCCCAGCAGGGCCGCGCGACGGGGAAAGCGGAGCTCGGTCATGATATCCGTCCTTCAGGCCAGCAGGTTGTCGCGAAGGGTCTTGCCCTCGTAGCGCGTGCGCAGCCGCCCGCGGCGTTGCAGTTCGGGCACCAGGAAATCCACCAGGTTCAAGGTGTCGCGCGGCGTCGCCTGGGGGTGGGAGACCATGAAGCCGCCGCGCTGGCCGGCACCATCGAATTCGCCCTCGAGATAATCCGCGACCTGGCGGGCATCGCCGGCGAAGGTGCGGTCATAGCCCGTCGCGCTGCGCAGCCCGTGCTGGAAGAATTCCTCGGGTGTCATTTCCAGATCCTCCCCATGCGCCAGCACCAGCTGGTGCAACAGGCCCATGGGGGAAGCGCCGGTCGCCGCGATCGCCTTGTTCAGCTCCGCCGGCTTGAACCGTGATGGCAGCTGGGAGAAATCGTAGCCGATGTTGTGGGAGAGGTAGGCGCCCACACCCTCCGGCGGGATCATCGTCAGCAGATTCTCCTTCCGCGCGCGCGCCTCGCTCTCCGTCTCCGCCACGATCAGCGGCGTGGAGAACAGGATGCCGACCTTGGACGGGTCCCTGCCCTGCTTCACCAGCGCCGCATCCAGCGCCACGCGATGCTTCTGCTTCTGCGCCAGCGGCGGGCCGGCGGCGAAGACGTGTTCGGCGAAATAGGCGCTGGCCTGGATGCCACGCGGCGACCCGCCGGCCTGGATCAGCACGGGTTCGATCTGCGGCGAAGGCACGACGGAAAGCGGGCCGCGCACCTTGAAGAAGCGGCCATCATGATGGATGGGCCTTACCTTGGCAGGGTCGGCCACCACGCCGCTTTCGCGGTCCCACTGGAAGGCATCGGCATCGATGCTGCGCCACAAACCCTTGCAGACGTCGATGAACTCTTCCATCCGCTCATAGCGGGCATTGTGTTCCATCAACTCGTCGAAGCCGTAATTCGCGGCATCGGCGCGGCGGGTGGAGGTGATGACGTTGAAGGCGATGCGCCCGCCCGTGACGTGATCCAGCGAGTTCAGCAGTCGCGCCACATAGAAGGGATGCATGAAGGTGGAGGCGTAGGTGAGGCCGAAGCCGATATGCTTCGTGGCCCGCGCCATCAGCGCGATGTAGGGCGACATGTCCTGCCGCGGCCAGCCGATGCCCCAGCGCACGGCATCATCCTCCGACCCCTTCCAGGTGCTGGGAATGCCGGTGCCGTCGCCGAAGAACAGCATGTCGATGCAGCCGCGTTCCGCGATGCGGGCGATCTCCTCGAACACCGCGGGATCGGGATAGAGGCTGTTCACCCAGGACCCGGCGCTGCGCCATCGGCCGTCGAGATGCGTCATCGACAGATCGAGGGCGAGGTGCATGCGTGGCGCCATGCGGAACCTTTCCTGTGCGCCGGGCCGCAGGGCCCGGACGCCACCAGGAATAGCAAGGGCTGTGCCAGCACAGCGCCTCCACACCGCAGCCACACGCATCGCAAGGTTGCCGCTGGCATCGACGATCATCGGCATCGCGGCGATGCCGGGTGCAGTGCAACAAAAGCGTGCAAGGATGGAAGGATCGCGATGGCAGGAAGCCGTTTCGAAGTCACCACCAACAGGCGACGGCGCGTTGCCGATAACGCAACGCTGGCCCTGCGTCGCGCATCGGATGCAGCGTGCTTCGGTGTGAGGGTGGCGGCATCCCGATGCCGTGCCGGCGCGGGCGGATGGGCACTGCGGCGATGCCTGCCGGATCGATGAGGCCCGCCGCCCACCACCGCGCACCAGGCCTCACGCGCCGCATCACGGCTGGGCAGGCGGCTGGCGGTCCGCCCAGCAGGCAGGCAGGCGGGCGCGGCCATCCCCTTCATTGCCGCCCCGTTGCCCGGCACGGCCCTTGCAGAAGCTGGTTTCGGAATCGAATCACCGGGAACAGGAGACCGCAACCGTGCTCAGCCTCACCAGACAGGCCCTGCTTGGCCTTGGTCTTGCCGCCGCCTTCGCCCAATCCGCGGCGGCGCAGGTCGCCTTTCCGCAGCGCCCGGTCACCATGATCGTGGGCTTCGCCGCGGGCGGCCCTTCCGACGTGGTCGCGCGCCTGGTCGCCGCCCCGATGGGCGCCGATCTCGGCCAGCCGGTGGTGGTGGAGAACATCCCCGGCGCCGGCGGCACGATCGGCCATGCGAGGCTACTCCAGGCGCGGCCCGATGGGCATGTGATCATGCTGGGTGGTCTCGGCCAGGCGACGGTGCCGACTCTCTACCGGCGCCTGCCCTTCGATCCCGTGGGTTCGGTCAAGCCGATCGGGCTGATCAACGAGGTCCCGATGACCATCGTCGCGCGCCGGACCTTCCCCGCCTCCAGCCTGGCGGAATTTGTTGCGGCGGCGCGGCGCGAGGGGGAGCGGTTGAACATCGGCAATGCCGGCGTCGGCTCCACCAGCCATCTCTGCGGGCTGCTGCTGATGTCGACGCTTGGCACGCCGATGACCACCGTGCCCTACCGGGGCAGCGCGCTCGTGTTGAACGACCTCGTCTCGGGCACGCTGGATGTCGGCTGCGACCAGACGACCAATACGGCCGAGCAGATCCGCTCCGGCACCATTCGCGCTTTCGCCGTCTCGACCGCCGAACGGGTCGCCGCGCTGCCGGACCTGCCGACAACCGCGGAAGCAGGGCTGGCGGAGATGCGGATGTCGGGCTGGACCATGCTGTACGCGCACGCCGGCACGCCGCAGCCAGTGCTGGAGCGGCTGAACCGCGCGCTGCTCGCTGCCCTGCGCGACGAGGGGCTGGGCCGCCGCTTTGCCGATCTCGGCACGGCGCCGGTGGCCGCGGATCGCGCCACGCCCGAAGCCGGCCGCGCTTTCTGGGACGCGGAGATCGCCCGTTGGCGGCCGCTGATCCTGGCCTCCAACCAGTTCGCCGACTGAAGGTCGTTCCCCTCGATCGCGAGGGACGATCCCTCAGGCAGGCAACGCCGCGAAGACGGCGCTGCCTGCGGCGGGGCGCGCGCTGCCGCGACCGGCGGCGTGAAGCGATCGATCAGCCCGGGAGGGAAGATCGACGCGCCCCGAGAGGACCGCGCTCCGATTCCGCCGCGCATAGTGGTGCTAGCGGGCGGCGCGTGAGGCAGGAGACGCGGAAGCAATGACGACCAAGCCGCCGATCCCGGCGAAGCGCGTGAAGCTGCCGGCGCCGATCGAGCGCAGCCGCCCCGGCGCCATCTTCCAGCCGCAGGCGAAGCGGAACCCGCAGCCAAGCCGCCACGGAAGGCGAAGGTAGCCCGGCAAGCAGGGTGGTTCCTGTAGCCTACCTTTTGTTGCCGTCACGCGCGTCGGTGGTATCGTGTCCATGCGACCGGGGAAGGCAGCGCCGTTTAGTAGCCATCGTCGGCAGCACGTAGTTTCGTTCGTGGAACACACCGTGACGCTGGAACCGGTCTGGCTTGATTGCATTGAGTTTGCCAGACCGCTACCTGCGGGTTGGCAGCGCCTGGATGAAGCGGAAGGGGGTGTAAGCGCGGTTTGGCGCGGGCAGGTTACCATTGGAATAGGGCCTGACATCCCAGTTTTCATGAAGGACATACCTGCAGCCGAGTTGGCAAAAGAGCTCATCGGGACAGCAATTGCGATGGCAACTGCAGTCCCTGTTCCACGAGCATTTCTCGTTTTTTCGGACGCGGAGGAATTCGCGGCCCAACACGCACCGACATGGAGCGGAACGACGGACAAGTTGCTGTTCGCGTCAGTCCAGGACGTCGAGCGGAACTGGCGGCATGTCCAGCATGGCGGCAACGCCGTCAAGACACGGCTCTGCGAGTGGTCACATCTTCCCGCGTTAGTGGCTTTCGATGAATGGCTCGCCAACGGTGACCGTCACGACCGCAATCTTATGTACGGTGGCGATGATGAATTTTTGCCAATCGATCATGCGCGTATACTGGGTGGTCCCGGGTGGCCCGGTCGTCCTCTTGGGCCACGGGAACTGTTTCCCCATCGCCTGATTGAAGAGGTTTTGAAGCCGGTACCGACCGACTGCCGGTACCGCATAGCTCGCGGAGCGTCGGATTATATTGCTCGCGCCAACAACGTTGATTTGGACGCGTTGCTGCTTCGTGAGCCGTTACAGAGCCTTCTGACCTCGTCTGACCTCAAAGCCGCGCTTCAGTATCTCAAGAGCAAGCGCACGATGTTGGGTGAAAAGGTGTTGAACCTCGTTGGGATGCCGGTGCTGATATGAACGCATTTACGCGAACAATCCCGCAACGACGGCATTTTGTTAGGCTGACTTACCGCCCTGTCTTGCTGCAACTACATTCCCATCCAGCCGAGCGCGTTTGCATTGGTGTCGTCGCTCGTGAAGGTGATCGTCCTTGGGTATACTGTGAAGCCAATAAGGTTGAGCGCTTGAAAGCGTTCTTTGGGGCGGCGAGCGAGCGGACATTTCGCGCCATCGAATTGACAAAGCATGACGTACAAAATCAACTTTCGAGCGGGCGCCTATGGCACGCAGAGCGGATCAAGATGCCTCTGTCCGGATTTTCGCTTGGCGAAGAACAGGAGGCCGCAGGGACAGATCTTGAGAGCGCCCTAGACAACGCTCTCGCGGTCTCGTCGTCGTTGCATGTCGGGCGCCATCAGCGCCTTACAGATCAAGCCCGCGATGCAGCGAACTTTGAGCTGCTACCAGTTTCACAAAAAACAAAGGCTGGGCGGCTGCACAATGAAGTGAAAAATGAGGTCAGGGATCGATCGCCGGGGCTCGTTCATTATTTCGGACGCGTAATTTATCAGAGCGCAGCTACCCTGCCTCCGCGCATCGGGTTTCTTAATCAAAGGCTTGTTGCTAATTTCATTAGCATTGGTCAGCGGACTAACCCAAGCGATGCGCTTCAACGCGCGCAGGCGGGGCTCCACGTGCTTAGTCTCAGCCGCAAGTCTCCTGAAGCCCCAACTACCGCTCAGCAGCGGATGTTTCTACGTGTACCGGTCTTTTGGGAGGGTGGCCACTCACGCCCATATCCCGAACTCGAACCGGCTTTGGAAGAAATTCAATTTGAAGCCAATAAGTTGGATATCCACGCCGAATGGCAGGGAAGTTCCTCATTAATCGCTTCGCGCGTAATCGAAACGGCTAGTTAGGGGCTCCCCGCCTCGCGCATAACCGCATTGGATGCTCTGAAAGCTCGTGGCGGGCGACCTGCCGATGCCGGAGCTGTCATTGGCAAGGAGCATGTTTTTTTATGTTCTCGCGCATACCGCACCGGCCTCGCGCCTCGATCCACGCCACTCGAACGAAAGCGCTGGCGGCTAAAGAGGCCGCGCGCCGCGTTAGCGTTCGCATTTGCACCGAAGCCAAGATCGGCGGCGCGGAATACGAAGCGGCAGGAAAAGCGATGGCGGCGCTGGGCAACTTGGCGGGCGCGCTCACCGGCAACCGGGAAGCGTTCTGGTCAAAGCCGCACGGCATGGGTTCTAAGTAGGAAGAGGCGTTCTTTGACCGAGAGCGAAATGTCTTCAGGCAACCTTTGGCAAACCATGCTGCACCCGCACATCAGCAGGGAACTGCGCTAACGCTTCGGGGGCGCAGCCCCGCGCCATTGCTACTTGCCTTGCGCCCTCGCGTTCCGGCGCTCGATCTCTTCGCGCTTCGCAGCGGGAATCTGATCGTACATTTCTCTTATGCGACGCGGGCGCGCGATAACCTCTTCTACTACGAGATTTACAAGATCGAAAAGTTTAGCGGCAGTTTCCGCGTTGTCTGTGTCGATCTGCCCGGGGTGGACTGCGTCGTTGCCAGTCACCCGGACAATGTCGAGGGCCATTTGGACCTGTGAAGGCAGCCCCTTCGCGACAAGCTCAGCAATCATTTCGTTGATGCGAGCGGGCTTCACATCAGTCTCGCGGCAAATTTGCTCGACCGCGAGGCGCAGGAGAGCGGTGGCTGATCGAGGAGAGAGAGCCGCAATAATGGCGGCCTCCCTGAACGTCTTTATTGCTTCTTTCGGCATCTCTGGATGCGGGAGGGCAGCGAGTTCGGTCGCAGGATGGACAATCTTGCCGGACACCCAGACGGCAAGTTGCTGGCAGGAGACGCAACCGGAGAGCAACGTGCCTTGTACGGATTTGTCGACCGCCGGACTGCCAAACGCGGGAAGGAGAAATGGCATCATGGTGTTAGACGGAGTTGTCGACGGGGCAGCAGCGCGGGGAGGCGATTGCTGGGCGCTAAGGAAAGCCGCTGCTGCCGCTTTAGCTTCGTTAAGCTTGAGTTCTTCCCTTTGCAGGTCGACTGCTAACAGCCGGTACCACACTTGGTGAGAGAAGGCAGCGCAGTGGGGGCACGTGAACGACTTGGCACCGAGAGCGGGTCGGACGGGTTTCATGAGCCAACGATATCCATTGGTCCGGACGAACTCTAGGTTTTTGCACTGCCGGTCCGGACCGATGTCTTGCGCCGAGGGGCTGGACCCGGCGGGGATGTCGGTACGAGCCCGAGCACCGCCCGTCGCTCAGGTGCGGACCCGCAGGCCAACCCGTCTCGAGCGTTAACGCTGTAGCGCGCCGTTTGGTTCTTCCGCAGCGCGACAAATGGTCTTTCCGCTGAAAAGGCCGCTGGGCTCAGCGGCGGAGGACGATCGTCCTTTGGCCTTAGGACCGCTTCCCTGTCGCGCCTACAGCACGCCCTGAAGCGCCCGGATCGTCTCCGGCCTGTCGTCGCGAACCCCCTCCGGCTTGGGAAGCGCCTCGGCCGCGAGGAACGATATCGCAGCATCCCCGTCCAGTGCGCGCAGCGGTTCCCCCAACGGCGGCACGAGCGCTCCGATGATCAGAGGGTCGACGGGCAGCGACGCCCTGACCTGCTCCATGACGGCGACTGGCCCGTACCAGCGATGCTCAACCCATTGCGTCACAGCTGCCTCCCGCTTTCAAAGCGCGTTCAGGACGCTTTGCATATCCCCGTCCGCGATCACCGCACCACGGGTCTCGATCCGCCCGATCTCGCCGAACAGGCCAGCTGTACCGGCCAGGTTGTTGCCCATACGAAGCCAGGGGAGTGAGGCGGGCAGCCCATTGAGGGACTGCACCGTGCCGCCACTGAGCATTATGGCCAGTCGGCCGGCCTTGGTCAGCGTCATGATGCCCCTAAAAGGCGTCCCGGGCACGATGGTGCCGACGCTCGGCGCATCAACGCTCGCGCCACCGATAACCGTCCCAGCTACGATGGTGGAACCGCCGGCCAAGTTCCGCACCCTGATCCGGTCGGTGTCAGCATTGTTGTCGAGCTGAAAAATCATCTGGTCAGCCCCGGCCGGCGCGTCGGCAGCGATCATCGCCTGGAAGATGATGCTGCCCTCGAGGCCTGGCAGAAGGCCGGACGAAGGCTGCACCAAGCTATCACGGCCGCGCGTGCTGACTGCCGGGGAACCAACGGGTGGGAGGATAGGCGTGGAGGCCGAAGGCCCCTGCTCCAACTGGATCGCACCAATACGGACGGTGGCGTCGACAGGCAGGTTGATGGTCACGGGAAAACGCAGCCGCCCTACGATGTTGGCTGCCCCCCCCGCAGCCGTGACGGTGCATGTGGTCCGGTTTTCCCGAAGGCTCGAGGCTTGCAGCGTGTAGTTGGTAACAACATTGCCAGTACCCGCTGTGGCGACCATGGCGGCGGCACCGACATTGGACAGGCTGCCGGCAACCAACCGTGAGTACAGGCTGTAAGTCCAAATCTGCCCGTCACTGGCAGTCGGCGCCACGTCATGGTTGACCTGAAGCGTGCCGCTGGACGTCGGCGTCCCGAAGAAGCGCAGATCGATGTAGGGCAGGCCGTCCTCATTCCCGGTGCCCACGACACCCGTTGTCAGCCCCAGCGCCGAAGCGAAAGACCAGAATGTGGGCAGACTGCCGGGGGTACCTACAACGGCGCCCTCGCACCGTGGGTTGCGGAAACTGTTGGTTCGCTGCCCCTCGAACAGGAGCCAATTTCGGGGGGCCACGAACCGGGGCTCATCGGCGACATAGGTGCGAATGGCCATCAGACGTCTCCGGTCGCCAAGGCGTCGGACTGCGCGCGGGTGAAGGTCGCGCTCGAGGCGATCACGCTGGCTGAAACCACGACCAGAGGGGCGATGAAGCCGTCTGCTACCGAAAAGCTGGATAGCTGGGCGCGCGTGAAGGTGGCTTCGCTCCCGATACGCCCTTCCGCTAGGACCACCAAGCCGAGCGCCGCAGTGCTGCGGCGCCGCCGCGCCGAGATCAGCATGGCCCTTACAGGCCTCTGCCTTGGGAAACCTGGACTTCGGACGTCAGGCCCGATTGCGTGATCAGGAAGATGTGTGTCGCGTTTCCAGGCACTGCGAAGACATTGGCACTCCGGCCGAGGCAGGGATGGCCATTTGCCTCAGTGCAGGTCACGGCCCCACTGCTGCCCCATTGCAGGAACACGTCGTTGACGCCGCGGACGGTCACGCAGATCGCCCCACCACCAGTATCCACCCAAGGGTTCAGAGGCACCAGCACGCCGGAGGCGGTGACGGTGGTCTTCTGGGCGGCGCCGGCGGGGGAATAGGGCTGCATGGCTCAGCCTTCGCGCGCGCGGGGTGCAGGATCGAGGCTGACATCCGTCAGCCCACCAAGCGACGGCCCGGGCGCCAAATAGCGCTCCAGCACCGCCACCCGATCGGCCAGGCTGATCAGCAGGGCCATGATGGCCGGCGTCAGGCGGCCATAATCCACCGCCCAGGGCTCGAAGCCGGGATCGCCTGGCCCCGCCTCGCTCCCCACGGTGACGGCGTCCGGCACGGCGGCCGCCACCCGCTGCGCGAGGAAGGCCAGGTGCGGCACGGCTTCCGGCGCATCAATGCGCGTCACGATCTCCGGCCTCAGCGCGGCCCACAGGGCATCGATATCCGGCCGCGCGCCTGCCTTCACCTCCTTCAGGCGCTCGTCGGAGGTCGTGTTGAAGGAAACGCCGGTGCCTCCGCCGGCGGCGGTGATACTGCCGATCGAGGCGGTGGCCGAATTGAAGAACTCGGCCAGGAAGGTGTTGTCCTGCGTGCCAACCACCAGGCTGGGGGTGTTGTTCGCACCGGCCTTTGCGCCCAGCGGTCCGACGATGCTGAAGCGCTCATCGGACCGCATCAGATGGGCCGGGTTGCCGTGGCGGATGGCCCCCGTCGCATTCATGCGCCACCGCTCGGTGAAGACGGTTTCCAGGTCATTCACGGTGCCGATGAGCAGCTCGCCCTGGACGTTCCGGAACACCTGGCGCTTGAGGTCGGTCGAGCCCCGGCCGTCATGCAGCATCAGCTCGGCGAAGCTGCCGGACGGGTTGGCGTTCTCGATCCGCACCTGGGCAATCAGCGAGTTCTGCAGCGTGTTGGCGACGTGCAGCAGGCCCGCTGCCGAGGTCGTGCCGATGCTGAAAAGCCCCGTTGCGCCGACCCTGAACCGCTCCGCCCCGCTGGTGGACCAGGCCAGCACATTGGCGCCCGGCGACCACATGCCGGTATCCGGGTCGCCGGCCGGCGCGAAGCCTGGGGTCGCGGCGGCGCCCAGCTGGAACAGCCCGGCCGGGATGAACCGGTCGTTGCTGGTATCGATCTCGCCGGCATAGACCCAGCCCGCGCCGTCGTAGAACCGCAGGGACCAGCGGGTGGTGGTGGGGCTGTCGTCTTCCAGCCAGGCCATGCCGGCAATGGGGGATGGCGGTGGGGTGGGCCCCTTCATGGTGGAGCCGAGGGCCACCAGCGCCCCGTTCAAATCGCTCCGGAAACCGGCGCCGTTGGAATTGGCCACGTCCAGGTCATGCTGGGGCATCACACCACCTCGTCTGCGGTCGCCGAAAGCTCGGCGACATGGATGTTGAAAGCGGGGTCGAAGGACCGCAGCTGGGCGCGCCACTGGATGCCGCGGGCCGTGACCTCGGCCTGATCCACGCGCCGCCAGTCGGACCAGGTGGGCGTCCCGGCCGGGTTGTCCGGCGTGGTCCTGCATTCGACCCAGGCATCGGCCTCGCCGCCGGCGGCGCCGTCGAAATCCGTCCAGTCGTCGATTGGCGCCGCGCGGCCGTCGATCTGGTCCAGCTGGTTGACCACGGTCGCCCTGATGCGGCTGGTCAGGCGGACCGCCTTCACGGCGCCAAGGTCCATGCCGCCGCTGAAAGCGTAGCTGCCAGCCGCCGCGACGCCGCCCAGCCCGTCCAGGTCCGGGACGCTGTCCCAGTCGGAGACGCCGTCCACATCCCCGCCCGAGCCAAGCCGCAGGGTGCCGCTGACGACGACCGTTCCGGTCTTGGCGCCGCTGAATGCCGCATGCTCGGTGAGGGTGGCCAGGTTGGCGAAGGCCAGGGCGGTGGCGGCGTCGGTGCTGATGGCGGCGGCCTGATCGCCATACCGGCCACCAGCATCCACCGCCTTCACCAGATAAGTGCCGGGCTTGAGCGGCAGCGTCGCGAAGGCGGAGGTGCCGGGCAACGCTGTGCCGATGCTGGTCGCCCCCGCCCAGACTGCGCCGCTCGTGCTCGGCGTGTGCCGGATCTCGATCCGCCCGCCCACCAGCACATCCAGATCGGGGTGCTGGTCCCAGGCCAGGAACGCCACCCCGCCGATGGTCTGGATGCCGAGGCCGGTGATCGGTGCGGGTGGCTGCGCGGCAAGGCCGCCGATCGGCGCGGCCAGCGTCGCCCAGGTGCCGCCGGCAAGGCCGGTCCGCGCCCTGACCCGCCATTCATAGGCGCCTTCGGCCAAGTCCTGGATGATGGTGCTGGTTTCGCCCGCTGTGCCCGCGGCGGTCCGCCATTCCTCGCCGGCGGCCCGATATTGCACGTCATAGCCCACGACGAAGGGGTGGGCCGCAGGCGACCAGCTGAGGATGGCGCGGGTTCGCACGCCAGTACCGGCGCGCGTGACGTACAGCTCCTCCGCCATCGCCAAGCCGGCCGGGGCGGGCACGTTGTAGGGGGACACCAGCGTGGTATCCGGCACCGGCGCGGGCACCGTCGCGTCGAAGAAGAACCAGGCGTAGGAGGCCGCATTGTCCTCCTTCAGCACCACGTTCACCGTCCCGGCGGACTTGGTGAAGCTCCATTCGATGATGCGCATCGGCTTGGCGGCCAGGCCGAGGTAGTCGATCGTCACGGACAGCACCTGGCGCACCGCGAAGCGGAAAGCGCGGTATTGCAGGGGCACCTCGATCGAGAGCGCGTCGCGGCCGCGCAGCAGCTCCAGCTTCGCCAGCCGCTGGGCGCGGATCGGGTCGATGGTCACGGGAAGCTCGATCTCCCGCCACAGGCGCTCCCCGTCCTCGGCCTCATAGACCGGGGCTGTCACGGCGGGGAACTCGGCCGCCTGCCACCCCTTTGAAGGGTCGATGAAGGTGCCTTTGACCCCGTTGTAGAGGTCCCGCAGCGGCGGCCGCGTCGTGACCTTCACCGGCCCGGCGATGTCGGATACGGTCAGGGTGGCAGTGGGCGCGGTGTAGGCCGCGCCTTCCAGCCGGTACCGGCCTTTGACATAGGGCAGGACGCCGGCGCCGCCGGTCAGCATGTCCCCCAGGATCTCGCGCCGGGTGCGGTCCACGGTGAAGGTCGTGTCGCAGGTGTAGCGCGGCTGGAAGACCAGGATGTCGATCGGGACCTTCTCGTCGCTCAGGTTCGCGGCGGCGATGAAGCTCGGCAGGTCGATCTCATCATCCCCGCAGGCCATGCCCATCGGGCTGCGCAGGTAGTCCAGCACGCAAAGCGCCCAGTTGGTGGTGTAGCCGGACGCGCCCGTGCGCGGGTCCCAGATATCCGCCTTGCCACGGACCAGGGCGGCGATGTTCTGCAATCCGCCCTGGAAAACCCCCGGGTCGTACTCCAGCCGGACGTACAGGTAGGCGCAACCCAGCAGCTTGTGATCCGCGGACCATCCATCCGGGCTTTCGGCCATCAGGAAGCGGTCCGCCGTCGTCTGCCGGCCATCGTAGATCCGGATGCGGACCTTGCCCTTGAAGGGGCTGGCGTCGTTGGAGACCATGCCGTCCCCGTCCAGCTCGCTGCGGTAGACGATCTGGTCGTTGATGTAGACGCCCTCGACCCCGTCGATGACATGGCCGGCCAGCACCGTGACCAGGTGCAGATAGCGCAGGTCATCAGCGCCCTGCGGCTGCCCGAAGATGTTCGTGGGCAGATCCTCGACCTTCCGGGAGCTGCTGGCCACGTAGACCAACGTGCCGCCGACCCGGGCGCGGCCATATACCATGCGGCGCGGCCCGACGGCCTGGCGGATGGACTGGGTGCGGTCCTGCGCGTCTATCGTCAGTCCGCCGGCGCTACGCTTCTTGTTGGCGCCGGTGACGTGGTTCATCAGCGCACTGGTTGCGTAGGCCGCGATCGCGCCTACCGCAGTCACGACGACAGCACTCAGCAGTGTCACGGTCGCGCCCAAGGCCACAAATGCGCCGTAGCTTGCAGCTGCCGCGATTACGACAGGAATGATCGCCGGCATCAGGTCACCCAGGCGCGGCGGGCGGCGCGCAGCTTTAGGAAGACGAGGCCGTTCAGGCCAGGCACGGCGACCAGGTCGCCCAGTACCACCCCCATCATGAGGGTGTTGCCGTACTCGACAAGCGCCGTGTCCCCGCGCTGGGCGTGAGCCACAGCGCACTCCCCGGCGCCACGCTGCGCCTGGGCCCTGGCGACCAGTTCGGCCAGCCCGCCCGCGGTGCCGATGATGGCGTCGGCCTCCGCCTCGGTCGCGTAGCGCCCGCGCCATTCCGCCGCCGGGTCCTGGCCGGTGCAAGCCAGCACCGCGTCCGCCGCCCACAGAACGCAGTCATGGCCGCCCCAGCGAAAGGGGGCATGCCGCCTGTCTTCCACCAGCTCCGCCAGCCGTTCAGGCCAGTCCTGCAGCCGCGGCAGATCCACGCGATCCGTCACGTCCCGAAGCTCCGCGACGGCCAGACGACATCCTTCTCCGCCGTCGCCGCGACGAATTCGAAGCCACGGTCGCCGGGGAAGCGGCGCTTCTGGTCCTCATCCGTGTACCGGCTGAGGTTGGGCCGATCCATGTCCACCAGGCGGTCATCCGCCGTCAGTTCTATGGTCGCCAGCTCGCCCAGCTCGATGTTCATCTGGTTGGCGCGGCCCCGGAAGGCGATCTCCGCCTGCACAACCAGGCCCGTGTCCAGGTCCAGGATCACTTCCCACACCGTCACGCGCCGGCCCTGGTAGGGCTCCGCCATCGCGATGGCGACCACATCCGGCGGGATGGCGGACAGGGACAGGCTGATCCCCGCGCTCGACAGCTCCGCCTTCTCCGCGATGGTGCTGACGCTGCCGAGGATGCCGGCGGGCTGGTACTCCACGCCCTCGATCACGATGGGCGACAGGCCGTTCACCAGCCGCACCGGGCCACTGCCGAACAGCACCTCCACGGCCGTCAGCGTGGCCACGCTGTCCTGCTGGATGGCCGCTTCGGCGGCCGCGCCAAGCCCGCGCGTCACAGCAGCGCCTCCTCGATCTCCAGCGTCCCGCCGGCCACCAGGCCGCGGACCAGCTCCATCGGGTTGCGGTTCTGGGTGAGGCGCCATATGGCGGTGGGTGCCGTGAAGCTCACGGCGGTGTTGGCCGCCAATGCCCGGCGAAGCGGGGGCGCGAAGGCCAGGGTGCAGGTCCCGTCCTCGGCCGCCACCGCATCGGCGGTTGCCATGTGCAGCCGGGAACGGCCGGAGGCATCCACCCAGGACACCAGGTCGCCTGCCCGCACCGCATCGGCCTGCGCCGCCCAGCCCCGGAGCGCGACCGTGCTGCCGGCGGCTGTGGCCGCGACCACGAAGGGGCCTTCGAGGACCGTGGCAGGGCTGCCGCTGGTGGCGATGTAGGGGCTGGCGGCTGCAGCGCGCTCCAGCTGCGGCTGCTTGATCCGAAGCGTGACCAGGTAGGTCGCGCCCACGTTGGTGCGCACGTCGATCCTAAGGCGGGCGGTGGCGGTGGTGGCAGGCGCGGGCCCTGTGGCGGTGCGGCGAGTGGCGCTGGAAAGCGGGGCGGTGGTGGTGATGGAAGCGACTTCGGAGATACCGGCACCGCCTGCCGTGAAGAAGGCGATGCGGCTTGTGACCTGAGTGATGTTGGTGGGTGTGCCGACGAACTGCAGCGTCGTGCCCACGCTCATCACATGTCCTTCGGCGACCGCGGCGCCGGGGGACATCTCCAGTCGCGCGACCAAGGAGTTTGCCGCGGTGCCGGAGGCGGTGACATCCGCATAGGCGGCGCCATCCGTATCCACGCCGACGCCGCTGATCGCGAGGCTGCCACCGGCCAGGCCGCTCAGCGTCCAGCCCGTGCCGGGCGTACCCGGCGTGCCGGTGGCGGCGCCGATGAACTGCCCGTTCGGGACCATGTTCGTGCGGCCAGCAACGCCGAGAGCACGGCGCGGCAATGGCGGCGCCCAGGCGAAGCGGCCGGCGGTGCCGCCCAGCGCGGTGATGAAGGCCAGCAGCGGCCGCCATTCATCCTGGCCGAGCCCGGACCAGCCCAGGCTGGCGCCGAAGCGGCTGCCGGGCAGCGCCAGCGTCTGCTCCGTCCCATCCAGCGGGCTGCGGCCGCCGCTCATCGTGTTGGCGATCGGCGCCAGGGTCAGCGAGGACGGGCTGAGGAACACGGCGGGCGGCGTGAGGATCGTCATGCCACGGTCCCCAGGGCGCGATCCATGCCCATGCGCTGCACATCCTGGCGCAGGCTGCCCTTGGCGGCGGTGACGATGCCCGGGACGGACCCGCGCAGATCCTGCAGCCACAGCGCCCGCATGCCCTGGATCAGCGCGTCGCGATCCTCGGGCGACCCGGCATTGCCCGTGAAGTGGATGGTGGGTGCGAAGGTCTGGCCGCCGCCGCCCGCGGGGCTGAGGCGGGCCATCTGCTCCGGCGTGAAGACGCCTTCCCCCCGGCGGAGGATGGCCGGCACTTCGTCCGGCCCCACCGCGCCGCCGGCGTGGTAGCGCGGCGCGTTGCTGAACAGCGCGGGCGGTGCCGCGCGGAACGGGGCGGCGTCATGCCCCGCGACGCCGCCGGTATGGAACAGGAAGCCGCCGCCGGAGGCGTCAATCGTGCTGGGGCCCGAACCGTAGAAGGCGCCCGTGCCGGACCGGTAGCTGCCGCCGATGGCGCTGAAGACATCCATGAGCGTGCTGGAATTGCCCATGCCGAGGGCATTCTTGATCGGGTTCAGCAGCGCCAGCTTTACGAAAGCCTGGGTCAGTTCGGACGCGACAGCCAGGCCGACACGGTTGAGGTCGCGGAACCCATCCTGCCCTTGGACGGCAGCCTGGGTAATGGCTCGGCCGACGTTGTCGAAGGTGCCTTCGGTGATCCGGCCGAGTTCCTGGAAGGCGCGGTTGTTCCGCTCGAATTCCTCGTCCGGGACCAGCGTGCGGCGGTACTGCTCCCCGGCGCGGGACAGCGCGCGGTTGTACGTCTCCTGGCTGATGACGCCGGCGCGCAGCAGTTCCGCATACTCAGCGGTCGAAGCGCTCAGCGTCTCCAGCGGCGTGCGCACGGATTGCTCAAGCCGCCGGCCTTCCGCGTTCAGTTCCCGCAGGTCACGCAGCGTCGCGGCCACGCCATCGTCGCCGCGGGCACCGCCACGCGCGGCCGGCCGCTCGTCCAGCTTGGCCAGGTCCTCCCGCAGCTGGCGGGCGGATTGCTCCCGCAGCGCGGCGCCCACACCCGGGGAGATGGCGCCGCTATCGATCCCGTCGGTGATGGTCTTCTCGCGCTCGGCCGCATCGCGCTGGATGCGCAGGCGCCGATCCAGCGTCTCGCGCAGTTCATTGATCTCGGTCGTCGATCGGGTGCGCCGGGCGTCAGCCGCCTGGCGCTCCGCGCGATCCCGCTCCTCGATGCGCGCGACGGTGGAGGCGCGCTCGGCGCTGTCCAGTTCCTCGACCGCGCGGAAGTATTCCTGGCGCGTGATGCCCAGCAGTTGCTCATAGGCGATGTCGCTGTTCGCGGCGGCGGCGCCCACCGCCCCCGGGCGGATCACGCCGCGCCGGACCTGCGCCCGCAGTTCATCGCCGCCGGTGGATCCGGCTTCGAGCTGGCCCAGCTCATTGCCCAGGCGCTGCACCTCTACGCGCCGCTGCGCCAGGCGCTCCGCATCCGTCAGCAGCCCGCCACCCTGCCGGATGCGCTCCAGCGCGCCAGCCGCGGTCGAAAGGCCCTGCGCAATGCGGGTGGAAAGGCCCACGGCCTCATCCAGCTTGGCCAGGAAGCCTTGCGTGGCGGTCGTCAGCTGGCCGAGGGCACGGCCCATGGACAGGGGCGCCTGCTCCATGCGCTGGCCGAGCTGCTCGGTCGCCCGGATCAGCGCCGGGAAAACCCGGTCCGCCGTCAGCTGGCCTTCACTCCCCAGCTTCCGCATCTCGCCGATCGACACGCCCAGCTCTCGCGCCAGCACCTCCGCCAGCGCTGGCATGGCTTCCAGCACCGACCGCAGCTCATCGCCCTGCAGCACGCCGGAAGCGAGCGCTTGGCCCAACTGCAGCGTGGCGCTGGTCACTTCCTCACGGCTCGCATTGCTGGCGATCGCCGCGCGCTGGAGGCCGGTGACCAGGCGCAGCACCTGGTCGGAGGTCGCGCCGATCTCCCGCGCCGCGATGCTGAAGCGCGTGAAGGCGGCCGAGCTGTCCGCCACCGCCACGCCGGTCTGGAGGCTCGACTTGTAGAGCGCGTCATAGACCTCCCGCGCCCGGACCAGGCTGCCGGTGGCCTGCTGCAGCTGCGCCAGGCTCTGCGTCGCGCTGTCACCGGCGCGCGCTATGGCCAGCAGCGCCCCGCTGATGGTCGCCATCCCGCCGGCGGCCGCGACCGCGTTGACGATGGTGCCGGTCAGGCCGCTGACGCCCTGGGAAGCCTCCCGCGCCCCGGCCGAGACATCGGTGCCGACGCGCCGTCCCGTCTTGCCGAGGTCGTCGATCTTCGAATTCGCGCCGTCGATCTCGGCCTTCAGGCCGCTGCCATCGCCGGTGATGCGAAGGACAAGGCGAAGGTCGCTCATCGGCCCGCTGCCTCCGCCATCGCCAGCAGCGCGGCGCCTTCCATGATGCGGACGCGGTCGAACAGGTCAGCGCCGACGACCAGGCCGCACAGGCGCGCCACGGGGCGCAGCACGGCATAGTCCAGCCCGGTCGCGATGCCGGACATGCCGGCGCGGCGCCACTGCGTCTCCATGGCCAGGAACAACCGCATCGCGTCCCAGTTCTCCGGCATTACTTCGAATGCTTCGGGCGCCGCGGCTGGCGACGATGCCGCCAGCGCCGCAGCCATTTCCGGGGGCAGGCCCAGTCCCGCCGCCTGCGCCGCCAGGTCCACCGCATCGCCGCCGCGCCGCCCTGCACTCGCCCAGGCCCGCGCGGCGGCCTTCAGTTTCCCACCGCGGCCGCGGGCGGCATGCCCGCCAGCGCGTTGGCATAGGCGTCGATCAGCCCCCGCCTGACCCACGGGTTGCGGATCAGCGCTCCCAGCAGCTCCGCGCTGTGCGGGATCGGCTGCTTGTTCTCGTCCACCACGTCATTCACCTGGACGATGGACTGACGCAGCAGCTGGTCCGTGCCGTCTTCCGTGAGGCCCAGACGCTCCCGGTCCTCCTTCGGGACCAGGCGCCACACGGCGCTGAACCGGTGCTCCGCCAGGGCGCCATCGGCCCCGGGATGCTTGACCACCACGGGCCAGGTCCAGCGCGGCTCGGACTGCAGAACGAACATGCGGATCTCCTTCAGGTCAGGCGCAGGCGGAATTCGTCGTTGCCGGCGCTGCTGGGCTCGGGCCGCAGGTCGAAGGACAGCATCGCGATGTTGTCCTCGTTGCTGTAGCGCGGGTTCAGCAGGCGGGACTGGGCCAGGTCGATGGTGCAGATGTTTCCGCCCACCGTGCCGTGCGTCACGCTGAAGGCGACCAGGCTGCCGAGCGAGGTGAAGAAGTTCGGCGTCAGGCCGTCCGGCGCCTCGATCGTCACGCTGGCAGTGGGCTGGCGGCCGGTGATCCGCAGGGCGCGGCTGCCGGGCATGTCCCGCATCGCGATCTGGTTGCCGTGCCGGTACTGGAACTGCCGCAGCACGACGTTCTGGCCGTTCAGCGTGCAGGTGGGCGTGTTGGCCTGGCTGACCGGCAGCGGCGCCTGGAAGCCCGTCAGCGTCGGCACCGGCAATGCCACGGCCGTGGGCGCGACGTAGAGGCCCTGCAGGTCGAAGCGGATGCGCGGGATCTGGCGCGCCTGCATCTCGATGCTGAAGTCGCCGCGGGCGCCCAGGCCCTGCTGCCGCGTGCCGTCCAGGAAGTGGTAGATGCTGGCGCTGTCCTCAGCGCCGCTGACCGGCGTGTAGTCCACGCGGGTGGTGGCGGTGATCGCCTCCGCCAGGCCGCAGGCCCGGAGCAGGGCGGCATAGCGGGGCGCGGTGCCCAGCGGGGTGCCACCACCGGCAAGGTCCACGGACCCCACCAGCCTATTGCGCGTGGCCACCAGGCTGACCGGATCGTTGCCGTAGTAGGGCAGCACCATCGGGCGCTCGACCTGGTCCGCCTCCATCGGCGTCCACTCCACGTCCTGGAACAGGACGGCGTCGGCCGTGTTGGTCGGAACGCTGTCTGTGGCGTAGGTGGTCTCGCGCTTCACCAGCGCGACCATGTGCGAATAGCGGGCCATGGATCAGGCCTCCTCAGGCTGGGATGCCGGTTCGGGCGCGGGATCGGTGGGCGCCGCCGGTGCGGGCACGGCCCGCGGACGGCGCCGGCGTGGCGCGGCGGTCTGCTCGGCCGACTGGGCCACGGGCAGGCCGTCATAGCCGATCACCTGGCCATCCGCGTTGCGTGGCGCGTCGCCGGCGGGGTGGGACCGCGTGGGCTCCTCCGCCCGCACGCGGGTGCCATCCGCCTGGATGATGTAGCTGCCGCCGCCTTCCATGGTGCCCCCTCAGGCCATGCGCAGCTGGCAGGCGGTGACGTAATCCTCCCGCCAGGCCAGCACGTTGTCTTCGATGTCGAGCAGACGGCCGGACCGCATCTCGACCTGTTCCCAGCCCGCCGCCGGCACCCAGCCCAGCAGGGCGGCGCGTAGCGCGGGGATCAGCGTTTCGGAGAGATCGACGGCGGCGGCCGCACCCCGCGCATCCCGCAGGTTCCGGTGCAGCAGCACCACGGCGAAGGTCTCTTGCGCCCGCTGGCGGAAGCCGCCGGCGGCCAGGTTGTTCGCGCCCCCGAGGCTGGCGATCGGCATGGCGTAGGCCGCAGGCAGCAGAGCATCGGGCGGCGGCGCCTGCAGCGCACTGAATTCGCCCAGCCCTTCCACCAGCTTCAGCGGCGGCATCATGGTGGCGCGAAGGCGCGCAATGACCAGGCGCTGGATCATGCGGCACCGCCGATGGCGCGCTGGATCTGGCGATCGACGATATCCTGGATCTCGGCCGTGTCCTCGGCATCCGGCGCGAGGAAGGGCCGGGCGGGGATCTTGATCAGCCGCTCCCCATAGGTGACGGGCTTGAAGCTCGTCGCATCCTGCCGCCGCGCGAAGACCTGGCGCTGCTGGCCACGCACGGTGCCGGCGCGGAAGCCCACCTTGCGCGAATAGGCGTACTGCGTGATCTCGCCCCCCAGTTCGTGGATGCGGGCATACGGCAGGTCGCTGCCGATCAGCACAGCATCACCTTCGCGCTGCCAGGCCAGCGTGTCCCGCAGGCGGCCGCTGACCACCAGGGGCAGGTTCTTGCCATCCTTGCGCGGTCGCTTGGCCTTCCAGGGCACGCGGTTCGGCCCCTGGCCTCGAATGAAGCGGGCGCGGCGCATCTCGGTCAGGTTGTCGCCGATCTCATCCAGGATCGGGCCCGGGTCCACAGCCCGCGCGGCGAGGCGCGCGAATGCGGCCTTCACCTGGCGGTCATCGACCTCGATCGTCGTGCCGCCGATCATCCGAAGTAGTCCGGCAGGCTGGCCCGGGCGAAGACGCGGTCCGGCGCGCTGACCAGCACGCGCCCACCGCCGGCGGCCGCGGGCGTGGCGCCGGCGGGGGCGGCGGCGGCGCCGGGCAGCGCGGCCCGGCCATCGGCCAGATCGCGCAGCACCTTCAAGGCGTCTTCATAGGCGGTTCGCACGGCGTCGCTGGCCGCGTTTCCGTGCAGCATGTACCGCGCCACATCGGCCGCCACCCGCAGCAGCATGGCCGGCACGGGCGCCACCGGCAGGGCGTAGCGCTGCGCCAGGTAGCCTTCGATCAGCGCGTCCGCATCCGCCAGGGCGGCGGAGACGACGGCCGCGTCGATCGTGGTGCCGGCGGTCCGGTCGGTGAGCTGCGCCAGTTCCGTGGAACCGAAGCGCGCGACCAGGTCCGCCTGGGTGGCGTAGGGCATGATCAGGCCCGCGGTGGCCAGCGCCAGGTGCGCTCGGCCGGCAGCAGGAAGAAGTTCACGGACGTCACCGCGAAGGCGGGGCCGGCATCGGCCAGGACATGCAGGTTCACGCAGTCCCGCGACCACACGCGGGTGATCACCGCCGGGTAGTAGTCCGCGCTGCCACGCCCCTCGCGCTCCGCCGCCGTCGGCGCGTAGAGCACGATGCGGCCGATCGCCGGCACGGGCGCGTCCTGGATGGCGGCGGCGGCACGCTCGATCGGCGTGGGGGCGGCGGGGTCCACGGGGAACATCAGTCGCCTTCCTCGGCCGCGCCGCAATCGATCAGCGCCTGGGCGGCCTTGGCCTCGATCGTGTAGCTCCGGCCGATGACCAGGTCTTCGTTGTCGTGCCTCACGGGCTGCAGGATGATGACGTCGAGGGTGCCACGCGTGACCACGGGCTCCGGCGCCGGTGGTGGCGCGGCGTCCACGGGCTCCGGCGCCGGCGGTGGCGCGGCGTCCACGGGCTCCGGCGCCGACGGTGGCGCGGCGTCCACCGGCGGGGCGGGGCTGGCGGCTTCCGCCGCCTTCGGGGCCTTCGCCATCAGGCGACCGCGTTCTCGAAGTAGTAGCCGCTGTCGGCGGCCGCGATGACCTCCTTCACGCTCTCGCCGACGCGGACGATCTCACTGCCCCGCAGGCCGGCGCGCGGCGCGGCGATGGACCCGGCGATCCGGGAACCCCACTGGGCGGTGAAGCCGAAGGTGGGCTGGTCCGCCGCCGCCTGTTCCTCCGACACGTACAGGAAGGCCGCGTGCTTGCCCCAGACGCGCGAGATGGTGGGCGTCTGGCCGCGCCGCGCGGTGTTGACGAAGCCGGCGCCGACCACGACCTCCCGCACTTCCAGCAGCGCGGCCATCTGATCCTTGCTGATGGCGCCGCCGGTCTGGGCGGTGCCGTAGACCGCCTGGATCACCCGGGGGTGCTGGCGCACCTTCGTCCAGGTGGCCTGGCCGAAGACCGCCACGTTCGGGCGAAAGATCGGGATGTCCAGCGCCGCCAGCATGGCGTCCAGCGGGTTGGCGTTGGTGAAGTCGGACCATTGGCTGGCGCCGGACAGCACGGTGCGGTTCGTGGACGGATAGGTCGCCTGCGCGAAGACCGTGTTCGCCACGCGGATCTCGCGGTCCAGCAGGATAAGCCCGGTCAGCAGAGACGTGGACTTCGCCATCGGCGAAACCGCGCCGGGAGCCTTCGGCATGCTGTTCCATGCCTCCTGCTCATCGTTCGGGATCATGTCGTCGAGGCCGTAGTCGATGCACTCGTCCGTCGCGTCCGTCCCGCTGAAGTCCACCATCGTGGGGTCGGACTTCCGGCCCACGCGAGTGCTGGGGACGGTGTAGGCCTCGCCGGCCGGATAGCGCCGGTAGTTGAAGCGCTTCGCGGTGGTGACGCGCGGCAGCACGCGATCCGCGATCAGGTCCACATCGCGGTTGCGGTAGCCGATGGCGATGGCGGTGAGTTCCGGATTGACCGGAAAGGCAGTGGTTGCCACGTCAGATGCTCCTGATCAGCCCTGGAGGGAACCGGGGCTGAGCAGCACCCGGATGATGTCGCCCGCGGCGACCGCCGCTTCCAGCGGGACGCCGATGATGCGGTTGTTCACCCCGGTGG
The DNA here is from genome assembly GCF_051859025.1 of Falsiroseomonas sp. Lineage (GTDB taxonomy): Bacteria > Pseudomonadota > Alphaproteobacteria > Acetobacterales > Acetobacteraceae > Falsiroseomonas. The sequence goes on along the minus strand of NZ_JBHYGL010000001.1, from coordinate 214,607 downwards.
CCGGCGCGGCGGCGACGGCGCGGCCGGTGGCGTCGGAGGTGACGAGGTTGGTCAGCGCGACCGCGCCGCCGGCCTCGACCAGCGCGATGCCGTTGATGACGACATCGGTGCGCTCGCCACTGACGGGCGCCACATCCATGGTCGCGCCGATCAGCGGTTCGGTCGCGGCCGCCGCCTGCACCACCGTATCGGCGGCGGACAGGCGGACGAGGCGGTAGGCAGCGATCGCGCCACCGGCCGTGAAATTCTTGATGAGTTCGGGATTGCTCACGGCTCAGGCTCCTGCGGCGCCGGTCTGGGCGCGGACGTGGGCGACCGCCTGGGCGGTCGAGACATGGCGGCCGGCATTGGCCTCGGCTTCCTGGAAGGCGACCGCCTCGGCGGCGATCGCGTGCGGGTCTTCGGGGCCGCCCTTGCGGGGGCCTCCGCCGCCGGCCATCTCGCGGAACTCCACGGCCTTGGGCTGGGCGGACAGCAGGGCGCGCAGCGCGTCACGCGGCGTTTCGGCCTCGCGCCCCTCCGCGAAGCTGACGGCATCGGCGCCATCCAGCTTGGCCAGCAGGCCCACCGCCAGCGACTGCACGGCCGGCAGCAGGCGGCCATCCGCGACCAGGCGCTCGCAGAAGGCGGCATCCTCGGCGCGGCGGCCGGCGGCCTCACGCTCCGCGAACTGGGCGACCTGGTCGCGCAGGCGCTGGGCCTCCGCTTCCAGCTCAGCCTCACGCGCGGACGGCTGGCCGCCCGCATTCTGGGTGGCCACGTCAGGCACCTCCGGCTTGGTGGGTTGTTCGGTGAAGGCGGGCGCGGGGGCCGGATCGGGCATGACTTCCCGCGCCTGATCGACGGCGGCCTGCGCCGCCAGCTGCTCGATGTCCCAGGCGGGCAGCGCCTTGTCGGCGGCTTCCTGGCCCTGGGTGCCGATCATCCACTCCCGGAAGCCACGAAACAGGCGCGCGACGGCGCCCATTGCGTAGCCCTCGGAGAACTCGACGACCCCTTCCTCGCCATCGGCGAAGGAAACGGACTTCAGCCCCTTCACCGCCGGCGGCTGCGCGCCGAGGAAGCCGACATGGCGCAGGTAGTAGGCGCCCGGCTTGGGGTTGGACGGGCTGTTCGGGGCGTAGAAGGTGACGCTGACCTTCTTGAACCGCCCTGCGTTGACCAGCTCCTGGAAGGCGGGGTCCACCTGGCGCGGCTCGGCGCGCAGCACGCCGTCGGTGAATTCCAGCCCGGCCACCCAGCCATAGGCCGGGCCATCATGCGCGGGGTGGCCGACGACGATCGGCGCCTCATGCACCGCCGGGTCATAGGCCGCGACGGTCGCGGCCATGTCGGCCTCGCTGAAGGTCAGCGCGCCCCCGGACATCGGGGTGTGCCGGCCGGGGCGGAAAATTTCGATCTGCTTGGCCACGTGCCCTTGCGATCCCTGTTCAGGATCGGCACCGTGGCGTTCAGGCACCCGTGATTATACGCTGACAGCTGTCAGCCGAACGCCTATCTTGGGGCGGACGGGCGGGCCCCCGCGAAGGACCAATGCCGGGCCCGGCCACAGATATCCCCGCGCGGAGAGGGTGGGCCCCACCCAGTTCCCCCGCCCGTCACTCCCCCCGCCTGAACAGCAGCACGCCGCGGCGCTGGCGCTCCAGATAGGCCAGGCCCTTGCGCTCGTCTTCGCCGGCGCTCGGCTCGAAGCTGGTCACGCCGCGCCAGGTGCCGATCCCCTGCTCGAACAGGGCGAAGCCAGTGCGGCGGCGGTCGGGCGTCGTGAACCATGCGAGGTAGTATCGCAGCAGGCGAACGCGCTGGCCGCCCTTGCCGTCGCCGGTGACATCCAGCGATGTCCAGACTTCGTCGGGGTCCAGCAACGCCTGGGCTGCCAACAGGATCGTGGGCGCTCTGCCCCGCTTGGTGACCTTCAGATCCCCGGTCCGGCGATCGCGAAACATCTCCTCGCTGATCAGCACGTCAGCGCCGAGCACATCGCGGAACAGGGCGGGCTTGCCCGGCGCGGCGCCGAACTCCGCAAGGAAGCGCTTCACATACTCTTCCGCCGGCAGATCACCCGGCAGGATCTTCTGTGGCGGCACGACGCGCGGCGCTGGCGGCGGCGGCACCGGAGACGGCGTTCCGAAGATCCTCGGGACAGCGTTCGCATCGCCCGCGGTCATGTCACCAAGCGTCACCAGCGGATGCTCACCCGCCGGCCGCGGCACCAGCGCATCCATCGGCCGCTGGCCGGGGCTGTGCCCGAAGCCGGTGTCGATGCCCTTCGGCACGCGCACCCGCTGCGGGCCGGCCGCGGTGTTGATGGTGCGGTCCTCGATCTCGACCGGCGGCGCCTGGTCGCTGACCTTCCAGCCCTCACGCCGCAGCATGCCCGGGGAAACCATCAGCACGGTGCAGCGGCAGCCCCAGCCGTTCTTCGGGCTATGGGTGCGCCACCACGGATGCTCGGGCGGCAGGATGGTGCCGTTCCAGGCCGCGTGCTCCGGCCGCGTCGCGAGATCCATGGTGGCGACGTAGCGCACCCACAGATCCCGCCCCGCTGCCCGCGCTTCGGTGATCTGGCGCCACTTCCCGGCTTCGCGGGACTGGCCGAGGTTGGTTTCGAAGATCACCCGGGCGCGCCACCCGATCGGGCCGCGATAGGTCCAGCCCTCCCGGGTCACGATCGCGGCGAATTGCCGCTGGAAGTGCCGCACATCGCGGCCGTCCTGCATCGTCTCCAGCAGCGCCTGGCCGATGGACTGCAGCAGGCTGTCCTTCTTGGCGCCGGCGACGGCGAAGCCCCAGTTGTTCACCTCGCCCAGCGTGTCCGTCCAGCGATCGGACGGCAGCAGCGTGCCGAGGCGCTGGCGCAGCGCATCGGCCTGCTGCGTGAAGGCGACGCCCCCGTTGATCGCGCCCGACATCAGGCGGCCAGGTTATCGGCGATCTCGGCGCGCCCGGTGAGCTGCGCGACCGCCAGCGCCTGGGACATCGCCTCCGCCAACCCGGCGGTGGCCAGGCTCGGGTAGAGCTTCAGCAGGCCGGACGCCACGTCCTCCAGGCTGGCGGCGCCGGCGACGACGCCGGCGATGCGATCGAGCCAGGCATCCGTCTCCGGCGCGGCCGCGGCGCCCAGCTGCTCGGCCAGCGCAACCTCCGGCACCTGGCCGCCCATCCTGGCCCGGGCCCGCGTGCCGGCCTCCGCGAACATCGCGGCCAGGTTGTCGCCGGGTGGCACCGTCGGCGGCGGCTCATCCGGCGGTGCCTGGTCGGGCACCCAGCCCTCGCCATAGGTGCCCTCGATGTATTCGGGCGTGGGCTTGTAGCCGAGGCCCTTGACCTTGGTGTCCCGCTCCGCCCGCGCGACCAGGTCCTCCGGCTCCGACACATCCCACCAGACGGACGGATAGGGGATGCCCAGCGCGGCGTAGCCCGGCAGGTTGAAGTCCACGATCCAGCGAACCAGGCTGCCATTCAGCGTGTCGGACAGCAGATCCGCATCGCCCTTGGTCAGTTCCAGCCGGACCTCATTGTGCACCTGGCCCAGCGCGCGGCTGCCGCTGCTGCCCTGGCTGGTGGTCAGCGTCTGGCCGAGGACGACCTTGCTGATGTCCTCGTCCATGTAGCGGGCCAGCTTCTCATAGCCGTCGAAGGTGCCGTTGCGCTTCGCTTCCAGCAGTTCCACCGCCATCCCCTCCGGGATCGCCACGCCGGCTTCGCTGGCGATCGCCTGCAGGGCGGCCAGCAGCTTCGCCTGGTCTGGCTCCGACGTGCCATTGGGATAGCGGCCCAGCGCCGTGGGCTGGCCGAACTTCTCCAGCCCGCTCAGCCAGAAGCCGATCCCCTGCCGCTTGAAGAAGACCGGCCAGAACAGCCGCGACCCCAGGCCAAGGCCCCAGGGGTGCTCATACTTCGACCCGAAGCGATGCAGCACGAACTTCCGGGGCGGCACCGCTTCGCCGATCGACGGAGACGCCTTGGTCAACAGCCGGAGATCCGCGACGGGCGGCGGGGCGTCCTGGAGGCGCGTCGGCGTGGTGGCGGGCGGCAGCCGGAATTCGAAGCGCAGCGGGTCCCGGCCGCGCAGCTCCGCGGGCATGATCTCCCGCCCCCGGATCACCCACATCACCTCCGCCACCGCCACGCCCTTCAGCAGGGCGTCCAGCAGCTTCTCCACCGCCTGGTTGAACTTGCTGCCCTTCAACGCGCGCTCGACCAGGTCCCGCGCCTGTTCGGCCCGGCTGTCATTCTCCGCCCCGGCATGGACGGACCATTCCCGGCCGAGCAACGCCATGCGGCGCTTGCCCAGCTCGCACCCCACCTGCGGGTCCCGCTCCAGCTCGTCATACAGGGCCAGGCGCTTGGCCTGGCCGCGCGACTGGATGATCGGGTCCTCGATCGCGATCTTGTCGCCGTAGTGCCAGCGGTTCGGGTCGGTCCCGATGGTGGCGACTTCGCGCGCCAACTCGGCCGGCGCGGGGGCCTGTTCGATGCTGTCCGACACGTCAGTGCCCCCTTGTCCGGCGAAGGCCGATTTTCTGGCCGCAGAGGCCCGTGGGGCGCCGGGCGCTCCGATGGCGCACGAAATCGCCCCGGAGCCGCTCAGCCCCTTTCAAACGGGTATGAACGGGCGCGTTTCGGGGCTGGGGGGTGGCGCGACCGCGCATCATCGCCCCCAGCCGTCCAGTCCGCCCATGAAGTCCCGCACGATCGGCGCGGCCGCGCGGCCCTGGCCGACGGTCTGGAACTCGATCGGCGCCGGCGGCGTGTCGGCGGCGCCGAGGCCGAGGAAGCACGCCCAGGCCCGGTCCGCGTGGCCGTTCGCATCGCGCTCCGCCACGAAGCGCGGCACGCCGGTGGCGCCCACTTCCTTCTTCAGTTTGTGCAGGTCCGCCCGCAGCGCCGGCCGTCCGGCCGGGATACGCACGCGGCGGTCCTGGAAGGCTTCCTTCGCCAGCGTCGCCAGGCGCAGCTGCACCGCGCCGTTCATCAGCACGCCTTCGACGCGGGTCGTGCCGTAGGCGCGCTGGGCGTCTTCCACCGGCTTCTCACCCATGCCCGTCTGGTCCCAGGCGGACCGGATCACGCGGTAGCGGTCGAAGACCTGGTCGCGGGCGCGGTCCTGTTGGGCGAAGGTGGCGCCCTTCAGCTCCACGATCTCCCGGCACCACATCACGTCCCCCACCTGTTCCCACACCCAGATGACGAACAGGTCCCGGCGCCGGCCGATATCGACGCCGACGAAGACCGGGCCGCCCTGGTACAGCTCCGGCCGCCCGGCGTCCTCATGCTCCACCCCGCTGATGAGGTCGAAGGACAGCCAGGCCGATGCCTCGTCCAGCCAGTGCAGTTCGAATTCCTGGGCCCAGGCGTCGTCGTCGTTGATCGCGGCGCGCAGTTGCTCCACGTCCCGAGGCAGGCCATCCGCCACGGCGCGGTGGATGTCCACGATGTGGCGGGACCAGGTGGCGTCCTGGCCCGTCACCAGTTCGTAGAACTTGTTGCCCTTGCCGTTGGGCGTGCTGGTGATGCGCAGGCGCCAGCCATTGGAGATGACGGGGAACAGGGCCTTCCAGATCGCGTGGCTGTCCTGGTGAAAGGCGAATTCGTCCAGGAAGACGTTCGCGCTGAAGCCGCGGGCGGTGTCCGGGTTGGCCGGCAGGGCGGTGATCTTGCTGCCGTTCGGCAAATCCACCTCCAGCGCCCGCACCCGCGTCTGTTCCCCCACCCAGTCGTAGTCCATGGCCTGGCAGGCGGCGCCATAGGCGGCGGCGTGGCGCTTGATGCCCTCGTCCATCGCTTCCTTCGCCTGGCGCTCGCCGCGCGACAGGATCACCCAGCGCTCGCGCGTGCCCTGCGCCGCCGCCTCGATGCAGCTGTCCACGATCTCCAGCGTGGTGGTGAAGGTCTTGCCGGTCTGGCGGGCGAACATGCCGAGCTTGAACCGGCTGCGGTCCAGGAACCAGGCGCGCTGATAGGCGAAGAGGGGAATGGCGGGGGTCATCCGGCTGGGAAGTCCTCGTCCTGAATGTCGTCCGGAAGCGGCTCCACGGTCAGCCGAGCTTCCACTGTGCCATACCCAACCCGGAATTCTGCGGACTGGCTTCCCCGCTGCCCGTGCGCGCACCAAGCCTCCATCCAAAGGTGGAAGGCCAGGTAGAGCGGCGCTTCGCTTTCCGGGATGCGGCGAGCGACCTTGCTGTCGTCCGGGTAGATGCCCACCCGCACCAGGTTTGTGGAGGTCAGGAACACCGCCTCGACGGCCAGATAGCCCGTCATCGGCGCCATGGACGCACAAAGCTCCATCGCCCGGCCGGGCAGCAGCCCAAAGCGTTCGGCGAGTGACGCTACATCGAGGTCGCGCTTAGTCGGCATGATGAGAGCCTTTCGTGGGTGCGCCAGCCTATCCGGCGCACCCAGCCGGCCTACATGGAGCAGCCCGGCCGCGTCATGCCCGATGGCGCCTCTGTCCACAGAAATCTCAGCGAACCCGACGGCCGGACAGAAACTCACGCAGCAGGTAGCCTTCCAGCGCCCAGATCTTCGCCCGGGCATTCTCCCGGGCGATGCGGCGGCCGATGGCCTGGTCGAAGTTCTCCGGGCTGGCCGCCGCGCTTTCACCGGTCACGCAGAAGCCGTTCCGCAGCGTCAGGCAGCACACGGTGAGCGTGGTGCCGGGGAAGACGTGATACGCCTCCGCCGCGATGGCCCCGTCGATCTGGTCCGGCGTCAGCCGCGGGGCAGTCAGGCCCTTCGCCACGATCTCCGCCTCGGTCGCCGCTTCGTCGCGCATGGTCATCCCTCCGGGTGTGGCCCGCCCCAAGGGCCGGGCGTGGGCTGGGCCTGCAGGCGCGCCAGGCGCTCGCAGGCGATGTCGAAGTACCGGCGCTCGGCCTCGATCCCGATGCAGTCGTGGCCCAACTGCTGGGCGGCCACGAGGGTGGTGCCGCTGCCCATCCACGGGTCCATGATGATCCCGCCGGCGGCCACCCGCGCTTCGCGGATGCACCACCGCATCAGGGCCGTGGGCTTCTGGGTTGGATGCACCCGGGGCTTGCCGGGCCCTACATCCTCCCGCCCCTCCGGCCCCACATGCCAGCCGCCCCATTGAAGGCGGTAGATCCGCATCGGGCGCTGCACGGGCCGGCGCGGGCGGCCGCCGCGCTGGCGGCGCGGGAAGGGCTTGTCCAGCAGCAGCGCGGCTTCGCCATCGCCCTGGCATAGCCGCCCGCCATCCGGCCTCTTGTCCCACACCAGCCAGGACCCGGGCGGCATGCGGTCCGCGAAGCGATGCGCGCCCCACAGCAGGATGATGTCGGCCAGGTGCAGCCAGGGCGCGGGGTCGAAGGGCGCGTCGTCGCCCATGATCGCGGGGTAGTTCTTCGACGGCTCGCCGGATCGTATGACGTTGACCTTCAGGCGCTGGCCATAGGGCGGGTCCGCCACCACGGCCGCGGGGCGTGGCAGCGTGGGCGCGATCTCCCGGCTGTCGCCCAGCCAGAGCGTGGCGCCGCCGATCCGGACGCATTCGGGCGTCATGCGGCGCCTCCCATGGCCCGCCTGGCCTGGATGCGCGCCATCTGGCGCAGGCGCCGCTCGCGTTCCCTCCGGCCGTTGGCGCCGGGCACAAGCGGGTTTGCACGGGGGTTGAAGCGGCGGCCTTCGCGTGGCCGAGGCGCGGCGTTCGCGCAGCTGACGTCGAAGATGGACGGCGCGAACAGGCTGAAGGTGTCGATGACGATCATGCTGCTGCTCCCGTGATGCCGTAGACTTCCTCCCGGATGCGCTTCAGCGCCTCCGGGTCCAGGCGCATGGCCTTGCCGACGCGATCGACGGCATCCACCGCGGCGGCCGCAGCCTTGGCCGTGGCGTCGGCGCGGGCCTTGGCTTCCAGATCCGCCTTGACCCGGTCCGTGTCCGTGATGGCCTTCACCATCCGCGCCAGCCGGGCCAGTTCCAGAGGCTCCACCGCCGCTTCGTTGTCGCCGGCCGCGGCCATGGTCTGGAAGGCGAGCGTCTTCACCATTTCCGCCAGCAGGCGGCCCACATCGCTGTCCGGATCCGCGCGGAACTGGGCGGTCCATTTCCCCGCGACTTCCTGCGCCTCCCGGTACCGGGTCAGGCTGTCCTCGAAGTTCTGGCGGTAGCGGTGCACGGCTGATTTGCTGGCGTCGCCGCCCATGCCGCGGATCAGGGCGACGATGTCGTCGAGCGTCGCGCGGCCTTCGGTGATGGCGGCGTCCACCGCCGCCTTCACGCGGGGGTCGAGTGCCTGGATGCTGGACCGGCGGGCCATGTCACCGCGGCCTCGGCTTCTTCACGCCGGGCACCACGGCGCGGCCCAGCGCCACGTCCTGCCCGCGCGCGGTGATGGTGGCCACCACCAGGCCGTGCGTGTCCCGGGTGGTGGCCAGCCCCTGCTCCGCCAGCCAGGCCAGGTCCACGCGCACCTGGTCGCCGGAAGGATTGTGGCCGAAATCGCCCAGGGCGGAATGCAGCAGCGCTTCATTCCCCGAACCACCCGGGGAGGCTTCCAGCAGCAGCAGGATGGACAGGCGCCGATCCTCGGTCACCAGCTGGGGGTAGGACATCAGGCGCCTCGCTTCAGGTGCTCGTCGATCAACTCCACGCGCCGGCCGGTGGCGGTCATCAGCTTCTCCATCCCTTCCAGCCGGGCGCCGACGGCGCGGACATCGCCGCGGAGATCCGCGAACATCAGCGTCAGGGCGTTCATCTGCTCCGCCGTGGGCAGGTGGCGCATGGCCGTCTCGATGCTCGCCAACCGGCCGTCATGCGCATCGATCCGCTCATCCAGCGCCTTCACCGCGCTGGCGGAGGCAGTGCCGGCCGTCTTTTCCGCCACGATCTGCAGGATGTGGCTGCGCAGCATCCAGCCGCCGAGCGCGACAATCAGGCCGAGCCCGAAGACCAGCAGGCCCTGGTACTGGAGCAGCTCCATGGCGCTACTTCTGCGCCCGGCGCGCGCGGATGATGTCGTCCAGGCCGGTGGGGCCGATCTTCAGCTTGGCCAGCGCATCGGGCACCCGGCCGCGCATGTAGGCGGCCGCATCGCCCACGATGCTCTCCGCTGCTTCGTAGACGGGCCCGTTGTCCGTTGGGGCGGTCATCGCCGCCAGCTGCAGACGCTGGCTGGCCGCGTCCTCGGCATAGGCGATGGCGCGGTCGAGCGCTTCCAGGAAGTAGCCCCGCACCTTGTCCTCGGCCGACAGGTTCAGCCAATCCGCCCCCTTCTTCGCGGCGACGGCGCCGAGGCCGAACAGCAGAGTGCCCGCGACGTTGATCGCGATCTCCGCGAAGGGCATCAGGAAATGGGCGATCGAGTTCATCGGCGTCTCTCCGGTTCAGGCTTTTGCCAGCTGGCCGGGCACATCGAGCCCGGCGAGGTCCATGGCTTTCTCGATCAGGTCCGGCGGATAGGGCTGCTGCCCGTTCTCCTGCCGGACGATGGCGGCGATCAGCGCGCCCATGACGGCGGGGTCCTGCACATCCACGGGGGTGGTGATGGTGACGCCCAGCGCCTTGGCCAGCGCCCGCGCATAGGCATCCGTGTGGTTCGCCACCACGGTGCCATCCGGCTTCCTGTGGCTGGGCGGCGCCCAGCGGTTCGCGATGGCCTGCGGCGTGCGGACATCCCGGTTGCGGTAGCTCAGCAGGATGCGGGCGATGGCGCGCAGGCCCCATTCGGGGGCGGTGAAGACCACGAATTCGGCATCGCCGGACTGGTCTTCCGCCTGGCCGCGCCAGGTGACGGACTTCGTGCGCAGCACGTTGCCGGGGTTGTGGTTGCGGATGCCGCGGGGCTGGCGGGCTTCGGCTTCCAGGATGGGCTTGCGGGGCGGGGTGGGGCTCGGCATGCTGGCACCGTGCCGTGCGGCGCCCCCACCCGGCAGGCTGACAGCTGTCAGCGGGACAGGCGAAGGGGGGCCGAAGCCCCCCTTCTTTCAGTCCAGTCTCAAGCCGGTTGAGACTGCGTTGAGACCGGCTTCAGCGGCCCGCCATCGGCCCGGTTCGCCAGCGCCTCCAGCTCCGCCTGCAGGGGCTCCACCAGCACGGCCAGGAGGGTGGAGAGGTTCTCCGCGCGGACCGAGGCGAGGTCCCCGGCGGCGGTGATCAGGTCCGTCACGCCACCCAGCGCGGCCGCCAGGCGCTGCGCGCGATCGAGGTCCGCGCCGCGGATGGGTTGGGCAAGATGGGCGGGGTCAAGCATGTCGGTGCCCCCCTCGCGACTGGTGTCCGATCATCGGACTACGCTCCTCTGGCTCAGGGCGCACGGGGCGCCCCGGGTGTTGGAAAGCCGCCAGAGGACAGCCGCGCGCAGCTTTAGGTTCGGCCGTAGCCGTTCCCTGAACATGCCTGCGCGCCACCCGGGACATAGGGGTTCCCCGTGCGAGGGGCGGACGCCTCTGGTCAGCACAGCCGCACGCGGTTTCCACGCCACATGCGTCCGTCGCGGAACATGCGCGCACGGGATGGTGAAGGCAAGGCATGGACTCTGCCCGCCGTCGAAATGGCTGGACGCCGAAGAGGCGCCGTTGCAGCGTTCGGCCACCGCACCGATCGGAGCCTGACCATGCGACGCCTTCTGCTTGTTGCCCCGCTGATCCTCGCCGGGTGTGGCGTTTCCCCCGCATTCCGGCCGACGACGCCCGCAATGCCCGGTCCAGATGGCCTGCCGGCTATGCAGTTCACCCGGACGGTCCGCCTGGAAGGCCCCGTCGGGAACCGCCTCGAATTCGTAGCCGGGGCCGTGCTTGTGGCTGACCGGACGCGCGACGAGGATGGCGCGACGCTGTGGTGCGGCCCCGTGCAGATCACGGACATCACGATCGAGCAGCGCCCGACCTGCATCACCAGGGATGGTGACAGCGTTCAGCTGGTTCAGGAAATTCGTGGCGGCGGGTGGCAACGCACATTGCCAGCCGGTAGCTACCGAGAATTCCGCCTGCGGTAGAAGGACAGTGATATGGCCTGGCCCCTGATCCCCGCCTTTGTGTGCCTGCTGGTCGCGGCCTGCGCACCAACGCCGCAGGACACCCGCGTTGACCAGACGCCGGACTGGGTGAGCCGCAACGCTGGCGCCGCGCCGGTCATTACTCCGCCAACGGCACCGGCTGTGCCGGCAACGGATGCCGCTTGGTTCGTTCGCTGCACTGAGAACGCCGTGACTACTGCCGCCGAATGCTTCGCCCAGCGCTGGGCCGGCGGCGGCCGCTTCGCGCGCGTCAGCTTCGGCCGCGCCCGAAACGGCGCGAGCTTCGGCCCCCACCTCCACGTAACCCACGACTGGCCCGATCCGCAGGTACAGCCCATCGTGAGGGTGGACACCTGGCGCCCGCTTGACCTTGACCAGCGGCGGATGGGTCGGAGTTGCGAAGCTATCCGGCAGATGAAAATTGGCGCCGTCATGCGCGTGCAGGCCGCGGACTGGCCGCGGTGCGAGGCCTGCATGCAGTACGAGGTATCGCTGCCAGGCTTCGCAGCCGCCTACGAAGAAGCCCGCCGCCGCGCCGCGGCCCAAGGCATCAACGCAAGCTGCCCCGGCGATCCGCCTCTGCGCTGACCCATCATTGCCCATCGTCGAGCGCCTGCCGTTCCGCGCGGTGCTCAACCAGGCGGATGTAGATCCCCACCGCCGCCACGGTCACCGCCGCGCCGATCGCAGCGCCGCCCAGCAGCATCACGACGGTCTGCGCGAAGCTCATCCCTTCGGCCCTTCCAGGCGAAGGCGCACCGGCATGAAGTCACGCCCGGGCTCGATGCGCAGGTGCAGCGACACATCCAGCCGCGTGCCGTCGGGAAGCTTGAAGTCGGCGTGGATGTAGGGGGAATTGCCCAACTCGGCCGTCTCGGCGCCCGCGATGAACACCACGGCCTGGTCGCTCAACAAGCCCAGGCAGCTCTTCAGCCCCTTCTGCAGCGCGCTGCGCGCTGCCTTTTCACGCGCGGCGCTCACGCCCCGAACCCCAGGCCCGCCACGCCGGCCACCCAGACGGCCATCTCTGGCGTCCGCGGCACCGGCCGCACGGGTGGCACCGCCACCACGGGCGCCATCTCGCAGAACTGGGCGATCAGCTCCTCGGCCTGCGCCAGTTCATGCACCGCATGCGCCAGCGCCCCGTAATCCCCCATGGTCCCGTCCGGCTGCATGCTGAGCGAGACGGCGAGTTCCGACGCCTCGTTCGCGATCATCAGCAGGGCATCCAGGCGGCGTTGCTGCCAGCGGCGCGCCGCGGCGGCAGGGTCCAGCAAGGGCATGGCGTCCATCACGAAGCTCCTGATGAGGGTGGCGGGAACAGGTTCATCTGGCGGCTTTCCTGTTCCTCTCGGAACTTCGCCAGCCAGCGATGCACGGTGCGGACATGCAGGCCGGTTTCTCCGGCCATCTGGTCCACCGTCAGAGGCCGCGCGGCCAGGCTGCGAAGCGCGCGCAGCTGCTGCGCGCGGTCCGCGTCAGGCCCCTGCGGGACCGTGATGCGCGTGCCCGGCTGGTGGTAGTCACGGGTCAGCAGCCATTCGAGCATCTCGATCCCGAAGGCCCGGGCGACAGGATGCTCCGCCGTGGCGCTGGCCGGCAGGTAGAGGTAGCGGCCGCCGAACCGGCGCGCGAAGGCCAAGGCCACGGGAAGCCCGTGCACCTCCGCCATGTCGCGCAGCAGGTTGGGCAGCCACACCCGTTCCATGGGTCAGGCGGCTTCCCGCGCGTTGATCGCGGCGCAGAGGTCGCAGCAGAAGCGATACCGGCTTTCGGGCTTGAAGGCGCGCTTGCAGCGCAGGCACTTCCGCTGGCCCACCTTGTCGGCCGCCTGGGCGCGGCCGGCGCCGATGCGCGTGGGCAGGGTCTGCCAGCTGCCGTCGCAGGCAGCGGCCAGGCGGCGGTTCTGGCCCACCGGCAGCATCGCCACCAGGCCGGCGATCCGCGCGGCGCGCAGCATGTCGGCGACAGTGCCCTCGTGCAGGTCCAGCGCATCGGCCAGGTCCTGATTGCTCGGGCAGGGCTGGCGGTCTTCCGCCGCGCGCCGCAGCTCCGCCACCAGGCGGTCCAGCGCTGCCTGGTTACGCTGCATCGCCGGCCTCCGCCTTCCGGGCGTGGCGGCGCAGCAGCGCGCCGAGGTCCCGCACCGCCTTCGCCGCCTGCGTGGCATCCAGCGCCGCTGTGTTGGCCACGCGGAAGGTCTTCGTCAGCCAGGTGTCCAGGCGGGACATGCGGCCGTGGCGCAGCGCGCCGGCATCGGCCAGCGCGCTCCACAGCGCCAGCACCATGGCCTGGTCCCGCGTCTCGGTCGGGTGGATGGTCAGGCCATTGGCGACTGCCACGACGGGGTCGCTGCCATCCACGCGGTCGCGCCAGTCCTTCAGCGCCTCGATCAGCTTGTTCAGATCGCGCGGCGTGCACCACGCCAGCTGATGCTTGCCGGTGACGCGCTTCGCGAAGGTGGCCAGGGCCTGTTCGCTGGGGTCCCGCACCGCGCCGGCCTCGTGCAACTCGATCCACAGGCCGCGCGCCATCTTCATCTGCGGGCGATCATCCAATGGCGTGGCCGTCTTCGCGGCCTTGCCCTGGCGCTTCGGCGCGCCGCGCTTGTGCAGCGCATCCAGCACCAGGCCGAGCTTGCGGCCATCCATCTCCCGCAGGCTTTCCCGGCCCGCGACATTGCCCAGGAAGGCGCGCCAGGTGCTCTCGTCCTCCAGGCCCTCGACCTGCTTGCGGCAGGCATGGACGGCGGCGATCAGCCGGGGCGGCGCGCTCATGCTTCGTCTTCCTCGTCGGGGTGCAGATCGGCCGGGTCCGGTTCCTCGCCCTCGACCACCACGCGGACCTGCGGCGCCAGCAGGCGCAGCACGGCCATGAAGTGCGCGCGGATGTGGTTGGCCATGAACCGGCTGGGGGCGATCAGCTCCAGCATCTCGCCGTCATGCCGCCGGCGGGGCGCGCACTTCGCGATCCAGGCGCGGAAGTCGGCGACCGACATGCGGTCCTTCAGCGCCGGCCACAGATCATGCGCCTCATGCGCCTGCCCGGTGCCGGCGCCTGCCTGCACCGCCGCGACGGCGGCCGGCAGGTAGTCCAGGAACCGGCCCTGGCGGAGAAAGGTCGCGGCGTGCGGGATGTAGGCCGGGTTGGTGCCGATCTGCTTGCATTCCGCCGCATAGTTCGCGGCTGTGGCGACCAGGTCCTCCGCCTTCCGGCCGGCCTTGACGGCCTCCGCGAAGGCGGCCTCTGCCAGTGCCTTCGGGTTCGGCATGCGCGGCGGATAGGCCTTCCAGAAGGCGTCGAAATGCGGCTTCAAATGCGGTGGAAGGCCGCTTCCACGGAACAGGCTGGCCTGGCGGGTCATTCGCGGCCGCCTCCGGGCAGCGCCAGCGGTGCGGCGCTGCCACGCATGCCGAGGCTGACATTGGTCTCCCGGCCAGACCGCGCCCCGGCGTAGTATGCTTCGGCGAAGTTGCGGGCATTCAAGCCCACCTTGCGCGCCTTGGCTGTCTTCATCGGGCCCTCGGCGTCGAGTGCCTTATCCGCCCGGTCCAGGTCGCGCTTGCGTGTGGGATCTTGCAGGTCGATCAACGCCAGCAGCTTCTTGGACATCGCCACCGCGAAGCCGGCCATGAAGGCCTTGCGCGCCTGGGTTTTGGTGCGCGCCGTGCGGCGCCGCTTCATCTCCGGCGACTTCGCGAATTCGCGTGACGCGCGGGCGGCCGCGCCGGCGATGACGCCGTGCAGATACTCCGCGATCTCCGGCCAAGGGTCGCAGCCGAGGTAGACCAGCGTCCGGCCCTGATAGCCCGTCTCGGTGTAGAGCCGGCAGCGCGCCGCATAGGCCACGGATGGCCAGATGGCGTCGATCTCGGTCCACTTCTTCAGCAGCGGCAAGCGCGCCTTGGTGACGGCGACCAGGTCCTCGGTCAGCCCATGCTGGCGCATCAGCTCCAAAGCCTTCTCCGCCGCCAGCAGCGCCTCGGCCTCGGTGCAGCCGCGCGCCGGCGTCTTGGCCAACAGCGCGCGGATGCGCGCCTTCACGGCGTCCAGATCGTCTCCGACCATCACGCAGCACTCCGCATGGCGGCGTCGCCGGCGGCCTCGTGCAGCGCCAGAAGGGCGCGCAGCGTGACGTGCAGGGCGGCGAGGCCGGGGGTGTAGGCGCGGGTCTCGAAGACCAGGCGCCGGGGGTTGGGGACCACGCCGTTGGCGTCCAGCGCGGCGGGCTCGCAGTTCGAACACATCGCCCAGCCCAGGACGGGCGCATGGCGCGGGTCGCGGCCAACGCGACACTCCCAGGCATCCGACAGCAGCGCGAAGGCGGCGAAGGGATCGCGGGACAGTTCGGGCACCGGCTGCCAGGTGCGCGCCAGCGGCCCGCGGCAGCGATAGGCGTTGGGGTGCCGCGCCTCAGCGCCCCGCCGCACGGTCCAGCCCAGCGCCTGCATGACGCGGGCGTCGATCACCCGGTTGGCACGCTGGGCCAGGCCGGTGGCGCCGATCAAGCAGCGCAGCTCGATAGGGTCCGGGCGCATCAGGCGCTGCCCCCCACCGCGGGATAGTGGCACAGCGCGCGGTCCGGCAGGCCGGCGGTGCCGCAGACCCAGCGGTGATGCACGATCACCACGGCGCCCGCGACCACGACACCGTAGAGATGCCCTTCCGGTGCGTGGAACATGGTCAGGATGGTGCCGAACCGGATGCCGAACTGCGGCGCGTGGACCAGCACCGGCGCGTCCGCCACCAGCGTCGGCGCTGCCTGGATGTCGGCGCCCGCGATCATCGGGCGGCCTTCCGGCGGGCGATCTCCGCCGCCTGTTCGGCCAGGACCACGCTGCGGGGCTTGGGCGGCTCGGTGGGCGCCGGGGCGGCGGCCGGGGCCGGCGGCTCCGACCAGTTCGGCAGCGTCACCTGGATCCACCGGTCCTGGTAATCGAACTCGACCGCCACAGCCGGGCGCTTTCCTGGCGCGATGCCCGGCGGCAGGGGCAGGCGCAGCGCGACCATGCCGGATGCGGCCCGGTGCGGCACCTTGGACAGCGGGTGCAGGCCGTTCGGCATGATCCGGAGCATGCCCTGATGCTCGCCGCCGCCGATCTCGACCTGGACACTGCTGCCCACGGTCAACCAGGTGATGCCGTCCAGCAGCGCCGGCCGGAAGCACAGGGTGAACTTCGGCGGGCGCCGGCCGATGCCGGCGCTGCTCGTGGCCGTGATCGCCACACGCGCCTTCGCCACAGCCTTGGGGCTGGGCGGGGGAAGCGGGGACCAGCTCATGCCGCCACCTTCGCGTCCGTCTCGGCGGCCATCTGCATGCCGGCCGGGGTGACGACGAAGTCCTCGATCCCGCTCTTCACCGTGATGCCGTCGATCGCGGCGGCGGCGACCGGTTCCTTCAGCAGGGCTTCCTTGTCGATCTCGTGCTTCGTGCGGACGAAGCGGCCGAGCTTCTTGTCGGCCAGCAGCGCCTCCAGCACCTTCTCCGCTTCCTTGATGGAGATGCTGGCGGGCCGCATGCGCCAGGCGATCTCGCCGGACGGCATGCGCACCGTCTTCGTGGCGCCTTCCCTCGTCAGGCGCGTGCGGTTCGCGTCGGCCCAGATCTGAAGGCCGCGGGTGGCGTCCTGGATCTGCTGGGCGATGGTGGCGGCCTCGGCCTCCGCCCGCTTCTTCGCAGCGGCGATCGTTTCATCCAGCGCTGCCTTCAGGACCAAGGCGCGGCGCTGCGCGTCGCCGATGCGCTGGACGAAGGCGTCGGCCTCCATCGCGTCCTGCGGCACCGGCACCGTGTTCGCCACGGCCTTGGCCTTCTTCGTCCTGCTCATGCGGTCACCTGCTCGGGCTGGGAAATGGCGCCGGCGCGCCGGGGGAGTGGCCGGGGAAAGGGAAGGCGCCGGTCCCGGCGCTGGGCGCCCGGCGCCGCCGTGGGCGCGGGCGCGCGGGTCAGGCGGGCGAAGCGGTGCTCGGCCTCCGCCACCCGCGTGCAGCGGCCGCAGGCGTCGATGCCGCCATCCGCCATCAGCACGGCGCCAGTGTCGGCGCAGAGGGGGCAGAGGTCGCGCATCAGGGGATGGCCAGCAGCTGGTTGAGCAGGAAGACCGCACGGTCCTTCTGCACCGGGGTCAGCACCACCTTGTCGGCCAGCAGTTTCAGTTCGCCGCGTTTCGCGGCGGACGCCTGGCCGGATTGACCGCGCCAGCTCCACCTTCTCCGCGTTGCAGGCGGCGATCATCGCGTCGCACAGCGCGAAGCGGAGGGCCTGCGCGGCGGGGTCCACGGGCGGGCCGCTCATTCGCCGGCCTCGTGCGCGCGCACATGCGCGTGCGCGCGAGGCCCGGCATCGTCAACCCCCTCCGCCTTGCCCTCGATTGCGGCCATGGCGGCCGCGCCCGGCCGGATGGGCAGGCCGAGCTTGCCGGGGTCGTGCCCCATCTCGACCAGGATCTTCAGCGTGGCCTCGTTCCGCTCCATGACCGCTTCCGGATCGCGGAGGAACCGCACCGCGGCGCGCAGGCCGTTCGGATCGACGCCCGCCTTCTTGGCTTCCTTGAAGACATCCGCCTTGTCGGCGTTCAGGCCCTTGATCTCCTCGTCCAGCTGGTCGATCCGGCTGACCCAGCCTTCCAGCATCGCCTTGACGTTGCTGCGGCTGCGCGGGGTCGGGGTACGCGTCATGCGGGCTGGCCCTGTTCGTTGGTGGTGATGGCTTCCAGGCGCTCCACCGCCGCGGCGGCCGCGTTCACGCGGGCGCGGAGGGCGGCGATGAAGGCGGGGCTGGCGAGCGTTTCCGGCGTCGCGATCGCGAGCAGGCCGGCGATGTGGTGGATCTGCGGCGCAATCATGCGGCGCGCTCCCGCGCAGCGCGGCTGTGCGGGCAGGCGCGGCAGCCGGCCGCCATGCGGCGGTGGAAGGCGCTGGCGGGCTGGCGCGTGGCGCGGGCCTGCCATTCGGCGCAGAGGTCCGTCTGCAGGTCGCCCAGCACCGGGCAGGCGACCACGGCCGCCATCAGGTGGCCGCGGACCAGCTGCTCGATGCGGTCGGTGCTGGCGCCGTAGCGGCCCCGCACCACGCTGTTCACCGCGCTGGGCGACAGACCAAGCGCCCGGGCGATCGCGCTCTGGCTGTCCGCGTCGCAGCGGCGGGCCAGCGTCTCCACCCAGTCCGGCACCTGGCCGGGCCAGCCCTCGATCGCGGCGGCCAGGTTCTTGCCGATGGGGCTGCCGGCGGCGCTCATGCGCGCTCCCATTCAGCCCAGACCACCTGGCCCTGGTTCGGGTCGAACAGGGTGGCGCGGCGCTGGATCTGCGGCGCCTGCGGCCCGGTATTCTTCACCAGGCGGTAGGTCGCCAGGCCGCCATGCGGCGTGCCCGGCTTGACGGTGGCCAGGTAGCCGGCACGGGACAGCGTCACGCAGTACTTCCGCGCCTCGGCCAGCGCGATCTTCGCGCCCGGCAGCGTCGCGGCGATAGCCAGGTCCTGGGCCGTGAAGGTGCTGAGCATCTTCATCGTCCGCCACATCCGGGCCCGGCCCGTCTCCGGCGCTTCCGTGCCGTCGGGCCGAAGCTCCGGCATCAGCACCGGCAATTCGCGGGTGGTCTGGTAGCGCGCGCCATCCAGCGGGCCCGGCGAGCCGCCACGGGCGACGAGGCCGGCGAATTCCAGCGTCTGCAGGAAGCCGCGGACGGTGCGCGTCGGCGCGCCGCTGGCCTTGCTCAGTTCCGTCACCGTGCCGCCCTTCAGGCGGCGCAGCGCGTCCCACACGGCCGGGCGGCCATGGGCGTGCCGGGCGGCGGCGACGGCATCCACGGGCCGGCGGCCGCGACCAGGCGCATGCACGGATCGGGTGGCCTGTGCCGTCATGCGCAGGCCTCGTCGCCGCGCAGCGTCTGCTCGATGTGCAGCGCGATCGCGCCCACGGTGGCGCGGTCTTCGAAGACATCCAGGCCGAAGTCGATGCCGAAGGTCTTCTCGATCTCCAGCTGCAGGTTGATGCAGTCCAGCGCATCGCAGCCGAGGTCCTCCAGCGCATCATCGCGGCGGATCTTCGTCACCGTGATGCCGGTTTCCTCGGCCACCAGCTGGCGCAGGATGTCGAAGGTGGTCAGCGGGCTGTTCATGCGCGCTGCCCTTCGGTGCGAAGCGCCAGCATCACGCGGCGCATGAAGCGGCGATGGGCCAGCGTCTCCAGCGCCTCGGCGCCCAGGTCGCGCGCCAGGTTCGCCACCAGGTGCCACGCCTGCGCGGGCAGGTGCCGGCGTCCCACCAGCTGCTGCATGCAGACGCACAGGGAGGCGCGGATGTGCATGCGGTGGGTGCTGAGCTGATCCGGGGTCATCAGCGGCCACCCATCTTGCGGGAGGACGGCGTGGCGCCGGGCAGGAAGGTGGTGCGGGGCTCGACGCGCCCCGTCATCAGCGGGCGGCCGCCCCACCAGGCGCTGTCCAGGATCTCCGCCGGGCGCTTCTTCGCTTCCTCGGCGATGTCCTGCAGGTTGATGCAGATGCGCCGCGCGCCGCCGTCGCTGGCCCGCACGACCTGGTCCATCAGGTCTTCGGCCACCGTGATGCCGGGGCAGTAGAGCCGCGCCAGCAGCTGCGCGTCCTGGCTGTCCGCCGGCACCGCGCCCACCCACTGCACCACGCGGTTATGCACCCGCTCCACCTGGCGGAGCTTCGCCGGCAGCCGTTCCTCACCGATCAGCGCGACGACGGCGCCGGAGGCTTCGTGGATGTCGCGCACGACCTCGATCGCGCCTGCCTGCAGGATGTGATCGGCTTCGTCCAGGATCAGCGGCCGCTGCAGGATCGCCAGCTGGTCCGCGATCTGCGTGACCATCTCGTAAACCCGCTGCGCGGGCTCGACGCCGATCTCCCGCAGGATGCCGAGGCACAGCGCCCGCTTCGTCCAGGTGCTGCGCGCCTCGACGTAGAAGGCGCGGTGGGCGTTGGCGGCGAAGGTGGCGGCGTGGGTCTTCCCGTAGCCGGACGGGCCGTAGAACACGACCAGGCCGGGTAGATGGGCGTGCCGGTGCATCGCCGCGTCCATCGCCTCACCGAACAGCGCGACGTTGCGCAGCAGGGCGTGGGAACCGGAGATCCCGAAATGGGCTGCCGCCGGAACGGCGGGGTGCTGAAGGACGCGTGCAGTCGCCATGATGTGCCTTTCAGGCCTGGTTAAAGCGGACAGCGGCGGGATCGGTGCCTTCGACGGTGCAGGCCCAGCGCCACTCGGCGCCGGTGCGGTAGGCGTCGAACCAGCGCCGATCCTCGTCGCTGATGGGGGTGCCTTCGGCCGCCGCCGCGCGGATCGCGCGGGCGCGGGCCAGGCGCGCGGCCTTCTGCGCATCGGCGCTGGTGGCGGCGGCGGCTTCGGCCGCGCGGGCGGCCTTCTGCGCCAGCCAATCCGCGCGCAGTGCATCGGCCGCGGTGCGTTCCGGCGCTCGCGGCGCCTCATCCGCGCGGGCGGCGCGGCCATGCTGCTCGATGGCCGGGGTGGAATGCGGCGTGACGGGGCGCGGGAAGGCGACGACGGTCGCGGCCTCCGCCTTCATGGCCGCGGTGGCCAGGATGGCGTCCGTCAGCGCCTTGCCCTTCAGCTTGCCGCGCGCTGCTTCGCGCATCTTCGCGCGGCCTTCGCTGATGCCGCGCTTCGCGATGGCCTTGGCCGCCTGCGCCACCGCCTCCCGGTCGATGCCGGTGCGGTCCGGGTCCTCCGCCACGCAGATGAAGGCGCCGTCCTCGTCGAAGACGTAGATGCGGCCGAGGTCCGCGGGATCGGCGCGGCACTGCACCGCTTCGCCGACGCGCAGGCCGAGTTCGGGGGCGATGAAGTGCCCGCCATCCACCCGGATGCCCTTCTTGCCCACGACCCGCTGGCCGTTGCCACCGGCCAGTGGAGCCAGCAGCACATCCAGCGCCCGCTCATCCTCGATCCGGCGCTGCGGCGCCTGGCAGGCGGCGGCGCGCAAGCGCGGCGTGGTGCCGATGCCGCCGTGGCGGCGGTTCTCGTAGAGGTCCCGGCACCACCGATCGCAGAAGTCCTGGAATTCGGCGGCGGTGAGCTTCACCTGGGCCGCGCCGCCCTGCTTCATCAGCTGCTGGGCGAAGCTGCGGCGGCTGCGGATGGCCTGCGCCTCCGCCACGTTGTGGCCGGTGTAGCCGGGCAGCAGCTCCACCAGGCCGTGGCTGAACACGCCCAGCGCGCGCTCGATGTGCGGCTTCTCTTCCGGGCTGAAGGGGTTGGTGACATCGCGCTCGATGCCGAGGTCCGCGCAGAGCCGGACGATGTGGGCGGAGGTGTAGTCCGCGCCGTTGTCGGTGCGCAGCACCTCCGGCACGCCCCATTCCAGCAGGGCGCGGCGGATCAGCAGCGCGATGCCTTCGCTGGACGATGTCGGCCACACCAGCAGGCGCTTGCGGCGGCTGAACACGTCCACCACGCCGACGACGGTGTGGCGACCATCCAGCAGCATCACGTCGCCCGGCGTGCTGTCCATTTCCCAGAGCTGGTTGACCCGCACGATGCCGGCGGAGGCATTCCCGAAGGCCGGCCGGAAGCGGCTGCGATGCGCATCCGGGCTGACGAGGTTCGCGTGCAGCTGGCGGTTTTCCTTCCGCCAGGCGTCAAGCCAGCGTTGGATGGACCGCACCGTCGGCAGCACCACGCCGGGATGCTCGGCTTCCAGCGTCTGCAGCAGCTGCGTGGCGTTGGCGCTGGGGTGTTCCAGCAGAAAGCCCTCGGCCGTGCCGGCCAGGGCGTCGGAGACATCGAGCGTCGCCTGCCGGGGCTTGTAGTCCCCGGCCAGGCCGGCCACGCCGCGCTCCGCGCGGATCTTCCGCCAGGACAGCAGGCTCTTGCCGCAGCAGCTCGGCACGATGGTCCGCACCCAGTCGGGCACGCTCACCGCGCCGGCGCTGTAGGCCTGGCAGAACAGGTCCGCGCCGCGGGCGCCCACCTTGCCGGCGCCGCCGGACCAGGTTTCGAAGGCCGCCAACACCGCGGCGCGGGCATCGGCCCGCAGCGCCAGCTTCGGCGGCAGGGACAGAAGGGCCTGCTGGGAACGGGTGACGGTCGCCAGTTCCGGCAGCCCGGCACCGGCGGGCGCGGCCGGCAGGCAGTGGCGGAGGAAGCTGGCCAGGCGCCGGGCGATCGCCGTGCGGATCGCGGATCGCATCGAGTACTTGTTGAAGACATGGACTTCGCCGCCTGGGCCGTCCTGCACTTCGAAGATGACGCGCTCGGCCTGCATCAGGTCCCGCACGCCGCGCTTCGTCGTCGGCAGGCCCGGCACCGCGAAGCTGGCGATCTCGGCGGCCGTCCAGCCGGGACGGCCGAGCAGCTCCGCCGCGCGCTGCGCCCATTCCGGCACCTCGGCCTCGGGCGCGCTCGTCGCTGCGTGCTGCAGCGCCATGGCGGTACCGCCGTCCATCAAGCGGCCGCCTGCCGGCGCGCATAGCGCGACGGCCAGATGGTTTCCGGCTGCAGGCCGAGCGCATGGGCGATCGCCTTTTCAGCCTTCGGCCAGGGCTTGTCCACGGCGTTGCGCAGCGCGGTGCCTTTGTATCCGGCCTCCTCGGACACCTGCTTCCAGGTCAGACCCCGGTCCCGGAACGCGATCACGAAATCGATCGCTTCCCAGTCCCTTTGCCTTGCCCGGTTGTGGCGAGGAGAAGCCATGCGCTACGATCTTTCGCGGTGAATATTTTCACTGCGAACTTCGCAGTAAAAATAGGAGGCGTCAAGCGCCGCATGAGCGAAAGTGCAACGGCCGCGCGTGGGCGCGGGCGACCACGCGCCGTGGTCGATGAGGGGCTGCGTGACCGGCTTCGGCTGGCTATCGGGGCGCGGTCCGTGAACTCGGTCGCCAAGGCGGCAGGGATCGGAGAGGGGCTGCTACGCGGCTATCTGCAGGGCATGCAGCCGGGCGGGGACAAGCTCGTGCGTCTGGCCACCGCGCTCGGCGTCAGGCTCCAATGGCTGGCCACCGGAGAGGGCGCGCAGACGGCCAGTTCGCCCTTCGCCACGGCGCTGCCTTCAGCCGACTTGGTGCGGGTGCCGCTCTATCCGGTGGAACTGGGCGCCGGCCCTGGACGCACTGTATGGCCGGCTGGCGAACCGGTCGGGCACTTCGACCTGCCACTCGCCACCGTGCGGGCCGCACACCAACAGATCTCGGCGCTGGCCGGCTTCCATGTCCGCGGTCGATCGATGGAGCCGGAGATCCGTGATGGCGATATCGCCATCCTCGACCTGACGCGCACGGTGCTGCCGCCGCACGGTCGCGCCATTTACGGCATCCGCCTCGATGGCGAGCTGTGCCTGAAGCGACTGGCCTGGATCGACGACGATATCGAGATCAGCAGCGTCAACGCGGCGGACTTCCCGCCCATGCGCCTGTCGGCGCCGGATGCCGAGCGCCTGGCCATCCTCGGTCGGTTCTGGGCCGCGTTCGACAGCCGCCCGCGCACCGTGCAGCAGTAGCCGAAGCCGGAACGACTTTTCGAATTAGGACGATTGTCCAGTTCCCACCTCGGTGCGGTGCGTGAGCCCGCCCTGGGCTGGTGAAAACCCGTTTTTTTGGCGGTTTCAGGCGCCTTTCATGCTTGGTGGGAACCGCCTTCACCGCACGGCCCTTTTCTTCCCACCCTGCTGGCCTCGCAGGACGGGCATTCAATGGCTTAGCGCCACACCCCGCAGCCTAGACGCCCCTAGCGAGGAAGAACCATCTGGCGCCCTCCAGGCAGCGCCGGCGAAGCCGAAAACCAATTTTTTGAAGCTTTAGGCCGGTTTCCCTCTATCTCCCGCCTCATCCCGGCATTTCCCGGTTCCTTCAGGACGGAAAGACCATCTGTCGGGTCACAAACGCGTCTCTCCAACCGGTATCGATTACCTGTTGGAAAAAGGCGCTTGCCTCAGTGCCAACCTATTGAAAAATATGGCGTCCCCTAGGGGATTCGAACCCCTGTTACCGCCGTGAGAGGGCGGTGTCCTAGGCCTCTAGACGAAGGGGACCCAGACAAACCGTCAGGCGCCGTGGCGCCGCGGTGCACGCTCTCTAGCGTCCCGACCGGGGGCGATCAAGCCGCCCCGCCGCTTTTTCCGGCGCGCTGTTTCGCCGCGTCGTAGCGCCCCGTCCGGCAGGCGTCGGAGCAGAAGCGCACCTGGTCCCAATCCCGCGCCCATTTCTTCCGCCAGGCGAAGGGGCGGCCGCAGGCGGCGCAGGTCTTCTCCGGCAGGTTGGGCTTGCGATGGGCCATCGGCGCCTACTCCGCCGCGCGCAATTCGCCGACCACGCGACCGCTGCGGCCATCCACCAGCAGCACGCGCTCAGACCCGTCGGGCCGCGTGACCAGGACCGCGATCCGGCCCTCCGCGCTGGCGATGGACATGATCCGCGTCCCCGCGGGCTGGCCGAGCGCGCGCGGCGGCATCACGCCGGAATCGCCACCGGCGCGCTGGACGATCAGCGCAACCAGCGTCACGGTGCCCGCGACGATGAGCACCCCCATCCCGATCACCAACGCCTTGAGCAGTGCCACGACCCAATCCCCCCTGAAGCCCGATCCCGAAACCGGCGAGACGCAGCGCGTCGTCGCCCCCGCCGAGGCTGCCGGCACCCGTGCCGACCGATTCATCACGGATGCCCTCGGCGTCGCGATAGGCGGTCTCTCGCGGTCCCGGGTCAAGGCGTTGATGGAAGCCGGCCAGGTGACGCGGGATGGCGCCATCATGCGCGACCCGGCGGAGGCGATCCGCGCCGGCGCGACCTACACGCTCCGCCTGCCGCCGCCGGAACCCGCGACGCCGCAGCCCCAATCCATCCCGCTGACCATCCTGTTCGAGGATCGGCACCTGCTGGTGATCGACAAGCCCGCGGGCCTGGTGGTGCACCCCGCGCCCGGCAACCTGGACGGCACGCTGGTGAACGCCGTGCTGGCCCATGCGGCGGAGGATCTGACAGGCATCGGCGGAGAGAAGCGCCCCGGCATCGTCCACCGGCTGGACAAGGACACCTCCGGCGTCATGGTCGTGGCGAAGTCCGAACGCGCGCACACCGCGCTGTCGGAGGCCTTCGCGACCAGGGACCTGGACCGCGAATACCTGGCGCTGTGCTGGGGCCTCCCCTCCCCCATCCAGGGGGAGGTCGATGCCCCGATCGGCCGCCACCCGATCGACCGCAAGCGGATGGCGGTGGTGGAACGGCAGGGCAAGCACGCGCTGACGCGTTACCGGACGGAACGCGGCTTCGGCACGGCCTGCGCCCTGGTCCGCTGCCGGCTCGCCACGGGGCGGACGCACCAGATTCGTGTCCACCTGGCCCATATCGGCCACCCCATCGTGGGAGACCCGGTCTATCTGAAACGCACGCCGGCCAGCGCGAAGACCCTTCCGGCGGCGACGCGGGACCTGCTGCTGGCCTTCCCGCGGCAGGCGCTGCACGCCGCGACTCTCGGTTTCAAGCACCCCGTGACCGGCGATTCCCTTACATTTTCGGCCCCGATTCCCCCCGACATGCAGGCACTTCTGACCGCGCTAGGCGGAGGTTAGCGTTCTGGATCAACGGGTTAACGTCTTCTGCAGCATGTTACTGGCACGTTACCGTTCGTAAACCTACCTTGCAGGTCGGTTTTTCTTGCCGGCCACGCGGCGTGGGGCTACAAATCCCCTGCCAGCATCGGGTGGGTGCCGCTTCGTGCCCTGCCCCGGAACCCAGGCCTCGCCGTGTCGAACCATGCGCACGGGGTGGATTGGGTGGCAGGAGCACCCCACCGCGCCTCTCCCCGTCGTGACCGGGGGGTCTGCGGAAAGGGAGGGCCCGTCCGGCGTTGGCGGAACAGCACAGTCACAGCGGACCCCGCCGTCACGGGGGGTGCCGGTGACATAGGAGGCAGTTCTCCCCATGGCTTCCCTGTCGATCCCGATCGCCCCCGAGGGCAACCTCTCCCGCTACCTGCAGGAGATCCGCAAGTTTCCGATGCTGACGCCGGACGAGGAGTACGCCCTCTCCAAGCGCTGGAAGGACGAGGGTGACGAACCCGCCGCCCATCGCCTCGTCACGTCGCATCTCCGCCTCGTCGCCAAGATCGCCATGGGCTACCGCGGCTACGGCCTGCCGGTCGGTGAGCTGATCTCGGAAGGCAATGTCGGCATGATGCAGGCCGTCAAGCGCTTCGACCCGGATCGCGGCTTCCGCCTGGCGACCTACGCCATGTGGTGGATCCGTGCCGCCATCCAGGAATACATCCTCCATAGCTGGTCCCTGGTGAAGATGGGGACGACGGCCGCGCAAAAGAAGCTCTTCTTCAATCTCCGCCGGCTGAAGGGCCAGATGGCGGCGCTGGAGGATGGCGACCTGAAGCCGGAGCAGGTGGAGAAGATCGCTCGCGTGCTCCAGGTGCCGGAGCAGGACGTGGTCTCCATGAACCGCCGCCTCGCCTCGCCCGACAACAGCCTGAACGCCCCGGTCCGCGCGGATTCGGACGGCGAATGGCAGGATTGGCTGGTCGATGACAGCGAGAGCCAGGAGACGGAGCTCGCGGACCGGCAGGACATGTCCAACCGCCGCCAGCTGCTGGGGGAGGCGCTGAAGACGCTGAATGACCGGGAACGCCACATCCTGATCGAGCGGCGCCTCAAGGACGAGCCGACGACGCTGGAGGAGCTTTCGCAGCAGTACAACATCAGCCGCGAACGCGTCCGCCAGATCGAGGTCCGCGCCTTCGAGAAGCTGCAGAAGAGCATGAAGACGCAGATCGTCGAGCAACGGCTCGCGGTCAGCTGATGCAGCGGCGACCGGCTGGCGGGTTCATCCCGCCGCCGGATCGCGCCGAATCGCATCCCTCTCGACAATGGTACGGCGCCCGGCGGAACCCCCTCCGGGCGTCATGCTTTTGGCCGTCCCGTGGACCAGAAGCACTCCCCCTCGCCCTCGCTGGCGACGCCCCCCCCCTCCGCCGATCAGGCGCCTGGCAGCAATGAAGGTCGGCGCTTCGACCCGCCACGCGCCGCGCCCGCCGCGGCGGTTCCGGGGCGCGACGACATCTTCTTCGCGGCCGTCGAGATGACGCGCATGCCGATGATCGTCACGGACCCCAACCAGCCCGACAATCCTATCGTCTTCGCCAACCAGGCCTTCCAGCAGATGACGGGCTACGCGGCGGAGGAGGTGATCGGCCGCAACTGCCGCTTCATGCAGGGCGCGGGGACGGACCCCGACAGCATCGCCACCCTCCGCTCCGCCATCGCCGACCGCACCGACGTGTCGCTGGAGGTGCTGAACTATCGCAGGGATGGCCGCCCCTTCTGGAACGCGCTCTTCGTCAGCCCGGTCTTCGCCGCCGATGGAAAGCTGCTCTACTTCTTCGGCAGCCAACTCGACGTGACGCGGCGGCGGGAGGCAGAGGCCGCGGCTCGCCGCGCGCAGCGGCTGGAAGCGCTCGGCCAGCTCACCGGCGGCGTGGCGCATGACTTCAACAACCTCCTCCAGGTCGTGACGGGGTCGCTGGAGATGATGCGCCCGCTGGTCGAGGCATCCGACAACCCCCGGTTCCGCCGACGGCATGAGGGCGCGCTGGAAGCCACCAGGCGCGGCGCGGCGCTGACGCGCCAGCTGCTGGCCTTCGCCCGGCGCCAGCGGCTGGAAGGAAGGCCAACCGACATCAACGACACCGTGCAGGGGCGGTCCGAATTGCTGGCGCGCGCGCTCGGCCCCGGCCTGGTGCTGCGGCTCGACCTCACGCCCCAGGCGGGCCAGGCGCATGTCGATGCCGGACAATTGGAAGCAGCCCTGGTGAACCTGCTGTTCAACGCACGGGATGCGATGCCGGCGCGGGGAGAGGTGGTGGTCGCCACCAGCCGGGTGGGAGAGGCCGAGGCCATGGCCGATGCCGGCCCGGATGAGGAGACCCGCGCGCCCCACGGCTTCATCGAACTCGCGGTGCGCGACAGCGGCACGGGCATCGCGCCGGAGATCCTGGACCGTGTGACGGAGCCCTTCTTCACCACCAAGGATGTCGGCCAGGGATCGGGCCTCGGCCTGGCGCAGGTCTATGGCTTCGCCCGACAATCCGGAGGCCATCTGCGGATCGAAAGCCAGCCGGGCCGCGGCACCACGGTCAGGCTCCGCTTCCCCGCGCTGCAGCCGGATAGCCGGGTACCGCAGCCCCCGGCGCCCGACCGGCCGCGCCAGGCGGAACCGCGCGGCGGCGGCGAGAGCATCCTGATCGTGGACGACAATGCCGAGGTGCTGGAACTGGCCGAAAGCGTGCTGACGGACCTCGGCTACCGCGTCGCCACGGCGGGCGATGCGCGGGCGGCGCTGGCCGTGCTGGAGGCCCCCGGCAGCCGCTACGACCTGCTGTTCAGCGACGTGGTGATGCCCGGCGGCATGAACGGCATCACCCTGGCCGCCGAGGCCCGCCGCCGCTTCCCGGGGCTGCGCGTGCTGCTCTCCACCGGCTTCATCGACCCGCGGGAGGAAGCGGCGGCGGAAGGCATCCGGCCGCATGGCTTCCCGGTGATGCAGAAACCCTATCGCCGGGCGGAACTGGCCCGCCGCATCCGGCGGGTCCTCGACGAGGGCGGCGGCGGGGGCTGATCATTCCCGCACCGGATGGGCCACGCGCCTGCCATCACCGTGACCGATGGACCCCATCCGCCCCCCCGATTGGACCGGGGATGGCCGGGCGCCCATCTTCCAGCCCACGGAGAAGGAACAGCCCGATGTCCGCCACCACCCTCGAACAGCCCGCCAATGCCGATTATGCCGCCGATCCCGGCCTGAGGATCGGCCATGTCCACCTCAAGGTCGCCGACCTTGAACGCGGGCTCGCCTTCTGGCGGGACATCATCGGGCTGCAGGTGATGCAGCGCATGGGGGACCAGGCGGTGTTCCTCTCGGCCGGCGGCTACCACCACCACATCGCGCTCAACACCTGGGAAAGCGCCGGCGGCAGCCCGCCCGGCTTCGGCATGACGGGGCTCTACCACGTCGCGCTGCTCTACCCCGATCGCCCTTCGCTGGCGCGAGCGCTGAAGTCGCTGGTGCAGGCGGGCTATCCGCTGGAAGGTGCCTCCGACCATGGCGTCTCCGAGGCCATCTACCTGCGCGACCCCGATGGCAATGGCGTGGAGCTGTACCGCGACCGCGACCGCGCCGACTGGCCCTTCGACGCGCAGGGGAAGCTGGCGATGGTGACGAAGCGGCTCGACCTGCGGGCGCTGCTGGCGGAGGCCGGCTGAGGCCGCGTCCGTCCCGCGCCCCACGCAGCGATTGACAAGCGCGAAGCCGGTCGCCTCAATTGTCCTGACAATTGGGCAAAGCCGGCGCGACCGGCAGGGGAGCGACCGCGATGGGTGGGATGGATCCTGGTGGCGCCACGTCGCTGCCTCGTCGCCGGGCGGTGCTGGGCGCGGCGCTCGGCGCCGGATTGCTGGCCTCGCCCGCCCTCGCCCAGCCAGCCTGGCCGGCGCGGCCCATTCGCGTCATCGTCCCCTTCGCCGCCGGCGGCGCCACGGACCTGATCGCGCGTCTGGCGGCGGAGCACGTGGCGCCGATCATCGGCGCGCCGATCGTCATCGACAACCGCGGCGGCGCGCAAGGTGCGCTCGGCATGCAGGCCGGGGCGCAGGCGCAGCCGGATGGCTACACCTTCATCGCCACCGCGCCGGGCGTCATGGCCGTCAATCCCTGGGTCGTGCGGCGCCTGCCCTATGACCCGGAGGCCGATTTCGTCTCCGTCGCGATGATCGCCAGCATCCCCTATGTCATGAGCGTACCGAAGACCGTCCCCGCGCGCAGCGTGGCGGAGTTCATCGCGCTCGCCCGCGCGCGGCCGGGCGCGCTGAACTTCTCCACCTCCGGCAATTCCTCCCGCCTCACGGTGGAGTTGTTCCGCGCGCTGGCGGGCGGGCTCGACATGACGATGGTGCAGTATCGCGCCGCCGGCACGCTGCGCACGGACCTGCTGCGCGGGGACATCCACCTGGCGATCGACCAGATGCCCGGCTTCCTCGAGGATTTCGCGAAGGGGGAACTCATTCCCCTCGCCGTCACAACGCTGACGCGCAGCCCCGCTCTGCCGGATGTGCCGACGATGCAGGAAGCCGGCGTCGCGGGGTATGAGGCCGCAGCATGGGTCGCCTATTCCGCGCCCCGCGGCACGCCCGCGCCCATCATCGCCCGCATGAATGCCGCGGTGAACGAGGCGCTGCGCAAGCCGGAGGTGATCGCGCGCCTCACCAGCTGGGGCGCCGATCCCGCCGGCGGCACGCCGGAAGCGATGGAACGCGATGTGAGGGCGGAGCGCGCTCGGTGGGGCGATGTGGTGCGCCGCGCCGGGATTGAACCCGAATAAGAACCCGCCCGGGTTGCCGTTGCGCCCGGGCGCTACGCCCTGGCGTGGCGCGACGGCACCGCCGGCAGGCCGAGATTGCCGCGCAGCGTCGTGGCCTCGTATTCCGTGCGGAACAGGCCGCGCCGCTGCAATTCAGGCACCACCAGATCCACGAAGGCGTGGATGTCGCGCGGTGACTTGGCGGGCAGCACGTTGAAGCCATCCGCCGCGCCTTCGGTGAACCACTGCTCCATCACATCGGCGACGTCGCTGGGCGATCCCACCACTTCCAGGTGCTGGTCGCTGATCACCGCATTCTCGAACAGCTGGCGGATGGTCCAGTTCATGCGACGCGCCTGCGCCAGGTAGCGGTCGCTGCGGCTGATGCCGGAAATCGACTTCACCTCCGGCGGCAACGGCGCATCGATGTCGTAGTGCGAGAGGTCGCCGAAATGCCGGCCGAGGCGCTGCAGCCCGACCAGGGGATCGAGTTCCTTCTGCATCTGGCGCAGCAGCGCCTGCGCCTTGTCCCGCGTCTCCGCCACCACGGGCAGGATGCCGGGCAGGATCTTGATGTCGTCCGGCGCGCGGCCGAACTTCGTCACGCGCTGCTTCATCGCGGCGTAGGTCTTCTTCGCCTCCTCGAAGTCGTTCGCCAGGGCGTAGATGACATCGGCGCAGGAAGCGGCGAAATCCATGCCGTCCTCCGACGATCCCGCCTGGAAGATCACCGGCCTTCCCTGCGGCGGCCGCGGCATGGTCAGCGGGCCATCGACGCGGAAGAACTTTCCCTTGTGGTTGATGGGATGCATCTTGGTCGCGTCGAAGAAGACGCCCCGATCCCGGTCGCGCGGGAAGGCATCTTCCTCCCAGCTGTCCCAGAGCCCGTCGCAGACCTCGATCGCCTCCTGCGCGCGCTCATAGCGCAGCGACTTCTCGAGAATCCTGTCCTCCCCGTAGTTCCGCGCCTCCGCATCCCGGGAGGAGGTGACGACATTCCACCCCGCGCGACCGCCGCTGAGATGGTCGAGCGATCCGAATTGCCGCGCCAGCTGGTAGGGCTGGTGCAGCGTGGTGGAGGCGGTGGCGACCAGGCCGATATGGGTCGTCAGGCCACTGAGCGCAGCCAGCAGCGTGATCGGCTCCAGATCGTCGCCGCCCGCAGCGCGGCCCAGCGCGCCCTTCGGCAGGTCGCTGGCGAAGAAGGCGTTGTGGTCGGCCAGGAAAAAGATGTCGAAGCAGCCGCGTTCCAGCGCGCGGGCGATGTCGACGTAATGCGAGAGCGTGGTGCCGCCAGACGATGGCATGGCCGGGTCGAGCCAGCCGGTGGGATGGTAGCCGAGCCCCTTGACCGAAGCCCCAAGGCGCATCCTGCGGTCGGTCACGGTCGTACTCCCTGCCATCGCGGCGCACCCAAATGTCAGGACATTTGGCAGGGGCTGTCAACGCCGCCCCCGCGCTACTTCCTCAACGCGTGCACCGACGACACTAGCAGCACCGCCGCGGCGCCGAGGTAGAGGAACACCGCCGGCACCAGCGGCAGCAGGATGCCGGCGGCAAGCGGCCCGAGCCCCGCGCCGATATCCCGCCAGGTCGCCATCCGCGCCAGCGCCGCCACCCTCTCCTCCGGCGGCGCCCGGCTGGCGGCCACGGGCGCGGGCAGCGGCTGCAGCAGCCCGCGCAGCCCCACCACCATCAGGCTGCCGACCCAGAGCCACCCCACGCCGATCACCGCAAGCCCGGCGGCGGAGGCCAGCGTCACCACCAGCAGGACCCGCGCCGCGCCGAAACGCTCGGCAAGCCGCCCGGCGGGCGGGCCGAGCAGCACCTCCGCCAGGTAGCGCGCCGCCAGGGCGCCGCCCGCCGCCAGGGCGGCACCTTCGGGCATCGCCTGCGCCGCCAGGAAGGCGAGGCCCAGCACGAACAGCCCATCCAGCGCGAAGCCCTGCACGAAGGACCAGACATCCAGCGACCGCGGCAGCGCGAAGCGCGGCCCGCCGGCGGAAAGCCGCACCGCCTCCCCCTCCGGTAACCGCCAGGCGAAGACCAGGCCGACCAGCGACACCGCGCCGAGGCAGAGGAACACCACCCGAGGCCCCGCGACCTCCGCCAGCACCGCGCCCGCCAGCAGCCCGATCATCGGCCCCGCCGCGATGATGCCGCGCGATGCACCGCTGCGCCGCGACGCGCCCGTGGGTTCGGCGGTGGCCAGTGCCTGGGTCGCGATGTTCATGGCCGCGAAGGCCAGGCCCCAGAGGAGGCGCGCCGGCAGCAGCCACCAGACGCCGGGCAGCACCGCGTAGCCCGTGGTGGCGCAGGCCGCCGCCAGCACCGCCACCACGCAGGCGCGGCGCGGGCCGAACACCTCATACCCCCGCGCCACCCAGCCATAGCCCAGGATCCGCACCAGGCGATTGGCCGCCAGCAGCAGCCCGGCCTCCGCCAGCGACACGCCGAAGACCGCGGCATGCAGCGGCAGCAGCAGGTACAGCACCGTGTCGCCCGGCAACGTCATCGCCAGGACCAGGGAGGCATCGCGGGATGCGCGGTCGGCCTCCGCCCGCGTCATGGTGCGGGCGCCGTGGCGGCCCCCTCCCCCAGCGGCCGCGTCATCAGCACGCTGTCCACCCAGCGGCCATGCTTCCAGCCGATCGCGGGCAGCATTCCCGCATGGGTGAAGCCCGCGCGGGTATGCACGCCGATCGAGGCCGCGTTCCCGCTATCCCCGATCACCGCCACCATCAGCCGGAAGCCGCGCGCCGTGCAGCCCTCCACCAGCGCATCCAGCAGCCGGGCGCCGATGCCGCCGCGCCCCGCATCGGGGGCGACGTAGATGCTGTTCTCCACCGCGAAGCGATAGGCCGGGCGGGTGCGGTAGGCGCTGGCATAGGCGTAGCCCAGCACGCGGCCATCGGCGGATTCGGCCACCATGTAGGGGTAGCCCGCCGCCAGCACCGCCTGGCGCCGCCGCGCCATCTCCGCCTCGCCGGGCGGCTCGGTCTCGAAGCTCGCCAGCCCATGGGCCACCCAGTGGCCGTAGATGGAGGCCAGGGCCGGCACATCGCCGTCGCGGCTGTCACGGATCGTCACCATGACAGTATGATGTCAGACAACTTCGCGCCCGACAACCAGATGTCTAGATGAATTACCGGTAGTCCCCCGCCCATGCGCCCGCCCCGTCAGGGGCGGGCGTGGCAGGAAGGTTCAGCCCGCGAAGGGGTCGCGCAGCATGATCGTGTCGTCGCGGTCCGGGCTGGTGGACAGCAGCACCACCGGCGCCTCCACCAGTTCCTCGATCCGGCGGACATACTTCACCGCTTCCGCCGGCAGTTCGGCGTAGCTGCGGGCACCGGCGGTGGAGCCCGACCAGCCGGCCATCACCTCCCACACCGGTTCCGCCTTCTCCTGCGCCGCGATGGAGGCCGGCAGGCGCTTCACCACCTCGCCGCCGATCCGGTAGCCCGTGCAGATGCGCAGTTCCGGCAGCCCGTCCAGTACGTCGAGCTTGGTCAGCACCAGGCCCTCCACGCCGCCGACCTTCACGGCCTGGCGCACCATGCAGGCGTCGAACCAGCCGCAGCGGCGCGGCCGGCCCGTCACGGTGCCGAA
Source organism: Falsiroseomonas sp. (assembly GCF_051859025.1). GTDB lineage: Bacteria > Pseudomonadota > Alphaproteobacteria > Acetobacterales > Acetobacteraceae > Falsiroseomonas. The sequence goes on along the minus strand of NZ_JBHYGL010000001.1, from coordinate 180,680 downwards.
TTCGCGCCCCCGCTCGCCCAGCAGCTTGCCGGTGGCGTCATGCAGTTCCGTCGGGAAGGGCCCGGCCCCGACGCGGGTGGTGTAGGCCTTGGCGATGCCCAGCACGTAGCCGATCTGCTTCGGCCCGATGCCCGACCCCGCCGCCGCATTGCCGGCCACGGTGTTGGAGGAGGTGACGAAGGGATAGGTGCCGTGGTCCACATCCAGCATCACGGCCTGCGCGCCTTCGAACAGCACGCGCTTGCCGGCGTGATGCGCCTCCTCCAGCAGGGCCCAGACCGGCTCCGCATAGGGGAGGAGTTGGGGCGCCAGTTCCAGCAGGCGGTCGAGCAACGCCTGCTTCTCGAAGGTCGGCGCGCCGAGCCCCTTCAGCAGCGTGTTGTGGTGCAGCAGCAGTTCATCGAGCTTGTGGGACAGCACCGCGGGCTCCGCCAAATCGCCCAGGCGGATGGCGCGCCGCGCCACCTTGTCCTCATAGGCCGGGCCGATGCCGCGGCCCGTGGTGCCGATGGCGGACGCCCCGCGCGCCACTTCCCGCGCCTTGTCGATGGCGGGGTGCAGCGGCAGGATCAGCGGCACATTCTCCGCGATGCGAAGGTTGTGCGGGCCCACATTGAGGCCCTGCGCGTTGACCTTCGCCACCTCCATCAGCAGGTGCTCGGGGTCCAGCACCACGCCATTGCCGATGACGCCAAGCTTGCCGCGCACCACGCCGGACGGCAGCAGCGACAGCTTGTAGACGTTGTCGCCGACGACGAGGGTATGGCCCGCATTGTGGCCGCCCTGGAACCGCACGACGATGTCGGCCCGGCTTGCCAGCCAGTCCACCACCTTGCCCTTGCCCTCGTCGCCCCACTGGGCGCCGATCACGGCAACATTCGCCATCGCGCTGTCTCCCTGGCCGGCCTTCGGGCCGGTGCGTGGTGAGAAGAAACCGTCAGACCGGAACCGCGTCGCCCGCGCCGTCCATGTGATGCGTGCAGCGCAGGCTGTCCGGCGTGTCGCCGGCCGACAGCTGCGCCACCGTGGCAAAGCCCTGCGCCCGCAGCGCCGCCGCAAGGGCGCCATCGGCGCCGGCGGGGATGAAGACGCGCCGCCGCGGCGGGGCCGCCGCCACCGCGCGCAGCATGGCATCGGGGTAGAGCGTCATGCCAGTCGCCGGCTCCTCCCCGGACAGGTACCGGCCACCGCGCGCCAGTTCCCCGGTCAGGCCCTCGCCGAAGATCGTGAAGGCGACGCCGGTGTGGTAACGGAAGCCGCGGAACTCGACAGGGTCCAGCGTGATGCGCAGCCCGGGCGCGCGGGCGCGCAGCGCCACCACGATCGCCGCCGCATTGTCGGCGATGGCCCGCGCCGCCGGGGGCAGGTCCGCCGCCGCAAGCGCCGCCAGCGCGCCATCCACCGGCCCGGCCGAGGCCAGCAGCGCCGGCAGCAGAAGCGCCGCGCCGCCGCCGGCTTCCGCCCGCGCCGTCACCGCCGCCATGTCCTTCCGGTCCAGCGCCCGGCCGAGCCGCCGCCGGTCCTCCCCCTCCACCCCCGCCGCATCCAGCAGCGCGGGGGCCAGGCGAGGCAGCGTGATGTCGAGCGACGCGCCGGTGATGCCGACCGCGGCCAGGGCTTCCGCCGCCACCGCCGCCACTTCCGCATCCGCTTCCGCGCTGTCGGCGCCGATCAACTCGATCCCCGCCTGGGGCAATTGCCGCGCGGGGGCCAGCTGCGTGCCATGCACGCGCAGCACCTGGCCGGCATAGGAAAGCCGCAGCGGCCGGGGCACGCGGGCCAGCCTGGTCGCCGCGATGCGCGCCACCTGCGGCGTCGTATCCGCCCGCAGCCCCATCATCCGGTGGCTCACCGGGTCCATCAGCCGGAAGGTCTGGTCCGCCACGGCGGCGCCGGAGCCCGCGAGCAGGCTGTCCTCGAATTCCAGCAGCGGCGGCTTCACCCGTTCATAGCCGTGCCGCGCGAAGACCTCCGCCAGCACCTCGACGAGCATCGCCTCGCGCTCCGCCTCGGGCGGCAGCACGTCGGACAGGCCGGCGGGCAGAAGGGCGGGGTTGGGCGGGTCGTCTGTCATTGGTCTTGCGGTGTGAACAGGCGGCGCGTGTGTGGCAGGGGGGGCGCCCCGCCGCAACCCCTGCCCCGCGCATGACCGCCCCCGGGATTAGGCGAGAAAGATGTCGAAATCCGCCCGCAGCCCGCCATCAACGGGCGCGACCCGGGCCGTCAGCAGCGCCCGCTGGTCCGGCGCCAGGCGGCGCAGCAGCATGTCGCCCTCGTTCCGGGGCTCATCCGGGAAATAGACCTGCGTGGTCAGCGCCGTGCCGCCCGCCGCCGGCTGCGCCCGCAAATGGATGTGGCGCGTGCGGCCGGGGTAGAGGCCCGGGCGGATGGTGCGGAAGGCGTAGCGCCCGGCGCCATCCGCCACCGCGCGGCCAAAGCCCTGGAAGCCCGCATCGCGCTGCGCCAGGCGGGAATCCCCGGGATGGAGGTAGATGCCCTGGTCATCCGCCTGCCAGATCTCCACCCGCGCCCCCGGCAGCGAGGTCCCGTCGGCGGCGCGCACCACGCCTTCCAGCAGCAGCGGCACGCCCCGGGCCGGCGCCGCCTGCCCCGCCACGCGCAGCAGATCCGCATCCGCATCGACCGGGATGGCGCGGGGGTAGTAGGGGCCTTCCATCTGGGCGGGCGTGCGCACCACCTGCGCGGCGGCGGGCGTCACCAGCAAGGCGGGGGCGACCAGCAGCAGGCGGCGGGGCATCAGGACGGTCATGGCGGCATCGTTCCTCTTGATGTCCGACCGGATAATCCGCCCCCCGGCTTGAAGGCGAGTGAAGAAGCGTGACCGGATTCGCCCTTGGCGCCGGCGCCTTCGCCCGCCACTCTGGCCAGGACAGACGGAGACCCCGCCATGCGCCGCGCCACCCTGCGAAGCCTGCCGATCCTGGCCCTGCTGGCGATGGGCGCCTGCGCCGATCCGGCGGCCGAACACCTGGGCGGCTTCGGGGATCCGGTGCGCGGCGCCGCGATGCACGCGCCCTTCATCCTGGGCGATACCGCCCTCCTCGCTGGGCAGCCCGCCCGCGCCGCCCGCGCCGCGGTGCAGATGGAGGTGCTGGCCCAGGGCTTCGCGGCCGATGCCCCCTTCCGCCACGACACATCCGGCAGCGTGCAGCACGCCACCGCCCTCGGCCGGGCGGAGATGCGCCGCGCGCTCGGCATCGCGCCGGATGCGCCCGCGGATCTGGTCATCGATACGCTGCGCGATGCCGCGGCGGCGCTGGATGCCGGCAGCCCCGCCCGGGCGGAGGCCGCGCTCTCCGGCCCCGCCTACCCCGCCGGCGCGGCGGCGACGCTGGCCCGCCTCAACCGCCTGCCCTACCTGCCCCGCGTGGCCGAAGCCGCCGGCGCCGCGTGGCAGGAAGTGCGCCGCCGGGACGGCTTCGGCCGGAGGGGCTGAGGCACGCCGGCAAGCCGCCGGGGGCTTCGCGCGTTCAGGCGCTGGCGCCCCCCAGTCGCGACGCCCTTTCGCGACATTCGACGGCATCGCCTTCCATGCCGAGGCGCCGATAGCTTTCGGCGAGCAGGCCAAGGGCGTGCCGCATCTGCCCCTGGCCCTGATCCGTGTCACGCCAGCGCTGGACCGCCCTTCCCGCCTGCCAGAAGACCTCACCGAGCGTGCAGACCTCCCGGTGCCATCCGACGTCCGCGCAGAGGTCCATGAGAAACAGGACGAGGTCCGGCCGGTCGCCGCCGCCGTTGCGACGGACTCCCTGTATGGCGACATTCGCAGCCGCGATGCGGTTGCCTGACGCCAGCAGGGCGCGTGCCTTTTGCAGCACCTCATCGAGAGCGCCGTCGGGGCCCGGGCGCCCGGCGCCGCCTGCGCCACGGGCCGCTTCCGCCGTCACGGCGCGGCTCCCGCATCGTCGATCATGGCCGTAAGCCGGCCCACATCGATCGCGAAATCGGATCCCTGCTCCGCGGGCTCTCCGAGCATGTACTGGTAACGACACCCCATCGCGCGACCCAGCCCCACATAGGCATCGGTGCCCCTGCCAGGATTGAAGATCTCGATCACCCGCGGGTTGCGGTGGGCGAATGCGAGATGCGTGAGGCCCGCGCCGTGCGAGGCGACGATGAAGTCGGCCTCCGACATGAGACGCACCTGATCCGCTGGCGGGATGTGCCCGAGCGCGACGCTCGTGAAGCCGCGCTGCTCCAGGGCTCGCCAGAGCTCCTCCTCGTTCACGACCTTCCGGGTCGCCGCATCGGCACGGGAGATGTAGAGGCGCCGCGCTGGCGCCACCGAGGATTCATGGCTGGCGACGCGGCGCAACCCGGTCGCGAAGCGGCGCAGATGCTCGACGGAGTTCGCGTGGAGGAGGTGGGCGGGATGCGAATTCGGCCTGGTGCCGCTGTCGCTGAACCAGCAGAGGTAGCCGCTTGGGCGGAACCGGCACGGCCCGTCCGGAAAGATGAATTGCGCGGTGTCCAGGCCGTAGGCTTCGGCCATGCCTGCCAGCATGAGCGCGGAGTAGCCGTTCAGCCGGGACGGGACGATGAAGAAAGCCTCCCGGGCCCGATCGGGGAACATCTGGAGGTAGAAGCCGACGCGATTGAGCCAGCAGAGCGTGAAATGGGAGATGTTGCGGCCGTTGAAGATGTCGCCGATGAGGATAGCGTCCCCGGGCAGGTCCACCGCGGGACAGCCGAGTATCGACCGGCCGAGCGCCATCGGGCTCGCGCCCATGAAGACGCGGTGCTCATCGGCGCTGAAGGCCTGGTACCAGAGGGAATCGGCGTAGAGGACCGCGCCTCGCTCCCGGAACACGTCGTATTCGCGGCGGCGCGGTGCTGCCGACAGGCGACGAAGGGGCGTGCCGACCGCGAAATCGGGATCGAAATACTCGTTCGCCGACTCCGGGCGTCCCTTCACCACCTCCGGCGGGGGCGCCGGTTCCAGGTAGTAGTCCCGTCTATCCAGGCCGGCGGCCTGGAAGACAGCGTCCTCCAGCCACCCATCCTTCGTGAACAGGCCCCGAGGCGGCACCTCCACGCCCGACTGCGCGGCAAGCTCGGCCAGTTCCTGGCGAACCCGCTTCTGCTCCCGCCCACCACGGAAGGTCATGTTCATCAGGTAGTAGTGGAGCTTGCGCGAGAAGCTTTCGGTTCCTCGGTGCTGCAGATGAACCCGCGCCATCTTCGCGATGTCGACCTGGGCCTTGTTGGGATCCGCATCGAGCGGAACTTGAGGGGCTCCTGACGTCTGCAATGGTCGCGCCCGCCTTGCGATGACGCCGCCGCTTACCCGGAGCATGGGTGACGGCACGTGAAGTGGCCCCATCAGACCGGCGTTGCGGCCTGGCGGAACTGCCCCGCTTTTGCGGCAAGGCGGGCGACCACTCTCTCGAACCGCGCCAGGCTTGTGAAGCCGTGCGCGTCATGACCGCGGACACGATTGCGGCATCGGGCGCGATGGCCCGTCGCGGGCTGCAAGACGATTCCGCAACCCCGCCCGCCGAGGGACGCTTTGCCGCCAGCGACGCACAACGCGCCGCGAGGGAGCAGAGAGACAATGCCGCAACTCGCCGCCACCGTCCGTCACATCGCCGAGGGCGTGAAGGGCTTCACCATCACCGCCGCCGTCAAGAACATCGAAGGCTGGGAGGAAACGCTCGGCAAGGTGGAGACACCGGGCGCCAAGGGGATCGTCCGTGACCTGGAACGCCTGAGGAAGCTGATCCAGTCCGACGACATCGATGGCGACGCCGTCAGGAAGATCATCGCCAGGCTGGGCGAGGAGACGGTGACGATGGCCGGCAAGGCCGATGAGCCGAAGGGCGGCCGCATCAAGGAACTGGGCGAGGCGCTGACCGCCGCCGCCAAGTGAAGGCAGCGCCAGCCGCCCGGGCGATCCCGGGCGGCTGGACCACCGTTCAGAAGGCCAGCGGCACCGCCCGCACCACCAGCGGCAGGCCGCGCACCGCCGCCAGCACGGCATCCGGCACCGGCCCATCCAGCCCCACCAGGCAGATCGCATCCCCGCCCGGCTTGTCGCGGCCGAGGTGGAAGGTCGCGATGTTGATGCCCGCCTCCGCCAGCGTCGTGCCGAAATGGCCGATGAAGCCGGGCCGGTCCTGGTTGGTGACGTAGAGCATGTGCGGCGCGAAATCGGCCTCCACCGGAATGCCCTTAACCTCCACCAGGCGCGGCTTGCCCGTGCCGACCAGCGTGCCCGCGACGCTGCGGGTCCACTCATCCGTCACCAAGGTGACGCGCAACAGCGTCGCGTAGTCACCGCTCCGTTCCAGCACCGTCTCCGCGACCTCGATCCCCCGCTCCTTCGCGAGCGCCGGCGCGTTCACCATGTTCACCGCGCCCATCATCGGCGCCAGAACACCCGCGAGGGCCGCGGCCGTCAGCGGCTTCTGGTTCAGCTCCGCCGCCGCGCCTTCGTATTCCACGCGGATGGCCTTCACCTCATCGCCCACATTGGCGGTGAGCTGCCCGGCCAGCGCGCCGAGTTGCCGCGCGAGTTCCATGTAGGGGCGCAGCCGCGGTGCTTCCTCGGCAGACACGCTCGGCATGTTGATCGCATTCGACACAGCGCCAGACAGAAGAAAGTCGCTCATCTGCTCCGCCACCTGCAGCGCCACATTCTCCTGCGCCTCTGCCGTCGCGGCGCCGAGATGCGGGGTGCAGACGACGTTCTCCAGCGTGAACAGCGGGCTGTCCGTCGCCGGCTCCACCTCGAACACATCGAGTGCGGCGCCGGCCAGGTGGCCGGATTTAAGCGCGTCATACAACGCCGCCTCGTCCAGCAGCCCGCCGCGGGCGCAGTTGATGACGCGCGCGCCCTTCTTCAGCGCGAAGATCCGCTCCCGGTTCAGGATGTTCTTCGTCTGCTCGGTATAGGGCGCGTGGATGGTGACGATGTCCGCGCGCGCGATCAGCGCATCGAGGTCCACCTTCTCCACCCCGATCTCCAGCGCCCGCTTCTCGGACAGGAATGGATCGAAGGCGACGACCTTCATGTGCAGGCCATTGGCGCGGCTGGCGACGATGGAGCCGATATTGCCGGCACCGATCAGCCCGAGCGTCTTGCCCGTCAGTTCCACGCCCATGAAGCGGTTCTTCTCCCACTTCCCCGCCTTGGTGGAGGCGCTGGCCTCCGGCAGCTGGCGGGCCAGGGCGAACATCATCGCGATGGCGTGCTCCGCCGTGGTGATGGCGTTGCCATGCGGCGTGTTCATCACGACGACGCCGCGCGCGGTCGCGCTCGACACATCGACATTGTCCACGCCGATGCCCGCGCGCCCCACGACCTTGAGGCGCGGCGCGGCATCCAGCACTTCCCGCGTCACCTTGGTCGCGCTGCGCACCGCGAGCCCGTCATACTGCCCGATGATCTCCCGCAGTTCCGCGGGCTTCAGGCCAGGCTTGAAATCAACCTCGATGCCCCGTGCCTGGAAGATCGCGATGGAGGCCGGAGACAGCTTGTCGGAGATGAGAACCCTGGGCGCCGACATCAGGCAGCCACCTTCTTCGCATCGGCGGCCACGCTAGCAAAAGCCCAGTCGAGCCAGGGCAGCAGCGCGGCGATGTCGCTGGTTTCCACCGTCGCGCCGCCCCAGATGCGAAGCCCCGGAGGCGCGTCGCGATAATTCGCGGCGTCGAGCGCAACCCCTTCCTTCTCCAGAATCGAAGAAAGCTTCTTCGCCGCCGCCGCCTGCCCGTCCGCATCCAGCGCCGTGAACCACGGCGCCACGATCTTCAGGCAGATGGAGGTGCAGGACCGCGTCGCCGCGTCATCCGCCAGGAAGGCCGCCCAGTCGCTGGTTGCGACCCAGCCCGCGATGGCGGCCAGGTTCGCCTCCGACCGCGCGACCAGCCCCTTCAGCCCGCCGACGCTTTCCGCCCAGCGCAGCCCGTCGATCGCGTCCTCGACGCACAGCATGGAGGGCGTGTTGATCGTTTCGCCCTTGAAGATGCCCTCGTTGATCTTCCCGTCCTTGGTCATGCGGAAGATCTTCGGCATCGGCCAGGCCGGCTTGTGGGATTCGAGCCGCGCGACGGCGCGCGGCGACAGCGCCAGCATCCCGTGCGCGGCCTCGCCGCCCAGGACCTTCTGCCAGGACCAGGTCACGACATCCAGCTTCGCCCAGGGCAGTTCCATGGCGAAGGCGGCGCTGGTCGCGTCGCAGATCGCCAGCCCCTCGCGGTCATCCGCGATGAAGTCCGCATTCGGCAGCCGCACGCCACTGGTCGTGCCGTTCCAGACGAAGACGAGGTCGCGCTTCGGATCGACCTGCGCCAAATCCGGCAACTGCCCGTAGCCCGCCGACAGAACGCGCACGTCCGTCAGGCGCAACTGCTTGGTGACGTCCGTCGCCCAATCCTTCGAGAAGGATTCCCACGCCAGGATATCGACGCCCTTCGGCCCCAGCAGCGACCACAGCGCCATCTCCACCGCGCCGGTGTCCGATGCGGGCACGATGCCCAGGCGCCAATCCTTCGGCATGCCGAGGATCGACTTGGACAACTCGATGGCTTCGGCGAGCTTCGCCTTCGGGTCCTTGGCGCGGTGGCTGCGCCCGAGCAGCGCGCCTTCCAGCGCGGCCAGCGACCAGCCGGGGCGCTTGGCACAGGGACCAGACGAGAATCGGGGATTGGACGGACGGATGTCCGGCTTGGTGCTCATGGCGGTGGCTCCCTTCCAGAAGCGAATGCGCCCCGGTGGGGGGGCGTGGCCCGCCGCAACAGGTAGTCCCGCGACGCGCTACCCGCAAGCGCCCCCTCGCTTGCCCACTTCTTGCATGCCAGTCTTCGCACGCTGAACCGGAGCCCCGCCCATGCCTCGCCTGACCCGCCGCGCCGCCCTGGCCCTGCCCGCGATCCTTGCAGCCCCGCTCACCGCACGGGCACAGTCGCGGACCATCACCCTGATCTGCCCCTTCGGGCCCGGCACCAATGTCGACCAGATCGCGCGCCTCATCGCGCCGGAACTGGGCAGCCGCCTGGAACGCCAGGTGGTGGTGGAGAACGTGACCGGCGCCGGCGGCACCATCGCCACCGAACGCGCCGCCCGCGCCACGCCGGACGGCACCACCCTGCTCATCGGCGTCGAAAGCACGATCAACGTCGCCCAGCTCGTCACCCCCTCCACCACCCGCTACGACGGGCTGCGCGACTTCGCGCCGATCCACATGATCGCGACGCTGCCGCTGCTGCTCATCGGCCGCCCGAACCTGCCCGCGAGCTTCGCGGAGCTGATCGCGATGAGCGCATCCCGCCCCGCGCCCTTCAGCTTCGGCAGCTCCGGCACCGGCACCTCCCTCCACCTGTTCGGCGAATTGCTGGTGCAGCGGGCGAACCTGAAGATGGAGCACGTGCCCTATCGCATGGGCGCGCAGATGCTGACGGATGTGATGAGCGGGCAGCTCGACCTGGCCATCAGCACCCTGACCAGCAGCGCGCCCATGGTGCGGGACGACAAGGTGCGCGCCTGGGGCGTGTCCTCCCCGACAAGGCACCCCTTCCTGCCCGCCATGCCGACCTTCGCGGAACAGCCGCAGACCGCGGGCATGTCCATGGAAGTCTGGCAGGCCGTCTTCGCCCCCGCGCGCACGGACCCCGCCTTCGTCGCGCGCGTCTCCGCCGCCGCGGCGGCCGCGATGGCGACACCGGAACTCCAGCGCCGCATCCGCGACATCGGGCAGACGCCGAGCACGCTGACAGGGGATGCGCTCAACACCTTCCTGCGGGAGGAAAGCGCGCGCTACGAGGCGCTGGTGAAGGCGGCGAATATCCAGCCGCAATAGCCTGACCCGTTCCGGGGGGAGCGCCGCTCCCCCCGATACCCCCCGCGCCAGGGCCGTGACGGCCCTGGACCGTCGTCAGTCAGCGGGGTGCCGACCCCAGTGCGGCGCTGCCACCCGGCAGCGGCAGCGCCTGGCCAACCGGGGCCAAGGCGCCATCCTCCGCCACGCTGAACAAATTCAGGCTCTGCTCCACCATGTTGCCGACCATCATCATCCGGCCGGCCGTGTTGAAGACCGCGCCCTGGGACCAGGTGCCGACCCGCCCCTCCCCCGCCGGCACGAAGCGCATATTCTCCACCCGATAGGTCCGCACCAGGCCAGGGCCCCGGAACGGCGAATTCTCCGCCTTGTTCGACCCGTTCATCACCGTCACGGCGACGACCTTCCCGTCCGGACTGACGGTAATCCCCTCCGGCGTCTGCCCCACCGTCAGCGTGTGCACCACCCGCCAGGTGCCGGGATCGCCGCGCAGGCTGATGAGGCTGATCGTGTCCTCATCACCCCCGCCACGCCCGATATTCGCCACCGCCGCCCAGCTCCCATCCGGCGCGATGCCGATGCCATAGGGGCGCAGCCCCGCGGAGATCGTGCGGTTCGTCCGCGTCACATTCTCCCCATTGATGGCCAGCACATGGATGAAGAAGTCGCCATCCCGCGTCACCAGCGCATGCCGCCCATCCGGCGTGATGGACACGGCGGAAACGCCCGTCGCCGCCGGCCCGATCTCCACCGTGCCCACGGCCTCCAGCCGCCCATCCCTGATGCGGAAGACGGAAACGCTGCCCGCTTCCCGGTTCGCCACCAGCGCCAGCGTCCCGGCGCGGTTCACCGCGATGCCGGCGGGGCCGCGCCCCGTCTCCAGCGTCTGCACGACAGCCGGCGGCGTCGCGCGCAGATCGATGACGGACAGCACATTGTGCGGCACCGTCCGCGTATCATTCGCCGGATCGATCCGCTGGTTGGCCGTGACCAGCACAAGCCTTTCATCCGGCGTCAGCGTGACGGAGGAAGGCGGCCCGACGACGGAGACCGGCGCCTCCACCTCCGCCACCTGGCGCGGCGGCGTCACCGAGAAATCGAAGACCGTCACGGTATCGGCAGGCGGGCTCGCCGCGATCACCGTCATGCCGTTGATGAGCCTGGCCTTGGAATCATTGGCTGAGGCAACGAGTTGCGCCTGCGCCGGCACCGCTGCCAGCGCAAGCAGCGCCGCGCCCGCGAGTAGGGTGTGTTTCAAGGTTTGTTCCTCCCCAGCCGGATCATGGCTCCGGTCGCGCGATCCTCCGCCCTCACCGCCGCGCGACGCAAGCGCCGATGGGCTTGCAAGCCGCCAGGGGCCGGGCCAATCGACAGGGGGATGCAAACGGGGGAAGCCACATGATCGGCGTGGATTGGGGCACCAGCAGCCTGCGGGCCTATCGCATCGGCGCGGATGGCGCGGTGACGGACCGGCTGGACCGGCCGGGCGGCATCCTGACGGTGGAGGGCGGCCGCTTCGCCGACGCGCTGCGCGACACGATCGGCCCCTGGATCGCCGCCGGCGAAACCCGCGTGCTGCTCTGCGGCATGATCGGCAGCCGCCAGGGCTGGGTGGAGGCCCCCTACCTCCCCTGCCCCGCCGGCCCGGCCGAGATCGCCGGCGCCACCATCCCCGTGCCCTTCGAGGATGCGGAAACCCGCCTGGTCCCCGGCCTGACCAGCAGCGACGAAGCCGGCGTGCCCGACGTGATGCGCGGCGAGGAGACGAAGCTGGTCGCGCTGGCCGACCTGCTCGGCGATGCGCCGGCGCTGGCCTGCCTGCCCGGCACCCACAGCAAATGGGCGCATCTCGAAGGCGGCCGCGTCACGCGCTTCACCACCCAGATGACGGGGGAGGCCTTCGCCGCCCTGTCCCAGCACACCATCCTGGCCCGCACGGCGCAGGATGGGCCGGACCAGCCGGAGGCCTTCGCCCGCGGCCTGGCCCGCGCCCGCCAGCCCGGCGGCCTGCTGCACCACCTCTTCGGCACGCGCGCCCTCCACCTGATGGACCGGCTTCCCGCCACCGAAACCCGCTCCTACCTCTCCGGCCTGCTGATCGGGCATGAAGTCGCTTCCGCCTCCAAGGGCGCGACGCGCGTGCAACTGGTCGGCGCCGCGGGCCTCGCCGCGCTCTACGAAACCGCGCTGCGCGATGCCGGCATCGAGGTCACGACCCATGACCCGGACCTGGTCGCATCCGGGCTGCACCACATCGGCAGGAGCCTCGGATGGCTGTAACACTGAAGGACTGGCTGGCGCGCTGCCCGCTGGTGGCGATCCTCCGCGGCGTAAGGCCAGAGGAGGTGGAGGCGATCGGCGATGCGCTGCTGGCCGCCGATATCCCCGTGCTGGAAGTGCCGCTGAACTCCCCCGACCCGCTGGAGAGCATCCGCCGCCTGGCCACGCGATTCGGCGACCGCGCGCTGGTCGGCGCGGGCACGGTGACGGACCCCGGCGATTGCGCGCGCATCGCGGCCGTGGGCGGGCGCCTGATCGTGACACCCCATGCCGACCCCGCCGTGGTTCGCGCCGCCAAGGCGCAGCAGATGATCTGCGTGCCCGGCTTCTTCACACCCGGGGAGGCCTTCGCCCTGCTCGCCGCCGGGGCCGATGGCCTGAAGCTGTTCCCGGCGGAGGCCGCATCCCCCGCCGTCCTCAAGGCGATGCTGGCGGTACTGCCGAAGGGCACGCCGGTGCTGCCGGTGGGCGGCATGGACGCCACCACCATCCCCGCCTGGCGTGCGGCGGGGGCGGCGGGGTTCGGGATCGGCAGCGCCATCTACAAGCCGGGCGACGATGCCGCCGCCGTGGCGGCCAAGGCGGCCGCGCTTCGTAACGCCTGACCCTTATGTAATATACAAATGGCCGCCTTGCCTGGACCGGCAGGTGCGGGCATTGATTGCGCATCCGGCGGTCTCCGCCGCGTCCAAGAAACGAACAATCCAGGGAGCTCATGGGATGCTGATCCAACGCCGCCACCTCGCGGCCCTCGGCGCCGCCGCCTTTGCCGCGCCGGCGCTGGTGCGCCCGGCCTCCGCGCAGGAACTGACGCTACGCCTGCACCATTTCCTGCCGGCGGTGTCCAACGTGCACCGCCACTTCCTGATGCCCTGGGCGCAGAAGATCAGCACGGAAAGCCAGGGCAAGCTGCGCGTGCAGATCTTCCCCTCCATGCAGTTGGGCGGCGCGCCGCCCCAGCTCTTCGACCAGGCCCGCGACGGCGTGGTGGACATCGTCTGGACGCTTCCCGGCAACACCCCCGGCCGCTTCCCGCGGATCGAGGTCTTCGAACTGCCCTTCGTCGGCAGCCCCAAGGCCGGCCCCAACGCCAAGGCGACCTGGGAATTCTACACCACGCATCTCCGCGACGAATTCCGGGAAGTGCATCCCATCACGGTGTGGACCCATGACGGCGGCGTCATCCACGCCAACAAGCCGGTCAACCGGCTGGAGGATATGCGCGGCCTGAAGCTGCGCTTCCCGACCCGCCAGGCCGGCGAGGCGCTGCGCGCGCTGGGCGCCGCCCCCATCGGCATGCCCGTCCCCCAGGTGCCGGAAGCCGTCAGCCAGGGCGTGATCGACGGCGCCGTGGTGCCGTGGGAGGTCGTGCCCTCCATCCGCCTCCAGGAACTGGTGCGCAACCACACGGAGATCGTGGGCGCCCCGACCCTCTACGCCGCCTCCTTCATCCTCGCGATGAACAAGGCGAAGTATGAGGCGATGCCGGCCGAACTGCGCACCGTGCTGGACGCCAATTCCGGCATGGTGGCCGCCGAGATGGCCGCCAAGGTCTGGGACGAACAGGGCCCGGTCGTGCGCGAACAGGTCGCCCGCCGGCGGGACAACCGCATCGTCCAGCTTTCCGCGGCCGAGAAGGAGCGCTGGATGATCGCCTGCCGCCCGGTGCTGGACAATTGGCTCGCCGCGTCGCGCGAACGCGGCTTCGATGGCGCCGGCCTGCTGGCCGATGCACGCGGGCTGATCGCCAAGCACGGCGGCTGAGACCACCGCGGCCAAGGCCGGCCCCCCACACGCAGAGGAGCCGGCCTTGTCCGAGCCTGACGCCCGCCCCGCGCCGCCGAGCGGCCCGATCGCGACCCTAGCGCGGGTGCTGGCCTTCGCCGGCGGCATCTCCCTGCTCGTGGGTGCCGGCATCACCACCACGTCGGTGCTGCTGCGCTGGACCACCAGCCAGCCCATCCGCGGCGACTTCGAGATGGTGCCAATCGCCACCGGCATCGGCGTCTTCGGCTTCCTCGCCTATGGCGCGCTGATGCGCGCGAACATCCTGGTGGACACCTTCACCACCTGGCTGCCGAAGCGCGTGACGGATGTGATGGACGGGTTCTGGACGCTGGTCTGGGCCGCCATCACCCTGTGGCTGGCGGAACGCATGGTCATCGGCTCGCTCGATACGCTTTCCTCCGGCACCCGCACCATCGGCCTGCTGGCGCTGCCCTATTGGTGGGCCATCGGCATCGGCGCGCTGTGCTTCGCGGCCACGGGACTCGTGGCCCTATGGTGGGTGCCGCGGCACCTGCGGGGGCAGGGCTGATGGCGCCCGAATTCGTCCTGGCCGCGACGGGCTTCGCGGTGCTGCTCGGCCTGATCGCGATCCGCGCGCCGGTCGGGCTTTCGATGCTCATCGTCGGCATCGGCGGCTATGTCCACATCCTGGACTGGAGCACGCTGGGCAACTACCTCAAGACCACGCCCTACCATCTGTTCGCGAACTACACGCTTTCCGTCATCCCGTTGTTCATCCTGATGGGGGCGCTGGCGGAACGGGGTGGCCTGGCGAGGGACCTGTTCGCCGCCGCCAATGCGCTGATCGGCCGCAAGCCCGGCGGCATGGCCATGGCGGTGATCGGCGCCTGCGCCTGCTTCGGCGCGGTCTGCGGTTCATCGGTCGCCACCACCGCCACCTTCGGCCGCGCGGCCCTGCCGGAGTTGCGGCGCTTCGGCTACCCCGCTGGCTTTTCCGCCGGCACGGTGGCCGTGGGCGGCACGCTCGGCATCCTCATCCCGCCCAGCGTCATCCTGGTGGTCTATGCCATCAGCACCGAACAGAACATCGCCAAGCTCTTCATGGCGGCGCTGATCCCCGGGCTGCTCGCCACCGTCCTCTACCTCATCGCCATCGCCATCGTCGTGAAGCTGAAGCCCGAACTCGGCCCGCCCGGGGAAGCGCCCAGCCCGGCGGAGCGGCGTGAGGCCTTCCTCAACGTCATCCCCGTGCTGCTGATCGCGATCGTCGTCGTCGGCGGCATCTATGGCGGCGTCTTCACGCCCACGGAGAGCGCCGCCGTCGGCTGCATCGCGACGCTGGCCGTCGGCGTGCTGCGCGGCACGCTGAAGCCCCGCCAGGTGAGGGAAAGCCTCTTCGCCACGGCGGAGACCACGGCGATGATCTTCGCCATCCTGCTGGGGGCGGAGGTCTTCAACACCTTCCTCGCCTTGTCGCAGGCGCCGGATTTGCTGGCGATGTGGATCACGGAGCAGGACTTTCCTCCGTACGGCGTCCTCGTCATCCTCCTCGTCGCCTACATCATCCTCGGCGCGGTGATGGATGAGTTGGCGATGATCCTGCTGACGCTGCCGGTCTTCTTCCCCGTCGTCACGGCGCTGGATTTCGGCCTGACGACGGAGGAAACCGCCATCTGGTTCGGCATCCTCGTCCTCGTCGTGGTCGGCATCGGGCTGACCGCGCCGCCCATCGGGCTGAACGTCTTCGTCGTCTCCGGCCTGGCGAAGGACGTGCCGATCTCCCAGATCTACAAGGGCGTCATGCCCTATCTGGCGATGGACGTGATCCGCCTGGTGCTATGCGTCATCTTCCCGGGCATCAGCCTCTGGCTGGTGAACTTCCTGACGGGATGATCAGCGCGCCGGCGGCATCTCCGTCGGCCCGCCCGCCTGCTTCCAGGCCGTGATGCCCCCGCCGAGATGGGCGACGCCTTCCAGCCCCATCTCCTGCGCCGTCCTGGCCGCCAGCGCGGATCGCCAGCCGCTGGCGCAGTAGAACAGGAAGCGCTTCTTCTCCTGGAAGACCGGCTTGGCATAGGGGCTGTCCGGGTCGATCCAGAATTCCAGCATCCCGCGCGGGCAGGCGAAGGCGCCGGGGATGCGGCCCTCCCGCTGGATCTCCCGGGGGTCGCGAAGGTCCACGAAGACCACGCCGGGGTCGCCCTGCAGCGCCAGGGCCTGCGCCGCTTGCAGCGTCTCCACCACCGCATCGGCTTCCGCCAGCAATTCCTTGTAGCCCTTGCGCATCGCCCTACCCCCCAAGCATCGCCTGGCAGGATAGGGCGCACGCGGCGCGGGAGGCTAGGTGCGCTCCGGGTGCACCGCCGGGCCGGGGGGCGCCGGGCCGGGATCGGTCGGGCCTTCCACCGGCCGCTGCGGCGGCTCATGCACCGCGGGGCCGACCGGCGCCGGGCCGGGGTCCGGCTTCCGTTCGGGCTGGACGCCGGTATTGCTCCCGCCGCCGCGTTCCTGTGAACCACTCATCCGCCGCTTCCTTCCGTTCGCATGGCGTCCCGAACGCGCGGCAACCGGGCGGGTTCGCCGGGGGGATCGGTTGACGCCAGCGCCGCCCGGCGGCACCAACGCGCCACGAAAGAGGGGACCCCCACCATGGCCGACGCCTTCATCTGCGACGCCGCCCGCACCGCCATCGGCCGCTATGCCGGCGCGCTCAAGGATGTCCGCCCGGACGACCTCGGCGCCGTGCCGCTGAAGGCGCTGATGGCCCGCAACCCCGGCGTGGACTGGGCCGCCGTCGATGACGTGATCTTCGGCTGCGCCAACCAGGCGGGCGAGGACAACCGCAATGTCGCGCGCATGTCCGCCCTGCTGGCCGGCCTGCCGGAGGGCATCCCGGGCGCCACCGTCAACCGCCTCTGCGGTTCCGGCATGGATGCCGTCGGCATCGCCGCCCGCGCCATCAAGGCCGGAGAGGCCGACCTCATGCTGGCCGGCGGGGTGGAGAGCATGACCCGCGCGCCCTTCGTCATGGGCAAGTCGGCGGAAGCCTTCGGCCGCGCCGCCGAGATCTACGACACGACGATCGGCTGGCGCTTCGTGAACCCGAGGATGAAGGCCGCCCACGGCATCGATTCCATGCCGGAGACGGCGGAGAACGTCGCCCAGGATTTCAGCATCAACCGTGCGGACCAGGACGCCTTCGCCTGGCGTTCGCAGCAGCGCGCCGGCGCGGCGATGGCCAGCGGCCGCTTCGCGCAGGAAATCGTTCCCGTCTCCATCGCCCAGAGGAAGGGCAACCCGATCATCGTCGACCGGGACGAACACCCCCGCCCCGACACGACGATGGAGGCGCTGGCGAAGCTCGGCACGCCCTTCCGCAAGGAAGGCGGCAGCGTGACCGCGGGCAATGCATCCGGCGTCAATGACGGCGCCTGCTCCATCATCCTCGCCAGCGAAGCCATGGCGGCGAAGTCCGGCCTGACGCCCCGCGCGCGCGTGGTCGCGGCCGCGACCGCCGGCGTCGCGCCGCGCATCATGGGCTTCGGCCCGGCGCCGGCGGTGCGCAAGGTGCTGGCCAAGGCGGGCCTGTCCCTGTCCGACATCGCGGTGATCGAGCTGAACGAGGCCTTCGCCGCCCAGGCCCTGGCCGTGACCCGCGACCTCGGCCTGCCCGACGATGCCGAATTTGTGAACCCGAATGGTGGCGCGATCGCGCTCGGCCACCCGCTGGGGATGAGCGGCGCCCGCCTGGTGCAGACAGCGGTGCAGGAACTGCACAACCGCCAGCAGCGCTACGCGCTGGTGACGATGTGCATCGGCGTCGGCCAGGGCATCGCGATGGTGCTGGAACGGGTCTGACACTCGACAACTTCAAAACGGGTCTGGAATCAGGCCCCAGGTCTCTCCCGCACAGCGCAACGAAGTGATACGGATCGCGCCGGGGCAGTGCGGGGGAACAGGATGTTTCTGCAACTCGGGGACATCGTTATGCATGCGGTGGTGGAGGGTCCGGCGGAAGCGCCGCCCCTCCTCATGCTGCATTCCATCGGCACGTCGCTGCACGTGTTCGATCCGCAGGCCGCGGCCCTGTCGCGCCACTACCGCGTCATCCGCATGGACCTCCGGGGCCATGGCATGTCCGGCGTCACGGATGGCGATTATTCCATGGCGCTCCATGCGCGGGATGCCGTCGCGCTGCTGGATTCGCTCGGCATCCGGCAGGCGCATGTGCTGGGGCTTTCCATCGGCGGGCGCATCGCGATGGAACTCGCGGTGCTGGCGCCCGATCGCGTCGCGTCGCTGATCCTGATGGACACCGCGCTGGAATTCCCGCCGCCCCAGGCCTGGCAGGATCGCATCGACGCGGTGCTGGAGATCGGCACCCAGGCGCTGGTCGAAGTGGTCATGCCGCGCTGGGTGGTGGATCCCTCCCTCGCTTCCTCCCAGGGCCTGCGCCAGATGCTGCTGCGCACGGATCGCCGCGGCTATGCCGGTTCCGCCGCCGCACTCCGCGATGCCCGTGCGGTGGACGTGGCGGGGAAGATCACCTGCCCCACCACGGTCGCCGTCGGCACCAGCGACATCGCGACGCCGCCGGCCATGTCCCGCGCCATCCAGGACGCCGTTCCCGGCAGCCGCTACGTGGAAATCCCCGAGGGCGGCCACCTGCCGACCTTCGAACGCGCCGCCGACACCACCGCCGCGATCCTCGGCCACTTCGCCGCCTTCGCGCCCCCGCCGGGCTATGATGCGGGCCTCGCCATCCGCAAGCAGGTGCTGGGGGAGGCGCATGTCGCCCGCGCCAGCGCCAACATCACGCCACTGGATGCCGCCTTCCAGGAATGGATCACGGCCAATGTCTGGGGCGGCGTCTGGACCCGCCCGGGCCTGCCGCGCCACACCCGCAGCCTGCTGACCCTCGGCATGATGGCCGCCCTCGGCCGGCATGAGGAGTTCGAGTTGCATGTCCGCGCCACCCGCAACACCGGCGTGACGCCGGAGGAGATCGGGGAGGTGCTGCTGCAGGTCGGCGCCTATGCCGGGGTGCCAACGGCCAATTCCGCGTTTAAGATCGCCAAGAACGTGCTCAAGGAAGGCTGACTCGAGAATGAGCGACCCAGTCCCCTATCGTAGGCCCGACCCGGCGACCCAGCCGCCCTATGACGCCCCGTCCTATGGCAGCACCCATAAGCGCCACCCGAAGCAGCCGATGCTGCGCGTCCCGCACACGCTGACGGAAACCACCGCGCCCCGCTTCGACCAGCGCTTCTACGGCACCCAGGCCGATATGAGCCAGGTGAACGGCAAGGGCGCGCTGGGTGAGCGGATCATCGTCGCCGGCCGCGTGACGGATGAGGATGGCCGCCCCTGCGCCAACACGATGGTGGAGGTCTGGCAGGCCAATGCCTCCGGCCGCTACCATCACCCGCGGGACCAGCACGACGCGCCGCTCGATCCCAATTTCGAAGGCCGCGCCCGCATCTTCACCGATGCCGATGGCCGCTATTCCTTCGTCTCCATCAAGCCTGGCGCCTATCCCTGGCGGAACCACCACAATGCCTGGCGGCCGATCCACATCCATTTCGGCCTGCATGGCGCCGGCTGGGCGCAGCGCATGATCACCCAGATGTATTTCCCGGGCGACCCGCTGCTGGCGCTGGACCCCATCTTCAACACCACGGCGGATGAGGCCGCGCGCAACCGCCTGGTCTCCAGCTTCGACCTCGATGTGACGAAGCCGGAATGGGCGCTGGGCTACCGCTTCGACATCGTGCTGCGCGGCCGCGACGCCACGCCCTTCGAGAATGCGTAAGGGGGACGCGCCATGACACCCGCAACGGCCCACCAGACCGCCGGCCCCTACTGGCACATGATCGATTTTCCTGAGTGGGCGGACCTGCTTCGCGCGGACGGCCCCAATGCAGGCGCGCAGGGCGAACGCGTCACCCTCACCGGCCGCATCACGGATGGCGACGGCGCCGCCGTGGTCGATGGCCTGGTGGAGATCTGGCAGGCCGGCCCGGACGGCGCCTATGAATCCGGCTTCCACGGCTTCGGCCGCTGCGCCACCGATGGCGAAGGCCGCTTCCGCTTCACCACCGTGAAGCCTGGCCCCGTCCCCGGCCTCGGCAACGCCACCCAGGCGCCGCACATCACCATCACCCTTTTCGCCCGCGGCCTGATGCGCCACGTCGTGACGCGCGCCTATTTCCAGGGCGAGGCCCTGAACGCCACCGACCCCGTGCTGGCGATGGTCGAAGACCCCGCCCGCCGCGCGACGCTGGTCGCGAAGCCGGCCGGCGATGGCGTCTGGACCCTGGACATCGTGCTCCAGGGCGAAGGCGAGACGGTCTTCCTCGACGTCTGAAGGGCGGGAGAACCCCCACCCAACCCTCACCCCGCGAGCGCGGGGGAGGGCTTTTCTGCCACCGCCGCCGCCGCTCCCTCCCCCGCGCTTGCGGGGGAGGGTTGGGGTGGGGGTCTGGTGCGCCCCCGGAGAACCCCCATGACCGTCTCCCCTGCCGATGGCCCCGTCTTCGGCGCCGTCTACGGCACCGATGCGATGCGCGCCGCCATGGGGGAACGCGCCTTCCTCCAGCGCATGCTCGACACCGAAGCGGCGCTGGCTCGCGCCCAGGCCCGCCTCGGCATGATCCCCGGGGAGGCCGCCGCCGCCATCACCGCCGCCGCGCGGGTGGAAACGCTGGACATCCCCGCCCTCGCCGCCGCCACCCGCAACACGGGCTTTCCCGTGGTTGGCCTGGTGAAGCAACTCAGCGCCGCTGCCGGCGCCGATGCGGGCCGCTGGACCCATTGGGGCACCACGACGCAGGACATCGTGGACACCGCCCTGGTGCTCCAGATGCGCGATGCCTTCACGCTGATCGCCGCCGACCTCGATCGCCTCATCGCCGCCTTCGCGAAGCTGGCGCGGGACCACCGCCACACCGTCATGGCCGGGCGCACCCATGCCCAGCAGGCCCTGCCCATCACCTTTGGCTACAAGGCCGCGCTGTGGCTCGATCCGCTCATCTCCATGCGCGAACGCCTGGGCCAGGCGCTGCCGCGCATCCTGAAGCTGCAATTCGGTGGCGCCGTCGGCACCCTTGCCTCGCTGGGCGACCGGGGCCGGGACTGCGCCGCGGAACTGGCGAAGGAACTTGACCTCACCCTGCCCGCCATCCCCTGGCATGTGGCGCGGGACGGCACGGCGGAAGCCGCCTGCTGGCTCGGCATGCTGTGCGGCGTATTGGCGAAACCCGCCACCGACGTGATGCTGCTGATGCAGTCCGAAGTGTCGGAGGCCAGCGAACCCTCGGCGCCGGGCCGCGGCGGGTCCTCCACCATGCCGCAGAAGCGCAACCCCATCGCCTGCGAATACGTCATCGCCCAGGCCCGCGCCGCCCAGGCCCTGGTGCCGCAGGTGCTGGGCGCCATGGCGCATGACCATGAACGCGGCGCCGGCCCGATGCAGATCGAGCAATTGGCCCTCGCCCCCATCTTCCTCTACGCCCATGGCGCCATGGCCCAGGCGCTGCTGATCGCGGAGGGGCTGGTGGTGGATGCCGCGCGGATGCGCCGCAACCTCGATGCCTCCGGCGGGCTGATCGTGGCGGAGGCGGTGATGATGGGCCTGGCCCCCCTGCTCGGCCGCGGCGTGGCGCATGACGTGGTGCACCACGCCTGCGACGTGGCGCTGGCGGAAGGCGTGACGCTGGATGTGGCGCTGGCCCGCGAATCCCGCGTGACGACGCATCTGGACCAGGCGGGCATCGCGAAGCTGACGGACCCCGCCGGCTACCTCGGCGCCACGCAGGGCTTCATCGACGCGGTGCTGGCCCGCGCCGCGGTTTAGCTGGCGGCACGCCGCCGGGGGGTTAGCTGGCGGCACGCCGCCGGGGGGTTAGCTGGCGGCCCGCCGCCGGGGGTTAGCTGGCGGCCCGCATCGCGCAGGCGATGGTCGCCGCCGCGCAGGCCACGCTGAAGGGCTTGGCCAGGAAGGGCGCCCCCGCCAGGCCGCGCCCCGGCTCCGCCTGGCGGAACCGGCCGGAGGCATAGATCACCGGCAGGTCCGGTCGCAGCACCCGCGCCGCCCGCGCCAGCGCGAAGCCATCCGCGCCCGGCAGGTTGATGTCCGTCAGCAGCAGCGCGATCTCGGGATGCCGGGCCAGGATGCGCAGCGCCATCTCGGCATCCTCCGCCTCCAGCACCTCGAACCCCGAATCCGTCAGCCCCTCCACCAGGGTCATGCGGACCAGCGGATCATCCTCGACGAGCAGAACATGCCGGGCCTCTGCCATGGGGTCCCCTTTTCCATGCCCAGCCTAGCGCCCGGATCGGGCCACGGGATGGGCGGTCGGTGGCACGACTGCGTGATGCCGGCGACGGGGGTGACGCTGTGACGGGAAAACACCATGGTCCTGCCGCGATCAGGGCATCGGTTAACAAGCGATCAACACCCTTCGCCGATGCAGCCGCCGCGATCCACGCCAGAAGGGCGAGTCGGCCGGTGACGGCCGATGCCCCAGAACCGCCGCCCCAGGATGGGGCGTTGGGCGCTTCGCGCCCACGGGATGTCCCCCTGGGGGCGCTTCGCGCCCACGGGATGTCCCCTTGGGGGCGCTTCGCGCCCACGCCATGCCCAATGGGCGCGCTTCGCGCCTACGGCATGCCCAATGGGCGCGCGTCGCGCCCAAGGCACGCCCCTTGGGGCGCGTCGCGGCCCTTGCCTCCGGCTCCGGCCGCGCCATACACGCAGGCATGGTTCCTCAGAACATCGCGATCGTGGGCGCCGGCCTTGCCGGCATGACCTGCGCCAAGACCCTCGAAGCCCATGGCGCCCGCGTGCGCCTCTTCGAGAAGAGCCGCCGACCCGGCGGCCGCATGGCGACCAGGCGGGTGGAGGTGGACGGCGTCACCCATGCCTTCGACCACGGCGCCCAGTACCTGACCGCGCGCGGCCTGCACTTCGCCGCGGTGCTGGAAGTGACGAAATCGATGAACTGGCCGGATGAGAAGCGCTGGGTCGGCCAGCCGAACATGGCGATCATCTGCCGCGGCATGGCGGACGGCCTCGACATCACGGCGAACCGCCATGTCGTGGAGATCACCGGCAGCCCCGGCGCCTGGATGGTCCGCCACCACGATGCCGCGCTGGTCACGCCAGGCGGCAACGCCCCGGATGCCCCGCCGGAGGAGGACGGGCCCTTCGACGCGGTGGCGCTGGCCATCCCCTCCCCCCAGGCGATCCCGCTGCTGGCCGGCCCCGCGCCCCATCTGGCGCTGGTGCTGGAAGGCGTGGTCATGGCGCCATGCTGGACGCTGATGGTGGCCTTCCCGACCCGCCTGCCCCTGCAGGACACGCTGCGCCTGACCGGCGGGCCGATCGGCTGGGCGGCGCGGGACAGTTCCAAGCCCGGCCGCAACGCGGAACAGGAGAACTGGGTGGTCCAGGCCAGCCCCGCCTGGACCCGCGAACACCTGGAACGCCGCCCGGCGGAGGTCGCGCTGCTGCTGCGCGATGCGCTGGAAAAACTGGTGGGCCAGCCCCTGCCGCCGACGCTGGTCTGCCTGGCGCATCGCTGGCGCTACGCGCTGGTGGAAAAGCCGCTCGGCGCCCCCTGCCTCTGGGACCCCGCCCTCGGCCTCGGCGCCGGCGGGGATTGGGCGATCGATGCGCGGGCAGAGGCCGCGGTGGATAGCGGCACGGCCATGGCCGCCGCGATCCGAATGGAATGACCCGCCCCCGATGACCTGCCCCGCATGACCCGCCAGGCTGCGCCCGCGACGCTGGAGGACACGCTGGGCTGGGCCCTCGCCATGGTCGCGCGCGGGGTCGCGGACCGGCGCCACCCCTTCCACACGCCGGTCCTTGCCACCACCGGGCTCGATGGCACGCCGCAGGCCCGCACCGTGGTGCTGCGCGGCATCGATCCCGCCACCCGCCAGCTTCGCCTGCACACGGATGCGCGGGCGGGGAAGGTGGCGGAACTGGCGGCGGAACCGCGGGCCACCCTCATGTTCTATGATGCCGGCGCGCAATTGCAGCTTCGCCTCGGCGGTCGCGCCACGCTGCACCGGGACGATGCCCTGGCCGACGAAGCCTGGGCGGCCAGCAGGGATTTCAGCCGGATGTGCTACGCGATCGAACCCGCCCCCGGGCAAGCCGTGCCCGCCCCGCCCGCCGCACCGCTGGACAGCCAGGCGGGCCGGCCGCATTTCTGCGCGGTGATCCTGCACCTCCACACCCTCGAATCCCTCCACCTCGCCGCCGGCGGGCACCGGCGCGCGCGCTTCGCCTGGGACCAGGCCAGTATCCCCAGCGGCACCCCCAGCGCCGCCTGGCTCGTCCCATGACGAATGCCGAGGCGCTGGAGGCCGAGATCCTCCGCCAGACCAGCGAACGCGGGGCGGAGAAGAGCATCTGCCCGAGCGAGGTCGCCCGCGCCCTGTCCGACGACGAAGCCACCTGGCGCCGCCTGATGGGCCCGATCCGCGCCGCCGCCATCCGCCTGGCCCTGGCCGGGCAGGTGGAGGTGCTGCGCAAGGGCAAGCCCGTCGACCCCACCGCGGAAATCCGCGGCGTCATCCGCCTGCGAAAGTCAGCAACATGAGCACCCTGTCCCTGCTGCTGGGCCGCGGCACCGCCGGCCTGCCGCAAGCGGAACCGGTCGACTTCAACGGCCTGGTCCTGCCCCCCTCCCCCAACGCCCACCTGGCCGCGCCAGCCGGCGCCACGGCCGAACGGCATGAGACGACGCCCCTGCTGCCCGTCTCCCCCGAAGCCGCCTGGGCCGCGCTTCGGATGCTGGGCGAAGGGGAGGCCCGGACCTGGAAAATGGCCGAATGGCCGGACCGGCGGCAGGTGCAATGGGTGGTCCGCACCCGCCTCGCCAATTTCCCGGACATCGTCGTCGGCCAGATCGTGCCCCTGCCCGGCGGGTCCGGCATGTTCCTCTATTCCCGCAGCCTCATCGGCTATTCCGATTTTGGCGTGAACAAGCGCCGCATCGCCGAATGGCGCGCGCGGATGGACGGGGCACTGCGCGCCCCCTGATACTGGCGGGGCTCCTCCAGGATTCCCCGCCATGCGACGCCTCGGTTCCTTCCTGCACGATGCCTGGACCCTGGCCCGCCCCTATTGGGTGAGCGAGGAGCGCGGCCGCGGCCTGCTGCTGCTGGGCGCCGTCATCGTGCTGAACCTGTCGCTGGTCGGCATGACGGTGGTCCTCACCTACTGGCAGCGCGCCTTCTACAACGCGCTGGAGGCGAAGGACGCCGCCACCTTCTGGTCCCTGCTGTTCCTCGGCGGAGAAGCCGATGGCACCTGGTTCCCCGGCTTCACCGTCGTCGCGATCGCCTACATCCTGATCGCCGTCTACCAGCTCTATCTCCGCCAGGCCCTGCAGATCCGCTGGCGCCGCTGGCTGACCAAGGACTACCTGGACCGCTGGCTCGCCGACCGCGCCTATTACCGCATCGCGCTGACGGACCCCGCGACCGACAACCCCGACCAGCGCCTGGCCGATGACCTCCGGCTTTACGTAGACGATACGCTCTCCCTCGGCCTCGGCCTGATGAACAGCGTCGTCACGCTGTTCTCCTTCATCCTCGTGCTCTGGTCGCTGTCCGGCCCGCTGGAGGTCTTCGGCATCACCATCCCCGGCTACATGGTCTGGGTGGCGATCCTCTATTCCGTCATCGGCACCTGGCTGGCGCATTTGATCGGCCGCCCGCTGATCCGCCTCAACTTCCTCCAGCAACGCGTCGAGGCCGATTTCCGCTACGCCCTGGTCCGGCTGCGCGACAACGTCGAAGGCGTGGCGCTGCACCAGGGGGAGGCCGACGAGAAGCGCGGCCTGCTCGCCCGCTTCAACGCGCTGACGGAGAACTGGTGGGGCATCATGACCGCCACCAAGCGCCTGACCTTCTTCACCGCCGGCTTCACCCAGGTGGCCAGCATCTTCCCCATCGTCGTCGCCGCCCCCGCCTATTTCTCCGGCCGCATCCCGCTCGGTGGCCTGATCCAGACGAGTTCCGCCTTCGGCCAGGTGCAGGGCGCGCTGTCCTGGTTCGTGGACAATTACGCAAGGCTGACGGAATGGCGCGCGACGGTCGAGCGCCTGACCGGCTTCCGCCGCGCGATCGAGATCGCCCGCGCCGCCACCGATGGCGTCCGCGCCACCCCCGGCACCGATCCCGCCGTGGTGCTGGACGACGTGACCATCAGCCTGCCCGGCGGCCGCGTGCTCATGCACGGCGCCTCGCTCCGGCTGGAGAAGGGGGAGGCCGTGCTCATCACCGGCGCCTCCGGCAGCGGGAAATCGACGCTGTTCCGGGCACTCGCCGGCATCTGGCCCTTCGGCCAGGGCACCGCCCATATCCCCGACGGCGCCCGCGCCCTGTTCCTGCCGCAGCGCCCCTATTTGCCGCTGGGCAGCCTCCGCCGCGCCGTCTGCTACCCGCTGGACGCCACGGCGGTGCCCGACGATGCGGTGCGCGAAGCCCTCTCCGCCGCCGGCCTGCCCCACCTGCTGGACCGGCTCGATGAGGAAGATGCCTGGGACCGGCGCCTGTCCGGCGGCGAACAACAGCGCCTCGCCATCGCCCGCGCCCTGCTGGTGAAGCCGGACTTCCTGTTCCTGGACGAGGCGACGGCGAGCCTGGACCCGACCGGCGAGGAAGCGCTGTACCGCCTGGTGGCGGACCGCCTGCCCGGTACCGCCGTGCTCTCCATCGCGCACCGCCCGGCCGTGGCGCAATTCCACGGGCGCCGGCTGGTGGTGGCGGAGGGGGCGCTGCGGGCGGGGTAGCGGGGGAGCCGGGTGTGGCGGGATGGCTGCTTGCGACCCGGTGCGGACATACGCACCGGATTCCTGCATAACCTATCTCACTGAAATTCCTGGGCCCGGAGCTAGTGCACAATTTCTGAATTATGCAACATATTCCGATAACGTTTGTTGATATTTTCGAAATTTCTCTTGCTCAGTCTGCACCCGCTATGTATCGTCCTTGTGTTGACCGGCTTGTGGTTCAACTGGCGTCTAAGAGTGTGGGTTCACGCCTCTCCACGAAAAAGGGCCATGTCATGGGAATCGGTTCGAGGCTTGCTGGACACATCGCAGACAAGGGTCTCGTGACAATAACGCAGGGAATGCATCTGGGCGACGAAATAACCGGAAATTCTAACGTGTTTATCAAATCAGTTGGCCTGGCCGCTGGTGTGATCGCGGGCGGTGCTGTAGCAGCAATTAGGTTAGCAAATCCCCTAGATATTGCCGATAGCATCCTGACGCCAGAGAAGGATATGATTGAGAGGGTGGAAAAGAAAATGGATGCTTTAATCAAAGAAAGCAAAAGCTAAACAGCCGCTATACCCTAAGCAACTCCTCTCAGCTTGTCGTATAGCGTGGCGAAAACTGCTCGCTGCGCAGATCATAGACCATGCGCTCCATCACCACGCCGTGCCATTGCGAAATTCTTGATTTTTGCACCAGCGGCTCGCTTCTGCTTGTTGCGCTCCCCGCCCTTCGCAGCCAATCCGCCTGCATGCACGGACAAGCTCCCCGAGCGCTGGTCCAGATTGGACGGTGCCCCAAATCGTAGTCGCCGCGATCCAGCACCTACGCCGCCAATGCGCCCGGGAGCCGCCTCCTCGAAGCGGCCCCAGGGAAACATCACCCCGGCAGCACCGGCGCATCCCGCGGCGTCAGCGCCCGCCCCGGGCCCAGCGCCCATTCCGCGATCTCGTCCCGCCGCGCGAACCACACGCCGGGATGCTTCCCCGCCCAATGCAGGAACCGCTGGACGGAGGGGATCACCGCCGGCCGGCCCGCGACGAAATCATGCAGCGGCACGCTCATCATGCGCCGGCGCGCCGCGCCTTCCTCGTACAGCACCTCGAATTCCTGCCGCAGCATCTGCTCGTAATCGTCCAGGCTGCGCTGCTGGTTCTGGAAGAAATTCAAATCGTTGACGTGGCCCATATAGGGCACCAGGCACAATTCCTTGTCGCCGTTGACCGCCTGGATCCAGGGCTCGTCGCGGGACCGGTCGTCGATCGAATAGACCAGGCCCAGCTCCTGCAGCAGGTCGTTGGTGTTCACGCTGCCCTGCAGGCCCTGGGCATTGAATCCCTTGGGCCAAAGGCCCGTCGCGCTGCGCAGCGCCTCGAACCCCTCCCGCAGGAAGTCCCGCTCCTGCTCCTTCGGCAGATGGTATTGCGGCGCGTGGCGGATGGCGCGGCCGCCGGCCTCATGCCCGCGCTCCACGATCTCCTTCGCGAGGTCCGGGTATCGCCGGATCGTCTCCCCGATCATGAAGGAGGAGACGCGGATATCCAGCCGGTCGAACAGGTCGAGCAGCCGCGGCACGCCTTCCTTCGCACCATAGGTGCGGCCCTGGATCATCGGCAGGTTGGGGAAGCGCTGCCCGGTCTGCGGCGTGCCGGGCGGCCCGTTCTGCCACATGGCGGGCTGCCCGCCATCGGCCTCGAACATCATGCAGACCCCGATGGCGAGCCTGGCGCCTCCCGGCCAGAAGGGCCCGCGCGGCCGCCGCGCCGGCTGCGCCACCACCGGCGAGGCCAGCAGCCCCGCCGCCGCGCCCATCATCGCGCGCCGTCCGATCGCCATCCCGCCTCTCCCGTCGTTGCGTCGCCGGCAGATCGGGGGCGGTGCCGGGTGGGTCAAGCCTCCAGCCCGCGGGCAACCCCCACAAGTTGGTCCAGCGCCGCGCCCCAGCCCTGGTCGAACCCCATGGCCGCGTGGCGGTCGCGGTCCGCCGCATCCTTGTGCATTACACGGGCGGTGTAGCGAGTGCCCTCCGCCACCTCCTCGAAGGTCAGGATGGCGGTGATGAAGGGGTTCAGGCGCGGCCGGAAGCCTGGCAGCAGCGCGTCGGTCCAGACCAGGCGGGAATGCGGCACCACTTCCAGCCAGCAGCCCGGCGGCTCGTTCATCACCTGGCCCTCGGGGCCCTGCATCACGGTGTGGAAGATGCCCCCGGGGCGGAGGTCCACCTCCGCATGGGTGGTCTTCCAGGGATGCGGCGTGAACCAGCGCATCAGCAGCGCGGGCTCCGTCCAGCAGCGCCACACCAGGCGCGGCGGCACCGGCAGGATGCGGGTCTGCACCAGGTCCGCATCAGTGTCGTTCACAGCCATCCTCGTCACCCCCCGCGCAGTCGCGGCCTGGTCGCGCCTGGCCGGCGCCGCAACCTATTGGTTAACCACTTAGCCAACCAATCACCATCCCCCCGACCCGTCCAGTCACGCCCGCGTCACCAGGTCCTTGCCAGATCGACCCGTCACGTTATGTTATACTGTACCATTTGGACCACCCGCCATGCCGCTCGACCTCGCCGACAACCCCTCCCCCCTCACGGCAGTCGCCACCCTCGCCCCCGTTCTGCGGGATGGCACCAACATCGCGGCCTGGCGGCGCAGCCCGCCACTCTGCCTCTTCGCCGGCCTCGCGCCCCTGCTCGCCCGCGGCCCCTTCGTGGCGATCGCGGAGGATGCCCCCGGCGCCGCCATCGCCACCCTCGACGGCGAGCTTTCGCTGCCCGACCCCCTGCGGGCCGATATCCTCGTCCTCGCCACCAGCTTCGCCACCCTGCTGGGCCAGGACCGCCTCCGCATCCGGCTGGAGGCGCTGCGCGGCCGCGGCTGCCATCGCTGGCATGCCGATGCTGTCGGGCTCCGCCTGCTCTGCACCTATGCCGGCCCGGGGACGGAGTGGCTGGACCTCGATGGCGGCGCGGCGCTGGCCCGGCGGCTCGACCCCGCGCACCTCATGATGCGGCCGCACCGCCTCGGCACCGGCGATGTCGCGGTGCTGAAGGGGGAGGCCTGGCCCGGCAATGCCGGCCATGGCTGCATCCACCGTTCGCCCCCCAACCCCGATGACGCGCCCCCGCGCCTGGTGCTCTGCCTCGATGAGGCCGGAAGGTTCCCCGCGCCATGAAGGCCGATCCCCGCCTGCCCGTCACCGTGCTCTCCGGCTTCCTCGGCGCCGGCAAGACCACGCTGCTGAACCATGTGCTGGCGAACCGGGAGGGCCTGCGCGTCGCCGTCATCGTCAACGACATGTCGGAGGTGAACATCGACGCGGCGCTGGTCGGCAATACGGCCGCGCTCTCCCGCACCGAGGAACGCCTGGTCGAGATGTCCAACGGCTGCATCTGCTGCACGCTGCGGGAGGATCTGATGAAGGAGGTCACGGCGCTGGCGAAGGAAGGCCGCTTCGACGCGCTGCTGATCGAGAGCACCGGCATCGCCGAACCCATGCCCGTCGCCGCCACCTTCGATTTCCGGGACGAACACGGCTTCAGCCTGGGTGACATCGCCCGGCTCGACACGATGGTGACGGTGGTGGATGCGGCCGCCTTCCTGGCGGATTACGGCAGCGCCGACAGCCTGCGCGCCCGCGGCCAGGCGACCGGCGATGACGATACGCGCCTGCTGGTGGACCTGCTGGTGGAACAGGTGGAATTCGCCGACGTCATCGTCGTCAACAAGGCGGACCGCGTCACGCCCGATGAACTCGGCCGACTGGCCGGCATCCTCGCCACCTTCAACCCGCGGGCGGAGATCGTGGCCAGCGTCCAGGGCCAGGTGCCGCTGCGCCATGTGCTGGACACCGGCCGCTTCGATTTCGCGCAAGCCTCCCAGGCCGCCGGCTGGGCGCAGGCGCTGTCCGGCCAGCATCTGCCGGAAAGCGAGGAGTTCGGCATCACCAGCTTCGTCTGGCGCGCCCGCCAGCCGCTCCACCCCGCCCGCTTCAAGCGGCTGATCGAAAGCCCCCTGCCCGGCGTGATCCGCGCCAAGGGCTTCTTCTGGCTCGCCACCCGCATGCCCTGGGCGGGGTCCTGGCAATTGGCCGGCGCCGTCGGCAAGCATGAGGCCGCGGGCGTCTGGTGGGCCGCCCAGCCGCGGGACCGCTGGCCCGAGGATGCCGACTGGCGCCGCGGCGTGATGGCCAATTGGCAGGAACCCTTCGGCGACCGGCGGCAGGAGATCGTCTTCATCGGTATCGGCATAGAGGAGGGCCTGCTGCGCATCGCCCTCGATGCCTGCCTGCTGACCGATGAGGAAATGCGCGGCGGCCCCAGGGCCTGGGGCCGCTTCGCCGATCCCTTCCCCGCCTGGCGGCAGGGCTGACCCTCAGCCCAGCCACCACCAGGCGGCCAGGCCCAGCACCACCGCCCACAGCGCCACCACCGCCACCGCCCCGCCCCGGCTGACGGGCCGGGCGGCCAGGCGCGCGGCCTCCGCCCCCAATTCGGCCTTGAGCCCCGCCGGGATCATGCGCAGCACCAGCCACACCAGGCCCGGCAGCAGGATCAGCTCATCCAGCAGCCCCAGCACCGGGATCACATCCGGAATCAGGTCGATGGGGGAGAAGGCATAGGCCGCGATCCCCGCCGCCAGCAGCCGCGCCGCCCAGGGCACGCGGCTGTCCCGCGCCGCCAACCACAGCAGGATCGCCCGGCGCTTCAGCGCCCCCGCCCATCGCTTCAGCGCCCCTGCCCATCGCTTCAGCGCCCCCGCCCATCCCTTCAGCCGCTCCATCAATCCCCCCGCCCGCCCGCCACGCACGAAGCCGTGATCGATGGCGCGTGGCTTGCTTGGCCCCTGGCGCCTGTCGGGCGCGGGAAGGGGATTGCCTCTTTCCCGTGCACACCGGGCCCATGAAATGCTGCCGGGATGATCAAATGAACCGCCGCCACCTGCTGACCAGCGCCACCGCGCTGGCCCTTCCCCTTCTGCTGCCCGCGGGCGTCCTCGCCCAGGGGGCCTTCCCCAACCGCCCCATCCGGATCGTCAGCCCCTTCTCGGCCGGCGGCACCTCCGACGGCGTGGTGCGGCTGCTGTCGCCGACGCTGGAACGCGTGCTCGGCCAGCCCGTCGTGCTGGACAACCGCCCCGGCGCCGGCGGCACCGTCGGCACCGCGCATATCGCGGCGGAACGGCCGGACGGCTATTCGCTGGTGCTGGCCAATGCCGGGCCGATGGCGATCGCGCAGACGCTGTTCCCCAACCTGGCATACGATGTGCGCCGCAGCTTCTCCTACGTCATGCTCGTCGGCGGCGCGCCGATGGTCGTCGGCGTTCGCCCGAACGGGCCGATCCGCAGCATGGCCGACTACCTGGCCGCCGCTCGCGCGCGGCCGGAGGCGATGAGCTACGGCTCCGCCGGCATCGGCTCCGTCGGCCACCTGGCGGGCATGCTCTGGGCCAGCGAGACGGGGGTGCAACTGCTCCATGTGCCCTTCCGCGGCGGCGGAGAGGCCGAGCAGCAGGTGCTCGGCGGCAGCCTCCACTCGCTGTGGAACACGCTCGGCGCCCATGCCGGCAGCGTGCGCGGCGGCACGCTGCGGGCGCTGGCCATCACGAGCGGCGAACGGATGTCCACCTTCCCCGACGTGCCGACCATCGTGGAGGCCGGCTTCCCCGGCGCGACGGCGATCAACTGGTTCGTCCTGGCCGGCCCCGTCGGCCTGCCGGAGGGCGTGGTGGCGCGCGTGCGGGAAGCCTTCACCATCGCGATCAACGAACCGGGCATGAAGGACCGCATCGCCGGCCTCGGCGTGCTGCCGATGACGGATACCGGCCCCGCCGATGTCCAGGCCTTCGTGAACCGGGAGGTCGCGCGCTGGTCGCCGATCGTCCGCGCCTCCGGCGCCACGCCGAGCTGAAGACCCTGTCGGGGGGAGCCATGCTTCCCCCGACGGCCTCAGTCGCAGCCGCGCAGCACCCGCAATACCTCGTCGCCATACCGGTCCAGCTTGGTCCGCCCGACGCCCGGAATGGCGCCCAGCTGGTCCAGGCTGCGCGGGCGGCCGGCCGCGATTTCCGC
Organism: Falsiroseomonas sp.; assembly: GCF_051859025.1. Lineage (GTDB taxonomy): Bacteria > Pseudomonadota > Alphaproteobacteria > Acetobacterales > Acetobacteraceae > Falsiroseomonas. The sequence continues at coordinate 147,991 of NZ_JBHYGL010000001.1, read as the reverse complement.
CAATGTCTTGTCCTGGAAGATGACATAGGCCGGCACCTGCTGGGCCTGGGCCTCCCCCCGCCGCCAATCCCGCAGCGCCTCGAACACCCGGTCGCCGACCGGCGCGCCGCCGCCACCGCCGCGCACGCCGCGCGTCCCGCTGCCGGAGGGGGCGTTGCCGGCGCGCAGCACATCCTCCCGCAGCAGCACCTTCTCCTCCCCCTTCAGGATCGGGCGGGCGGCATCGGTCGGCACCAGCTCGCCATGGTTCTCGACCGCCACGTCCAGCGCGCCCCGCGCCACCAGCTGCCGCGCCACGCCGCGCCAGGCGAATTCGGACAGATCCTTGCCCACGCCGAAGGTCGGCAGCTGGTCATGGGAGAATTGCGCGACCTTCTCCGTCATCTTGCCCCGCAGCACGTCCACCACATGCGCGACGCCGAAGCGCCGCCCGGTGCGCAGCACGGCGGAGAGCATCTTCTGCGCCGCCACCGTCCCGTCGAACAGCTTGGGCGGCGTCAGGCAGACGTCGCAATTGCCGCAGGGGGGGATGTCATCCTCCCCGAAGCAGCGCAGCAGGATCTGGCGGCGGCAGGTCGCGGCCTCCGCGATCGCGACCATGGCGTCCAGCCGCTGGCGCTCGATCCGCTTCTGCTCCGGCTGCGCAGGGCTTTCCTCGATCCGGTGGCGGGCGAGCGCGATGTCGCCGGCGCCATACAGCAGCAGGGCGCGGGCCGGCAGGCCATCGCGGCCGCCGCGGCCGATCTCCTGGTACCAGCTCTCCGGCGACTTCGGCAGGTCGAGGTGGGCCACCCAGCGCACATCCGGCCGGTCGATCCCCATGCCGAAGGCGATGGTGGCGCACATCACCACGCTGTCGCCGCGGGCGAAGCGGCGATGCGCGTCGCGCTTCGCGCCGCTGTCCATGCCGGCATGGAAGGCCAGCGCGTCCACGCCATCGCCCCGCAGCCATTCCGCCGTCTGCTCGGTCTTGTTGCGGGTGCCGCAATAGACGATGCCGGCGCCGCCCTTCGTGCTCTCCTCCCGCAGCAGGGCACGAAGCTGGGCGCGTTCCTGCTCCCGCGGCACGGCCTCGATCCGGATGTTCGGGCGATCGAAGCCGCCCCGGAACACCGGATCATCCTGCAGCCCCAGCTGCCGGCGGATATCCTCCACCGTCCGCTGGTCCGCCGTCGCGGTCAGCGCCACGCGCGGCGTGCGCGGGAAGCGTTCGGACAGGACACCCAGTGTCCTGTATTCCGGCCGGAAGTGATGGCCCCACTGGCTGACGCAATGCGCCTCATCCACCGCGAACAGCGCGATGGGCAGTTCCTCCAGCCGGTTGAGCATCCCCTCCAGGGTCAGCCGTTCCGGCGACACATAGAGAAGCTTGAGGTCGCCGCTATGCAGGTCCCGCAGCACGGTGCGGGCCTCGCCTTCCGGCAGGTCGGAATGCAGCGCGGCGGCGGCGACGCCCTGCTGGCGCAGCGCCGCCACCTGGTCCTCCATCAGGGCAATGAGGGGGCTGACCACCACCCCCACCCCTTCCCGGCACAGCGCCGGCACCTGGAAGCACAGCGACTTGCCGCCGCCCGTCGGCATGAGCACGAGGCCGGAGCCCCCGCCCGCGACATGGCGCACCACCTCCTCCTGCCGCCCGCGGAAGCCGGGGTGGCCGAAGACGCGGCCCAGAACCTCGACAGGGTCCACGAGGCTTTCCATGGGAGGGCTGGTTACGGCGGAGAATCGGCCATCATCGGGCATGGCATCCTGTGCCATGCCCGGGGGCCCGCGTCATGCGGCGATGCGCAAGCGCATCGTCCCTCAGTTCCCGCCGATATGGATCTCCACGCGGCGGCTCTGGATCGGGGCGGCATCGAAGGCGACGGCGCCGCGGCCCTGCTGGGTGATCTGCGCGCGCGGCACGCCGGCGGCTACCATCTCATTCACTACGCGTTCCGCCCGGGCGCGGGAGAGCGCGACGGTCGGCGCCAGGCCGGGCTCCGGCGCGGAGAAGCCGAGCACGCGCACCGGCGCGCCGGGGTAGCGCCTGGCCACCGCCACCGCATCCAGGATCACGGCCTTGGCCTCCTCGCTCACGCCGATGCTGTCATCCTCGAAGAACACGACGCGCACGGGCTGGGCCGCCAGCTGCGCGCCCATGGGGTCGGTCGGCGCGCAGGCCGCGGCCAGCGGCAGGGCAAGAAGGGCGGCGAGGCCCAGGACGCGACGATTCATGCAACAACTCCCCAGATCGATTGCCGCATTGGTCGCCGCTCGGCCGCCGCGCGTCAATCACGCGGTGCCGACGGCTCCGCTTTTCCGCCACTCGCATTCCGGTTGTGTGGCCACCTCCCGTTAAGCATTCGTCCCGCATCTTGCGACCGTGCCCGATCAAGCCACCCACGCCCCGGACAACGCCAGCAATCCGGCCCCTCGCGCCGGCCTGCCGGACCCACGTCGTTTTGACCCCGTCGCCTTCCCGGGCGCGGAGCCCGGGGAAGCCTGGCCGCCCACCCATTTCAACTTCCACGCGCCCTGGATGCACGAACCCGGCCTGGGCTTCGAACGGGATGCCAGCGGCGGCATCGCCGTGGTGCGGTCCTTCGCCCATCTCCGCCTGCTGGTGGATATCGACACGGCGCACCAGCTGTTCGACCTGGCGCCGGGCAGCCGCGATTTCCGCCTGCTGCGCCTGATCCCCGCCGCTTTGCGCTGCGTGGACCGCATCCTGCCCGGGGACCCCATGCCAGGGCCCCTGCTGGATGAGGAGGAGGAGGTGCCGGAGGAGCACCACCTCTACGCCGCCACCACCGCCATGGTCGAACGCCTGGCCTCCCAGGCCGGGGAGGAAGGCCAGGCGCTGGCGGAGGCGATGCGCCGCGTCCCCCCCGGCCCCGGGATGTTCGAGGCCGCGGTCGCCCGCTGCATCACCCGCTTCGGCTTCCCGATGGCGACGGTCGCCCCCCTGGCGCGCCGCCTGCAGCGCCTGGCCAATGCCCATGCCCGCGTGCTGGCCACCGCCGCCGCGCAGCCGGACTATGCGGCGATGGAGAAGGTGGTGCTGCGCACGCGCCAGACGCTGGGCGCCGATCGCGGCTGGGTCGGCGGCGGGCTGCTGACGCGCGCCATGGACGGGCTGCTGCCCCAGATCAACCGCCCCCGCCGCGCCAGCGCCGCCATCCTGGCCGCGGCGGAGGAAGCCATGCGCCGCCCCCTGCCGCTGGAAGCGCCGACGCGGCTGATCCTGGAACAGGATGGCTACCGGGACCGGCTGCTCGACATCTCCGTCTTCTGGCGCCGGCTTTCCGCCGCCTGGATGACAGTGGACCCCGACACCACCGACCGGCGGGAGATCGAGGCCCTGGCCCGCAACACGCTGCGGCGCCTGTCGCTGACCTCCCTCTACCGTCCGCCGGACGAGCCCTGAGGGCTATTCCTCCACATCCAGCGCGTAGCCGGCGGAGCGAACGGTGCGGATGATGTCCGCCTCCCCCTCCCCGTTCACCGCCTTGCGCAGGCGCCGGATATGCACGTCAACCGTCCGCGGCTCCACATGGATGTCGCGGCCCCAGACGGCGTCCAGCAGCTGTTCCCGTGTGAACACACGGCCGGGGTGGCTCAGAAAGAACTCCAGCAGCCGGTATTCGGTGGGGCCGAGATGCAGCGACCGGCTGCCCCGCGTCACGCGATGCGCGTCCTGGTCCATCACCAGGTCGGCATAGGTCAGGCGCCCCTTCACCGGCACGGCGCCGGACCGCCGCAGCAGCGCCCGGATGCGGGCCAGCAGCGCGTCCATGACGTAGGGCTTGGCGATGTAGTCGTCCGCGCCGGTATCCAGCGCGCGCACCGCGTCCTGGTCCTCGGTCCGCGCCGTGACCATGATGATGGGCAGGTCGCGGGTGTTGGGGCGCCGGCGGATCTGGCGGCAGACCTCCAGCCCCGAAAGCTGCGGCAGCATCCAGTCCAGCAGGATCAGGTCCGGCGGGCCTTCGGCGACGCGCAGCAGCGCCTCCTGCCCATCGGTCGCTTCCTCAACACGGAAGCCCTGCTTTTCCAGATTGTAGCGCAGCAAGGTCAGCAGCGGCGCCTCGTCCTCCACCACCAGGATGGTGGGCTTGGCCAGGCTGCCAATGGCGTCGGGCATGGCGTGATCCCTCACTCAGGCGGGCGGACGACGGCGTAGGCGGAGCCATCGGCCTTGGGCCGGTCATCCGGCAGGCTGTCGCCGCGCACGGCGTAATGCACCGTCTCCGCGATGTTGGTCGCGTGGTCGCCGATGCGTTCCAGGTTCTTGGCGATGAACAGCAGATGCGTCGCCGCGGTGATGTTCCGCGGATCCTCCATCATGAAGGTCAGCATCTCCCGGAAGATGCCGTTGTAGACATCGTCCACCGGCTCATCCGCCGCCCAGACGCGCTGCGCCGCATCGGCATCGTCATTCACCAGCGCATCGATGGCGAGCTTCAGGTTCTCCTGCACCAGGCGCGCCATGCGGCTGAAGCCGTTCAGGCTGCCGATCGCGGGCTGCTGCGCGATGACGATGCTGCGCTTGGCGGCGTTGCGGGCGTAGTCGCCGATCCGTTCCAGATTGTGGCTCACCTTCATGGCGGCGACGATGAAGCGCAGGTCGCTCGCCATCGGCTGGCGCGTGGCCAGGATGCGGATGCAGAAGGCCTCGATCTCGCGCTCCAGCTGGTCGATCGCGGCGTCGCGGCCGATCACCTCCGCCGCCAGCGTGGCATCGCGGCGCACCAGGGCGACGGTCGCGTCATTCACCTGGCGTTCCGCCAGCCCGCCCATCCGCGCCACCATGTCGCGCACGCGGCGAAGCTGTTCGTCGTAGCTGCGGACGATATGCTCGCCCTGTTCCATCGGCATGATCCAGATCCTCCCGATCAGCCGAACCGGCCGGTGATGTATTCCTGCGTCCGCTTCTCCCGCGGCGCGGTGAACATGCGCGCCGCCGGCGCCACCTCCACCAACTCGCCGAGGTAGAAGAACGCCACCTGGTCCGCGCAGCGCGCGGCCTGCTGCATGTTGTGGGTGACGATGCAGATGGTGAAGTCGCGCTTCAGCTCGTCGATCAGCTCCTCGATCTTGAGGGTGGAGATCGGGTCGAGCGCGCTGGTCGGCTCGTCGAACAACATCACCTCCGGCCGCACCGCGATGGACCGCGCGATACAAAGCCGCTGCTGCTGGCCGCCCGACAGGCCCATGGCGCTGGATTGCAGCCGGTCCTTCACCTCGCCCCAGATCGCGGCGCGGGACAGCGCCCATTCGATGCGGTCGTCCAGTTCCGATTTCGGCAGCTTCTCATGCAGTTTGATGCCGAAGGCGATGTTGTCGTAGATCGTCATCGGGAAGGGCGTCGGCTTCTGGAACACCATGCCGACCTTGGACCGCAGCTCATTCAGGTCGACCGACGGGTCGATCATGTTGCGGCCATCCATCAGCACCTCGCCCTCCGCCCGCTGCCCGGGGTACAGGCTGTACATCCGGTTCAGCACCCGCAGCAGCGTGGACTTGCCGCAGCCGGACGGCCCGATCATGCCCGTCACCTGCCGGTCCGGCAGTTCCAGGTTGATCCCCTTCAGCGCCTTGTTGGTGCCGTAGTAGAAATCGAGGTTGCGGACCGAAATGCGCGAGGTGGCATTGATCTGCGCGCCCGACCGCGCCTGCATGCCGCCGAAGCCGGCCTCGGCGCTCTGCTTGGTCTCGGTGGTGGAGCTCATCGGCCCTCTCCCTTCCTGGCTCACTGCCGCCCGCGCAACAGCGTGCGGGCGATGATGTTGATGGCGAGCACCCCGAGGGTGATGATGAGGGCGCCGGCCCAGGCGATCTCGATCAGGTCCGGGAAGCCGGAATTGGCCTGCTGGTAGATGGCGATCGGCAGGCTCGCCATGGCGCGGCTGAGGTCGAAGCTGGTGACGTTGTTGCCGAAGCTGGTCAGCAGCAGCGGCGCCGTCTCCCCCGCGATGCGCGCGATGGCCAGCAGGATGCCCGTCACGATGCCCGACGCCGCCGCCTTGTAGCAGACCAGCGTGATCATCTTCCACTTCGGCGCGCCGAGGCCGATCACCGCCTCCCGCAGCGTGTTCGGGATCAGCTGCAGCATGTCCTCCGTCGTGCGCACGACGACGGGGATGACGATGATCGCCAGCGCCAGCGCCCCGGCAATGCCGGAGAACGCCCCCATCGGCAGCACGACAAGCTGGTAGATGAACAGGCCGATCAGGATGGACGGGGCGGAAAGCAGCACGTCCGACACGAAGCGCACCGCATTGCCGAAAGCCGATCCCCGCGCGTATTCCGCCAGGTAGGTACCGACCAGCAGGCCGATCGGCGTGCCGATCAGGGTCGCGATGGATGCCTGGATGATGCTGCCGATGATGGCATGCACCAGCCCGCCGCGCTGCGCCGTCTCCTCGCCATAGCTGGTGGGGCGGAATTCGCTGACGAAGATGTTCAGGTCCAGCGCCACCATGCCGCGCCACAGCAGCGTCGCCATGATGGAGGCCAGGAAGAACAGCCCCAGCAGCGTCGCGCCCATGCACAGCCACTTGACGGTGATGTCCACCATCCGGCGGCGGCGCCCGAGCGCGCGGGCGGTGGCATCGTTGCGGGCCGCCGCCCGGGGCGGCAGGGTTGTCGTGCTCATGGGATCAGGCCTTCAGCCGGGACCGCAGCAGCCAGCGCGACAACGCCAGCACGAGGAAGGAGATGACGAAGAGCAGGAAGCCCACGGCGAACAGCGCGGATTGCTTCAGGCTGCCGGACAGGCTTTCGGGAAACTCCATCGCGATGACGGAAGCGATGGTGGTCGCGGGATCGAAGACCGATTGCGGCATCCGGTTGGCGTTGCCGATCACGAAGGTGACGGCCATCGTCTCCCCCAGCGCGCGGCCGAGGCCGAGCATGATGCCGCCGACGACGGAGATGCGGGTGTAGGGCAGCACCACGCCCTTCATCACCTCCCACCGCGTGGCACCCAGGCCGTAGGCGCTTTCCTTGTACACCGGCGGCACCTGCTGGAAGACGTCGCGCATGGTGGCGGCGATGAAGGGCAGGATCATGATGGCCAGCACGATCGCGGCGGTGAACAGCGACGTGCCCGCGAAGGACCGGCTTTCGAAGATGAAGCCGACCAGCGGGATCTGTTCCAGGTATTCGCCCAGCGAAAGCTGGATATAGACCTGCACGAAGGGCACCACCACGAACAGGCCCCACATGCCGTAGATGATGGACGGCACCGCCGCCAGCAATTCCACCGCCGTGCCGACCGGCCGCCGCAGCCAATCCGGCGCAAGCTCCGTCAGGAAGAAGGCGATGCCGAAGGCGACGGGCACGGCGAAGATGATGGCCAGGATCGCGCTGACCACCGTGCCGAAGACGGAGACGAGCGCCCCGTACTCCTCCCGGTGATCCTCCACCGGGTTCCACGCATCGCTGACCAGGAAGCCGAGCCCGTAGTGCTTGAAGGCCGGCAGGGCGCCGATGAACAGCGTCAGGATGATGCCGCCGAGCGTCAGCAGCACCAGCACGCCGGCGCCGGTACACAGGCCCTCGAACACCTTGTCGCCAAGGCTGCCGCTGCCGCGGCGTCGCGCGGCGCCGGGAATTGCCGAGGCATCGGCGGGGATCGTCTGCTGCAAGGCGCGTATCCTGGTCGGAGAAGAATTCGACGGACCTACAGGTGAATCAAGCCCATGCGGAAGGGCCAGGCGCCACCACGCCCGGCCCCCTCCTCACGGACGCGGCCGGATCAGGCGACCGGCCACAGCGCCTCGCCGCCCGGGCCCTTCACCCGCGCCGCCCAGGCGGCCCGGATGGCGGCATGGGCGGAAGCCGGCAGCGGGATGTATTCAAGCCGCGTCGCGGCCTCCGCGCCATTCGTGAAGGCCCAGTCGAAGAAGCGCATGGCATTGCGGCTACCCGCCACCTTGTCGGCCGCCGGGTTGGTCGGCAGCAGGATGTAGGTGGGGGAGGTGATCGGCCACACATCCGCGCCGGCCAGGTCGATCGTGTCGGCCGCGAAGTTCGGCACGTTCCAATCCGCCGTGGCCGCCGTGGCGTTGAAGGCCGCGGGCTGCGGCGTCATGAAGTTGCCGGCCTTGTTGCGGATCTGCGTCGTCGGCATCCGGTTCACGACGGCATAGGCATTCTCGATGTAGCCGATGGTGCCGGGGCTGTTGCGGATGATGTTGGAAACACCCTCATTGCCCCGCGCGCCATTGCCGACCGGCCAGCGGACGGAAGTGCCGGCGCCCGGGCCGTTCTTCCATTCCTCGGACACGCGGGACAGGTAGGTCGTCCACACCCAGGTCGTGCCCGACCCGTCGGCGCGATAGGCGATGGACAGCGGCAGGTTCGGGATGGTCAGGCCGCGGTTCAGCTCGACGATCCGGTTGTCGCGCCAGCGGGTGATCTTGCCCAGGAAGATGTCGGCGATGACTTCCGGCGTCAGCTTCAGCGCATTGTCCGCCACGCCGGGCAGGTTGGCGCTCAGCACCACCGAACCCATCACGGTCGGGAATTGCAGCAGGTTTCGCTCGGTCAGCTGCTCCGTCGTCAGCGGCGCGTCGGAGGCGCCGAAATCGACCGTGCGGGCCGTGATCTGGTTGATGCCGCCGCCGGAGCCGATCGACTGGTAGTTCAGCTGCACCGCACCGGCGTCACGCGCCAGCGCCGACCAGCGCTCATAAAGCGGGCGGGGAAAGGTGGCGCCGGCGCCGGTCACCGTCGGGACCTGGGCCATCGCGCCGCGGGCATCGAACAGCCCGGCGCCAAGGGCCGCGCCGGTGCCGAGCAGAAGGGTGCGCCTGTTCACTGTGTCTCTCTCCGGTCCTGTTCGCGTGCCGGAAGCGCAGCGTGGCGTCCGGCGAGCGCCTTCTAGGCGCATGGGACGACCAACCGATTGCAGTTTGATGAAGCTTCGATGACAGAGCGCCCGACAACCCGGCGCCTTGTCGCCATCTTCACGCCGCGTCGAGGGTGATCCTGGTGCGGTTCCAGCCATCCCCGGCCGGGCCGTAGTCCAGCCCCGCCGCCATCTTCCGCACCAGCGCCAGCCCCATGCCGCCGATGCGGTCGTCATCCAGCCGTGGTGCCGCGGGCCGGACGGCCGCCCGCGGATCGAAGGGCGCGGCCGCGTCCTCGATCACCAGCACGGCGGCGCCCCCTTCCGCCTCCACGCTGAGCCGGGCGGCGGGCGCCTCCCCCGCGAATCGGCCATGCATGACCAGGTTCGCCAGCAATTCCTCCGCCACCAGCGCCAGGCGGTAGGTGGCGGCGGGGCCGAGACCCGCTTCACCGGCCCAGGCCTCGATCGCCGCCTGCGCCTCCGCGATCGCGGGCAGCCGGATCGGCACCTCGAGTCGCAGCATCGGCGCGTCAGGCGGCCAGTCGGGCCAGCGCCTCATCCTCGGTCGCCACCAGCGGCAGCACCTGGTCCAGCGCCATCGCCGCCAGGACCTCCGCCACCATGGGCTGGGCGCCGAACAGCACCACCTTGCCGCCGCGCCGCGACACCACCCGCGCGGCGGACAGCAGCAGCCGGATGCCGAGGGAGGACAGGAATTCCAGCGCCGTCAGGTCCAGCACCGCGCTGCGGCCGGATGCGGCGATGGTCGCCGTGAAGGGCGTCTCCACCGCGCCGACCGTGCCGGAATCCAGCCGCCCCGTCAGCACGATCCTGTTGGCCTGGTCGTTGATCTCCACCACGTCGAACTTCACGCCATCGCTCCCGTCCCGAACCGCCGGTCATCTAGACCAACCGCCCGCGCCGCGCGTGTGACAGTTGCACGACACTGCCCCGCCGCCCCCGCCCGTGCCAGCATCGCGGCCGGAGGATAACGACCATGCTCGACCCGGAAGCCGAGGGGCCTGTCCCCTCCCCCGCCGCCCGCCTGCGCGCGGTGCTCGACGCACCCGGCATCGCCGTGGTGCCGGGCTGCCATGATGCGATGGGGGCGCGCCTCATCGCCCGCGCCGGCCTGCCCGCCGCCTTCCTCTCGGGCTACGCCGTCTCCGCCGCGCGCCTCGGCCTGCCCGATGCGGGGCTGGTTTCGTACCGGGAGATGCTGGATGCGGGGCGGGAGGTCTGCGCGGCGACCACGCTGCCCATCATCGGCGATGCCGATACCGGCTTCGGCAATCCCGTGAATGTCCGCCGCACCATCGCGGGCTACCACCAGGCCGGCTTCGCCTGCGTGATGATCGAGGACCAGATCTTCCCCAAGCGCTGCGGCTTCGCCCAGGGTCTGGAAGTGGCGCCGCGCGACGAAGCTATCATGCGCCTGCGCGCCGCCCTGGATGCCCGCGATGCCATCCGCCGCGCCGGCGGCGACCTCCTCATCATCGGCCGCACCGACAGCCGCGCGGCGGTCGGCCTCGACGAAGCCCTCTGGCGCGCCCAGGCCTTTGCCGAACTCGGCGCCGACATCGTCTATTTCGAGGCGCCCCAGTCAACGCAGGAAATGGAGGCGCTGCACCGCGTCACCGGCAGCACGCCCACCATGCTTGCCCAGGTCGAGAAACCCGGCCGCCCCTTGCTGGCGCCCAGGCAGGCGGAGGCGATCGGCTACGACATCCTGCTGCTCGGCGTCACGCTGATCAACGTCGTCATCAAGGCGCAGCAGGATGCGCTGGCGCTGATGGCGCAAGGGCAGCATCCCGGCGCGGACCGGCTGCTGCCCTTCGACGAACTCTATGACCGCGTCGGCTTCAACGCCTATTACGCCATGGAGAAAAAGTACGCGCGCTGAGCGCGCGTCACCACACCCAGCGCATGCCGATGGTGGCGACATGGTCGGTGCCGCCTTCGCGCTTCACCGCATCGTAATCCGCCACCACGGCGAAGCGGTCGCCGCGGTAGGCGGTGATGCCGATGCCGCCCGTCAGCCCGTTCTGCCCGACCCGCGCGGATTCCACGCCGAAGCCCACGCCGCCCAGACGGTGCGTGGATCGGCCGAGGCCATCCTGCATCTCCCGCGCATATCCCAGGCGCGCCTCCGGCCGCAGCCGCACCCCGTTGCCGAGGTCGAAGCTCCGCGCCGCGGAGACGCCGATGCCCGCGCGCAGCGCATCCGCCGTGCGCCCATCCACCGTCAGGTTCAGCGAACCCGCCCCCGTCTCCGTGAAGCCGCGGCGGGCGATGCGGTCCCAGCGCAGATGCAGCCGCGGCTCGATCTCGATCCCCTCGATCCGGGTGGAGAAGCCGATCCCGGCCTCTGCCGTCACATCCGTGCCCTGGCTGTCCGCGGTGGCGCGGCGCGACAGGGTGCCGAAGGCGATGGTGCGGCGCGCATCGTAGCGGCTGAGGCCGGTGCCGAGGGTGACATCGACGAAGGGCTTCCATGCCGCTTCCGTGGGCGGCGCATACAGGCCGTAGAGGCTGGCCTGGTAGCTCTCGATCCGCACCTCCCCCGTCGCGCCATCGCCATCCACCTGGCCGCGCAGGAAGCCCAGCGCGATGCCGCCGGTCAGGCCGGGCGCAAAGGCGCGGTCCGCGCCCACCAGCGCGCCGCCGGATTGCCGGCTGTATCCCGGCGCGACGCCGTCGCTGCCCGTGCTGCCCCAGCCGCCCAGCGCCCGGCCCCAGACGGACCAGCCCGGCAGCCCGAAGGCGCCATCGCCGCCGTCGCCCGTGGGCTGTTCCTCGTCGCCCACGCCCGCGCCCGGCATGGCGGACATCCGCGCGATGCGCGCGCTGTCCAGCGCCACGCGCGGCGCCAGCGCGCCCTGCGCCGCGACCAGCCCCGCATCGCCGCTGCGGATCGCGCCCATGCGCTGCGCGGTGGCGCCGCCGAAGATCCGGCGATGCGCCAGCGACGCCGCCAGCGCATCGGCATGGACGACGCCGGAGACCTGGTCCAGCGCCGCGGGAACGGCGCGGGCCGGCAGCGCGTAGAGCGCGCCGAAGGTGGCTTCCGCATCGCCCGTCATCCGCAGCCCCGCCGCCGGGCGGATGGCGTCCAGCGCCGCACCGGTGGAGACCTGGTTCACCCGCTGCCCGACGCCGAGCGGCGCGAGGTCCGCATAGCGCGCCGGTGTCAGCACCAGGTCGAGCGTATTGGCCCCATAGATCGCATCGAAGCGGGACCCCGCCGGCAGGCCATCCGTCGGCTGCGTGAGGCCCGCGAAGCTGCCGAGAACGCCACCCTCCGCCCGGATCACCCGGAAGCCCTGGCCGATGGCGGGGTTGAAGCTGTTGGTGGCATCCCCGCTGATGCCGCGCAGCACGGGTGCCAGCGTGCCGCCGGCGGTCAGCGTGCTTCCCGCGCCCGTCACCAGCACCTGGTCATGGAACCCGCTGCCCGTGCCGGCGGTGGGCCCGTCGATCTCCAGCCGGGTGGTGGACCCTGCCGCCAGCGTCACCGGCGCGGTGAAGGTGATGATGCCCGGCGATGCGCCGGGGGAGAGCGTGCCGGCGATGGTGCTGGGGCCGGTGACCGTGCCGCCGCCCATCACCGTGCCGCCCGACAGCACCGATAGCGGCCCGCCAAGCTGGCCCTGCACCGACAGCGTGCCCTGCTGCACCTGCGCGCCGCCGCCATTCTGCACCTGACCCTGCAGCGTCAGCAGCCCGCCGCCCAGCACCTGCAACTGCCCGTCGCCGGTGATGGTCCCCGTCAGCACCACCGCGCCCAGGGATGTGTCGATGATGCCGTTCGTCGCCTCCACCACCACGGGCTGGGTCAGCACCACGCGCGCCGTCGGTCGGAAGGTGCCGCCGCGGAAGGTCACGGTGGTGGCCTGCGCCGCGCTGTCACCCTCGTTGAAGGAACCGCGGCTGCTGTCGATCACGCCGCCACCGCCACCGCCGCCCGACAGCCCGCCCACCGGCACCACCGCGTAGCGCACCGTGCCGCCGCCCCACATCGTGTCGCCGCTGGCCTCGCCGTAGAAGGCGATGGTACTGAAGGTACCGCTATCGCTGATCGCGGCGACAAGGTTCCTGAACTGGCTGTAGCGCGCATAGCCGGGATTGTCGCTATCGGCATTGGCGGAGCCGACCAGAATCGGCGTGCCGCCATCGAAGGCGATATAGAGCGCGCTCGGGTAGCAGCAGGTCGCCCAGCCCTCCAGCTCGATCGCGAAGGCGTTGATGGGTGTGGTGAAGGTGAAGACCAGCCCGCTGCCCGCGATGCCGGTACCGTCCGCCACCATGCGCACGCTGTCGCCGCTGTTGAAGGTGCCGCTCGGCCCCTGGGTGGCCGTGAAGCGGGAGGTGCTGGTGTTGCGCGTGGCGCCGTCGGCGGCGGTGATGGTGAAGGCGCTGCGCGCCCAGCTCGTCGCGCCGCTGGTCAGCCCGCTCAGCAGGTCCGTGTTCACCGTGCCGCCCGCGGTCGCCACGCGATTGTCGAAATCCGTCCGCCCCTCCGCGATGCTGTCGAAGAAGGTCGCTGTCGACGCCGCCGCATCCGGCGGCTGCCACCCCATCAGCGCCAGGCTGGATGCGGAGAGCAGCAGCATGGCGGCACGGCCGGCATGACGCCGGCGACGGGGGAGCAGTTCAGACATTCCTTGGCCTTCCTGGCGCGTGGGCCAGGCCGATTAGCCAAGGTCGGGTAAAGGCCCGGTTAACACCGCGCCGCCGGACTCACTCGGCGGAGGCACCGGAGGCGCGGACCACCCCGGCCCATTTCGTCACCTCCTCCGCCAGGTAGGAAGCGAAGGCCGGGCGGTCCCGCGCATCCGGCACGAAGCCCATGGCATCGAGGCGCCCGCGCGTCTCGGCCGATGTCAGCACCTTGTTGACCTCGGCATTCATCCGGTCGGTGATCGCGGCGGGGGTTCCGTGCGGCGCCATGAGGCCGAACCAGGTCAGCGCCTCGAACCCCGGGAAGCCCTGTTCCGCGACCGTGGGCACATCCGGCAGCGCGGGGTCGCGCCGCAGGCTGGTCACGGCGATGCCGCGCAGCCTGCCATCCCGCACCATGGGCAAGGCGGGCGGCAGGCTCGTGCTGCCGATCGGCACCTGCCCGCCCACCACCGCCGTCACTGCCTGCGCCGGGCCAAAGGGCACGTGCTGCACCTCCACCCGCGCCAGGCTGCGGAACAGCAATTCCATGCCGAGATGCGTCGTCGTCCCGATGCCGGAGGAGCCGTAGTCCAGCGGCCTGGTCCGCGCCGCCGCGATCAGCTCGCCGAGGTTCGCGACGGCGAGCCTGTCCGTGTTCACCGTGATGATGTTGGGCGTGCTGGCCAGCATCGCCACCGGCTCGAAATCCGCCACCGCGTCGTAGCCGGCGTTGCGGAACAGGGACGGGTTGACGGAGAAGGCGACGGAATGCGCCAGGAAGACGCTGCCATCCGGCGCGCTGCGCTTCACCGTCGTGGTCGCGATGTTGCCGCCCGCGCCGGGCCGGTTCTCCACCACCACGGGCTGGCCGAGCACCGGGGCCAGCGCATTGGCCAGTGCCCGGGCCAGGACATCCGTGCTGGCGCCGGGCGGAAAGGCCACCAGGATGCGGATGGGCTTGTCAGGCCAGGGCGCCTGCGCGAAGGCCGGCGCCGCCAGCCATCCTGACGCCGGCTCCGCCAGCAGGCCCGCCGCGGCGCCCAGCGCGGCGCGACGGCCCATGATGATGCGCCCCATGGTCACGCTCCTCCCCATCGTCATTCTTCGTTGATGGGGCGGAGCATATCCCCACCCCGCGAGCGCGGGGAAGGGATCGTGGGTCTCAGCCGAAGGCGGGATCGTCTGCGATGGTGTTGCGCAGCACGCCGATGCCCTCGACCTCGATCTCCACCACCTTGCCCGGTGCCAGGAACAGCGGCGGCTTGCGCGCATAGCCCACGCCCGAAGGCGTGCCCGTCGCGATCACGTCGCCCGGCTCCAGCGTCATCACCTCGGAGATGATCTCGATCGCGCGGGCCACGCTGAAGATCATGTCGCCCGTCGTGCTGTCCTGCACCGTCTGGCCATCGACGCGCGCGCAGATGCGCAGCGGCGCCGCACCGGCGGGCAGTTCGTCCGCCGTCACGATCTCCGGCCCGAAGGCGCCCGTCGCGTCGAAGTTCTTGCCCATCGTCCACTGCGTGGACTTCCGCTGGTAGTCGCGGATGGACCCGTCATTGAACAGCGAATAGCCCGCCACGTAGTCCAGCGCGTCGGCCTGCTTCACGCAGCGCGCGCGCTTGCCGATGATGATCGCCAGCTCCGCCTCATAGTCGAACTTGTCGGAGACCTTGGGCCGCAGCATCGGCTGGTCCGGCCCCACCAGGCTGGTCTGCACGCGCAGGAACATCGCGGGATAGTCGGGGATGGGGTTGCCACCTTCCTTCGCATGCAGCGCGTAGTTCAGCCCGATGCAGGCCACCTTGCCCGGCCGGGGGATCGGCATGCCGAGCGTGAGGCCCGCCAGCTTCCGCCGCGCGGAGGCAGGTGCCGCCGCCGCCGCCGCCGCCAGCTTCGCAAGCCCCTCCGCCCCCAGCCTGACCAGCGCCAGCGCGTCATCCGGGAAGCCGGCCAGCGCGGCCACGGGCACCACCTCATCCCCGATCCGCACACCAGGCGCGCTGCGCCCATTCTCGATGAAGCTGAGCAGACGCATGCGGCGGTTCCTTGCGAGGGCCTGGACGGTGTTCCCACCTGGATTTTTATCGACAAAACCGCCCCCGGGCAACCCGCCCCCAATCCCCGGCCGACGCTGGCAGCCCCCCGCCTTCCGCGCGATACTCCGCCCCCGCAACGGACAGGCCCCTTCCATGCCGCACCCGATCCGCCGCCGAGGCCTGGCCGCCGCCGCCCTGCTCCTCTCCGCCGCCGGCCCCGCGCCGAGACGGGTGGGGGAGGCCGTGGAAATCACCGGCACCGCCCGGGCCGAACGCCCCGGCGCCAGCCGCACCCTCGCCCCCGCCGCGCCACTGGGGGAAGGCGATACCCTCGTCACCTCAGCCGAATCCCGGCTGCTGGCGCGGCTGGCGGGGGATATCGAACTCCGCCTCGGCCCGCTCTCCCGCCTGCTGCTGGACAGCCTGCCCGCCGCGCCCCAGGCCGCGCCGGCCGATGGCGCCGGCACCGTGCTGCGCCGCGCGGCCGGCTCCCTCTGGTTCAGCCGCCCCGAAACCGCCCCCCGCGCGCCCGTCGCCATCATCTCCCCCGCCGCGCTGATCGGCGTGCGCGGCACCGCCTTCTGGGCCGGGGAGACGGAGGGCCGCTTCAGCGTCTTCGTCGCGCGCGGGGAGGCCGCGGTCTCCGCCGGCGGCCGCCTCGTCACGCTGCCCGCCGGCTTCGGCACCGACATCATCGGCGGCGTGCCGGATGCGCCCCTGCCCTGGGCCGCCGCCCGCATCGCCCGGGCATTGGCCACGGTGGGGCTCTGACCCCCCTCCGCTGGGGTGCCGCCACCGCGGCGCTGCTCCTCGCGCTTCGCCTGCTGCTGCCGTCGCCCTTCGCCGCGGCGCGGGATGGCGCGCTGGATGCGCTGCTGGCCGCCTGGCCCCGCCCCGGCCCCGCGCCCCCCGTGCTGGTGGTGGCGATCGACCGCGACAGCCTGGCCGCCATCGGCCCCTGGCCCTGGCCGAGGGACCGCATCGCCGCGCTGCTGGACCGCCTGGACGGCGCCGCCGCCATCGCCACCGACATCCTGTTCGAGGGCCCGGACCGCGCCGCCCCCGCCATCCTCGCCCGGCGCCTGGCGGAGTCCCTGCCGCCCGCCGAAGCCGCCGCCCTGCTGCGCCGCGCCGCTGGCCTGCCGGACCATGACGCCACGCTGGCCCGCACCCTGGCCGGCGCCCCCGTCGCCATCGGCTTCCTGCTGGCGCCGGAGGCCACGCCACCCCCCGCCGCGCCCGGCGGCTTCGCTTTGCTCGGCAACCCCGTTGCGCTGACGCCACTCGCCGCCCCCGGCGCCGCCACCGCCCTGCCCGCGCTGGTCGCCGCCGCCCCCGGCCATGGCGCCGCCTCGATCGAGGGCGGTACCGTCCGCAGCGTGCCGCTGGTGGTGCGCGTGGGCGATGAATGGCGCCCGGGCCTGGTGCTGGAGGCACTGCGCCTGGCACTCGGCGGTTCCACCCCCCTGCTGGCGCCGGAGGGGCCGGAACTCCGCCTGCGCGGCGTGGTGCTGCCGCTGGACCAGACCCTGTCCATCCGCCTGCATCCCGGCCCGGCTTTGCCGCTGGTGTCCGCCGCCGCGCTGCTGGAAGGCCCCGCCCCCGCCATCCACGGCCATATCGTGATGCTGGGCGGCACCGCGCCCGAACTCGGCGCGCTGCGCGATTCCGGCTTCGCCCCCCTGGTCCCCGGCATCCGCCTGCAGGCGGAGGCACTGGCCCAGGCCATGACCCTCTGGCTGCCCCGCCGCCCCGCCTGGCTCGACAGCGCGGAGATCGCCGCCGCCGCCGCGCTCGGCCTGGCCGGCGCCGCGGCCGGCGCGGTGCTGCCACCGCTGGCGCTGGCGGGCCTGGCCATCGCCGCGCTCTTCGCCATCCCGATCGGCGTGCTGGCGCTGCTGTCAGGCACGATGCTGCTGGCGGACCCGCTGCTGCCGCTGGCAGCCCTGCTGGCGCCGGCCGCCGTGGCGGCGCTGGCCGCCTTCATCGCGACGCGCGCCAGCCGCGCGCGCCTGGTGGCCCGCTTCGCGCAATCCCTGCCGCCCGGGCTGGTCGCCCGCATCGCCCGCGAACCCGGCCTGGTGCGCATCAGCGGCGAGGCACGGCGGATGAGCTTCGTCTTCACCGACATCGCCGGCTTCACCGGCCTGGTGGAGCGCAGCGGCCCCGCCACGCTGATCGGCCTGCTGGACGCCTACATCGCCGGCGCGGCGGAGATCATTGCCCGCCACGGCGGCACGCTCGACAAGGTGGTGGGGGATGCGCTGCATGTGATGTTCGGCGCGCCGCTGGACCAGCCCGGCCATGAACGCCACGCCGTCGCCTGCGGGATGGAACTGGCGGCCTATGGCGAGGATTTCGCCAAGGCCCATGCGGAGGCCGGCTTCGGCATCACGCGAATCGGCATCGCGACCGGCGTCGCCATCGTCGGCGATGTCGGCGGCGGGCGGGTGCTGGACTACACCGCGCATGGGGATGCGGTGAACCTGGCCGCGCGGCTCGAAGCGGCCAACAAGATCTTCGGCACCACGGTGCTGCTGGATCGTGAGACAGCCGCCGCGCAATCCGGCGCCGGCTTCCGCTGCCTGGGCCGCCTGGCCGCCCGCGGCCGCGCCGCCGCCGTCGATGTCTACAGCCCGTGGGACGCCCCGCCCGAGGCCCGCGCCGCCTGGGATGAAGGCCTCGCCGCCCTGCTGGCCGGCGACGGCCCCGCCGCCCAGGCCGCCTTCAGCCGGGTCGCCGGCGCCCTGCCCGAGGACCCGCCGACGCTGTTCCAACTGGACCGCCTGAATCGCGGATTTTCTTCTGTTTTGGTGGACCAGCGCGGTGGGTAGGGGTCAGTCCAGCGGGATGTTGAACCCCCGGATCACCCCGCGATACTGCGCGACCGTCTCCTCCATCAGCCGCGCCAGCTCCGCCGGGGAGGAGGAGACAGCTCCCGCCCCGGTCCCCTCCACCGCCGCCCGGTATTCCGGGCTGGCCACCGCCTCCACCACCAGCCGATTCACCGTCGCGACGACGGGCGCCGGGATGCCATTCGCCCCGCAAATGCCGAGCCACCCCTGCGCCACCAGGTCGATCCCCTGTTCCCGGAGCGTCGGCACATCAGGCGCCACCGCCAGCCTTTCGGGGCTGGTCATCCCGATCGCCCGCACCTGCCCCGCCTGCGCCAGCGGCATGGTGTTCACCAGCGGCCCCACGAACAGCTGCAACCGCCCCGCGATGAGGTCCTGCAGCACCGGCGGCGTGCCGCGATAGGGCACCTCGACCATCCGCGCGCCCACCAGCCCCTCGAAGATCCGCGCCACAAGGTTCGGCATGGAGGCCCCGCCGACATGCCCGAAGGCCACCGCCTCCGGCCGCGCCGCCGCCAGCGCCGCGAATTCCCGCGCATCCCGCACGGGCAGGCTGTTGGGCACGACCAGCGCGTAATAGGCCCGCGTGATCTGGGAGATCGGCGCGAGGTCCGACAGCGGATAAGGCCGCGCGGTGCCGAGCGTATTCAGCGCATCGATATAGGTGCAGACCAGCAGCGTGTGCCCATCCCGCGGCTGGGACATCACATGATCCAGCGCGATGCGGCCGCCGGCGCCGGTGCGGTTCTCGATCACCACGGGCTGCGGCAGGCGGGCGCGAAGCTGGTCGGCGATGATGCGGGCGGGAATGTCCGTGGGACCGCCGGCGGGGAAGCCGACGAGGAGACGGACGGGGCGGGTGGGCCATTCCTGGGCGGCGGCGGGGGTGGTTAGTAGTGCGGCAGCCAGAGCCACGCCGAACACCTTTAACATGCCACGATTCCCCCCGGCGCGTCTTCGACCAGAGTATGACGCCATCTGCGACGAATGAACAAGCGCTTAATATGGCAATCTTATCTCTATAGATGCGCTCGGAGCTTAATTGCCGACCAACATGCAAGCGCCCAGCCCAAAGCCGGTTGGCGGAGGGCACCAAATAAGTTCAGATCACCCCAATCATACCGCACCAAACCGTACGTAAAGCGAATCAATCAAAGCAGGAAACGCAGCATACTAAATTTGTTCGTTTGCGGCTCGACTAAGCCGCAAGAGCGACACACATTTCTGCCGCACAACAAAATCAGTCTCATGAACTTCATCTGGCTGCATAAAAAGAATGTGCAGCGGCAGCCTTGCACCGGCCAAGCTTAATTCATTTTTAAGCCGCAATAAATTTTCTCCACGCGCACCAACGATTAGCAAATCTACATCCTGCCCAATCCCGCTTAAAGTCGAGCCAAACATAAACGATTCAAAATATGAGAGCGATGGACAGGCCACCAGAAGAAATTTTGCTATCTGGCTCGCAGTCATCAAGCGTTGCTCAAACGCTCTCTCAGCTCCTCCCATTTCAATACCTCGCATCCCAGTTCTCGCCCCGCATCTAAAGCGTCGAAAGATGGGCGCCCATTCGGATTGATGTTCCACACAAAATCCAGTGGACCGAATTGCTCCCAAAGACTACGAATTGCGTCGGCAGTCGGCTCGTACTCAGAAACCATACCAATAGTGACGGTCCGACCGTCTTTAAGAAAGACACGGTGTATGCGGTCGAATTTACGCTCTGTCCGCTCCACCGACCGATGTTGCCGGAGGATCCGACTAGAAAATCTATACATCTTATGGGACGCGGTATTTGCGTTACCCTCCAGCGCAGCCGATAAGAGGGTTCCAAAATTGCCCCAGCCCACACGGCGCGCTTCGAGATATTCGATTGCTCCACCCACCCAAACGCAAGTGGTGCGATAACCACAAATAAAATCCAAATCCGGAAACTCATTCACGTATTGCTTCGCGACCGCTTCGTCGATCAGCTCATCAGACGAAATCAGAGCTAGAACATCCGGCTGATCCTCAGTAGAAAGGCGAATCAAATTACCGGTCACGAATTCTGCCTTCGTTCGCCCAGCCGTCTTGGCGATATTGGCGAGTGCGTACCTCACCTGCCAATTCACGAGAATATAGCCTCCATTAAGACTGGAAAACGAGTTGCTTGCCCAACAACACCACAAACGTGGCGCTCGGATAGGCCGCGCACGTGCTCCTTATACTCCGCGAATACTTGACGCTCTCCGTCAGATGCAAGTGATAAATTCGCATTGACTATTGCCTGGATGCGGTAATGGTTTGGGAGAATAACGCTCCTCACTCGTTGGTTCCAGACCCTAGCAGCCTCCGACTCTGGATCATAGCTAAAATCAAATCCATCAACTGGCGCGTACCGCTGCCAGATCGCTTTGTTTTCAGCCAGGATGTGGTCAATTGCAGCCCTCACGTGCGAGCGATCGCTGTAGGTTTTAATCCCCTGCTTAAGCAGCAACCTCGCAAGGTGGTTGAGCTTCCAGTCAAGCAGCCTACCTCTCGGATAGGCTGCCGGATCCTTATCAATCATCGTGTGACACGTCGGACACAACACAAGCAGATTTTCGACCGAATCGGCGACGAAATTACCCTGCGGCCGATCCTTGTGTCGCGGTCCATGATCGCCGTGCGGGATAACATGCGCCATTTCGGCAATGTGCTTGTCGCCACCCAGTTCGCTTGGGAAAAGAGTATTTAGACAATCGGGATTCTGGCAGTGTCCGGACGCATCCGAAAACAAGCGAAGGCGCATTGCAGTCGGTATCGCTTTCCGCTCGGCCATCAATCACCCCCCACAACCTAGCCGCAACCGACCCTGGCGGAGCGGCCTTACGCGAAACGCAACCGGGAAACGTCAGCGGAATATCTGGCGTTACAGCACACGCGATGCAACTCAAAATGACTTTTTCAGGCTTCGTCACCCAGGCCTATGCCGGCTGCACGGTAAATGCTCAACTGGAGCGTGCGCAAGTAGGCCACGAAGTCATGAGTCGGCGAATCATGAGTCGATGGCGCAGGATGTGGGGGCAGGGGCGGCACACGGCAGGAGTTCAACGGCTGTATGAATCCGCAGCGCCGCGCTGAATAACCCATCCATGCCGCCTCAACCAAAGCGATTTGCTCACACCCCCCCTCTCGCAATCCCCCCCACAACCCCCTTCGCCGCCGTCTTCAACCCTGCAATCCGCGCCCCAATAACCTCCGCCCCCGCCCCTTCCCCCGCGCGCAATTCCAGCACCGCAATCGAGCACCCCAGCAGCGGAAACCGCCGCGCCTTCCCGTCCCGGTCCTTCCCCGCGATGCTCCCCGCCGCCCGCTCCTCCGCGCTGTAGAACGCCCCCGCCGCCTCGCTCATGAAGGCCTGGCGGAACGCCAACAGCCGCGCCTCCAGCGCCGCGCCTTCCACCTCCTCGAACCCCGCGAAGAAATCATCCCCCCCGATGTGCCCCAGGAAGCACCCCGCGACACCGGAGAAACACCGGCGCAGGACGGTGGCGCAGAGGAACAGCGCCTCGTCTCCCGTCCGGAATCCGAAGGCATCGTTGAACGGCTTGAAGTGATCCAGGTCGAGGTAACACAGCGCCCGCGGCACCGGCGCGGCCACGCCCAGCCGTTCCACCGCCTGGCGCACCGCCTGGTTGCCCGGCAGGCGAGTCAGCGGGTTGCGGTCCGTCGCTTCCTCCAGCTCCGCCCCATGGCGGCGGGCCTGGCGCAGCGCGCCATCGGCGGTGCTTTCCACCTGCGCCGTCGCCGCGCGCAGTTTCGCGCACAAAACCCCCAGCAGGCGAAGCAGCGCTTCCGGCCGCCCGGCCAGCACCGCCATGGCGGCCTCGCGCGGCAGGAACACGGCCTCCAGCTCGCTCGCGGCCACCGCATCGGCGGATCGGGCGCCGCCATCCAGCAGCGCCACCTCCCCCACCGCATCGCCGGGGCCGAGGTGGTTCAGCACCACCTCCGCCCCCTCCGCGCTCTCGATGCGGATGCGGACCTCGCCGGCCGTCACCACCCACAGCCCGTCGCCCGCATCGCCGCGGCGGAACAGCGCGCCCCCTTCCGGCACGCGCCGCGCCTCCGCCACCTCGCTCAGCGCGCGGAGGTCCGGGCCCGCCAGGGCCGCCAGCAGCGGCGCGCGGGAAAGCAGGCCCGGATCAGGCACGCCGATCGGTTATTCGGCGGCCAGCGGCATCACCTGGCCAGGCATCCGCCAGCCATACTGCGCATCCAGCCCCAGCGCCTTCACGATCGCCACGCCGCGCGCCAGATGGTCCGGCTTCAGCCCCGTCAGCGGCCGCCGCAGGTCACCGGCCGGCAGCCCGACGGCCTTCATCAGGGACTTCACGGCCACGGGGTTGATGGCGCTGTAGGTGAAGTGCAGCAGCGGCAGCAGCCGGAGGTAGGTCTCCCGGAACACGACGGATTGCTCCGGCGTCGCCCAGGGCGTCGAAAGCCGCGCCATCCCCACCGGGTCGATATTGCCCGTCATGTTCGCCGTGCCGTGGCCACCCAGCGACATGGTCGGCACCACCAGCCCGAGGTTCGGGCTGTCGCAGCACATGATCGTCGCATCGGGGTTCGCGGCGCAGACCTGCGCCACCTGGCCGACGCGGGTCGTGCTTTCCTTCAGCACCACGATGTTCGGGTGCTTCATCAGCCGCAGCAGATGGTCCCAGTGCAGGTC
This sequence comes from Falsiroseomonas sp., assembly GCF_051859025.1. GTDB lineage: Bacteria > Pseudomonadota > Alphaproteobacteria > Acetobacterales > Acetobacteraceae > Falsiroseomonas. The sequence continues at coordinate 124,897 of NZ_JBHYGL010000001.1, read as the reverse complement.
GGACTTCACCCGCGGCGGGTTGTTGTAGATGCCGATCGGCAGTTCCACCGCATCCGCGCATTCCGCGAAGAAGGCCTCGATATCGTCCTCCGGCGCGCAGATATAGGCGGGCGCCGCCAGGATCGCGCCATCCGCGCCCGCCGCCTTGGCGTGCTTCAAATAGGCGATGGTGGCCGCCGTGCTGGTGCCCGTGCAGCCATAGAACATCTTCATGCCGCCCACCTTCATGGCGGCCGTCTTCTCGACGATCTCGCGACGCTCATCCGGCGTCAGCATGGAGACCTCGCCCGTCGATCCCATGATGAGGATGGCGGAGGTGCCGGATTTCGCATGCCAGTCGATCAGCGTGCGGAAGCCGCCGAAATCGACGCTGCCATCGGCGTTGAAGGGGGTGATGAGGGCGACGAAGGAACCCTCGATCCGCATCTTGGCCATGGGCGCACCTGTGACGTTGGGGCTGCCACGCTAGCAACTCCGCCCGGGCCTGGGTAGGCGGCCAGGAAACACTGGCGCGGCGCCATTCGTTCCTGGTATGTTTCGCCCCCGTCACCACCCCTGCCGCGTCCCGCACCTCCGCGAAAACGGTGCTAAAGGTGCTAAAAGCACTAAATCCATAGTATTTTTTAGTGACCGGGATGCCACACCTGCGGTTTCCCGTCGCGCCCGGGGCTTCCCCTGCCGCCCCGCCCGCCGCAATTCTTCCCCCATAGCCGGAGGAATTCCATGATCGCGCGCCGTTCCCTGCTGCTCGCCGCCCCTGCCCTGGCGACGATCCCGATCGGCGATCGGGCGCTCGCGCAGTCCTGGCCGTCGCGCCCCATCACCATCATCGTGCCCTTCCCGCCCGGCGGGTCGAATGACCTGCTGGCCAGGCCGCTCGCCGCCAAGCTCCAGCAGGCACTCGGCGGCCATCCCGTGGTGGTGGAGAACCGGGGCGGCGCCGGCGGCACGGTCGGCGCGGCGCAGGTGGCGCGCAGCGCGCCGGACGGCCACACGCTGATGTGGGGCCATGTCGGCACGCTGGCCGTGAACCCCTTCATCTACCCCAACATCCCCTATGACGTGCTGCGGGATTTCGCCCCCGTCGCGCTGGTGGCGACGCTGCCGGGCGTGCTCGCCATCCACCCCTCCGTCCGCGCCCGCACCACGGCGGAATTCATCGCGCTGGCCAAGGCGCAGCCGGGCACGCTGGAATACGGCAGCGCCGGCAATGGCAGCGCGTCCCACATCACCATGGCCAGCTTCTGCGACGCCGCCGGCATCGACCTGGTCCATGTCCCCTATCGCGGCAACGGCCCGATGCTGACGGACCTGCTCGCCGGCCGCTTGAAGGTCGCCTTCGCCGGCGCGCCGGTGGTGCTGCCCGCCGTGCGCGACCGCCTGCTGGTGGCGCTGGGGATGAGCGCCGCGCGCCCCTCCCCCTCCATCCCCGGCATCAACCCGGTGGCGGAGGCGCTGCCGGGCTACGAGATGGTGCAATGGCACGGCCTGGTCGGCCCCGCCGGCATGCCGCCCGCCGTCATCACCCGGATCAACGAGGCCGTGAACGGCCAGCTCAATGACCCGGAACTGCTGCAGCGCCTGGCGACGGAAGGCGCGGATGCCGCGCCGCGCACGCCGGAGGCCTTCCGCGCCCTCATCGCCAGCGAACTCGATCGTTTCCGCACGCTGATCACGCGCGCGGGCATCCGGGCGGATTGAGCCCGCCTCCTACCGGTGCTCACATCCCGCGCGACGACAGGGGAAGAATGATGATCGGACGCAGGTCCTTGATGCTGGCCACCGCCGGGCTGGCCACAGCCGGCACGGCCCGAGGGCAGGAAGCGCGCGGCCCCGTGCGCGTGGTGGTGCCCTCCCCGCCCGGCGGCCCGCCGGACCTCATCCTGCGCGCCATCCTGCCGAAGATGTCGATCGCGCTGGGGCAGACGCTCATCACCGACAACCGCGCGGGCGGCGCGGGGCTGGTAGGCACCGGCTATGTCGCGCGGCAGCCCGCGGATGGGCTGACCTGGCTGTTCACCACGGCCAGCCACACCAACATCCCGCCCTTCAATGACAATGTGAACTACGACCCGGTGCGGGACTTCACCCATGTGACGCTGGCCGCGCAGAATTTCGGCCAGGCGCTGGTCATCCACCCCTCCGTCCCCGCCACCAACCTGGCGGAACTCGTGGCGCTGGCGAAGGCGCGGCCCGGTGCGCTGACCTACGCCAACGCCGGCAACGGCACCGCCAGCCACATCCCGGCCGAGCTGATGAAGACCATGACGGGCACGGACATCCTCTCCGTCCCCTATCGCGGCGTGGCGGAGGCGACGACGGACCTGCTGGCGGGGCGCATCGACATGTTCTTCGTCGGCACGCAGATCGCGCTGCAGCACGTGCAGGCCGGGCGGCTGCGCGCCATCGCGCTGACCGGCGCGCGGCGCTGGAAGGGCATGCCGGATACGCCGACGCTGCAGGAACAGGGCCTGGCGGGCTTCGATGTGGTGAACTGGTTCGGCCTCTGGCTGCCCGCCAATGCCGCGCCCGCGCTGGTCAGCCGCATCCACGCCGCGGTGGCGAGTGCGGTGCGCGACCCGGAGGTGATGGCGCAATTCGACAATCTGGGCCTGGAAGGCGTCGCCATGCCGCCCGCGCAATTCGCCACCTTCGTGGCCGACCAGGCCCGCATCGCGCAGGAAATCGGCCGCCGCGTGGCTCGTCCTGGCTGATGCTGACGCTGACCGTCGCCTGCGCGCCCTATGACCGCGTGCGGCCGCTGTTCGATGGGCGCGTGGCGCTGCCGGGCATCCGCCTGGTGCCCGTGCCCATCCATTCGGAGCAGAGCTTCCCCCGCGCCTTCACCCGCGCGGAATTCGACGTGACGGAGCTCTCGCTCTCCTCCCAGCTCATCCAGGTTTCCCGCGGCCAGGGCGAGTATGTCGCCATCCCCGCCTTCGTCTCCCGCGCCTTCCGCCATGGCTGCATCTACCTGCGCGCCGATGCCGGCATCGCCGATGCGAAGGGGCTGGAGGGCAGGCGAATCGGCATCCCGGAGTACCAGATGACGCTTGGCCTCTGGCTGCGCGGCATCCTGGCCGATGATCACGGCGTGGACGTCAACGGCATCGCCTGGCGTACCGCCGGCACCAACCAGGCGGGGCGCAAGGAACGCCTGCCGCTGGAACTGCCGCCAGGGATGGATGTGCGGCCGCTGCCCGATGGCGCCACGCTCAACCAGGCGCTGCGGGATGGCGAAATCGATGCGATCCTGTCGCCCACGGAGCCCCTCGCCTTCGCGCAGGGCGATCCGCGCGTGGTGCGCCTGTTCCCCGATCCGCGCGCGGCGGCGATGGCGTATCACCGCCGCACCGGCTTCCACCCCATCATGCATGTGATGGGCCTGCGGCGTGACATCGCGGCGAAGCATCCCGGCCTCGCCGGCCAGCTCTACGCCGCCTTCGACGAAGCCCGCCGCATCGGCCTGGCGGACATGGAGGCCGATCTCCGCCATTCATCCCTCAGCCTGATGCTGCCCTTCCTGGCGGAGGAATGGGCGGCGACCAAGGCACTGCTCGGCGCCGATCCCTGGACCTATGGCATCGCCGCCAACCGGGCGGAGCTGGAGGCGATCGCCCGCTGGTCGCACGCCCAGCACCTGTCCCGCCGCCTGCTCCGGGTGGAGGAGATGTTCCACCCGGAAACGGCTGGCAGCTAGGCGGCCAGCCTGCCGCCCCGCAGACGGTCCAGCAGCGGCTCCGCCGCCTGGCTCGGCGCGGATCGGAACACCACCGCCAGCACGCCGCCTTCCGCGCGCACCACGCGCGCGGCTTCCGGCCTCTGGCCTGGCGCCAGCACCATGGACAGTTCCGTCCCCGGCGAAAGCTCCACCGCGCAGCGCAGCGCGGCGCCGCCGGCCGAGAGATCCACCAGTTCCACCGACTGCTCGGACCGGCCAGGCAGCAGCAGGCCGACCCGGCTGCCCTGCGCCGGCAGGCGTTCGAAGCGCCGGCGTTCGCCATTGTCGCCGCGGATGGCGGCGAGGAAGCCATCCACCTCCTGCCGCAGCGTCATGGTCTGCGCGGAAAGCCCCTCCGCGGCGCCGAGCACGGCGCGGCTGTCGGTGCCGGAATTGCGCGCAATCGAGGACAATTCCTCCATCGCCCCGGTGACGACCCGCGTGCTGGTGGAGACGGACTGGACGCGCTGGTTGATCTCCTGCGTCGCGACGCCCTGCTCCTCCACCGCGGAGGCGATGGTGGCCGCGACCTCATCCATCCGGCGGATGGAGGCGACGACGCCCTGCATGGCATCCGCAGCGCCGCGCGTGGCGCTTTCCATGGCGGTGATCTGGGCGGCGATCTCCTCCGTCGCCTTCGCGGTCTGGGTCGCCAGCGCCTTCACCTCCCCGGCCACCACGGCGAAGCCCTTGCCGGCCTCACCGGCGCGGGCGGCCTCGATCGTGGCGTTCAGGGCCAGCAGATTGGTCCGCCCGGCGACGTCGGAGATCAGGCGCACGATGCCCCCGATGCGGTCCGCCGTCACCGTCAGGGCCTGCATCCGCTCATCCGTCGCGGTCGCCTGCTCCACCGTCTCCCGCGCCACCATCGCGGCGGTCGCCACCTGGCGGCTGATCTCGGAGACGGAGGAGGCCAGTTCCTCCGCGGCCGAGGCCACGGTGCCGAGGTCGCTGGCGGCGCTGTCGGCGGCCTGGGCCGTGCGCGCGGCCTCGGCTTCCGTCTGCTGCGCGCTGGCTGCCATGCCGCCCGCGGTTTCCCGCATCGCGGAAGCGGCTTCGCCCAGCGATCCCAGCACGCCGCCGACGGACCGGCCGAAATCGGCGGTGTGGCGTTCCATCGCCGCGGCGCGGCGCAGCTGGATGGCGCGTTCTTCCGCCGCCTGCGCCTCAAGCCGCCGCTTCTCGGACGCGGCCGCGGCCAGTTGCGCCAGCGCGCCGGCCATGCGGCCGATCTCATCGCTCCGCCCGGCGCCGGGGATGGCGACATTCTCGCGTTCCTGGGCGATGTCGCCCATGGCGACGGCCATGCCGACCATGGGGCGCGCGATCCGCGCCGCGATCAGCAGGCCCGCCAGCGCCGTCACCGCCACCAGCACGGCCGCCACCGCCAGCATGCGCAGCACCGCGGCCGTGCGGGCCATGGCCCAGGGCAGGTCCGGCACGGCCAGCACCGCGGCGCCGGCGGGACGGCCCTGGAAATCCTTCACGCCCACGACGAGCGCGGTGTGCAGGCCCTTGTCGCCGAGTTGCAGCATCAGCGGCACGGCGGAACCGCCCTGCCGCGCCGCCGCCAGCAGCGCCGGCGGCAGCGCCTCCGCCGTGAGGCCCGGGACGGTGGAGCCGAGCAGCGCGCCATTGACGAAGAGCAGCGCCTCGCCGCCCGCCAGCTCACCCAGCATGGTGGCGGTGGCGGCGTTCAGCCGCGTGCCCGCCTTCACCGTGCCGACAACGCGGCCATCCTGCATCACCGGCAGCGTGGCGCCGATGGCGAGTTCGTTGCTGGCCGGCGACATGACATTGCCGAGTCCCGGGCGGCCGGACAGCGCCGCCGCCACGTCCGGCACCGCCGATTTATCATCGCCGAAGCGATCCGGCCGGTGCCCGCGCGCCAGGATGCGGCCGCGCGAATCGGTGGCCTCGATCACCTCTACCGTCGGGTCGGCGGCGCGGATGGCGGCGAAGGTCTCGGCCATCAGCCGCTGCGCCGCCGGCGCATCGCCGCGCGCCAGCGCCTGGACGACGTTGGGGCGGGAGGCGAGGCTGCCGGCATAGCCATGCATCTGCCGGCCGATATCCGCCAGCGCCGTGGACAGCCGCTGGCTGGCCGCGGCCAGTTCCGCATGCTGCCGGTCCTGCTGCACCGCGAGCAGCGCGGAATAGCCGCTGGCCGCCGTCAGCAGCACGGCGATCAACGCCGGCACAACGGCCAGGGCCGTCAGGCGGCCGCGCAGGCCGGTGAACCGGGATGGGATTGGCAAGGCAAGGCACCTCCGCGCTGATCCCTCCCACCCTGCTGTAATCAAGTGAATGGAATGAGAACGGTTGCAGCCCTTGGCGGGGATCGCGTGAAGGCCGAACCGGGGCGGTGGCGTCGAACCCGGGCCCGGTCCGCACGGTTCACGGGCGAACCCTGCCTTGGTGGAGGATGCGGTGCGCGGCCTCAGCCCGGCGTGAGCCCCGCCGCGCGCACGATCGGCGCGAAGGATGCCAGTTCTGCCTGCACGAAGCGGGTGAAATCCGCCGGCGTGCTTTCCGGCGGGGGCGCGCCCAGCAACTCCTCGAACCGCGCGATGGTGGCGGGGTCCGACAGCGCGCTCCGCACCGCCTCCGCCAGCCGCGCCACGATGGCGGGCGGCAGGCCGGCGGGGCCGGAGAGGCCGAACCAGGCGGCGCTGACGACATCCACGCCCCCCTCCCGCAGGGTCGGCAGGTCCGGGAAGCGGGCGGATCGCGTGGCGCTGCTGACGGCCATGCCGCGCAGGGAACCCGACCGGATATGCGGGCCGGCACTCGGCAGGCTGTCCAGCATCGCCGGGACGACTCCCGCGATGGTGTCCGTCAGCGCCGGCCCCGCGCCGCGATAGGGCACGGCGTTCACCTTCACGCCCAGCGCCGCGCCCAGCCGGATGCCGGCCAGGTGGCTGGAGGTGCCGATGCCCGCCACGGCGAAGTCGATCTCCCCGGCCGCCCGCGCCATGGCGATGAACTGCGCCAGGTCCCGCGCCCGGTGGCCCGGATTCACCACCAGGACGGAAGGGCTGGTCGCGACCAGCGCGACATGGGTGAAGTCCCGCATCGCGTCATAGGGGATGTTGGCATAGAGCGCGGGGGAGACGCCGTGGGAGGTGCTGTTGGACATCACCAGCACATGCCCATCCGGCTGCGCCTGCGCGACGGCGGCGGAGCCGATGGTGGCACCCGCGCCGGCGCGGTTCTCCACCACCACCGCCTGGCCCAGCAGCGCGCCCAGCCGTTCCGCCACCAGCCGCGCCATCACATCCGTCGTCCCACCGGGTGCGAAGGGCACCACCAGGCGGATCGGGCGCGTCGGCCAGGATTGCGCGCGGGCCGGGAGGGCAAGGAACAACGGCGCGGCCAGCGCCGCGCGGCGGGTGAGCTTGGGCATGGGGTTTCCTCCGGTCTTGCGGCGATCATCGCCGCGACCGGCGCTGGCCTCAACCCGCCCGGGCGAGCTTCCGCCTTTCCTGCCCGGCCGCGTCGAAATTGGCGGGGTCGAGCCAGGCCGAGATGGAAGCGCGCCGTGCGGGCCATTCCTCCGCCAGCAGCCCGTACCAATCCGTGTCCCGCCGCCGCCCGCGCGCGATCATGTGGGCGCGCAGCCGCCCCTCATGCCGGAAGCCCAGGCGTTCCGCCGCCCGGCCCGATGTCGGGTGCAGCGCGTTGCACTTCCACCCCGCGCGCAGGTAGCGGAGGTCCCCCAGCACATGGTCCAGCAGCAGGAAGCAGGCCTCCGTCGCCGCCCGCGTCCGCGCCAGGCCAGGGGGAAACCAGATATTGCCCAGTTCCACCGCCGCATGGGTCGGGCGGATGTCGAGCAGCCCGATCCACCCCGCCGCCGGGCCCGGCATGCCATCGGCGCAGAGCGGCCGGACGGCCCAAAGCAGTTCCTCCCGGCTTGCCCCCGCCAGGCGGAGATAGCCGCGGAAGGCAGCCTCGCCGGCGAAGGGGCCGACGGGGAGGAAGGCGAAGCTGTCCGGCGCCGCCTCCGCCCTCGGCCAGAGATCGGCGGCATGGCCGGCCACCAGCGGTTCCAGCAGCGTCCAGCGTCCGGCATGGGGTTCCGCAGCCGGGCGGGCGCGCGGCATCGCCTCCACCACCGCTCCCGTCATGCCAGGCGCCGCCCGCCGGCCAGCACGCCGTAGAAGGCGGGAGAGAGGCGGAACAGCACCACCCCGGCCGCCGCGGTGATGGCGATGGTGAGGGCGACGGAGGCGCCGTAATGCGCCAGCAGCCAGCCCTCCCCGGTCGCGGGCATGAGGCGGGAGAGGATTTCCTTCACCAGGGCGATGACGGGGTAGTGCGCGGCGTGCAGGAAGAAGGCGAAGCCGCCCCAGCGCGCCAGCGCGCCGCCCCAGCCCGTGGCCGCCAGGTGCAGGCAGGCCCCCCAGCACGCCGCGACACCGAGGGGGCGCATGAGGCGGGTTGCGACATCGAGCCAGGCGATGGTCGCGGGGTCCGCCATGTCCACCATCAGCGGCGCCAGCGTGCGCAGCGCGACCAGCGCGGCATAGGCCACCAGCAGCGACAGCGTGACGGTCGCGGACAGGCGAAGATCCCATTCCCGCCGCCGTGCCAGCGCGCCCAGATAGAAGAAGAACAGCACATCCGTCCGGATGAAGATGCCGAGCGTGAAGCCCGCCGCCCAGACCGCCGCCAGCACGACGGCGCCCGCGATCGGCGCGTGCCGCAGCGCCAGCCAGATCAGCGGCGCGCAGAGCACCGTGACGAACAGATCCCGCACGAACCAGAACTGGAAGGCGATGGGGACATCGGTGATGCCGAGCACCGCATTCACATAGTCCCAGGCCCCGGCGGTGGCGGATTGCAGGTTGAACTGCTGCGCGAAGCCGATGGTGGGCGCCACGCGCTGCACCAGGATCGCCAGCGCCAGCGTCGCCAGGTTCCACAGCAGCAAAGGCAGCAGCAGCGACCTCGCCCGCCCCCGCATCTTCCGCCCGGTGCCCTGGCCCGCATTGTCGCCGCCGCCAAAGAACAGCCAGCCGGAGACGGCGCTCAGCAGCGGCACGGCGCTGAAGAAGAAGAAGGTCAGGAAGCCGTTGATGAAGGTGGCGATGCGAGGGCCATCGGGATCGATGCCCAGGAAGGGCGGGCGATGGTCACCGGGCAGGTTGAAGTAGTGCAGGAACACCAGCCCGATCACCAGCGCGACGCGGGCGAATTCGATGGTACGAGGCAGCGAGGCAGCAGCCTCGATCGGCCGCGCCGGGGCATGCGGTGCGGTCAGCACGGCACTCATCCTCTCTCTCCTGTCTCGCCGGTCAGCGCGCGGGCAGCGCCAAATCGGGCAGGCTGCCCTCCGTGGGCCGGTCGCGGTGCGGGGTGCTCACGCCGCTGGGCGCCTCGGCGCTGTCCAGCCGCAGCGCCATCTCCTCCACCAGGCCTGCCGCCGCCGCCTGCATGGAAAGCGGCGCCAGGGTGTGTTCCGTGCCGTCCAGCACCCGGCAGCGCACCAGCGGGAAGGCCGCCAGGCGGCGCCCGCGGCGGCCGAAATGCGCGCGCAATTCCCGCAGGCCGCGGTCGCCCTGGCTGTAGCCGAGCAGCAGGTGCACCCGCCGCGCCGCCAGCCGCCGCATCCAGGCGGAAGGCGCATCCAGCCCCGTCTCGATCCCGAGGGCGGCGAGGCGGCGATCCGCCTCCGCCCTCAGCCGGCGCCACGCCATGCGCGGGCGGCGCAGCCAGGGAGCCTCCCCGGGCGGGGGGCCGCCATCCAGCGCGGGGGCGCCGCCCTGGCTGCGGTCGAAGGCCGGCAGGTTGAACAGCGCCAGGCCATCGATGCGCGGGTCCAGCAGCGCCAGCCGCAGCGCCACATGCGCGCCCGAACAGAGCCCGATGGCCAGGCAGCGGGAGGCACCCTCCGCCGCCAGCGCATCCCGCCCGGCCCGCGCCGCCGGCAGCAGGCCATCGGCGAAGGGATCGGGGGCCACGGCGGGGTCCACGCCTTCCGCCGTGTCGCTGTCGCCAAGCCCGGGCAAATCCATGCGGAGCGACGGGATGCCCGCCGCCGCCAGGCGCCGCGCCAGGCGCACGCCGAAGCGCCCGACGCCCACATGGCCATTGGCGCCGCTGTTCAGCAGCAGCGCCGCGGTGCGCCGCGCCAGGGCCGGCGACGGGCTGCACAGCACGCCGGCCAGGCTGCCGCCGGGGCCGAAGCGCAGCACGCGTTCGGTGGCGCCGCCGCCGATGGGGCGGGGCTCGGCTTCGCTGACAGTCGGGTTCACCGTGGCGGGGCCGGCGCCTTCCGCGAGCCAGGCGCTGGCGCGGGCGAAGGCCTCCACGGGCAGGCGCGCCTCATGCGCGGGGGCCAGGAAGCGGGCGAGGCCGTCGAATTCCTCGAAGGCGACGGCGGGGGCGACGCGGCGCGCGGCGCCGGCCTCCCGGTCCATCACCAGCACGCGCGGCACGGCGGCGCGGCAGAGCGCGGCGCCAAGGTCGCCACTCGCCAGGTCGTCCAGTTCCTCCGCCGGCCAGGCATGGCCCGCGACCTCGATCCCCGCCGCGCGGTCATCCCGCCCGCCGCCCACGTCAGCCGCCAGCAGCATCTGGCGGCGATGGGTGCGGCCCTGCGCCACGGGCGCCAGCAGCAGCAGGCAGGCGACCTCCCCCGGCCGCCGCGCCGCCGCCTGGGCGGCCAGCAGGGTGCCGAGGCGGAGGCCCGCCAGCGCCACCGCCTGGCACCCCGCCTCCGCGCGCATCCAGTCCATCGCGTCCAGGATCGCGCCCCGCGCCGCTTCCAGCCGGAAGCGATCGCCGGGACTGTCGCCAGCGCCGGGATGGTCCATGCGCAGCGTCGGCAGGCCGAGCGCGGCGCATTGCATCGCGAGGTCGCGCAGCCCGCGATGGGCCAGCAGCGCCTCATGCCCCTCCGGCCCCACCAGGATGACGCCGCGGTCGGTTGGCTCACCAGAGGCGGGATGGAACCAGCCATGGCAGCCCGCGACGGTGACCGGCACCGCGCGAGGGGGTGCCTGGCTCCTCACGGCCACAACGCCGCGCGGACAAGACCGGGCCAGCGGGTGGGGTCCATGCCGTGGTGGCGCAGCAGCGCCAGCACGATGCGTTCCAGCCCGAAGCCGGCGCAGCCGGTATGGGCGAGTTCGCCATCCGCGCCCTGGATGCCGTAGGCCTCCGCGAAATGGGTGACGTGGTAGTTGAAGGACCCGCAGGCGTTGGGGCGATCGGGGTCGCTGATCGGCACCAGGATCTCGAACTTCAGGCGCTGGCTGCGCTGGCCGTCGCGCATCAGGGGCGCGGCGCGGCCGAAGAAGGGATCGTTCGCGATATCGGTGGCCGCGGGCAGGTGCAGGGATGCGAACATCGCCATGGCGCGGTCCATCCAGCGCGACTGGAATTCGCGGATGCGGTCCGGCGTGCCGAAGCAGACCTGTTCGCGCTGGCGGAACATCTGCATCCGCACGGGATCGACGGAGGGTTCGCGCCGGAAGCAGTAGGAGGAACTGTCCACCAGCCAACCGTCCGCCGGCAGGCGGCCGCGCGCGGCGACGATGGGATAGACGGGGTAGCAGGAAGCCGGCGTCAGCATGACGTCGGCGGGCTGCATGTGGCTGGCCCAGCCGCCCTGTTCCGGCGTGCAGGCCAGCGCGCGGCGATGCGCGGTATCGTCGCCGCAGAAACAGGAAACCCCTGCCGTCAGCTGGGGAAAGTTGCGGAAATAGCCGCTGGCCTCGAACCCCGCACGGGACATGGCGGGGGGGAAGCGCAGCACCTCCACCCGGTCGTCGCCGGCAAGGCGGCCGACCATGGTGTCCACAGCGGCGACGACGCTTTCGAAGGCTTCCCCGCGCCCATAGAGGCCATCGACGCCGGTCGGCAGGAGATGGCCGTGGCGGACCAGCTCTTCACGGAAAAGATCGGCTGGCGTCGCAGCCCTGGCCAGGATGGCGGTGTCCATGATGCTTCCTCTCGGGGGCCCGTTATTCAGGCAGCGAGGGAATGCCGTTGCAGTTCCTCCGCCGCACCGATCAGCGCCGCAACGGTGGAAAAGGTTTCCCTCTTCAGCAACCGATCAGGGAAACTTGAACCGAAATGTTCCTCCAGCCCCACCATCACCTCGACCGCGCCGAAGGAGGAAAGGCCGGCATCGAAGAGATCCGCCGTCAGCGCCAGTTGCGCGACGGGTACCGAGAGGTCGCCGCGCCCATCCAGAATCTGCCGTACCACCTGTTCCATTGCCGCCCTCATCCATCTGGGAAGATGCGAGATTCGGCGATGCGTCGCGCGGCCACAATTCAACTCCGCATCAAGTCGTGGCTGCAACAGTGGGCATTTATTGCGCGGTCAGCGGAACTCGATGCGCATTGCGAATTTGCAAGACAGCGCAAAGGCTCCATCACACGGAAGGCAGCGTGGATTGCATCGCCTTCCATACTCGTTCCGGCGTCGCTGGCATGTCGATATGCGCCACACCGATCGCATCGCAGATGGCGGAGATGATGGCGGGCAGCGCGCCGACCGTCCCGGCCTCACCGGCGCCCTTGGCGCCGAGGGGGTTCATCGGCGTGGGCTGCGGGTTGGACTGCACGGCGACGAAGGGCATGTCCACCGCGCGCGGCATCGCATAGTCCATGAAGGACGCGGCAAGAAGCTGCCCCGTCTCCGCGTCGAAGACCGCCTCCTCCATCAGCGCCTGGCCGAGGCCCTGCGCGACGCCACCCTGGATCTGGCCCTTCAGCAGCAGCGGATTCACGACGGTGCCGACATCATCCACCACCGTGTAGCGCGTGATGGCGACGGCGCCGGTCTCCGGGTCCACCTCCGCCTCGCACAGATGGCATCCGTTGGGGAAGGTCGCGTCCTGCGGGGCGACGATGGCGGTGGCGTGGAAGCCCTTCTCCTCACCCTGCGGAAGCCCGCCCGGCACATGCGCAGCGCGCGCCACCTGTTCGATGGTCACGGCGCGGTCCGTGCCGGCCACGGTGAAGCGGCCATCGGCGAAATCGATGTCGGCGCCGGCGGCTTCCAGCATGAGGCCGGCGATGTGGCGGCCGCGATCGATGATGCGCCGGGACGCCACCGTCATCGCCGTGCCGCCCGCGATGATGGACCGGCTGCCGAAGGTGCCGCGGCCATGCGGCAGGGCATCCGTGTCGCCATAGGCCACGCGGACCTTCAGCGGATCGAGCCCCAGCATCGTCGCCGCCATCTGGCGGAAGGCCGTCTCATGCCCCTGGCCGTGGCTGTGCCCGCCCAGCAGCAGCGTGCAATGCCCGTCGGAGCCGAAGCGGATCTCCACCCCTTCCTCACCCGGCGTCTTCGCGGGACCGGCGCTGATCTCGATGGCATTGGCGATGCCGAGGCCGAGTTTCATCCCGCGCGAAGCCGCTTCCGCGCGGCGGGCGGGGAAGCCGGCGACATCGGCGGCTTCGAGCGCCATCGCCATGCCGCGGGGGAAGTCGCCGCTGTCATAGGTGAAGACCAGACCCGTGCGGAACGGCAATTCGGTCGGCTGGATCAGGTTCTTCCAGCGCAGCGCGGCACGGTCCATGCCCAGATGGAGCGCCGCCATGTCGATCACACGCTCGATCGCATAGGTCGCCTCCGGTCGGCCGGCGCCGCGATAGGGGGCCGTCGGCTGGGTGTTGGTGAAGGCGCCCAGCACCTCCGCATGGATCGCCGGCGTGCGGTAGACACCGGCCAGGCCGCCGAGGTTGTTGGTGGAGGAATGCGGCGTCAGCAGCGCGAGATAGGCGCCGAGATTGGCGACGGTGCGGATGCGGAGCGCGAGGAAATTGCCCTCGGCATCCAGCGCGAGTTCGACGGTGCTGTCATTGTCCCGCGCATGGGCATCGGATTGCAGCGCCTCGCTGCGATCGGCCACCCAGCGCAGCGGACGGTTCAACCGCTTCGCCGCCCACAGCAAAGCGGCCTGTTCCTGCGTGGGGTGGCTGCGCAGGCCGAAGGCGCCGCCCATGTCGGGGGCCACGACCCGCAGGGCGGAGGAGCCGGCGCCCAGCACGGGGGCCAGCGTGTCGCGCAAATTGTGCGGGCCCTGGGTGCCGTTGCGGAGCGTCCAGCGCCCTTCCGCCTCGTCCCATTCCGCGATGGCGGCGCGCGGTTCCATGGGGTTGGCAGAGACGCGGCTGATGCGGAAATCCAGCGTGACGCGATGCGCGGCCCGCGCGAAGGCGGCGCCGACCGCCGCGGCATCGCCCTGGGCGAAGCCGAAGCAGATGTTGTCCGGCGCCAGGTCCGGCCAGACCGGGGCCGCGCCTTCCGCCAGCGCCACGGTGGCGCTGGTGACGGCGGGCAGCACCTCCCACTCCACCAGCACCGCTTCCGCCGCGTCCCGCGCCTGCTGCTTCGTCTCCGCGACGATGAGGGCGATGGGGTCGCCGACATGCTTGGCGGCGCCCACGGCCAGCGGGCGGTAAGGCGGGCGGGGCATGGGGCTGCCATCGGGGCGCTGGCGCGGCACGGCGCAGGGCAGCGTGCCGATACCATCCGCCACCGCATCCTGCCCCGTCAGCACGGCGATCACGCCAGGCAGGGAAAGCGCCGGTGTGACGTCGATGGCGGTGATCCGGGCATGGGCGTGGGGGGACCGCAGGAAGACCGCATGGGCGGCATCCGGTGCGCGCAGATCGTCGGTGTAGCGGCCCTGGCCGCGCAGCAGGCGCGCATCCTCGAACCGGCGGATGGGCTGGCCGATGCCATTCGGGTTCGGGGCGGGCTGCTGCATGGGACGGTCCTGCGTTCTTTCCCAAGGCCTACCGCCGGTCGTCCGCCGCGTCCATGCGGGTGCTTGCGCCAGGATGGACGCACCGTAGAGTCCAGACCATGGAAACGTCCACCGCACCCCAGCCGCCCCGCCGCACCCGCGCGCCGGAAGCGACCAGGCGCGCCATCCTGGACGCGGCGCGCGCGGAATTCGCGGCCAAGGGCTACGCCGGCGGCCGCGTGGACGATATCGCGGCGCGGACTGCGACCTCCAAGCGCATGATCTACTATTACTTCGGGGGGAAGGAGCAGCTCTACGCCGCGGTGCTGGAGGAGTTGTATGGCGGCATGCGCGATGCCGAGGCCGCGCTGGCGCTGGACAGCCTGCCGCCCGCCGAGGCGATGCGCCGCCTGGTCGAAGTGACCTTCGACCACCACGCCGCGCATCCCGAATTCGTGCGCCTCATCAGCGTGGAGAACATCCACGAGGCCAGCAATGTGAAGCAATCCCCCGAGATCCGCACGCGCAACGCGACGGTGATCGGGCGGATGACCGCGCTGCTGAAGCGCGGCGAGGCGAGCGGCGATTTCCGCCCGGGCGTGGACCCTGTGGACCTGCACATGCTGGTCAGCAGCTTCTGTTTCTACCGCATCTCCAACCGCCACACGCTGGGCGCCATCTTCGGGCGGGACACGATGGAGCCCGCCACCGCGGCGCGGCAGCGGGAGATGATGGTGACGGCCGTGCTGCGGTACCTCGCGCCTTGATCAGATGCGCCCGAGCACCATCAGCACGATGATGACGATGAGGACGGTGCCGAGCACGCCGACGCCGCCATGGCCGAAGCCGTAGCCATAGCCGCCGAAACGCCCGCTTAACCCGCCGAGCAGCAGGATGATCAGCGCAATGAGGAGGATGGTGCCGAGGCTCATCGGATCAGCGCGTCTGCACGCTGAGGCGCTGGCCGCCGACATTCACGTCCAGCACGGTGTTGTTCTGGTTGTAGGCCCAGACGCCGACGCCGCCCGCGATGGCGGCGAGCATCGCGACGACGAGGATGACGGATTGGCGGGTCATGCGGCGTATTCCGGTTGATGGGTCCGGCACCTGAACACCCCAGGGATGCGCCGGGTTCCCATCGTTGCGGAATAATCAGCCGCCCCGCAGCGCCGCCCTGAAGCCGGCCAGCATCCGCTCCGCATCCGGCACCAGGCCGGAGAAATGCGTGAAGGCGTGCGCGGCCTGGAACACCGCCATGCCGCCGCCATCCAGCGTGCGGCAGCCCAGGGCGCGCGCGGCTGCCAGCAGCGCCGTCTCCAGCGGGAAATAGACGATCTCCGCCACCCACAACCCGCCATGCAGCATCGCCGGCGGCAGCGCCATGCCGGGCAGCTTCGCCATGCCGACCGGCGTGCAGTTCACCAGGCCATCGGCTTGCGCGACCTCCTCCGCCAGATCGGCCACCGGAACGGCGCGGCCATCCCCGAAGCGGGCTGCGAGCGATGCGGCGAGTTCACCCGCGCGGCCCGCATCCACGTCATGCACCGCCAGGCGCTGCACGCCCGCATCCAGCAGCGCCTGCGCCACGGCGGAACCGGCGCCGCCCGCGCCCAGCTGCACCACGCGCCCGCGCGCCACGCCGGGCAGGCCGCGGCGGAAACTCTCCCCGAAGCCGCTGCAATCCGTGTTGTGGCCGATGCGCCTGCCATCCCGCAGCACCACCGTGTTGACGGCGCCCAGCGCCGCTGCCTCCGGCGACAGCTCATCCAGCAGGGGAATCACCTGCTGCTTGCAGGGGAAGGTGATGTTGAGCCCCGCGAAGCCCATCCTCTCCGCCGCCACCAGCAATTCCGGCAGCGTCGCGGCGCCCCCCGGAATGCGATCGAGGTCGATGATCCGGTAGACGCAGGGGAAGCCCTGGGCCGCGGCCTCCGCCATGTGCAGCGCCGGCGTGCGGCTGGCCTGGATGCCCGCGCCGATCAGGCCGAGCACCAGGCCCTTTTCCTTGAGGGGCGCGAGGACGGAAGCGGTCGGCAGGCTGTCGGGCATGGACGCATCCTCGCGTATCGCGGCCCCTTCAGAAAGGGCTTGCAGTTTTTATGGACTAACCAGTACATACACGTCAACGGAACCGATGGCCGCGCCCTGCGCGAAGCCCCGGGCCGGAGGAACGGAGACCAGGAATGACCA
Organism: Falsiroseomonas sp.; assembly: GCF_051859025.1. Taxonomy (GTDB): domain Bacteria; phylum Pseudomonadota; class Alphaproteobacteria; order Acetobacterales; family Acetobacteraceae; genus Falsiroseomonas. Next base: position 108,269 of record NZ_JBHYGL010000001.1, on the reverse strand, counting down.
ACCTCACCCGCCGCGGCTTCGGCGCCGCTTCGCTTGGGCTGATCGCCGCCGCGCGCCCCGTTTTCGCGCAGGATGCCTGGCCCGGCACGCGCCCCGTCACCCTCGTCGTCTCCTGGGCGCCTGGCGGGTCTTCCGACTTCACCGCGCGCCTGCTGGCGCAGGGGCTGTCGCGGGAACTGCCGGGCAATGTGGTGGTGGATAACCGCCCGGGCGCGTCGGGCACGATCGGCCATGCCTCCGTCGCCCGCGCGCGGCCGGATGGCACGACGCTGCTGCTCGGCGTGAATTCCACCTACGCCATGTCCCGCCATCTGTTCCCGCAGCGCGGCTATGATGATGAACGCGCCTTCGCGGGCATCGGGCGCGTCGCGATCTCCCCCATCTTCCTCTGCGTCAGCCGGGCGCTTGGCGTGACGGACATCGCGGGCCTGGTGGCGCGCGCGAAGGCGGAGCCGGGCAGGCTCTCCTACGGCTCCTCCGGCGCCGGTTCCTCCGCCCATCTGGCGACGGAGTTGTTCCTGCGCGCCGCCGGGATCGACATCCTGAACGTCACCTATCGCGGCGGCGCGCCGGCGGTGCAGGCGCTGGTGACGAATGAGGTGCAGGTCGCCTTCGTGGATGGCGTCACGGCCCTGCCGCTGATGGCGGCCGGCCAGATCGTCGCCATCGGCATCAGCAGCCTGGAACGCAATTCCCTGGCGCCGACCGTGCCCACCATCGCCGAATCCGGCTTCCCGGGGTTCGAGGCCACGACCAACTGGTCCCTCCTCGCCCCCGCCGGCACGCCACCCGCCATCATCGCGCGCCTGGCCGCCGCCAAGTCGACCGTGCTGCGCACGCAGGACGTGATCGACCGCCTGCGCCAGGTGGCGATCGTGCCGATGGACGGCACGCCGGAGCAGTTCCCGGAATATCTGGCGGCCGAAAGCGCCAAATGGGGCGAGGTGATCCGCAGCCGCGGCATCACCCTGGAATGATCCCGTAACATCGGTAAAACGTGCCTGCCCGGCCGGCCCCCATCCCGGGGCCGGCCCCAGACGAACCAAAGGGGAAGAGACACCGCCATGATCACCCGTCGCCTGCTCGGTGGCCTTGCCGCCGTGCCCTTCATCGCCCGCGGCGCCGCCGCGCAGGATGCCTGGCCGAGCCGCCCCGTCACGATGGTGGTGCCCTGGGCCGCCGGCGGTTCGACGGACGCGGTCGCCCGCATCCTCGCCGCGCGGCTGTCCAGCGATTCGGGCCGCAGCTTCGTGGTGGACAACCGCACGGGCGCCAATGGCACCATCGGCTTCAACTCCGTCGCCCGCGCGCGGCCGGATGGCTACACGCTGCTGGTCTCCACCGTCAGCACCTACGCCATGGCGCCGCACATGATGCAGCTGCCCTACAACAACGAACGTGACTTCGTCGGCATCGGCCTGATGGCCGCCATGCCGATGATCCTCTGCGTCAACAAGAATTTCCCGGCCAACACGCTGGCCGAATTCGTCGCGGCCGCGAAGCGCCCGGGCGCCAACGTCACCTATGCCAATTCCGGCGTCGGCTCCTCCACCCATCTGGCGACGGAACTGTTCCTGCAATCTGCCGGCCTCCAGCTCACCGATGTCGGCTACCGCGGCGGCGCGCCGGCGGTGCAGGGCGTGCTGGCGAATGAGACGCCGATGATCGTGCAGGCGGCCTCCGGCGTGCTGCCGCTGATCCAGGCGGGCGAACTCAAGGCGCTGGCGATCTCGACCCGCGACCGCAGCCCGGTGGCGCCGAACATCCCGACCTTCCGCGAACAGGGTTTCGCCGAGTACGAGGTGTACGAGCACATCGCGCTGCAGGCCCCGGCGGGCCTGCCGGAGGCGATCGTCAACCGCGCCAACGCCCTGGCCAAGGCCGCGCTGGAAGCGCCGGAGACGCGGGAACGCCTGGCCGCGCTGGCCGTCGTCCCCGTCGTCGGCACCCCCGCCGAATGGCCCGCCTATTTCGCGGCGGAGAACGCGAAGTGGCGCGGCATCATCCGCAGCCGCAACATCACCCTTCAGTAAGGGCAGCCCACCCGGCACCGGGATGCGCTATGCGTGTCCCGGTGCCTTCCAGGGACGAATCCAGCATGCAGCGGTCGATCGCCACGGTCTGTCTTTCGGGCACCCTCCCGGACAAGCTGGAATCGGCCGCCGCCGCGGGGTTCGAGGGGGTGGAGATCTTCGAACAGGATCTCCTCGCCTTCGATGGATCACCGGCGGAGGCCGGGCGCATGGCCGCCGACCTCGGCCTCGCCATCACCATCTTCCAGCCCTTCCGCGACTTCGAGGCGATGCCCGAGCCCGCGCGCGCCCGGAACATGGACCGCGCGGAGCGAAAATTCGACACGATGCAGGCGCTGGGGACGGACCTCGTCCTCGTCTGCTCCAACACCCAGGCCGCCGCGATCGACGACCCCGCCCGCGCCGCCGCCGATTTGCGGGAGATGGCGGAACGCGCCGCCAGGCGCGGCCTGCGCGTGGGGTTCGAGGCCCTGGCCTGGGGCCGCCACACCAACCGCTGGCGCCAGGCCTGGAGCATCGTGCAGCAGGCCGACCACCCCGCGCTCGGCCTCATCCTGGACAGCTTCCACACGCTTTGCCTCGGCGATGACCTGGCCGGGCTGTCGCAGGCGGTGCCACCCGAAAAACTGTTCTTCCTGCAACTCGCGGACGCGCCGCGGCTGACGATGGACCCGCTTTCCTGGTCCCGCCACCACCGCACCTTCCCGGGCCAGGGGGAGCTGGATGTCGCCGGCTTCCTGCGCGCCACGCTCGATGCGGGCTATGCTGGCCCGGTCTCGCTGGAGATCTTCAACGACGAATTCCGCGCCGCCCCCTCCCGCCGCATCGCCCGCGACGGGCTGCGCAGCCTGGTCTGGCTCGGCGAACAGGCGAAGGTCGCGGCGCTGCCGGCGGTGCCGAAGCTGGCCGGCATCGAGTTCGTGGAATTCGCGGTGGATGAGACGGCGCGCGCCGAACTAGCCGCCTTCATCGCGGCGCTCGGCTTCCGGCGCGCGGGCACGCACCGTTCGAAGGCCGTGGAGCTGTGGCGCAATGGCGGCGCCAACATCGTGTTGAACGCGGAACCGGACAGCGCGGCGGCGGAGCGCTTCGCCCAGCTCGGCGCCACCGTCTGCGCCATGGCCTTCCGCGTCGATGATCCCGCCCGCGTCGTGGCCCGCGCCGAGGCGCTGCGCTGCCCAACCTTCCGCGAGCGGGTTGGCGAGGGCGAGCGCCGCATCCCCGCCGTGCGCGCGCCGGACGGCACCCTCATCTACCTCGTGCAATCCCCGAGCCCGACGCCGATCTGGGAGGACGACTTTCATTTGTTGCCCGATGCGGGTGAGGACAAGGGCGACCTGACCGGCATCGACCATGTCGCGCAGGCCCTCGCCCCGGGGATGCTCGACAGCTTCGTGCTGTTCTACCGCGCCGTTTTCGGCCTGGCCGCCGACGCGCCCTGGGAATTGCCGGACCCCTACGGCCTGGTGCGGTCCCGCGCCTTCACGGGCGGAGACGGGTCCGTGCGCCTGCCGCTCAACGTCTCCGAAAGCACGCGCACGGGCACGGGGCGCTTCGTCTCCGCGCTGGCCGGCGCCGGCGTGCACCACATCGCCTTCTCGACGAGGGACGCGGCTTCGGTGGTCGATGCCGCTTCGACCCGTGCCGCGCCACTGCTCGACATTCCCGAGAACTACTACGAGGATTTGGCCGCGCGCGTGGGGCTCGGGGATGCGGCGCTGGCTGGGCTTCGCGAACGCCACCTGTTGTTCGACCAGGACGGCAGCGGCGGCGTGTTCCTGCACGCCTATACCGCGCCCTTCCATGACCGCTTCTTCCTGGAGATCACGGAGCGGGAGGGCGGCTATGCCGGCTTCGGCGCGGTGAACGCCGCGGTGCGCATGGCGGCCCAGCAGCGCGGCAGGGGCTGATTACGCCGCTGTTGCCGCCGGCAGGGTGATCCGGAACACCGCACCCGGCCCCTCATTCGCCGCGCTGATCGTGCCGCCCATGCCCGTGACCAGGCCGTGGCAGATGGACAGGCCGAGCCCGGTGCCGAGATCCGCTCCCTTGGTGCTCACGAAGGGCTGGAACAGCCGCGCCAGCACCGCATCGGGCAGCCCGCCGCCGGTATCGGCGATGGTGATGCTGACCAGGCCGGCGGCCGCATCCGCCACGGCGCTCACATCGATCCGCCGCGGCCCCTCGGCGGCGGTCTGCACCACCGCATCCCGCGCATTCATGATGAGGTTGGCCAGCACCTGTTCCAGCGCAACCAGGTGCCCCAGCACCACGGGCGGCGGGTCCCCGAGCGTGACGACGAGTTCCACCATCGCATCGCGCAGGCTGCTGGCGACGAGGGACTGCGCGCCCTCGATCGCGGCCTTCACCGGCACCGGCTGGGGCTCGCCGCCGATCTCCGGCCCGCGCGCGAAGCGGCGGAGATGTTCGATCACCTCCGCCGCGCGCTTGGCATAGCCGATGATGCGCTGCAGCCGCTGGCTGGCTGCCGCGGTATCGCCGCGCTCCACCGCCGATTGCGTGTTGGTCGCGGCCAGGGTGATGGCCTGCAGCGGCTGCTTCAGTTCATGCGCCAGGCCCGCCGACATCTCCCCCAGCGACGCCAGGCGCGCGCTGGTGATGGCGCGGGCCTTGGCCTCCCGCTCCGCCGTCACATCGGCGATGTAGCCCACCACCTCCGTCCGGCCATCCGTGCCGCGATGCATCACCGCCATCGTCACCGCCACGGTGATGAGGCGCCCGTCGCGGCAGCGCATCGTATAGTCGCCGCTGACCTCGCCCTCCGCCATCAGGGCGGCCATGTCGGCGGCCAGGCGTTCCGGATTGTCGAGGATGGAGCGCAGGCCGCCCGGCTGGTTGATGGTTGCCATCGGCCAGCCCGTCAGGCGTTCCATGCCGGTGCTGACGAAGGTCTTGCGGAAGGTGCCATCCGGCTGGGCGCTGCCCCTGAAGACCACGACCGGCGCGGCGGCCAGGGTCTGGTCGAGTTCGACCCGCGCCTGCTCGGCACGGCGCGAGGCCTCGTATTGCGCGGAAACGTCGCGGGTATAGCCCACCACCTCCCCGCCCCCGTTCGGATGGACGGAGACGCGGACCAGCACGGTGGACATGCGGCGATAGGATCCATCGGGCTGGCGGAGCTGCCAGTCATACTCCGTGGAGCCATGGGCCAGCGCATCCGCGATGCTGTCGTCGATCCAGGGCGTCCCCTCGGCCATGTAGGGTGTCCAATCGGCCATCCCGGCCAGGCGGCCATCCGGCCAGCCCGTCACCAGGTCGATGGCGCCGCCGCGGTACAGCAGGCGCGATGGGCCGCGCGGACCGAGTGATTCCCGCAGGAACAGGACCACGGGCAGCCCGCCATGCAGCCGCTCCACCTGCCCGCGCCCCTTGCGCAGTGCACTCGCCTCGACCTTGAGCCGTCGGGCGCGGGAGATGGCGACGCCCCCCGCCACCGCCAGCAAACCAGCCAGCAGCCCGCCCAGCACCGACATCCGGATCGAATTCCGCAGAGCCGGAATTCCGCGCAACTCCGACTGCGTATCGACCGCGACGAAGACGGCCAGGTTGGTATCCGCCACGAGGCGGCCAGCGCGCAACGTCTCCGCCTGTGTGAAGGGGTTGCGGCCGCGTGCCGTGTATTCCCCGTTTTCGTCGAGTTCCGTGGTCCAGGGATCGCCGCCAGCAGGAACCGGGCCAGCGATTGGCACCCCGCCGGCCTGCGGACCGACATGCGCCCGGATCAGCGCATCGCCCTGCCGGCGGATCACGGCGACCACATCGCCTTCCCGCTCCGCCAGCGGCGCCAGGGCGCGGCGGAGTTCTTCCGGCCTCAGGCCGACCAGCACGACGCCGCCGAAATCACCCGCCGCATCATGCAAGCGCTGCGCGGCCAGGATGATGGTGCCGCCGGTGCCCCGCCCGACGATCGGTGCGGTCAGGAAGGTGCCTCGGAAGCCATCCCGCAGCGCGATGAAGTAGTCGCGGTCGCTGGCCTGGAACTGCATGGAATCGGGGATGGAGGACCAGCGCATGTGCCCGTCCGGCCCGAGGATCACCACGCTGCGAAAGGGCGTCCGGCGCTCCCCGCGATCCCGCACGAGATGCCGGAGCGTCGTCTCCATCTGCCGGCGCAGGACCGCATCGGCGACGTCGTCCAGCAACACCCATTGCTGGGCCAGCAATCGCAGCGTCACCATGTCGTCGAGGTTGCGGAGCAGCAGTTGCTCCGCCACGCGCGCCGTGGATTCCGCGCGTTCGAAGCCGGCACCGGTCTTCAGGTCTTCCTGCAGCCGGACGAAGCCTTCGCCGAGCAGCCACGCCGATCCGGCGCCGCCCACCACAAGGGCGACAGCACCGACGATCACCACGGGGCGGAAATACCGCCACTTCGAGAAGCTGGAGAGCACCGCGCACTGATCACAGAAAATTGATTGAACGCGTCTTAACCAGTCCAGCAATTGGAAGCGAGGCTTCGACCAAATGATCTTTCTTGGGATGATCAGCGCCGGATGAGCACGTAATTGACCGTCAGGTCGATGGTGACGCCGTTCGGGTCCACCGGCGGCGGGAAGGCCGGCAGGGTCGCGCCGCTGAAGGGGAAGGTGGTGCCGAAATTCAGGGAAGGCGAGGTCGAGGGGCCGGTCAGCCGCACGCTCCGCACCTGGCCGTTGGGCTCCACGATCACCTGCACCCGCACCGTCCCGGATTCCCCCAGTTCCAGCGCCCGCATGGGGTAGCGCAGGTTCCGGTTCATCCAGTCGCGGAAGGCCGCGCTCCACCCCGCATCCACCTGCGCACCCAGGACCCGCACGCTGGGGTCGGTGCTGGCGGCACCCTCCGCCAGGCGCGGATCGACCGAGAGGTCGAGCCCCTGCGCCTGGCGCCGCCCCGGCGGGGCGCTGCGTGCGGGCGCGCCGAGTTGCACGCCGCCCGGGACGAAGACGCTGCCGGGCGGCAGGGCCGGGCCCGCCTGCTGTCGCGGCGGTTCGGGCCGCGGCGCCGGGCCGGGGGGTGCGTCGAAGCGGGGGCGGAGGCGAAGCGGCTGGGCCGGCGGCAGGATCTCCGCCTCGGTCGGCAGAGGGGGCGGCTCCGCGACCTCCGCCGGCGGAGCATCGGGTACCGGCGGTGGCGCCGGTGGGGGCGCCGGTGGGGGGGGCAGCATGGCGATCACGCCCGGCGGTGCCGGCGGCGGGGGTGGCATGGCCAAGGGCGGTGTGGACGGCGGTGCGACCGGCGGCGGGGCGGGGGGACGCGGTACGGGCGGGGCCACCACCCGCGCTTCCGGGAAGGGCGGCGCCGGGACCGGCGGCGGCGGCAAGGCGGGCGGCGGCACGGGTTGCGGCGCCGGCTGCGGCGCCGGCGGGGCGCTGGCCTGCGGTGGCGCGGGCACGGCTGCCGCCATCTCGGGGGCGGGCGGTGCCTCGATGCCTGGTGGCGGCTCCTCGGTCGGCCGGTCGGGGTTGCTGCCCTCCAAGACGATCTCGATGGCGGAATCGGCGGCGCTGCTGTCCCGGCGTTCCCGCTGGCCGTCCCACAGCAGCAGCGCCATCACCAGCGCATGGGCCAGGAGCGACCCCAGCAGCCAGCCGAGCACCCGCCGCGACCGGCGCCCGGCGGCGGGGCGCACCTCCGCCGGCGGAGGCGCATCCCCCGCCAGCGGCAGCGGGTCGCGCCGCGCCGGGCCCGGGCGCGATGCGCCGAAGCGGGGCAAGGGGGAGGAAGGGCGGGGGTTCTCTGACACGGGGCGCGACCGGGATAGACGATCCCGGCCGCGATGGGGAGGAAACCGGCCGTGACGAAATGTCGCCCCTGCCGGTTAGCACCAGGGGGTTACAACCCGGGTTCTATGACCAGGGGCCTAGGCCAGGATGGCCACCCCATCGGCCGCCCGCGCCCCCTGCCCTGCCGGCAGAACGAAAAGCGGATTGATCTCGGCCTCCACCAGGCGATCGCCCAGCGCCTCCCCCATCCCGGCGAAGCCCAGCACGGCCTCCACCAGCGCGGCCTCATCCGCCGGCGGCGCGCCACGGAAGCCGGCCAGCAGGCGGTGGGCCTTGAGGCTCCGCACCATCGCCTCCGCATCGGCGCGCGCCAGCGGCAGCATCCGCAGCGCGGTATCCCCGAAGATCTCCGCCGCCGTGCCGCCCGCGCCGAGCAGGACGGCGGTGCCGAGATGTGGGTCACGGATCAGGCCGAGGATCATCTCCACCCCGCCCGAGACCATCTCCTGCACCAGCACGCCCTCGGCCTGCGGCACGCGGGCCAGCAGGGTGGCAGCGGTGGTGGCGACATCGGCGGGGGCGACGCGCAGCGCCACGCCGCCGATATCGGATTTGTGCGCGATGTCGCGGGCCAGGATCTTCACCACCAGCCGGTCGCCCAGCCCCGCGGCGGCGGCCTGCGCGGCTTCCGGCGTCAGCGCCACGGCTTCCCGCACGGGCGTCACGCCGAAGCGGGCGAACAGGCGCTTGGCCTCGGCCTCATCCATCGGGCCCGCGGGCAAGTCCAGCGCCTGCGCCGCCGTTTCCGCCGCCAGCACGGGCGCGGGGCGCGCGAGGGCGGAGAGGATCGCGGCAATCCCCTCCGGCGTGGTGGAGGCCGGGACGCCGCGGCTGTTGAGCCCTGCCGCGATGTGGGGGGCATGGGGGCTGACATAGGCGATCACGGGCTTGGTGCTGCCCGCCCGCGCTTCCAGGATCGCATCCGCCACCAGCGTCGGCTGCGCGAGCGCCGAACTGCCGACGATCACCACCAGCTGGTCATAGGAAGGGCTTTCCAGCAGCGCCGTGATGGCGCCCCGGAACAGGTCCGGCCGCACGCCGGCCAGCGTGACATCCACCGGGTTGCCCGCCACCGCCTCCCCGATCAGGGCCTCGATCCGTGCGGCCGTGGGCGGGTCCAGCGGCGGCAGCGTGCCCCCCGCCAGGCCCGAGGCATCGGCGACCAGCGCGCCCGCGCCACCGGTGGAGGTCAGCACCGCCACCCGGAACCCTGCCGCGCGGCGTTCACCGGCCAGCGCGGCGGAGACCTCCAGCAGGTCGGAGAAGCGCTCCACCCGGATCACGCCGAGGCTGGCGAAGAAGGCGTCATACATCCGGTCCGCGCCGGCCATGGCGCCGGTGTGGGAGATGGCAGCGAGGGCGCCGGCCTCGCTGCGCCCCACCTTGAAGACCACCACGGGCTTGCCCGCAACGGCCGCGCGGCGCGCGGCGCGGCGGAAGGCGGCGGGGTTGCGGATGCCTTCCAGATACAGCGCGATGCAGCGCGTGGCGGGGTCGTCCACCAGGTGGTCCAGCACCTCCGCGGCCTCGATGTCGCCCTCATTCCCCGTGGCGACCAGGCGCGCGAAGCCGATGCCGGCCGCGGCGCCCCGTGACAGCAGCGCGCCAAGGATGCCGCCGGACTGGCTGACGACGGAAAGGCCGCCCGAGGGCAGATCCTCGAATTCCAGGGCGCCGGTGGCGCTGAGGACGATGCGGTCGGCCAGATTCACCAGGCCGATGGTGTTCGGCCCCAGCAGGCGCATCGGCCCGCAGGCCTCCCGCAGCCTGGCCTGCTTCGCGGCACCGTCCTCGCCCGTCTCGCCATAGCCGCCGGCGAGCACGATGGCGGCCTTGCAGCCCTTGGCCGCGAGGTCGCGCAGCGCCTGTTCCGCGCGGTCCGGCCCGACCAGCACGATGCCGACATCCGGCGCCCCGGGCAGGGACGCCACATCGGGGTAGCAGCGCAGCCCCGCGATCTCCGCAGCGCGGGGGTTCACCGGCCAGACATCACCGGCGAAGCCGTGCCGCACCAGGTAGCCCACGGGCCGCCCGCCGGTCTTGGTCAGGTCGGTCGAAGCCCCGACCACCGCGACGCTTTTCGGCCGCAGCAGCGCATCGAGGCCCGACATCTCAAGCGGGCCGGTCACTTCTTCGACTTCTCGAGGAAGGCGGTGACGGAGGCGCGGTGTTCCGCCGTGGTGTAGCAGATCGCCTGGCTCTGGCTGCCGATCGCCAGCACCTGTTCGAAGGAGGATTCGAGGCTGCGGTCCAGCGTCGCCTTGGCGAGTGCCAGCGCGCCGGAGGACCCCGCCCCCACCTGCTCCGCCCATGCCTGCGCCTGCGCCAGCAGATCGGCATCGGGCGCGACGCGATCCGCGAGGCCCATCGCCAGGGCCTCCTGCGCCGCCACGCGACGGCCGCTGAACACGAGGTCCTTCGCCTTGGACAGGCCGATGCGGCGCGGCAGGAAATACATGCCGCCGCCATCCGGGATCAGGCCGCGGTTGATGAAGCTCATGGTGAAATGTGCGGAATCGCCGGCCAGGATGAAGTCGCAGGCCAGCGCCACATCCGCGCCCAGCCCCGCCGCCGCGCCATTCACCGCGGCGATGGTGGGCTTCGGCATCAAATGCAGCAGCGTGATCGATTTGTGCGTCCGCGCCTGACGCCGCCAGCCATTGACCGCCACTTCCTCGGCCGGCGCCGCCAGGCGGTTCTTCATCCCCCGCACATCGCCGCCGGCGCAGAAGGCGGTTCCCGCGCCCGTCACGACCAGCGCCTTGATGGCGGGGTCGGCGGCCACTTCCTCCAGCGCCTCGATCATCACGCCGCGCATCGCATCGTCGATCGCGTTGCGCACCGCCGGGCGGTTCAGCGTCAGCGTCGCGATGCCGTTGGTGACGGACAGCAGGATGGCGGGGTCGGACATGATGCGGTGATCCTATTCGGCGCGGAGGTTGGCGCGGCGCACGACGCCGGCCCAGCGTTCACGGTCGGAAGCCAGGAGCTGCGCGAAATGCTCGGGCGCCGGGCTGGGGGCGATCTCGTCCACGCCGGATTCCACCAGGCGGCGGCGGATCTCCGGGTCCTCCATCGTCGCCTTGGCGGCGGCATGCAGCACGGCGATGCGATCAGCCGGCGTGCCCGCCGCCGTCAGCAGCCCGTACCAGGTGGCGCTATCCAATTCGGGAAAGCCCTGCTCCACGCTGGTGGAAAGCTCCGGCAGCGCCACGCTGCGCGACCGCCCCGCGATGGCCAGCGCCCGCAGCGTGTTCGCCGCGATATGCGGCTGCAACGGCGCGGAGGCATTGGTCAGGATATCCAGCCGTCCGCCGAGGATGTCGTTCAGCGCCGGCCCCGTGCCGCGGTAGTGGATCGCCTCCAGCTCGATCCCCAGCACCACGCCGATCATCGCGCCCAGCGCATGGCCATTGGTGCCGACACCAGGCGTGCCGAAGCGCAGCGGTTCCCGCCGCTGCTTCCCGAAGGCCTGCAACTCCGCCAGGTTGCGCGCAGGGATGGAGGGATGGACGCAGATCACGTTGGGCGAGGCGCCGAGATAGGCGATGGCCGCGAAATCCCGCACGGGGTCGTAGGGCAGCCGCGGCTGCACGAGGGAGGAGATGACGAAGCTGCCGCTGCCAGCCAGCAGCATGGTGTGCCCGTCCGGCGCCGCCTTCGCGACCGCGTCATTGCCGAGCAACCCGCCCGCGCCGCCCCGGTTCTCCACCACCACGGGCTGGCCGAGGCGCGCGGCCATGCCGTCCGCCAGCATCCGCCCGACCACGTCATTGCTGCCGCCCGCGGTGAAGGGGATCACCATCCGGATGGGGCGGGCGGGAAAGGCCTGCGCATAGGCGGGCATGGGAAGAAGGGCGGCGGGCAGCAGCTTCAGGGCATCGCGGCGACGCATGGCGGTTTCCTCCGTGGCGCGGCACTGCGGCCGCTTGGTGGGTGGCTGTGTGCAGGCATGGCGAAGACGGCGCCAGCGCGCAATCCTTGCCCTACCCCAAGCCCCGGTTATGCTGGGTGGCCATGGACCTTCCGCCCCTCGGTGCGCTGCGTGCCTTCGCCCTGGTGGCGGAAACCGGCAGCCTGACCGCCGCCGGCGCCCGGCTGAACCTGACCCAGCCCGCGATCAGCCGCCGGATCCGGGAACTGGAGGCGGCGCTGGGCGTGGCGCTGGTGCATCGCGGCGCCAATGCGCTGCGGCTGACCGAGGAAGGGGCGCGCTACGCGGCCGCGCTGAACCAGGCCTTCGGGGACATCACGGCGGCCACGGCCGCGCTGCGCGGCGCCACGCCGCTGCGCATCCGCGCCTATACCACCTGGGCGCTGCGCTGGCTGATCCCCCGCCTGCCCCGCTTCCGCGCCCTGCATCCTGGGCAGGAGGTTGAGGTGATGACCGGCACCGACCCCGCCGTGGATTTCGCGCGGGAAGGCCTGGACGCCGCCATCCGCACCGCGCCGGCAGACAGGCCCCCGGCCCGTGGCGCGGTGCGCCTGCAACCCGTGCTGGTCGCGCCCTTCGCCGCCCGGCGGGGGAGGCTGGAGGGCATGAGCCTGCTTGGCAGCCGTGTCCGCCCGCGCGACTGGGCACGGTGGCATGAGGCCGCCGGCCTGCCGCCCCCCGCCGCGCCCCTGCTGTTCGAAAGCACGACGCTGGCGATCCAGGCGGCGGCGGAGGGTCTGGGCGCCGTCATCTGCTCCCCGGCCTTCGTGGAGGAGGAGGTGCGGCGCCGCCGCCTGGCCAGGCTGTCCCGCGTGGAAGCGGAAACCGGCGACCATTACTGGCTGATGCTGCCCCCCGGCACGCCCACGCCCCGCGCCGCCGCGCTGCGCGACTGGCTGCTGGCGGAAGCCGCGCCGCCTACCGCCGCCAGCGATCCCTGAGCGCCCGGAACCCGCAGCGTTTCACGCCCGCCGCGGCGATGACTGCATCCATCGTGCCGTCGCCAAAGCGCTCATATTCGCCGATGCGCCATTCCGGCTTCTGCCGCGGATGGGCTGCCGTGATGGCCTCGATATCGCCGGGCGCGTTGGGGTGGAGGGAGACGAAGGTCAGCCCCTCCTCCGCCGGTACGACGATGTCCCGGTAGCTTTCGGCGGAGACGTCGCGGTTCGGCGTCATGGCGAAGCGGTCGATCACGGGCATGCCCGCCTCGGTCATCATCGCGAAGGCAGCGGCATAGAGCCCGCGATCCACCTCCCCCAGCTTCAGCACGCCGAGGTAGCTGCCGATCTCTCGCGGCAGCAGCAGCGGCAGGCGGTATTCCAGCGCGAGCGCCAGCGTGTGCGGCAGGATCTCCGGCGCCAGGGCGGCGCCCATATGCGTGTCGAGATGCGTGGCATCGATGCCCATCGCCAGCGCGCGGTCGATCTGCGCCCGCATTTCGTCGCGCGCCGCATCGGGCTTCACCGTCGCGCGCAGCGTGGCCACGTTCGGCGGGAAGTAGCCATCGGCATCCATCAGGCCGGATGCCGCGCTGCGCGTCGAGATCGGCCCCCAGCGATAGGCGGGCCATTCGCTGGTCAGCGTGAGATGCACGCCGAGGTCGAGCGTCGAATCCCCCCGCGCCGCCGCCGCGATCTCCGGGAACCAGGGACACGGCACCATGACGCTGCCGCTATCCAGCCGACCCGCCCGGAACAGGTCGAGATAGGCGACATTCGCCCCATGGCACATGCCGACATCATCGGCGTGGAGGATGACGGTGCGCGTCACCCGAAGGCGCTGGCCGCGAAGCGCGCCAAATTGTCATGGCCCATGCGCGCATAGGTCAGGGGATGCGCGATGGCGGGGTCCTGCTCGGCCTCCACCACCAGCCAGCCTGCATAGCCGGCGGCGGCGACATGGGGCAGCACGGCGGCGTAATCCACGCAGCCATCGCCCGGCACGGTGAAGACGCCGGCCAGCACGCTGTCGAGGAACGACAGGTTCCGCTTCTTCACATCTGCCATCACATCCGCGCGGATGTCCTTGGCGTGGAAATGCGTCACGCGCTTCGCGTGGTTGCGCGCGGCGCGCACGGGATCGCCGCCCGCGAAGGTCAAATGCCCCGTATCCAGCAGCAGCCCGACATGGCTGGTGCCCGCCATCATCCGGTCGATCTCGGCCTCGCTTTCGATCAGCGTGCCCATGTGGTGGTGATAGGCCATCGCCAGGCCGCGATCGCCGAGGCGCTTCGCCATCTCATCAAGGCGCGGCAGCAGCACATCCCATTGCCGTTCCGTCAGCACCGGCCGCTCCGCCACCGGCTTCGCCTTGTTGCCGTGAATCGCCGACGTCACCTCGCAATGCACCATCGCCGTGCAGCCGAGTGCCGAGAGCAGCGCGATATGCGGCTCGGCGGCTTCCATCTCGGCGTCCACGTCGCGTTCCAGCAGGTTCGACCCATACCAGCCCGAGGCCAGCGCCAGCCCATGCGCATCCAGGATCGGCTTCAGCGCGGATGCCATGCGCGGGAATTTGTTGCCGAGTTCCACCCCCGCGAAACCCGCCAGCTTCGCCTCCGCCAGGCAGGTCTCGAGCGGCGTTTCCGCGCCCAGTTCCGGCATGTCGTCATTGGTCCAGGTCAGCGGGTTGATCGCCAGCTTCACGCGCATCTCAGTGTTCCTGCTTCTTCAACGCGGCCTCATAGGCGCGCCGTGCTGCAATCTGTGTCTCGCCACGCGGCGCGGCGGCCACGGGCACGTCCCACCAGGCGCCGCCTTCCGCGGTGCTGACCTGCGGGTCGGTATCGATGACGATGACGCTGGTGCGCTTCGCCGCCAGCGCCTTCGGCAGCGCCGCTTCCAGCCCCGCAATGCCATCCACCTTCAGCGCGATGGCGCCCATGGATTTCGCATGCATCGCGAAATCGACGCGCGGCGCGGCATCCGGCAGCAGATTGTTGAAGGGCGCGCCGCCCGTGCCGCGCTGCAACCGGTTGATGCAGCCGAAGCCGCGGTTGTCCAGCACCACGATGGTGAGCTTCGCGCCCAGCATGACGGAGGTCGCGATCTCGCTGTTCATCATGAGGTAGCTGCCATCGCCGACGAGGACCACGACCTCCCGCTTCGGCAGCGCCATCTTCGCGCCGAGCCCGCCTGCGATCTCATACCCCATGCAGGAATAGCCGTATTCCAGATGGTAGCTGGCGGCATCCGTCGCGCGCCACAGCTTGTGGAGTTCCCCCGGCAGCCCGCCCGCCGCGCAGACCACGACGCCATCGGCCGGCATCGCGCGGTTCACGGCGCCCAGCACCTGCGCATCCGATGGCAGCGCCACGTCCTTCGGCTTCGGCGCGGCCGTCACCTTCTCCACCACCCGGTGCCAGCGCGCCGTCGCCGTCACGGCCTTTTCCTGCCAATCCCTCGGCGCCGCCCAGCGGCCGAGCGCGCTGCTCATCGCCACCAGGCCCCGCGCCGCATCGGCCACCAGGGGCTGGCCCTCATGCTTCACCGCATCGAAGGCCGCGACGTTCAGGCCGAGCAGCCTCGCGCCCCCGAACAGCGCGCGCGATCCGCTGGTAAAATCCTGCAACCGCGTGCCGACCGCCAGCACCAGGTCCGCCTTGGCCGCCAGCGCATTCGCCGCCGCGCTGCCCGTCACGCCGATGGAGCCCGCATTGCGCGGGTGGTCCCAGGACAGGCTCCCCTTCCCCGCCTGCGTCTCCGCCACCGGCACGCCATGGCGATGCGCGAAATCGGCCAGCGCGGCCTCCGCCCCGCTGTATTTCACGCCGCCGCCGGCCAGGATCAGCGGGCGCTTTGCGGCGCGCAGGGCCTCCACCGCCGCTGCCAACTCCCGCGCATCGGGCTCCGGCGCGCGGGTGCGGTGGATGCGCTTGCGGAAGAACTCGGTCGGCCAGTCGAAGGCTTCCGCCTGGACGTCCTGCGGGAAGGCCAGGGTGACAGGGCCGCATTCCACGGGGTCCGTCAGCACCCGCATCGCCGCCGGCAGTGCCGCCAGCAGCTGTTCCGGCCGCATGACCCGGTCGAAATAGCGGGAGACGGGGCGGAAACAGTCATTGGCGGAGACCGTCCCATCCGCGAAGGATTCGACCTGTTGCAGCACAGGGTCGGGCCGCCGATTCGCGAAGACATCGCCGGGCAGCAGCAGCACCGGCAGCCGGTTCACATGCGCCAGCGCCGCCGCCGTCACCATGTTGGTCGCCCCCGGCCCGATGGAGGTCGTGCAGGCCATCATCCGCCGGCGCGCATGGGCCTTGGCGAAGGCGATGGCGGCATGGGCCATGGCCTGTTCGTTATGCGCCCTGAAGGTCGGCAGGGCCTTGCGGTTCGCCTCCAGCGCCGGGCCGAGTCCCGCCACATTCCCATGCCCGAAGATGGCGAAGACCCCCCCGAACAGGGGGACGGTCCGGCCTTCGACCTCGGTCATCTGGGCCGCGAGGAAGCGCACCGTGGCCTCGGCGGCGGTCAGGCGTATGGTGGCCATGGGACTGGTCCTGGAGAATTCGGCGTGGCCGAGTTGACGGCCGGGCCAGTGTTACGGATTGATGACAGCCCCCACAAGCCGGGGCCGCCCATGGCGGCCCCAAGGGGAGCCTCAAGGGAACGCCATGCTGCAATTCGCACAATTCGGGGCCGGGCGCATCGGCGCCATCCATGCCGCCAACCTGGCCGCCAGCGGCAGGGCGGCGCTGCGCCATGTCGTCGACGTCCACGCCCCCTCCGCCGCCGCCCTGGCCGCGAAGCATGGCGCCCAGGTCAGCGACACGGCCACCGCCTTGGCGGACCCCGCCGTCGGCGCCGTCATCATCGCCAGCTCCACCGACACCCATGCGGACCTGGTGATCGCGGCGGCCGAGGCCGGCAAGGCCATCTTCTGCGAGAAGCCGATCGACCTGTCCCTGCCCCGCGTCGATGCCTGCCTGGCCGCCGTCGCCAAGGCCGGCGTCCCCATGCTGGTCGGCTTCAACCGCCGCTTCGACCCCAATTTCGCCGAACTCCACCGCCGCATCGGCGCCGGCGCCATCGGCGCGGTGGAACAGGTGGTCATCACCAGCCGGGACCCCGGCCCGCCGCCGGTTTCCTACATCAAGGTCTCCGGCGGGCTGTTCCGGGACATGACGATCCATGATTTCGACATGGCCCGCTGGATGCTGGGCGAGGAACCGGTGGAGGTCTTCGCCACCGGCGCCGTGCTGGTGGACAAGGCGATCGGGGAGGCCGGCGACATCGACAGCGCCATGATCATCCTCAAGACCGCGTCCGGCCGCATGGCCCATATCAACAACAGCCGCCGCGCCGCCTATGGCTATGACCAGCGCGTGGAGGTGCATGGCAGTGCCGGCCGCCTGATCGCGGGCAACCGCGTGGGCACCACGGTGGAGCAGGCCGATGGCAAGACGGTGGCCACCGACCTCCCGCTGCATTTCTTCCTGGAACGCTACGCCGATGCCTACCGCATCGAACTGGCCGCCTTCCTCGACGCGGTCGAGAAGGGCACGCCCATGCCCGTCGGCGCGGAGGATGGCCGGCAGGCGTTGGTCCTGGCCGATGCCGCCTACCGGTCCCTGACCGAGGGCCGCCCGGTGAAGATCGGATGACCATCCTGCCGAAGGTCTCGCTGACGGGCCGCTGCGTGCTCGTCACCGGCGGCACACAGGGAATCGGGGAGGCCTGCGCGCTCGCCGCCGCCGAGGCCGGCGCCCGCGCCGTCTGCATCACCGGCCGCAACGCCGATCGCGGCGCAGCCGTCGTCGCGGCGCTGCGGGCGCTGGGGGCGGAGGCGCATTTCGTCGCCGCCGACCTGGCCGATGCCGAAGCCACGGCCGGGATCGTGGCGCAGGCGGAAGCCGCGCTAGGCCTGGTGGATGGGCTGGTGAACGCGGCCGGGCTGACGGATCGCGGCACCATCCTCGGCACCGATATCGCGCTGTGGGACAGGCTTTTCGCCATCAACGCCCGCGCGCCCTTTCAGCTGATTCAAGCCGTGGGTCGTCGCCTGGTCGCCGAAGGGCGGACGGGCACGATCGTGAATATCATCACCATGTCCTCCCATGGCGGGCAGCCCTTCCTCACGGGCTATTCGTCGTCCAAGGGCGCGCTGGCGGTGCTGACGAAGAACACCGCGCTCGGCCTTCGCCCCCACCGCATCCGCGTCAACGGCATCAATCTGGGCTGGGCCGATACGCCGGGGGAACACGTGATCCAGCAGAAGGACGGCAACCCGCCGGACTGGCTGGACCGCGCCGCGCCGACGCAGCCCTTCGGGCGCCTGGTCAGCGCGCCGGATGTCGCGGGGCTCGCGACCTACCTGCTGTCGGATGCGTCGGGCATCGTCACGGGATCGCTGATCGATTTCGATCAGAACGTCATGGGAGCATACGAATGAACACCCGTGACCTCGCGCTGCGGCGTGATGCGGCGGCCGCCATCGCGCGGGATGCCGCGCAGGGCGCCTTCCTCATGCGCGCCCGCGGCATGGGTGCGGCCAGCTTCAAGGGCGCGCAGGATTTCCTGACGGAAGCCGATGGCGCCACCGAACGCTTCATCCGCGACCGCCTGGCCGTGATCTTCCCCGGGGAGGCCGTGCTGGGCGAGGAGATGGGCGGCGGCCTCGGTGCCGTGGATGGCCCGCTCTGGATCATCGATCCCATCGACGGCACCTCCAACTTCTCCCGCAACGGGGATCGCTGGTGCGTCTCCATCGGCATGGCTCTCGATGGGAAGGCGGTCGTCGGCGCCGTCGCCCGCTACGTGCCGTCCGAGGTCTTCGCCGGTGCCAAAGGCTGCGGCGCCACGCTCAACGGCGTGCCGATCCGCGCCTCCGCCATCGACAGCATGGCCCTAGCCACCATCGAGGTCGGCTGGTCGATGCGCCGTCCCCTCGCCGCCTTCCACCAACTGTCCCAATCCATCATGGGCATGGGCGCCGGCTTGCGCGTCGGCGGCTCCGGCACGCTGGGGCTGGTGGAGGCCGCCAACGGCCGGCTTGAGGGCTATATCGAGCAGCACATCAATTCCTGGGACGCCTGCGCCGCCGTCGCCATCGCGCGGGAGGCCGGCGCCTGGGTGAATGACTTCGACAGCGGGGACTGGCTTTCCAGCGGCAACCCCGTCGGCATCGGCGCACCCGCCCTCGGACCGATCCTGGCCCCGCTGCTCGGCCCTTGAGCCTACCCCCTGCCCGGCCTTAACTGTTTCACCATCATCCCGGACCGGCCTGATAAGGCTGGCCGGATCAAGGAGGTTTCCCGTCCATGTCCCTCGCCCGTCGTCTTCTCGCCACCGGCCTCCTGCTCGGTGGCACGGCCTTCCTCCCCGCCGCCGCCAACGCCCAGGGCAACCTGGTCGTCTACTGCTCGGTGCAGGAGGAATGGTGCCGCCCGATGATGCAGGCCTTCGAGCGTGCGACCGGTGTCCGCGTCGCCATGACGCGGCGATCGAGCGGCGAGACGATGACGCAGATCCGCGCGGAAGCCACCAACCCCCGCGGCGATGTGTGGTGGGGCGGCACGGGCGACCCGCACATGCAGGCGGCGGAGGAGAACCTCACCCTCGAATACCGCTCGCCGCGCCTGTCGGAACTCCATGACTGGGCGACGCGCCAGGCGGAGCAGACGCAGTTCCGCACCGTCGGCATCTATGCCGGCGCGCTCGGCTATTCCTACAACGTGACCGAGTTGAACCGCCGCCGCATCGCGGCCCCGCGTTGCTGGGCGGATCTGGCGAAGCCGGAATTCCGTGGCGAGATCCAGGTGGCCGACCCCAACACCAGCGGCACCGCCTACACCATGCTGGCGACGCTGCTGCAGGTGATGGGGGAGGAACCGGCCTTCGCCTACCTCCGCGCCCTGCATCGCAACGTGAACCAGTACACGCGGTCCGGCGCCGCCCCCGCCCGCGCGGCGGCCACGGGTGAAACCCTTGTCGGCATCACCTTCCTGCATGATGCGGTGACGCAGAAGATCGCCGGCGCGCCGGTGGAGATCGTCGCGCCGTGCGAGGGCACGGGCTACGAGATCGGCTCCATGTCCATCATCCGCGGCGCCCGCAACCTGGATAATGCGCGCCGCTTCTATGACTGGGCGCTGTCGCCGGAGGCGCAGAACATCGCGGGCCAGGCGAATTCCTACCAGCTTCCTTCCAACCGCAACTCTGCCATCCCGCCCCAGGCCCCGCGCTTCGAGAATATCCGCCTGATCGACTATGATTTCGCCCGCTGGGGTTCGGCGGCGGAGCGTACGCGCGTGATCACCCGCTGGGAACGCGAAGTCCGCGCCGGCTCCCGCTGAGAGCTTGTGCGTCAATGCCCGACGGCGCCGACCGGCGAAGAAGCCGGGACGACTGCGTGGCGGGCATTGATGCTCAAGATCGATTTCTCTCTTTTCGATAGGCCTTCACCATGGGCGCGTTGACCCTTGGCCGCGCGGCGCTGATATGCGCCGCGATCGGCTTCCTCCTCGCGCCCTGGCATGGGCTAGAGAATGGCCTGGCGGCGATGTCCGCCTGGCCCCGCGGCGAAGCATCCCCGCTGCTGGTCCTGCTGCTGGATGGTTCCCGCTGGTGGCTGTGGCCCGTGGCCGCGCTGCTGGCCGCCGTCGCGCCCGCGCTGCTGCGCGGCCGGGCGCAGGGCCTGCTGATGATGGTCGCTGGCGCGGGCATCGTCGCCTGGGTCTTCCTGATGGGCCACGCCATCGGGCTGAACGGCCTGGCCTGGAAGGGCCTGGCGCCGCTGCTGGGCGCCCCGCCGCCGCAACCCTCCCTCGGCTGGGGTGCGCTGATGGTGCTGGCGGGTGGTGTCGCGCTGTTCTCGGCGGGGCTCGCCGCACGCGGCAGCTTCGGCGCGGATGCCTTCGTCAGCTTCCTCGTCTGCGGCAGCGCCTTCCTGCTGATGCTCTTCGTCTTCGTGCCGCTCGTCACGATCCTGTCGGCCGCGATCTATGAGGGCGACCGCTTCGCCCCCGATGCACTGGCGGCCCGCTTGACGGCGCCCGAAGCGTGGTCGCTGGCCTGCGTCACCACCCATGCCGGCTGCGGCGTGGTGTGGAACACGCTGCTGCTGGCGACGCTGACGGGCGTGATCTCCACCCTGCTCGGCCTCGGCTTCGCGCTGCTGGCGGTGCGCGGCAATGTGCGCGGCGCCGTCGCCTTCCGGGCGATGACGATCCTGCCCCTCATCACGCCGCCCTTCGTCGTATCGCTGGCCTTGATCGTGCTGTTCGGCCGCACCGGCATCGTCACGGGCTTCCTGTGGGAGAATTTCGACATCCCCCGCAGCCGCTGGATCTACGGCCTGCCCGGCGTGCTGCTGGCCCAGGTCCTGGCCCAGGCGCCCGTCGCCTTCATGCTGCTGGACGGCGCGCTGCGCGCCATCTCCCCGAGCCTGGAGGAAGCGGCCAGCACCATGGGCGCGAAGCGTTTCAAGGTCTTCCGCAGCGTCACCTGGCCGCTGCTGAAACCGGCGCTGGCCGCGGCCTTCCTGCTCGGCTTCGTCGAAAGCCTGGCCGATTTCGGCAATCCGCTGGTGCTGGGCGGCGATTTCGACGTGCTCTCCACCCGCATCTTCTTCGCCATCGCCGGCGCACGGCATGATCCCGGTCGCGCCGCGGCGCTCGCCTTGCTGCTGCTGGCGCTGACCTTCGGTGCCTTCGCCTTCCAGGCCTGGTGGCTCGGCAAGCGGCGCTACACCACGGTGACGGGCAAGGGCGACAGCGGCTTGCCGGCGCCGCTGCCGAAGGGGCTGAAGCTCGGCTGCTCCCTCGTCGTCTGGCCCTGGATGGCCTTCACCGCCGTCGTCTACGGCATCATCCTGGTCGGCGGCTTCGTGCGTGACATCGGCCGCGGCGACATGGAATTCACCTGGCGCCACTTCCTCACGGGCTTCGAGGTCGAGTGGCACAACGGCGTCGATTTCCGCAGCAGCGCCTGGGACAGCCTGTTCACGACGATCGAGGTCGCGGCCATCGCCGCGCCGCTCACCGCCGGGCTTGGCATCCTCCTCGCCTGGCTGATCGCGCGGCAAAGCTTCAAGGGGCGCGGCACGCTGGAATTCATGACCATGCTGTCCTTCGCCATCCCCGGCACGGTGGTCGGCGTTTCCTACGTCATGGCCTTCAACGTGCCGCCGGTGGAACTGACGGGAACGGCGCTGATCCTCATCATCTGCTTCGTCTTCCGCAACCTGCCTGTCGGCGTGCGCGGCGGCCTCGCGGCCCTGGCGCAGATCGACAAGTCGCTGGACGAGGCCTCCGCCACCATGGGCGGCGGCGCGCTGTCCACCCTGCGGCGCGTGGTGCTGCCGCTGCTGCGGCCCGCCATCGTCGCCTCGCTGGCCTTCAGCTTCGTCCATGCGATGACGGCGGTGTCCGCGGTGATCTTCCTCGTCTCCGCGCAGCATAATCTGGCCACCGTCTACATCGTCGGCCGGGTCGAAGCGGGTGAGATGGCGCTGGCCATCGCCTATTCCACCGTGCTGATCGTCATCATGCTCGTCGTCGTGCTGGGCATCGAGAAACTGGTCGGCCGCGCGCAGATCGGCCGGCGCGCCGCCACGCCAACCACCATGCACGCCGGGGCCTGACCGACATGTCCGACGTCTCCATCACCTTCGATCGCGTGACCAAGGCCTTCGGTGCCTTTCGCGCGGTGGACGAGGTCTCCTTCGCCCTGCCCCGCGGTGCACTCGTCACCCTTCTCGGCCCCTCGGGCTGCGGCAAGACCACCACGCTCCGCCTCGTCGCCGGCCTCGAACTGCCGACCGGCGGGCGTATCGAGATCGAGGGCAAGGACGTCACGGCCCTTGCCGCCGCGGAACGCAAGATCGCGATGGTGTTCCAGTCCTATGCGCTGTTCCCGCACATGAACGTGCTGGAGAACGTCTCCTACGGCCTGCTCGTCAACGGCGCCCGCAAGGCCTCCGCGGAGAGCGAGGCGCAGGCGATGCTCAAGACGCTGGGCCTCGAAGGCCTCGGCCAGCGCCTGCCTTCCGAACTCTCGGGCGGCCAGCAGCAGCGCGTCGCCGTCGCCCGCGCGCTGGTGCTGCGGCCGAAGGTCCTGTTGTTCGACGAACCGCTCTCCAACCTCGATGCCCGGCTCCGCCGCCGGGTGCGGGAGGACATCCGCGACCTGCAGAAGAAGCTCGACCTCTCCGTCGTCTATGTGACGCATGACCAGCAGGAAGCGCTGGCCGTCTCCGACCTCGTCTGCGTCATGCGCGCGGGCAAGATCGCGCAGATGGGCACGCCCAACGCGCTCTACGAAGACCCCGCCGACGCCTTCATCGCGGATTTCATGGGGGAGGCGAACGTCATCCAGGGGGAGGTGCTCGGCCCCAACCGCATCGCCCTCGGCGGCATCGCGCTCGACACCATCATGCGCGCGCACGCCTCCGGCCCCGCGCAGATCGCCGTGCGCCCGGAATCGGTTCTCCTCCAGCCCGAGGGATCGCCCGGCCTGCCGGGCCGCATCCAGCGCGCCGCCTTCCTGGGCCAGACCCGCGAATATGAGATCCAGACCCCGGCGGGAGAGTTGTTCGTCGTCACCCCCGCCGCATCCCCCGCCTTCGCGCCGGGCGATGCGGTATCCTGCGCGATGCAGCGCGTGATCCCGCTGCGACCGGCAGCTTGAGAGCACCACGATGACGACCATCGACTACTACATCAGCCTCAACAGCCCCTGGGCGCATCTGGGCGCCGCCCGGATCGAGTCCCTGGCCGCCCAGCACGGCGCGACGCTTCGCGTGCATCCCTGCGACTACCGGGAGACGATCTTCCCGGCCTCCGGCGGCCTGCCCCTGCCCAAGCGCAGCCCGCAGCGCCAGGCCTACCGGATGCAGGAATTGCGGCGCTGGCGCGATCTACTCGGCACGCCCATCATGCTGGCCCCGCAGCACGCACCCTTCGACGAACCTTTCGCCGCGCATTGCGTCATCGCGGCGCGGGAGACAGTGGGGAATGCCGCCGCCGTCACCCTCGCCCACCGCATCCTGCGCGCGCTGTGGGAGGAGGAGGCGAACCCCGCCGACCCCGCGACGCTCACGCGCCTCATCACGGAAAGCGGGATCGACGCCCCTGCCCTGCTCGCCACCGCCGCCGAACCCCAATGGGCGGCGATGCGCATCGCGGAGAGCCAGGCCGCGCTGGCGCGCGGTGTCTTCGGTGCGCCGAGCTACGTGATCGGGGACGAGATCTTCTGGGGCCAGGACCGCCTGGATTTCGTCGCCCGTCACCTCGCCGGGGGTTAGCCCCCGGCCCGTTCCAGCATCCGCAGCGCGATCTCCCTCTCCCCGCTGATGGAGAGGTTGGCGCCGAGGCCGTTGAGGTGGTCCACCGCCTCATCCGAATGGGCGCGGGCCAGGATTTCCAGCTTCGCGTTCACGGCGCGGCATTGCTCGACCACCTGACCGGCCTCGAAGGTCTCCGGCACCGTCACGAACAGGCGGCGCGCATGGGCCATGTTGGCGGCGGCCAGCACTTCCGGGTCGGCGGCATTGCCGACGACGATCTCCGCCCCATCGGCGCGGGCGGCCGCCACTGCCTCATCCGCTTCCTCGATCACCACCACGGGGCGTCCCGCGGCCACCAGGCGGGCGCCGACCAGGCTGCCGACGCGGCCATAGCCCACCACCACGTCATGGTCCGTCAGCGTCGTCACCGCGGGCCCGGCCGTGTCGGGCTCGGGCTCCGGCGTGTCGGAGGTGCCTGCCGCCACGGCGTCCCTGGCGCCCTCCACCACCGCTTCCGCCACCGTCGCCGGCGCGGGTTCCGGCACCGCGTCGGCTGCCGCCTGCGCGGCGGCTTCGGGGGCGCGGGGCGCCGCATCGGCCGCGGCCTTCGCGACGGCGTCCTTGGTGAACTGGATGCGCGTCAGGATCTTGGTGCGGCCGCGCTCCACCGCCGCGAACAGGAAGGGGTTCAGCAGGATGGAGATGATCGCGCCCGCCAGCACCAGGTCCCGCGCATGCCCATCCACCAGGCCGAGCGTGACGCCGAGCCCCATCAGGATGAAGGAGAATTCGCCGATCTGCGCCAGGCTCACGGAAATCGTCATCGCGGTTGCGGCAGGGTGGCCGAAGGCGCGGACGATCGCATAGGCCGCCGCCGACTTGCCGATGACGATGATCGCCACCGTCGCCAGAACCGCCATCGGGCTTTCCACCAGCACAGCCGGGTTGAACAGCATGCCGACGGAGACGAAGAACAGCACCGCGAAGGCATCGCGCAGCGGCAGCGCTTCCTCCGCCGCGCGCTGGGACAGGCGGCTTTCGCCCATCACCATCCCCGCGAAGAAGGCGCCCAGCGCGAAGGACACGCCGAACAGCGCCGCCGCGCCATAGGCAACGCCCAGCGCCACCGCATAGACGGCCAGGCGGAACAACTCCCGCGACCCGGTATGGGCGGCGTAGTGCATGATCCAGGGGATCAGCCGCCGCCCCGCCACCAGCATGAGCGCGACGAAGGCCGCGACCTTGGCGATGGTGATGGCGAAGGTGGAGGCGAGGTCGGACATCGACATCGCCGCGCCGCCCGGCAGCAGCGCCGGCCCGATGGCGGGCAGCAGCACCAGCGCCAGGACCATCGCCAGGTCCTCCACGATCAGCCAGCCGACCGCGATCTTGCCGCGTTCGGTATCGATGATCCGCCGTTCCTGCAGCGCCCGGACCAGCACGACGGTGGAGGCCACGGACAGCGCGAGGCCGAAGACCAGCCCCGCGCCGATGCCCCAGCCCAGCGCCCAGGCCAGCGCCATGCCCATCAGCGTCGCCACCGCGATCTGCCCGACCGCGCCGGGCAGCGCGATGGACTTCACCGCCATAAGGTCCTTCAAGGAGAAGTGAAGACCGACGGCGAACATCAGCAGGATCACGCCGATCTCGGCGAGCTGGTTCGCCAGTTCCTGGTCCGCCACGAATCCGGGCGTGAAGGGCCCGACCGCCACGCCCGCCAGCAGGTAACCCACCAGCGGCGAGAGTTTGAGGCGGTGCGCCACCATGCCGAAGATGAAGGCCAGGCCGAGGCCCGCCGCGATCATCGCAATCAGTGGCGTGTGGTGTTCCAATGTCTCGTCTCCGGCGTGGTGAAGATCCGTGCCGAAGCCGATAGGGCAACCGGCACGGGCCGGCCACCCATAATCATGGGTGGCTCAGGCGCCCTGCCGCAGGCAGGACGTCAGGCGACAGCGTAACGTTCGAGTGCGAGGTCATCCGCCGCGATCTCCGGCGTGCGCCCCGTGACCAGGTCCGCCAGCAGGCGGCCGGATCCGCAGGCCATGGTCCAGCCGAGCGTGCCGTGGCCCGTGTTCAACGACAGGTTCGTGAAGCGCGTCGGCCCCACCACCGGCGTGCCGTCCGGCGTCATCGGCCGCAGGCCGGTCCAGAAGCTCGCACGCTCGATGTCGCCGCCCTTCGGAAACAAATCGCCGACGCTGTGCGCCAGCGTCTCCCGCCGCGGCTTGCGGAGCTTGAGGGAGAAGCCCGCCAGTTCCGCCGTGCCGCCGACGCGAATGCGATCGCCGAGGCGCGTGATCGCGACCTTGTAGGTCTCATCCATCACGGTGGAGACCGGCGCCGCGGTCTCGTCCGTGATCGGCAGGGTCAGCGAATAGCCCTTCACCGGATAGACCGGCACCCGCACGCCGAGCGGCCGCAGCAGCGCCGGCGAATAGCTGCCCATGGCGACGACGTAATGGTCCGCGGTCACGCGCCCCGTATCGGTCATCACGCCGGTCACGCGCCCGCCCTCGGTCTCCAGCCCCGTCACGGTCACGCCGTGGCAGAAGGCCACGCCCGCGGCGGCGGCGAGCGCCGCCAGGCGCTGGGTGAAGACATGGGCGTCGCCCGTCTCGTCCCCCGGCAGTTGCAGGCCGCCGACGAACTTGCCCGGCACCAGGCCCAGCGCAGGCTCGGCGGCGATGCAGCCGGCCTGGTCCAGCACGTCGTGCCGCACGCCGAAGCCCTTCAGCACTGCGATGTCGGCGCCGATGGAATCCAGCTGCTTCTGCGTGCGGAACAGCTGCAGCGTGCCGCGGGTGCGCTGGTCGTACTGGATGCCGGTGTCGTCGCGCAGATCCTTCAGGCAGTCGCGCGAATACTCCGCGAGCCGCACCATCCGCGCCTTGTTGCGGCCATAAGCGGCTTCCGTGCAATTCGCGAGCATCTGCGCCAGCCAGCCATAGAGGCCGCTATCCACGCTCGGCCACATCACCAGCGGCCGATGGCGCATCATCAGCCACTTCAGCGCCTTGATCGGGATGCCGGGGCCCGCCCAGGGGGCCGAATAGCCGGGGGAGACCTGCCCCGCATTGGCGAAGCTGGTTTCCATGCCCGCCGCCGGCTGTCGGTCCAGCACCGTCACCTGGTGGCCCGCCCGGGCCAGGTACCAGGCGCTGGTCACGCCCACCACGCCACTGCCGAGGACCACCACGCGCATCGCTGCCACTCCGTTGCGAGTGGGTTAAGGATACGAGCGGAAGCGGTGAATTTCATGCGTGATCGACGCAGATTGCCTCGCCAGTGGGCAGTTTGCGCAATAATCTGCGATGATTCCGCAGGATCCACCAGACCCATGGATGACATCGACCGCGCCATCATCCGCGCCCTCCGCATCGATGGCCGCATGCCCAATGCGAAGCTGGCGGAACTCGTCGGGCTCAGCCCCTCCGCCTGCCTCCGCCGCCTGCGGATGCTGGAACATGACGGCACGATCCGCGGCTACACCGTGGTGGTGGAGGATGCGGCACCGACGGGCGCCGTCGTCGTCATCGTGCAGATCACGCTGGAACGGCAGACGGATGACCACCTCAAGCGCTTCGAGGAAGCGGTCCGCCGCTGCCCGGAAGTGCGGGAGTGCTACCTGATGACCGGCATCGCGGACTATCTGCTGCGGGTGGAGGCCCGGGACGCGGCCGATTACGAACGCATCCACAAGGAAGCGCTGTCCCGCATGCCCGGCGTGGCGCGCATCCAGTCCAGCTTCGCGATCCGCACCGTCATCCGGGGATAGCCCCATCACGGTCACGAATGACGACCATCGCGGTCGTGCGCTGGCGTTGCCGCCGCCGGGCGCCCAACTGTGCCCTCAACGCCGCGGCGCATCCCCGCCGCCGGCCGCTTTCCAGGGATTGCCCCGATGACCGAAGCCCGAGACCTCTTCGCCCCCGCCACGATCGGCGACATCCCCGTCGCCAGCCGCATCGTCATGGCGCCGATGACGCGCAACCGCGCCCCCGGCAACCTGCCCAATGCGCTGATGGCCGAATACTACGGCCAGCGCGCCTCCGCCGGCCTGATCGTGACGGAGGGCACGACCCCCACCGCCAATGGCCGCGGCTACATCGACATCCCCGGCCTCTACAGCGATGCGCAGGTGGAAGGCTGGCGCGGCGTGGCGGATGCCGTGCACGCCAAGGGCGGGCGCATCGTCGCGCAGCTCATGCATGTCGGCCGCATCTCCCACCCCGATTTCCAGGAAGGCGCGCAGCCCGTCGCGCCCTCCGCCATCGCCGCCAAGGGGGATATCTTCACCTTCGAGGGCATGAAGCCCCTCGCCACGCCGCGCGCGCTGGAACAGGCGGAGATCGAGGCCCTCATCAAGGCCTATGGCGATGCCTCTGCCAATGCCGTGAAGGCGGGGCTGGATGGCGTGGAGATCCATTCGGCGAATGGCTACCTGCCCAACCAGTTCCTGGCGCCCAACGCCAACCAGCGCACGGACCAGTGGGGCGGCAGCGTCGAGAACCGCGCCCGCTTCCTGATCGCCATCGTGGAGTCCGCCGTGAAGGCGATCGGCGCCGGCCGCGTCGGCGTCCGCATCAGCCCCGGCAACCCCTTCAACGACATCGCCGACCCGGCGGCGGAGGAGACCTATGAGTATGTGACCAAGGCGCTCGGCGGCCGCGGCCTGGCCTTCCTGCACATCCTCGATGCCCGCCCGCCCTTCGACATCGCCGCCATGGCGCGCCGCAATTTCGGCGGGCCGATCATCCTGAATGGCGGCTACGACAAGGCGCGGGCGCAGGCGGATATCGCCAGCGGCCGGGCGGATTTCATCGCCTTCGGATCGAAGTTCATCAGCAACCCGGACCTGCCGGCCCGCCTGCTGAAGGATGCGCCGCTGACGGCCCCGGATACCGCCACCTTCTACGGCGGCAACGCCAAGGGCTACACGGACTACCCGACGCTCGCGGCGTGACAATGACGGGGGGCGGGCAACCGCCCCCCCGTTCCGCGCTACCACCCGATCGCCTTGGGCAGTCAGGTCGCGCACTGACGATCCTTTGAGTTGAGCCTCCCGGCGAAGGGGCTTCTTGTCCACCTCCCGGCGGGAGGAAGCCCTGGATCACGTGACAATGGCCCCCGCGCTGGACGGGCGCCCTCCGCCGCCCTCGCGTCGCCGCGCCGGCCTCGACCAATTGGCCCAGGTCGCGGCGGTGCTGGCCCCCGCCCTGCTTTTCGCAATCTTCGCCGCCAATGCCTGGCATGCCGCCTGGGATGATGCGGGCGCGGAGCTGCGCCGCAGCGCCGACACCGCCGCCGAATACGCCAGGCGCGTGCTGGACAGCCACGCGCTCCGCCTCGACCGCGCGAACGACCTGCTGGCCGGGCTGGATGACGACCGCATCCGCGTGGAGGAAGCGCGGCTGCACGCCGCCTTCGCGCGCATCGCGAAGCAGGGCGCGGATGCCGATCCCGGCATCTCCATCTTCGTCTTCGATGCTGCCGCCCGCCCGCTGGTCAGCGCCAGCGTCATGCCGGTGCCGCGGAACCTCGACCTCTCCGACCGTGAGTTCAACCAGGCACTGCGCGACCCCGCGGTGGAGGAGCCGCATCTCAGCGGCGTGCAGGTCGGCCGCCTCGACAAGCGCGCCTTCTTCGCCCTGACCCGCCGGCGCGCCCCTTCCGGCACGCAGCCACCCGGACGCTATGAGGGCGTGCTGAACTACAGCATCTATTCCGACCATGCGGCGGAGGATCTGCGCCGCATGGCGGCCCAGCCCGCCGACATCGTCAGCCTGGTGCACCGGGATGGCCGCGTACTGGCGCGTTCGGTCCCTGCCCCCGGCGACCCCACGCAACTCCGCGTCTCCACGAACGGTCCGATGCTGGCGGCGATGGCGCGGGGGGAGCCGGCCTTCACCTCCCGCCGACCCTCCGGCCTCGATGGCGTCGAACGCCTGGCGGTGTATCGCGCCGTCACCGGCTATCCCGCCTATGTCGCGCTCGCCCGGCCGCGCTCCGCCATCGTCGCGCGCTGGGCGCAGGGCGCTGCGATCCAGGGCCTGGCCGCGCTGGGTGCGGCGGCGGCGCTGCTGACGGTCGCCGCCGCCATCCGCCGCCGCCGCCTGGCGGAGGATGCGGAGGCCGAGGCGCTGGCCGACGCCAACCTGGTGCTGGAACGCCGCGTCGCCGAACGCACCGCGGCGCTGGCCGAGGCAACGCAGCGGGCGGAGGATGCGGCCGCCGAACGCGCCACCATCCTGTCCCAGCTGGCGGAGGGCGTGATCGTCGCCGACCGCCATGGCCAGATCACCTTCGTGAATGACGCCGCCGCCCGCATCCACGGCGCAGCCCATCTGGGCGTCCCGCCCGAAGGCTATGCCCGCGCCTATGAATTGCTGACCGAGGACGGCCACCCCCACCCGCCGGACGACCTCCCCCTGTTCCGCGCGGTGCGGGAAGGCACCGTCGTCACCGATGCGCGCTGGCGCATCCGGCGGCCGGATGGCGTGGTGGTGCTGGCCAGCGGCAGCGCGCGCCCTCTCCTCGATGCCACGGGCCAGCCCCATGGCGCGGTGCTGACGCTGCGGGACGAAACGGCGCGGGACAGGGCGGAGCGCGCACTGGCCGCGAGCGAGGCCGAGTTCCGCGCCATCTTCGACACCGCCGCCGCGGGGGTGACGGAGGTGGATGTCGCCACCAACCGCTACCGCCGCGTCAACCGCCGCTTCGGCGAACTGGTCGGGCGGGATGAGGCGGAGATCATCGGCGCCGGCCTCGGCCCCGATGACGTCACGCATCCCGCCGACCGCGCCATCAACATCTCCGCCGGCGCGGCGGCGGCGCCGGACGGGCGGCAGGAGGGGGACAAGCGCTACATCCGCCCCGATGGCGGCGTGATCTGGGTGCGGATCAGCGCGGCCGTCGCGGCGCGGGACGCGGCCGGCAACCCCACGCGCACCGTCTCCATGGTCCAGGACATCACGGAAAGGCGGCAGGCCGAGCGGCGCCAGGCGCTGCTGGTGGCGGAACTCAATCACCGCGTGAAGAACGCGCTGGCCACCGTCCAGGCCATCGCGAGCCAGACCCTGCGCGGCGCGGGCGGGGATCCGGGCCGCTTCGCCACCGATTTCACCGGCCGGCTGCGCGTGCTGGCCCGGGCGCATGACCTGCTGACCGACAATGCCTGGCAGGCGGCGGACCTCGATGTGCTGGCCAGGGCGGCGCTCGCGCCCTGGATCGCCGCGGAAAGCCCGGACCGGGTGGCGATCAGGGGCCTGGCCGGCACTCCGCTCGGCCCGCGCCAGGCCCAGGCGATGGTCCTGGCGCTGCACGAACTCGCCACCAACGCGGCCAAGCATGGTGCCCTGTCACGGCAGGGCGGGCGCGTGGCGCTGGAGGCCTCGGCAGCGGAGGAGCGCGTGCGCCTGTCCTGGCGGGAAGCCGGCGGCCCGCCGGTGCCGGGCCCGCCCGCCCGCCGCGGCTTCGGCACCCGCCTGCTGGAACGGGGCCTTGGCGCCGATCTCGGCCCCGGCGCCAGCGTCCGCCTCACCTTCCCGGCGGATGGCGTGCAGGCGGAAATCCTGTTCCGCCCGGACGGAGACGCCATGGCGTGATGCCCCCCGGATTGGCGAAGCCCGCCGTCCGGCCTAGCCTGCGGTCATCCCGATCCGAGAGGCCCCGCCCTGATGACCGACGCCCCCTACGACCTGCTGCTGCGTGGCGACCTTGTGCTGTCGGACCGCGTGGTGGCCGATGGCTATGTCGGCGTGCGGGCGGGGCGGATCGCCGCGATCGGGGAAGGCGAGGCCCCGCCCGCGAAGGCCGTGGCGGATCATCGCGGCAAGGTGGTGATGCCCGGCCTGGTCGATGGCCACATGCATACCTCCAGCAGCACCGGCTGGCCGGGGATCGAGGGCGCGACCATGACGGCCGCCGCCGGTGGCGTCACCACCGTCTGCGACATGCCCTATGACGTGCCGAACCCCGTGACCACGGCCGCGATCTTCGCCGACAAGGTGGAGCATGTGCACCGCCTGTCGCATGTGGACATGGCGCTCTACGGCACCATCCGGAAGGATGGCGGGCTGGACGACATCGCCGCCATCGCCGAAGCCGGTGCCTCTGCCTTCAAGGTCTCCACCTACGAATACGACGCGCACCGCTTCCCGCGCATCGACCACCCGACGATGCTCTCCGCCTTCGCGGAGATGGCGAAGACCGGCCTGATGGTCGCCGTGCACAACGAGGACCAGGAACTCGTCGTCAAGCTGACGGAAGCCGCCAAGGCCGCGGGCAACACCAGCCCCATCTGGCATTGCCGCACCCGCCCGCCACTGACAGAAAGCATGGCGGACCTCGAGATCTTCGAGATGGCGCTGGAAACCGGTGCGCATGTCCACATCGCCCATTCCTCCATCGCCCGCGGCTTCGACCTGGCGACGCTGTATCGGAACATGGGCGCCAGGACCTCCGGCGAGGCCTGCATCCAGTATCTCTGCATGACGGAGGAGGACATCATCCGCCTGCAGGGCTTCGGCAAGTGCAACCCCCCCTTCCGCACGGCGGAGGAGGTGGAGCGCATGTGGGGTGCCATGGCCGCCGGCACCGTCGCCTATGTCTCGACCGACCACGCGCCCTGGCCCAAGGCCAAGAAGCAGTACACCGGCGACATCTTCACGGTGGGCGCGGGCCTGACGGGCCTGCAGAGCTTCGCGCCGCTGATGTACACGCTGCTCGTCGAACGCGGCATGTCGCCCACGGTGATGGCGCGCATGTGCAGCGAACAGCCCGCCCGCTACCACGGGCTGGATCCCGTCAAGGGCGGCATCCGGCTCGGCGCCGATGCGGATTTCTGCGTGCTGGAGACCGGCGACTTCGTGTTCGACGAACGCATCATCCAGGATCGGGAGGATGCGCGCTGGTCGCCCTATCACGGCCGCCCGATGAAGGCGCGCGTGGCCAGCACCATCCTGCGGGGCCAGGAGATCTGGAACGGCAGCGAGGTGAAGGCGAAGCCCGGCACCGGCCGCTTCGTGCCGCGCCAGCACCGCCGCAGCGCGCTGGACTGATCGCCATGCCCGGCGACTCCAAAACCGGCGACTATTACGTCAAGGCTCTCGCCGTCGAACTCCCCCTCGCCTATGCGGAACGCATCGTGGACGCGACGCTGGCGGCGGGGCGGGAAGCCGGGCTGCTGCCGCTGACCGTCGTCGTCCTCGATGCCGGCGGGCATGTCGTGGTGCAGAAGCGGGAGGATGGGTCGGGCATCCTCCGCGCGGAGATCGCCCGCGGCAAGGCGCATGGCGCGCTCGGC
Organism: Falsiroseomonas sp.; assembly: GCF_051859025.1. Classification (GTDB taxonomy): domain Bacteria; phylum Pseudomonadota; class Alphaproteobacteria; order Acetobacterales; family Acetobacteraceae; genus Falsiroseomonas. The sequence goes on along the minus strand of NZ_JBHYGL010000001.1, from coordinate 74,990 downwards.
ATGGGCATCGGCAGCCGCGTCATCCGCGACCGGCTGAAGGAACGCCCGGCCTTCCAATCCGCCATCGCGGCAGCCAGCGACGGGCGCTTCATCCCCGTCCCCGGCGGCGTGCTGGTCTGCCGCGCGGATGGGGCCGTGATCGGCGCCGTTGGCGTCAGCGGCGATGCGTCGGACAAGGATGAATACGCGGCCATCGCCGGAGTCCGCGCCGCGGGCCTGACGCCCCATCCCGAGAGCCCCGTGGAGAATTGGCGCGATGCCGGGCTTTGACAGACGGGTCTTCGAGCGGCGTTCCCTGCTGATCCTCGCGGGCAGCACGCTGGCGGTACCGGCGCTGGCGCAATCCTTCCCCGCGCGCCCCATCCGCCTGGTGATCCCCTTCCCCGCCGGCGGCCCCACCGATGTCTATGCCCGCTTCTACGCGGAGCGCATGACCCGCGAACTCGGCCAGCCCGTGGTGACGGAGAATCGCGGCGGCGCCGGCGGCGCGATCGGCGCGCAGGAGGTGATGCGCGCGCGGCCGGATGGCCACACGCTGCTCTTCGGCACCGCCTCCACCCACGCGCTCTACAACCTCGTCACCGCGCAGCCGCAATACGACCAGGCGAAGGATTTCCTGGCGGTGGCGACGCTCGGCGGCGGCCCGCTCTGCTGGCTGGCCAATCCCTCGCAGCCCGGCACGCTGGCGGGCTTCCTCGCCGCCGCCCGCGCCGCCCGCCCTCCCCTCGCCTATGGCTCCCCCGGCACCGGCACGCTGATGCATCTGGCGACCGAGATCCTGAAGCGGGAAGCCGGTGGCGTGGACATCAACCACATCCCCTATCGCGGCGCCGCGCCCGCAATGAACGACCTGATCGCGGGGACCCTGGCGCTGGCCGTCAACACGCTGGGCGCCGGGTTGCCGTTGCACCAGGCCGGCCGCGCCCGGATGCTGGCCGTGGCGTCGGGCGCCCGCGCCCCCCAGGCGCCCGATGTGCCGACGGCGGCGGAGGCGCTGGGCCGCCCCGGCTTCACCGCCGTGCTCTGGCACGCCGTCTTCGCGCCCCCCGGCCTGCCCGACGCCATCCTGGCCCGGCTTTCGGAGGCGACCAACGCCGCCCTGGCGGACCATGGCTTCCGTGCCCAACTGGCGAATGCGGGGATCGAGGCCGCCGCCCCCGGTACACCCGCTTCCGCGGCGGCCTATATCGCGGCGGAAACGGCGCGCTACCGCCCCATCGTCGACGCCATCCGCCCCGAACTGGAGAGCTGATTCCGCCCCATGGCCCGCCGACCGCGCCGCGACGATGCCGACCGCGACCCCGCCGATGATGAGGCGCGGGAGTACACGCCGCCTTCCCGGCGGACGAGCAATATCGTCATCGGCGTGCTCGTCAGCGCCGGTCTGTTCCTGATCGCCTATTTCATCCTGGAACTCAGGCTGGAGGACATGGGCGGCACAGCCGGTATCATCGTCATGGCGATCGTCTTCATCCTCATCGGCCGCGCCGCCCCCTGGCGATAGGGGGACGCCCTGCCCGGCCGGCCAGGCCCATAGTTCCGTCGTGCCCCCCGGAAGCAGGAGCCCCCCCGATGCCCGTCCCCGCCATCGCCCCCTTGTCCCGCGACGCGATGGAGCCCCGCTGGCGCGCGGTGGCGGAAACCGCGGACCAGGTGCGCGGCGAATCGACGCTGATCGAGGTGCTGGCCCAGGCGCCCGAGTTGCTCGGCTGGTACTATGACGGCTTCTACGCGGAGGTCTTCTTCAAGGGCCGCGTGGAACGCCGGGTGAAGGAGGTTCTGCGCCTCAGCCTCTCCACCATCCATGGCTGCGCCTTCTGCAACAAGGGCAACACGAAATCCGCGCTGGATGCCGGCGTCACCCCGGCGCAGATCGACGCCATCGGCGATATCACCAACCCCGTCTTCGACGACCGCGACCGCGCGGTGATGCGCCTGGCCGCGGAAATGGCGCTGCCGAACATGCAGGGCGAATGCACCCCCGCCCTGCAGGCCGAACTCCGCCGCTTCTTCACCGAGCCCGAGATCGTCGAACTCGCCATGGTCGCCGCGGTGCTGACCGGCATGGCCAAGATGCTGTTCGTCTTCGACCTGGTCAGCCGCGAAGCCACCTGTCCGATCGGGCCGCGCGCCTCACGGTAGCGGCTCCACCCGCCAGCCGAATTCGCCCCGGCGCAGCATCACCGCCTCCGGCCCCATCATCGCCGGTGGCGCGCCGCGCCAGGCGCAGAGCATCGCCTCCTCCGCCCCGGTCCAGCGCCAGAAGGTGAAGAAGGTGAAGCGCTCGGGCTCGCCACGCGGCACATGCTGCCAGGCCCGCACCAGGCCACCGCGGGAGAGGTCGAACACCTCGATCCCGTTCAGCGCCATGTAGTCGGAGGCCGAGACGGAGATCATCCATCGCAGGCCGGGGGAGAAACGCGGCTGATCCGCCAGCGACTCCGCGATGCCGGTGGTCCGGTCCACCCAGAGGAAATCGGCATGTTCGTAGTGCTGCCGCTGCACCAGGTAGCCGCGCGGGGCATCGAAGGCCGCGACAAGCCGATGCGTCACGCAATACGGGTCATCGACACCCCGGGCGCAGCCGGCGGCATCGGGCAGCAGGATGGGATCGCGGTCGCCCTCCAGCACCAGCACGGCGCCTTCCCGCCGCGCCAGAGCCAGCGCGGTCGGCGTGGGCATGGGGGTCGCGGCGCCGAAGCCTGGGGCGGCGATGAAGGCATCACCCTCCCCCTCGCAGGGCGTCTCCGCGAAGGCCATGGCGGGCAGCAGCAGCAGGGCAGCCATCAGGTGTCGCATGGCGCGCATCATGCCGCCGACCGCTTGCAGAATCATCGACGCAGCCACCCCCCGGGCTGACTCGGGCCGGCCAGGGCGCTAACACTTCGCCATGGCCACCCACCCCCGCCGTCCCCCCGGCCAGCGCTGGATCAAGCGCCCGCCCCGGCCCTCCCGCGCCGCGCCGCCCCAGCCAGCGGTGCGCCAGAAGCCCGGCCGCACCCAGCTGCTCATGGCGGTGGGCACCGGCACCGCGGCCGGCATCGTCGCCGTCATCCTCGCCCAACTCGCCGGCGCCCGGCCCGGCATCCCGGGCTTCGCCTTCGGCGTGGCCTTCTGCCTCGGCTTCATCATGCTCTGGCGCGGCTTCGGCGGCACGGTGCAGGACATCAAGGATATGTTCCGATGACACGCAAGCTCATCATCGCCGGCGCGCAGCTCGGCCCCATCCAGCGCGCAGACAGCCGCGCGGCGACACTCGCGCGCCTGGTCGCGCTGCTGGAAGCGGCGGCGGCGAAGGGCGCGAAGCTCGTCGTCTTCCCGGAACTCGCCTTCACCACCTTCTTTCCGCGCTGGCCGATGGAACGCGACGCACCGGAACTGCTGGGCTGCTTCGAAGCCGCCATGCCGAACCCGCAGGTGCAGCCCCTGTTCGACCGCGCCCGCGAACTCGGCGTCGGCTTCTACATCGGCTATGCGGAGCTCACGCCCGATGGCCACCGCTTCAACAGCGCGATCACCGTCGGCCCCGATGGCGCGATCCTGTTCAAGTACCGCAAGATCCACCTGCCGGGCTCCGACCACGTCAAGGACGGCCAGAAGTACCAGCAGCTCGAGAAGATGTATTTCGAGTATGGCGACATGGGATTCCCCGTGCAGCGTGGCCCGGAATCCTGGGGCCGCCCCGTGCTCGGCATGCTGGTCTGCAACGACCGCCGCTGGCCGGAAGGCTGGCGCGTGCTCGGCCTGCAGGGCGTCGAACTCGTCATGGTCGGGTACAACTCCGCCGCCTACGACCCCAATGGCGGTGAGGGCGAGAGCGAGGAGCTGCGTACCTTCCATTCCATCATGGCGGCGCAGTCCAACGCGTACATGAACGCCACCTGGGCGATCGCGGTGGCCAAGGCCGGCGTGGAGGATGGCGCGGGCCTCATCGGCGGGTCCGTCATCGTCGATCCCAACGGCCGCATCGTCGCGCAGGCAGCGACGAAGGATGATGAGGTGATCGTCGCCGAGGTCGATTTCGACGCCTGCCGCCAGGGCAAGGAGAAGATGTTCAACTTCGCCCAGCACCGCCGGCCGCAGCATTACGCGCGCATCGTGGACCAGGTAGGCGCGACGCCCCCGGCCTGAACGACGCCACCCGCAGCACCCTCGCATCAGGATACGCCATGTCCCGCCGCCTCGTCGTCGCCGCCGCCCAGATGGGTCCGATCCAGAAGGCCGAGGGGCGCGACGTCGCCATCGCCCGTATGGTCGGGCTGATGGAGAAGGCCGCGCGGCGCGGCGCGGAAGTGGTGGTCTTCCCCGAACTCGCGCTGACGACCTTCTTTCCGCGCTGGTATCACGGGAATCTTGCTGAGGCCGACCATTGGTACGAACACGCGCTGCCGTCGAACGAAACCGCCGCCCTGTTCGACGCCGCCCGCCGCCTGAACATCGGCTTTCACCTGGGCTATGCGGAAAAGACGCCTGACGGCCGCCGCTTCAACACGGCGGTCTATGTCCATCCGAATGGCGAAATCGTGCTGAAATACCGCAAGGTCCACCTGCCCGGCCACGCGGAATACGACCCTGTCCGCACGGTGCAGCACCTGGAGAAGCGGTATTTCGAACCGGGCGACCTCGGCTTCCCCGTGGTCCGCGCGCCCCTCGGCGCCGCCGGCCCCGTGAACATCGGCATGATGATCTGCAATGACCGCCGCTGGCCGGAAGCCTGGCGCGTGCTGGGCCTCCAGCAGGTCGAGCTTGTGATGCTGGGCTACAACACCCCCAGCCTGAACATGGAGAACCGGGGGTTCGAGGCGCATCATCTTCGCGTCGCCCACAGCCATCTCTCGATCCAGGCAGGCTGCTACCAGAATGCCTGCTTCGGCATCGGCGTCGCCAAGGCGGGCACCGAGGACGGGCACGAGCTGTTCGGCCATTCGATCATCGTGAACCCGCAGGGCGAGATCATGGCCCAGGCCACGAGCTGGGATGACGAGGTGATCGTCGCGGAATGCGACCTCGGCATGTGCGAACTCGGCCGCAACACGATCTTCAACTTCGCCCGCCACCGCCGCCCGGAACACTACACCCGCATCACCGCGCAGGTGGGCAGCGAGGCCCCGCCGGTCTGGACGCCCAAGCGCTGAAGCGTCGCAGGCTAGCCGCCGCCCCGCCGCCCGCGCTAAACCCCCCGCACGCCCCGATCGCGAAGGCCCCGCATGACCGACCCTGACGCCTACCCCGTCCTTTTCCGCGTCACCGCGGCGACCGAGCTGCGCCAGGGTCCGGGCGCGGACCAGAAGACGGTTCGTGCCCTGCCGGCCGACCAGATCGTGGTGATGGTGACGGAAGCCGTCGATGGCTGGGTCCAGGTGGAGGCCCCGGGCGGCCAGCAGGGCTATGCCCCGGTCGGCCTGCTCCGCCGCCAGGTGGCAGGCGCCAAGTCGCCGACCCATGTGACAGAAACCTTCCCCTGGCGGAACGTGGACCGCGTGAACCGCGATCCGAAGATGCTGCACCCCGCCTTCCGGGACCGCGCCCTGCGTGTCGTCTCCCGCCTCAACGCGGAAGGCATCCCCTTCGGCATCTATGAGGGCATGCGCGGCCCCTGGCGGCAGAACCACCTCTACGCCTCCGGCCGCAGCCGGTCGGGCCGGATGCTGACGCCGGTGGCGGCCTGGCACAGCCTGCACCAGTTCGGCCTGGCCGCCGATTTCGTCCTGGCCCTGGAAGGCCGCTGGTCCTGGGATGCGGATGAGGGCCAGTCCCAGATGTGGGACCGGCTGGAAGCCGTTGGCCGTGACGAGGGCCTGGTCTCCAAGCCCGGCGAACGCCCGCACCTCCAGCTCGGTGGCATCACGATCGAGGATCTGAAGGCCGGCCTGCCCCCCGGCGCTGACCCCGCCTGGCTGACCGCCTTCACCTGGGTGACGGATAGCTGGGACGGCAAGCCGGCCGGCCCCAAGCTGAAGTAGTCGCTACCTGGCGCGGGCCAGTTCCCGCGCCAGCGTCTCGCGCTCCGCGCAGCCACCACAGCTGTTGGTGAGCTGCGCCAAATTGGCCGCCGCTCCCGCGCGGTCCCCCATCTCCAGCATCAGGCTGCCCTGGTAGGCAAGGGCGCCGGGGTGGTTGGGGTTGCTGCCCAGCGCCAGCAGATAGGCCTCCATCGCCGCATCCCGCCGGCCCAGCCGGCGATGCGCGAAGGCGATATAGACCAGGATGTCGGGGTCCCCCGGCAGGCGGGCCAGCGCCGCTTCCAGCAGCGGCAGGCCGAGCTCATAGCGCCCGCCCTCCACCAGCCGGGCGCCCTCCGCCACCTCCGGGTCGCCGGGCGGGTCCGGCAGCACCGCCAGCGCCGGCCCTGCGAGCAGGGCCAGGGCCACCACCGCGGCGCGCCTCATTCGGCCGCCAGGGCCAGCGCCGGCCGCCCTGCCACCACCGCCTGGATCGCCAGCGCCGCCGCCGCCTGGCAGGGCTCGATCACTGGCACGCCGCAGGCGGCCTCGACCGCCGCGCGATGCGCCGCCATGCCGGCGCAGCCCAGGATCACCGCCTCCGCCCCCTGCTCCACGATCCGCCGCGCCGCCGCGACCAGGGCGGCGCGGGGCGCCACCGGGTCCGTCAGCACGTCCATCGGCAGGTTCAGCGGGATATGGCCGGCCAGCCGCGCCTCCACCCCCATCGCCGCCATGGAACGCCGCTGCCGCGCGATGGAGGGATCGGCGAAGGCGATGATGCCGAAGCGATCCGCCCGCGCCAGCGCCGCGGCGATGGCGCTGCGGAGCGGGCCGAAGACCGGCGCCTTCGTGACGGTCCGCACGGCGTCCACGCCCGGGTCCGACACGCAGGCGATGATGTAGGCTGCCGCGGCCTCCTGCTGCACCAGCTGGCACAGCGGTTCGGCCACGCTGAACCAGTCCCGCCAGGTCACGACCGCCGGCGGGCCGTCGCGCAAATCCGTCACCTCCAGCAGCGGCATCCCCGGGGCGGCGAAGCCTGCCAGCGCCGCCGCGATCCCCCTGGTGCAGGCGGTGCTGCTGTTCGGGTTCACCACCAGGATACGCTCTGCCATCGCCCCGCTCCTTGCTGCCACCGCGGAGCCTTCCGCCCCGCCGCCGCGTTGACGCAGCATCCCGGACCAGGCCCGCGCCGACAAGCGCGGACCGCGGCACGGGCCGTGGTTGCCACCCTGCCATGCAACCGCAACGCTTGATCCGGCCCCGGCGCCACGCCATGATGCAGTGCACAATATGGCGGGGCACGCCTGGGCTTCACGGCCGTCACCGACGGCCGCCGCCCCGGTTGGGGCCACAACGCCGGAAGGGACGCCTCATCATGCGCTGGGAGCCCGATCGCTCGGCCGCCGCCCTGCCCTACACGCCACCCACCAGCATCTGGCAGGCCGCCGGGCGCGGGATGCGGAATCGCTGCCCCATCTGCGGGGTCGGCAAGGTCTTCAGGGGCTATCTGAAGGTGGTGGACGAATGTTCCAACTGCCACGCCCCGCTGGGCCGGCTGCGGGCGGATGACGCGCCGCCCTATTTCACCATCTTCGTCGCGGGCCACATCCTGTTCCCGCCGGTGCTGTGGATCGAGAAAGCCTACCAGCCCCCGATGTGGCTCCACATGGTCGTGTGGCTGCCGGCCTTCACCATCGCCTGCCTGCTGCTGCTGCCGCCCATCAAGGGTGCGACCGTGGGGTGGATGATGCGCCTCGGCTTCGATGGGTCGGAACATGGCGCGGAACCGGCGCCCCGGTCGGCGCCCCGGCCCGCCCCCGGACGTCCCGATGCCTGATCGCGTGCATGGCCCCCGGGACCTGGTGAGCATCGTCCTGCCCGATGCAACCACGCTCCCCAGCCCCTATGCGGAGGCCGATCGCCGCCAGGCGGTGGAGGATCTGCTGGCCGCCAATTGCTTCCGGCCCCAAGGGCTCGGGCAGGGCCCCTTCGGCCTGGCCATCGCGGTACGCGATGGTCGCCTCATCCTGGATATCCGCGACGCCCAGGACCAGCCGCTGCACGCGCTGGTCCTGGCGCTCGGCCCCTTCCGCCGCCTCATCAAGGACTACCATTTGGTGGTGGAAAGCCATGAGAAGGCGGTGGCGGAGGGAGGGTCGGAGGCCCGCATCCAGGCCATCGACATGGGCCGCCGTGGTTTGCACAACGAGGGGGCGGAACTGCTGACCACCCGCCTCGCCGGCCGTGTCGAGATCGATTTCGAAACCGCGCGCCGCCTCTTCACCCTGGTCTGCGCGCTGCACCAGCGTATCTAGCGGGCGCGGGGCTCGCCGCTGACGGGGTCGATCCGCAGCTCGACCTTGCGGCCATCCCGCGTGCGGTATTCGACCTTCCAGTATCCGTCATCATCCCAGTCCAGCTCCGCCAGGTGCCCGAAATCCGGCCGCTGCTCGATCATCCGCAGCAATTCCGAGGCCGGTCGCGCATTGGCGGGCGGCGCCGCGGCCCAGGCGGGCAGCGCGGTCATGGCCAGCAGCGCGGCGGCGGTCAGCGTCAGGCGCATCGTTCTTCCTTTCATCATCCGCCCCCTGGATGAGGAGGCACCGGGCATGGTTCAACGCACATTCTTCGGGAGACAGGCATGAAGATCGACGGCACCCCCTATCGCAGCGTCTGGGTCGACCAGGCCGATGGCTGGTCCGTCCGCATCTTCGACCAGACGAAGCTCCCCTGGTCGCTCGACATCCTGCGCCTGACCGATGAAGACCAGGTTGCGACCGCGATCCGCTCCATGCAGGTGCGCGGCGCGCCGCTGATCGGCGCCGTCGCCGCCTATGGCGTGGCGCTGGCTCTGCGGGCCGATGCCTCCACCACCAAGCTCGACCGCGTCGTCGCCATGCTGGGGGAGACGCGCCCCACCGCCATCAACCTGCGCTGGGCGCTGGCCCGGATGCGCGCCGCGCTGCACAACCTGCCCCCCGCCGATCGCGTGGCCGCCGCCTATGCCGAGGCCGCCGCCATCTGCGACGACGATGTGGAAACCTGCCGCCGCATCGGCGAACACGGCCTGCCCCTCCTGCAGGACATCGCCGCCCGCAAGCAACCTGGGCAGCGCGTGAACATCCTGACGCATTGCAATGCCGGCTGGATCGCGACGGTGGATTACGGCACCGCGCTGTCCCCCATCTACCAGGCCCATGATTCCGGCATGGACGTCCATGTCTGGGTGGATGAGACCCGGCCGCGCAACCAGGGCGCCGCGCTGACGGCCTGGGAACTCGGCCGCCACGGCGTGCCCCACACCGTCATCGCCGACAATGCCGGCGGCCACCTGATGCAGCACGGGGAGGTCGATATCGTCATCGTCGGCACGGACCGCGTGACCCGCACCGGCGATGTCGCCAACAAGATCGGCACCTACCTCAAGGCCCTGGCGGCCCGCGACAATGGCGTACCCTTCTGGGTCGCCCTGCCCCATTCCACGCTGGACATGACGGTGGCCGACGGCGTCGCCGAGATCCCGATCGAGGAACGCAACCCCGTCGAGATCACGGACCTCACCGGCCGCACCGCCGATGGGCGGATCGAGACGGTGCGCGTGGTGGCCGAGGGCAGCCCCGCCGCCAACCCGGCCTTTGATGTCACCCCCGCGCGCCTGGTCACGGGCCTCATCACCGAACGCGGCCGCTGCGAGGCCAGCGAGGCCGGGCTGCGCGCGCTCTACCCCGACAAGGCCTGACGGCAGGGGGTGGGCGTAATCCCCGCCCCCGAATTCACGAAATCTTGAGCGCCCCCGCCTAGTTTCCGCCCCGGCAGGTCAATGCCTTCAGGCAACGGGTAGGAGACGGACATGGCGCGGCTTACGATCAGGGAACAGATCATCGGTCTGGTGGCCACGCTCCTGCTGCTGCTGGCAGGCATCGGCGGGCTGGCGGCGTCGCGCATTGCCACGATCAACGGTCACGCCCATGAGCTCGCGTCCAACTGGATGCCGAGCATCACGGCGGTCGGCCATGTCAGCACGCTGATCGGCGAATACCGCGCCACCATCCTGTCGCACATTCTCAGCACCGATCCTCAGCAGATGGCGACGCTCGATCGGCGGATCGACGATTTGCGGCGCGAGATGGCGAACGCCACCCGCGTGTATGAGGGCCTCATCAGCAGCCCGCAGGAAACCGCCCTCTATCGCAATTTCCAGGCTGCCTGGGGCCGCTACGAGGCCGGCGTGGCGCGGCTGCTGGAGTTGTCGCGCCGCAACGCCAATGCGGAAGCGGCCGCCTTCATGGACCGTGAGTTGCGGCCCCTCGCCCTCGAAGCGTTGCGCCTCATGGCCGAACTCACCACGCTCAACAACAATGGCGGTGCGGCGGAGGCGAACGACGCGGGAGATTCGGCGCGCAGTGCCCTCACGCTGATCGCCATCCTCGGCGCGGGCGCGGTGCTGGTCGGGCTGGTCTTCAGCCTCATGGCCATCCGCACCCTCTCCCGCCAGATGTCCGCCGTCTCCCGGCCCATGGCCCGGCTGGCGGCGGGCGACCTGGCGGCGGAAGTGCCGCCCCTGCCCGCCCGCACGGAGATGGGCGGCTTCGCGCGGCAGCTGGCCGTCTTCAAGGATGCGCTGGTCGCGCAGAAGGAAGCCGATGCGCAGACGTTGCGTGACGCGGAGGACAAGGCGCGCCGCGCGGCGACGCTCGCCCAGCTGGTCGCGGAGTTCGAGCGCAGCGCGGCGGAGGGCCTGCGCGGCATGGCGGGCGCCGTCACCGAACTCGATGCCATGGCGGGCTCGATGACCGAAACGGCCCGCCGCGGGGAGGAAAGCGCCAATGGCGTCTCCGCCGCGGCCGGGGAAGCCGCCGGCTCCGTCAGCACCGTCGCCAGCTCCGCCGAGGAACTCGGCGCCTCCATCGGCGAGGTCGCCCGCCAGATCAGCGAGACCGCCACCGTCGCGCGCCGCGCGAGCGAGGATGCCCGCGCGACGGACGCCACCGTCACCACGCTGTCGGAGGCCGCGCAGAAGATCGGCGACGTGGTCCGCCTCATCTCCGGAATCGCCGGGCAGACGAACCTGCTGGCGCTCAACGCGACGATCGAGGCCGCGCGGGCCGGCGAACACGGCAAGGGCTTCGCCGTCGTCGCCTCGGAGGTGAAGACCCTCGCCGCCCAGACCGCCAAGGCCACGGAGGAGATCGGCACCCAGATCGCCGCCATGCAGGCGGAGACCGAGAAGGCCGTCGCCGCCATCCGCGGCATCGTCGACACCATCGGCAGGGTGGACACCATCACCGTCCAGGTGGCCGCGGCGGCGGAGGAACAATCCGTCGCGACGCAGGAGATCATCCGCGCCGTCGTCAGCGCCTCCTCCAACACGCAGCGCGTCAGCGGCTATGCCGACCAGGTCATGCAGGGGGCGACAGCCACCGGCGCCGCCGCCACGCAGGTCGGCGCTTCCTCCCGCGAACTATCGCAGCGCGCGGAGAAGCTGCGGAAAGAAGTGGACCTTTTCCTGGACGGCGTGCGCGCGGCCTAGGATCTGTTGGTCCAACAGCACGAAACCCGATCGCACCGCTTCGGTGTGATCGGGTAGCGCTTCAGCGACCCGCCGCGGGCCCCTTCGCCGGCGCGGGGCCCGCGCCATCCAGCAGCCACAACCCCGCCACCAGCGCGACGCCCCCGATTCCCGCCAGCGCCGCGGCGAAGAAAGGCGGCACGCGCCCGGGCAAGGTGGCGTCGCCCATCACCAGCAGCACCGTCAGCAGGATCGCCAAGAGGCCGAGCACGACGAGGGTGAGCGCAAACCGGGGCATGGGGTTGGTTCCAGGGGCAGTGGTGAGCATCAGCATCCCCTTTCTACGCAGCGCATGGGGCGGGCACGCGCCGCTGGCGGGGCGAAATTGGGGCATGGCGTTAACGGCATCCTTCATGCTGCATACGAAAGAAGCACAGGATTTTCCGGGACTTGCCCGCCCTGCCGCCAATCCGCCCTCGCTTCGGGCAATCACGTCTCGAAATCAGGTGAATTCTCAGTAATCCGGGCCTCCGCCGCGTGGCGTCCGGGGCGTGCTGATGGGAGTGTCCCCGCCGGACCACACCCCAGACCACCCCAATCACCCGGAGGCCCGTCACCATGCGCCGTACCCTTGCCGCATGCCTGCTTGCATTCAGCGCGCTTGCCGCCGCGCCCGCCAGCGCGCAGCAGCCGCCGCTGCGCTGCGCCGTGGACGGCACCTTCGCGCCCCACGCCTTCCCGCGCCTCGAAGGCGGGGTGCAGGGCTTCAACATCGACCTGTTCCGCGAAGCCGCCCGCCGCATGGGCCGCGAACTGACGATCGACAGCGCCAGCTTCTCCGGCCTTGTCCCCGCCATGAATGCCGGCCGCTACGATTTCCTCTGCGCGCCGACGACGGCGACGGCGGAGCGCGCGGCAAACATGCTGTTCACGGAAGGCTACCTCTACACCGCCTTCCAGTTCGGCATCCGCCGCGGCAGCGCGCCGCTGCGCAGCACGGATGATTTGCGCGGCAAGGCCATCACGGTGAACAAGGGCAGCGCCTATGACGCCTGGGCGGCCGCCAATGCCGAACGCTTCGGCTTCACGGTGCAGACCTACGACACGCAGACCGATGCCGTGCAGGCCGTGATCTCCGGCCGCGCCTACGCCAACCTCGGCGGCAACACCGTGGTCCGCTACGCCGCGACGCGCACGCCGCAATTCGTGCCCGACCTGGTGCTGACCGACACGCGCGCGCATTGGTCCGCGCCGCTGCCGATGGGCGCCACCGCCATGCGCGTGCAGCTGGAGAACGCGCTGGAATGCATGAAGCGGGACGGCACCATCGCCCGCCTGTCGCAGCAATGGTTCGGCAGCGCGCCCGCCGCCGACGACGCGGAGAACACCGTGTTCCCCGGCACCGGCGTTCCCGGCCTGGCGGGCTACGACGCCACGCCGCGCGAACCCCGTTGCTGATCCTGCCTGGCACGAAGCCCTTTCCCCCATCCGGGGGGAAAGGGCCGGATGAAGGCGGAGGTCCGGGCGCATGAGTGCTTGGGAAAAATTCGCCTTCTCCTTCCTCAACCCTCGCGTCGCGGCGGAATACACGCCGAAGATCATCGAGGGCCTGGGCCTCACCATCCTCCTCGCCATCTGCATCATCGCCACCGGCCTGCTGGCCGGGTTGCTGCTGGCCGTCGTGCGCGCGCTCGGCATCCGGCCGCTGAACTGGCTCATCATCTTCACGGTCGATGTGTTCCGCGCGCTGCCGCCGCTGGTCATCATCGTGCTGATCTATTTCGGCCTGCCCAATGCGGGCCTCGATTTCTCGGGCTTCGGCGCCACCTGGCTGGCGCTGTCCCTCGTGCTGATGGCCTTCGCGGAGGAGATCTACTGGGCCGGCATCTGCGCCGTGCCGGCGGGGCAGTGGGAGGCATCGCGCGCCTTGGGGCTGCGCTTCCTGCCGACGCTGTTCCGCATCGTGCTGCCCCAGGCCATCCGCATCGCCATCCCGCCGCTGGTCAACCGCACCATCGCCATCACCAAGGGCACGGCGCTGGGTTCCGTCGTGGCCGTCGCCGAAATCCTCGGCGCCGCGCAATCCGCCATGGCCTTCTCCGGCAACCCGACGCCGCTGACGCTCGGCGCCATCGCCTACATCATCCTCTTCCTCCCCGTCGTCTTCGCCGGGCGATGGATCGAGACGAAATTCGCCTGGAAGCGCTGATGGAAGACTTCATCGAGACCTTCCTGAACCTGGACATCGCGCGCCAGGCCAGCCCCATCCTCATCCAGGGCCTGATCCAGACGCTGCTGCTGGCGGCGATGACGGTACCGCTCGGCCTCGGCGCCGGGATCGTGCTGGCGGTGCTGTCCACGCGGAAGAACCCGTGGGTCCGCTATCCGCTGATGGCCTTCGTCGATTTCTTCCGCGCCATCCCGCCGCTGGTGCTGCTGATCTTCCTCTATGCCGGCCTGCCCTTCGCGGGCGTCGACCTCGGCGCCTGGGGCGCCGTGGCACTCGGCTTCCTGCTCAACACCGGCGCCTATTACGCCGAGATCCTGCGCGCGGGCATCGAGAGCGTCCCCCGTGGCCAGCCGGAGGCCGCGCGCGCGCTGGGCCTTCGCCGCTGGCAGGTCTGGGTCTTCGTGGTGCTGCCGCAGGCCGTGCGCAATGTGCTGCCGGATTTGATCTCCAACACGCTGGAGGTGGTGAAGCTCACCTCCATCGCCAGCGTCGTGGCGCTGCCTGAACTGCTGTTCCAGGCCCGCCAGGCGCAGAGCGTGACCTACAACGCGACGCCCATCATGGTCGCGGCACTCGCCTATTTTCTCCTGCTGTGGCCCTGCGTCCGCCTGCTGTCGCGGCTGGAGAACAAGCAGATCGCGGGGAAGCGGTAACGCTCAGAACCTCAGCCCCATCGCCCGCACCATCGCGCTGTCCTCGGCGTAGAATTCCCGCGCATAGCGCGCATATTCCGCGCCGTTCGCATACATCACAGGCATGTTGAAGCGTTCCAGGATCGCGAGATGCGCGGGGTCCCGCAGCGCATCGCGGAAGGCGTCGTGCAGGGTCGCGACGATCTCCGGGTCCATCCCCTTCGGCCCTGCCAGGCCGTAGGGCGAGGAGTTCGCCACCGGCACTCCCGCCTGGCGCAGGGTCGGCGCCATGGTGAAGCGCGCGGGCCGCTCCTCCCCCCAGGTCGCCAACAGCCGGAGGCGCCCGTCCAGCACCAGCTCCGCCCAGACGCTGCTCTCAGCCGAGACGTTGATCTGCCCGCCCAGCAGCGCCTGCATGTTGTCCGCGCCGCCGCGGAACGGGACATGCACCCACTGGATGCCGCCCGAGAGCTGCGCGATGCGCTCCATCGTCACATCCAGCGTGGCCACGCCGGGGGTGCCATAGGTGATCTTCCCGGGATTGGCCCGCGCATCCGCCAGCAATTCCTGCAGGGTCTGCCAGGGCGCATCGGCGCGCACGACGATGCCGAAGGTGTAGCCCACCAGGCGGATCACCCAGGTGAAATCCTCCATCGGGTCGTAGCTCGGCCGCGCCATCATCACGGGGATGCGGAAGATGGAATTGGGCATGCAGGACAGCGTGTAGCCATCCGGCCTGGTCCCCTGCGCCAGCGCGGTTGCGCCCAGGCTGCCGCCGGCGCCGGGCCGGTTCTCGATCACGATGGGCTGGCCGAGGCGCCGCGACGCGCCCTCGCACAGCGCCCGCATCTGGATATCCGTGGTGCCGCCGGGCGGGAAGGGCACCAGCACGCGGATGGCGCGGTCGGGGAAGCGACCCTGCGCGAGCGCAGGCGTCGCCAGCAACATCCCCAAGCCGACGCGTCGCCCGAAGCGGAATCCCATCATCGATTGTTTCTCCCCGAGATTCTTCTTGGGGATCAGACTGCCTCGGGCAGCCCCCCCGCCGCAACTACGACGCGCAGATGGTGGTCCACATCGCCGAAGATCGTGCCGAGCATGGTCAGCCGCCTGAAGTAATGGCCGGCCTTGTATTCCTCCGTCATCGCGATGCCGCCATGCAGCTGGATCGCATCCTTGCCGAGCTGGTCGGCAAGCTTCGCGACCAGCGCCTTGGCGGCAGACAGCGCCGTGCGCCGCGCCGCCGCATCGCCGGACTGCACCATCATCGCGGCATACATGGCCATGCTGCGCGCCTGTTCCGTCGCCACCAGCATGTCCGCCGCACGGTGCTGAAGGGCCTGGAAATTGCCGATGGCCTGGCCGAATTGCTGCCGCTGCTTCAGGTAGTCCACCGTCAGGTCGCGCAGCACATCCATCGCGCCCAGCGCCTCGGCACACAGCGCCGCATTCGCCTCATCCACCACCAGCTCGATCAGCGGCAGCGCCTGGCCTTCATGGCCCAGCATGGCGTCCGCGGGCACCCGCGCGCCTTCCAGCACCAGCTCCGCGGCGCGCAGCCCGTCCTGCGTCGCGTAGCCGCGGCGTGTCACACCAGGCGTGGCGGGATCGAGCAGGAACAGGCTGATCCCCTCCCGGTCCCGCCGCGCGCCGGCGGTGCGGGCGGAGACGATGATGCGGTCCGCGCTGTCACCCGCCAGCACCACGCCCTTGGCGCCATCCAGCACCCATTCCGCGCCATCCCGCCGCGCCGTCGTCGCGACGTCATGCAGATCATGCCGCGCCTGGCGTTCCTGATGCGCGAAGGCGAGGACCATGGAACCCTCGACGACGGAGGGCAGGATCGCCGCGCGCTGCGCCTCGTTCCCCGCGCGTCGCAGCAGCCCGCCCGCCAGCACCACCGTCGCCAGGAAGGGCTCCAGCACCAGGCCGCGGCCGAAGGCTTCCATGACGATCATCGTCTCCACCGGCCCACCCCCGAAGCCGCCATCGGCCTCGTCGAAGGGCAGGCCGAGCAAGCCCATCTCGGCCAGCGCCTGCCAATTGGCATCGGCGAAGCCCCGCGGCGCGGCGCGGTATCCCTTCCGGTGCTCGAAGTCGCCATAGGCATCGGTGACAAGGCGATTGACGCTCTCGCTCAGCATCCGCTGTTCGTCGGTCAGGTCGAAATCCATGGTGATTCAGAGCCCCAGGAATGCCTTGGCGATGATGTTCCGCTGGATCTCGTTCGACCCGCCATAGATCGAGACCTTGCGGTAGTTGAAGAACAGCGGCGCCGCCGCATCCGCCCATTCCGGCCCGACGGAGGGCAGGTTCAGCCCCTCCTCCTCCCGGTCCGGCCGCGGCATGGCATAGGGCCCCGCCACATCCACCAGCAGCTGCGTCGCCTGCTGCTGGATCTCGCTGCCCTTGATCTTCAGGATGGAGGAGGACGGATCCGGCTTGTCCGATGCCTTCGTCCGCTGCGCGGCCACGACACGCATCTGCGTGATCTCCAGCGCCTTCAGCTCGATCTCGCTCCACGCCAGGCGACGGCGGAAATCGGGATCGTCCCACACCATCCCCTCACCCGCCGGCGTCTCCTGCGCCAGGCGCTTCACCCGCGCGAGCCGTTCCTTGGTGAGGCCGATGCGCGCGATGCCGATGCGTTCGTTCGACAGGAGAAACTTCGCGTAGTCCCATCCCTTGTTGGCCTGGCCGACAAGGTTCTCCGCCGGCACGCGCACATCGTCGAAGAAGACCTCATTCACCTCATGCCCGCCATCGATGGTGATGATCGGACGGATGGTGATGCCCGGCGTCTTCATGTCGATCAGGATGAAGGAAATCCCCGCCTGCTTCTTCGCCGCCGGGTCCGTCCGCACCAGGCAGAAGATCCAGTCGGCATATTGCCCGAGTGTCGTCCAGGTCTTCTGCCCGTTGACGACATACTCGTCGCCTTCCAGCTTCGCCGTCGTCTTCAACGACGCCAGGTCGCTCCCCGCGCCCGGCTCCGAGAACCCCTGCGCCCACCAGATATCCAGCGTCGCCGTCTTCGGCAGGAATCGCTCCTTCTGCGCGTGGGACCCGAAGGTCGCGATGACGGGGCCGACCATGTTGACGTTGAAGGACAGCGGCTGCGGCACCGCGCAGGCCTGGATTTCCTCGGAGAAGATGTAGCGCTGCACCGGCGACCAGTCCTTGCCGCCCCATTCCAAGGGCCAGTTCGGTGTCGCCATCCCATGCGCGTGCAGCACACGCTGCGTCGTCACGATATCCTCGCGCGACAGCTTGCGCCCCTCGCTGACCTTCCGTCGGATTTCCGCCGGAACTTCCGTCTTGAAGAACTGGCGCAATTCGTCGCGGAAGGCGATCTCGTCCGGCGTGTAGCGGAGGTCCATGGCGTCTCTCCTATTGCTGGGCCGCGCGCGCGGCTTCCTCATCCCGCAGCGTCGCGGCCATCAGTTTTCCGGCCGCGCTGCGTGGCAGGTTTTCGCGAATCTCAAGCGCCGAGGGCAGTTCATGCTTTCCCAGGCGGTCGCCCAGAAATGTGCGCAACTGCTCCAGGGTGAAGGGGGCCGCGCCCGGCTTCAATGAACAAAAGGCCTTGGCCGCCTGGCCGCGATAGGCATCCGGCACGCCGATGACGATGCATTCCGCCACGGCGGGATGCTCATAGATCGCCTGCTCGATCTGCGCGGGATAGACGTTGAAGCCGCCGGACAGGATCATGTTCTTCCGGCGATCAACCAGGGTGAAATAGCCCTGCCCGTCCATCCAGCCATTGTCGCCGGTCAGGAACCAGCCATCCACGAAGGCCGCCGCATTCTCCGCCGGCCGGTTCCAGTAGCCCGCGAAGACGTTCGGCCCGCGCACCGCCATCTCCCCCACCTCACCCGGCGGGAGTTCGCGCGTGGGTTCGTCCAGCGCCACGATCCGCGCATCAACGCCCGGCAGCGGCAGCCCGATCAGCCCCGCGCGCCGCGGCGCATGCGGCGGCAGGCGCGTGCCAGCCGGCCCCGTCTCCGTCATGCCCCAGCCGCCGCCGATGCGCTGGCCGAGCACCGCTTCCAGCTTTTGCTGCACCTCATGCGGCATCGGCGCGCCACCCGAGCTCAACTGCCGCAGGGATGACAGGTCGCGCGTCTCGATCCCCGGCAGGTTGAGGATGCCAATCCACATGGTCGGCACACCGGGGAAGGTCGTGATCCGCAACCGCTCCACATCATCCGCCCAGGCGGCCGCGTCGAAGCGCACGCGCAGATGACACAGCGCGCCTTCCGACATCTGCCGCAGCAGCACCGCCGTCAGCGCGAAGATGTGAAACAGCGGCAGCGCCACCAGCACCCGCGCCGTGCCTTCCGGCAGCGATGTCGCATCCCGCCACGCCTTGTAGCAGGCGACCGTCGCCGTCAGGTTGCCATGCGTCAGCACCGCGCCCTTCGGCGTGCCGGTCGTGCCGCCGGTGTATTGCAGCAGCGCGACGTCATCGACGCCGATTGCGGGCCAAGCCGCCGGTGCATCGGCTTCGGGCAGCGCGAGAAAATCATTCGCCGCATCCTCCCCGCCCCAGCGCGCTTCGGGCGCCAGGAACACATCCCGCACCACGCCCGTCTCGCGCAGCCATTGCGCGTTCGCGACCAGCGATCCGAAACCGGTGGTGATGACGCAAGTCGCGCCGGCATCCCGCGCCTTGTGCGCGATCTCCCGCTTCGCATCGAGCGCGGACAGATGCACCACCCGCGCCCCCGTCCGCAGCACCGCGAAGAAGCACAGCGGATGCCAGGGCGTGTTCGGCAGATAGAGCGCGACGCAATCCCCGCGCCCGATTCCCCGCGCCATCAGCCCCGCCGCGATGCGGTCCGACCAGTCACGCAGTTCGGCGTAGCGCAGCAGATGCCCGCGATACTCCAGCGCGGGCAGGCCAGAAAAACGCGTGGCGACGTCGTCCAGGAACCCCGGCAGCGTGCCCGTCCGGATGGGCACGTCCCACCGGCATTCCGGCGGGTATGCGGAATCCCAGGGGCGCATCACCCGGCCTTGAGACTCGCGAAACCCTTGCCCTCCGCCGCCAGCCTGGCCAGCAGCGGTGCGGGGCGGAGCGATTCATCGCCGGTCTGGTCGGCGAACTGCGCAAGCCGCGCCGCGACCTCCGCCAGCCCGCGCGCATCGGCGTAGTGCATCGGCCCGCCGCGCCAGGCCGGCCAGTTGTAGCCGTTCAGCCAGACCACATCGATGTCGCCCGACCGCGCCGCGATCCCTTCCTCCAGGATGCGGGCACCCTCATTCACCATCGGCAGGACCAGCCGGTCCAGGATTTCATCGCCATCGATCACCCGCCGCGCCACGCCCTCGGCGCTCGCGACCTTCTCGATCAGCGCATCGACATCCGGATCGGCGACGCCCGTCCTCGCGCCTTGTGGGTACAGGTAGAAGCCCTTCTGCGTCTTCTGGCCGAGGCGTCCCGCCTCCACCAGCGCATCCGCCACCGGCGCGCGCCCGCCGGTCGCCTTCCGCACCCGCCAGCCGATATCGAGCCCCGCGAGGTCCGTCATCGCAAACGGCCCCATCTTGAAGCCGAAGCCCGTCAACGCCGCATCCACCTGCGCCGGCGACGCGCCTTCCAGCAGCAGCCGCTCCGCCTGCCGCGACCGGGCCGCCAGCATCCGGTTCCCCACGAAGCCGAAGCAGACGCCGACCACCACCGGCACCTTCTTCAGTTTTCGGCCAATTTCCGCCGCCGTGGCCAAGGCCTCCGGGCTCGTCTCCTTCGCCCTCACGATCTCCAGCAGCTTCATCACATTGGCCGGCGAGAAGAAATGCATCCCCAGCACGTCGCCTGGCCGCGACGTCACCGCCGCCATCGCATCGATGTCGAGATAGGAGGTGTTGGAGGCCAGCACCGTCCCCGGCTTCGTCACGCGGTCCAGCGTCGCGAAAACCTGCTTCTTCAGCTCCAGGTCTTCGAAGATGGCTTCGACCACCAGATCGGCATCCGCCGCGCTCTCCAGCCCGACCGAGCCCTCGATCATCGCCATCCGCGCATCCCGCGCCTCCGGCGTCAGGCTGCCGCGCTTCACGCTGGCCTCATAGGTCCCGCGGATGCGCTCGATGCCCTTGGCGCTGGCAGCCTCATCCGTCTCGATCACGCGCACCGGGATGCCCGCATTGGCGAAGCACATGGCGATGCCCGCGCCCATGGTGCCGGAGCCCAGCACCGCGGCGCGCCTGACCTCCCGCGGCTTCGTGCCCGACGGCACGCCCGCGATCTTCGCCGCCTCGCGCTCCGCGAAGAACACATGGCGCAGCGCCTTGCTGCGAGGGTCGTCGAGCAGCCGCAGGAAGGCCGCACGCTCGAACGCCACGCCGTCCACGAACGGCATCTCGAAGGCCGCGCGGACGCAGGCGATGCAATCCGCGATCTGGGGTTCGTCCTTCGCGCGGCCGGCCAGCTTCGCGGCCTCCGCCTCGAACGCCTCGCGCGACCCCAACCCCTCATCCCGCGCCGAAACCGGCTTCGGCGTCGGTCCATTGGCCAGATCCGCCGCATGCGCCCGCGCCGCGGCCAGCAAATCGCCCTCCGCCACCGCATCCGCCAGCCCTGCCTCCACGGCCGCCTTCGCCGGCAGCGGGTCGCCCGCCACCATCAGCTTCAGCGCGGCCGCCGCCCCCATCAGCCGCGGCGCCCGCTGTGTGCCGCCAGAGCCCGGCAGCAGCCCGAGCTTCACCTCCGGCAGGCCGAGGCTCGCCTTCGGCCCCAGCACCCGAGCCGTGCAGGCCATGGCCACTTCCAGCCCGCCGCCCAGCGCCGCCGCATGGATCGCTGCCACTACCGGCTTGGCACACCCATCCAGCGCCGCCACCAGCTTCGCCAGCGTGGGCGAGGCCGGCGGCTTGCCGAATTCGGAGATGTCGGCGCCGGCGATGAAGGTCCGGCCCTCCGCCGCGATCACCAGGGCGCGCACCGAAGCCTCGTCCTCCGCCCGCTTCACCGCCGCGAACAGCGCCGCTCGCAGCGCCGCCGAAAGCGCGTTGACCGGCGGGTTGGAGAGCGTGGCGACGCCGATGCCGTCCATCACCTCGAACCGGACCAACTCGGCCATGCGGCGCTCCCTTATTCCGAACCGTGGAAATTAATGCTCAACCCTTGGCACACAGGTCGCCCATCGCCGGTGGACCGTCAAGCCGGAACCATAATTCCACAAAACAGAATTATAGGCAGAAACCTTGCACCCCCGGAAACCCACCCCCATCCTGCGCCCATCCGACGCGGAGCCCCCGATGCCCCTTCCCGCTTTGCTGCAGTCCCGCCTGAGCCTGCCCGCGATCGCCGCGCCGATGTTCATCGTCTCCCACCCCGACCTGGTGATCGCCCAATGCCAGGCGGGCATCGTCGGTTCCTTTCCCGCGCTGAATGCCAGGCCGAAGGAAGCGCTGGACGAATGGCTGACGCATCTCCGCGCCACGCTGACGGATCGCGATGCCCCCTTCGCCGTCAACCAGATCGTCCATGCCTCCAACGACCGGCTGGACCATGACCTCGACATCTGCGCGAAGCACCGCGTGCCCATCATCATCACCTCGCTGCGCGCACCCAACGCCGTGATCGACAAGGTGCATGGCTGGGGCGGCATCGTGTTCCATGACGTCACGAACCTGAGACACGCGGAGAAGGCGCTGGAGGCCGGTGTCGATGGCCTGATCCTGGTCGCCGCCGGCGCCGGCGGCCATGCCGGCACGCTGTCCCCCTTCGCGCTGGTGGCCGAAATCCGCCGCATCTTCGCCGGCCCCATCGCGCTGTCCGGCAGCATCACCCAGGGCGGGCAGATCCTCGCCGCGCAGGCCATGGGCGCCGACCTCGCCTATATCGGCACGCGCTTCATCGCGACGCGGGAGGCGAATGCGGCGGAGGCCTACAAGCGCATGATCGTCGACAGTAGCGCGGCCGATGTCCTCTACACCCCCTTCTTCACCGGCGTGCACGGCAACTACCTGAAACCCTCCATCACCGCGCAGGGCCTCGACCCCGATGCCCTGCCGCCGCGCGACAAGACCGCGATGAATTTCGGCAGCAATGCCGTGAAGGCATGGCGGGACATCTGGGGCGCCGGCCAGGGCGTCGGCAGCATCACCGACGCACCCACCACGGCGGAGGTCGTCGCCCGCCTGCGCACGGAATATGAGGCGGCGCGCGAAAGGCTGCGCTGATGGCCCGTCGCCGCGCCGGGGAGACCCTGCCCGCGGAGGCCGCGGACACCGTCACCGCCCTGACCCGCGGGCTCGACGTGCTCGGCTGCTTCCGCCGCGGCGATGGTCCGCTCGGCAACCAGGACATCGCCGCGCGCGTGCGCCTGCCGCGCAGCACCGTCTCCCGCCTCACGGCCACGCTGACCCGCGCCGGCTGGCTGCTGCATATGCCGGAGACGCAGCGCTACCGCCTCGGCCCCGCCGCCATCGCGCTGGGTGGCGCGGCGCTGGGTGGCCTCGACATCCGCGGCATCGCCCGCGCGCCGATGCAGGCGCTGGCGGACCGCACGCGCGCCGTCGTCGCGCTTGGCATGCGTGACCGGATGTCGATGCTCTACCTGGAAGTCGTGCGCAGCGACGCGCCCATTTCGCTGAACCTGGAGGCAGGCTCCCGCATCTCGCTGGCCTTCTCCGCCATGGGCCGCGCCTGGCTGGCCGCGGCGCCGCCCGCCGAACGAGAGGATGCGCTGCTGCGCCTGCGCGAATTGGATGACGGCGCCTGGCCCCGCATCGCCGCCGGCGTGGCCCGCGCGCGGGAGGATGCGGCTGTTCTCGGCGTCTGCTGTTCCTTCGGCGAATGGCAGGATGGCGTGAACGCGATCGCGACCAGTTTCCGCCCCGGCGGCGGCCTGCCGATGATGGTGCTGAATGTCGGCGCGCCGGCCTTCGTCTGCTCCACCGAGTCGCTGCTCGACGAAGCGCGCCCCGCGCTCCTCGCCCTCGCCCGCAGCCTGGACGGCGTGCTGGACCGCCCGAATTGACCCGGCGCCCGCACGGCGCCTAGCCTCCCCCCGCTGTCGAGAAGAACAGCGAGGAGGAAGCCACCATGCAACGCCGTTCCCTGCTGCAGGCGGGGGCGGGGCTCGGCCTGTTCGCGCCGCACGCCCCCGCCATCGCCCAGCCCGCCCGCGCCGCCACGCTGCGCTTCGTGCCACAGGCCAATCTGACCGCGCTCGATCCCATCTGGACGAGTGCCATCGTCACCCAGATGCATGGCTATCACGTCTACGACACACTCTATGCGCTGGACACCCAGCTGCGCCCGAAGCCGCAGATGGCGGAAGGGCATGAGACCTCCGCCGATGGCCGGACCTGGCGCATCAAGCTGCGGGAGGGGCTGCGCTTCCATGATGGCGAACCCGTGCGCGCCCAGGATTGCGCCGCCAGCCTGGCGCGCTGGGCCCGTCGCGATCCCTTCGGCCAGATCCTGGCGCTGTCCGTCGATGAATGGCGCGCCGCCGATGACCGCACCCTGGAAGTCCGCCTGAAGCGCCCCTTCCCGCTGCTGCTGGAGGCCTTGGCGAAACCCGACGCCAACGTCCCCTTCATCATCCCCGCGCGGCTCGCGGCCACCGATGCCAACACCCAGGTCAGCGACCCCGTCGGCAGCGGCCCCTACCGCTTCGTCCGCGATGAATTCGTCAGCGGCAGCCGCGTCGTCTATGCGAAGAACGAGGCGTATCGCCCGCGCGCGGACGCCAATGATGGCGCATCCGGCGCCAAGATCGCCCACTACCCCCGCATCGAATGGCACATCCTGCCGGACCCCGCGACGGCCGCCGCGGCCCTGCAGGCCGGGGAGGTCGATTGGCTGGAACAGCCGCTGTCGGACCTGGTGCCGACGCTGGCGCGCAACCGTAACATCCAGGTCGGCGTGCTGAACGATGCCGGGCTGATGTCCGTCATGCGCCTCAACCATTTGCAGGCCCCCTTCAATAACTTGAAGGTGCGGCAGGCCGTGGCACTGGCGGTGGACCAGCAGGAATACATGCGTTCCACGCTGGGCGACGACCAATCCGTCTGGCGCGAATGCCGCAGCCTGTTTCCCTGCGGCACGCCCTACGGCGTGGAGGATCTGTCACCGCTCAACGCCGCGCCCCGCAGCCTGGACCGCGCCCGCGCGGCGCTGCAGGCCAGCGGCTACAACGGGGAGAAGGTGGTGGTCATCAACCCCACCGACTTCCCGCTGATCGGCCCGCACGGCCAGATCACGGCGGACCGCCTGAAGCGCATCGGCATGAATGTCGAACTGGCGGAAACGGATTGGGGCACCGTCGTGCAGCGCCGCGTCCGCACCGAACCGACGGAGCGCGGCGGCTGGAGCATCTTCCACACCTACGGGTCGTCGCTGGCCTACCTCAACCCCGCCGTGTCGTCCCTGGTGAAGGGGCCGGGCGCCACCGGCTGGTTCGGCTGGTACGACAGCCCCCGCGCGCAGGAGCTGATCCAATCCTGGTTCGACGCACCCGACGCCGCGCGCCAGCAGGCCTTGGCGAATGAGATCAACACCCTCGCGCAGAACGATGTCGCGACGGTGCCGCTCGGCCAGTTCACCGTGCGCAACGCCTGGCGGCGGAGCATCACGGGCCTGGTGAAGGGGAGCATGCCGTACCCCTGGGGCGTGCGGCCGGCGTAAAGCGGCGCTCCCAAGCTCCCTCCCCCGCGATTGCGGGGCGTCGGCGGCGCTGCCGCCGACGCCGAAGGCTGGTCGGGGTGGGGGTCCCGCGCCCCTACCCGCCCAGCTTCGCCTTCAGCACCTCATTCACCAGGGCAGGATTCCCCTTGCCCTGGAGGGCCTTCATCGTCTGACCCACGAAGAAGCCGAACAGCGTCACCTTCCCCGCCTTGTACTGCTCCAGCTGTCCCGGATTGGCGGCCAGCACCTTGTCCACCGCCGCATCGATGGCGCCGGTATCCGTCACCTGCTTCAGGCCGCGCTCCTCAACGATCGCGGCGGGCGTCTTGCCCTCCTCGAACATGATCTCCAGCACGTCCTTGGCGATCTTGCCGTTGATCGTCTTGTCCGCGATCAGGTCGATCAGCGCGCCGAGGTCCTTGGCCGGCACCGGGCTCTCCTCGATGCCGACGCCGCGCTTGTTGAGATGCGCGAAGAAATCACCGGTCAGCCAGTTCGCCACGATCTTGGCGTCCCGCCCCGTGGCGACGCTTTCGAAGAAGACGGCCGTCTCCTTCTCCAAGGTCAGCACATGGGCGTCATAGGCCGACAGGCCCATGGCGACGTAGCGCGCGCGCCTGGCATCCGGCAGTTCCGGCAGCGCCGCCTTCAGCGCCTCCACCCAATCGGATTCCAGTACCAACGGGGGAAGGTCGGGCTCGGGGAAGTAGCGATAGTCATGCGCATCCTCCTTGGACCGCATGGACCTGGTCGTGCCGCGGGCGGTGTCGAACAGGCGCGTCTCCTGCGACACCTCCCCGCCATCCTCCCACACCTCGATCTGCCGCCGCGCCTCGGCCTCCACCGCCTGCATGACGAAGCGGATGGAGTTGACGTTCTTCACCTCGCAGCGCGTGCGATAGCCCTCGCCCGCCTTGCGGACGGAAACGTTGACGTCGGCGCGCATGGACCCCTCGTCCATGTTGCCGTCGCAGGTGCCGAGGTATCGCAGGATTTGTCTCAGTTTCGACAGATAGGCGCCCGCTTCTTCCGGGCTCCGCATGTCGGGCTCGCTGACGATCTCCATCAGCGCCACGCCGGACCGGTTCAGGTCGATGAAGCTCTTGGACGGGTGCTGGTCATGCAGCGACTTGCCGGCGTCCTGTTCCAGGTGCAGCCGCGTGATGCCGATGGTCTTCACCGCGCCATCGGCCAGCGTGATCTCCACCGCGCCTTCGCCCACGATGGGATGCGCGAACTGGCTGATCTGGTAGCCCTGCGGCAGGTCGGCGTAGAAGTAGTTCTTCCGGTCGAAGCGGGACCAGAGGTTCACCTTGGCATTCAGCCCGAGCCCCGTCCGCACTGCCTGCGTCACGCATTCCGCGTTGATCGCCGGCAGCATGCCGGGGAAGCCCGCATCGATGAAGCTCACCTGGCTGTTCGGCGCCGCGCCGAATGCCGTGGCGGCACCGCTGAACAGCTTGGACTGGCTGATGACCTGGGCATGGACCTCCAGGCCCACGACGATTTCCCAGGGGCCGGTGCGGCCCTCGATGGTGTAGCTCATGCCCCAGCCCTCAGCCCCGGCAGTGCCGTGAAATTCGCCGCCTGTTCGATCGCGCGGCCCACTGCGAAAACGCTTTCCTCGTCGAAGGCGCGCCCGATCACCTGCAACCCCAGCGGCAGCCCCTGGCCGTCCAGCCCCGCCGGCACGGCCAGGCCCGGCAGGCCTGCCAGGTTGGCCGTCACCGTGAAGACGTCATTCAGGTACATCGTCACGGGGTCGTCGTACTTCTCGTCCATCCCGAAGGCGGCCGAGGGCGTGGCGGGCGAGACAATGGCGTCCACCGTCCTGAACGCCTCCTCGAAGTCCCGGCGGATCAGCGCGCGGATCTTCTGGGCCTTCAAATAGTAGGCGTCGTAGTAGCCGGCGCTCAGCACATAGGTGCCGATCATGATCCGGCGCTTCACCTCCTGCCCGAAGCCCGCCGCGCGGGTCCGTTCATAGAGGTCGCGCAGGTCCGACCCCGGCTCCGTCACCCGGCTGCCGAAGCGCACGCCGTCATAGCGCGCCAGGTTGGACGAAGCCTCCGCCGGCGCCACGATGTAGTAGGTCGGCAGCGCGTACTTCGCATGCGGCAGGCTGATCTCCACCGTCTCCGCGCCCTGCTCCCGCAGCCAGGCAAGGCCCTGGTCCCATAGCGCCGCGATCTCCGGCGCCAACCCGTCCAGCCGGTATTCCTTCGGCACGCCGATCCGCAGGCCCTTCACGCCCCGGCGGCAGGCCGCCGCGAAGTCCGGCACCGCCATGTCCGCGCTGGTGGAATCCTTCGGGTCGTAGCCCGACATGGATTTCAGCAGCAGCGCGCAATCCTCCACAGTCCGCGCCACCGGCCCCGCCTGGTCGAGCGACGACGCGAAGGCCACGACCCCGAAGCGGGAGCACCTTCCATAGGTCGGCTTGATGCCCGCAATGCCGCAGAAGGCCGCGGGCTGGCGGATGGACCCGCCGGTATCCGTCGCCGTCGCCCCCAGCGCCATCCGCGCCGCGACCGCGGCCGCGGACCCGCCCGACGACCCGCCCGGCACCAGCCTGGTCGCCGGATCATTCGCCCGCGACCACGGATTCTCCACCGGCCCTGCCGCGCTGGTCGTGTTGGACGACCCCATGGCGAATTCGTCGAGATTCGCCTTGCCGAGGAACACCGCCCCGTCATCCAGCAGCTTCTGCGACACCGTGCTCTCATAGGGCGGCACGAAGCCCTTCAGGATCTTGCTGCCCGCGGTCGTCTCCGTCCCCGCCGTGCAGAACAGATCCTTGATGGCCAGCGGGATGCCTTCCAGCGCCCGGGCATCGCCGCGCTTGCGCCGGGCATCGCTTTCCGCCGCCTGGGCCAGCGCCTTCTCACCGGTCACGGTGATGTAGGCGTTGATCCGCGGGTTCAGCTTCGCGATCCCGTCGAGATGCGCCTGCGTGAGTTCCACGCTGCTGATGGCGCCTTCCTCCAGCGCGGCCAGCGCGCCGGCGAGGGTGAAATCGGTCGGATGCATCACTCAACCACCTTCGGGACGCCGAACCAGGCGCCCATGCGGTCCGGCGCATTGGCCAGGACCTGTTCCGCGCGATCGCCATCGGTCACGGCATCCGGCCGCAGCCGCGCCTGCGCCTGGCCCACCGGGCTGCCGCCCGACATCGGCTCCACGCCTTCCGTGTTCACGGCTTGCAATTGCTCGATCCAGCCGAGGATGCCGTTGATCTCGGCCTGCACGCGGGGAAGCTCGTCATCTTCCACCCGGATGCGGGCCAGGGCGGCGATGCGCCGGACGGTTGCGGAATCGAGGGACATGGAGGGCCGAAAATCCTTGATATCGCTTGGTTTGCCCAAAGCGAGGCGCCGGACCATAACGGCCGCCATGCCCATCTTCAACATGGCCGACCTTCGTGCCGCGCTTCCCCGCCATTCCCGGCTGATCGGAATCGACCCCGGGGCGAAGACGATCGGGCTCGCGCTGTCCGATGTCCTGCTGATGCTGGCCTCCCCCTACGGGTCGCTGCCCCGCGGCAAGCTGGGGAAAACCGCGGCCGACATCGCCGCCATCGCGGCGAAGGAGGGTGCCGGCGGCCTGGTGGTGGGCCTGCCGCTGTCCATGGATGGCAGCTTCGGCCCCGCCGCCCAGGCGGCCAAGGATTTCGGCCGGGACCTGGCCCATGCCGCCGGGCTGCCGGTCGCCTTCTGGGACGAACGCCTGTCCTCGGCGGCGGTGAACCGCGCGATGATCGAGGCCGATGTGACGCGCGCGAAGCGCGCCAAGGCCGTGGATGCCGCCGCCGCCGCCTGGATGCTCCAGTCGGCCTTGGACGCGAGCGTGCCCCCCGGCTAGTTTCGCCCCAACCAGCGGCGAGTCCCCATGTTCCCCTACCCCCACCGCCACCTGCTCGCGATCGAGGGCCTCGAGCCCCCCTACATCGCCGACCTCCTCGACCTCGCGGAGAACTACGCCCTGCTGAATCGTCAGGGCAAGACGCAGCGCGACCTCCTCAAGGGCCGGACACTCATCAATCTGTTCTTTGAGGACAGCACCCGCACCCGCACCAGCTTCGAACTCGCGGGCAAGCGGCTGGGCGCGGACATCGTCAACATGTCCGTCTCCACCAGCAGCGTGAACAAGGGGGAGACGCTGCTCGACACCGCCTCCACCCTGAACGCCATGAAGACGGACCTCCTGGTCATCCGCCACGGCCAGTCCGGCGCCCCGGCGCTGCTGGCCCAGAAGCTGGACGCCGCCGTCATCAATGCCGGCGACGGCACCCATGAACACCCGACCCAGGCCCTGCTGGATGCCCTGACCATCCGCCGCCGGAAAGGCACGCTGGAGGGGCTGACGGTCGCCATCTGCGGCGATGTCCTCCACTCCCGCGTCGCGCGCTCCAACATCCATTTGCTGCTCGCCATGAACTGCCGCGTCCGCATCGTCGGCCCGCCCACCCTGATCCCGGCGGAGGCCGCGGCGCTCGGTGTCGAGGTCCATCATTCCATGAAGACCGGCCTGGCCGATGCCGACGTCGTCATGATGCTGCGCCTGCAGAAGGAACGGATGACCGGCGGCCTGGTCCCCAGCGCCCGCGAATTCTTCCGCTTCTACGGCCTGGACGCCGAGAAGCTGGCCCATGCCAAGCCGGACGCCATCGTCATGCATCCCGGCCCCATGAATCGCGGCGTCGAGATCGACAGCGCCATCGCCGACGACCCCGTCCGCAGCGTGATCGGTGAACAGGTCGAAATGGGCGTCGCCGTCCGCATGGCGGTGCTGGACGTGCTGGCACGGGGCCTTCGCCGGAACGCGTGAGCGACGGCAAGCCGCCACCATCCGACGCCTTCCGCCTCTCCGGCCCCGTCACGGTCACGGAGGCGCCGGGACCCTACTGCCGATCGAGCGGATGATGAAGGTCGGCCTCGCCATCATCCTTGGCCTGTTCGCGAGCTTCATGATCGGCACCAGCGTCTGGCGCCTGCGCAACCCGCCATGACGGAACGGCCCGACCCGCCCGCCTTGCGATGGCTCGACCGCGCCAGCCAGGCGGCCCAGGCCCGAAATCGCTTCGTCCCGGCCACGCGGCGGGAGGCGCTCGTCTGGATCGTGGTCGCGGTCGGCTTCGCGGTGATCGCCTTCGATATCCCGCGACTGACGCGCGAACGCTGGATCGCGCTGACCTGGACGAAGGTCGAAGCCACCGTCACCAGCGTGGCCCCGGGCGGGGACCGGGAGCCGAAGCGCGGCTTCCCCTTCCTCGTCTCGCTCGAGGCCACGCTACCGGACGGACGCCGGATCGCCACGCCGGCGCCGGTCCTGCTGTTCAGCCCGACCCTCGACCCCGACGCGCCCTACCGGTTCGGCGCTCGCCGCTTTCGCGCGCCGCAGCCGGGGCAGACGCTGCCCGCCTATGTCGATGCGCGCGGCGCGGACGAATGGCTGCTCGCGGAGCGGACGCTGCCGGTCATCGACCTGCTGTGGCTCGCGTTCCTGCTGCCCACGATCGGCGCTGGCCTCTGGCGCCTGTGCAACCCGCCCGCCCGGCCATGACCCCGCCCGCCCTGACGATGCGCGAACTGACGCGACGCTTCCTGTGGGGCGGCGTCGCCTTCCTGGTGCTCGCCCTCATTGCCACTGGCGTCGTGCTGCGCCAGGCCTCCACCCACCCTGGCGAGCCGTCCGAGGTGCTGGTGGAATGGACCGGCCGCCAGTTCGGCAAGCCGCGCCGGGTCGAGATAGCCTTCATCGTCACCGATACCGCCGGCAACGCCGCCACAATCGAAGCCGGCCAACGCTACCGGGGCGAGGTCGGCCTCGGGATGTGGGGCAAGGTCCCGAGCCCGGGCGACCGGCTCCAGGTCCATCTACCGCCTGACCGCATCCCCCATCTGGTGCCGCTCGACGGCCGAACCGAGGCGCGAGCGAGTCTCGGCGTCCTGCCGTTCTTCTGGTTGCTGGCCCTCCTCTGGCTCTTCGTCGCCGGCACGCTCCACTGGGGTCTCGCCAAACCGAGGCATAAATAGAATACATTATTCTTGTTGTTCACGCCGCTGTGATCGATACTGCCGACCTCTCCACGGAGGCCCCGCATGACCACCATCGCCTGGGATGGCCGCATCCTGGCCGGCGACCGCCGCGGCAATGCCGGCGGCATGGCCTATGAACTCGGCAAGCTCCGACGCACCGCCGATGGCCGCCTGCTGGGCTTCTCCGGCGATATCGGCGTGGGGATGCTGATGCTGGATTGGGTTGATCGCGGAGGTTCGCGCCCGCCCCAGCAGGACACAGACCGCTGGGCCACGGTGCTGGAGATCACGCCCGACGGCACCTGCTGGTGCCATGGCCGCGACAGCCGCTGGCGGATCGAGCAGCCCTTCTTCGCCATCGGCTCCGGCCGGGACTTCGCCCTCGCCGCGATGGCGCTGGGGCGCACGGCGGCGGAGGCCGTCGACCTCGCCGCCCGCTTCGACACCGGCACGGGCAATGGCGTGGATGCGCTGCCGCTGGCCGAGGCCCCCACGCTGAAGGTCGCCGCCTAGATGCCGTTGCCAAGGACGTCGTCCCTGTCGATGCGACTGAGGGGAGGTTTTCCCTTCAGGGCGGAGTGGGGGCGAGCGGTGTCATAATCGTGCAGCCAGGGGCGCATGGCGCGGGTTCGCTCATCCGAGCTTCGAAAGGGCGTGGCATAGGCCCATGCGCGGATGCTGGTCTGTATGAAGCGTTCGGCTTTGCCGTTCGTCCTGGGCGTCTAGGGTCGGCTTCCACCACCACGCCGCCCTTTGCAGCGCCGCCTTCGGGTTCCTCATCGCCGAACGGGCGGTCGACGCATGCGTCGCCCCCCCCACAGCAGAACCCGGTACGCCATCGCTCCACGCAGCTGGCATTCCCGAAGATCACCGACCACGAGGCGACGCCGATCCGGCCTGAACGCCACGTCCAGAACTCCATCGCCACCCCGCGCATGCGCATCGCCCGCGCCATGCCACGAAGCCCCTGCTGCCAACGCCTGATCCAGCGTCGACCCTCTGTGACACAGGTGAACTAGAACAGCGTATCCGGCATGTAGATCCGGACGGTGGAGGTGGAGGTGTTTCCGTAGACGTCGACGGCCTCGAAACCAACTTCCGCGATGTCGTCGACGTCAGTCTGGTACGCGTAGCCAGGCTGCAGGGTGGCGTCCGCGTTGATGGAATAGGTGCCATCCCCGTTGTCGACCAGGTCGAAGAAGCCTGCATTGGCACCGGTCAGGCGCGCCGATGCGACGGCAGTATCGTCCTGCGCGCGGATCGTGACGAAGTTGGTTCCAGCGGCGACTGCGTTCGCCGCAGCCTGCACGGGCGTGCCGCCAGCGATGAAGAAGGCGAAGACACCATCGGTATTCGAGTTGGAACCGATATTCGTCTGGTTCTGGGAGTCGAGCCAGGCGGAGATATTGTTGAAGTCGATCTGCTGGTAGCCGACCCCCGGCAAATTGTAGCCGGCCAGCGCTGGCTTACCGCCGTTGTTGGCAGAACCGTATTCGATGAGGCCGTACTGGATCCTGAAGTACCAGACGTCATTGGCAGGATCGACATTGACCATGACGAGCTGCAGATCATTGGTCAGCCTGCCATCGCCATTGGTGTCGGTCCCGAAGATGCCGCGACCCGCCGCGCCGGCAGCCGCTCCATTGGGAAAGGGTTCAATAGAGGACCAGGTGATGACCACCGTATCGGTCGCGTCATCGACGGAATAGTAGATGTCGCCGCCTACCCTGGGATAAAGATCCGTGAGCATCACCGAGATGATCGGCGCGAAGGTGACTGCGGCAAGGGACAGGCCGCTGCTGAAGCTGCTGCTTCCAACACCGAAACTCACAAAGCCATTCGAGGAGACGTAGAAATCGTTCGCACCTGAGAAGTTGGTCCCGCCAAACTGGAAGCCCCCGAAGGCGGCGCTGATATCAACGCGGGCGAAGGCATCGTCGCTGTCGGTGATCGAAGCTATCAGGGTATGCGAACTCGGATCGATGTAGCCGGTGCTCGCACCCGAGACGACGCTCGAAAGCTGTGTCGCGGAGACGATGCTGAAGGTCGGCGCATTCAGCTCGTGAAACTCGCTGAGCGTGATCTGCCGGACCTGCGACCAGTTGCCGGCCGCGTCACCGGCCTGGACGTGGTAGCTGTTCTGGTTGCTGCCGATCAAGAAGTTGTTCACACCGGAAGCCGCGCCAGCCGCCGTTATCGTGATCCCGCCAGCGGCGGAAATCGCGAAATACCCGTCCGCCGAGGTCGCGCCGTGGGTGGTCGAGCCGTCGCTGCTGACGAAGCGATACTGCGTCACGCCGACATTGTCGGTCGCCCCCGAGACGGTGGCAACTTGGCGCGCGGCACTCTGGCCCGGGTCAGACAGGTAGGTGTAGGTATAGCTCCCTTGGGCGGAGAACACGGGCCCCGCGCCGTCCTGGACGGTGAGGGTGAAGGCAGGCCCGCCGGCGCCGAATTGCACCCGGACGAGTTCGCCAGACACCACACCCTCAAGCCGGGCGTAGGATTGCGCCTGTCCGCGGCCCGTTCCGTCACTGTCGATCCACAGCACAGAGCCACCTGCACTGTCGGTGCGGACCGAGACGTAGTCGGCGTGATTCCGCATTGCCGCCAGCGCCCAGGCCGGCGTGATCGAGAATTGCAGTACATCCTGCTCGGCGCCAGGCGCCGTGCTGTAGTTGTAGTCGGTGATGGTATCGAAGCCATTCGCCAGCCGCGAGACTTCGAGCGAGAATATGTCGTTGCCGGCACCGCCGATCAGCCGGTCATTGCCCGCGCCGCCCATGAGGGTATCGTTGCCAACGCCGCCATCCAGGATGTCCGCGCCGCTCGTGCCCCACATCGTGTTGTCCCGTTGTCCGCGTACGAACGGTGTCAGCATGAACATGGACTGCAACCCCAGAAGCGCGCTGTGCGCATGGACAAGGAAGCCTGGAGGCAAAATCGGACGGCGACGTCAGCCGAACGCACGAAACCGCCAGGCGCAGGCGGTCAGACGCCGTACAGGAGTAGCGTATCAAAGCGCGTCAGCGCTTCCTTGCAGGTTCCCTACAGGACGGCCTGCGCCTAACACGGCAGCCCGCGCCGGCGTCGCGGGATGCCATGCCTGCCGACGTGCTGGATGGAGGAGGCAGCACAGAAAGCCACCAGCCAGGCACGCCGCAAAGGGCCCCTGGCGCTGTTCACGCCTGTCATCGATCAGCAGGCGAACGAGGCCGGCCCCATCCACCGGGAAGGGTGCGTCGCAGCACCACGTGACCCTGCGCAGGGGCATCGCCGCCCCGTCCCGCCGCGGGCCGCTACAGGACGATCATCTCCACCGTCAGGGAGTATCCAACCCCGCGCACGGCGCGAATGGCGTGCGGGCCGGCGCCTGCGCCCACAAGCTTGCGCCGAAGCCTCGCCATGCGGACTTCCAGAGCCTCCTTGGTGGCATCTTCCTGCCCCAGGAGTTGCAGGAGTTGCCAACTCTCCAGGCGGTGCCCGCGGGAGCGGACCAACGCGGTCAGCAGCAGCGTCTCAGCCGCTGAAAGCCGCTGCTCTCCACCCGGCCCGACCAGCCGCCGCGAGACGGCTTCGAGGGTGAAGCATGCTTCGTCCCCGGCCGACACGCTGTCCGCATTCGCGCTGACAACGCGGCGTCCGAGTGAGCGGACGACGGCGCAGAGTTCCTGCACCGAAACCGGCTTGCCGAGTGAGAAGTCGGCCCCCGCCTCGTAGCTGGCGAGCCGATCGCCAAGCGCATTCCCGGCTGTCAGGATGACAATGCCGAGTCCGGGATGAGCCTCTCTCAGCCGACGGCTGAGACTGAACCCATCCTCGCCCGGCAGCTTGGCGTCGATGATGACCACATCGACAGCCCGACCTCCGTGCTCATCATCGAGCGCTTCCGCGCAATCAACGCCGAACGCCTGGAAGCCATGGCTGTCCAGGGCAGCGACGATCGACTTCCTGAGAGCGTCGTGATCCTCGACGACGGCGATTCTGCTGTGGAACAAGGCAGACATACAATTTTACTACAGATGCGATGCATCGCACCTATCATGGCGACCAGGCCCTCAATAGGCGCGCGCTGCCCGTCTCCACAAAACTGGGGATGACTCTTCTCCATGCGGCAACATGCGACGCCTGCTGTGTTCATTGCCGTGTGGCGTGCGCATTCATGTGGTCCACGCCGTCCTGGTGGCGGCGGCGGACACCGGGCACATGCCTGCATGGGCCCCGGGGTGGGACCCTGGCGCATCGGCCTGGCGCCGCTGGTCCGGCAGATTGCGCAGCACCCTCCAGCCGGAGCACGACCGGGCGCCATGGAAGGATGGCCTTCACGCTGGCGCGCCGTGACGATCTCCGGGACCTGGGATCCGGCTTGGCAAGGTGAACAGCAGCTTCGGCACCGCCACTCCGCGTCGCTCCACGCCGACGGATGGCACCGCTCCGCCATCATCACAGCCGGCACCATCGCGTCGGCTCGATGCGTCCGATCCGCCGCTATCAAAACGCCGCCGTCGCCCACAGACGCCAGCACCTGGGAGCCTGTCCGAGACATTGCGAGCCGATCCTGCCTTGCTTTGATTCCCTGTGGGGTATGGGCAAGACCTTCCGCCCCTGGAACGTGGACCAGACATGGCTTTTGCCGGCGCCGATGCATGAATTCGTGCCGCCCGGCCATCTGGCGCATTGTGTGCGGGAGGCCTCGGACCTTTCGGCGATCGTCGGCGCCTGCAAGGGCGAGCAGGGCCAGCCGGCAAATTGCGCGGGCCTGCCAGGACCGGCGGGACGTGATGGCGGTTGCCGGTCTGAAGCGGCCGGATTTGCGCACCATCAGCGACTTCCGCCGCCAGAATGGTCAAGCTGGGGCATGGCGCGGTGGATGGGGGGGCTGGCCGACCGGCGAAACCGCCCGCCTCGAACGCCACGACGCCCGATGGCGGGACTCCACCGCCACGCTATAACCGCGCCATGGCCGACACCCTCATCACCCATGCCCGCCTGATCGACCCCGCCTCCGGCCTCGATGCCCCGGGCGGCCTGCTGGTGCGGGACGGCGCGATCCTCGACCACGGCGGCAACCTCGGCGTGCCGGATGGCGCCACGATCATCGATGCCGGCGGCGCCATCCTGGCGCCCGGCATCATCGACATGCGCGCCGCACTCGGCGAGCCCGGCTTCGAACACCGCGAGACCGTCGCCTCCGCGGCCCTCGCCGCCGCCGCCGGCGGCATCACCACCCTCTGCGCCCTGCCGGACACCGACCCGCCCATCGACGATGCTGCGCTGGTCCAGTTCCTGATCCGCCGTGGCGAACTCACGGGCAGCCTCACCATCCTCCCCTACGGCGCCGCCACCGCGGGCTGCGAGGGCAAGGACATCGCCGAATACGGCCTGCTGAAGGAATCCGGCGCCATCGCCTTCACCGATGGCCGCCGCGCCATCGGCAATGCGCGCCTCATGCGGCTCGCCCTCTCCTACGCCCGCGCCTTCGGCAGCTTCATCATCCAGCACCCCGAGGACCCGTCCCTCGCCGCCAATGGCGCCGCGACGGAGGGCGAGCGCGCCACCCGCATGGGCCTGCCCGGCATCCCGCCGGCGGCCGAATCCATGATGGTCGCCCGCGACATCGCCCTGGCCCGCCTGACGAAGGGCCATGTCCACTTCGCCCATGTCAGCACCGCCGCCGCGCTGGACCTGATCCGGAGCGCGAAGGCCGAGGGCCTGGCCGTTACCTGCGACACCGCCCCCCCCTATTTCGACCTGAACGAGACGGCGATCGGGGAATACCGCACCTACGCCAAGCTCTCGCCCCCGCTCCGGATCGAGGCCGATCGCCTCGCCGTCGTCGCCGCGCTCCGCGACGGCACCATCGATGCCATCGCCTCCGACCACCAGCCCCGCGATGCCGATGACAAGCGCCTGCCCTTCGCCCAGGCCGAGCCCGGTGGCGCCGGCCTTGCCACGCTCCTCGCCGTGACCCTGGCGCGCGTGCATGGCGGCGACCTGACCCTGCCCCAGGCCCTGGCCCTCCTCACCGCCCGCCCCGCCGCCCTCCTGAAGCTGGCCACCGGCACATTGGCGAAGGGCGCGCCCGCCGACCTCATGCTGTTCCAGCCCGAGCGCGGGTGGCGGGTGGAAGCCGGCAAGCTGCCCGGCAAGGCGCAGAACACCCCCTTCGATGGCCGCGCCCTGGAAGGACGCGTCATCGGCACCTGGAAGGCCGGGCGGAGGGTCTTCGGCTGATGTCGCTCCTCCTCGCCGCGCTCCTCGGCTACCTCCTCGGCTCCGTCCCCTATGGCCTGCTGCTGACCCGCGCCGCGGGGCTCGGCGATATCCGCGCCATCGGGTCGGGCAATATCGGCGCCACCAATGTGCTCCGCACCGGCAACAAGAAGCTGGCCGCCGCCACCCTGGCGCTGGACGTGCTGAAGGGCGTCGCCGCCCTGCTGATCGCCCGCGCGGCCTGGGGAGAGGACGCGGCCCTCGTCGCCGGCTTCGCCGCCATGGCGGGCCACGCCTTCCCCGTCTGGCTCGGCTTCAAGGGCGGCAAGGGCGTCGCCACCGGCGCCGGCGTGCTGCTGGCCGCCGCCTGGTGGCTCGGCCTCGTCGCCGTGCTCACCTGGGCCGCGGTGTTCTTCGCCACCCGCATTTCCTCCGCCGCCGCGCTGGCCACCTGCGCCATCGCCCCCATCATCGCCTTCGCCTTCGGCGACACCAGGCTCGCCCTCTTCGCCCTCGGCCTCGCCGCCCTCATCACCTGGCGGCACAAGGCCAACATCCAGCGCCTGCTGGCGGGGACGGAGCCGAAATCCAGCTTCGGATCGAAGAAGGCCTGATCCGCCGCGCTTGCGCGCACACCCCCTGCGCGATCACACTGGCCGCCTATCAACCTGGACGACAGGATGGCGGCCACCCACACCCCTGCCGAAGACCTCGCCTGCCTCCGCCTGGCCCGGACGGAGGGTATCGGTCCCGCCACCTTCCGCCGCCTGATCGCCCGCCACGGCACGGCGCGCGCCGCCCTTGCCGCCCTGCCGGCCCATGCCGCCCGCAGCGGACGCGCCCTCACGCCCTTCCCGGAAGCCCTGGCGGAGCGGGAGATGGCGGCGCTGACCATGCTGGGTGGCCGCTTCCTATTCCTTGGCACGCCGGCCTACCCGCCCTTGCTGGCCCTGCTGGAGGATGCGCCGCCCGCGCTGGCCGTCCTGGGCAACCCTGCCCTGCTATCGACCCGCCAGATCGGCCTGGTCGGCGCGCGCTCCGCCTCCGCCGCCGGGCGCCGCATGGCGGAACAGCTGGCTGGCGAACTGACGCAGGCCGGCCTCACCATCACCTCCGGCCTGGCGCGGGGCATCGACGCCGCGGCCCATGAAGGCGCGCTGGCCGCCAAGGGCGCCACCATCGCCGTCGTCGCCGGCGGCCTCGATGAGCCCTACCCGCCGGAGAACGCCCCCCTCCAGGCCCGAATCGTGGCCGAAGGCGGCGCGGTGGTGGCGGAGGCACCGCTGGGCACCGCCCCCCTCGCCCGCCATTTCCCCCGCCGCAACCGGATCGTCGCCGGCCTGGTGCTGGGCGTGGTGGTGGTGGAAGCCGCCCCCAAATCCGGCAGCCTCATCACCGCGCGCCTGGCGCTGGAGGCCGGGCGAGAGGTCTTCGCCGTCCCCGGCAACCCGCTGGACCCCCGCGCCAGGGGGGGCAACGACCTGATCCGCCAGGGCGCCCACCTCACCGAAACGGCGGAGGATGTGCTGCAATTCCTCCCGGAAAGCCCCAGGGACCTGCCGCTTTTCGCCCCTCGCGCGCGGGTGGAACAGCTTGCTGAACACCGTGCGGAGCCCCCGGCACCCCCCGGTGACCCCACTAAAGTGCTTGAATTGATTGGCACCCAGCCGGTAGCCGTTGACGATCTGGTCCGCCGCTGCCAGCTATCCGCCCCGTCCGTGCAGGCGATCCTGCTTGACCTGGAGTTGTCCGGGCTGGTGGAAACCCTGCCCGGAAACCGGGTCGCACGGTCCCTTTCCTAGGCCTTGCCGACAAGCGCGCGAAAGCAGATCGACAGAACATGCCCGACGTCCTCGTGGTCGAAAGCCCTGCCAAGGCGAAGACCATCAACAAGTATCTCGGCTCGGACTTCACGGTCCTCGCCTCCTTCGGCCATGTCCGCGACCTGCCGCCGAAGGACGGGTCCGTCCGGCCGGAGGAAGACTTCGCCATGGATTGGGAGGCCGATGAGCGCGGCGAGCGCCAGGTCGGCGCCATCGCCAAGGCGCTGAAGGGCGCGCGCCGCCTGTTCCTGGCCACCGACCCGGATCGCGAAGGGGAGGCCATTTCCTGGCATGTCCAGGACATGCTGGCCCGCCGCGGCGCCCTGAAGGGCATCGACGTCAAGCGCATCACCTTCAACGAGATCACCAAGCGCGCCGTCCAGCACGCGGTGGCGAACCCCCGCCAGCTCGACGTGCCGCTGATCGACGCCTACCTGGCCCGCCGGGCGCTCGACTACCTCGTCGGCTTCAACCTCTCGCCGGTCCTGTGGCGCAAGCTGCCCGGCAGCCGCTCCGCCGGCCGCGTGCAGTCGGTCGCGCTCCGCCTGATCTGCGAACGGGAAGCCGAGATCGAGGCCTTCCGCGCCCGCGAATACTGGACGGTGGAAGCCCAGTTCGCGACGCCCGTCGGCGCCAAGTTCACCGCCCGCCTGACCCACCATGAGGGCAAGCGGCTCGAACAGTTCGACCTGCCGAACGAGGCCCTGGCCATGGCGGCCAAGGCGGCGGTCGAGGCCGGCAAGTTCACCGTCGCCGCCATCGAGAAGAAGCGCACGAAGCGCAACCCGCCCGCCCCCTTCACCACCTCCACGCTCCAGATGGAGGCCAGCCGAAAGCTGGGCATGGGCGCCCAGGCCGCGATGCGCGTGGCCCAGCAGCTCTATGAAGGTGTCGATATCGGCGGCGAGACCGTCGGCCTCATCACCTATATGCGGACGGACGGCGTGCAGATGGCGCGGGAGGCGATCTTCGCCATCCGCGACCACGTCAAGGAAACCTTCGGCGACAGCTACGTCCCCGGCGCGCCGCGCGAATATTCCTCGAAGGCCAAGAACGCCCAGGAAGCGCATGAGGCCATCCGGCCCACGGACGTGACCCGCACGCCGGACCAGGTGGCCCGCTTCCTCGATGACCGCCAGCGCAAGCTCTATGAGCTGGTCTGGAAACGCGCCGTCGCCTCCCAGATGCAATCGGCCGAGATCGACCAGACCGCGGTGGACATCGCCGACCAGTCCGGCCGCACGCGGCTCCGCGCCAACGGCTCCGTCATCGCCTTCGACGGCTTCCTGCGCCTGTACCGGGAAGACGAGGATGACCGCGCCGCGGACGCCCGCGCCGGCATCGGCACCGCCGCGACGGAAGACGAGGACAGCAAGATCCTGCCCCCGATGCGGGAGAAGGATGGCCTGAAGAACGGCCCCGTCGCCGCCAACCAGCATTTCACCCAGCCCCCGCCGCGATTCAGCGAAGCGACGCTGGTGAAGCGGCTGGAGGAACTCGGCATCGGCCGCCCCTCCACCTACGCCTCCATCCTGCAGGTGCTGCAGGACCGGGAATATGTGCGCCTCGACAAGCGCCGCTTCATCCCGGAGGACCGCGGCCGGCTCGTGACGGCCTTCCTCGTCGCCTTCTTCGAACGCTACGTCGATACCGGCTTCACCGCGGGGCT
Source organism: Falsiroseomonas sp. (assembly GCF_051859025.1). Classification (GTDB taxonomy): domain Bacteria; phylum Pseudomonadota; class Alphaproteobacteria; order Acetobacterales; family Acetobacteraceae; genus Falsiroseomonas. Next base: position 34,286 of record NZ_JBHYGL010000001.1, on the reverse strand, counting down.
CGAGGAGAAGCTGGACGACATCTCCGGCGGCCGTGCCGATTGGCGCGCCGTGATGCACGCCTTCTGGGAGGATTTCTCCAAGGCCATCTCCTCGACCAGCGAACTCACGATCAGCGACGTGATCGATGCGCTGGACGAGGATCTGGGCCCGCACTTCTTCCCCGCCCGCACGGACGGCACGGACCCGCGCGCCTGCCCGGCCTGTTCCGGCGGTCGTCTCGGCCTGCGCCTCGGCCGCACCGGCGCCTTCATCGGCTGCAACAACTACCCGGAGTGCCGCTACACCCGCCCCCTGGTCGCTCCGGGTGCGGAGGCCGATGGCGCCGCCAGCTTCAACGAGGGTGCGCGCGAACTGGGCGTCGATCCCGTCTCCGGCCAGCGCGTGCAGCTGAAGCGCGGGCCCTACGGCCTTTACGTCCAGCTCGGCGAGGAAACCGAGGACGCGAAGGGGAAAAAGGTAAAACCCCGCCGCGCCAGCCTGGCCAAGGGCATGGACCCGGAGGGGCTGACGCTCGACCGCGCGCTCGCGCTGCTGTCGCTGCCCCGCATCGTCGGCGTGCATCCGGAGACGACGGAGGAGATCACCGCCGCCATCGGCCGCTTCGGGCCGTATCTGAAGATGGGGCAGCTCTTCAAGTCGCTGGACGCGGATGATGATGTGCTGGTGGTCGGGCTCAACCGCGCCGTGGCGCTGCTGGCCGATGTGAAGCCGCGCGGCCGGGGGCTGGGCGACCATCCCAGCGGCGGCGTGGTGGAAGTGCGGCGCGGGCGCTTCGGCCCCTTCGCCATGCATAGCAGCCGCGTGGCGTCCCTGCCGAAATCCATGGATTTCGACACGGTCACGCTGGAAGACGCCGTGAAGCTGCTGGCGGAGAAGGGCAAGGATTTGCCGCCCAAGGGTGGCAAGGGCGCCAAGGGGAAGACGAAGGCCGCGCCGAAGAAGGCCGCCGCCGCCAAGGCACCGGCCGCCGACGGCGAAGCCCCCGTGAAGAAGGCGCCCGCCAAGAAGCCGGCAGCGCCCAAGGCCGCGGCCGCCAAGAAGCCAGCGGCAAAGAAGCCGGCGGCGAAGAAACCCGCGACCACGACGAAGAAGCCGGCCGCCCGGAAGGCCGGCTGAGATGCCGCGGCGCGCCCCGCCGCTGAAGGGCTTCGGGGTGCGCAGCCGCGCACCCCTCGGCAAGAAATCCGCCCTCCATCGCATCGCCGCCACCGCCGAGCCCGGCGTGATGCCGACACTCGAAAAACTGCGGGAATTCATCCAGGCCGCCGGCCAGCGCGTCGGCAAGACGGAAATAGCCGCGCATTTCGGCCTGAACTCCGACCAGCGCATCGAACTGCGCGGGATGCTCCGTGAACTCACGGAAAGCGGCCACGCCACGCCCATCGGCCGCAAGGGCCTCATCGCCCATGACCGCCTGCCCGATATGGCGGTGGTGGAGATGACCGGCACGGACCCCGATGGCGACCCCATCGCCCGCCCCGTGCAGTGGGACAAGGCCAACGGCCCGGCGCCCATCATCTACATGCACCGGGAAGCCGCGGGGCAGCCCGCCCTGGCCCCCGGCCAGCGCGTGCTCGCGCGCCTGAAGTTCATCGGCATCGGCCGCTACGAAGGCCGCACCTTCAAGCGCCTGCACAGCACCGCGCCCACCCGCATCCTCGGCGTCTTCGAAGACGGTCGCATCACGCCGACGGACCGCCGCCAGAAGGCGGATTGGCGCGTGCCCGCGAATGAGGTGAATGGCGCCCGCCCCGGCGATATCGTGCTCGCGGAGCCCCTGCCCTCCGGCCACGGCCTCGGCGCCCGCCCCGCCCGCATCATCGAGCGCATCGGCAAGATGGGGGAAGCCCGCGCCGTCTCCCTCATCTGCATCCACGCCCATGGCATCCCCGATTCCTTCCCGGAGGAAGCGGAGGAGGAAGCCGAGGCCGCGAAGGGCGTCACCAAGCGGGGCCGCGAGGACCTCCGCGCCATCCCCCTCGTCACCATCGATGGCGAGGACGCCCGCGACTTCGACGACGCCGTCTGGGCGGAACCCAGCGAGGGAGGCTGGCGCTGCCTGGTCGCGATCGCCGATGTCGCGCATTACGTGAAGCCCGACAGCGCGCTGGACCGCGAAGCCTGGGCCCGCGGCAACAGCGTCTATTTCCCCGACCGCGTCGTGCCCATGCTGCCCGAGGCTCTCTCCAATGGCTGGTGCAGCCTGCGGCCGAAGGAGGATCGCGGCTGCCTCTTCGTCGAGATGAACTTCGACAAGTCAGGCACCAAGACCAGCCACCGCTTCGGCCGCGGCATCATGAAAAGCGCCGCGCGCCTGACCTATGAACAGGTCCAGGCCGCGCGCGATGCCGGCACGGTGCCGGATGGCGTCCCCGCCGACCTCATCGCCCATCTCTACGGCGCCTTCGACGCCTTGCTGGCAGACCGTGCCCGCCGCGGCACGCTGGACCTCGATCTGCCCGAACGCCGCGTGCTGCTGGACGCCAAGGGCCAGGTGGAAGCCGTGGTGCCCCGCACGCGCCTCGATTCGCACAAGCTGATCGAGGAATTCATGGTCGCCGCCAATGTCTGCGCGGCGGAGGAACTGGAACGCCTCCAGCAGCCCTGCATGTACCGCGTCCATGACCGCCCCTCCGACGAGAAGCTGGAGGGCCTGCGCCAGTTCCTGCAGTCCCTCGACCTCAACCTGCCCGCGCGGGACCGCCTGCACCCCCGCGACTTCGGCGGAATCCTCGAGCGCGTGAAGGACAGGCCGGAGGAGCGCCTGGTGAACGAAGCCGTGCTGCGCGGCCAGGCCCAGGCGGCCTATGACCCCGACAACATCGGCCATTTCGGCCTGGCGCTGTCCCGCTACGCCCATTTCACCAGCCCCATCCGCCGCTATGCGGATCTGCTGGTCCACCGCGCCCTCATCCGCGGCCTCAACCTCTCCAAGGGCGAAGGCGGCCTGACCGATGCCGAAACCGCCCGCTTTCCCGACACCGCGGAGCACATCACCAGCACCGAGCGCCGCGCCGCGGCGGCGGAGCGGGAGGCCGTGGACCGCTACCTCGCTGCCTTCATGGCAACACGCGTCGGAGAGTTGTTCGAAGCGCGGATTTCGGGGGTGACACGCTTCGGCCTGTTCGTCACCGTGGAGGAGAACGGCGCCAGCGGAATCGTACCGCTCGCGTCCTTGCCGGACGACAGATGGACGTTGGACGAGACCGGGCGCGGACTATCCGGTCGCAATACGGGTCTGACCTTTTCCCTTGGCCAGGCGGTCGAGGTGCGGCTGGCGGAGGCGACTCCGCGGACGGGTGCGATGGTTTTCGCCATCATGCAGGGCGATCCCTCCGCTGCCTCACCGCGCGGCGCGCGATCCCGCGCGGGTGGCAAGCGCTTGTCGAAATCGCCCGCGCGGCGACCGTCGGAGCGTTCCTCGCGGCGGCAATAGCCGCGCCCTCCACGGCGCAGGAGAACACCTTCCCCCGCAGCGCCGTGGAACCCGTCCTCGCCGAGAGCCACGCGTTGGTGCTGGAACGGCATCTGGACGCCGAGAACCCCGCCAACCTCGCCCTCTGGTCGCTGCGCGGCCTGACGGTGATCGACCCGCGCCTGGGTGCGGAGATCCGCCAGGACCGCCTCCGCCTGCTGGGGGAGGATCGGGTGCTGGCCAGCATCCCCATCGCGTCCCTGGTCGCCCGCGCCGGGCCAAGGCAGCTCGGCAACGCCGTCGCCCTGACGCTGACCGACCTCTACGAGGCCGCCTGGCGCGCCTCCCCGGCGATTCGCCGCGCCGGCGCCGAACGCCTCATCGCCTCGGGGTTCGAGGAACTGTTCAACCACCTCGACCCCTACAGCCGCTACGTCACCCCGACGGAGGCCCGCACCGCCCGTGAACGTCGCGTCGGCCAGTCCGGCCTCGGGCTCCGCGTCGCCGCCCGGCGCGATGCGCTGGTCATCGCGGAAGTGCTGCGGGATGGCCCCGCCGCCCAGGCCGGCATCCGCCAGGGGGATCTGCTGATCGCGGTCGAAGGCCGCACCCTCGGCCCCCGCGACCCCGGCCTGGCCGCGACGCTGCTGGAAGGGCCGGAGGGCTCCGAAGTCACCTTCACCATCAGCCGCGGCCGCATGCGGCGGGAGGTGACGCTGGTGAGGGAGGTGGTCGTGCCGGAAACCGTCACGGCGGAATACCGGGACGGCATCCTCTGGCTGCGCATCACCGGCTTCTCCGCCGTCACCGATCGCCGCGTCGCCACCCTGCTGAGCGACGGATTCGCCGTGCCCCGCCCGCCCCGCGGCGTGGTGCTGGACCTCCGCGGCAATCGCGGCGGGCTGCTCGGCCAGGCCGTCGCCGTCGCGGATGCCTTCCTGGCCGATGGCGAGGTCGTCCGTACCGAAGGCCGCCACCCCGAATCCAACCGTCGCTACCGCGCCGGCGGGCAGGATCTGGCCCAGGGCATGCCGGTGGTGGTCCTGGTCGATGGGCGCACCGCCTCAGCCGCCGAGATCGTGGCCATGGGCCTGGCGGAACGCGGCCGCGCCGCCATCGTGGGCAGCGCCACCATGGGCAAGGGGCTGATCCAGCTGGTCGCGCCACTGCCGAATGAGGGCGAGATCCTCGTCACCTGGTCCCGCGTGGTGGCGCCCAGCGGCTGGCCCATCCAGGGCATGGGCGTGCTGCCCAGCCTCTGCACCAGCCTCGGCCCGGAAGCCCTGGCCCAGGGCCTGGCCCGCCTGAACATCGGGGAAGCCCCCATGGGCCGCGCCCTGCTCCGCCAGCGCGCCGCCCGCGCCCCGGTGCTGGCCAGCGAGATGGCGGCACTCCGCGGCGCCTGCCCGCCGGCAGAAGGCCGCACCGCCGACGTGACCGCCGCCCGCGCCCTGATCGAGTCGCCCGCCGCCTACGCCACCGCCATCCGCGGACCCGACGGTTGAAGCGTTCTCTCCCCTCAATCGAGTCGTGCCGCAGGCACGCCTTCGGCGTGAGGCGCCGGCTCCGCCGGCTTGCCTACGCGACACAGGTCGCGGGCCGCATTCGCGGCCTCGGCCGACTTCGTCGACCGCATCATCGCCCCGTCCCGCTTGACCTTCCCGCCCCGCCGACTATGGTGCGCCTCCTCGACGGGTGGGCCGCAAGGCTCGCCCGCAACCTGTTTCGCGCGTTGGAACCTGAACGATGGCCAAGGCCAATACCATCCTGATCAAGCTCGTCAGCACGGCGGAGCCGTCCACGGGCTACTTCTACGTGACCAAGAAGAACACCCGGAATGCCCAGGGCAAGCTGGAACTGAAGAAGTACGACCCCGTCGCGCGCAAGCACGTCGTCTTCCGGGAAGCCAAGATCAAGTAATCCCGCGGGGCCTCGCGCCCCGCGCCGATTGACCGATCCAACGCGAACCGCGCCAGGCCCACAGGGTCTGGCGCGGTTTTGGTCGTTATGCGTGCCATAGGTGTGAATGGGGGAAGGCGCTGCCTTTCCCATGCCCCATCCGCAAGGGCCGAACCGGCCCTGGGCCGTCTTCAGAAAGTCAACGCGCCTGGCGGGCGGCGGGCGTGCCGCGATCGGCGCTCGGCGGCCAATCCTCCTCGACCGCCGGCTCGACCCGGTCCCGGCCGCTGTTCTTCGCGCGGTACAGCGCCGCATCCGCCGCGCTCACCACATCATCGGATTGCGCACCGATGCCGCCGGACGCCACGCCGATACTGGCCGTCACCGTCAGCGAATGCCCATCCGCCACCATCGGCACATTGGCGATCGCCGCCCGCAGGCGCTCCGCCACCAGCATCCCATCCTCCGTCGTCGCACCGGACATGACGATGAGGAACTGCTCCCCGCCATAGCGCGCGATCACATCGGCCGCCCGCAGATGTCCGCGGACACGCTCCGCCACCTCCCGCAGCACCACGTCGCCCGCGGCATGGCCATAGGTGTCGTTCACGGACTTGAAGCGGTCCACGTCGATCAGCAGGCACGCCGCGCCGGAATTGCGCAGCACGCCTTCCAGGTGGCGCCGGACATAGCGGCGGTTGCGCAGGCCCGTCAGCGGGTCCGTCACCGCCATCTCCAGGCTCCGGTCGAGGTCCGCCCGCAGCCTTTCCTGGTAGCGCTTGCGCCGGATCTGGTTGCGCACCCGCGCCCGCAACTCGTTCGGATCGACCGGCCGCAGCACATGGTCATTGGCGCCCAGGTCGAAGCCCCGCAGCACCAGGCCCTTCTGCCCCGTATCCGCCACCAGCAGCACCGGCAGGTCCCGCGTGGCCGCCTGCGCCCGCAGGCGCGACGCCAGGCGCAACGCATCGCCGCCATCCAGCGACAGGCTCAGCAGCACCACGTCATGCTGCCCATCCATCAGGATGTCCCAGCTTTCCGCACTGTCCGTGCAATGCGCGACATCGATGCCATCGGCGGCCAGCACGCGGGTCAGCGCATCGGCCTCGTCGAAATCCTCGTTGACGATCAGCGCGCGGGCACCGGCCACATTGGGCGATGGCCCCGGCGGCGGCTCGAACCCCAGGTCCCGCGCCGTCTCCGCCCGCAGGCGCCAGGCATCCAGCACCTGCTTCATGCGCAGCAGCGCGCGCAGTCGCGCGAACAGCGTCGCGTCATCGACGGGCTTGGACAGGAAGTCATCCGCCCCCGCCTCCAGCCCGCGTACGCGCTCCACTGGATCGGTCAGCGCGGTGATCATCACCACGGGGATATGGGCGGTGCCCGGCTGCGCCTTCAGGCGCCGGCAGACCTCATAGCCATCCATCCCCGGCATCATGACGTCGAGCAGCACGACATCCGGCATCCAGCGCTGCACCGTCGCCAGCGCCTCGGGGCCCGAGGATGCGAGCTGCACCTCGTAATACTCGTTCAGCAGCTTGGCTTCGAGCAGCCGCAGATTGGCGGCGATGTCATCGACGACGAGGACGCGCGCGGTCATCGGCCGGCCACTCCCGGCTGGCGGCGCGCAACGAATCGGCGTAGAGGAGCGCGGTTACGCCACATGCACACCGTCATAAATTTGTCAAGGACAAAATCATGGCAGACACCACCACCGGCGGCCGCGCCCATACCGAAGTCGCCAACGCCGCCCTCTTCTTCCGGCGATGGCTCGCCAATCCGCTGCAGATGGGTTCCATCATCCCCTCATCCCCCGCGCTCTGCCGGAAGATCGCGGCGCTGGTGAGGCATGCGGAGGATGAGGTCGTGGTCGAGCTCGGCGCCGGCACCGGCGTCATCAGCCGCGCGCTCCTCGCCGCGGGGGTGCCCGCGGAAAAGCTGGTGGTGGTGGAGATCGTGCCGGACATGGCCCACCATCTACGACGGGTGCTGCCCGGCGTCACGGTCATCCAGGGCGATGCCTTCGAACTTCCCGAAGCCCTGCCGGCACGGCTGCACGGCAAGGTGGGCACCGCGATCTGCGGCATCCCCCTCGTGCTGCTGCCCATCGAGCAGCAGCGCCGATTCATCGCGGCGGTCGAAGCCGTGGCCCCGGGCAAGGGCTTCCTGCTGTACACCTACTGCATCACCTCGCCGCTGCCATGGCGCGATCTTGGACTGGAGGCGAAGCGGAAGGCCTGGACCCCCCTGAACTTCCCGCCGGCCAGCGTCTGGCACTACCAGCCTGCCCGCTAGCGCGCCGTCCCGCAACGCCCGGAGGGCGGAATTAAGCGCGCCCTCCACTGCGACTTGCACTCGCATCCCCGCGGCTCAACCGCTGGCGAGGGCCACTTCCGTCCCATCCGCCCGCATCATCCGCGCCACCAGCCGGGGATGCGGGCTGCGCCGGACCTTCAGCGCCTCCTCCAGCCCGCGCGCCGCCAGCGCCTGGCGAAGCGCGTCCACGTCATGGTGCTCGGCCTCCAGCGCCACCAGGCGGCAGCCCGAATCCGCAAGCCGCGGCGCCGCCCCCTGCCCGTCATCCCATTGGATGAGGGAGGGGATGAGGTTCCGCATGTCCTGCCGTTGCGGCGGCATGGCCATGCGCCAGGACAGCGTCCCCCGCTTCCAGGCCCGCACCTCCCCCGCCACCGCCGGACCCAGCCGCGCCGCCACCGCTTCCAGCGCCGGCGTGCGCGCCACCCAGCCGATCAGATGCGGCCCCGCTTCCAGCATCAGTTTCACGGAAGGATCATCCAGGTCGAAGGGCCGCCCCTGCGGCGGTGTCGGCTGGTCGGGATCGGCCGCGATCACCTCCAGGTAGCAATCGGGGCCGAGGCCCATGACCAGGTTGTGCGTGCCGATGCCGTCATGGCGCCCGCCGGGCTGCGGCCGGGCGCCGAGATGCGCCTCCACATAGGCGGCGCCTTCGTCGAGCGTCCGTGCGCCGATGACGATGTGATCGATCTCCGCCATGGTCAGCGTGCCTTGAACTGGGTGTTGCCGAACAGCACTTCGCGCTCCTTGTCACTCATCGCGCCGACCCGCTGGTTCGCCGCCAGCACCTCAACGCCGCGCATCACCGCGGGTCGCATCGCAATCGCATCGTGCCAGCGTTTCACCGAGGGGAAATCCGCCAGGTCGATGGCCCGCCGCGCGGGGTTGCGGATCCAGGGGAAGGTCGCGATGTCCGCGATGGAGTAGTCGGCACCGGCCAGGTACTCGGCTTCCGACAGCCGCTTTTCCAGCACCCGGTGCAGGCGAGTGACCTCCTTCGCGTAGCGGTCCTTCGCATAGGGGATCTGTTCCGGCGCATAGGCGTGGAAATGCCCGTACTGCCCGAACATCGGGCCGACGCCGCCCATCTGGAACATCAGCCATTGCAGGCAGGCGTAGCGCCCGGCGGGATCGGCCGGCACCAGCCGCCCCGTCTTCTCCGCCAGGTACATCAGGATCGCGCCCGATTCGAACAGCGCGATCCGCTGCCCGCCCGGCCCATCGGGATCGACGATGGCGGGGATGCGGTGGTTGGGCGTGATGGCGAGGAATTCGGGCGCGAACTGCTCCCCCGTCCCGATATTCACCGGCACCACCGTGTAGGGCAGGCCCAGCTCCTCCAGCGCGATATGCACCTTGTGGCCATTCGGCGTCGGCCAGGTCCAGACCTCGATCGGCTTGGGGGCTGCCATGGGGGGGTCTCCTGTCGGTTCTTGTCGCGGACGTTGATCCCGCCCCGCCGGGGTTGCAAGACCGGGCCGTGATGCCTCCCACGCGGGCAGGGCCGCGCATCGACCACGCGGCAACCCCGCTTCCCGCCGGCGATGCTGCGCTGCGGCGGGCTTGGCGCTATAAGCCCGGCATCGAAAACCGAGGCCCCCTTGCCCGATCATGACCTGCCCCCGGCCATCCGCGCCCTCGATGACCGGGCCTGGCTCGACCTGCTGCTGAAAAGCCTGGTGTCGCGCGATGTCGCCGGCGCCACCTTCCCCGCCTTCCCGGATGCCGAGACGCAGCGCCGCTTCGTCGGCGCCGATGGCCCTTCGACGCTGCATGAGGCCTTCAGCTTCTATACCCTGCTGAAGGACCGCGCGGCGGCGCTGGGACAGCCCCTGTCCGATGGCCGCGCCTTCCTCGATTTCGGCTGCGGCTGGGGGCGCTTCCTGCGCTTCTTCTGGAAGGATGTGGGGGCGGAGGCGCTGCATGGCTGCGATGTCTGGCCCCAGGCGATCGATCTGTGCCGGGACCTCGGCGTGCCGGGCAACCTCGACCGGCTCTATCACTGGGGGCGCCTGCCCTATGCGGATGCGTCGATGGACATCGTCATGTCCTATTCCGTCTTCACGCATCTGCCGGAAGCGCCGCATCGCCACTGGGTGGCGGAGATCGCGCGCGTGCTGCGCCCCGGCGGCATCTTCGCCCTGACGCTGGAACCGCGCCGCTTCCTGGATTTCGTGGAGGCCCTGCCAGAGGGCGCGACGGGGTGGGAGGGCGACCTGCGCCGCCACGCCGCGCGCATCCCCGCGCTGCGCGGCCAGTTCGACGCGGGCGACATCGCCTTCCTGCCGAGCGGTGCGGAGGGCGACTTCGCCAGCGCCCTCTATGGCGATGCCGCCGTGCCGCTGGCCTTCATCGAACGCCACTGGTCCGACTGGTTCACCATCCGCGACTACGTGGATGATCCCGGCCGCTTCTTCCAGGCCGTCCTGGTCGTGCAGCGGAAGTAGCTGGCCTTGCTGCCTCCCCCGCGATTGCGGGGGAGGGTCGGCGCAGCCTTGGCCGCTAAGCCAACGGCGTCAGGCATTCCCGCCGAGATACTCCATCGCCACCTGCACGCCGCCCGCCTTGTGCGGGATGCCGGCCGCGCGCAGCCCCATCTCCACGCCACCCAGCGCGCCGACCAGCTGCAATTCGCTGATGTCGCCGAGATGCCCGATGCGGAACACCCGGTCATTCAACTGGCCGAGCCCATTGCCCAGCGACATGTTGAACTTCTGCAGGATCGTCGCGCGCAGGTCGTTCGCGCTGTGCCCTTCCGGCAGGCGCACGGCCGTCAGGACGCTCGAGAAATGCCGGGGCTCCTGGCACTGCGTCTCGAACCCCCAATGCCGCACCGCGCGGCGCGTCGCTTCCGCGACCTTGTCGTGGCGGGCGAAGACATTCTCCAGCCCTTCCTCCAGCAGCATGTCGAGCGCGGTGTCGAGCGCGTAGAGCATGTTGGTGGCAGGCGTGTAGGGGAAGTAGCCCGTGGCGTTCGCCGCCAGCATCGGCTTCCAGTCCCAGAAGCTGCGCGTCAGCTTCGCCGTCTCGCTGGCCTTGATCGCCTTGGCGCTGATCGCGTTGAAGGACAGGCCCGGCGGCAGCATGAGGCCCTTCTGCGAGCCCGAGACGGTGACATCCACGCCCCACTCGTCGTGCCGGTAGTCCATCGAGCCCAGCGAGCTGATGGTATCCACCAGCAGCAGCGCCGGATGCCCAGCCGCGTCGATGGCCTTGCGGACCTCATCGATGCGGGATGTGCAGCCCGTGCTGGTTTCGTTGTGCACCACGCAGACGGCCTTGATGGCGTGGCCCTTGTCCGCCGCCAGGCGCTCCGCGATCTGCTCCACATCGGCGCCGCGGCGCCAATCCGTCTTGATGAAGTCGGCCTGGATCGAAAGCCGCTCCGCCATCTCGTTCCAGAGATGCGCGAACCACCCCGTCTCGCACATCAGCACACGGTCGCCGGGGGACAGTGTGTTGACCAGCGCCGCTTCCCAGGCGCCGGTGCCCGATGCCGGGTAGATCACGACCGGCCCCTCGGTCTTGAACACCTTCCGCACCTTGGCGAGCAGCTGCTTGCCCATGGCACCGAAATCCGGCCCGCGATGGTCCATCGTCGGGTTGTCCATCGCGCGCAGCACGCGGTCCGGCACGTTGGAGGGCCCGGGGATGTGCAGGAAATGCCGGCGCGCATCGGGCTTGGACTGGAAATAGGCCATGGGACGATCCCTTCTCTGTGGGGCCTACCTACCGCCCTTCCATGCCGCCCGCCAATGAGTAACCCTTGTCAGATTGATGAGCATTATAGATCGGATTTCCAGGCAGGCCCGCGCTACATCCTGCCGGAGATAAGGGACCGTCACCGCATGAACGCCATCGCCGGCCAGCACAGGCTCACCGACAGCCAATTCGGGCAGCGCCTGCGCCGCCATGTGGAGGGCGAGGTCCTGTTCAGCGCAGGCGATCGCGGCCGCTACGCCACCGATGCCTCCATCTACCAGATGCAGCCCGTGGGCGTGCTGGTGCCGCGCAGCATCGATGATGTCGCCGCCGCCATGGCCGTCTGCCGTGAGGAAGGCGTGGCCGTGCTGCCCCGCGGCGGCGGCACCAGCCAATGCGGCCAGACCGTCAACCACGCCCTCGTCATCGACTGCACGAAGCATCTGCGCAACGTGTTGTCGGTGGAGGGCGATACCGCCCGCGTGCAGCCCGGCATCACGCTGGGCGCGCTGAACGATGCGCTGAAAAGCTCGGGGCAATTCTACCCGGTCGATCCCTCCACCTGGGCGCGCTGCACCATCGGCGGCATGGCCGGCAACAATTCCTGCGGATCGAAATCCATCCGCTACGGGCTGATGGCCGACAATGTCCGCGCCATCGACGCGATCCTCGCCGACGGCACGCGCTTCAATTTCGGCGAGATCCCCGACAATCTCGGCCCGGATGTGCCGGGCAGCGTCGGCGACCTCATCGCGAAGCTCCGCGCGATCGGGATGCGGGAGGCCGAGGAGATCGCCGCCCGCTTCCCCGAACAGCTCCGCCGCGTCGGCGGCTACAACCTCGATGCCCTGACGCCCGATGCCCGCGCGAATGGCCGCGGGTCGCTGGCCCGCCTGCTGGTGGGCAGCGAGGGCACGCTCGCCTTCTCCGCATCGCTCGATCTGCGCCTCTGGCCCATCAAGCCGCGCAAGGTCCTGGGCATCTGCCAGTTCCCGTCCTTCCGCCGCGCCATGGAGGCATCGCGCCACCTGGTCACGCTGGACCCGGAGGCGGTGGAGCTGGTCGATCGCACCATGATCGACCTCGGCCGCTCCATCCCGATCTATCGCGACACCATCGACCAGATCCTGATCGGCGAACCCGACAGCCTGCTGATCGTCGAGTTCCACGGCCATGACGATGCGACGCTGCTGCAAGGGCTCGACCGGCTGGAGGAGATGATGGGCGACCTCGGCCTGCCCGGCCAGGTGGTCCGCATCACCGATGCCGGCTTCCAGGCCCGCGTCGCCGAAGTCCGTGAAGCCGGCCTCAACATCATGATGTCGATGAAGGGCGACGGGAAGCCGGTCTCCTTCATCGAGGATTGCGCCGTCGGCCTCGACGACCTCGCCGACTACACCGAACGCCTCAACGACGTTTTTGCGCGATATGGCACCAAGGGAACCTGGTACGCGCACGCCTCCGTGGGCTGCCTGCATGTCCGCCCCGTCCTCAACATGAAGTCGGGCGAGGACGTGACGAAGATGCGCGCGATCGCGGAGGAATGCTTCGCGCTGGTCCGCGAATACAAGGGCTCTCACTCCGGCGAGCACGGCGACGGCATCGTCCGTTCCGAATTCAACGAACCCATGTTCGGCCCCCGCATCGCGCGTGCCTTCGAAGCGGTGAAGGACGCCTTCGACCCCGCCACCGCCGAACTCCCGCACGGCCTGCTGAACCCGAACCGCATCGTCCACCCGCCGCGCATGGATGACCGCACCCTGCTGCGGTACCACGAGGACTACACGCCCGCCGCCATCACCCCCGCCATGGACTGGTCCGCCTGGGCGGCCCGCCCAGGGGACATAACAGGCGGCCTGCTGGGTGCGGTAGAGATGTGCAACAACAACGGCACCTGCCGGAAATTCGATGCCGGCGCCATGTGCCCCTCCTACCGCGCCACGCGCGACGAAAAGCACCTGACGCGCGGCCGCGCCAACACGCTGCGCCTGGCGCTGACCGGCCAGCTTCCCGGCGGCCTCGCCTCCGATGACGTCGCCGACGCCATGGAACTCTGCGTGGGCTGCAAGGCTTGCCGCCGCGAATGCCCGACCGGCGTGGACATGGCGAAGATGAAGATCGAGGCCACCGCCGCCCGCAACGCCGTCCACGGCCCGCGGATGCTCGATCGCCTCATCGGCCCCATGCCGCGCTGGGCGCCCTTCGCCGCGATGGTGCCCTGGCTTGCCAATGCGCGGGACCTGGTCCCCGGCGGCAAGCGGCTGTCGGAGGCGCTGCTCGGCCTCGCCGCCGGCCGATCCCTGCCCCGCTTCCGGCTCGACGCCTTCCATGACTGGGAATGCCGCGCGCCGGATGGCCGCGAAGGCGAGGTCATCCTCCTCCCCGACCTCTTCAACCGCTATTTCGAACCGGAGAACATCCGCGCCGCGCTGCGCGTGCTGCGCGCCGCCGGCGCCGACCCCGCCGTGGCCCGCCCGCCGCGCCGCACCCGTCCCCTCGATGATGGCCGCACCTATCTGGCGGCGGGAATGGTCGCGCAGGCCCGCGCCGAGGCCGCCCGCACGATCGAAGCCTTGGCGCCCTTCGACAGCCCCGTCCTCGGCCTCGAACCTTCCTGCCTCATGACCTTGCGTGACGAATTCCTGGCCCTGCTCCCCGGCAAGGCCAGCGAGAAACTCGCCTCACGCGCCATGCTGATCTCCGAATGGCTGGCGGCGACCAAGCCGACGCTCCGCCTCAAGCCCATCGGGGCGGAGGCCCATATCCACGGCCATTGCCACCAGAAGGCCTTCAACGCCTTCACCCCGGCGGTCGCCATGCTCGCCGCCATCCCCGGCCTGAAGGTGACGCCGATCACGTCTTCCTGCTGCGGCATGGCCGGCGCCTTCGGTTATGAGGCCGCGAAGCTCCCCGCCTCCAGGGCCATGGCCGAACTCTCCCTGCTGCCCCACATCCGCAAGACCGCTTCCAGCGCCTTCATCGTCGCGGACGGCACCTCCTGCCGCCACCAGATCGGCGACCTCGCGCAGCGCAACGCGGTCCACTCCATCCGCCTGCTCGACAAGGCCCTGGCATGAACGCCGATATCCAGCGCCTGCTGGCCTTCTGGTTCAGCGAGGGCCCGACCACCTGGCGCCAGGCCTGGTTCGTGAAGGACGAGGCCTTCGACACGACCTGCCGCGACGGCTTCGGCGCACTCGTCGCCCCCGCCCGCGACGGCGCGCTGGACGACTGGGCGGAGACGCCGGAAGGCGCGCTGGCCCTCCTCCTCCTGCTCGACCAGTTCCCCCGCAACCTGTTCCGTGGCAGCGCGGAGGCCTTCGCCTCCGACCCCCACGCCCGCGCCATCGCCCGCCGGGCCGTGCTGAGCAACCGCCAGGACCTGGCGCTGACGCCCCTGCAACGGGTTTTCCTCTACCTGCCCTTCGAACACGGGGAGGCCCTGGCCGACCAGGACCTCTCCGTCGCGCTGTTCGAGGGCCTGCGCGACACGCCCGCGCTCGCCTTGCCCGGCAGCGTCATCGCCTATGCCTGGGCCCACCGCGCCGTCATCCAGCGCTTCGGCCGCTTCCCCCACCGCAACGCGGCGCTCGGCCGGGCGAACACGCCGGAGGAAACCGCCTGGCTCGCCGCCGGCGGGGGATTCTGAGGCGCCTCACCGCGCGCGCAGCGCCGCCAGCAGGGCGATCGCCAGCGCGCAGGCCAGCGAGAGCACCACCATCTCCCCGCCATCCTCCACCAGGCCGAACAGCCGGTCGAAGGCCCGCCGCTGCCCCGCCACCGCGGCATGCACCAAATCCACCACCACCGCGAAGCCGCCCAGCGCCAGCAGCAGGCCGACAAAGGGCAGGCCCATGCGCCGGTGCGGCGGCGCGCTGCGTGTGAAGCCCAGCGTCAGCGCCGCCAGCATCAGCAGCCCCGCCGCCAGGAAGAAGGTGATCTCCCCGCCCGCCTGCGCCGCCCCTCGGCCCAGCGGCAGCAGTTGCGCGACCGCGGCGCCCCAACGCTCATGCAGCGCCAGGGCATTGTCGGCCAGCGCCAGCGCGAAGGCGGCCGCGAGCGCCGCATAGACGGGCTGGGATTCCCGCCACGCGACGATCACCAGCGCCAGCACGCAAACGCCGGCCTTCGCGCCTTCATAGATCTCGGAGGGCCCGCCCTCCGCCTCGATGCTGAACCGCGCCGCGCCCGGCGCGACCAGCCCCCGCCATTCCGCGATCACCTGGCCCGCATGGGCCGCCAGGAAGCCCGCATCCACCAGCAGCAGCAGCGCCAGCACGCCCAGCAGCAGCCGGGACCGGATCAGCGCGCGCAGGGGCAACTCGGCCAGGGGAGCCCCGGACAAGGCAATGGTCATCGTTCTGTCTCTCCGTTGCCCCCGCAACGCAACACGAGAGAAATAGTATACGTTTGTCGCGACCTCTTGCGTCAGCCCCCCGCGATCGCCGCCGCGACGGCCGGACCCAGCCCCTGGAACTCCGCCGCCCGCGGGCTTCGGGGCCGCCAGGCCAGGGCCAGCACCCGCCCCGGCGCCGCCCCTTCAAGCCGCCGCACCTCCACCGGCGCGCCCGCCAGCACCCCGCCATCCAGCGCGAGTTGCGGCAGCAGGGTCACGCCAAGGCCCCCGGCCACCATCTGCACCAGCGTGTGCAGGCTGGTCGCGGCGAAGCCTTCCTCCCCGGCCGGCAGGATGCCGCGCGGCAGGCCGCAGGCGGCGGCCGCGTGGTCCCGCAGGCAATGCCCATCCTCCAGCAGCAGCACCCGTTCCCCCGCCAGCGCCTCCACCGGCACCACCTCCCGCGCCGCCAGGCGGTGGCCGGCGGGCAGCGCGACGCTGAAGGCATCCTCCCCCAGCGGCAGCGTCTCCATCTGCCCCGCCGCCGCGCCCGCCACCGCCACCGGCAAGGCCAGCAGCAGCAGGTCCAGCCGCCCGGTCTCCAGCCCCTGCACCAGGCGCTCCGTCAGATCCTCCCGCAGCCACAGCCTGAGGCGCGGATAGGCCCGCCGCAGCGCCGGCATCAGGCGGGGCAGCAGGAAGGGGCCGATGGTCGGGATCACGCCCAGCCGCAGCGGCCCCGTCAGCGGGTCCCGCGCCGTGGCCGCGGTTTCCGCCACCGCCTCCAGCGCCGCCAGCGCCACCCGCGCCCGCGCCACCACCTCCCGCCCCAGCGGCGTGAAGACCGGGCGCTTGGAGGCGGAGGCCCGTTCCAGCAATTGCGCCGCCATCTGCCGTTCCAGCGCGATCAGCCCCGCCGAGAGCGTGGATTGCGTCACGGCGCAGGCCGTCGCGGCCCGCCCGAAATGCCCGTGATCCGCCAGGGCGATGAGGTAGCGAAGCTGCTGGGGGCTGGGCAGGATCATCGAGCCATCCGATCAACGCGATCCCGTCTTCTGGGCCGGATGATCGGCCCGGTCGATGGAAATCCGGAAAACAATTCATTGGAAGCGACTGAGCAGGTGCAGCATATCGCAGTGCAGCAATGCCCCGCGACCGGTCCCGCGAAACATTCCGCGACCGGCCGCGCCGCCTTGCGCAACCGCAGACAGGAGCTCCCCCTCATGCTGACCGTTGGCGACAAGTTCCCCGCCTTCAAGCTCACCGCCGTCAAGGCGGGCAAGGAAGGCCTGGGCGGCCCCGGCAAGTCCTTCACCGAAATCACCGAGAGCACCGATGCCGGCCAGTGGAAGATCGTCTTCTTCTGGCCGAAGGACTTCACCTTCATCTGCCCGACCGAGATCGCGGCCTTCGGCAAGCTCGCCGGCGAATTCGCCGACCGCGACGCGGTGCTCTACGGCGTGTCCACGGACAGCGAGTTCGTCCACCTGAACTGGCGCGTCTACAACGAGGACCTGAAGAACCTCGAGATCCCGATGCTCGCCGATGTGAAGCGGGAGCTCTCCACCGCGCTCGGCATCCTCGACAAGGAAGCCGGCGTGCCGCTGCGCGCGACCTTCATCGTCGATCCGAACGGCACCATCCAGTGGGCCTCCGTCAACGGCCTGAATGTCGGCCGCAACCCGCAGGAAGTGCTCCGCGTGCTCGACGCGCTGCAGACCGACGAACTCTGCCCCTGCAACTGGACGAAGGGCGAGGAAGCCCTGAAGCCGCAGCAGCTGTTCGAGAAGGCTGCCTGAAGCTTTGCCTTCGCGCGGCGCGGTAGCCGCGACTCCAACCCTACCGCGCCGCGCGAACGGGGGGCATCCAGCCCCCCGTAGACCCCCCGCTCCCGCGCTGACGGCGCGGGAGGGGCGCGCTCTTTCCCCAGCCAGAGGTCCCTCCCCATGTCCCTCGAAGCCATCCGCAACCGCCTGCCCGACTACGCCAAGGACCTGAAGCTCAACATCGGTTCGCTGGCGACGGAGCCCGCGCTGACGCAGCAGCAGCGCGCCGGCACCTTCGTCGCCGCCGCCATCGCCAGCCGCAACGCGGAACTGACCGCGGCCCTGGTCGCGGAATTCGGCGCGCAGCTTTCCGCCGAGGCCCTGACCGCCGCCAAGGCGGCGGCCGCCATCATGGGCATGAACAACGTCTACTACCGCTTCACCCATCTGGTGGGCGGGGACTACCCCAACATGCCCGCCAGGCTGCGCATGAACATCATGGCCAAGCCCGGCGTGGACAAGGTGGATTTCGAACTCTGGTCGCTGGCCGTCTCCGCCATCAATGGCTGCGGCATGTGCATGGAAAGCCATGAGAAGGTCGTCCTGCATGGCGGGCTGAGCAAGGAACAGGTCCAGGCTTCCGTGCGCATCGCCGCCGTCGTCCATGCGGTGGCCGGCGTGCTGGATGCGGAAGACGCGCTGGCCAGCACGCTGCGCGCCGCCGCCTGACCGCGAAGCCCTCTCCCCCCCTGGGGAGAGGGCCGATCGCCCCCCGGCCCGACACGCTTCCTCAACCTGTCGTGGCCTACCCTTCGCCCATGGCCGCCGCTCAACAACGCTCGCTGGGAGACCGGGAGCGCTTCGTCGCCTTCGCCTTCGCCGCGGCCGACCTGTTGGTCGAGGTCGGGGCCGATGGCCGCATCAGCTTCGCCGCCGGCGCCTTCCGCGCCCGCCTCGGCCGCACGCCGGAAAGCCTGATCGGCCGCGACGCCGCCGATGTGCTGGCGCCGGAGGATCGCGCCATCTTCCAGACCGCCGTCGCCCTGATGCCGGCGCATGGGCGCCTCGGCCCCACGGCCCTCCGCCTGGCCGATGCCGCGCGTACCGTCGTTTCCGTCTCCGGCCTCCAGCTTGCCTCCGCCGATGCCGGGCCGCGCCTCTGCCTGGCCTTCGCGCCCATGCCCTCCCCGCCCGACTTCCACGATTGCGATGGCGAAGTCCTGCTGCGGGAGGCGACGCAGCAGCTCCGCGCCGGCGGCAAGGCCCAGCTTGGCCTGCTGGAGGTGAAGGGCGTGGCGGGGACGGAGGCCGAGCAGCGGATCGACCGGCTGATCATCAGCCAGCCCGACCCGGGCGGCCTCACCGCCCGGCTCGGCCCCGGCCGGTACGGCGTGGTGCCGGATGAGGCCGGCTCCCTCCCCAATCTGCAGGACGTCACCAGGCACCTGGAGGCGCTGCTCGGCCCCGACAATCCCGGCATCTCCATCGTCGCCACCCCCATCGACCTGAAGACCGATGGCCTCACCCCCTCCCAGGCCGCTCGCGCGCTGCGCCACGGCCTGGCCGCCTTCGCCCGCTTCGGCGCGGATGGGCTGCGCGATGCCGGCTTCGCCAACGGGCTGGGGGGCGTCGTCGCCCGCGTCACCAGCCGCGCCGCGGCGTTGCGCCGCACCGTGGCCGAACGCCGCTTCCGGCTCGATTTCCAGCCCATCGTCGATCTCGAAACCCGCCAGGTCCATCACCACGAAGCCCTGATCCGCCTGGATGCCGGCGTGCTGGAACCCGGCGAGGGTCCGCAGGATTTCATCGCGCTCGCCGAGACCATCGGCCTGACGGAGGAACTGGACCTGGCCGTCGCCTCCATGGCCATCGCGGCGGCCAATGCGGTGGCGGAAGGCCATCACCTCGCCTTCAACATCTCCGGCCTCTCCACCCAGTCCCGCGCCTTCCGCACGCGCCTCCTCGCGCTGCTGGACCGGGACCCGCGCGGGGCCAGGCGGGTGATGGTGGAGCTCACCGAAAGCGCCGAGATCGAGGATGAGGATTCCGCCGCCTCCACGCTGCGGGCGCTGCGCGCCCGGGGCGTGCCCGTCTGCATCGATGATTTCGGCGCCGGCGCCGCCGCCTTCCGCTACCTGAAATCCTTCCCTACGGACTACGTGAAGGTGGATGGCACCTTCGTGCAGGCCGCGCTGACCAGCGAAAGGGACCGCAGCTTCGTCGCCGCCATGGTGGATCTGTCGCTGGCCGTCGGCGCCAAGGTGGTGGCGGAACGCATCGAGACGGAGGAGGAGGCGGAGGTCATGCGCAACCTCGGCGTCCATTACGGCCAGGGCTGGCTGTTCGGCAGGCCCGGCCCGCTGTAGCAGGCGCCATGCGCCTCGCCCTGTCCCTGCTGCTGCTGGCGCCCGCCCTGGCAAGGGCGGAGGAACCGCGCCTGGCGCTGCCCCTGACGCCGGCCTGCATCTCCTCCCCCTTCGGGCCGCGCAGCCTGGACAACCCGCGTGCCTCCGGCGACCACAAGGGGATCGACATCCCCGCCCCCGCCGGCGCCTGGGTCCGCGCCGCCGCCGCCGGCACCGTCACCACCATCCGCCGCACCCGCGCCGGCACGGGGCTGGAGGTGGAGCTGCGCCACGCCGATGGGCTGGTGACGCGCTACGCCCATCTCGGCGCCGTCGCGCCCACCCTGGCGAATGGCCGCCGCCGGGTGGCGGAGGGCGAGGCGATCGGCCGCATCGGCCGCACGGGCATCACCACGGGGACGCATCTGCATCTGGAAGTGCTGCGGGAAGGCCGCCACCTGGACCCCGCGCCGTTCCTGGCGATCAGCCCCTGCGCGTGAGGCAGGACGCCGTTTCCGCTGGCGCCAGCCGCTTTGTTTCTGCTACGTTCTCTCCATCATTGGCCAGCACTGCACCCGGCACGGCTGGGCTGCCGCCGAGGCACCCCCGAAAACGGTGCTAAACGTGCTAAAGCGGGTAAATCGGGCTAAAAACTAAAAAGCCACACTACCCGCCATACCCCGCCTGCCGCGGCAGCCACAGCGCGATCTCCGGGAAGGCGATCAGCATCGCGGTGCCGAAGGCCAGCATCAGCATGTAGGGGTAGATGCTGCGGTTCACCTCCGACAGCGGCGCGCCGGTGATGGCCTTGATGACCACCAGGTTCAGCGCGACGGGGGGCGAGATCAACGCCATCTCCAGGCTCAGCGTCAGCAGGATGCCGTACCAGACCTTGTCGATGTCGAGTTGCGCCAGCAGCGGCAGGATGGCCGGCATGGTCAGCAGGATGATGGAGAAGCTCTCCAGCACCAGCCCCAGCACGAACAGAAGGACCATCATGGCGATGAGAAAACCCGTGCGCCCCAGCCCAAGGTCGGCGACGAGCTTCGTCAGTTCCTGCGGCACCTGCAGCTTGGTCAGCATGAAGCCGTAGATGGCCGCGCCCGCGATGATCATCAGCAGCATGGCGGAGGTGCGCGTCGCCTCCTCCACCCCCTGCACCACGTCCCGCCAGGTCAGCGTCCGGTAGATCAGCCCCGCGATCAGCAGGGCGTAGAGCGTGCCCGTCCCCGCGGCCTCCGTCGCGGTGAAGACACCCATGTAGATGCCGCCGAGCACGAAGATCGGCAGGCTCAGCGACCAGCCCGCGCGGGCCAGGGCCTGGTGCGCGGCCTCCGGCACCGGCTCATCCGCCGGCACCACCGCCTTGCCCTCGGTGATGAAGCAATAGGCCGCGAACATCGTCGCCATCAGCAGCCCCGGGATCAGCCCCGCCAGGAACAGCGCGGCGACCGAGGTTTCCGTCACATAGGCGTAGAGCACCATCGGCGCGGAGGGCGGGATCAGGATGCCGAGCGTGCCGCCACCGGCGACGACGCCGAAGGCGCCCTTGCGGGACATGCCGTATTTCAGCATCTGCGGAATGGCGATCTTGCCGATCGTCAGCGCGGTCGCGACGGATGAACCGCTGATGGCGGCGAAGATCGTGCAGGCCGCGACGGTGGCGATGCCGACGCCGCCGCGGACCTTGCGCATCATCGCGAAGGCGGCGTTGTAGAGGTCATCCACCACACGTCCGCGCACCATGATATGCGCCATCAGCATGAACAGCGGGATGGCCACCAGCAGGTAGCCATCCAGCTTGCCGATCACCATCTCGCCCAGTGCCGGCACGCCGCCTTCGAGCGCGATGAGGACGCCGAGCGGCAGCAGGAACAGCGCCGCGAACATCGGCATGCCGAGGTAGAGCAGCCCGATCAGCACCGCGAGCAGGATCAGGAAGGTCACGAATTCACTCCCCGCGCGCCAGCGTGTCGCGCGGCAATTCCTCGTCGCCCGTCGGCAGGTGGTCGGGCCGCCCGCCGAGTGCCAGCACCAGGCTCTGCACCAGCGCCACCACCAGCAGCAGCCCGGCACCGATGGGCAGCAGCAGCTGGATCCACCATTCCGGCACGCCGTCGATATCCGTCATCATGCCGACCATCAGGCTGAATTCGATCGCCTCCCAGCCCGCATAGACCAGCACCGCCGCCACCGCCGCGACGCTGAGCGTGCCGATGAGATGTGCGGCGCGCGCCAGCCTGGGGCCGAGCTTCGACACCGCGACATCCACGCCGATATGCTCGAAGCGCCGTTGCGCCTCCGGCGCCGCCAGCATCACCAGCCCCAGCACCAGCCACCCCGCCACCTTGTCCACCCAGGGCTGCGGCGCGCCGAAGGCGTAGCGCATCACCACGGAGTAGCCGACGAGGAACAGGCACGTCACCGTCGCCACCGACCCGATGGCGACGGCGACGCGACTCAGGATGGCCGCCAGGCGCTGCACCAGCTTCACGCGGCAGGGATGCCGCGCAGCAGTTCCAGGATGCGGGCGCCGCCTTCCGGCGCGATGCGCAGGAAGGCGTCGATCACGGGCTGCTGCATCGCGCCGCGCCAGGTCGCGAGTTCCTGCGGCGTCTGCTCATGGATCGTCATGCCCTTGGCGCGGAGTTCGGCGACGGCCGCGGCGGCGGTTTCCTCCGTCACGCGCAGCTGGTCGATCTCCGCCTTGCGCGCGGCCGCGTCGATCGCCGCGCGGTGTTCGGGGCGCAGGCCGTTGTACCAGCGCGGGTTGACGTAGACATGGCTGATGACGGCGAAGTAGGGCGTGACGGTGCCGAAGCGCTGCACTTCGTAGAAGCGGCGCGACACGGCGGCGGAGAGGTCCGTGAGCCCCGCATCCAGCACGCCGGATTGCAGCGCCTGCGGCACTTCCGGCCCGGGCATGGAGGAAGGCGCCGCGCCCACCGCCGTCAGCGCATTGTCCGTCAGCGAATTGAGGCCGCGGATCTTGAGCCCGCGGAAATCCTCCAGGTTCACGATCGGCCTGCGGCCGCTGGTGAAAATGCTCTGGCGGGTGGTGTAGAGCCACATGAGGTTCTTCACCGCGCGCCGTTCCAGCGCCGTCTCCAGGAACCTGGCCGCGTCGCTGCCGACGAAGCGCTGGATGCGCGGGAAATCCGTGAAGAAGTAGGGCACGGTCATCGCGTTCATCTCCGGCAGGGTCGTGCCCCACTGGAAATTCACCGCGGCCGCGGCCTCGAAGGACCCGCGCGCGACGCCCGGGAAATTCTCGCCCGCGCGGGCGAGCTGCTCCGCCGGGAAGACCTGCACGGCCACCTGGCCGTTCGACCGCGCGGCCACATCCTCGGCGAAGGATGCGATGACGCGCGCATTGTGGTGCGCGGGCGGGAACTGGTGGGACAGGCGCATCGTCACCGTGGCCTGCGCGCGGGCGATTCCCGGCATGGCGATGGCGGCGCCCATGGCGGCGGTTGAGGCAGCAAGAAGATGGCGGCGGCGCATGGCGTTGTTCTCTCCCCGATCTGGCGGGCGAGGTTTGCGACAGCAGGCGTCGCCGGTCAACGTCATGGATGGGATGCGCGGGGGATAGTGGTGGGCGCTACAGGGATTGAACCTGTGACCCCTACCGTGTCAAGGTAGTGCTCTACCGCTGAGCTAAGCGCCCCACCGTCCGGAGGCCCGCTGATTAGCGCCCCGGCGGAGGCGAGACAAGCCCCCCGAAGCGGGACTCCTCCAGGCCGGCATGACCACCGACAACATCCTCTTCCTCCTCGCGCGGCTGCTGATGGGCGGCCTTTGCGGCCTGGCCGCCGTGCTGGCGCTCTGGCGCCTCGCGGCCGCGTCCCGCCAGGGGAAGCCGGAGCCGGTGCTGGGCCTCATGGCCCTCGTGCTCGGCATCGGCGTGGCGGAGGCGGTGCAGGACAGCTGGTGGAACGTGGTGCAGGCCCCGACCGCTCCCATCAGCCTCACCAACTGGCTCTGGATCGGCTTCGACCTCGCGGTGCCGCTGCTGGCGCTGCGCGTCATGCAGGTGATGGCGCAGCGCGACGCGGCGCTGGCGCAGCTCGCGGCGCTGTCGGTGACGGACCTGCTGACCGGCCTGGCCAACCGCCGGGGGTTCGAGGCCCAGGCCCATGCCGCCATCGCCACCTGCCGCCGCCAGGGCCAGCCCGTGGCGCTGCTGGCCTTCGACCTCGATCGCTTCAAGCGCATCAACGATGGCTGGGGCCATGCCGCCGGCGATGTCGTGCTGGCCGGCGCCGCCCGCGCCATGGCCGGGCAGTTGCGCGCCGGCGATGTGCTGGGCCGGCTGGGCGGCGAGGAATTCGCCGCCCTCCTCCCCGCCACCAGCCTGGCGGAGGCCGCCACCCTGGCGGAGCGCCTGCGCCAGGCCGTCCGCGCGGAAGTCCCCCACCCCGAGGGCGGGGATTCGGTGACGACCGTCTCCATCGGCATCGCCACGCTGGGTGGAGGGGATGCCACGCAAAGCCTGAAGGCCGCCCTCGCCGCCTCCGACCTCGCCCTCTATGCGGCCAAGGAGAGGGGGCGGGACCGCGTCGAAGTGGCGCAGGCGGGGTGACAGCAGGGGTCGCGCTGTGGCTTGATCGGGCGATCCATGGACCTCCCCCTCAAGACCGAGGCGCCCGCCGCTGATCTGCCGCCCTTCCGCATCGCGCGGCCGGAACGGCAGACCGTGCCAGTGGTCTTCGCCTCCCCGCATAGCGGCACGAACTACAGCCCTGCCTTCCTGGCCGGCGCGCGGCTCGACGCGACCGCGCTTCGCCGCAGCGAGGACAGCTTCGTCGACGAACTCTTCGCCGCCGCCCCGGGCTATGGCGCGCCGCTGCTCACCGCCACCTTCCCCCGCGTCTATTGCGATGCGAACCGGGAGCCGTGGGAGCTGGACCCGACGATGTTCGATGGCCCCCTCCCCGCCTGGGTGAACAGCGCGAGCCCCCGCGTCGGCGCCGGCCTCGGCACCATCGCCCGCGTGGTGGCGAGCGGTGAGCCCGTCTACCGCCACAAGCTGCCCTTCGCGGAGGCCGAGGACCGAATCCGCCGCTGCTGGCAGCCCTACCACGCGGCGCTGGGCGAATTGATCGCCGATACGCGATCCGCCTTCGGCGTCTGCCTGCTGATCGATTGCCACTCCATGCCCGCGCATCCCGCCCATGGCGGCAACCCGGCCGATTTCGTGCTGGGCGACGCGCATGGCACCGCCTGCGCCCCCCGCGCCACCCGCCTGGTGGAGGAAACGCTTTCCGGCATGGGCTACCGCGTGCGGCGCAACGACCCCTATGCCGGCGGCTACGTCACCCGCCATTACGGCCGCCCGCGGGAAGCCGTGCATGCGCTGCAGATCGAGATCGCGCGCAGCCTCTACATGGATGAGGCACGGGTGGAACGGGCGCCGGGGATGGGGCCGCTAACGCGGGACCTGAAGCGGCTCATCAGCGTCCTGGCGGGGACGGACTGGACCTTTTTGCGCTGATATCGGTGGCCGGGGTCGCCAGGCTGCCCTCGCGACGGTTCAACCGCGCCGCGTAAGCCCTTGATTCCTTCCTCGCCCGCCCGGGCAAAAAAAAGGGCGGTCCCGTGAGGGACCGCCGAGTTTAGGGAGGAAACGTCCAAGAAAGACAGACAACCCAGCGATGCTGTGTTGCTGCGATGCACAAAATAGGGACCGCCTACCCCCGCTGCAAGGTCTTTTTGCCCTCGCAGCCCAGGCATGCGTCAGCCGCATGAAAACGTTAATGATCTGCGCCCAACGCTTAACGAACGCCCAAGCAATCATCCGAAAGGGAGCATTCGTGGCAAGCTTTGCCTGCCTGCGCAGCAGCCCTTAACCCGCGAATTCCGCCCGGATCGCCGCCCCGTGCTCACCCAGCGCGGGAACCCGGCCGTATACGCGCGCGCCATCCGCGAATCGGGCCGCCGGCGCGGCCATGGAGACGATGCCCGCCGGAGTCTCCACCGCGAGCCGCCGCAGCGCCGGATGCGCCGCCAACTCCGCCACCCCGTTCACGAAGCCATAGGCGATGCCCGCCGCGTTCAGACGGGCCGCCGCCTCCGCCCGGGTCAGCCCGGCGAAGTGGCGCGCGACCTCCGCATCCACCGCCGCGCGGTTGGCGACGCGGTCATTGTTGCTGCCCCAGCCCGGCCGCGCGGCGATCGCCGCATCGCCCATGAAGCCCGCGCAGAGGCCCATCCATTCGCGCTCATTCTGGATGGAGATCAGCACCAGCGCCCCGTCGGAACACGCGAAGGCGCCATAGGGACAGATCGAGGGATGCGCGAGCCCGACCCGCGCCGGTGCCTTCCCCGTGCCCTCGAAATACAGCAGGGGCACATTCATCCAATCCGCCATGCCGTCGAAGAGCGAGACGGCGATGCCCTTGCCGCGCCCGGTGATGCCGCGCTCGATCAGCGCCTCCAGCACCGCCGCATGGGCGTTCATCCCGCAGGCGATGTCGACGACGGAAACACCGACGCGCCCCGGCCCCGCCGGATGGCCCGTGATGGCGGCGAGCCCACTTTCCGCCTGCACCAGCAGGTCATAGGCCTTCATCGCGGCATACTCGCCTTCCTCCCCGTAGCCGGAGATGTCGACGGTGATCAGCCGCGGGTGCTTTTCGCGCAGCGCGGCGCTGCCGAACCCCGCCCGCTCCATCGCGCCTGGCGCCAGGTTCTGGATAAAGACATCCGCGCGGGCCAGCAGCCGCCCGAGCAGCGCCTTGTCCTCGGGGTTCTTGATGTCGAGGGCCAGGCTCTCCTTCCCCCGGTTCAGCCAGACGAAGTAGCTGGACTGCCCCGCCGCGGCGGTGTCGTAGCCGCGGGCGAAGTCGCCCTCCGCGCGTTCGATCTTGATGACCCGCGCGCCGGCATCGGCGAGCTTCACCGAACAGGTTGGCGCGGCGACGGCCTGTTCCATGGCCACCACCAGCAGCCCCGCCAGCGGCTTGCCCCGCTGTTGCGCAAGATCGGTCAAGCCATCCCCCCTTGCCGCGACTGCCCCGCAGCCACCATTTCCGCGCCGATACGATGCACCGGGGTGCCTTCATGCCGAAGAGCTGGGATCATAAATATCACGGCGCCAAGCCTGCCCATGTGGCCATACTCGAAAAACCCTTCGCAGGCCTTCGTGCCGGCCAGCGCCTGTTCATCGCGACGCCCGCGCTGCTGGAGGCGCGCATCCGCGCCATCCCCGCCGGCGAGACGCGCGACATCGCCGCGCTGCGCGCCGACCTCGCGCGGGAACACGGTGCCGACGCCACCTGCCCCACCTCCACCGCCATCTTCCTCCGCATCGTCGCGGAGCGCGCGCTGGAGCGGATGGCGGAGGACCCCGCGCCCTTCTGGCGCCTGGTCGCGCCGGAGACGCCGCTGGCCCGCAAGCTGTCCTGTGGCCCCGACCTGATCCGCCACCATCGCGCGATGGAGGCTCAATAGCTCCGCGGCATCCCCAGCACATGCTCGCCGATGTAGCTCAGCACGAGGTTCGTGCTGATCGGCGCCACCTGGTACAGCCTGGTCTCGCGGAACTTGCGCTCGATGTCGTATTCCTCGGCGAAGCCGAAGCCGCCATGGGTCTGCACGCAGGCCTCCGCGGCCGCCCAGGCGGCATCGGCGGCGAGCATCTTGCCCATATTCGCTTCCTCACCGCAGTTCAGGCCGGCCTCGAACTTCTCAAGCCCCTGCTTCACGATGGCTTCCGCGGCGCGCATCTGCGCATAGGCCTTGGCGATCGGGAACTGCACGCCCTGGTTCTGCCCGATCGGGCGTCCGAACAGCACGCGTTCCTTCGCATAGGCCACGCTGCGTTCCGTGAACCAGCGCGCATCACCCACGCATTCGCTGGCAATCAGCAGCCGCTCGGCATTCATGCCGTCGAGGATCTGGCGGAAACCCTTGCCCTCCACGCCGACGAGGTTCTCGGCGGGGACTTCCATGTTGTCGAAGAAGACCTCGCAGGAATTGTGGTTCATCATCGTGCGGATGGGGCGGATGGTCAGGCCGTTGCCGAGTGCCTTGCGCATGTCCACGATGAAGGTGGACAGCCCATCGGTCTTCTTCGCCACCTGGTCCTTCGGCGTCGTGCGCGCCAGCAGCAGCATCAAATCGGAATGCTCCGCCCGGCTGGTCCAGATCTTCTGGCCGTTGACGATCCACTTGTCGCCCTCGCGCTTCGCCGTCGTGCGCAGCGCGGTGGTGTCCGTGCCGCTCGTCGGCTCCGTCACGCCGAAGGCCTGCAGGCGCAGCGATCCATCCGCGATGCCCGGCAGGTACTGCGCCTTCTGGGCCGGGCTGCCATGCTTGAGGATGGTGCCCATGATGTACATCTGCGCATGGCAGGCCGCGCCATTGCTGCCGCTGGCGTGGATCTCCTCCAGGATCGCGGCCGCACCGGACAGCTTCAGGCCGGCGCCGCCGAATTCCTCTGGGATCAGCGCGGCCAAATAGCCGCTTTCCGTCAGCGCCGTGACGAATTCCGTGGGGTAGCCGCGCCGCGCATCCAGCTCCCGCCAGTATTCACCCGGGAAACGCGCGCAGAGCTTGCGGACCTCGGCCCGGATCTCGGCATAGGGATCGGTCGCGGGCTGATGCATGTCCATGGCGGCTTCCTCGGGGCAATCCGGCGCAATCTGGCGCGGGCGGGGTGGCGCGGATACTACAATCGCGGCCGATCACCTATGCCGGCTTTGTATCGGCGGCGATCAGCTGCCCGTCCCAGACGCCGGATTCCACCATGGCGCCCACCTCCTCGCGCAGCATCTCCGCGAAGCGACGCACCGCGTTGCCGGGCTGGCGGCCCAGCGGTTCCGCCACCACCAGCTTGCGGGACAGATGCGGGTCGATGATGGGGGCGGCGTGCAGCCTTCCGGCCTCCACCTCCTCATGCACCGCGGCGCGGGGCAGGATGGTGGCGCCGAGGCCGCGCAGCACCAGGCCCTTCAGCACGGTCAAATCATCGGCCTCCACCGCCACATCCAGCGCCAGGCCCCGGCGCTCCGCCTCCGCCTCCACCAGCAGGCGCAGGCCGTGCTGCGGCCCGGGCAGGATCAGGCGATGCGCCGCCACCGCGGCGAAGCCGATGCCGTGATGCGGCGATGGCACCTGGCCGCTGGCGGTGACGAAGCACAGCGTCTCCACCAGCAAGGGTGAGGCCCTGACCCCCGCCGCCCGCGCGCCCGCATAGACGACGGCGATATCGACCTCGCCCCCCTGCAGCCATTCCAGCAGGTAGCCGCTGAAGGCCTGGACGACGCGCAGCTTCACCTCGGGATGCGCGGTCAGGAAGCGTTCCACCAGGCGGTTCGCCACCACCGCGCCGACCGTCGGCGGCATGCCGAAGATGACGCGGCCGCGCACCGCGCCGGCTTCCTCCATCAGCCCCGCGCGCGTCTCCTCCACGTCGCGCAGGATGGAGGCCGCCCGCGTGCGCAGCCGTTCCCCCGCCGCCGTCAGCACCATGCCGCGACCATGGCGGGTGAAGAGCGGCACGCGCAGCTCCTCCTCCAGCAGCCTGATCTGCCGGCTGAGCGCGGGCTGGGCGATGCGGAGCCGGTCGCTGGCCCGGCTGAGGCTGCCGAGTTCCGCCACCTGCACGAAAGTATTGAGCTGCCGGAGGTCCATGAGCCATCCCATCACGGCATAGCTCAATGCACAACCTTATAGTCCCGCTATGCCCCTCCCCGCGTCATCATCACCGGCACCAGAAGGAGGGACACCATGACACCGAACGAAAGCCCCGATTGGCGCAGGCAGGTCTTCGACGTGCTGAAGGCCGCCGGGGTGAAGCACATCGCCTATGTGCCGGATGCCGGCCACGCCACCGCGCTGCGCCTGGCGGAGGCCGATCCCGACATCACCGCCGTGGTCCTGACGACGGAGGAGGAAGGCATCGGCTACCTCGCCGGCGCCTGGCTGGGCGGGGAGCGGGGCGCACTGCTGATGCAATCCTCCGGCGTCGGCAATTGCATCAACACGCTGGGGCTGGTCGCGATGGCGCGCTTCCCCTTCCTGACGGTGGTGACGATGCGCGGCGACTGGGCGGAGTTCAACCAGCACCAGAACCCGATGGGCCAGGCGACGGAGGCCGCGCTCAAGCTGATGGGCGTCATGACCTGGCGCGCCGATGCGCCGCAGGATGTGGCACCCCTGCTGAAGGGCGCCGCGACGATGGCGTTCGAGGGCGATGGCGCCTGCGCCGTGCTGCTCGGCCAGCGACTGATCGGTGAGAAGGCGTGGGTGCAATGACGATGAGTGGAAACCTCGACCGCCGCGCGGTCGTCGCCGATCTGCTGCGGGACCGCGGCGGGTTGATGGTCGTCAGCGGCCTCGGTTCGCCGAGCTACGATGTGATGGCCGCCGGCGACCACGATCTGAACTACTACCTCTGGGCCGCGATGGGCAGCGCGATGACGGTGGGGCTCGGCCTGGCGACCGCGCAGCCCACGCGCCCGGTCGTGGTCATCACGGGGGATGGGGAGGCGCTGATGGGCTTCGGCGCGCTGGCGACCATCGCGCTGCGACGCCCGCCGAACCTCTCCCTCGTCATCCTCGACAACGGCCATTTCGGGGAGACGGGGATGCAGCCGAGCCACACCGGCCAGGGGCTTGAACTGGACCGGGTGGCCGCGGCCTGCGGCTTTCCCACGGTGGATCTGGTGACGGAGCGCCAGGGCGTGGAGCCGCTTCGCCGCCGCATCCACGCCATGGCCGGGCTGAACCTGGCCGTGGTGAAGATCACCGCCGAAAATCTGCCCCGCGCCTTGCCGCCCCGGGACGCGGTCCATGTGAAGAACCGCTTCCGCCAGGCGCTGGGCTTCAGCCCGGCCTGACGGCGCCGGCCCTACCGGTAGCGGTCGCGGTCCCGCCCGCGGCCGCGGCCGCGATTGTCGTAGTAGGGCTGCCGCGACTGCTGGGACTGGTCATAGAGGTAGCCGCCGCCGGCGCCGACACCGGCGCCGAGCAGCGCGCCCAGCCCCGTATTGCCGCTGAAACTGCCGAGGATGCCGCCAATGGCACCGCCGCCGAGCGCACCGGTCGCCGTGCGCTGCTGCGTCGGGTTGAGGTCGCCGCAGGCGGAAAGGCCGAGGCCCGCGGCCAACAGCATGCCGAGCTTGATCTTGTGCATGATGGCGTCCTCCTCAGCGGGCCGCGCGCGGGGCGCGGGCCGGGGGCGTGGGTTGCGGGCAGGGGAAGGTCGCCTGCGCCCAGCGCAGCATCCCATCCAGCGCCGGCTCCCGCGCATATTGCGGATTGGCGCGCGCCCAATTGCTGAAGGCGATGCCGGATTCCGCGACGGTCGGCCCCGGCGTCGGGACGCAGAAGAGCGGCCGCATTGGGCTGGAAGCGGGGTGCAACAGCGTGTGGTACTGGCCGGCCGCGGTCAGGAATCCCTGGCAATAGGCGATCGCCTCCAGCCGCGGCACGCCGCCCCAGCTCGGCTGGCACACCGCCGCGAGGTCGGAGACGGTGGCGACATGGTCGATCAGGTCTTCCTGCTGCCGGGTGGCCGCAGGCTGGGCGGTGGCCGCCCCCGCCGCCAGGCATAGCGCGAGCGCAATGGGTATCGTCGTCTGCCGCATGGCGTGCTCCCCTGTGGCCGACAAGTTCGGCCGCGCAAGGAACGCGCGCGATGGGAAACGGTTCCGCTACCTAGCGAAGAGTCGGCACCAGGCTCGCCACCAGCAGCAGCGCCATCAGGATGTTGAAGGCGCGCAGCCGTGCCGGGCTGCCCAGGAACCGCCCCGCCCCCGCGCCGATCCCCGCCCAGACCAGCAGGCATGGCAGGGAGACGGCGATGAAGGCGGCGGAGATGGCGACGACCTGCGGCAGCAGCGGCTCCCCCGCCCGGGTGAAGGCGGGCGTCACCGCCGCCGCGATCATCCAGGCCTTGGGGTTGACCCATTGGAACAGCGCCGCGCTGCGGAACCCCATAGGTGGGCGCCGGGGCCCCTCACCCGCCCCCTTTCGGTCCGATACCGGCGCGGAGGCGATCTTCCAGGCCAGCCAGAGCAGCCAGGCCGCACCAGCCCAACGCATCGCCTCATGCAGCCAGGCGCTGGCCGCGAGCGGCCCCGCCAGGCCAAGCCCCACCAGCAGCAGCATCGCGCCGAAGCCGACGGTGATGCCCAGCATGTGCGGCACGACGCCCCGCACCCCATGGCTGGCCGCGCCGGCCGCCACCATCAGCACATTAGGCCCCGGCGTGACCGAGGTGGCGATCGCGAAGCCCAGCAGGGGGAGCCATTCCGTCATGCGCCCAGCCTGCCAGTCAGGGGATAAAGGTCAATATAACTGACCCATATAGCAGCCCCGCGTTTGCATCAGGGGTTGGTGACCGCCATCCGCGCCGCGATCGCCTGCACCCGCACCCCGTCATGCGCCACATCCAGCGTGACGGAGATCAGGCGGTTGTCGTCCCGCCGCGCGCGGTAGCGGCATTCCACCGCCGCCCCCGCCACGAGCGGCGCCCCGCAGGTGAAGCCGAAGCGGGACAGCCGACCAAAAAGCGGGCCGATCTCGCTGCCCGGGGGATGCGCGGCGCGCAGATCCCGTTCCAGCTCCTGCGCGCCGATCCGCGGGCCGGACCGTACATAGCGCTCCATCTCCGTCGGCCCCGCCGTCCAGCCGCCCCGGAAGACCTGGGACGCCACCAGCAGCCCAACCAGCATCAGCGCCACCATGATGAGGGCGTTGCGGCCGGTATGCTGCTTCCCCTCCGGCGCCGGCGTGTCGTCATTGGCGACGCGCCGCTTCAGGGGCAGCCAGGCAGGGAGGAAACGGGCCAGCGGATCAGGCCCGGTGCCGTGTGACCAGGCGCCCGGGCCGGGCACCCGTCGCGCCGCCCTTGTCGCCCACACCGTGCCGGAAGGTCGCGACGCCATTGGCCCAGACCTCCTCGATGCCGATGGAGGGCACCATCGGCGTGTCGAAGGTCGCGGCATCGATCACCGTCGCGGGGTCGAACAGCACCAGATCGGCATAGGCGCCTTCCCGCAGCACGCCGCGATCCACGATGCCATAGGCCTCCGCGCAGCGCCCGGTCATCTTGTGGATGGCGGTTTCCATGCTGAACAGGTTCAGGCCGCGCGCGTAGTGGCCGAGCACGCGGGGGAAGGTGCCCCAGAGCCGGGGGTGCGGATGCGCGTCATGCGGGATGCCATCGCTGCCGATCATGGACAGCGGATGCGCCATGATGCGCTGCACGTCATCCTCATCCATCTGGAAACTGATCTGCCCGGCCGGCGTCAGCTTCTGCGCGGCCGCGCGGATATCCGTGTTCCAGCCGCGGGCGATGTCCGCCAGGTACTTCCCCGCCATCTCCGGGTGGGGAACCGACCAGGTGATCATCACCGGCACGTCGTCCCGCAGGCGATCCGGCATCAGCACCGTGGATCCCGCGGGGTAGGGGTAGACGTCGTAGGCGACTTCCTGCGTGCGCGAATAGGCTTCGATCAGCGGAAGGGTCTGCACGGACCGCCCGTAATTCTCCGGCAGCGAGCATTTGTGGTGGCTGATCTGCACCGCGACGCCGGCCTTCTTGCCGATGCGCATCGTCTCCTCGATCGAGGCCAGGACCCGATCGGCCTCGTCGCGCATATGCGTGGAATAGAGGCCGTCATAGGGCTTAAGCGCCTCGGTGATCGCGATCACCTCTTCGGTCGTCGCATGCTTGTTGGGGTCGTAGTAGAGGCCGGTCGAGAAGCCGGAGGCGCCTTCCTGCATGGCCTGCTTCACGCGGGCATGCATGTGGTTGATCTCCCGGTCATTGGCGGGGCGCATCACATCGCCCTCCATCGCCTCCACGCGCAGCGTCTGGTTGCCGACGAGGGCATAGACATTGACCTCGGAGCCCTTGGAGTTGATCGCGTGAGCGTAGTCCCCGAAATCGCCGAAACGCCACCAGCCCTCCGCCCCGATCAGGTCGAGCGGGGGCGGCGGCGCCGTCTTGAACCGCGCGGGGGCGAGAGAGACGCCGCAGCAACCGCAGACGACCGTGGTAACGCCCTGGCTGGTCTTGCAGGTGGTGCCGGCGGGGCCCATCAGCACGGCGCGGTCGTCATGGGTGTGGGCATCGATGAAGCCAGGCGCCACGGCCTTGCCGGTCGCGATCACCTCCCGATCCCCCGAGGCGCCGCCGAGGTCCCCCATCGCGGCGATCCGATCGCCCTTCACGCCGATATCGCCGACGCGCCGGGGCGCGCCCGTGCCGTCGAACAGCGTCGCGTCGCGGATGATGAGGTCGCAGCGGAGGGCCATGGGATGTTCCTAGGCGTCAAGGATCGGTGGCACGATGCGGGACAGGTCGCGCTGGCCGTGGCTGATCCCGACCCATCCCCCGGACGCAGCGAAACAGAATAGCGCATCCGCGCCAAGCCGGCTGCGGGAGATCGTTGTTGATCGGGCTGGTTGCTGTTTGTGCTGCAGCGTTCTGCGCAAGAAAAAGCCGCCGGACATTGCTGTCGGGCGGCTGTTTGGTGGGTGTGGGATGCGG